>NZ_CP152412.1:5182490-6539154 GCF_038957035.1 Bradyrhizobium sp. B097
TTCCCAGCCGCTCAATCTATCGACGTTCCCCTAAGCAGTGAGGCAAATCGGTTTTACAAGTCTGGGCCGCCATTCCTGCAGAATTATCTTCCTTTTTGGATGGTTGAACTGGTCGGAAGGCTATTAGTACTGCTCATTCCGGTTATCGGCTTGCTTTATCCGATTATAAGATTTCTGCCGTCATTTTACGATTGGCTAATGCGAACAAAGATTTTTCGGCTGTACGGCGAGCTGAGATTTCTGGATGATACTATATCGAGCCCCACCGAACGCGACACGGCTGCAATGATCGCGAAGCTCGATCAGCTTGAAGAACAAGCTGACAGTCTCAAGCTACCGGCCGCCTACGCGAGTATGCTATATATGTTGCGAAATCACATCGATCTTGTGCGGGCCAAACTGCAAAAAAGGCTGACGAATTGACAAATGGCATCCTCCCGCCTTCGGCCCATCGCATCATATTGCACACCACGAGCTCGCACGCACCGATGAGGTGAATCAAATAGCCAGCCGTGAAGTCTCCTATTGGCCCATCGGCGATCTCGGGAGATACCCGCTTTTCCGCCGCTGTTGCGGTTAAGCGGTCATCAGGCGCCGGCCGCTCAATGAGTGCACGGCTTACGCAGTACTACTCCAGTCGCCTGGCTGCTTCGATGAAGCGAGCACTACAATCCCGGTGATCTCGCCGCCCAAGCCTTGGTGGCCTGGCAGCTTTCCATCGCTCGGAGGTAGGCAGGGCGTGCCGTCGTGCGGGCGAGATAGTCCCGTTCGGCAGGACCGGGGACGTAGTTGCCGGTTCGCATGCCGAGCAGGAGGGCGTAGCTCACCGAGATATCGGCAGCAGTGAATCGGTCGCCGGCGAGATAGGGGCAATCCGCGAGGCGGCGGATAACCAACCCCAGCCGGCTCTCGAAGGTCTCGAGAGCCCAGCAGGTAACCCGGGCATCTCGCTCGGCTGCGGGCGCCAGTTGGCGACCGACAATGACGGCGTTCATCGGCCCGGCGAGCCCGGCCTCGCCCAAGTGGAGAAATTGCAGATAGGAAGCGAAGGCGGGATCGTCCGGAGCGACGGCAAGCGAACCTGAGCCGTGGCGGGCGAGCAGATACTCAAGAATCGCGATCGATTCGACCATGATCGTCTCGCCGTCCTGCAGTACGGGAATGAAGCCGGCGGGGTTGACCGCGAGGAAATCGCGATCCTTCTCGGCTGCGAGCAGATCGACCGGGCGCAGCCGATAGGCCAGTCCTAATTCCTCGAGCAGCCAAACAACACGGAAGCCACGACCTTCGCCATAGACGGTGAGCATAGCTAAGCATTCCTGGATTGGGCTGGATGGGACTAGGCCGTGTACCTAAACCCGGCAGGGGCGCTATTTCTTCGTTACGCGGGGGCGGTCTCGGCGACGATCTCAAGCGGCAGCACCTCGACCGAGCCGCCTGCGGCCGCGCGGGTCTGCTCGTTATAGCGCTTGAACCAGTCGCGGCTTTGCAGCGCCTTGACTGCGGCATCGTCCGTTGGCGTCGCAAGGTGCATATATTCGTCGCTGTCGCGCACCTTCATGCACCGGTAGGAGATCCGTCCGCGCAATTCCGGATCGGCCTCGATCTGCGCGATGAAGCGCTTGATGTCCTCGTGCCAGGCGTCGGCGGTCGCGGTCGTGCGGCGATAACGGATGAGGAACTGCTTCATGTATACCTTTCACAATCTCGGCGCCGGCTGCTCGCCACGAAAGATCGCCGCATGCTTCGCTGCGAACTGGTCGAACGACGTCGGCTTCATCTTAAACACCGCGGCGATCGTCGGCCAGACGTGTGACTCGCCGCCCTTGCGCCGCTCGGCGAACAGTTCGCCCAGCGCGTCAACAAGGTAGGGCGGCAGGCCGGCGGCTAGCTGGGCGCGTTTGGCGTCCTCCGGCGGCACGTTGATGTATTTGACCGGTTTGCCGGCGACGACCGACAGCTTTTGCGCCACCTCGGTCATCGTCAGCGCCTCCGGGCCGGTCAGAGGATAGATCTTGCCTTCGTGTCCCGATCCGGTGAGCACAGCGGCGGCGACTGCTGCGATATCGTCGATGTCGACGGAGGCGATCCTCGCGTCTTCCATCGGCAGGAACAGCGCACCCTTGCCGAGGATCATCGGCACCTGCCGGAAATAGGAATGCATGAACTCGCCGGCACGCAGATGCGTGAACGCGAGGCCGGAGTTTTCGAGATATTTCTCGATCTCGCCGTGCATCCGTCCAAAGCGGAACGCCGACTTCACGTCGGGAATGATGCCGGACAGCTTGACGACATGACGGACGCCAGCCTTTTTCGCAGCATCGATAAAGGTCGATTGCACCTCGGTCATGGTCGGCACCGACGACGAGATCAGCATCGCGCGCGTCACACCCTTGAGCGGCGCGGCGAGCGTCTCCGACCTGGCCATGTCGCCGACGGCGATTTCAACGTGCGGCAGGGCGGCCAGCGCCGCGGCTCTTGCGGGATCGCGGACCAATGCGCGCACCGGAACCCCGCGCGCAGACAACAAGCGCACGAGTGCGCTGCCGTTCAGTCCCGTCGCGCCCGAGACAAGGATCACGCCGTTTCCTTTCCGCTCCGCAACTGAATGCGAGTTAGGCACGCAAGTAGCGACAGTGCAAGTATGGACAAAAATGATACTATGGACGTTCGCAACGGTTCGGCGTTAGATGCCGGCCTCGACGGAGATCTCTGTCATGCCGAACCGGAAAGAGTCGCGCGGTCACCGCTGTCCGGTCGCCGCGTTCCAGAAGCTGATCAGCGGCAAATACAAACTGCGGATCATGTGGGACCTCAAGGATGGGCCGCGCCGCTACGGCGAGATTAGGTCCGGCCTGCTGCGCGGCCTTGCCGGCAGCGCCGAGATCGCACCGCGCGTGCTGTCGCGCGAGCTCAAGGCGCTGGCCGCGAGCGGCCTGATCGAACGCAAGGACTTCGGCACTGTACCGCCGAAGGTCGAGTACCGCCTGACCCGCAAGGGCCAGAGCTTCATTCCGGTCGTCGACGCGATCCGGGGCTGGAGTGCGGGGCATCTCGCCAGAGAGACCGAGGAACTTGCGGCCTGACCGCGCCGGGAAGGACAAACAAAAGGGCGCTGCACGCCGTGAAACTCTCCGCACAGGCGGCGTGTCCGGGAAGGATCATTCGCGTCGTATTGATCGTCCGCCGATGACTTCCGATCTACCCCGGCGAGCCGACATTCCTAGAGCTCGACCGCGTGTCTCAACCGGGCCACAAGCAGCAGCCTTCCGCAAGGTGGGGAGGCAATGTGGCGCATTATGCACTCAAAGCTTGGCGCATATTCGTCATCCTGACGTGCGGGCCCTCCCCACTTTACGGGTTCACGACCCAGGCTGCGGCCGCGAATACGGCGCGTTCCCTCTCCCGCCTGCGACGTAGAAGCCTCAGTTGCAGAAGCCCGCAAATGCCTTATGCGACAGCCTTGGCGCGAGGCAACATTTGCGCAATTTCTGAATATTAGAAGAATATCCCTGAGTTGCCCGACATGTCAAGCTGCTGGTCGAACGCCGGCCGCCGCCGGCTACTTTGCATGGGGTTGTTTTCGATATTTTGGCAGCGCCCCCTGCGACGGCCCCATAACTTCATATTGCTCTAGGTGGTGTGGACTCTAAGGATTCCCTTTTAGGAGCAAATCAGATTCAAGGCTGCTTTTGGGAGGCAGCCTTGGGTGCGATGGACCGATTGGTGTTGAGCGACGCGACGTGGGAGCGGATGGCGCCGCTGATCATAGGGCGCCCCGATCAGAAGGGCTCTACCGGTCGCGACAACCGGATGTTCGTGGAAGGTGTGCTGTGGATCGTGCGTACGGGGTCTCCCTGGCGCGATCTCCCTGAGGTCTTTGGGGATTGGAACAGCGTGTTCCGACGCTTCAGCCGATGGAGCATCAAGGGTGTTTGGTGGCGGATATTCGAGGCGATGTCCGATGACCCGGACTTCGAATATCTGATCGTCGATTCCACCATCGTTCGGGCACATCAGCACGCCGCCGGGGCCAAAAAGGGGGGTCTGAAGATCAAGCGATCGGCCGCTCGCGCGGGGGCCTGAGCACCAAGATACATATGGCCGTTCGAGGCTTGGGATGTCCCGTGCGGTTCACGCTTACCGCAGGTCAGAAGGGCGATGCACCGCAGGCCGCCGCATTGATTGAGGGCTTATCCGCCGAGGTCGTCATGGCCGACACGGCCTATGATGCCGATCACTTGCGCCAAGCCATCGCCGCCAAGGGCGCGCTCGCCGTCATTCCCAACAACCCGTCACGCGCGCTCAAATATCCGCTCGACAAGCATCTCTATGCCCAGCGCCATCTCGTGGAATGCTGCTTCTCAAAGCTCAAGCAGTTCCGACGCGTCGCAACCCGCTTCGAAAAGACCGCCCGAAATTATCGCGCCGTCGTCACCCTCGCAGCCATTGTCCTATGGATGCGCTAGTGTCCACACTACCTAGCCCGTCCCGCCCGGCTCGAGCGCCTCGCCGAGCTCAAGCGGATGCGCCATCGTCTCGTGCAGCGCGGCCTTGTCGAGCTCGCCCTCGGAGAGGCTGATCACGACGCAGGCGACGCCGTTGCCGATCAAATTGGTGAGCGCGCGGCACTCGCTCATGAACTTGTCGATGCCGACCAGGATGGCGATCGACTGGATCGGAATGTCGGGCACGATCGACAGCGTCGCGGCCAGCGTGATGAAGCCGGCGCCGGTGACGCCGGAGGCGCCCTTCGAGGTGATCATGGCGATGCCGAGGATGCCGAGCTCCTGCCAGATCGTCAGATGGGTGTTGGTGGCCTGCGCCAGGAACAGCGTCGCCAGCGTCATGTAGATGTTGGTGCCGTCGAGATTGAAGCTGTAGCCGGTCGGCACCACGAGGCCGACCACCGAACGCGAGGCGCCGAGATGCTCCATCTTCTGGATCATCTGCGGCAGCACCGTCTCCGACGACGAGGTGCCGAGCACGATCAGGAGCTCGTCCTTGATATAGGCGATGAAGCGGAGGATCGAAAAGCCCGCCAGCCGCGCGATCGCGCCCAGCACGATCAGCACGAACAGCACGCTGGTGAGATAGAACGTGCCGATCAGCGCCGCCAGATTCACCAGCGAGCCGAGACCGTAGGCGCCGACCGTGAAGGCCATCGCGCCGAACGCGCCGAGCGGCGCGACGCGGACGATCATCCGGATGATGCCGAAGAACATCTTGGACGCCTTGTCGATCGCCTCGGCGATCGGCTCGCCGGGCTTGCCCATCAAGGCAATGGCAAACCCCGACAGGATCGAGATCAGCAGCACCTGCAGCAGGTCGCCGCGCGCAAGCGCGCCGAAGAAGCTGTCGGGGATGATCGCCATCAAATGGGCGACGATGCCCTGCTCTTTCGCCTGCGTCACGTAGGTGGAAACCGACTTCGGATCGATCGTGGAGGGGTCGATGTTGAAGCCGCGACCGGGCTGCAACAGTTCGCCGATCAGAAGGCCAACCGCGAGCGCGACCGTCGACACCGCCTCGAAATAGATCAGCGCCTTCAGCCCGACCCGGCCGACGCGCTTGAGGTCGCCCATCGAGGAGATGCCGTGCACCACGGTGCAGAAGATCACCGGCGCAATCATCATCTTGATCAGCGCGATGAAGCCGTCGCCGAGCGGCTTCAACTGTTTGCCGAGGCCGGGATAGAAATGACCGATCAAGACGCCGGCGGCGATCGCGATCAACACCTGGATGTAGAGGATCTTGTACCAGGGCTGATGTTTGTGATGGACGGCGGGCTTGATCGCGTCTGTGGTCATGAGGTGCCCCGGACTGGAATGAACTCAACTGGTGATGCCATCTTGGCGGAGCCGCGCGCAAGCGACAATGGCCATTCGCGCCCGCCGCGCGCGCACACGAATCTGTCATAGGCTACGGCCGGCTCGCATCCGGAGGCTGAGATGGAATTCACCGCGCTGTTTCTCGCCATCACCATCGCCATGCTGGTGGCCTGGCACGGCCCGCGCCCTGTCGCGATCGGATTGTTCGCGGTGATCCTGGTCGCTTGCGTCGCGACCTTGCTGCACCACGCCACCGACCGCCTCACCCTGTCGTTCTGAGGCCAGCCATGACCGACACGCAGGCCGTGACCCTCAATGCCCTCGCGCTCTATGGCCTCGCGCTGTTGCTGGCCACAGCCTTTGCGGCGCAGCTGCTGCTGCACGAGCTGCCCTGCCCGCTGTGTTTGTTGCAGCGCATCCTTTTCGCCCTGCTGGCGATCGGACCGATCCTGAACATCCGCTTCGGACCGCGGCCGAGCCATTATGCCTTGTCGCTGCTGACAGCCGTGCTCGGCGCCTCGGTCTCGACCCGGCAGGTGCTGCTGCACATCCTCCCCGGCGACGCCGGCTATGGGTCCGTGCTGCTCGGCTACCATTATTATACGTGGGCGCTGGTCGGATTCATCGCCGCCATCGTCCTGCTCGCCACCATGCTGCTGTTCGACCGCCAGTTCGACCACCGCACGGCGCCGGGCACTTCGCCCGGCAAATTCACGCAAGGTGCGGTGTGGCTGGTGGTCGGGCTGACGGCGCTGAACGTGCTTTCAACGTTGCTCGAATGCGGCCTCAGTGCCTGCGCCGACAATCCGATCGTCTACGAGCTGCTGAAGCAGGCCGCTTAGGGCCGCTTCGGAATGTTCAACCCGCGTTCCACGGCCGGCCGCTTGAGACCGCGCTCCAGCCAGGCCGCGACATGCTTGAACTGGTCGAACTCGACGAGCTCGCGCGCGCCGTATAAGCCGATCAGATTGCGCACCCAGCCGAGCATCGAGATGTCGGCGATGCTGTATTCATCGTCCATGAACCACTGCCGCCCGGCGAGATGCGCCTCCATCACGCCGAGCAGGCGCGCGGACTCGGCGACATAGCGCTGCAGCGGCCGCTTGTCCGCATAATCCTTGCCGGCGAATTTGTGGAAGAACCCGACCTGGCCGAACATCGGCCCGATGCCGCCCATCTGGAAGTGCACCCATTGGATCGCCTGGTAGCGGCGCGCCGCATCCGCCGGCAACAGCTTGCCGGTCTTCTCGGCGAGATATTGCAGGATCGCGCCGGACTCGAACAGCGGCAGCGGCTTGGCGCCCGGACCGTTGGGATCGAGGATCGCCGGGATCTTGCCGTTCGGGTTCAGCGACAGGAACTCCACCGTCTTCTGGTCGTCCTTGTTGAAGTCGACGAGATGGACCTCGTAGGGCAACCCGATCTCCTCGAGCATGATCGAGACCTTCACGCCGTTCGGCGTCGGCAGCGAATAGAGCTGCAGGCGGTCCGGATGCTGGGCGGGCCAGCGTTTTGTGATGGGAAAGGCTGACAGATCAGTCATGTCGACATTCTTTGCAGGGTTGTTGCTTTGCAGGGTTGTTGATGGACGGCTAATGTACGGAGCTCATTGAAAGCCGCAAGGTCTGCAACCGGCCATGAACGATCAACAGACAGAGGCAACGCTCGGCCCTTCCGACGACGAACTCGCAACGCACCCGACCGTGTTTGCGGCCGACGCGTTGGCCGGTCAGGTGGTCGTCGTATCGGGCGGCGCCGGCGGCATCGGTCGCGCCATCGCATGGCTGTTCGCCCGGCTCGGCGCACATGTCGTGGTCGCAGGACGCAGTGCCGACAAGCTCGATGCGCTGGTCGATCAGCTCGGCCATCGGGGCCTTAAGGCATCGGCGCACGTTGCCGATATCAGGGATCCCGACGCGGTCAGCGCGATGTTCGACGCACTGTGGACCGCGCATGGCCGTATCGATCATCTCGTCAACAGCGCCGGCGGCCAATTCCCGCAAGCCGCGATCGATTTCTCGATCAAGGGCTGGAACGCGGTCATCAACACCAACCTCAATGGCACCTGGTACATGATGCAGGCCGCCGCGCAGCGCTGGCGCGACCGCAAACATCCCGGCAGCATCGTCAACATCGTGGTGGTCACGACGCACGGCCTCTACGGCATCGCGCACACGATCGCGGCGCGCGCCGGCGTGATCGGGCTGTCGCGCGCGCTTGCGGTCGAATGGGCGCCGCTGAACATCCGCATCAACTGCATCGCGCCCGGCGCGATCGAGACCGAGGGCTGGAACGTCTACAGCGAGGCGGCGCGCGCCGCCTATCCGCGCTCCAACCCGATGATGCGTCCGGGCACGCCCTGGGACATCGCGGAGGCCACCGTCTACCTCGCCGCGCCCTCTGGCAAGTTCATCACCGGCGAGACGTTGACCGTCGACGGCGGCGGCCAGCATTGGGGCGAGACCTGGACCACCGGCAAGCCCGACTACTTCAAGGGCGACGAATGACGCACGCATACGCCGCCCGCCGCTCCCTCGATTACTTGCCGTCGTCGAAGCTGACGATGACGGCGGCGTTCGCGATCAGGATCGGGTCGTTGCCCACATCGGACGGAATCTCGAGCCCGCCCGCGATCGCCTTCACGGTCTTGGTGCCATAGGGCAGTTCCCTGGCGACGGCGTCGGTATCGACCGCTTCGGGATTCGGCACGGCGATCGTGACGTCGACGAACATGTCGTTGGCGGTCTTGCCGAGCATGCGGAAGAAGCCGAGGCTGGAATGGCGGATCGCATCCGAGACCGCCCGCTTGGCGGCCTTGGTGGCATCGCGGCCGTGGACGTCGACGCCCATGCCCATTTCGGTGATACAGCGCACGCGTGTCATGAAGCTTTCCTGTTGTCGTTGGCGTGAGAGACCTTCACTCCTTCGCCCTCCGCGCGCACGGCGTCAAGCCGGGTCTCTCGCCTCGCTGACGCCGTTGTGATCGCCGCGCGCCAGCATCCATGCCGCCAAGCCGGCAAGGATCGCCGCCGCAACCACCATGACGCAGGCCGCGCTCCAGCCCCATGCCGAGACGATAGCGCCAACCGCGATCGGTGCGGTCACCTGGCCGAAATTGCTGCCTGTCATCAAGAGGCCCATCATGACCGGCACCATCGCCGCCGAACGCGCCGCCGCGGGCGCGGTCGCGAGCAATGTCGCCGGGATCAGGCCGCCGGTCGCGGAGAACAGCAGGCACAGGATGAATGCGCCCCAGCCGCCCAGCACCGGCAGGAAGATGCCGAGCGCGGACGCGCCCATCACGAAGGCAGCAACTGCAATCAGCCCAGTCCGGCTCACCCCGCGCGCGAGCAGATTGCCGGCGGCGAGGTTGCCGATGACGTTGGCCGCCGCCGCCAACGCACTGAGCCCGCCGGCGCTCTGGCTGGACACGCCAAGTCGCTCGGTCAAAAGGATCGGCAGGAAGCTGAACACCGCAAAGAACATCAGGCTGTAGAGCCCGAACAGCACCATCAGAAGCGCCAGGGTGCGGCTCCGCGCCAGCGCGGTAGCCTCCTGCATCAAGCCGGCACGCGTCGGGCCGGTCCGCGATGCCACTTCAGGCACGATGACGCCGGCAAGGACGAACAGCAGGGCGGCAAACGCGGCACTGGCCCACCAGATCGCGCGCCAGCCGTCGAACATCGGTCCCGCGACCAGCGCCAATGCGATCCCGAACGGGATCACGCAACTCCACACCGCCATGGTGATGTCACGCGCGCCAATATCGACCACGCGATTGAGCAATGCAGGAGCGGAAACCATCACCAGCAGGAAGCCGAGCCCTTCCAGCAGGCGCGATCCCAGCAGCACCGCAAGCTGCGGCGCCAGCGCACCCGACGCCGCACCGAGCGTGACGGCCGCAAGCCCGCACAGCAGCACCCGGCGCGCGCCGACCGCGGCGATCACGACGCCAGCCGGAACGCTGCCGACAAGCCCCAGCACCGCAAAGATGCCGGCGATTGTTCCGACCGCAGCGAGGTCGATGCCGAGGCCTTGTTGCAGCATCGTTGCGGCAATCGGCACCTTGCCGACCTGGAGCGCGGCGCCGATGCCGCAACCGGTCACGACGGCGACTGTCGCCCATCGTCTTGCCTCGCTCTGCGGCGCCATGGCCGTCTCGATCGTCATGCGTCCACCCGTCCGGCTCAAGCCACCACAGATAGCGTTTCCCGATCATCGACAGGAGTGATATGTTTTGCATCCAGTTGATCGATTTCATAGATCATGCTCGATAACCTCACGCTCGACCAGATCCGGGTGTTCGTCACCATCGCCGAGAGCGGCAGCTTTCGCGCCGCCGCGACCAAGCTCGCGCGGGTGCAGTCCGCGGTCAGCCATGCCATCGCCAACTTCGAGGCTGCGCTCGGTCTCATGCTGTTCGACCGCTCCGGCCATCGCCCGGCGCTGACGGCGGAAGGCAAGGCACTGCTCGGCAACGCCCGCGATCTGCTGCTCCGCGTCGACGCGATGCGCGCGCGGGCGCACGGCTTGGGCGACGGAGTGGAATCGGAACTCTCGCTGGTGGTCGACACGCTGTTTCCGATCGCCGCGGTCGGTGCGGCGCTGACGGAAATGCGGGCGGCCTATCCGTCGGTGAGCGTGCGGCTCGCGGTCGAACCGATGGGCGGGCCGATCGCCGCCCTGACCGAACGGCGCAGCGCGCTCACTGTCACGGTCGGCGAGGATTTTCGCGATCCCCGCCTCGCGCTCGACGCGATCTGCGCCGTGCAGATCGTCGCCGTCGCCTCCGCCAGCCATCCGCTCGCGCGGCGCGGCCGCAAGAGCGTCGCCGACCTTGCCGATTATCTGCAGATCGTGCTGTCGGATCCGACGCCGCTGTCGGAAGGACGCAGCTTCGGCGTGCTCTCGCCGCAAATTTGCAGGGTGAGCAATCAGGATACCAAGCACGCCATGATCCTGGCCGGACTCGGCTGGGGCCGCCTGCCGCTCTGGCAGGTCGCGCGCGACTTGAAAGAGCGCCGCCTGATGCGGGTCGAAACCGGCGCACTCGGCCGCAACGCCACGCTTGCGATGGAGGCGTATCTTGCCCACCGGCTCGATGAGCCTCTCGGCCCTGCGGCACGTGCATTCGCAGATGCATTGAAGCGGATCGCTGCGGGAACCGCTGTGCGGAAGATCAGGGCAAGGGCGACGAAGAAGAGCTGAGTGTCGGTCGTCACTGCCGAGTGCGGATCGAGGGAACGCTGCCGGTCACCGTCAGCGCTCATGCGTCAACAACGCATCACGCCTTTGGCACGACCGCCGAAAATGCCAGGAGCGTCCGCTCGACGGCGGCGCGGTCGATATGGCGGTGCGTGACAAGACGAAGCTGGCTTGCGCCGCTTGCCTGCACCAGAATGCCTTGCGTCTTGAGCCGCGACGCCCAGTCGGCCGCGCTCTGCGTACTGCCCGATACATCGATGCGCAGGATGTTGGTTTGCACATGGCCGGGCTCGGCTATCGCCGGGTCGAGCCACGCCAGCCCGCGCGCGAGTTGTCCGGCGGACTCATGGTCGTCGCGCAGGCGCGCAATCATGGTATCGAGCGCGACGAGACTAGCGGCCGCGATCACGCCGGCCTGGCGCATGTTGCCGCCGACGAAGCGGCGGAACGCCCGCGCCTGCGCGATCAGGGCGGCATCACCGACCAAGAGGCTGCCGACCGGCGCACTCAATCCCTTCGAGACGCAGAACATCAGACTGTCGGCATGCGCGGCGATCTCCTGCGCACTCACCCCCAGTGCCACGGCCGCATTGAACAGGCGCGCGCCGTCGACATGCACGGCAATGCGGTTGTCGCGCCCGAGCGCGTGAACGCGCGCCATATGCGCCAGTGGCGGCACGGTGCCGCCGGCGCCGTTATGGCTGGTCTCCATCCAGATCAACGCCGGTCGCGGCCGGCCCGCCGATGACGCAGCATGGATTGCCTGCCCGAGCGCGTCCTCCTGCATCGCGCCGCGGTAGCTCGGAACCGGTCGCGGCACCAGGCCCGCGATCGTCACCACGCTGCCGATCTCCGAATTGAACAGATGCGCGCCGGCGTCGGAGAACACCTCCCCGCCACGCGCGCCATGCGCAAGCATCGCCAGCAGATTGCCCATGGTGCCGCTCGGCACGAACAGCGCGGCCGCCTTGCCGGTCAAATCAGCCGCACGTTGTTCCAGCGCGCGCACGGTCGGATCGCCGTCGCGGCTGTCGTCGCCGAGCGGCGCACGGCGCATCGCCTCAAACATGGTGTCCGTCGGCGATGTCACGGTGTCGCTGCGCAGGTCGACGATGTCGGCCGCGCATTGTGGATTTCCTGAGTCCATCATGCGTCCTGGGTCTTCAGCGCGAGCGGCGCGGCCTCCGGCGCCTCCACGGGAAACTCGCCGCCAAAGCGCTGCACCAGCTTCACCGCAACCGTGTTGCCGAACACGTTGATCGCGGTGCGGCCCATGTCGAGGAAGGCGTCGACGCCGGCAATGATCGCCAGCGCCTCGACCGGCAAGCCGATCGCCGACAACACCATGGCGATGGCGACCAGCCCACCTGAGGGAACATTGGCGCTGCCCTTGCTGGCGATGGTTGTGACCATCACGATGGTCAGCAGTGTCGACCAGGTCAGCGTCACGCCATAGGCCTCGGCCAGAAAGGTCACGGCGAGAGCGAAATACATGATCGCGCCGTCGCGGTTGAAGGCGTAGCCGAGCGGCAGCACCACCGAGACGATCCGGTTCGGCACGCCCATCGCCTGCAGCTTCTCCATGTGGAGTGGCAGCGTGACCTCCGACGAGCGGGTGGAGAATGCCAGCAGCATCGGCTCCATCACCGCCTTCGTCACCGCGATCGGCTTCTCGCCGATCGCAAGCAGCATCAGCCAGAAGATCACGACCATGATGGCGAGGCCGAGATACATCACGGCCACGAGCTTGGCGAGCGCAACCACCGTCGCGAGGCCCTGGGTCGCGAACAGCCACGACATGATGGCAAACACGGCGATCGGCGCCAGCGCCGTGATCCATTTCGTCATCTTGAACATCGCCGCCATCACGGCTTCGAGCGTCGCCACCATCGGCTCGCCGACCTTGCCGATCGAGGCCAGCGCAAGCCCGAACAGGATCGCGAACACGAGCGCCGGCAGGATCTTTTGCTCGGCCATCGCAGCGACGATGTTCGACGGGATCATGTCCATGAAGAACTTGATCCAGTCGACGGACACCGCGAGGTTCGCCGGCAGCTTGCCGGTCGCCGCCAGCGGCGCGCCGGCGCCGGGATGGAAGATCCCGTTCAGCAGCAGTCCGATCACGATCGAGATCACGGTGGCGAGATAGAAATAGCCGAGGCAGATCACGACGACGCGGCCGAGCACCCTGAGCTCGCTGCCCATCCGATAGATGCCGAGCGCCACCGAGGAGAACACCACCGGAATGACGATCATCTTCACCGCCTCGACGAATGCGGTGCCGAGCGGCCGCAGGCTCGCGCCGACATCCGGCCACAGCAGACCGACGGTAAGTCCCGCGACCAGGCCGACCAGCATCTGAACCGCGAGCGGCAATCCCAGAACGCGCCGCAGGCCCGATCGTCCGCTCATGAGCGCTGGTCTCCAATTGCCGAGATGCGCGGCCGCACGGCGCCGAGCGCCTTCAGCCGCGCCTCGAATGCCGACGACAAATGCCGCCACATAAGCTGCTGCGCCGTGTCGGGGTCCTGCGCCTCGACCGCGGCATGGATGTCGAGATGTTCGTTGACCGCCTGGCGGGTGCGCACGACGTTGTATTGCGGCATCTTTTGCAGCGCGAGCCCGCTTTGCGCGCGCAGATTATCGTAGGCCTGGACCAGCCGGCCGTTGCCGGCGGCGCGGAACAGTTCGTCATGAAAGCTCCAGCCGGCCTGCTGTGCCTCCTCGACATCGATCGCGCTGCGCGACTTGATGCGGCGCAACTCCCTGGCAGATTGCACAAGGCCGCTGGTCGGCCCTCGCGTCGCGGCGAGATAGGCCGCCATGCCCTCGAGCGCGAGCCGCAGTTCGTGGATCTCGCGCAAATCGTCGAACGACAAGTGCCGCACGAAGGTGCCGCGCATCGGATGGATCGTGAGCAGGCCGTCTCTTGCGAGGGCTTTCAAAGCCTCGCGCACCGGCGTCCGCCCGAGCGCGAGCCGGTCCGACAGGCTGCGTTCCGACAATGGCTCATCCGGCGCGAATTCGCCCGACATCACGAGGTCTCGGATGCGCGCATAGGCCTGATCGCGATGAAGAGAGGTTGACATAACTGGCATACCAGCATGATGCCAATGGTATGTCAATCCGCCTCGTACGTCGTGTTGCGCGCGATCCCCCGGCTCTGAGGGACGCACCCGACAGTTCTTGAATTGAACTCTTTCGTCCCAACTACCCCTGCTTCTGCAGCACCGTGATGTGCAGACGGCGGCGGATCTCCATGCCCTGGCGGCGGTAGAGCGCGATCGCCGAAACGTTGCTGGTGAAGACGTGCAGGAATGGAATTTCGCCCCGCGCCACGATCTGGCGGCCGACCGCCGACAGCAGCGCCTGCGCATAGCCGCGGCCGCGATGGTCCGGATGCACGCAGACCGCGGTCATCTCGGTATAATTCCCCGGCTTCATCCGTTCCCCGGTCATCGCGACCAGTTCGCCGCCCACGCGGATACCGAGAAAGGTGCCGAGCTCATGTGTCCGCGCGCTGAACGGTCCGGGCTTTGTCATGTCGGTCAGCGCCATCATCGCGGGAACGTCGGCGGCGCCGAGCGTGACGATCTCGACGCCGGGCAGAGAAAACTCCGCCGGTGGGCCGATCATCTGCTCGCCAGTCTCGGCCAGCAGCGCCTTGAACTCCGGCGGCACAGCAACAGGATCGGGTGTGAACAGCACCGCGATGTCAGGCCCCGACAACAGCGCACCGAGCGCGGCAAAACTCCGCGGCGACATGTCGATCATGTCGGCGAAGGGCGCGATCGCGACCGGAAAGCGCCTTGCCTCGGCGCCGCCTTCCGCATGGTCGCGTTGCCTCGTGGTCAGCGCACTCCAGATTGGACGATCAAGCGGATGGATCGGCGGGGCTTCGGACATGCGGCGCTTCGCTCCTGATTTTCCTCGAACAGAGCAAGAAGCGCCGACAAAATCCAGCGTGGCGTGATGTCATTACAGCTCACAATCGCGCCAGCAGGATTTCGCCGTGCCGAGCCAATCTTTAGGCGACCTTCAGGCAGAGCTCGGTACCGCCCTTGAGCGGCAGCGTGATCGACACAAAGCCATTTTTGGGATCGCGCACGAACTCCAGAAAATCCGCCTCGGCGTTGTCGTTCATGACATAGCCGCCGACGCGAAGCTGCGGAGCAACGATCTCGATCACCTGGCGGGCGAGTGTCGGTCCCTTGTCGCCCGGCCAGCCGTCGATCAGGATGAAGTCCACGGGACCACCGAGATCGCGCAGCGTCTTGCGCGCATCGCCTTCACGGATCTCGGCATAGTCGGCAAGGCCGGCCTCGGTGAGATTGCGCTTCGCGGCTACGACCTTGGCCGGCACGATTTCCGAGCCGATCACGGTGCCGCCGCCATTGTCGCGCATCGCGGCGGCGAGATACAGCGTCGACATTCCGACGGAGGTTGCGAACTCCGCGACGCGTTTGGCGCGCAGGCCGCGGCACAAGAGATAGATCAGCTCGCCCTGCTCCGGGTGGATCGAGAAGCCCTGCTCGGCATAGTCGAGCGGATCGCGGCTCATCGTCGGATTGCCGCGCGGACCGCCGGCGGCCGGCCTGAGGCGCGTGGCCTGCAGGCGCGCGATGACGGCAGCGACGCGGGCGTCAGCAATCGCGCTGTGCGGTTCAGCGTTGTACATGAAGGGTCTCCCTTGCGATTGCGTCATTGCTGCAGGATTTCAGCGACGGCGCGGTCGAGGATTTTCGCGATGCGGCGCGCCTCGGCGGCATCGCAGCCGCGCTTCTGGCGCA
This sequence comes from Bradyrhizobium sp. B097, assembly GCF_038957035.1. NCBI lineage: Bacteria > Pseudomonadati > Pseudomonadota > Alphaproteobacteria > Hyphomicrobiales > Nitrobacteraceae > Bradyrhizobium > Bradyrhizobium sp. B097. The sequence continues at coordinate 5,198,317 of NZ_CP152412.1, forward strand.
GCGCGCTCTTCAGGGCGTGACGGGCACGGTGGACGTCGTCGGAGGATTCGCCATCGAGATCGCTCACGCCGGCGAAGGCTTCGCGCACCTCCTCCATGCGGCCGCCGATCCGTGACAGCGCCTGGAGAATGGTGTCAGCGGTGGCACGGTTCTCGGCGAGATGCGCCTTGCCCTGCTCGGTGATGCTGTAGAGCTTGCGCGCCGCATCCTGGGTGACGCTGGCATGGCCGATCTCCTCGAGGAAGGTCAGCGCCGGATAGATCACGCCCGGGCTCGGGCTGTAGAAGCCGTCCGACCGCTCCTCGATTTTCTTGATCAACTCGTAGCCGTGCGCCGACTGCTCGCCGAGCAGCGCGAGGATGACGAGTTGCAGGTCCTGCGACGAGAGCCGCCGCGACCCCGGAAAGTCGCCGCCGCCACCCCGCCCGAAGAAGCCATGTCCGCCGCGGCCAAAGCGATGGCCGCCCCGGCCGTGCCGTCCCATGGCAAAAAACCCAAACCGGAATCCGTCATCGTCCCGGCCGCCAAACATCGATCGTCTCATTGGTCATTCCTTACTGAAAACATATCTTACGATATATCTACAGATGAAACTGCGACAACCCACGTTTTCGTGAGCTCCCGGGGACGAAGCGACGGCTGGGACGGGCCCGGCATTGCCGGTTCACGCCGGGCTTGCCTGTCTTCGCGCGGCTGCCCTATGGCTTTGAAGCCCTCCAGCCCTCCGACTCATGCGCCCAAAAACCTTCGAAGCTCATTGCCTGCGCCTGCCCGCCGCCACCAAGGTGGTGCAATGGGAAGGCACGTCGGTGTTCAAGGTCGGCGGCAAGATGTTCGCGCTGGCCGGCGGCTTCATCGCGAGCACCGGCGGCTTCATGTTCAAGACCTCGAACATGGCCTATCAGCTTTTGATCGAGCAGGAGCTCGCGCGGCCGGCGCCGTATCTGGCGCGTGCTAAATGGGTGCAATTGATCGGCAATGACGTCCTGCCCGACGCCGAGCTCAAGGCCTATCTCGACCAGGCGCACGGGCTGATCGCCGCGAAGCTGACGCGCAAATCGCGCAAGGCGCTCGGTCTCGACTGATCGGCGCGGCCACAGCGCGGCTCAATTGCCCAGCGGCTCGTCGGAATCGCCCGACAGCAATTTCGGAAACAGCTCCTTGTAGACGAACTTGTCTTCGCCCTTGGCGCGGTGGAAGCGCAGCACGACGTCGAAGCGGCTAGCGTCCCATTTGGTGGGCGGCTTGCCCCTGCTGACCGGTATCAACGGAAGGACGTCGGCGATGATCGCCTTATGCTCCCAGCACAGCAGCACCACGCCGTTCAGCGCCAGCAGCGCCTTGATCAGCGCCGGCTCATGACCCTTGCCGAAATCTTCGTTGGGTGTCGCGCCAAGACGCGCCGCAAGCGCTACGATCGTCTCGGCGGGACGGCTGCTCGGGCCCCGGTTGGGCGTGGTGCCGGGCGTCGCGGCATAGATCGCGTCAGGCTTGGCATAGTCGCCCTTGCCGAGGTCGGTGCCAAACAACGCGGTCCACGCGCCGGCACGCTGCCAGCCGCGCAGGACAAGCGACTCGGTATCGGACACACCGTCCGCGGTGAAGCCGGGCCCCGGCCAGCCATCATCAGGCTTTTCGGCGTGACGGACGATGAAGAGCGTGAGCGCGTCCATGGCGTCCTCTCGAAAGAAGATGTGTTGCTGGCAACGGCGATTTCGATCCTACGCTGACGGCATGCTCCGCTCCATGAACGACGTCACAATTTGCGGAAACTCGCGCGGTACTGCGCCGGCGACACGCCGAGCCGCTCGGTGAACACGATGCGCATCCGGTCCGCCGAACCGAAGCCGCAATCGAACGCAACCGCCTTCAGCGGCCGGTCCGAACCCTCGAGCAGCCGGCGCGCGGCATCGACCCGCGCGCGTTCGACGAACTCGTGCGGCGTGATGCCGGTCTCCTGGGCGAAGGCGCGGCCGAAATTGCGCACGCTCATGCCGACGGCATCGGCCAGCGTTTGCAGCGTGTGGCGCTCGCCGACACGCTGCATGACATGCGCCTGCGCGCGCGCAATCGGCGAATCCTCGTCGACCGGCGCGGTGAGATAGGGGCTGAACTGCGACTGGCCGCCCTGGCGTTGCGCCACCACGACCAGCCGCTTGGCCACCGCGACCGCCACCTGCGGCCCATGACGCTCGGCGACCAGCGCCAATCCGAGATCGATGCCCGCGGTCACGCCGGCGGAGGTCATCAGTCGGCCGTCGCGAATGTAGATCCGGTCGAAGATCACCTCGGCCGCCGGGAAGCACGCCGCCAGACGCTGCGCGTTCTGCCAATGCGTCGTCACCTTGTGCCCGTCGAGCAGCCCGGCATGGCCGAGCGCGAAGGCACCGGTGCAGATCGAACCGTACAGCTCGGCGCGCGCGGGCGCCCCGCGCAGCCACTGCGTCAGCGCCGGATCCGGCTCGGCATCGGGCAATGCCGGCCCGCCGGCAACCAGCAGGATGTCGAATTTCGCTTCTGCCTCATCGAAACTGAGATCGGCCGATATCTTCATGCCGTTCGATGCGCGCAGCGGTTCGCGGCTGGCGCCGACCAGCACGGTCTCATAGCCGTCGCCATCAGCGACAAAGCCGTTGGTTTCCGCGAACACGTCGACAGGACCGGCGACATCGAGCGCTTGAACCCCTTCGTGAATCGCGATCGCCACTTTCTGAACCGCCATGCCTTCTCCCTGCCCGCTGGCGCGAAACGATGTCTCCTTGGCCCGATCCGGCGGCGCACGAGCGTTGCGAGATCAGGCCAAAGCGGGCGACAACCACACCACGGATCACGCGACCAGGCGATCCGAACACACCGCAGAGACGAGCGCCGGCGGCCCGCGTGTTTCGCACGCCACGGCATCGTCTTGCCATATCGAGGAGCGTCTTGAAATGACCGAGATCATCGCCGGCGTCCGTGTACCCGACAGCGCCATGGCGCGTGCCGCCACCCAGCTGGTGCGCGATACCGAGGACGACCTGCTCTACAATCACAGCCGCCGCGTGTTCTTCTGGGGCGCGCTGACCGGCGATCGCCGCAAGCTGAAGTTCGATCCCGAGCTGCTCTATATCGGCGCCATGTTCCACGACATGGGCCTCACCGCCAAGCATGCCAGCCCCGATCTGCGCTTCGAGGTCGACGGCGCCAACGCCGCACGCGACTTCCTCAGGGGTTACGGCGTCGCCGAGCGCGACATCGAGGACGTCTGGGCCTCGATCGCGCTGCACACCACGCCCGGCATCCCCGAGCATATGCGTCCGACCATCGCGCTGGTCACCGCCGGCGTCGAGATGGACGTGCTCGGCATCGCTTATGACGATTTCTCGCACGAGCACCGCGACCATGTCTGCGCGCATCATCCGCGCGAGGCGAACTTCAAGGAGAACATCATCGATCATTTCGCGGCCGGCACCATCAAGAAGCCGCTGACCACCTTCGGCAACGTCAAGGCCGACGTGCTGGCGCTCAAGGACATGAATTACACACGGGTGAACTTCTGCTCGATCATCCTCGGCTCGAAATGGCCGACATGATCGCGCGCCGAATTTCAATCCGAACCGCAAGGGAGAAGACCATGACGATTATCGTCAACACCGGCTTCGCCGAGGCCGAGCGGACGAATATCGCGGCGGCGCTCTCGACCGTCCTCGCCGACACCTGCGCGCTGTATCTGAAGACGCATGGCTATCACTGGAACGTCACGGGTCCGACGTTCCAGGCCCTGCACACGCTGTTCGAAGGGCAATATCGCGAGCAATGGCAGGCGCTCGACGATATCGCCGAGCGTATCCGCGCCCTCGGCGAACTGGTGCCGCAGACCTATTCCGCATTCGCCAAGCTCACCGCGATCAAGGACGGATATGCCAGCCTCGACTCGGAGGCGATGGTGGCCGAACTGCTCCACGACAACGAGACGGCCGTGAGGACCATCCGCGATGCTTTCACAGTCGCCGAGTCCGCCGGCGATCAGGCGACGATGGACATGCTCAACGTCCGCACCACCGCACACGAGAAGCATGCCTGGATGCTGCGCGCGACGCTTGACGTCAAATGAGCGAACCGCCTGAACCGCGCCAGCGTGCCGGTTCAGGCGTGCGGACCGCGGTCGGGGCCTGGAGCTCGCCCCGCGGCCGCGAGCGCGAGCCTGGCAAGGTAGTGCGTCCAACCCCTGCTATGGCTCGCGCACTGCTCGGCGTTCGGCAGGCCGCTATGGGTCATCCGCAACAGCGTGCCGCTGTCCTTGTTGATCAGGTCGATCTCGATCAGGCTCGATCCCGGCGGCACTTCCGCGCCGCCCTCCCAGCCGAAGCTGTAGGCAAGACGATGCACCGGCACGACCTCGCGGAACGCGCCGCGTGCGGCGCGGTCGCGGTCGTTGCCGAGGCCCTTGAGCAGATACAGCCCGCCGGGATGCAACTCGGTCTCGGCCTCGAGCCCCATCCAACTCACGATCTTCTGCGGATCGGTCAGGAAGGCGAACACGGTTGCCGGCGGCGCTGCGATCTGGATCTCGCGTTGAACGATGAAGGCTTCAGTCATCGATCCTTCCTCCATTGACGGTGGGTCTTCAGGGATAATTCGTGACAAGGGTGGCGCATCAACCCCATGATGCGGCGATGCAATTGTCCTCGACTCTGAGTTGGCTGGTCGACGCCGCCGCCGAGACCGCAGGCGCCAACCGGTTGCTGGCGGATCTGGGTAGTCATCTTATCACGGATGGCCTGCCGCTTGCCGGCGGTGCGCTGACGCTCGAAGTTCCGCACCCGCTGATCGCCCGGCGCACCTGGCTGTGGCGCGCCGGCAATGGCGAGGTGATCGAGGCGCTCGGCTTCGCGCCGGAACAACCCTTTGCAATGCCTGATATGATCGGATCCGGCGATGCCGGCCGGCGTTGGCTCAATAGCCTCGCGCCGGGCCCGATCCACGAGGACACGATCGGAACGCGGCCGGATGGCCCGACCCTCGGCTGGAACGGCACCCGCGCCTTCACGCCGGCCGAGGCGGATCAATTGCGCGAGGCGGCGCGCTTCACGGCTGCACCGCTCGCCGCGCTCGCGGCACGGGCGACATTGACGGCGGCGCTGGAGGCCTATCTCGGCCGGCGCAGCGCGGCGCGCGTCCTGGCATCGCCGTTGCGGCGCAACACCGGCGAAACCATCCGCGCGGCGCTGCTGTTTGCCGACCTGCGCGGCTTCACCGCGCTCTCCGAAAGCCATCCACCTGCCGAGGTGATCGCGGCCCTCGACGCCTGGTTCGACCGCATCGCCGGCGCGATCCACGCCTTCGGCGGCGAGGTGCTGAAATTCATCGGCGACGGGCTGCTCGCGATCTTTCCGGTCACGACCAGCGCGCGCAGCGCATGCGAGGCGGCATTGCGCGCGGTGTCGGCGGCCCGCGTCGGCATGGCGCATCTCGACACCGAGCGGCGCAAGCACGGCTTGCCGCCGCTGCCATTCGGCGTGGCGCTGCATCTCGGCGAGGTGCACTGGGGCAATATCGGCGCCGCCGACCGCCTCGACTTCACGGCGATCGGCGCCGCGGTCAATCTGGTCAGCCGGCTGGAAGGCCTGTGCAAGCCGCTCGAGCAGACCGTGCTGGTCTCGGGCGCGCTCGCCGCCGAGACCGAGACGCCGCTGGTCGCGCTCGGCACCCATGAGATGCGCGGCATCGCACGGCCCTGCGCGGTTTTCACCCTGCCGGAGGGATGAGCCGGTCATCGAAACAGGCGCAACCACGGCGCCAGATGGAATGCACTCATCAGCGCGTACATCGGGACCATGCCCTGCAACGACAACGGTCCCTGCATGGCGCCGCAGATCATGTCGGCCGGCGCCAGCGCGGCGACCAGCGCCATCACGGCGAAGGTCGGCGCCGCCGCCAGCGACAACCAGCGCGCGACCACGGCACCGCGGCCACTGATGCGGCCTTTCAACCAATCCTCATGTGTCTCGATTCCGGTCATCATTCGATCTCTCTGGAGAAGATCCATGTCGTCATGTGCTAGGTTAAGACCGGGCCTCGGAGGGCGAGAGTGACAAGTGTGTCGGGATTCGAATGGACTCGCTGATTACCGCTGCGGCGCGCGCGCTCGCGGCGGGTGATCCCCTCGGCGCACTGAAACGGGTAGCCCTGCGCGACGATGCGCCGGCGCTGGCGCTGCGCGGCATCGCGATGGCCCGGCTCGGCGATTTCACCCGTGCCAAGGACCTGTTGCGGCGCGCCGGCCGCGCCTTCGGCCCGCGTGAAGCCATCGCGCGGGCCCGCTGCGTGGTGGCCGAAGCGGAGATCGCGCTGGTGTCGCGCGACCTTTCCTTTCCCAGCAAGAGCCTCGCCGCGGCGCGCGCAACGCTCGCGGCGCGTGGCGACGCGCTCAACGCCGCGCATGCCGGCTATCTCGAGATCCGCCGCCTGCTCTTGATCGGGAGCCTCGATGCGGCCGAGCACATGCTTGATGACCTCGACCCGGCGCCCTTCCCGCCGGCGCTGCTCGTCGGACATGAACTGGTCGTCGCCGGAATCGCGATGCGACGGCTGCGGACCAAGCCGGCACGCGAGGCGCTGGCCCGCGCAAAGGATGCCGCACGCCGCGCCGGCATCGCCGAGCTTGCGGCCGAGGTCGAAAGTACCGCGAACCTGCTCGCCACGCCGGCGGCGCGCCTGATCACGCGCGGTCATGAGCGGCCGCTGCTGCTCGCGGAGGTCGAGGCCCTGATGGCATCGAAGGCGCTCGTCGTCGATGCCTGCCGCTACGTCGTGCGTGATTCCCGGACCACGGTCTCGCTGACGCGGCGACCGGTGCTGTTCGCGCTCGCCCGTGCGCTCGGCGAAGCGTGGCCGCAGGACGTCTCGCGCGCCACGCTGATCGCACGCGCGTTTCGCGGCAAGCATGCCGATGAATCGCACCGTGCGCGGCTGCGGGTCGAGATCGGACGGCTGCGGCGGGCCTTGCTGCCGCTCGCCGATCTCAGCGCGACGCCCGACGGCTTCGTGCTGGAGCCGCATGGCCGCCGCGAGGTCACCGTGCTGGCGCTGCCGGTCGAGGAGGAGCACGCGGCGGTGCTGGCCTTCCTCGCCGACGGCGAGGCCTGGTCGAGCTCGGCGCTATCGGTGGCACTCGGGGCAAGCCAGCGCACCGTGCAGCGCGCGCTCGACGCTCTGGCCGCCACGGGCAAGGTGCAGTCGGTCGGCCGCGCCCGCGCAAGGCGCTGGATGACGCCCCCGGTGCCGGGATTCACGACGACGTTGTTACTCCCTGCCCCGCTGCCGAACGGCTAGAATCAGGGAGCAATCAGCGCGTTTTCGAGCGAAGTGGATACCGGTTCGCGTCAAGAAAACGCGTCAAAACAACAACCAGGAGCGCCGCATGAAGAAGTCCGAGGCCGAGATCATCCGGGAATATGCCTTCGAAGGCGTCGAGAGCGTGGGCGGCGTCAGCTTCGACGGCGAGCAGGTCTGGTTCGCGGCCGGCGGCCGGCTGGTCGCCTTCGATCCCGACAGCGGCAATACCACCCGCACCCTCGACATCGCGGCCCATGCCGGCACCGCCTTCGACGGCAAGCACCTCTATCAGATCGCCGAGGACCGCATCCTGAAGATCGAGCCGAACAGCGGACGCGTGGTGTCGACGATCCCCTCGCCCGGCGGCGGCCGCGACTCAGGTCTTGCCTGGGCGGAAGGCTCGCTGTGGGTCGGCCAGTATCGCGACCGCATGATCGTTCAGGTCGATCCGGAAACCGGCAAGGTTCTGCGCACCATCGAAAGCAACCGGTTCGTCACCGGCGTCTCCTGGGTCGACGGCGAACTCTGGCACGGCACCTGGGAAGAGGACCAGAGCGACATCAGGCGCATCGATCCGCAGACCGGCGAGGTGATGGAACGGCTCGAGATGCCGCAGGGCGTGTTCGTCTCCGGGCTCGAGTCCGACGGCAAGGACCGGTTCTTCTGCGGCAGCGGCTCGACCAACAACAAGGTGCGCGCCATTCGGCGCCCGAAGCGCGGCCGCGCGTGAAGCGATTTGCGATCACCTTTCGGCTAGGGAAAGAATGGAGCGGATGACCTGGCGCTTCTCGTCCGACAAACCCGCAAGCAGCGCTTCGTCGAGATGCTGTTCTCGAATGAGCCGCGCGAAGACAAGTGGGAGCTGCGAATATCGATAGTCGAACATCTCATCGAGCTCCCTCCTTTGTTGGTTCAGATAGTCGCCAACTTCCCACATCTCCGATGGCGTCGCCGCCGCGCCGGCCCTGCTTTTGAATTCGACCATCACCTTGGCGAGTGCGCACTGCACAGCTGAATCATAAGCCGCGCGCGCGATCTTCTTTTCGGCCGGGGACCATTGGAGATCACGGTACATTGTAGGCTCTCGAGGACATCGTTGGCGCTGTGATGGCGGTCGCTGCAATGGCAACGGGGTGTGTGCGCCCGACCGATCCAGCGATGCCACAACGTTGCCCCCTTGCCGGCCGCTCTGCAAGAACAATGCATCTCTCCGAGCGGCGCGCTGTTGACACAGGGGGCAAGCTCACGCCGGCGCGGGCACCGCTGAGGACCGCGCCGCCGCCATCGGCCGGAAGGTCATCATGATCAGGAACGCGCCGAGGCCCACAGCCCAGGAGCCGACATAGAGCCACGTATAGCTCGCAAAGGTGTCGTAGATCAGGCCGCCGGCCAAAGGTCCGGTCGCCATGCCGAGGCTGCCGGCCATCGCGGAGCCGCCGATCACGGTGCCCATCATGCGCAGCGGGAAATTCTCGCGGATCAGCACGGAATACAGCGGCATGGTGCCAGCATAGATGAAGCCGAAGATCGCCGCGACCGCGTAGAATGCGGCCAGCTCGCGCACGAAGACATAACCGAGCGCGCCGAACGCCTGCGCCAGCAGCCCCAGCACCAGCACGCGCTTGGCGCCGAAGCGGTCGCCGAGCAGGCCGAAGGCGATGCGGCCGCCCATCCCGGCGAGCCCTTCCACGCTGTAGATCGTCACCGCGGCGACCATCGGGATGCCGCAGGTGACCGCGTAGCTCACCGTGTGGATGATCGGCCCCGAATGTGTCGCGCAGCAGAAGAAATTGGTCGCGATCAGGATGATGAATTGCGGCGAGCGCAGCGCCTGCGCCAGCGACATCGACGGCTCACCGTTCGTGCTCGCCGCTTCAGCGTGGCCGCCTTGCAGCGCCGGCGGGCGTCGCACCAGGAACGAGACCGGGATCATGATCGCGCCGACCACGCCTGAGACGATCAGCATCGATGTCCGCCAGTCGTGGTGGGAGATCAGCCAGGCGGCGAGCGGCGACATCGTCATCGGCGCCATGCCCATGCCGGCCGACACCAGCGAGACGGCAAGACTGCGATGGGTGTCGAACCAGCCGGTGACGCAGGCCATCATCGGGGCAAAGATCGCGGCCGTTGCCGCGCCGACCAGCGCGCCGAAGAGAAACTGAAATGCCAGCAGCGACGGTGCCTGGCTTGCGAGCGCAAGGCTTGCCGCCAGCACGACCGATCCGGTCAGCACCACCGGGAGCGGTCCGAAACGGTCGGACAGCGTGCCCCAGATCATGCTGGTGAAGGCCATTGCGAGGAAGCCGATCGTCATCGCGCTGGAGATGCCGGTCACCGACCAGCCGGTCTCCCGCGCCATCGGCTGCAGGAACACCGGCAGCGAGAACATGCCGCCGATCGCGACGCAGCCAAGCAGGCCGCCGGCCGCGACGATCACCCAGCGATAGGCTGAATTGGTCATTCCGGAACTCCCATGCAGTGCGTTCTGGCTGAAAGACGAACGAACCGGGGTGGAACCGACAGCGGATGACCGCCCTGGCTCACTTTTTTGCGAGTGTGGCGGCCTTCAAGGCTCATGCCCGGCCGAGCGTCAGCGACCCGCCAAACTGCATCCGGGCTGCGGCGCGATCTCGCCGATCGGCCGGACCTGCACCAGTTCGGTACCTTGCGTCTTGGCGATGAACATGTTCATCGCCGCGTGGTGATCCTGGCCGAGCGTCACCGGCCCGGTCGGCGACGCAATGGTGAGGCCAGCCATCGCGTCGATGATGGCCTCCTTGTCGAGCTTGCCGGCCTTCTCGGCCGCCGCCTTGAGTGCGATCAGGGTGTTGTAGTGCGTCATCACATAGTTCGACACTGCGACGCCCGGGTTCGCCGCGGCGCGCGCCTTGGCGACGAACGCCTTCACGGCCGGATCCTCGCTCGCCGCGACCGCCGGCACGACCGTCACCATGTTCTGGCCCTTGCCGCGGAAGATACCGAGATCGACCTCGGACAATCCGAGGAAAGCGACGGTGATCTCCTTGAGCAATCCGGCCTCGTCGGCCTGCCGGATGAAGTCCATCCCGTCGCCCTTCAGCGCGAACAGCAGCACCTTGGCCTTGCTCGCCGCGACCTCCTTGATCAACGGTGAGAAGTCCGTCTCGGTCCCCAGCGTGTACTTCGTCCCGACCACCCTGCCGCCGAGCTTCTCGATCAAGGGCTGCGCGATGCCGAACATCTGATGCGGCCAGACCCGGTCAGCGCCGAGCAGGAAGTACGTGTTGCCGAAGGTCTGCGTCATATAGGGCAACAGCTGGCCGAGCTCCTGGTTCGGCACCGCGCCGAACGAAAACAGATAGCGACTGCATTTGCCGCCCTCGTAATTGGTGGCGTAGAGCAGCGGCGTCTTCGAGCTCTCGGCAAGCGGCGCCAGCGCGTTCAGATTGCGCGAGGTGATCGGACCGACCACGGCCAGCACGCCCTGCTGCTCGACCAGCGAACGCATCGCCTCAGCGGCCGCCTCCGGCCGCGTCTTGTCGTCGGCATAGACGACCTCGACCGGCCGGCCGAGAATGCCGCCTGCCGCGTTGATGTCCTTGGCAGCGAGATCGAGCCCGACCCTGGCCTGCTCGCCGTACAGCTCGACGCCTCCGGAAAACGGCAGCACGGCGCCGACGCGAATAGGTGCGCTGGTTTCAGCCGCACGTGACGGCTGAAGCGCTGCGCCGCAGATCAGCAACGCAAGCGTGATGCAGGTGATCGAGCGTGATGAAGCGGAACTGATCCTGTTGAAAATCCCTGTAGACAACATGTTCGGTCGCGAATCCTTCACAGGGCGGTCGATGGTCCGCTGCATCGTTCTTCCACCGGCGAGTGACCTCGGCCGCGACACTAGGGAGATCGAACAATGGCACACAACCAACAGCTAAACATCAATAATGCGAGCGAGATCAGGACCTGGACACATGGGCAATTTCCCATGCCGGACTGGGTGCCACCACATATGGCTGGCGGCATTGAAGCGAATGGGACTTTTGCTCTCGCGACTGAACTTGGTCGAGCCAGAGTTCACCCAGGAAACGTCATCATCGAGCGCTGCGGCGACGTCTGGGTTCGCACCGTAGAGGAGGCAGCTGAATTTATTGAAGGTCTCAAGTCGAACTCAGTACCAACAATAACAAGCGTTGGTCCTGGAAAAGTACGGCTATTTGGAACAAGTTCGCGCACCAAGGCGACTGTCATCGCGCGGAACAAGCCCGCCGGCAAACGCCAGCGCCACTACCCACCAGTCGGTTCGCAGCCAACCATCGAATGGATCCATCTCGAGCGCCTCTCGATCGATGGCGCATACCAGCGGTCGACCGACAATGCAGCTTCTCGCCGACTCATCTCGGCCATAGCCGCAAAGTTTGATTGGCGACTATGCGCACCGCTTGTCGTTTCGCGGCGTCCTGACGATACGTTCACAATAATCGACGGTCAGCATCGCTGGATGGCTGCATCTCAGCGGGAGGATATCCCTCAGCTGCCATGCTGTGTCTTCAGGTATCAGAACATCCAGGAAGAGGCCCGCATGTTCATCGTCGCCAATCGAGCGAGAAAACCCGTGAATCGGCTCGATGACTACTTTGCGGCCGTAGCAGCTGCAGATGAGGATGCCCTAGAAATTCATCAGATCGTCGCAGAAGCAGGGCTGCATATCGCCAGGAACACATCGTCAACCGCTTGGCTGCCGGGAGAGGTCGCCTTCACCGCGTCGATCGCGACTTCGATTAGGCGCTTTGGACCAGCTATCACCTCCGCGGTCCTAACAAATATGGCGGTAGCTTTTCCCGACCAAAGGATGCGTCACGGGGGTGCAATTTTTGGTGGCCTTGTTCGGATAATGTCCCGACCAGCGCGCGATTTTGATCCCGATCGTCTCCTGGCAGCATTGCAGACCCGAACAGCCGATGAGTGGGGACAGTGTGCTACGGGACTAAAAGGCGGCGATATGCGTGCAGTTGCTTTGCAAGACGCAATTTTGCGCACCTATGAAGAACGGGTTCCAGCAGGGAGGCTTTAAGAACGCTCATCCAGAACGGTGAGGTCGAGTGCTCCAGCGTTAGGGGCACTCCTCCACCACAATCAAGTTCTCGTTCAACCTGCTAGGTAGTGTGGACACTAGCGCATCCATAGGACAATGGCTGCGAGGGTGACGACGGCGCGATAATTTCGGGCGGTCTTTTCGAAGCGGGTTGCGACGCGTCGGAACTGCTTGAGCTTTGAGAAGCAGCATTCCACGAGATGGCGCTGGGCATAGAGATGCTTGTCGAGCGGATATTTGAGCGCGCGTGACGGGTTGTTGGGAATGACGGCGAGCGCGCCCTTGGCGGCGATGGCTTGGCGCAAGTGATCGGCATCATAGGCCGTGTCGGCCATGACGACCTCGGCGGATAAGCCCTCAATCAATGCGGCGGCCTGCGGTGCATCGCCCTTCTGACCTGCGGTAAGCGTGAACCGCACGGGACATCCCAAGCCTCGAACGGCCATATGTATCTTGGTGCTCAGGCCCCCGCGCGAGCGGCCGATCGCTTGATCTTCAGACCCCCCTTTTTGGCCCCGGCGGCGTGCTGATGTGCCCGAACGATGGTGGAATCGACGATCAGATATTCGAAGTCCGGGTCATCGGACATCGCCTCGAATATCCGCCACCAAACACCCTTGATGCTCCATCGGCTGAAGCGTCGGAACACGCTGTTCCAATCCCCAAAGACCTCAGGGAGATCGCGCCAGGGAGACCCCGTACGCACGATCCACAGCACACCTTCCACGAACATCCGGTTGTCGCGACCGGTAGAGCCCTTCTGATCGGGGCGCCCTATGATCAGCGGCGCCATCCGCTCCCACGTCGCGTCGCTCAACACCAATCGGTCCATCGCACCCAAGGCTGCCTCCCAAAAGCAGCCTTGAATCTGATTTGCTCCTAAAAGGGAATCCTTAGAGTCCACACCACCTAAGCCTACGTGTTAATGGCTCGCCGCAGGCCGTTGCGCACGTCAAACAGCAAGGCTAGCTTAGTCGCGCCCGTCGAGACAGTTCCCGGCAATCTCTCCCAAACTGCGCTTGATAGTGAGGACGCCACGTCCGTGGCAGTTCTCTTCGTCTGCCCCGAGCGTAAGGGTATTCTCTTGAACAGTCGCTTCGTCCTGATCTCCGGCTGCTCCGGCGGCGGAAAATCGACCCTGCTGGCGGAACTGCGCGCACGCGGCTATCCGGTCGTCGAAGAGCCCGGCCGCCGCATCATCGCGGAGGAGCTTGTGTCGGGCGGCAACGCCCTGCCCTGGGTCGATACCGCGGCCTTCCTGCGCCGCGCAATTGACGTCGCGCTGAAGGATATGGCGATCGCCAAGGCCCATTCCGGGTGGGTGTTCTTCGATCGTGGCCTCGTCGACGCGGCGTCGGCGCTGGAGGCGTTGACGGGCGAGCCGGTGCTGCACCCGGTCTGCGCCGACCATCGCTACCACGCGCGCGTGTTCATGACGCCGCCATGGCCCGAGATCTATGTCACCGACACCGAGCGACGGCACGACTTCGAAGCCGCGACGGCGGAGTATCAGCGGCTGACCGAGATGCTTCCCATGCTCGGCTACGACGCCATCGACCTGCCGAAGATATCGCCATCCGCGCGCGTCGATTTCCTGCTTGCGACGCTCGATGGTGTCACCCCGCCTGTGGCCTGATCAGGCCGTCGCTCCGCGGCCTCACGATGCGGAACGCCCTGCTCGACGTCGAGTTGCAAGCGAAACCATCGCCTCAGAACGATGTCCCGCCGCCGAACCTGAACTCCTGCACGATATCGTACTTGCCCTTGGTGATCGGCACGGCGTAGTCGAAGCGCAGCGGCCCAAACGGCGATGCCCAGATCAGACCGACGCCCACCGAGGTTCGCACCACGTTGTTGTCGTCGTATTGCAAGCCGCAGGTCGGGCACGCCGGCGTGTTGACCTCGCCGGTCGCGGTCCACGACGTCGGTCCTTCGTAGCCCCAGAGCGAGCCGGCATCGGCGTAGACCGCCCCCTTCAGCCCAACCTCCGAGGGCAGGAACCAGAATGGCATCTGCAGCTCCATCGACGCCCCCCAATATTTGGTGCCGCCGAGCGCATCGCCGACCGCCCCGAAACTCGCGTAAGTGATGTCACGCGGCCCGATGCCGTTGGTGGCAAAGCCGCGCACGAGGTTCGGCCCCATCTGGAAATGATCCAGCATGCGCAGATCGTTGTCTCCGACCTTGGTGAGCACGCCGCCCTGCAGATGGATCAGGCCGATGAGGTCGGACACCAGCGGCGTGTAGTATTTCGCATCGACCGCACTCTTCAGATACGTCACGTCGCCGCCGACGCCGGCAAAATCCTGCTTGAAGTCGATCAGCAGGCCGTCGGTCGGGCTCTTGGTGTTGTCGAGCGTGTTGTAGGTCAGCGTATAGCCGATCTGCGAGGTCCAGGTCGCGCCCGCAGCCAGCTCCTTGCGCACGGGCAAGGTGGATTCGCCGTCGCCGTAGCAACCATATCCATAGAGTCCTGATGAGACCGAGTTGGTCGGATCGACGCCGCCGAGCACGTCCTTGATGTAAGCCGGCGTCGGATTGAACGCGAGCGAGGCGTTGGAGGCATTGTTGTTGCAGTTGTTATAGGCGCTATCGAGCGAGATCTCCTGCTGATACAGCGAATAGCGTAGCTGGAGGGTCAGGTCCTCGCGCAAGGCGAGACCCAGCCGCGGCGCGAACCCGATCGTCTTCACGCCATAGGTCGTGTAGTCGGTCGGCAGCTGCTCCTTGTAATACGCATCGAGCCCGAGCGCGACGCGGTAGTCGAGCAGATACGGCTCGACAAAGGACAGCGACAGGCCGCGCGAATACTGGCCGTAGCTGACGGTTGCCTTCGCGAACAGGCCACGGCCGAGCAGGTTGCGTTCGGAGACGCTGACCTCGGCGAGCGCGCCGTCGGTCGTCGAGTAACCGCCCGAGACCGAGAAATCGCCGGTCGATTTCTCCTCCAGATCGACGATCAGGATCACACGATCGCTCGATGAGCCGGGCTCGGTGGTGATCTTGACCGTCTTGAAGTAGTCCAGATTCTTCAGCCGCCGCTCGGCACGATCGACCAGCGCACGGTTATACGCATCGCCCTCGGAGAGATCGAACTCGCGCCGGATCACGTAATCGCGCGTTCGGCCGTTGCCGCGAATGTCGATCCGCTCGATATAGGTGCGCGGCCCCTCCTCCACGCGGAACATGATTCCCACCGTGTGGGCCTCGAAGTTCCGGTCGCCGTCCGGACGGACCACCGCGAAGGCGTAGCCGCGGCGCGACGCTTCGATCTGCATATCCTCGACCGACTTCTCGATCGCCTCGACGTTGTAGAGCGAGCCTTCGCTGACCCGCGAAAGCGAGCGCAGGACGCTCGGATCGAAGCCCGCAACAGTCGAGCGGAAGCTCACCGTCGCAACGCGGTACTGCTGTCCCTCATCGATCTTGAAGGTGACCTGAAAGCCCTTGCTCTCGCGGTCATATTCGGCGAGCGCTGCCACCACCTGCACGTCCGCATAGCCATGCTTCAGGTAGAAGCGGCGGATCAGGTCGCGGTCGGCCTCGACACGGTCGGGGTCGTAGATGTTGGCGCTGCCGAGAAAGCTCAGGAAGTTCGTCTCATGGGTCTTGATCACGTCCTTCAGGCGCGCCGCCGTGAAGCTGTTGTTCCCCATGAACTCGATGGTCTTGATACCGGTCTTGGCGCCCTCGTCGACGGTGAAGACGAGGTCGACGCGGTTGTTCGAGCGTTCGATGATCTCGGGCGTGACGCGCACGTCGTAGCGGCCCGAGTGGCGGTAGATCTCGGCGATCCGCAGCGCATCCGACTGCACGAGCGGCCGCGACAGCGTGCCTCGCGGCTTGGACTGCACCTCGGCCGAGAGCTGCTCGTCCTTGACCTTCTTGTTGCCCTCGAACGCGACACGATCGATCACCGGGTTCTCGACGACCGAGACGACGATGCGTCCGCCCGT
Organism: Bradyrhizobium sp. B097; assembly: GCF_038957035.1. Taxonomy (NCBI): domain Bacteria; kingdom Pseudomonadati; phylum Pseudomonadota; class Alphaproteobacteria; order Hyphomicrobiales; family Nitrobacteraceae; genus Bradyrhizobium; species Bradyrhizobium sp. B097. Next base: position 5,214,658 of record NZ_CP152412.1, read on the forward strand.
GTGATTGATCTTGACGTCCTGAAACAACCCGGTCCCGACCAGCTCCTTGAGCCCGTCGTCGATCGCAGCCTGATCGAGATGACCGCCCGGCCCCGGCCTGAAATAGGAGCGGATGGTCTCCGCCTCGACCCGCCGGTTGCCTTCAATCGCGATCGCATCAACCGATTGGGCCGCCGCCGGTGCCAACAACAGCCAGGTCACTGGCCAAGTCACAGGACAAGTCACCGACGTCGCCGGGATCGAAAGGCCCGAGAGCACAATCGCCGCGACAAAGCTTCGCCACGTCTTCATTCCACACCTCGCGAACAAGCCACCCGTTGTGACGGGATCGTGATGGCTGCGGTGTGGCTGCTGGATTGCGGGATTATTTCCAGTGATTGGAGACTGTGAGCGCTGTGCGACGCGGCCGCCGTCCCGGTTTTGTTTCCGGCCGCGAGCGCCGCTTACAGTTCAGAAACACTATGCTTACGAAAAGGCGCAATGCCGCCCACAAGCGATGCGCATGCTGGTCGATTGGTGGCTAAGCCAGCGCGCCGCAATGCGCGCAAATGCCCTGATGACGAGGCCCAGTCGCAAACCATGCTCGCACACACCCCGAAGATCCTGGTCGTCGAGGACGATCTGCCGACCAGAGACTTGATTGCCCGCTACCTGCGCGACCAATCGTGCCTGGTGGCCACCGCCTCGAACGGCAAGGAAATGGATCGTTACCTTGCCGGACACTCGCTCGATCTCGTTGTGCTCGACCTGATGCTGCCGGGAGAGGACGGACTGACGCTGTGCCGGCGCCTTCGCAGCGACTCGACGATCCCGATCATCATGCTCACGGCGAAGGGCGAGGACCTCGACCGGATCCTCGGGCTCGAGATGGGGGCGGACGACTATCTCGCCAAACCCTTCAATCCGCGCGAGCTGCTGGCGCGGATCAACGCGGTGCTGCGCCGCCAGGCCCAGGCCGGTCTTGCCGGACGCTCCGGCCAGAGCGCCGCGCGCCTGCGCTTCCAGGATTGGACCATCGATCTTCGCCTGCGCGAACTGCGCGATCCCGACGGCGCCCAGGTCCCGCTGACCAGCGCGGAGTTCGACCTGCTGCAGGCCTTCTGCGAGCGGCCCGGCCGGATCCTGACGCGGGATGGCCTCCTGACCATGACGCGCAGCCGGCCGGCCAGCCCGTTCGGGCGCAGCATCGACGTGCTGGTCAGCCGGCTTCGCCGCAAGCTCGATACCGGCGAAGGACCGTCGGTGATCAGGACGGTGCGCACCGGCGGCTACATCTTCACGCCGCATGTGGAGGACGCATGAGCTGGACCCGCAGGATTGCCACGCTCTTCAGCTTCCGGCGGATCAGCGGCCAGATCGCCGCGCTGGTCCTGCTTTCGCTGGTGTTGATCCACGCGTTGATCGGGCTTTATTTCACCAGCCAGAAGCCGAGATCGTTTGCGGACAGGCCGATCCATCAGTTCCAGCTGGTGGCAAGGCTTCTCGCCGAGGCCCCTGCGGCCGAGCGCGCAACGCTGTTGCAGGCTGCCGATCGGGCGTTTCCCCGGCTGCACTTCACATTGCGCGACGCAGGTCCAGGCGTGTCTGACGATGCTTCGTCCGGAGTATCAGGCATCGACGATGTCGATCTGGAGTTTTCCACGAAGACCGCGCCGGCGGTGGTTCGATTGCCGGATGGAAGCCTGTTCGGAGCGGCAATCGGCCCGACGAAAATGCCGCCCTTCTTCGGCGTATTCTGGATCAGCACATTCCTGTTCCTGTTCGTCAGCGTCACGCTGCTCGGCGTGTGGGCCGGCCGCGCGCTCAGTGCTCCGCTCTCGGCATTTGCCCGCGCCGCCGAGAATTTCAGCATCAGCCAGGCGGCCGCTCCGCTTGCCGAGACCGGCCCGGAGGAGATCCGCGCCGCCGCGGTCGCGCTCAATCGGATGCGCGAACGCATCACCACGCTGATGAATGATCGCACGCGGATGCTCGCCGCCATCAGTCACGATTTGCGAACGCCGATCACCCGGCTGCGGCTCAGATCCGAATACATCGAGAACGACACCCAGCGCGCGGAGACTTTGCACGACCTCGACCAGATGCAGGCCATGCTGGAATCGGTGCTGTCATTCCTGAGCGGCGGCAGCGCGGCGAAGCCGACCCTGGTAAACGTGGCCGCCCTGCTGCAGACGATCAGCGAGCAGTTCTCCGATTGCGGCCACGTCGTGCGCTACCACGGCCCGCTCAGGGCTTCGCTGTTGATCCGCCCCAGCGATATCAGCCGCACCGTGACGAACCTGGTGGAGAATGCCCTGCGGTTCGGCAGCGAGGTCGATATCCGGCTGACCGCATCCGCCGATCACACCACCATCGACGTATCGGACGACGGCCCAGGGATACCGGAGCACCGCCGGGCCGAGATGTTGAAGCCCTTCGTCCGCGGCGACGAGGCCCGCACCATGGACGAGAAGAGCGGCTTCGGGCTCGGCCTTTCGATCGCTCAGGCCATGGTGTGCGGCCACGGCGGCGAGCTGTCGTTGCACGACAACGCACCGTACGGCCTGCTTGTCCGGATCAGATTGCCAGGCGCCGTGCATCTTGGATCGGATCGAAGCGGGGCAAGCCCCGCTCGCCCCGCAGTTCGCGCGCTCGTATCGGGCTAGCCCCTCAGGATCGCTTGCCCCTGCCGCCGGGCTTCTTCTCCTCCGGCGTCGACCCCTTGAGCTCGTCCGGCGTGACGCGGCAGTCGCCGTTCTTGTCATTCTGCAGAATGAATTCGTTCGGCTTGCCGATGAACTCGCGGCGGGTAATCTTGCCATCCTGGTTCTCGTCGAAGTAACCGAAATCCGCATCGGCGAGCGCGCTGCCGGGCCGGCGAACGCCGCCGAACTCCGCTGGCGTGAGAATTCCGTCGTGATTGCGGTCGGCGCGATCGAACAGCCGCCCGAGATAGGCCTTCCACTCGTCGCAGGTGTAAACGCCATCATGATTGGCGTCCCAAATCTCGGCCGCGGTCGCCGGCGAACGATCGCCGCCCGCGCGCGGCGAAGGCTGCGCTCGATCCGGTGAAGCCGGTTGCGCCAGAGCGATCGGCACTGCCGTCCAAAGCAAACTCGCCGTCGCGATCATCCCGCAGACGAATGGCAACATTCTGCGCAAGCTGAACTCTCCTCCGCGTCATCCAACGCGGAGCGGAGTTGCCGGTTGCGCCGTGGCGAAAGTGCGGAACGGCGCGGCGCGGATACAGCCCGTTACAATTTGGTCCGGCGGCACGTCGTGGGCTACCAGCGCACCGCTGCCGCAGCATCAGCCCTTCTTCGAATCGCCGCGCGTGTGGTGCAGCAGATTGTCACGCAGCCTGACCACGCTCTTCTGCACGATGGGAAATTCGTCTCCGAGCCCGGTGGCGTCGACCAGGGACGCGTTGATCTCCTTGTCGAGCAGGCGCCGGCCCGCCGCCGTCAGGCTCACGCGCACCTGTCGCTCATCCGCGGGATCGCGGACGCGGCTGATGTAGCCGCTCTGCTCCAGCTTCTTGAGGATCGGCGTCAGCGTATTGGATTCCAGGAACAGCTTCTCGCCGAGCGCGCTCACGGTCTGCTCGTCGGCCTCCGACAGCGCAATCATGGCAATGTACTGGGTGTAGGTCAGGCCGACCGCGTCGAGGATCGGCTTGTAGGCGCGGCCAAAGGCCAGATTGGCCGAATAGACCGCAAAGCACAGAAAATTCGAGAGTTTTCGGCCTTTGGTCTCGGCCTTGGCGGTGCGGGTCACGGGCGTCTCCGGAGTTTGTGAAGTCTCGGCCAATATAAATCGCATCCGATTAAATCGGAAGTGCTTGACATGGTCAAACGCGAGGTCTATTTCAACTCGCATCCGATTAGATCGGATACGATCTATATTCAACCAAAGGAGCTCGCCATGACCGCCAATGCAAAGGTTCTCGTCACCGGAAAGACCCACGTCACCGCCGGCCCGAACGGCGCCGCCCGCTCGCGCGACGGCTTCCTCGACGTCAAGCTGCCGCAGCCGCACCCCGCCGCCGAAAACCTGTTCGCCGCCGCCTGGTCGGCCTGCTACATCGGCGCGATCCAGCTCGCCGCCGGACAGCGCAAGATCAAGCTCGCGAGCGAGCCCGAGGTCGATGCCGAGATCGATCTCAACCAGGCCGGTAGCGCCTTCTTCCTGAGCGCGCGCCTCAACGTCCACGTTCCCGGCGTCGAGCGTGAGGTTGCCCAGGAGCTGATCGAAGCCGCGCACGGCATCTGCCCCTACTCCAAGGCGGTCCACGGCAACATCGACGTCACCACCACCCTCGTCTGAGACCATCGCATGACGACCTCCGACGCGGACCGGCCGCCTGCCGGTTCGCGGTCGGACAAGTCCAGAAGACAACCCCGGAGTTCAAGATGACCAGCAAGCTGATGACGGCGACGCGCCTGCTCGCAAGAGCGGCCCTGATCGCCGGAAGTTTCCTGACGATACCAACGGCCCAGGCGCAGCAGCCGGCCGGGTTCACGCGAACCGATTTGCAGCGCCATGATCTCAGCGCGCCCGGACGTGAAGCCGTCCAGGTGCGTGTCGACATCGCGCCCGGCAAGGCATTCGGCCGCCATACGCATCCCGGCGAAGAGATCATCTATGTGCTCGCCGGCACGCTCGAATACGACGTCGACGGCAGACCGCCGGCAACGCTGAAGGCGGGGGACGTGCTGTTCATCCCCGCAGGCACGATCCATGCGGCAAGGAATGTCGGCACGGTCACCGCCAGCGAGCTTGCGACCTATATCGTCGAGAAAGACAAGCCGCTGCTGACCCTCGTGAAGTGAATGCCGCCTGCCCGCCCCTGTCCCGGGGCGGGCGCGGCGGCCTCAGGTTCACTTCGTACCCTGAGCTTCGGCCCGCCGCACCGGCCGAGCGTTGAAGATCAGGAAGCTCAACGCGGCCATGATCCAGACGCCGATGCCGCCATAGAGCATCACCCAGCCAAAGCCGCTCGCCAGCGACTGACGCACGACGGGGCCGGTCAGCTCCGGCGCGGATGCGGCATCACCGGCCGCGATCCGTTCCGCGATGCTGCGGAGCTGCGCGCCGTCCAGCGCGGGCAGCACCGCCTTCAGATGCGCCAGCACGCCGCTCGCCAGGATGAAACCCATCAGGGCGATGTTGACTGACAGCGAGACCATCCGCGCGCTCATGTCGATGCCGGAGGCCATGCCGGCGCGGTCGCTCGAGACCGAGCCCGTCGTCGTGTTGGTGACCGGCGTGTTGGTAATGCCGAGGCCAATTCCGGCAATCAGACAGCCCGGCAGCATCGTCAGCCAGTCGGGCTGTGCTGTGGCGCTGCCGAACTTCATCAGCATGAATCCGATGCCGATGGTGAACAGTCCCGCCGGAATGATCAGGCCCGGCTGGTAGCGCAGCGACAGACGCTCCGCGAAGGGCGGCATCACCAACGTCGGCAGCGTGTAGGCGAGCAGCGCGAGGCCGGCGGACACGCTGTCATAGCCAAGGCCGGCGTGAAACCAGATCGGCAGATAGATCATGAAAGGCCAGTAGCTGAGATTCATCGCGGCCGAGCCGACGATCGAGCCGGAGAAAGCCGGGATCCGAAACACCGAGAAGTCGAACATCGGCCGCCGGCTGATTCTCTCGGCAACCAGGAACGCGATGAAGCTCAGCACGGAGACGCCGAGGATCGCGAGCCCCTTCGGGCTGACGAAGCCGAGATCCGGCCCCTGCGTGATGTAGAAGGCGAGGCAGAACACCGCGAGCGACATCGTCACGATGCCGGCGACGTCGAGGCTGCTCGCTTTCGGATCCTTCGATTCATGCACGCCGCCGATCGTGAGCACGAACGCGACGGCTGCGAACAGCACGTGGACCAGGAACACCCATTCCCAGCTCAGCAGCGCGACCACGGCACCGCCGATGATCGGCCCGAAGCCGAGACCGATGCCGAAGATCACGCCCCACCAGCCCCAGGCGACGGCGCGCAGCCGGCCGCCCTGGAATTCGTGCGACAGCACGGCGATCTGGCAGATCAACAGCGCGCCGCCGCTCAGCCCCTGCAGCAACCGGGCGACAATCAACATTTCGACGCTCTGGGCAACACCGCAGATCAGCGAGGTGATGCCGAACGCCGCGATCGCGACCAGGAAGATGCGCTTGCGCCCGTAGCGGTCCGCCACCGTCCCGATCGCCATCAGCACTGTGGTCACCGCGATCGTGTAGGCGTTCATGATCCATTGCAGCGCCTTGAAGTCGGCATGCAGCACCCGCTCCAGCGTCGGCAGGATCGCCGGAATGCTGGAGATCTCCAATCCAAACATCAGGCAGGCAAGGCATACGGCGGACAACACGACGGCGCCGCGGCGGCTCAGTTCAGTGGACATGATCAGGCCTTTTGTTGTGGCAAGCCAACGGCATACCGCACGCTGTTGCCAGGGTGCTGGCAGCAGCGTCGGTCGATCGACTCACGATGTATTGAGGCAGCAACGGCGGGAATCGGGTGGCCGCGGCGCTTCACAGCCAAAAGCTAGTCACGGCTTGAGCATTGTTGAATTGGATGACTAGATATTTCAGAGACAACAATTCCGGATGACTGACATGACCACACTCGATGTCGATGCCGTCAAGGCGTTCGTGACGATTGCCGAGCTGCAGAGCTTTACCCGCGCAGCCGCCGCGCTCGGCACCACGCAAGGCGCGATCAGCGTGAAATTGAAACGGCTTGAGGATCGGGTCGGCCAGAAACTGGTCGAGCGAACGCCGCGGCTGGTGCGCCTGTCGGCGCAGGGCGCCGTGTTTCTCGAATCAGCTCGCGCGTTCCTTGCCGCGCACGACCGCGCGGTCGCCGGATTGTCGTCAGCGCGCCGCCGTTTCTCGCTGGGAATCGCAACCCATGTCGGGGCGCCCGAGCTTCCCACCTTGCTGGCGCGGCTGAATGCCCATGACCCGGCACTGACGATCGAGGTGCGGCTCGACGATGCCCGCGACCTGCTCAGTTCCTTAGATCGCGGAGCCATTGATGCCGTGATCGTGTTTCGGGAGGACGACCGACGCGACGGCGACGTTCTGGGACCCGACCATTTCGGCTGGTTCGCTACGCCGGATTTCATCCATCGCGCCGGAGAGCCGTTTCGATTGGCAGCCTCATCACCGTCCTGCGGCATCCTCAACATTGCCACGCATGCACTCGACGCGGCGGGACTTGCGTGGACAGAGACCTTCCTTGGTTGCGGCGCCTTCGCCGTCGCCGAGGCGGTCTCGGCCGGCCTCGCCATCTCGGTATTCTCATGCCGCGTTGCCCCGCCCAGCACGATCGAGGTGAGCAGGAAATTCGGACTCCCCGCACTACCGCCGTCCGAAATCGTGCTGTTGTCGACCTTGTCGGACTCAAGATCACGTGCAACGCTGAAAACGCTGGCAAGCGCCTTTCGCGAGCATCATCGTCCGCCGGTGAGCACAGGCAGCGCAGCTAGCGGCACGCGAGCGGTCACCGCGGCGCTCGGGTCCTGACCGATCGACCGCCCGATCATGCTTGCCGGCTATCGCGGCACGCGGCCGGCCCGCTTTCCCTCGAACAGCGCGCGCTCCGATGCAAGCGCCTTGGCCAGGAAATCGAGCGTGGCGCGGATCCGCGCGGTGCGCTTGAGATCGTCATGCGTCAACAGCCACAGCGCCGATCGCGGCTCGGCGAGCGCCTTGGGCGTCAGGCGGCGCAGCGCGGGCACGAGATCGCCGACATAGCAGGGAAGCAATGCAAGCCCCAGTCCGGCAGCCGCGGCATCGCGCAGCGCCGGAAGCGCATCGACGCGGCAGGCGAAGCGCGCCGAGCGCAGCTTCTCGCGCATCCATCCGGCGATGACGGTTCCCGCCAGCGCATCGTCGAGCCCGATCCAGTCGTGTGCCGACAGATCCTTGTCATCATGCCGGACGAGATAGGCCCGCGATCCGTAGACCGCATGGGCAATATCGGCAACGCGCCGCCCGACCAGCAGCTCGGACGGCGCCGGCGTCGGCCGGATCGCGATCTCGGCCTCGCGGCGCGTCAGGTTCGCCATCGCATTCGAGATGATGATCTCCGGCTGGATCTCCGGATGCGCGGCGCGCATTGCGGGCAGATGCCGCATCAGCACCGCGCCGAGCGTATCCGTCGTCGTGATCCGGACCGGGCCTGATGGCCTCAAGTCCTGTCCCGCCAGTCTGCGCTCAAGCGCGAGCACTTCGTCCTCGAGGCGCGCCGCCGACGCCGCCGCGGTCTCGCCCGCCGGTGTCGGCGCGTAACCATCGCGGAAACGCTCGAACAGCCGCGTTCCGATCGCTGTTTCGATCGTGCCCAAGCGACGAAACACCGTCGAATGCGTGACGCCCAGTCTGCGCGCCGCCCCGGAGAGGCTGCCCTCCCGCGCAACCGCGAGGACAAGGCGGAGATCATTCCAGTCGAGCGGGCTGTGCATTCTTGCAAACTCAGTTCACGAAGTTAGCCAGTACCTTATCATAAACAGACAGGCCATCTTCCCGAAAAGTTCGGCCGACGGGCGCACCTGGTGCGCCGCGCCGGCAACGCACAGGAGCTGGCAGGTGACAAGCGAGACCACCGAGACGTTGCAATTGCACGACACCAGGCCAGCAATGGTCGACCCGCGGCGATGGCTGGCGCTGCCCGTGCTGCTCACCGGCGCGTTCCTGCCGATCCTCGACTTCAACGTCGTCAACCTCGCGCTGCCGGCCATTCGCGACAATCTCGGCGCTACGCCGAGCGAGGTGCAGTTCGTGATCTCGGCCTATGCCGCGACCTACGCGGTGTTCCTGATCACGGGCGGCCGGCTCGGCGACCTGCTCGGCCGCCGGCGCATGTTCCTGACCGGCGTTGCCGGCTTTACGATCGCATCGGTACTGTGCGGTGTTGCGTGGTCGCCGGACGTGCTGGTTGCCGGGCGGATCCTGCAAGGCCTCACCGCGACCGTGATGGCGCCGCAGGTGCTCGCCTCGATCCGCGTGCTGTTTCCGGCGGCCGAACAGGGCCGCGCGCTCGGCTTCTACGGCGCGACGTTTGGTCTTGCCAACATCTGCGGCCAGGTGCTCGGCGGCGTCCTGGTCTCGGCCCATCCGTTCGGACTGGCCTGGCAGGCGATCTTCCTCATCAACGTGCCGATCGGCCTCGCCGCGTTCATCGGCGGACTTCTCTTCCTGACCGACTCGCGTGCCGAGCACGCCCAACGACTCGACATCGGCGGCGTCATCCTGCTGTCGCTCACCTTGGGCTTCCTGGTCTATCCGCTGATCGAGGGCCGGGAATCCGGCTGGCCGGCCTGGATCGTCGCGATGCTGCCGGCCTCTCCGCTGATGCTCGTCACCTTCGTCCGCTTCGAGGCGCGCCTGAAGGCGCGCGGCGGCGACCCGCTGGTCGCGCTGCATCTGCTGCGCAACAGCGATTTCGTCATCGGGCTGGTGATGGCGCTCGCCTTCTACATGCTGTCGTCGTTCTATTTGACCTTTGCGGTCTACCTGCAAAGCGGACTACATTTTTCACCGCTGGCGGCCGGCCTCGCCACTCTGCCCTTTGCCATCGGCTTCTTCGTGAGTTCGCTGGTGTCGTCGCTGGTCATGCAATGGCTCGGCGCACGCACGCTGACGCTCGGCTTCGCGCTCCAGGTCATCGGGTTTGGTGTCGTGATGCTGTCGGTCAGTGGCACGCTGCCCCAAAGCCTCGAATTCGGTCTGATTTGCGGCGGGCTCGGCTTCGGCACCGTGATGCCGTCGGTGATCAAGGCCGTGATCGGCAGCATCGATCCGCGCCACGCCGGGCTGGCATCGGGGATGATGATCTCGACCTTCCAGATCGGCGCCGCACTCGGCGTCGCTGTGATCGGCGGCGTCTTCTACAGCCTGCTCGGGCCGCATCCGCAGGCCGACGATTACGCCCACGCCTTCACGGTCGCGCTCGGCTGCAATGTCGCGCTGTTGGCGCTTGGCGGCTGGCTATCGCTGTGGCTGCCGCGCGAGCTGGCGGCTTGAGTTGAGACGAGGACAATTCCATGAACGCCCCGTTATACGACGCCTCCGTTCCGGTGTTCCGGCAGATGCTCGACGCACTCGCCGATCTCCTGCGCAAGGGCGAGGCTCATGCCCGCGAACGCGGCCTCGATCCCGACGCCATGCTCGCGGCGCGGCTGGCGCCCGACATGCTGACGCTGGTCGGCCAGGTGCAACGGGCCAGCGATCACGCCAAGGGCGCCGCCGGGCGGCTCGCCGGTCTCGAGCCGCCGCCCTTTGCCGACGACGAACGGAGCCTCGCCGAGGCCTATGCCCGGATATCGCGAACGCTCGACTACATCGACACGGTCCCGATTCAGGCCTTCGACCGAGCGGCGGAACGCATCGTCACGTTGCCGTTCGGCGTCCCGCCGATGCCGGCAGCGCGCTATCTGTACAGCTTCGCGCTGCCGAGCCTGTTCTTCCACGTCGCCACCGCCTACGTCATCTTGCGCCATCGCGGCGTGCCGCTCGGCAAGCGTGACTTTCTCGGCAACTACATCTCGAACTGAGCCCTATTTCTTCGCAACCTCGCGAAGCGTGTTGTAGACCCACTCCGCCCCCTGCTTGATGGCCTCGACGCCGATCCTTTCGTCATTGCCATGCATCCGGCTCAGGATGTCGTCGTCGAGCGGATAGGGATAGATGCCGTAGACCGGCACGTTGCGCTCGCGCCAGGCGATGGCGTCGGTCCCGGCTTCGAACATCGTCGGCACCAGGACGGCGTCCTTCCAGACCCGCTTCGCGTTGCGGTCCAGCGCCGCATAGAGCTCGGTATTGATGGGTGACGCCGGGATCTTGGAGCGCATCAGATACGCGTCGCGCGCATCTTGTTGCGACAGCGACGTTACGATGCTGACTTCGATGCCGGGATCGCCGATCGCACGTTTGATTTCCTCGATCATCTGATCCGTGGTGGTGCCCGGCAGCAGCCGCGTGTTCACGACCGCCTTGGCATCGCCGGGGATGACGTTGGGCTTGATGCCGGCGTCGATCATGGTGATGACCATGGTGTCGCGCAGCAGCGCGTGCAGCAGCAGGCTGTCCTTGGGATTGTCGGCGACCAGCTTCTTTCCGGCTGCATCGAGATCGCCCTGGTCCTTTGCGGCCAATAGCTGCCTGATATCGGCTGCCGTCTGCTCCGAACTGATCGGAAGCAGCGCCTTGAAATAGGCTTCGGTCGCCGGCACCAGCTTGACGGCGGGATCGTGCACCGCCAGCTTGGCCAGCGCCGCGATCAGCCGATCGTTGGCCATCGCGCCCGCCGGGAACGGCCGCGAGGAATGGCCGGAGGGACCGGTCGCCTTCAAGGCGAAGGTCGCCGAGAGCTTCTCCGCCGTCGTGACATTGATCTGGCGCACCGTGCCGTCGCGCTCCTGCAGCACATAGCCGCCTTCGTTTAGCGCGAATTCGGCGTCTATCTTGTCCCAATGGTCCTTCGCCAGCCACACCGTGCTGTACTGCCCCTGCTCCTCGTCGGCTTCGGCGAGGAAGATCACGTCGCGCGACAACGGCGTTTTCTCCTCCGCGAGCCGCATCACCGCGCCGGCGAAGACGGCGAGGCCGCCCTTGAAATCCATCGCGCCGCGCCCGTAGACGAAGCCGTCCTTCTCGATGCCGGCGAACGGCTCCACGGTCCATTTCTCGCGCTCGACCGGAACGACATCGGCATGTGCGGCCAGCAGCACCGGTTTCCGCGAACCGTCGCCGCGCAGCCGCGCGATGAAATGCGCGGCCTTGCCGTTCGGGGCGACGAAGATATCCACCTCGGCGCCGAGCGGCGCGAATTGCGACTTCAGGTATTCAGCGAGCGCCCGCGTATCGCCGGGGCCATTCGACGTATCGAAGGAGATCAGCTTCTTGAGCAGCGCAACCGTCCGGTCGCCCGGCTGCTCGGCGCGCGCCTGTCCCGCTCCGGCACAGGACAGCAACGCGGCAAGGGCCAACGCAGCGACGCGGGTCTTGGTCGACGGCACCATATTCTTCTTCCTCCCTTATCTGGTTTTGAAACAGGATAGCTTGCGCCGCTCACCGCAGCGAGTCCTTGAACTCAAGAAGTTTCTGGGGAACATCACCTTCAGCATCGCGGCCGCGAGCAACGTCGTTACGGCAAGGCCGGTGGAGAGATAGAGCGCACTGGCATCGCCGTACCGATCGATCACGATCGCATAGACCAGCGGCGCCGCCGCCGGCAGGATGAAGCTCGGAACAATGAGCCGGCCGACCAGCGTGCCATAGCTGCGATGATCGAACAGGATCAGCGGCAGCGTTCCCCTGGTGATGGTCAGAATGCCGTTGCAGGCGCCGTAGAGCAGCGCGAAGGCGATCCCCATCTCCTTCGCCGTTCCGCTGAACAGTCCGGCGATGAACGACAGCGGCATGATCAGGCACGCCATCAAATTGAGTGCGAGCGGATCGAGCCGGGCACCGAACAGGACTTCGCAGAGACGCGCGGCGGATTGCCCGATGCCCCGAAGCGTCGCGATCCATACCGCCACCGTGACGGTGAGCCCGAGCCCGGCGAGCACCGCGATCATGTGCGCGGACATGCCGGCATTCAGGAAGTTCGCGCCGGTCATGATGACGGCATAGAGGGCGCCGGCCGCGGTAAGCTGCCGGCGGCTGGCGGCGCGCGGTTGCTGATGTGTCGGTGCTGCGGAGCTCGGCACGCCGGCAAATCGCTTGTTCGGGATCAGCAGATGCAGCGGGACCGTCAGCAGTGCGAGCCCGGCATAAACCAGCACCGCGATGCGCCAGCCGAACTGTTCCGAGAGCGTGTGGCCGAGCGGCCAGAACACGGTTGCCGCCAGGCCACCGAGCAAGGTGATCCCGGACATCGCGCGGCGCGCCTCCGGTCCGCCGATCCGGGCCAGCGCGGCGAACGCCGCATCGTACAGCGTCAGCCGCATGCCGAGGCCAAGCACGATCCAGGATGCGAAATAGGTCGAGATCTGATGCGAGACCGCGAGACCGGCGCAGCCGAGCGCGTTGATCACAGCACCTGCGACCATGACCTCCCGGCCGCCGCTTCTGTCCACCCATCTCCCCGCAAGCGGTGACGCCACGCCCATCACCAGCAGCGCCGCGGCGAAGCCGCCGTAGACGATGTCGCGCCCCCAGCCGAGATCCGCGGCGATCTGCTCGCCGAAGCCGCCGATCAGATAGTAGGTGGCACCCCACGAGATCAGTTGAGCCAGCCCGAGGGCGGCCACGACGCGGCGGGCGATCACCGTGGCAATTCCCTCTCAGCGGGAAGCGTGGAGGCGCCCGGCCCAAGCGGCCGCTGCATCAGTACGGTGTCGACCCATTGCCCGAGCTTGAAGCCGACCGATCGCAGCGTCCCGACCATCTCAAAGCCCATGCGTCGGTGCAGCGCGATCGATCCGGCGTTGCCGCTGTTGCCGATCACGGCCAGCATCTGCCGCCACGGCCCCGCTTCGGTGCGCGCGATCAAGCCCTGAAGCAGCGTCACGCCGATACCGCGGCCGTGCAGCCCGTCGGACACGTAGACCGAGTCCTCGATGGTGTGGCGATAGGCCGGCCGCGGCCGATACGTTGTCGCATAGCAATAGCCGGCGACCAGGCCATCAACCTCAGCCACCAGATACGGCAAGCCCGCGGCCACCACCGCGTTCCGGCGGCTGCGCATCTCGTCCACCGTCGGCGGCACCTCCTCGAAGGTCGCCAGTCCGTTGAGCACGTGATGGGCGTAGATGCCCTGCACGCCAATCATGTCGTCGTCCGTTGCGTCGCGCACCACGACGCCGTTGCTGCCTGCCGTCATTCCGTCTCTCACCCGAGCCGTCAACATTGCCCGAGCATGCGCCCTCGCGTTATATAAGTGAAGCTTTGGTTGGTTATGCGCCGCATAAGAGATGCTTTGATGAAGAATCTCAATCTCGACTATCTCGAAAGCTTCGCCGTCGTGATCGATTGCGGCAGCTTTTCCGCCGCGGCCGAGCGGCTGCAGCTCACCCAGCCCGCGGTGAGCCTGCAGGTGCGCCAGCTCGAGAAGAGCCTGAATGCAACTTTGATCGAACGGGTCGGACGACGCGCGAGACCGACGGCCGCCGGCGTCGCGTTGCTCTCGCACGCGCAGCAGATCAGCGCGGCGGTGGCATCGGCGGTCGACGCCGTTGCGCAGCAGACCACGGGAACGGCAGGCCGCGTGCGGCTCGGCACCGGCGCGACCGCATGCATCTTCCTGCTGCCGCCGATCCTGAAGGAGCTGCGGACCACACTGCCCTCGCTCGAGATCACGGTCACGACCGGCAACACGGCGGAGATCGCGCGAGCAGTCGAGGACAACACGATCGACATCGGACTGGTGACGCTGCCGGTGTCGGGGCGCAGTTTTGAGATCACGCCTGTCATGAATGACGAGTTCGTGCTGATCGCGCCGCACGACATGAAGCTGCCGGCGCGGATCACGCCGGAGGTGCTGGCGACCAGACCGGTTCTGCTGTTCGAGCCCGGCGGCAACACAAGGCGCACTGCCGACGAGTGGCTGGCGCGTGGCGGCGTGTCGCTGAAGCCGTTGATGTCGCTCGGCAGCGTCGAGGCGATCAAGGAGATGGTGCGCGCCGGCCTCGGCTGCGCGATCCTGCCGGGCATGGCGGTGCCTGCCAAGACCAAGCAGCGCGACCTGATCGTCCGGTCGCTGTCGCCAAAGCTCCACCGCCGGCTCGCCGTCGTGATCCGCCGCGACAAGCGCCTCGACCGCGGACTACGGCAGACGCTGTCGGCGCTGAAGGCACTCGCGGCGGCGAAGGACAACGGCCGATAGAGCACCAGGAGGACGCCGCGCGTCCTCCCTACACTCACCCTTCAAGTCGCCTTGCGTTCCTGCTCGGCGATCTTGCGGAACGCAGCTTCGCCGGCGTCGGTCACCGCCGCCCACTTCGCGTTCGGCGCGGCTTCGGCCTCGTAATTGTCGTGCCAGTTCCACCATTTGTAGGTCGGGCCCTGCGGATAACCCTTGGGCGAGTCCTCCCAGAGCTCCTGGCGGCCGAACGGCGTGATGTCGAGATAGCTCCACACCGTACCCATCGCTTCATCGCCGCGGCTGTTGACGAGATAGGTGCGGAAGATTCGCTCGCCGTCGCGGACGAACACGTTGTGGCCGTGCCATTCGGCGACGCCGAAGTCGGCATCAAAGCTATCGGTGATCGTGTACCACGGCATCTCCCACTCCATCCGTGCCTTCAGCCGCGCGATGTCGGTCTGGGGTGCGCGCGAGGCGTAGGCCAGCGTGGTGTCGCGTTGGTTCAGATGCGAGAGATGGCCGACCTGATCGGCGCCGAGTGAGCAACCGCGGCAGGCGTGATCCGGCCAGCCGAACACGCCAGGCTCGAAGAACGCGCGGTAGATGATCAGCTGCCGGCGGCCTTCGAACAAATCGAGCAGGCTCGCCTTGCCGTTCGGTCCCTCGAAGACATAGGCCTTCTCGACTGCCATCCACGGCATCCGCCGCCGTTCGGCGGCTAGTGCGTCGCGCGCTCGCAGCTGCGCCTTTTCCTTCACCAGCATCTCCAGACGCGCCGCCTCCCACGCCTCCCGCGACACCACGGGCGGGGTTTGCATTGCCGCCAGTCCGCCGCGATCGTTTTCAGCCGGTCTGCTCATGATGATCTCCATCTTTCGAATTGGACGAACTCCGCGACCACGGCGCGGTTCCCGCGCCGAGGCCGTTCGTCATTGGCCATGCCCCAATCTGGCGCGACGGTGACGAATGGTGGGAGTGACAAGTGTGTCGGGATATTCGCGCATGCGCCTCCCACGGCTTCGGCCTGCTTTCTCCTTGCGATACGCTTGCACTTTGCAATTATCTGTGCCAGCCTTTCGATCCATGAAACAAGCTGCTCCCGCGGCCGACGATGGCCTGAAGCTCAGCACCTGGCTGCCCTATCGCTTGTTCCTCGTCGCGGCGCAGGTCGCCCGCCCGCTCGAGAGTTTTTACAGCGAGACGTTCGGACTGAGCCAGGCCGGCTGGCGCATCCTCGCCGTGATCGCCGAGCGCGACGCAGCCAACGCCTCCGAGATCGGCCGCGCCTGCGCACTCGACCCGTTCGCGGTCAGCCGCGGGATCGGTCAGCTTACAGATCTCGGCTTTGCGGTGCGACGTCCCGGCAAGACCGATCGTCGCTTCGCCGCTGTGAGCGTCACCCGCAGCGGGCGAACTGCGTTCAACCGGATCGCCGCATTGGGCAGCGCGATCGAGGCGCGGCTACTGACGCGCCTCACCGAGAGCGAGCGGACAACACTCGATTCCGCCCTCACCCGGCTCGAGGGGGAAAGCGCACGGATCGACGCCGCCGGCTGGCGCGCGCTGCTCGACAACGCCGTAACGCCATGACAGCCGCACTGTTCGCGCTGACTGCGCTGCTGTGGGGCGGCGGCGCGCTGGCAACCGCGATGCAGGCCGGCGTCACGCCGGCGCCGTGGTCAGTGGCGCTGCGCATGGTGCTCGCGGGCCTCATCCTGCTCGGCTACGGCCGGCTGCGCGGCGTACCGCTCGCGATCCCGCGCAAGCATCGACCGGCCGTCGCGTTGCAGGGCCTGCTGTTCTTCGCCATTGCATTCATCGCATTCTATGAAGCGACCGCGCGGATGCCGAGTGGACTTGCGGCGCTGGTGCTGTCGACATCGTCGCTGTTCGCAGCCGTGATCGCGCGGGCCACGCTCGGCGTCACGATATCGTCGAGCTTCGTATGGGGCGCGCTGTGCGGCATCCTTGGCCTTGCGATCATCTTCCTGCCCGGCACCACCGCGCACGGCGCCGCGCCGCTCGCAGGTCTAGCCTGGGCGCTGACGGCGGCGATCGCGACCGGTGCCGGGACGACGGTCGGCGCGCGCAACCAGCGCGCCGGACTGCCCGTCGTCTCCGTGCTGGCCTGGGGCGCATTCGTCGGCGCGGCGGCGAGCGCGCTCTGGGCCGTCGCGACCGGCACGCGCTTCGCGGCCGACATCTCGCCCTCCTACGTGGCGAGCTTTCTCTATCTCGCGGTCGCCGCGTCCTGCATCACCTTCATGCTCTATTTCGAGCTGGTGCGCCGGCTCGGTCCCGGCCGCGCCGCCTATACACTCGCGCTGGTGCCGCTCGTTGCGCTCGTATTGTCGGCGCTGTTCGAGCATCTCGTGCTGGGCTGGCCGGTGCTCGCCGGCGCCGCCGCGATCCTTGCCGGCAATTTGCTGGTGCTGGCGCGGGCGTAGATTCAGTTGGCCTGCCCAGCCGCGCAGCCATCGCAATTGACGCCACGACGATACCTGACTAAAGTCAAATATATGCTCGACCCCGTTTCGCGCGTCCGCCGCTTCAACCGTGCCGTGACCTCCGCGGTCGGCGCGCTCGACACCTCGTTCCTCGGCCGTGGCCGGCCACTCGGGGCGGCGCGCGTGCTGAACGCGATCGGGCACGGCCGCACCGACGTCGGCGACATCAGGGATTATCTCGGGCTCGATTCCGGCCTGATGAGCCGCCTGTTGCGCA
The DNA here is from genome assembly GCF_038957035.1 of Bradyrhizobium sp. B097. Taxonomy (NCBI): domain Bacteria; kingdom Pseudomonadati; phylum Pseudomonadota; class Alphaproteobacteria; order Hyphomicrobiales; family Nitrobacteraceae; genus Bradyrhizobium; species Bradyrhizobium sp. B097. The sequence continues at coordinate 5,232,170 of NZ_CP152412.1, forward strand.
GCCTCGAGGACGAAGGGCTGATCGAGACCACGGCGCATGACGACGATGCGCGGCGCCGCATTGCCACGCTGACGGCGGCGGGCAAGCGCGAGTTCAACGCCTATGAGGCGATCTCCAACCGGCAGGCCAAGGATTTTCTTAGCCACCACACCCAGCGCGAGGCGCTGCTGGCGGCAATGGATCTGATCGCCTCGGCGCTCGGGCGCGACGGCACCGCGCTGCAGGAGATGGACCCGCGCAGCGACGAGGCGCGCTACTGCCTCGGCGAATATTACGCCGAGCTGGCGCGGCGCTTCAAACAGGGTTTTGACGTCAAGCTGTCGCGCGACCCTGATGCCAAGGACATGGTCCGCCCGCGCGGCAGCTTCATCGTGGCGATGTCCGACGGCCTGCCGATCGGCTGCGTCGGGCTGAAGGGCAGCGGCAGCGAGTTCGCGGAGATCAAGCGGCTCTGGGTCGCGCCCGCTGCGCGCGGGCTTGGCCTCGGCCGCCGCCTGATGGATGCCGCCGAGCGCGCCGCGCGCGAGCTCGGCATCGCGGTGCTGCGGCTCGACACCAACAGCGCGCTGGCGGAAGCCGGCCAGCTCTATCGCCGGAGCGGCTGGACCGAGATCCCCCGCTTCAACGACGACCCCTACCCCGATCTGTTCTTCGAAAAGCATCTCTGAGCGGCCCGCCGCACGCGGCATCTGCATCCGCGTGTTGTCCGGCGTCCTGCGCTGGCCTATGACGCTCCCATGACCATCCGCCCCATCGTCCGCTATCCCGATCCTCGGCTTGCGCTCCCGGCTAAGCCGGTCGATCTGTTCGACGACGCGCTGCGCGAGCTGGCAGCCGACCTGCTCGAGACCATGCATGCCGCACCCGGCATCGGCATCACCGCGCCGCATATCGGTGTGCCCCTGCGGGTCGTGGTGCTCGAGCTCAACGCCAGCGAAGGGCCGCGGACCTATGTCAATCCGGAGATCATCTGGACCTCGCCGGAAATGATCCTGCACAAGGAAGGCAGCGTCTCGATGCCCGGGGTCAACGACGAGGTCGAGCGCCATGCGCGGGTCCGCATCCGCTATCAGGACACCGACGGCAACATGCAGACCGAGGAGTCGGACGGCCTGCGCGCGGTTTGCCATCAGCACGAGATCGATCAGCTCGACGGCGTGTTCTGGATCAGGCGGCTGTCCCGCCTGAAGCGTGAGCGGCTAATCAGGCGGTTCGAGAAGCTGTCGCGCGCGTAACTCGACCTTACCCTCCCGCCATCAAATCCTTGGCCAGCGCCATATAGGCCGGCAGCGTCACCGGGTCGTTCGCGGCGTTGCCGGCGGCGTGGTGCGAGGCGTAGCGCGCGATCACCATCTCGGCTTTCGGATCGATATAGATGCCCTGGCCGTGCACGCCGCGCGCCATGTAGGCGCCGTGCGCGTTGTGCGTCACCCACCACTGATTGCGGTAGGAGGCCCCTAGCAAGGTGGTGTAGCCGGCCGGCTTGAATTTCTCGGGATCGCCGCCGCGCGCGATGTCCTCGACGACCGTTGACGGCACGATCTGGCGGCCGTTGAAGCGGCCGTGGTTGCGGATGGTCTCGCCGAAGCGGGCGAGATCGCGCAACGTTGTCGACAATCCGCCGCCGCCGCTTTCGGTGCCGATGCGGTCGACGTGATAATGCGCATCTTCCTCTGCGCCCATCGGCACCCAGATCTTCTCGGACAGCAGGTCCGACAAGGTCATGCTGCTGGCGCGCCGGCAGATGAAGGCCAGCACGTCGGTGTTGACGGTCTTGTAGGCGAAGGCCTTGCCGTGCTCGCCCTGCTTGGGCTGCGCGCAGAGGAAATCGAAGATGTTGGTGGCGCCCTCATAGCCTGCCGGGATCGGCGCCATGCCGTTGGCGCGCCGCAGCCCCCAGACGTCGGAGTTCTTGTCGGTATAGACCTCGGTGTATTTGAGGCCCGTGGTCATATCCATCACCTCGTGCACGCGCGCGTCGCCGAACGCGCTTGCCTTCAGCTCCGGCACATAGTCGGTGACCGGCGCCTGCGGATCGATCTTGCCCTCGGCGACCAGCATGCCGGCGAGCACGCCGGTGAACGACTTCGTCACCGACATCGCGATATGCGGCTTGTGCGGCCTCAAGGCGCCGAAATAGCGCTCGTAGATCAGTTTGCCCCGATGCAGCACGGCGATGCCGTCGGCATAGCTGTCCTCGAGCATGCGCGCGAAGGTCTGCGGGCGGCCGTCCATCGTCACCGACGCGGACGCGCCGATGTCGTGATCCTCACGCGGTAGCGCCGACGCCGGCCCCGCCCCGCGCCAGACATTCACGGTCGGCACCAGCTGGCGGATGTTGCTCCAAGCCCAGCGCAATTCGGGGAAGCTGCGGAACGAGCCGTCTTGGAATGTGATCGTCTTGTCCTGCGGCGGCGGAAAGCCCTGCATCCAGCCGAGCGTCTCGGGATCGGACTCGGCGGCGGTAGGATTCTGTTGCTGATTGGCGGCGGCTGCGACGGACATCAAGGCGGGCTCCAGAGCTGCGATGCGAAATCCGTATCACGCGACGGCATGAGACACATCCCGCGTTTGCGCCGGGGTGACCGGCGCCGCGAGCGCGGGCTGCAGCGCGAATAGTTGCGCGACCGCGCCACCAGCTTGATCCGACACATGACTGTCGCGTCCGGGCCAAATCATTCCACCAAGCGGATTACGCCGCGGCCGCCCGCTCGATCGCGGCGATGTCGATCTTCTTCATCGTCATCATCGCCTCCATCGCGCGCCGTCCTGCGGCGCGATCGGATCCGTTGACGAGTTCGAGCAGCCGCCGCGGCGTGATCTGCCAGGTAAATCCCCAGCGATCCCAGCACCAGCCGCACGGCAATTCCTTGCCGCCGTTCGAAGTGACCGCATTCCAGTAACGATCGGTCTCCTCCTGGCTATCGGTGAGCACCATGAAGCTGACCGCCTCGTTCGGCGTGTAGTTGGAGCCGCCATTCAGCCCAACGAAGCGGCGGCCGAGCACGGTGAACTCCACCGTCAATTCATCACCCTGCCCGATGCCAGGTATCGGCGAGACATGCCCCGCATCGACATGTCTGTCGGGAAACGTCGCAGCATAGAATTCCGCCGCAGCGCGCGCCTGGCCCTGATCGAACCAAAGGCATGCGACGAGATCGGTCATTTGCAGTCTCCTGGTTTATGCGAAGGACGCTTGGCGAAGGCGCCAGCCGACAGCACGGCGACGGGCTTATGAGAATAATTTGCAGGATCATGCGTTCCGCTGATCTCAGCCGCATGCGTCCACGTTGCCGCGACGGAAACCGAAAGCGCGGGGTAGGATCACAGTTGCTCCCGGAAACGACCTCCCCCGAGCCTGTAGCCCGGATGGAGCGCAGCGAAATCCGGGACCGGTCCTGCCAGAGGCGAGAAGCCCGGATTACGCTTCGCTACATCCGGGCCACAACTGGTCAAAAGATTCCAGGATCGGCTGTCGGGGCGCACACCGCTCGTTCGTCCTCGGGATGCAAAGACATGGAGTGAAACGATGACCCCCACCATCACCGCCTTCGAACGGTCACCCGATGGTGGCAAGGGACTGGCGCGCGATACGCGCGTTCGCTGGGCGCTGGAAGAAGTGGGCCAGCCCTACGCGGTTCGTCTTGTTTCGTTCCAGGCGATGAAGGAGCCGGCGCATCTGGCGCTGCATCCATTCGGCCAGATACCGACCTATGAGGAAGCTGATCTCGCGCTGTTCGAGACCGGATCGATCGTACTCCATATCGCCCAGCGTCATGCGGGCCTGCTGCCTGATGATGCCAATGCCCGCGCCCGCGCAATCACCTGGATGTTTGCCGCGGTCAACACGGTGGAACCGCCGATCCTCGAACTCGCAACCGCCAGAATTCTGGAGAGCGACAAGCCATGGACAAGGGAGCGCATGCCGCTGGTCGTGGATCGCGTCCGCGACCGGCTGAAGCAGCTCGCCGCCCGCCTCAGCGATGCCGACTGGCTCGACCGCGCGTTCAGCGCGGGCGACCTGATGATGGTGTCGGTGCTGCTCAGGCTGAGACTATCGGGCATCCTGAACGAGTTTCCGAACCTCGCCGCCTACGTCGCTCGCGGCGAAGCACGGCCTGCGTACAAGAGGGCCTTCGAGGCTCAGCTGGCGGTCAACACGGGTAAGCAACCGACCGGCTGAGGTTGGCGAACCGGCGTCCATCCCGGATCAAGTCCGGGACAGGCCTCGCTCAAGAACGCGCTAGTCGAATGGCTCGGGTTCTGCCAGCGGTTCGGTCAGCTCGAACCCTGGATGAAGCTGCGAGATAATCTTTAGCGCGGTGCTGCCCGGCGCCATCCCCGCGGGGTGCACGCCCGACGCATCGAAATACTGGTTGCTCAGCACCGCCACACCGCATTGCAGTTCCGGCACAACGATCACGATTGCCTCGAACCCGCCTTTGCTGGTCGCGCCGTTCTTGGTGAAGACGGTATAGCCTTGCTGGTCGGTGGTGATCTGCCAACCGAGCCCCATGGTTACGCTATTCGTCGCCCCGCAGACGGGGAATGTCCCCTGGTTCTGCTGCGTGAGCGCGATCTGCGAGCCGAGCGGTCCCTTCGGGGCCGCAATCTGCGCCGCAAGAAACCTGAGCATGTCGTCGCCGGTGGATTTCAGATCAAAGGCAGTGCCGCCGGTCGGCGTATTGCGGTCGAAAACGATCGAATATGGCGGCACAGAGCTCTTGCTCCAATGCCCGATACATCCCTGCGCGATCTTCCAGGAAGAATTGAGCACGGCTCCGGTCTGCTTCATGCCGAGCGGACCGGTGACGTATTCGGCCAGGATCTCGTTGTAATTATGACCCGGGTCTTTCCCGTACATCTGCGTGACCGCAAAACCCAGTGTCACGAAACCGATATTGGAATACTGCCAGCATCCCGGCGGCGGCGTATCGTATTGATTCCACCACGCGACGAGTTCGCTGGAGGGCGGCTGATCCGCAAACAATTGCTGGCTGTAGCCGGTCAAGCCGTCCCCCGGCTGCTCCGGCATGCCGGAGGTATGGGTAGCGAATTGCACGAGCTGGATGGCGTCCAGCACCGGCGTCCCGATCGGGTTCGGGCTGAGGTTGTGGCCAGCGTTCAGATAAGGGCCGATCGCGTCGTCAAGACTGGGCCCACCCGCTTTGACCGCCACCGCCAGCAACGTGCTGGTGAACACTTTGGTCACCGATCCGATCTCGAACACCGTGTCTGTCGTGACCGCAAATGGCGCGGGCGAAGAGCCGGGCACGCCTGACAGTCCCTTGGGATAGACGTAGCCCTTGGTACCGAACGACTTTTCGTCGTAGACCGCGATGCAGCAGCCAGGCGCGTTGCTGATACTGAGATAACTTGCGGCCGCCTGCTGAACGATCTGTGCCGGACTTGTCGTCGCTTCGATCATTTGGTCGCTCATTTCGCCCTCTCACAGTGAAGATGCACGATGTTGACCTTTGGTTGCATACTCTCATACAATTTCTCCGAGCGCGAGTGAAAATCACCGTTACTGTTTGTTTCAAAGTTCGGTCATTGGAAGGTTCGTGCGGAAAGCAGCATCATCATTGTCATCTCGCCCGCTCATTCTCATGCAGCGATGGCGGATCGAAGAACGGAACCCCACCATCGCGAGCACAGCTTCAAAACGCGCCGGATGACGCTTCGCCCCCCTCACGCAGCGTTGAGCCAGCGTGAGCAAGGATTGCATTTAAGTGTGCCCTTGCTGCACACATCTATCTGACGAGGCCAGACTCCTTGGCCCCTAAACAAAACGGAGAAACTCAATGACGAACGTCAAACTCCTGTCGGCTGCTTTCATCGCGGTTGCCATGATCGCGTCGCCGGCGATGGCACGTGAAACCCACGCTGTTTCCAGGCATGTTGCCGAAGCCAATGCCGCCGCGCCGGCCGAACCCGTCTATGTCGATGGCCGCGCCTGCATTCCGGCGCCGCGTGTCGGTTCATTCGCGACTGCGCCCTGGACCGGCGGTAATGTCCCCTGCGAACCGGGTCCGTATTGATTGCGCCGCGCGCGCCGATCGGTTGAACTGCTGTTAGCTGCTGAACCGGCTCGATACGCGATCGCGACACATAACGAACACCAGCTCGTAGAGCGGTCAGCGATCGCCTAACCCGCCTTACGGGCTGATGGAGGAACCCCGGATATCTCTGCGCTCATCCGGGCTCCGATCACTTGACGATGCGGTGGATTACGCTTCGCCAACTCCAGTCGCCGACCCGCCGCGCATCAGTCGCGCGATAGGGACAGCCCCGCGAGAAGCGGCGCGTACGCGGCGAGCCTGCGGGATACGAACTCGGTGAAGAGCCGCACGCGCTTCGTCTTGCGTGTATCGCCCTGTGTGAGAAGCCAGAGCGTTCCGTACATGTGCAGGTCGGTGCCCGGCACCCTTACCAGCAGGGGATCGGCATCTCCGACGAAGCACGGCAGTGTCGTGATCCCGAGCCCTTGCCGTACCGCAACGATCTGCGCCCCAGCGTCGGTGGTCCTGAATGGAACCCCCGTGGGGCGAACCTCACCGTCGCTGGCCCAATCCGGAACGCCATGAATGCTGATGACGATCCACCGGATGGGATCAGGCGCGCCGGCACGCCACGCGGCCAGTCGATCGCGGGATATGTAGACGCCGCCGAACAGCTCCGGTCCCTTCAGGCCGTGAAGATTGAGCGGCAGGGTCTTGCGGTCGTAGACGACGCGGATTGCGACGTCAGCCTCTCGGTTGGTCAGATTTGCCAGCTCGCCGAACGACAAGATTTCCATCTCGATGTCCGGATGCAGACGCGCGAAATCGGCGAAGTCCGGCATGAGCAGGTGTGTCGCAAGCGGCGGCGCCAGCGTCACCCGGAGAAGCCCGCGCACGCTCTGGTCGCGGCCGAAGACGCGCGTCTCCAGTTGGTGCGACGACGCTTCCATCTGGTCCGCGAACTCGAGGACCTCCTCGCCCGCAGGCGTCAGGCGGTAGCCCGAAGGCAGCTTTTCGAACATGTGCACCCCGAGCCGCTCCTCGAGCTGGGCGATGCGTCGCAGCACGGTCGAGTGGTTCACCCCGAGGCGCTCGGCGGCAGCCCGCACCGAGCCTCCGCGCGCGACGGCAAGAAAGTAACGAACGTCATCCCAGTCGATCATGGTGCAATCCGGCACCGCGGGGTGTGCCTTCCAAAGCCCGTGTCCAATACATCAAACGGCATCCCGTATGTGGGTAGCACGGGTGGTTATCATAGCCCATGCCGACAAGCGCAGCCCGATTCCGAACGGCGGACACCGATCGTCGCGGCTGGCGTGGTCGTCCAGCCGGATCGATTTCGCACCACCGATGTGCGCGCTTCCGCACTCAACGCCTGACGCCGGCAGACCCATCTCGAGGTTCTCGGGGAGCCTCCCCGAACGACCAAAGACGGAGCTTGAAGGAGAAGTCATGGGAAAGCTTGAGGGTAAGGTTGCAGTCGTCACAGGTGGATCGAGCGGCATGGCGCTGGCGAGCGCCATGCGGTTCGTCGAAGAAGGCGCCTATGTTTTCATCACGGGCCGCAGGCAGGAGGCGCTCGACGCGGCCGTCAAACTGATTGGCCGGAACGTGACCAGCGTGCGCGGCGACGCAGCCAATCTCGACGACCTCGACCGTCTGTTCGACACGGTCAAGCGGGAAAAGGGCAGGATCGACGTCCTCTACGCGAGCGCCGGCATCGGCGAAGCCGTCCCGCTGGGCGAGATTAGCGAGCAGCATTTCGATGCGACCTTCGGCCTGAATACCCGCGGCACGCTGTTCACGGTGCAGAAGGCGTTGCCGCTGCTCAACGATGGCGGATCGATCTTCATGACCGGGTCAGTTGCTTCGGTGAAGGGCTTTTCTGGTTACGGCGTGTATGCGGCGAGCAAGGCGGCGTTGCGCTCATTCGCCCGCACCTGGCTCAACGAACTGAAGGGCAGGAATATCCGGGTGAACGTGCTGAGCCCGGGGCCGATCGCCACGCCGATGCAGGACCAGGTTCTCACCGAGGAGGCAAAGCGGATGTTCGAATCCCTGATCCCGCGGGGAAAGATGGGTCGTCCCGAGGAAATCGCGGCGGCCGCGCTGTTTCTCGCTTCAGACGATTCGAGCTTCGTGAATGGGGTGGAGTTGTCTGTCGATGGCGGCTTCTCGGCGATCTGAAAGGCCGGGAAACAATATCAACACGGATCGGAGAAGTATCATGAGCTATGCGATTGTAGGATTCGGTGCGGTAGGCCAGGCCCTCGCCCGCGCCTTCGCCCGCAAGAACATCGAGGTGGCCGTCGCGAGCCGCCGGCCGCCCGAGGCGTTGGCGCCGCAGGCTCGGGCGATTGGACCCACGGTCGTCGCCAAGTCGTTGCGGGATGCACTCGAGGCCGACACCATCATCCTGGCGGTCCCGTTCGGGGAGCATCGCGAGGTTGCGAAGGCCCTGCCGAGCTGGATAGGCAAGACGGTCATCGACGCGATGAACGCGCTAGTTCCCCTCGAGGAGCTGGACGGCCTGCTGTCCTCCGCCTTCGTCGCGAAGGCGTTCACCGGCGCCCGGCTCGTGAAAGGTTTCAATCACCTGATTGCGGCCAAGCTGGCCGCCGATCCGATCGTCGAGGGCGGCCACCGGGTGATCTTCCTGTCTGGTGACGACGAGGACGCGATCGCTCCCGTGGCGGCCTTGGCCAAACAACTCGGGTTCGCACCCGTCAAGCTGGGAAAGCTCAACGAGGGTGGCGCGCTGGTGCACGCACGCGGCCGCATTTGGGGCCCGCTCATCTTTCAGGATTTGTTCAAGAAGGAGCAGTAAGCGATCTACGACCGTGTGAGTTGGCCCGAGAAGCGAGTAGCCAGCATGAGCGCAGCGATATGCGGGACACCACGTGAGACGCGGACAGGAAGTGCCCCGGATATCGCTTCGCTCATCCGGGCTACGACTGCCAATTGCCTGTAAGCTCATCACTGCTTGAAGCAATGCTCACGATGCCATCTCAGGAAATGTGGATGCGGTCGGTCGGACACGCGCTGCGGTACAAGCGCGTGTCCTGATTTGTTAATTATCGATCGTATGCCTTGCGGATCATTGGTCTGCCGCGAGATCAATATCTCCATATTGTCAGCCAAGCTGATCAAGCCGCGATCGAACATCCAATGCGCCGTCCCTGAGAGCGCGATCCCGTTGCTAACAATATCTGGCCCGCTCGCCTCCACTGGCCGAATGTGTGCGGCAGCGACTTCCGCGCGCCCCCTCCCATTGATCAGCTTTAGTCCTGTGATCGCGCACCGTTCGTCGTAGGCGCGCAGAACCACACGACGAAAGACCCGGTCGCGCATAATCCTCGACATCGTAACGCTCACGCGGTCGCGTTGCTGGTCATATATGAAGGGCGCTTGCGCCCCTTCGCCAATATCGAGCGATGGCACGTCATTATCGGAACGCGGCAACAGAGGTGCATCTTCCTCGAAGCCCAGTCCGACAATTCTGGCAAAATCTTCAGGCGAGAGTGGACGAACCGCAGATTGGGCCCGTCCGGAAATGCGTCCCTGGTCATTAAGGACACCTCGCTCCACCGGTCCCGTTGCACCGTTGAAGGGGACCGGATTTGCGAAGTCAAGATAGGTTCCTGGCTCGATCAGCGCGAGGTACATCCCGGAAATGCCGGGATCGGGGATAACTTGACGAACCTTGGCGAACGCAAAGTAACCTTTTGTCTCGGCCACTTTGCTTGGCTCGTAGTAGACAATCCAGCTACCGACACAGGCCTCGACGCGGCTCAAATACTGGCTGGGGAACTGATACTTTTCCGCAGGACTATCGTCGTAAATAGAGTCCGACCGATGAATGAATACGCCAAATCCCATAGCTTCTTCGGCCCGACCTCCCCGAATCTATTTGGTCTTCGTGACAACGCTCCAAGAAGTCATCATGGGATTGGCTTTCCCGAGCCCCTCACTCCCACTCAATCGTCCCCGGCGGCTTGCTCGTCACGTCGTAGACCACACGGTTCACGCCCTTCACCTCGTTGATGATGCGCGTCGCGGTCTCGGCCAGAAACTTCATGTCGAACTGGTAGAAGTCGGCGGTCATGCCGTCGGTCGAAGTGACGGCACGGAGGCCTACGACGTATTCGTAAGTTCTGCCGTCGCCCATCACGCCGACGGTCTTCACCGGCAAGAGCACCGCAAACGCCTGCCAGATCGCATCGTAGAGGCCGTGCTTGCGGATCTGGTCGATATAGACCGCATCCGCATTGCGCAGGATGTCGAGCTTTTCCCTCGTGATGTCGCCGGGGCAGCGGATGGCGAGGCCAGGACCCGGGAACGGGTGGCGGCCGACGAACACTTCGGGCAGGCCGAGCTCGCGGCCGAGCACGCGTACCTCGTCCTTGAACAGTTCGCGCAGCGGCTCGACCAGCTTCATGTTCATGCGCGCCGGAAGGCCGCCGACATTGTGGTGCGACTTGATGGTCACCGACGGTCCGCCGGTGAAGGAGACGCTCTCGATCACATCGGGATAGAGCGTGCCCTGCGCCAGGAAAGCGGCGCCGCCGATCTTCTTCGCTTCCGCCTCGAACACATCGATGAACAGCCGCCCGATGGTCTTGCGCTTCACTTCGGGATCGGTGACGCCTTCGAGCTCGCCCAGAAACTCTTTCGACGCGTCCACATGGACCAGCGGGATGTTGTAGTGGTTGCGGAACAGGTCGACGACGGTCTTGGCCTCGTCGAGCCGCAGCAGGCCGTGGTCGACGAACACGCAGGTGAGCTGGTCGCCGATCGCCTCGTGGATCAAGACCGCCGCGACGGCGGAATCGACGCCGCCGGAGAGGCCGCAGATCACCTTGCCCTGGCCGACCTGCGCGCGGATCTTCTCGATCGCCTCCTCGCGGAAGGCGCGCATGGTCCAGTCGCCGGTGAGGCCTGCGACCTTGCGCACGAAGTTGCGCAGCAGTTTTGCGCCGTCGGGCGTGTGCACCACCTCGGGATGGAACATCAGGCCGTAATACTTGCGCGTCTCGTCCTGGATGATCGCGAACGGCGCGTTCGGCGAGGTGCCGGCCACCGAGAAACCGGGCGGCATCTTGGTGATGCGGTCGCCATGGCTCATCCACACCTGATGCTTTTCGCCGTGACCCCAGACGCCGTCAAACAGCTGGCTGTCGGTCTTCACCTCCACGTCGGCGCGGCCGAATTCGCGGTGGTGCCCGCCCTCGACCTCGCCGCCGAGCTGGGCGGCCAAGGTCATCTGGCCGTAGCAGATGCCGAGCACGGGAACGCCGGATTCGAAGATCAGCTGCGGGGCGCGCGGCGAGCCGGTCTCGTGCACGGACTCAGGGCCGCCGGAGAGGATCACCGCCTTCGGCTTCATCTCCTTGAAGGCGGCCTCGGCCTTCTGGAACGGCACGATCTCGGAATAGACGCCCATCTCGCGGACGCGGCGGGCGATCAGTTGCGTCACCTGGCTGCCGAAATCGACAATCAGAATCTTGTCATGCGCCGAGGCCACCGTGGGCGCCGACGAGTTATGGGCTGTGTGCTGGGCTGTCATGGCAAGCAGATACGCGACACCGCCCGCCCCCGCAACCGCGCAGCGCGGGGCGCCCACATTCTTCTTTGGGCATGGACAAATCTATATAGGTCAGTATTATTGACCTAATTGGCCGTAACCAATGGGAGGAAACCAATGCCGGATTTTCACGAACCGTCCCGCCTCGCAGCGCTCGGCCGCGACTGGATCGCGGCCTGGAATGCGCGCGACCTCGAGCGCGTGCTGGCGATGTATTCGGAGGATACCGAGATGACCTCGGACCGGATCCCGGCGCTCGGCTTCGGCGCCTCCGGCACCGTGCGCGGCAAGGCGCAGCTGCGCGCCTATTGGAGCGCCGCGCTCGCCAAGCTGCCCGAGCTGCATTTCGAGCTGATCGACCTCTACGTCTCGCCCGACAGCGTCGTCGTGTTCTACCAGAACGAACGCGGCAAGAAGATCTGCGAGTATCTGCGGTGTGACGCCGAGGGCAAGATCCGGCAGGGCTCGGCGAACCATCTGGTGGGTTGAGATGAACCTGGCACGACCAAGCCTGACCGTCACCCCCGCGCAAAGGCTTCGCCTTTGTCGCTGGAGGTGCTCGCGAATCGAGCCTCGAAGGGCGACAGCCCGGCTCCATCCATCCTTCGAGGCTCGCCGAGTGTTGCTCGCGCACCGCTCGACGCGCACCTCAGGATGACGTCAGTATTTTGGGATACAGGCGCGTAGAGCCGCAGAAACTACTCAGGAAGGACACCATGAAAATCCCGACCCTGCCCTTCACCGTCACCGACTGGAGCAACGTCGAGCCTTCAGTGCATCCCGGCGAGACCGGGCAAGCGCTGTGGCGCACGCTCAACATTGGCGAGCTGCGGGTGCGGATGGTGGAGTATTCGCCGGGCTATCTCGCCGATCACTGGTGCGATCGCGGCCATGTGCTCTTTGTCGTCACGGGCGAGCTCGACACCGAGCTGCGCGACGGCCGCAAATTCACGCTGAAGCCGGGCATGAGCTACCAGGTCTCCGATTTCGGCGACGCCGCGCACCGCTCCTCGACGGCGATGGGAGCGACGCTGTTTATCGTGGATTGAACTGACGTAGTCCCCCCGTCATTGCGAGCGGAGCGAAGCAATCCATAGCGCCGCTTGCCGAGACATGGATTGCTTCGTCGCTTCGCTCCTCGCAATGACGTGGAGAGAGTCACGCACTCACCGCCTCCGCGCCGCAACCTTCCTCACCTTGGTATCCGACCAGCTCAGCGGCTTGCCGCTCTTCGACGGCAGCACGAGTTGCCCGACCGCCTGTCCGGCCTGGTCGAGCAGCACCGAATGGGTTTCGCCCCGCGCATAGAGATGCGCCTCGCCCCATTGCCGCAAGGAGACCACGATCGGGAACAGGTCGTGTCCCCGCTTCGTCAGCACATATTCGAGGTAGGCGCTGCCGTCTGACGCCGCGACCTGCTCGAGCACGCCGGTTTCGACCAGCTTGCGCAGCCGCGCCGTCAGCATGCCCTTGGCGATGCCGAGATTCTTCTGGAAGTCGCCGAACCGGCGCAGGCCGTCGAACGCGTCGCGCACGATCAACAGCGACCACCAGTCGCCGATCGCATCGAGCGCGCGGGCCACCGGGCATTCCGCCTTTGCGAATCCGGTCCGCTGCATCGCGCTCCACCTCCCTTCGATCACGATTCCGAACTGGTCTCAAAATAGGACTAGACAGGCTGCGATGCAACTGGTCTCATTATAAGACCAGATTGCGAATTGCAGCGGAGCCAAGATGACGAACCAGACCATGACGGAGGCCGGACCGGCCACGGGCGATCACAAGACGGACGGCAAGCCCCGCGACGCGAAGGCGGGCGCGCTGTCGCCCGCGATCGTGCTGCTGTTTGCGTTCGCCTGCGGGCTGAGCGTTGCCAACATCTATTCCGCCCAGCCGCTGCTCGACACCATGGCGCAGGATCTCGGCATTACACCCGCCGCGATCGGCATCGTGGTGACGCTGACCCAGGTCGGCCTCGCCTTCGGCCTGATGCTGATCGTGCCGCTCGGCGACCTCTGGGACCGCCGCAAGCTGATCGTCGGCCAGATCATGCTGTCCGCGGTCGCGCTCGTCGTGGTCGGCACCGCGCCGAACGCGATCGTGCTGTTTGGCGGAATGGCGCTGGTCGGGCTGCTCGCCGTCGTGATCCAGGTGATCGTCGCCTTCGCCGCGACATCGGCCTCGCCGGCCGAGCGCGGACAGACCATCGGCACCATCCAAAGCGGCGTCGTGTCGGGCATCCTGCTGGCTCGTTTTGCGTCGGGCACGCTGGCCGACATCGGCGGATGGCGCATGGTCTACCTGACCTCGGCGGTGCTGATGCTCGCGATGGCCGCCCTGCTCGCCTATGTGCTGCCGCGGCAGCCGCCGCGCGCATTGACCGGATCATCCTATGCCAAGCTGCTGCGCTCGACGGCCACGCTGTTCGCCGAGGAGCCGGTGCTGCGCGAGCGCGCCGTGTTCGCATTGCTGATTTTTGCGAGCTTCAGCGCGTTCTGGAGCTCGGTCGTGCTGCCGCTCTCAGCTCCGCCGCTGTCGCTGTCGCACACCGCGATCGGCATGCTCGGCATTGCCGGCCTTGCCGGCGCGCTGGCGGCGCGCAATTCGGGCCGCCTCGCCGATCGCGGCTGGGGCCAGCGCACCACCGGATTGTCGCTGCTGCTGATGCTCGCCGGCTGGGCACCGATCGCCTGCCTGCATTCTTCCCTGTGGCTGGTGCTCGCCGGCGTCGTGATGATCGACTTCGCGGTGCAGGCCGTCCACGTCACCAACCAGAGCCTGATCGTAGCTGCCCGCCCCGACGCGTCGAGCCGCCTGATCGGCGTCTACATGGTGTTCTACTCGGTCGGCAGCGGGCTCGGCGCAATCTCTTCGACGATGGCCTATGCCGCCGCGGGCTGGCTCGGCGTCTGCGCGCTGGGCGCCGCGATCAGCGCCTGCGCGCTGCTGTACTGGGTCATCGTCGTGAGCAGGACGCCGGTGCCGCAGAGCGTTTGCACGGTTCCGTCACCCTGAGGAGCGCGCTCTTGCGCGCGTCTCGAAGGGCGACGGCCCGCGTCCATCCCCATCCTTCGAGGCCCGCCGAGCGCTGCTGACGCACCGCTCGGCGTGCACCTCAGGATGACGCCCGCTTGAGGATGCTAACGAAGAACCCGTCCGTGCCGGTGCGGCGCGGCGTCATCAGCAGGCCCTCCGGCGATTGCAACGCAGCTTCCGCAAATGCCTCGGCCTTGTCCCACAACGCCGATGCCGTCTGTTCCGGCGGCTGCACGGAAAACTCCGGATGCCGCGCGATGAACGCCTTGACCTGCTCGCCGTTCTCCTCGGCCAGCACCGAGCAGGTGATGTAGGCGATCCGGCCGCCGGACTTGACCAGCGGCGCGGCGCGCGCCAGCACCTCGGCCTGGTCCTTCAGCCGCACCTCCAGCGCGCCCGGGCGCATCCGCCATTTGGCGTCGGGATTTCGGCGCCAGGTGCCGGTGCCGGTGCACGGCGCGTCGATCAGCACGAGGTCGGCGGAGGCCTTGATGTCGGACAGCACCTCGTCCTCGCCGCGCGGCGTGCGCACGTCGCAATTGTGTACGCCGGCGCGCGACAGCCGCTCATGGATCGGCACAAGCTGGCGCTTGTCGCTGTCGGTCGCGATCAGCCGGCCCTTGCCGTCCATCATGGCGGCCAGCGCCAGTGTCTTGCCGCCGGCACCGGCGCAGAGATCGATCACCTGCTCGCCGGGCTTGGCCGCCGAGAACATCGCTGCGAGCTGCGAGCCCTCGTCCTGGACTTCGATGGCGCCCTTGATGAAATCCTCCTCGGCATGGATGCCGGGATTGCGCGCGTCGGCGCCGAGCTCGATGCGCAGGCCGAGCGGCGACCACGGCGTTTCCCTGGCACCGAGATGCGACAATCGCGGCAGCACCTTCTCGCGCTTGCCGCGCAGCGTGTTGACGCGCAGATCGAGCGGCGCGCGGCTCGCCATCGCGGTCGCTTCCGCGGCGCGGTCATCGCCGAACACTTTTGCCAGATGCGGGTCGAGCCAATCCGGATAATCGCCCGCGACATGCGCCGGCGCATCCTCGAGCGAACGCGAGGCCAATGCAGCCTCCTCGGCCGCGGTCAGCGGCTCCGGCGCAAAGCGGCCGCCGTCGCACAGCGCCGAGATCGTCGGGATGTCCATGCCGCGCTCGAGCCTGAGCATGCCGAGCACCCGCGACCGGGGGCTGCCATCATCCATCAGCCAGGCCGCGGAGGATTGCCGGCGCAGCACGTCCCAGATCAGGCCGGAGATCGCGGCGCGATCGCCGGAGCCGGCATAGCGGTGCGCGGTGCCCCATTCCTTCAGCGCTTTCGCGGCGGGAATGCGCTGTGCGTCGATGGTAGCGATCAGCTCGATCGCGGCGGAAAGCCGGGCAGCGGGGGTCATCGATCTCTTTCGGTTGGGCGCGTCAGATCAGCAGCAGGAGCTTGAGCGCGAAATACAGCCACATCGCCGCCAGCACCAGCACGCCGGCGAACCAGGCGAGCGAGCGCGGCCGCACGTCGTTGGAGGTGACGAATATCCCGGCATGGGCAAATCGCGTCACCACGAAAACCCAGGACATCAGCACGATGAACAGATCGGCACGGCGCAGCGGCAGCGCAATGGCGATCAGGACATAGAACAGCACCGGCAGTTCGAGCTGGTTGGCAAAGCAGTTGCCGAGTTGGGTGGCGCGGGCCGGCCAGTTCGGCTGGCGCAGCGCGATATCGGCCATCTTGGTCTCGCCGCTCGCCAGCGTCCGCGTCCGTGCCGTCGCCATCGCAAACAGCAGCGCGAAGGTGAGGCCAATCTGGATGAAGACCGGCAGCAGAACCATTTGAACCGACATCAAGAATCTCCCTTAAGCGGGCGCTCGGCCGCCCTCTTAGCGGTCGCGGCCGCGCAACACAATGAACCGTCCGCGGTAACCCGTTGAACCATCATCCGAGCCCGGGTGACCAACTCCCAGGAATAATGACGGTTTCAGTTCCCCAGGGATGACGCAATGAGCATCATCACCCCGATCCTGGACGGCGCGGCCCTGGCGGCCGCAGGCCTCGGCGATCTCGTCATCTCCCTATTGAAGGCGATCGACCCCGGCATCGGCTGGTTCGACGACGCGGCGGATGGCGGGCTCGGCATGGTGCTGTCGGGGCTCGCCGGCGTCGCCACAGCGCTCCTGGCCGCCATCCTGCTCTCGGTTTATTTCCGCAGCGGCTATCGCGCGACGCGCGACATCGTCAGGCACAGCCTCGCCACGGCGCTGGTGCTCAGCCTGCTCGGCTATGCGGCCTACGACATGGGGCACGATGCGCTCGCCTATCTCGGGCTCAACGCATCGCCGGCCGTGACGGGAACAAACCCGCCGAACACCGGGCTGCTCGGAGGTCGGGGCGGTCCGCCTGCCCTGCCCATCCGCGCGGACAAGCAGCTTGCGATCTAGCCGCCTGCGCCGCCGGATCAAACAAGACATCAAACAACGCATCAAACAAAGCAGCGAAGAACTCGCTGAAATCGTCATCGTTCCGACTTCGCGCCGACGCTATAATTCGGCCGAAAGGATCGATGCATGCCCCAGTTTCGTCTGACCCAAATCTCCGACACCCACCTCGCGCGCCGCTTCAAGCCGCTCGTGGACAACTTTCATCGCGTCAGCGAGCACATCGACGCGACGCGTCCCGATCTCGTGCTCAACTCCGGCGACGTCGCGTTCGACGGGCCGACCAGCCGCGACGATCTGGTGTTCGCCAAGGAACTGCACAGCGCGCTCCCGGTGGATTGCCTCTATCTGCCGGGCAATCACGACATCGGCGACAATCCGACCGCGGTCGGCCCGGTCCCGGCGCAACTGCCGACCGAAGAGACGCGCCGCGCCTTCACCTCGGTGCTCGGCGAGGATCGCTGGCATTTCGACGCCGCCGGCTGGTGCTTCATCGGCCTCAATTCGCTGATCATGAACACCGGCCTCGACAGCGAGGCCGCGCAATTCGACTGGCTGGCCTCGGCGCTCGACAAGGCCGTCGGCAGGCCCGTCGCGCTGTTCCTGCACAAGCCGCTGTATCTCGACGTGCCCTACGATGCCGAACGCGTCGAGACCGCGATCCGCTTCGTGCCGCAGCCGGCGCGCCGCCGCCTGATCGAGATGTTCGGCAAGGTCGATTGGCGCCTGGTCGGCAGCGGCCACGTGCACCAGCGCCGCGATTACACGTTCGAGCATGTCAGACAGATCTGGGCGCCCTCGGCCGGTTTCATCATTTCAGACGCGCGACAGGAAGTGATCGGCATCAAGGAAACCGGCCTGGTCGAGTACCGCTTCCAGCCGGACAGCTTTGAAGTGCGCCACATCAGAGCCAAAGGTCAGGTCGATGTCGACCTGGACATGCTGCTCGGCAAGCAGCCGGCGTGAGCCGTCTCAGCTCCGCGCCGCGTCGTTCAGGTCCCGCTTGATGACGGTCAGCAACGCCTGCAGCGAGTCCTTGTTCGGCTGTGCCGCCGCCGGCTGCGCACGCGGCATGAAGCGGACCAGCTCGGTAGCCGGTTCGTCCTCGACAAATTTTCCGTGCAAGACGTCGTCGCGGCGGCCCATGACGAACATCGTCGCCCAATAACCGAGGGCGAGGAGAATGACCCCGGAAACAATAGCTTCAAAAACCATGGCTACACCTGAAATATAGCCATATTGAATCAACTGCTCCGGGTCCCCGTCAAGCAAATGGGGACCGAAAGGCCCCCAAAAGCCCGCCATTGTGGCGTTTTTGATACTTTGTTGCGCGGAATGGGAGCTGGAATCGCCCCGTTCAGGCCTTGTCCGGCCCGCCCCGGATCGACCCCTGCCTTCACCTCTCCCTTGGGAGAGGTCGGCGCGAAGCGCCGGGTGAGGGTTGACGGTCCCTCGTCGAGCTGCGGCCCCTCACCCGATTTGCTGCGCAAATCGACCTCTCCCCGTCGCGGAGAGGCAAATCGAATCCGGGGAGGCTTCACGCCTTGTCCGGCCCGATCCGGACCAGCTGCTTGCCGAAATTGGCGCCCTTGAGCAGGCCCATGAAGGCCTCCGGCGCGCTGTCGAGGCCCTCGGTCACGAACTCCTTGTACTTGACCTTGCCCTCGCGCACCCACTGCGACATGTCGCGCAGGAAGTCGCCATGCATGGCGGCGAAGTCGCTGACGATGAAGCCGCGGAAGGTCAACCGCTTGGTCAGGATGTTGCGCATCATCGCGCCGGCCCATTTCGGGGCGTGCGCTTCGGTGTCGTTGTAGTGTGCGATCAGGCCGCAGACCGGAATCCGCGCGAACGCATTGAGCAGCGGAAACACCGCGTCGAACACCGCGCCGCCGACATTCTCGAAATAGACGTCGATGCCCTTCGGGCAGGCTTCCTTCAGCTTCGCCGCAAGATTGGGATCGCGATGATCGAGGCACTCGTCGAAGCCGAGCTCGTTCTTGACGTAGGCGCATTTGTCCTTGCCGCCAGCGATGCCGATCGCCCGCGCGCCCTTGATCTTCGCGATCTGGCCGACCGCCGAGCCGACAGCGCCGGACGCCGCAGCAACCACCACCGTCTCGCCCGCCTGCGGCTTGCCGATCTCGAGCAGTCCCGTATAGGCGGTCATGCCGGGCATGCCGAGCACACCCACCGCGGTCGAGATCGGCGCGATCTTCGGATCGATCTTGGCGAGCCCCTTGCCGTCGGACAGCACATGCGTCTGCCAGCCCGCGCGCGACAGCACGATATCGCCCTTGGCAAAGGCGGGATTGTTGGACGCGATCACCTCGCTCACCGTGCCGCCTTCCATCACGCCGCCGACCGGCACCGGTGCGGCATAGGACGGACCGTCGGCCATGCGGCCGCGCATATATGGATCGAGCGACAGCCAGATGGTGCGGAGCAACACCTCGCCCGCGCCCGGCGTCGGCGGTGTGTAGTCCTCGAGCCTGAAATTGGCCGGCGTGGGCTCGCCATGCGGGCGCGAGGCCAGAACGATGCGCTTTCCTTGGGACATGATTTCCTCTTGGGGTGATTGGTTCGTGGCGCACACGTAGTCACGCAATCCAGCTCCCCGCAAGGGAGATGGATTTGCTCTTTCGCGCGCGCTTGTTTGAAATTCTGTTTGAAATGATGCCCGTCACGCCGGAAGCATGCCGCTCAGCGGACCCGTCGTTGCGCGGCAATCCGCCTGGCTTCCGTACGATCGCTAGTCAGCCGGGATGAAACGGAGGGTGCCTGCGCGACGCGTTGGCTTGCCGGTGTCGTTGGTATGATTGACGCCATCCATCACAGGCACCTCAGGGAAATCGAATGGGCTTACGCCGTCGAGGCACGCCACGTTGACGGCATACAGGCTCTGGTTCGATCGCCGCTGATGATGCGTGTAGATTCCGCAGCGAGAACAGAAGAAGTGCTGGGCCGATCCGGTGTGGAAGCGGTAGCTCGTCAGCGCCTCCTCGCCCTGCAGGAACTTGATCCCACCAATCTCCGCCATGACGACGACGGCACCGCGCATCCGGCAGTAAGAGCAGGTGCAGCGGCGGATCGAATTGAAACCGTCGCTGAGCGTCGCCTCGAAGCGCACCGCGCCGCAATGGCACTGGCCGGCCCGAACGTTCGTGTCACGAACCATATCGCCTGGGTCCCCTGTCAAGAGATTCCGGGATCGGTCCCGTGGACCGACCCGGAATGACGAACGAGGTGCTTACACCCCGCCCGGATAGTTCGGGGCTTCGCGCGTGATGGTCACGTCGTGGACGTGGCTCTCGCGCAGGCCCGCGCCGGTGATGCGGACGAACTCGGCCTTCTCATGGAAATCCTTGATGTCCTTCGCACCGACATAACCCATCGCCGCGCGCAGGCCGCCGGCGAGTTGATGCATCACGTTGCCGACCGGGCCCTTGTAGGGCACCTGGCCCTCGATGCCTTCGGGCACGAGCTTCAGCGTGTCCTTGATGTCCTGCTGGAAGTAGCGGTCGGCCGAGCCGCGCGCCATCGCGCCGACCGAGCCCATGCCGCGATAGGCCTTGTAGGAGCGGCCCTGCCACAGGAACACTTCGCCCGGCGTCTCGTCGGTGCCCGCGAGCAGCGAGCCGACCATCGCGATGTCGGCGCCGGCAGCGAGCGCCTTGGCGAGGTCGCCGGAATATTTGATGCCGCCGTCGGCAATCACCGGCACGTCGGCCTTCTTCGCCGCCGCCACCGCATCCATGATCGCGGTGAGCTGCGGCACACCGACACCGGCAACGATACGCGTGGTGCAGATCGACCCGGGGCCGATGCCGACCTTGATGCAGTCGGCGCCCGCATCGATCAGCGCCTGCGCGCCGCCCTCGGTCGCGACGTTGCCCGCCACGACCTGCACGGCGTTGGAGAGCCGCTTGATGCGGTTGACGGCATTGAGCACATGCCGCGAATGACCGTGCGCGGTGTCGACCACGACGACGTCGACGCCGGCATCGATCAGCCGCTCGGTGCGCTCATAACCGGTCTCGCCGACCGTGGTGGCGGCGGCGACGCGAAGCCGGCCCTGCGCGTCCTTGCAGGCCAGCGGATGGGCGACCGCCTTTTCCATGTCCTTGACGGTGATCAGACCGACGCAGCGATACTGATCGTCGACGACGACCAGCTTTTCGATGCGATGCTGGTGCAACATCCGCTTCGCCTCGTCCTGGCTGACGCCCTCGCGCACCGTGACGAGGTTCTCGTGCGTCATCAGCTCCGAAACCTTTTGCCGTGGATCGGTTGCGAAGCGCACGTCGCGGTTGGTCAGGATGCCGACCAGCTTGCCCGGCACGTTCTTGCCCGCACCGGTTACGACCGGGATGCCGGAGATGCCGTGATCCTTCATCAGCGTCAGTGCGTCCGACAGCGTGGCTTCGGGACCGATGGTGAGCGGATTGACCACCATGCCGGATTCGAATTTCTTAACCAGCCGCACCTGGGCAGCCTGGCCTTCGGGGTCGAAATTGCGGTGGATGACGCCGAGGCCGCCGGCCTGCGCCATCGCAATCGCCATCCGCGCCTCGGTGACGGTGTCCATCGCGGACGCCATGATCGGGATGTTGAGCTGGATCGCGCGGGTGACCCGCGAGCGAATATCGACTTCCGAGGGAAGAACGTCGGACAGACCGGGCTTCAGAAGCACATCGTCGAACGTGTAGGCTTCGCGGATAGCCTGAAATCCCGTGGCCATTGCCAACTCCTTATCTGCGGCCTCAGCCGCGAGGGTCTTACGGATGAACGCTACCTGCGGCGACGCTCGCTGCGTCACCGTCGAATCGGCGCCCATCGGTGGGGTTGACGCTGGTCGATAGCATGGCGGCATGACGAATCAAAGTGTTTGCCAGCCATGCACAGGCTTTTTACGGGCCGATTCAGGGAGCCCTGCAGCCTGCTTAGCGATATCCCTGCGGCGGCCCGTGCCGGCGGATCGCCTCGACCACCTCGCGGTGGCGCCTGTCCTCGCGCTTCATGTGGACCGCGATCACCGCATGGGCCGACGGCACCAGCAGCAAGACGTGGAAAAATAGCCCGAAAATCGCGCAAAACACGATCAGGACCAGATTGAAGATGGCCGAAAACGGCTGTCCGTTCAGGAGCAGCCCGATCGGCGGCAGCAGAGCGGCAAGGACGTAGATCACTGCACACACCTCAACAGCGTTTCGAGCGAAGTGGATTCCGGTTCGCGTGAAGAAAACGCGTCAAAACAAGAAACTTGAGCCCCTTTCCGATCCTATCGGAGCGGAAAGGGGCTCAAACGCTGGCGGATGCATAGCAGCGTCACGCAGGATTTAGGGCGTTTGCCCGGTTCCGCAATAGCGTGGTCCGGGGCAGGATGATATGGCCCCCTCGCCCGCCTTTTCAGCAAAGCTGTCCTATTTTGATGAACAAGCAACGCCTGATCCCGCTCATCGTCGCGACCGCGCTTTTCATGGAAAACATGGATTCCACGGTGATTGCGACCTCGCTGCCGGCGATCGCCGCCGATATCGGCACGAGCCCCCTGACGCTGAAGCTTGCGATCACGTCCTATCTGCTGTCGCTCGCGGTGTTCATCCCGGCCAGCGGCTGGACCGCGGACCGCTTCGGCGCCCGCATCGTGTTTGCCGGCGCTGTCGCCGTGTTCATGCTGGGCTCGATCGGCTGCGCGCTGTCCTCCTCGGTCACCGATTTCGTGTTCGCCCGCATCCTGCAGGGCCTCGGCGGCGCGATGATGACCCCGGTCGGGCGGCTGGTGCTGCTGCGCTCCGTTGACAAGAGCGCGCTGGTCAACGCGATGGCCTGGGTGACGGTGCCGGCGCTGATCGGCCCGGTAATCGGGCCGCCGCTCGGCGGCTTCATCACCACTTATTTCTCCTGGCACTGGATCTTCCTGATCAACATCCCGATCGGGCTGCTCGGCATTTTCCTGGCGCTCAGATATATCGACCCGATCAAGAGCGAGGATCCCGAACGTTTCGATCTGGTGGGACTGGTGCTGGCCGGTATCGGCCTCGCCGGCATCGCCTTCGGGCTGTCGGTCGCAGGCCTCAACCTGTTGCCGTGGCCGATCGTCGCCGCCCTGGTCGGGGTCGGCACGGTGTCGATGACGCTGTACATCCTGCACGCGCGGCGCACCGGTTCGCCGGTGCTCGATTTCGGCTTGCTGCGGCTGCCGACCATGCGGGCGTCGATCGTCGGCGGCTTCCTGTTCCGGCTCGGCATCGGCGCGCTGCCGTTTCTGCTGCCACTGTTGATGCAGGTCGGCTTCGGCCTGTCACCGTTCCAGTCCGGTCTCGTCACTTTTGCCTCCGCAGTCGGCGCCATGGGCATGAAGACGCTGGCGGCGCGCATCATCAAGGCCTTCGGATTCCGCAACATGATGACCGTCAACGCGGTGGTCAGTTCGGCCTTCCTCGCCGCCTGCGCCTTGTTCACGATCTCGACGCCGCTGATGCTGATCTTCACCATCCTGGTGGTCGGCGGTTTCTTCCGCTCGCTGCAATTCACCGCGATCAACACCGTGGCCTATGCCGAGGTCGAGGCGCCGCAGATGAGCCGCGCCACCACCCTCGTCAGCGTCAACCAGCAGCTCGCGGTGTCCGCGGGCGTCGCGGTCGGCGCGTTCTCGGTCGAAACCACCCTGGCGCTGCATCACCAGACCGAGCTGTCCGCCGATGTGTTTGGACCGGCGTTCATCGTGGTGTCGCTGATCTCGGCGGCCTCCGCCTGGTTCTTCTGGCAAATGCCGGTTGACGCCGGCAACGAAATCGCCGGCCGCAAGGCGATCGACATTTCGAGCCGCAAGGGCGCCGAAAAGCGCGCCGCCGCTGATGCCGTCAAGGCAGCGACCGAGGACACGCAGAACGCCAGGGATCAGCGGCTCGGCTAGTTGATCGAACGAGCCGTTTCCGAAGCACGGGCACTGCAAGCCGCCGTCCGGTCACGGCCAACCCCTTAGGGGTGGCCAGTCATCCCGGCTGGCTGTCCTCGATCCGGACGTTCAATAAGTTCGTATGTGGGAACGTGGGTCGCTTCCAGCCACGATTCCAGCGCAGCTCCGCAGACCGTGCAGATCGCGTCACCCGTATGCGGCACCAAGAACTTCTCTTCAGTGCGTCTGTACTCAGCGCCGCAATTGCATTGAACAATGGTCGCCATATGAGAGATATGCGCCTGCGCTCCCCGATTTTCCAGTCCGGGAAGAAACGGCCCCAGTGCGCGAAACCCGACGCTGCACCAAGGCCGCCAACCCGGTGGGGGTTTTCTCCCGGTGGGCTTGGGGGGCATTGGCCGGGAGCAATGGAGTCGACTCCGGCCAGGCGCCAAGGTTCCAACCGGTCGCACTGAAATGTCGTGCCGCGCGCGCGGGATCAGCGGCTCCGGCCTCCCTCCGTCAATGACAATCTCTACGATGACGGCTGCTGCTGTCCACGAAACCCCGTCGCCAGCACATAGCGCTCGGAGGAATCCTGCCGGCTGGCGGATGGCTTGACGTGACGCACGCTGGCGAAATCGCGCTTCAGCTGCCCCACCAGTTCCGCGTCGGCACCGCTCTGGAACACTTTTGCCAGGAACGTGCCGCCGGGATTGAGCACCTCGCCGGCAAAATGCGCGGCGGTCTCGACCAGGCCGATGATGCGCAGCTGATCGGTCTTGCGATGGCCCGTGGTGTTGGCGGCCATGTCGGACATCACGAAATCGGCGCGGCCGCCCATCATCGCGATCAGTTTTTCGGGCGCGTCATGGTCGAGGAAGTCGAGCTGCGCGAACGTCACTCCGGGGATCTCGCCCATCTCGAGCAGATCGATCGCGACCACCTTGCCCTTGCCGTCGGCGGCACCGGTGCGCTTGGCCGCAATCTGGCTCCAGCCGCCGGGTGCAGCGCCGAGGTCGACGACGGTCATGCCCGGCTTGAGCAGGCGATATTTGTCGTCGATCTCGAGCAGCTTGAACGCGGCGCGCGAGCGGTAGCCCATCGCCTTGGCCTTGGCGACGTAGGGATCGTTGAGCTGGCGCTCGAGCCAGAGTTTTGACGACAGTTTTCGCTTGCCGCCGCTCTTGACCGTGACGTGCAGCCGCCCGGTGGTGTCTTTCGCCATGATGGTTCTTGCGTTTCGGTGTGTGCTTCTCCCTCGCCCCGCGCTTGCGGGGAGAGGGTCGGGGTGAGGGGCTGCTTCCGCATACCGAATGTGTGGAAGCGGCCCCTCACCCGGATCTTACGCTTCGCGTAAGATCCGACCTCTCCCCGCAAGAGCGGGGCGAGGTGACTCAGGGTCTAGCACGCCCGCAGCGCGCCGTCCTCGCGCATCATCTCGACCAGCATGCCCTCGCGCAGGCCGCGATCGGCGACGCGGAGCCGCGGCATCGGGAACGCGTTGCGGATCGCGTCGAGGATCGCGCAGCCGGCCAGCACCAGATCGGCCCGCTCGACGCTGATGCAGTTGTTGTTGACCCGCGCCTCGTAGTTCATGCCGAGCAGCTTCTGGATCGTCGCGGTGACGTCGCCATCGTTCATCCAGATGCCGTCGATGCGGCGGCGATCGTAACGCGACAGATTGAGGAACACGCCGGCGAGCGTGGTCACGGTGCCCGACGTGCCGAGCATGTGCATGTCGCGCAGATCCTTGCCGTGCTCGGCCGCGAACGGCGCGACGTGGCGCGCGACCTCATCGATCATCCGCGCATACATGTCCCTGGTGACGTTCTTGCCGCCGAAATGTTCCGCGAGCGTGACGACGCCGAGCGGGATCGACATCCACGCCTTGATGCGCGGCGGCGCATCGGGCACGCCGGGATCGCGCTCGATCCGCACCAGCTCGGTCGAGCCGCCGCCGATGTCGAACAGGATGGCGCCCCGCCCCTTCGGATCGAGCAGCGGCGAGCAGCCGATCACGGCGAGCGTCGCCTCGGTCTCGCGATCGATCACCTCAAGCTCGATGCCGGTCTCGGCTGCGACGCGCGCGCGAAAGCTTTCGGCATTGCCGGCGGCGCGGCAGGCCTCGGTGGCGATCAGCCGCAGCCGGCGGGCCTTGCGATAGCGGATCTTGTCGCTGCAAATGGCGAGCGCGGCGATCGCACGCTCGATCGCAGCCTCGCTGATCGAGCCGGTCGCGGCGATGCCCTCGCCGAGCCGGATGATCCGCGAGAAGGAATCGACCACGCGGAACCCGTCGCCGGTGGGACAGGCGATCAACAGCCGGCAATTGTTGGTGCCGAGGTCGAGCGCGGCGTAGACGCCGCTTTCCGCGGCCGCCGCAATCAGCCCTGACGGGGCTTCGCCGGCCGGAGGGCCGTCACAAAGCCGCACATAGTCATTCATCAAAACACTGTCTTTCCGCAGGACCCCAAGGGCAATCCAGGAGGATTCTTGGGGCCCGCCGAATAATTGTCCGTTCACGGAAACTTTAGCAGCGTCAAAGCCCTGCGCAAACTCCGTTCACATTGGGTCCATGCCCAATCGGGCGTTGTCGTTAAGGGGGGCGTGCGTTATCTCGTCTGCGCCCCCAAACTCCAGCAAATCCGGGCATTTCAGGTCATTTTCGATGCAAGATCATACGCCGCCCGCCTCCCTCGAAAACACTATCGCACTGCAAAAATACGGTGTCGGACAGCCTGTTCGACGAAAGGAGGACGACACCCTGGTGCGCGGCAAGGGCAAATACACCGATGATTTCTCCCTGCCCGACCAGGCCATCTGCTGGATGGTCCGCTCCTCCCATGCCCACGGGATCATCAAGGGGATCGATACGGAAGCCGCCAAGGCGATGCCGGGCGTGCTCGGCGTCTGGACCGGCGCGGACCTTGCGGCCGCGGGCTACAACCCCTTCACATGCGGCCTGCCGCTGAAGAACCGCGACGGCTCGCCGCTCAAGCAGACCAACCGCCCCGCGCTCGTGACCGACAAGGTGCGCTTCGTCGGCGATCCCGTGGCTTTCGTGGTGGCAGAGACCGCGGCGCAGGCCCGCGATGCGGCCGAAGCCGTCGAGGTCGATATCGAACCGCTGCCGGCGGTGACGGATGCGGCCGAAGCGACCAAGCCAGGCGCGCCGCAGCTCTATGACGGCATCCCGAACAATGTCGCGCTCGACTATCACTATGGCGACACCGCCAAGATCGAGGCGGCGTTCGCCGCCGCCGCGCATGTGACGAAGCTCGACATCGTCAACACCCGCGTCGCCGTGGTCTCGATGGAGCCGCGCGTCGCGCTCGCGCATTACGACAACAAGACCGAACGCTTCACGCTGCAGGTGCCGACCCAGGGCGTCTCCGGCAACAAGGCGATCCTGGCGCGCCTGCTCAACGTGCCCGCCGACAAGGTCCGCATCCTCACCGGCAATGTCGGCGGCTCGTTCGGGATGAAGAACCTCAATTATCCCGAGTACACTTGCATCGCGCATGCGGCGCGCGAGCTCGGCCGCCCGGTGAAGTGGCTCGACGAGCGGTCGACCAGCTTCCTGTCCGACAGCCAGGGTCGCGCGCAGCTGATCCATGCCGAGCTGGCGCTCGACGCCGACGGCAAGTTCCTCGCAGTGCGGTTGTCCGGCTTCGGCAATCTCGGGGCCTACATCACCGGCGTCGCGCCAGGCCCGCTGTCGCTCAACACCGGCAAGAACCTCGCGAGCGTCTACCGCACGCCGCTGCTCGGCGTCGACATCAAGACGGTCGTGACCAACACCACGCTGATGGGCGCCTATCGCGGCGCTGGCCGGCCCGAGGCCAATTACTACATGGAGCGGCTGATCGACGCCGCAGCCGACGAGATGGGCATCAACCGCTTCACGCTGCGCAAGCGCAACTTCATCAAGCCGTCGCAGCTGCCGTTCCCGGCGGCCTCCGGCGTCACCTATGACAGCGGCGATTTCGCCGGCGTGTTTCAGAAGGCGCTCGAAATCTCCGACTACGAGAACTTCGCCAAGCGCAAGAAGGAGAGCAGGAAGAGCGGCAAGCTGCGCGGCATCGCCGTCGGCTCCTATCTCGAGGTCACCGCGCCGCCGAGCGGCGAGCTCGGCAAGATCACCTTCGAGCCCGACGGCTCGGTGAAGCTCACCACCGGCACGCTCGACTACGGCCAGGGCCACGCCACGCCGTTCGCGCAGGTGCTGTCCGAGCAACTCGGCGTGCCCTTCGAGAACATCACGCTCGAACAGGGCGACAGCGATTTGGTGCGGTTCGGCAACGGCACCGGCGGCTCGCGCTCGATTACCGCGACCGGACAGGCGATCGTCGAAGCTTCGGCGCTGGTGGTCGAGAAGGGCAAGAAGGCCGCCGCGCACATGCTGGAGGCCTCCGAGGCCGACATCGAATTCGGCCAGGGCCGCTTCACCATCGCCGGCACCGACCGCTCGATCGGCATCATGGAGCTCGCCGAGCGGATGCGCGACAGCAAGATGCCCGAGGGCACGCCTGAGACGCTCGACGTCGATCACGCCACCAAGGAGACGGCGTCGACCTTCCCGAACGGCTGTCACGTCGCGGAGGTCGAGATCGATCCCGACACCGGGGTGACGCGGATCGTGCGCTACTCGGCGGTCAACGATTTCGGCACCGTGGTCAACCCGATGATCGTCGCCGGCCAGCTGCACGGCGGCGTGGCGCAAGGCATCGGCCAGGCGCTGATGGAGGAAGTCAGCTACGACGGCTCGGGCCAGCCGATCACCGGCTCGTTCATGGACTACGCGCTGCCGCGTGCCGGCGACGTGCCGTCGATGCTGGTCGGCGATCACCCCTCGCCGGCGAAATCCAACCCGCTCGGCACCAAGGGCTGCGGCGAAGCCGGCTGCGCCGGCAGCCTCGTCTGCATCGTCAATGCCGTGGTGGATGCACTGTCGGAGTACGGCATCAAGCACATCAACATGCCGCTGACGCCCGAACGCGTCTGGCGCGCGATCCAGGATGCCAAGGCGAAGGCGGCGGCTTGAAGCAGGCGCCGTCGCCGCCAACACCGCTGTCATCGCCCGCGAAGGCGGCCGATCCAGTATCCCAGAGACGATTGTGCTTGAGCCGAAAGGCCCCGGCGTACTGGATCCCCCGCATGCGCGGGGGATGACAGTTGTGGGCGATGCGAGAGCTCACCCCACCTCACATTCGTCATGCCCGGGCTTGACCCGGGCATCCATCGACTTGAAACGACTCTTGCGAAGACGATGGATTGCCGGGTCAAGCCCGGCAATGACGGCCTTCTCTACGCCGCGGCCTGCTCGCGCGGCTGGGTGATCGCGATGTGCCAGCAATGCGCGAGCGGCACGCCGTTGCCGAGCACCAGCGCGTCGAGCTCGACGAAGCGGTGGCCCTTCTTGTCGTAGTTGCCGGTCACCTTGGCGCGCGCGGTCAGCTCGTCGCCGATCTTGCCCGCCGATAGCAGCTGCATGCGGGTGCCGACATGGATCCAGGGCCCGAGGATCGCATTGTCGACCAGGACCTTGTTCATCACCCGCGGCAGCAGGCCGGGATGGCCGAGACCTTCGCGCAAGTAAATCGGGTCGGTCTCGCGGATATCGGCGAGATATTCCTTCGCGGCGTCGCCGGACCAGTCGCGCGGAATGGTGCCGAGCCACTTGCCCTCTTCATAGGACGACGCGCTGACCGGCTTGCGCTCGGCGACGGCGGCAACCTGCGTGTAGTCGTCGAGCACAAATTTCGGCACTGAAGCCGGCAGCGACGCGGTGCCGGTGGCGCAGAGTTCGCCGCGGCTGGTCAGCTCTATCGACAGTCCATTGCCGGTTTCCCGGCCGGTCAATTCGGCGATCTCGCCGTCATAGACCGGCTTCACGAAACGCGCCTCGATCAGGCCGCGTTCCAGGAAATCGCGGCCCCACTTTTCGACCGGCAGGTGCATCATGTAGGCCATCACATCGACGCCGGGGACGAGTCCGCCGGAAAAGCCGAACTTCCGCGCCACCGTGTCGTCGTGGATCTTGTTCTCGGACAGTTTCGAGGTGTTGTACGCCGAGACGCGGTAGGCCTGCGATCCGGTCTGCGAGTTCATGGGGTTTTCCCTTATTTCCGTTGCTTTTCTGGCGACAATGGTAGTCGAACAAAGAGGCATGGCAAGCCTCTCGTTTTGCTCGCAATTTTCCGCACCATGGAGTACACGCAGGCCGCGCCTGCCAACCAATGAATCGATGACTGAAACCCCTGCCCAAACCCGCATCTATGTCGACGCCGACGCCTGCCCGGTGAAGGACGAAATCTACCGCGTCGCAATCCGGCTCGGCGTGCCCGTCAGCGTGGTCGCGGGCAATTTCATCCGCGTGCCGCAGGATCCGCTGATCGAGCGCATCGCTGCCGGTTCCGGCATGGATGCCGCCGATGACTGGATCGCGGAACGCGCGCATGAGGGCGACGTCGTGATCACAGCGGACATTCCGCTGGCGAGCCGCTGCGTCAAGGCCGGCGCCGACGTGATCGCGCCGAACGGCAAGCCGTTCACCGAACAATCGATCGGCATGGCGCTCGCGGTGCGCAATCTCATGACCGATCTGCGTTCGTCGGGTGAGATCACCGGCGGGCCGAAATCCTACTCGCCGCGCGACCGCTCGAATTTCCTGGCGATGCTCGACCAGACCATCCGCCGCATCCAGCGCCGCCGCGCCGAGCAGGCGCCGGCAAACGGGAATTAGCGCGATGGCCCCACCGCTCATCCAGCTCAAGGACATCCGCCTGACGTTTGGCGGCACGCCGCTACTGTCAGGCGTCGAGCTGTCGGTCTCCGCGGGCGAGCGCGTCTGCCTGATCGGCCGCAACGGCTCCGGCAAATCGACCTTGCTGCGGATCGCGGCCGGCCTGGTCGAGCCTGATGCGGGCAGCCGTTTCGTGCAGCCCGGCGCCACCATCCGCTATCTGCCGCAGGAGCCGGATTTCGGCGACCACAAGACGACGCTGGCCTATGTCGAGGCGGGCCTTGGTCCCGGCGACGACCACTACCAGGCGCGCTATCTGCTCGAACAGCTCGGCCTCACCGGCGAGGAAGATCCGGCGCACGTCTCCGGCGGCGAGGCGCGCCGCGCGGCGCTGGCACGGGTGCTGGCGCCCTCGCCCGACATCCTGCTGCTGGACGAGCCGACCAACCATCTCGATTTGCCGACCATCGAATGGCTCGAAGGCGAGTTGGAGAGCCGGCGCTGCGCACTGGTCCTGATCAGCCACGACCGCCGCTTCCTCACCAATTTGTCGCGCACCACCGCCTGGCTCGACCGCGGCCAGATCCGGCAGATCGAGCGCGGCTTTGGCGCTTTCGAGGCGTGGCGCGACGAGGTGCTGGCGGAGGAAGAACGCGAGCAGCACAAGCTCGACCGCAAGATCGTCAACGAGGAGCACTGGCTGCGCTACGGCGTCTCCGGCCGTCGCAAGCGCAACGTCAAGCGACTCGGCAATCTGTTTGCGCTGCGCGACCAGCGCCGCGACTATCGCGGCGCCACCGGCAATGCCACGCTCGCCGCCGCCGAGGCCGAGAAATCCGGCCGCCTCGTGATCGAGGCCAAGACCATCACCAAGGCCTATGGCGAGCGCACGATCGTCGATACCTTCTCGACCCGGATCCAGCGCGGCGACCGCGTCGGCATCGTCGGCCCGAACGGCGCCGGCAAGACCACGCTGGTGCATCTTCTGATCGGCAACGATCCGCCCGACTCCGGCTCGGTGCGGCTCGGGGCCAATATCGAGATGGCGACCCTCGACCAGCATCGCGAGAGCCTCGATCCGAAGCTGACCCTGGCCGAGGCGCTCACCGGTGGCCGCGGCGATCACGTCATGGTCGGCGACAAGTCGAAGCACGTCATCGGCTACATGAAGGATTTCCTGTTCGCGCAGGAACAGCGCGGCACGCCGCTCGAGGCGCTCTCCGGCGGCGAGCGCGGCCGCCTGATGCTGGCGCGCGCGCTGGCCAAGCCGTCGAACCTTTTGATCCTGGACGAGCCGACCAACGACCTCGATCTCGAAACCCTCGACGTGCTCGAGGACATGCTCGGCGACTACGACGGCACCGTGATCCTGATCAGCCACGACCGCGACTTCCTCGACCGCGTGGTGACCTCGGTGATCGTGCCCGAAGGCCAGGGCCGCTGGATCGAATATGCCGGCGGCTACTCAGACATGCTCGCGCAGCGCGGCGCCGACGTGAAACGCGAAACGGTGAAGGCGGACGCCGCGATCGAGGAGAAGAAGGAAGCCAGGGCCGCGGCACCCGAAGCGGCACCCCGGCGCCGGCTGAGCTTCAACGAGAAGCACGCGCTGGAGACATTGCCGAAGACGATCGACGGACTGCACGCCGAGATCGCAAAGCAGCAGAAGCTGCTCGATGATCCCGACCTCTATGCCAAGGATCGCAAGAAATTCGACGCCGCCTCGGCCGCGATCGCCAAGGCGCAGGACGAGCTCGCCACCGCCGAAGACCGCTGGCTCGAGCTCGAAGTGCTCCGCGAAGAGATCGAGCAGGCATGATGCGTATGAAGAATTGTCGTCATTGCGAGGAGCGGAGCGACGAAGCAATCCATGCATCCGCAGATGCGGACAGATGGATTGCTTCGCTTCGCTCGCAATGACGGAAATGCTGAACCGGAGTTGACCCGATGACCACGCCCCTCGCCGCCAAGATCGCCAAGGAATACGGCACGCCCTGCGCCGTGATCGACATGGACCGGGTCGAGCGCAACATCGCGCGCATCCAGAAGGCCTGCGACGAGGCCGGCGTCGCCAACCGGCCGCACATCAAGACGCACAAGAACCCGATGCTGGCGCAGCTGCAGATCAAGGCCGGCGCCAAGGGCATCACCTGCCAGAAGCTCGGCGAGGCCGAGATCATGGCCGATAGCGGCATCGACGACATCCTGATCAGCTACAATCTGCTCGGCGACGAGAAGATGGCGCGGCTCGGCGCGCTGCAGGGCAAGGCCAACGTCACCGTCGCCGCGGATAATTCCGTCGTGATCGGCGAGCTGCCGAAGGCAGCAGCAGCCTCCGGCCGGCCGCTCTCGGTCGTGGTCGAATGCGACACCGGGCGCAAGCGCGCCGGCGTCGAGACGCCCGCCGAGGCGATCGCGCTGGCGCGCGAGATTGCCGGCTCGAAGGGCCTGAGCTTCGCCGGCTTCATGCTGTACCCGACCGAGACCGGTTGGGCGGATGCGCAGAAGTTCTACGACGAGGCGCTCGCCGGCGTGCGCGCCCACGGCCTCGATGCGACTATCGTCTCCACCGGCGGCACGCCGAACCTCGTCAATCTCGGCAAACTGAAGGGCGGCACCGAGCACCGCTTCGGCACCTATATCTACAACGACCGCATGCAGGTCGCGGCCGGCGTCGCCAGCTGGGATGACTGCGCGCTGCACATCTATTCCACCGTGGTCAGCCGGGCCGGCCCCGAGCGCGGCATCCTTGACGCCGGCTCCAAGACGCTGACCTCCGACACCGGCGGCCTCGAAGGCCACGGCCTGATCCTCGAACATCCCGAGGCCAAGATCGCACGCTTTGCCGAGGAGCACGGCTTCCTCGACCTCTCGCGCAGCAACACGCGGCCCAATGTCGGCGACGTCGTGCGGATCGTGCCCAATCACGTCTGCGTCGTCGTCAACATGATGGACGAGGTCGTGATGGTGCGCGGCGACGAGATCATCGGCGCGTTGCCGGTGACGGCGCGCGGCAAGCTGCGCTGAGTGGGCGCCCGCGCATCCTTCGAGGCTCGCTTCGCTCGCACCTCCAGCGACAAAGGCGAAGCCTTTGCGCGGGGATGACGCTCTCTTTACGCGAGATTACTCTCTCGGAGCCGTCACCCTGAGGTGCCGGAGCGCAGCGGAGGCCTCGAAGGGCGGCGGCGGGCATCGAGCCCGTAGGATGGGTAGAGCGCAGCGAAACCCATCATGCTTCCGCGCGGATCGAAGTCGATGGGTTTCGCTGCGCTCTACCCATCCTACGAATCTACCCGCGGATCAGCGCCTGCAGCTCGCGGTCGAGCGCATCGCGAAACACCTCGATCGGCCGTGCCAGGCGGCCGGCCGGCGGGCGATGCACGATCCAGGCGCGCACCGCCGGATTGAAATCTGCGATCTTCACGGTCTTGAGCCGGTTGCGGATCGGGCTTCGTTTCAACGCCACCGGCGTGACTAGGCCGATGCCGAGCCCGCGCGCCACCAGCGACAGGCGTAATTCGCTGTCGAGCGCCTCGACCGCGATGGTGAACGGCAGATGCGCCGCATCGAAATGGCGCTTCAGCGTCTGGCGGAAGCCGCAGCCGTCCTGGTTGATCACCCACCCGGTCCGCGACAGCCATTCGAGGTCGACGAATTTCGGCGTCTTCATCTCGCGCGCGACGACGAACACCACCGGCTGCGCACCGAGATCGGAGGCCGCGAGATCGTCGGGCGGCGCGGTGCCGTCCGGCAGGCAGATCGCCGCGGCGTCGAGCTCGTTGCGGCTCACCCGCTCCATGTGGTTGGGCGACCAGCCCGAGACGACGCGCACCGCAAGCGCAGGGAATTCGCCGCGCACCGCATCGAGCGGACCGGTCAGCCCCGCCTCCGACAGGAACGGCGTCAGGCCGAGCCTGAACTCGCCGCGCACCACGCCGTCATTGGCGACGCCTGACTTGAGGTCGTCGAGCATGCGCAGCACGCGGCGGCCCTGCTCATAGGCCTCATATCCCGCTGCAGTCGGCTTCAGCGGCTTCGACAGCCGGTCGAGCAGCTGCGCACCCAGCATCTCCTCGAGATTCTGGATCCGCCGCGTCACGCCGGGCTGGGTCAGGTTCAGCCGCGCTGAGGCCGCGACGATCGATCCGGTCTCGACCACGGCGACGAACGCCACAAGGTCGTGGGTGTTCATAACAAACTCGCATATTCTTCATCAACTTATTTGAATTGTAGCATATTACGCCGATCCCCTAAAGGGGTCTCGCCACTCCATCGCGAGGTCCCATGACGATTTCCGAAGCCACCAAGCTCTCCCCGGCGCGCACTGTCTCGGTGCGTCCCCTGATCTGGATCGGCGCCATCACGACCGGCACCGTCGTCACCAATCTGTTTGCGCCGCAGATCCTGGTTGGCCTGATGAGCCGATCGCTCGACATGACCGCGCTGCAGGCCGGCCTGATCTCGACGCTGACCCTGCTCGGCTACGCGCTCGGGCTGTTGCTGCTGGTGCCGCTGGTCGACCTCGTCGAGAACAAGCGCCTGATCCTGCGCACGCTGGCCTGCGCCATCGTGGCCGCGATCGGCACCGCGATGGCGCCGACGCCGCTGATTTTGTTGGCCGCCACCTTCATCCTCGGCGCGTCCTGCGCGGCGATCCAGATGGTGGTGCCGCTGGTCGCCTCGATGGTGCCGCCGGAGCGCCGCGGACAGGCGATCGGCGATGTCATGAGCGGCTTGATGATCGGCATCCTGCTGTCGCGGCCGATGGCGAGCCTGATCGCGGACAGCTGGAACTGGCGCGGCTACTATCTCACCTCGGCGGTGCTGATGACGGTGCTCGCCGCCGCGCTGGCGCGCTATCTGCCGACATTGCAGCCTGCGGCGAAGATCAGCTACGGCGCGCTGCTGCGCTCATTCCCCAAATTGCTGCGCGAGGAACCGGTGCTGCGCGTGCGCGCCTGGACCGCGGCGCTGGTGATGGCATCGTTCACCGCATTCTGGGCCGCCGTCGCGCTGCGGCTGCCGGATGCGCCGTTCAAGCTCGACGCCAAGGGGATCGCGCTGATCGGCGTCGCCGGGGCGGCGGCGACCCCGATCGCCGGGCGCTGGGGCGACCGAGGTTTCGCGCGGCCGTTGCTGATCGTCTCGCACCTTCTCATCGTCGGCGCGCTCGCGCTGTGCGCCTGGGCCGGCATGACCGAGTCGCGGATTGCCGCCCTGTCGCTGCTTGGCGTCGGCGCCGTGCTGCTCGATTTCGGTATCACCACCGACCAGACGCTCGGCCGCCGCGCCGTCAATTTGTTGCAGCCGGAAGCGCGCGGCCGGATCAACGGCCTGTTCGTGGCGCTGTTCTTCATCGGCGGCGCAGTCGGTGCAGCGACGGCGTCCGCGGCGTGGAGCTTTGGCGGCTGGACGGCGGTCTGCGCGGTGGCTGCGACGTTCGGTGTGCTTGGGTTCATCACCGATATCGCGACGGAGACGGGATCGGAATGAGTTGTCCGGTCCTGATGTGTGGAACGCCCGCGCATCCTTCGAGGCTCGCTCCGCGAGCACCTCAGGATGACGCTCTCTCGAGGACAGGAGCTCTCTCGAAGCCCTCACCCTGAGGTGCCGTAGCGCAGCGGAGGCCTCGAAGGGCGGCGGCGGGCTACGCGATGCCGACGTGACGCAACGCGCTCTTCCCCGCAGCGGCTCCGGTCGCGAATGACGCCTGCAACAGATAGCCGCCGGTCGGCGCTTCCCAGTCGAGCATCTCTCCGGCGGCGAAGACACCGGGCAATTTGCGCAGCATGAAATGCGCGTCCAGCTCGCTGAAGGCGATCCCGCCCGCGGTCGAGATCGCGCGCGCGATCGGCGCCACGCCCGATATCTCGATCGGCACCGCATTGATCAACCGGGCCAGTTCGGCCGGCGGCAGCGTGGCCAGCGATCGGCCGGAGGCGGCGGCTGCCTCCTGCAACAGCCCGATGCCGACCGGCGAGAGCTGCGCCGCCTTGCGCAGGAAGTTGGAGAACGACTGCTTGCCCTTCGGCGCCGACAGCCGCGCGATCAGTTCGTCGCGCGCAGCGTCAGGCCGCAGCGCCACGCTGAGCGTCGCCGTTCCCTTGGCGAGCACCGCCTCGCGCAATTCCGCCGACAGCGCGTAGATCGCGCCGCCCTCGATGCCGGTGCGGGTGACGATCGCCTCACCGCGCACGGTGTGCGGCCCGATCGTGAGGGCGACGCCCTTGAGCGGCTGGCCCTCAAACCGGTCACGAAAGATATTCGACCACGCGACCGTGAAGCCTGAATTGGCCGGTTTCATCGGCGCCACGGCAATCCCCTTCGCCGTGAGGATCTCGGCCCAGGCGCCATCCGAGCCGAGCCGCGGCCAGCTCGCGCCGCCGAGCGCGAGCACGGCTGCGTCAGCGTTGACCGCGCGCGGGCCGTCCGGCGTCTCAAACAGCAATCCGCCGTGCGCGTCCCAACCAATCCAGCGATGCCGGAATGCGAACGCAACGCCTGCGGCATCGAGCCGCCGCAGCCAGGCACGCAGCAGCGGCGATGCCTTGAACGCTTTTGGAAACACGCGGCCGCTGGTGCCGACGAAGGTCGGCTGTCCCAGCGCCTCGCTCCAGGCGCGCAAGCTGTCGGGCGGAAACGCCTCGACCGCGGCCTTCAGGTGCGGCATCGCCTCGCGATAGCGCCCGAGGAAATCCGGCAGCGGCTCGCTGTGGGTGAGATTGAGCCCGCCGCGCCCGGCCATCAGGAACTTGCGGCCGGCCGACGGCATCGCGTCATAGACGGTGACCTGTGCGCCACCCGCCGCAAGGGTTTCCGCCGCCATCAGGCCGGCGGGACCGGCTCCGATGACGGCGACGGTATGCTGGCTTGCAGACATGAGCCGAGCCTGTCTCGAGCCAAAGGAAGGTGTCATTCCGGGATGCGCCGTAAGGCGCAGGCCCGGAATCCATACTCACGATGGTGGTTATGGATTCCGGGCTCGTCGCTGCGCAACGCCCCGGAATGACGGCTTACAGCTTGATCCCGGCCCGCGCGGCGGCCTGGGCGACATATTTCTGCGTCTGCTCGAACGCGCCCTGCAGCGCCTTCGCGGTCGACATGTCGCTGATCGCGTTGAAGTGCGCGGCAACGCCGTCGGGCGTCCATTCGGATTGCGGCAAGTTGACGCCTTCGGTCTCCAGGACGCGGATCACCGCGAACGAGCCGGCACCGGCGCCCATGATGGTGCGGGTCGGCGCGTCCTCCGAGAGCAGAAACTCCACCGCCGGCGTGATCGCTTCCGGCTTCATCAGCTGCAGCGCCTGCGGCGGCAGCAGTTCCTCGGTCATCCGGGTTGCCGCCGTCGGCGAGACGGTGTTGACCTTGATGTTGTTCTTGCGGCCCTCTTCGGCGAGCACGTTCATCAGGCCGACCATGCCGGCCTTGGCTGCGCCGTAATTGGCCTGGCCGAAATTGCCGAACAGGCCGGACGACGAGGTCGTCAGCACGATGCGGCCGTAGTTGCGCTCACGCATGCCGGCCCACACCGCCTTGCAGCAATAGAAGGTGCCGGTGAGATGCACGTCGAGCACCTTGGCCCAGTCGGCGACCTCGAGCTTGGTGAACGACTTGTCGCGCAGGATGCCGGCATTGGCGCAGAGCAGATCGACGCTGCCCCACTCCTTGGTGGCGCGCTCGACCATCGCGGTGACCTGCTCGAAGTTCGAGACGTCGGCGCCGTCGGCCATCGCGGTGCCGCCGGCCTTGCGGATCTCCTCGACCACGGTCTCGGCCGGCGACAGCGAACCGCCGGTGCCGTCGCGCGCACCGCCGAAATCATTGACCACGACCTTGGCGCCACGGCTGGCGAGCCCCAGCGCATGCGCTCGCCCAAGACCATTGCCCGCGCCGGTGACGATAGCGACGCGTCCGTCGAACCTGATTGCCATGCCGTAATTCCTGCTCTGACTTCCCTTCTCCCCTTGTGGGAGAAGGTGGCGCGAAGCGCCGGATGAGGGGTTCTCTCCACGGATGAGCGCGCGGAGAGAAACCCCTCACCCGGCTCCATCTCGCTCCGCTCGATCGCGCCCCCCTCTCCCACAAGGGGAGAGGGTGAGTGCCCGAGCGGCATGAAAAGGTTGGAGACTTTTGAGCAGCGATGGATGGCCGGGTCAAGCCCGGCCGAGACCCCAGGTGGCCACCCGGCGCGCTATACGGAAGGGGTCATCGATCCGCAGGGTTTCAGGCTTTTGAGCAGGTGCCCGCTCCAGCACTCGTGATGCTCCTGAGCGTAGCTCAGCGAGCCAATCACAATCAAACCGACTACGACAAGTCCGGCGACGATGTTCTGCACCATGGCTGCCACTCCCGGGACCGCACCGCCTCAACGGGGGCATGATGGACACCAGGGATCAAAGCCGTCAATGCGCTATGTGGATCAACGGTGCAACGCACCACCTGTGAAGGCGGGTCGAGGCCGGCTCACTCCACCTCTCCCGCTTGCGGGAAAAGTGGAGCTACTCAACCATCTGCTAGAGCCTCTCCCGTTCCGATTGAATCGGAACGGAGGCTCTAGATTGTTGTTCGGAGCGTTTTCTTCACGCGAACCGGTGTCCACTTCGCTGGAAAACGCTCTAGCTGAAATAGATCAGGCCGAGCCAGTCGGCGACCAGCGCCGGCTTCTCCTCGCCCTCGATCTCGACCGTGACATTGGTGCGCGACAGCAGTTCCTTCGGCTTGCGCAGCGTGGCTTCGGCCAGCACGAAGCGGCCGCGAACGCGCCTGCCCGAGCGCACCGGCGAGATGAAGCGCAGCTTGTCGAAGCCGTAATTGACGCCCATCGCGGTGCCCTCAAGCACCGGCATCACCTCGTAGGACATGATCGACAGCAGCGACATCGTGAGGAAGCCATGGGCGATCGTGGTGCCGAACGCGGTCTCCTCCTTCGCGCGCTCGGGATCGACGTGGATGAACTGATGATCCTCGATCACGTCGGCATAGGTGTCGATGCGGCCCTGATCCAGCAGGTGCCATGAGGACACGCCGATCTCCTTGCCGACCATGCCCTGGTAGGTTTCCAGCGTCACCGGCGGCTTCTTCCAGACTTCGTTCATTGGCTAACCTCTGCTAACCGGAGGTCCGCACCTTCTGCAGCTCCGGAAATTCTTCCTCGCGGAACTCGGCTCCGCGCAACGCATCGCTTCTGACATCATCATGTTCCAGCCGGCGCAACTGCACGCGACGGATCTTTCCAGAAATCGTCTTTGGCAGTTCGGTGACCAGCTCGATCTTGCGGATGCGTTTAAACGGTGCGAGCCGCGTGTGCAAATGCTTGAAGATCGACAGTGCCGTCTCCGGGGTGCGCTCGACGCCTGATACCAGCAATATATAGGCCTTCGGGACCGCGAGCCGGATCGGGTCCGGGCTCGGCACCACGGCGGCTTCCGCCACCGCATCGTGCTCCAGCAGCACGCTCTCCAATTCGAACGGCGAGATGCGGTAGTCGGAGGACTTGAACACGTCGTCGGTGCGGCCGACGAAGGTCAGATAGCCCTCGTCATCGGTGAACACGACGTCGCCGCTGCGATAGATCTCGCCATCGGTGCCGATCAGCCTGCCGTCATCGCCCTGATAGCCCTGCATCAGGCCCGCCGGCCGGTTGGCGCCGAGCAGCAGCGTCACCTCGCCCTCCTTCGCGGCATGGCCGTCATTGTCGGTGACCTGAACGCGATAGCCAGGCAGCGGCCGGCCCATCGAGCCGACCTTCACCTTCTGCCCCGGCGAGTTGCCGGCCAGCGCGGTGGTCTCGGTCTGGCCGTAGCCGTCGCGGATGGTCAGGCCCCAGGCCGATTTGACCTGGTCGATGATCTCAGGGTTGAGCGGCTCGCCGGCGCCGCACACTTCCCGCAGGCTCACTTTGAAGTCCGACAGTTGCTCCTGAATGAACATCCGCCACACTGTCGGCGGCGCGCAGAGCGTGGTGACGCCGCAGCGGCCGATGATCGAGAGCAGTCCCTTCGCCTCGAAGCGCGGCTGGTTGGCGATGAAGATCGTCGCGCCGGCATTCCATGGCGCGAAGAAGCAGCTCCAGGCGTGCTTGGCCCAGCCGGGCGAGGAAATGTTGAGATGGATGTCGCCGGGCTGCAGGCCGATCCAGTACATGGTCGAGAGATGGCCGACCGGATAGCTGCGCTGGCTGTGCCGTACCAGCTTCGGCTTTGCCGTGGTGCCCGAGGTGAAATACAGCAGCATCGGATCGTCGGCCTGGGTCGGGCCATCAGGCGCGAAGGCATCCGACGCCTTGGCGGCATCCTCGAACGGCAGCCAGCCCTCGTGGGCCTGCGTCGCGCCGGCCACGATGCGCACCAGCTTTTCGCCGCCGAGGCCCGCGAACTTCGCGACCTGATCCTGCGTCGCAACCACTGCCTTCGCCTTGCCGCGATCGAGCCGGTCGCGCAATTCATCCGTGGTTAACAGCGTGGTCGCGGGGATCACGACCACGCCGAGCTTCATCGCCGCCAGCATGGTCTCCCACAGCGGCACCACATTGCCGAGCAGCAGCAACAGATGATCGCCGCGCTTCAGCCCCTGCGCGCGCAGGAAGTTCGCCACCTGGTTGGAGCGACGCGACAGCTCGGCGAACGACAGCTTGGTCTCGTTGCCGCTGGCGGCATCGACGATCCACAGCGCCGGCCGGTCGCGGCTGTCGGCATTGTGCGCGAGCTCAGCGTCGAACCAGTCCAGCGCCCAGTTGAACGGCACCGGATCCGGCCAGCGAAATCCCTTCACCGCCGTGTCGTAGTCGGTGCGGTGCTCGAGCAGAAAGGCGCGTGCGTCCTGAAATGTGGTCATCTTCTTCCGAGCCCGTTGATTGGCAACCAGCGTCACCGTCAAGCGTAGCCCGGATGGAGCGAAGCGCAATCCGGGGGCGGTCGCGCCAGTAGATAAAGCAGTCCCGGATTTCCCTGCGCTCCATCCGGGCTACGAGTGAACAGCTATTTTCCAGCGAGGCTCCGAACGTGCTGGATAATTCCGGAAAAGTCGACTCCGCCATGGCCCGACGCGTCGAAGGTCTTATAGAGTTCCTGCGCGTGCTTGCCGAGCGGCGTCACCGCGCCGGCGGCATTGGCGGCGTCCTGTGCCAGCGTCAGGTCCTTCACCATCAGGTTGGAGGCGAAACCCGGCTTGTAGTCGTTGTTGGCCGGCGAGGTCGGCACTGGACCTGGAACCGGGCAATAGGTCGTCAGCGACCAGCACTGCCCCGACGAGGTCGAGGCGACGTCGAACAGCGCCTGGTGCGACAGGCCGAGCTTTTCGGCGAGCACGAAGGCCTCGCCGACCGCGATCATGGAAATGCCTAAAATCATGTTGTTGCAGATCTTGGCCGCCTGCCCGGCACCGCCGCCGCCGCAATGCACGATCTTCTTGCCCATGTTGGCCAGCATCGGCTGCGCCGCCGCGAACGCCTTCGCCTCGCCGCCGCACATGAAGGTCAGCGTCGCGCCCTTGGCGCCACCGGTGCCGCCGGAAACCGGCGCATCGACGGAAGCGATGCCGTGCTTGGCGGCGAGCGCATGCGCCTGCTTGGCGCTTTCGACGTCGATGGTCGAGCAATCGATGATCAGCGTGCCCTTGGCCATCGCGGGCAGCACCTCGTTCCAGACGCCGAGCACATGCTTGCCGGCCGGCAGCATCGTGATGACGACATCGGCGCCCTTCACCGCGCCGACGCCGCTCTCGGCGATCGCAGCGCCGTCGTGCCTCGCCTGATCGCGCGAGGCCGCGACCAGATCGAACGCGGTCACCTTGTGGCCGGCCTTGACCAGATTGGCCGCCATCGGCCCGCCCATATTGCCGAGCCCGATGAATGCGACGTTTGCCATGGGAAGTCCTCCGCTTGCGACGTTTCTATTTGCTGTCAGGAAATTTCAGTTCATCGGCGCCGATCTCGGCGAAGTAAGGCGCCAGCATCTCCGCTGTCACGTCCTCGATATTGGGCGGCGACCACTTCGGATTGCGGTCCTTGTCGATCACGGCGGCGCGCACGCCCTCGCGGAAATCGTCGCTGGCGAACACTTCGAGCGCCGCGCGATACTCGCGCACCAGGCACTCCTCCAGCGTCTCGGTCGCCCGCGCCAGCCGCAGCAGCTTCAGCGTCACCACCGTGCCGCGCGGCGACTTCTCACTGAGCGTCTTCAGCGTGGCCTGCGCCAGCTCGGAGCCATCGGCTTTCAGCGCATCAACGATGTCTTCCATCCGTCCGCGCGCGAACCAGCCGTCGATTTTGGCCTGTAGCGCGGCGACAGGGCCGGATTTCTCGCCGGTGGCGAAGCCTGCGATCAGCCGGTCGATTTCGGTGGACGTCGTGCCCGGCGCAACCTTGGTCAGCGCCTCGCGCAGCGCCGGAAGCTTTGCGCTCGGCACCACCGCGTCGGCGAACTTGGCGTAGATCGCGTCAGGACCGTTCATGGTGGTGCCGGTGAGGCCAAAATAGGTGCCGATCTCGCCCGGCGAACGCGACAGCAGATAGGTGCCGCCGACGTCAGGGAAGAAGCCGAGCCCAACTTCGGGCATCGCAAGCTTGGTTCGCTCGGTCACCACGCGGTGCCGGCTGTGCGCCGACAAGCCGACGCCGCCGCCCATCACGATGCCGTCCATGAAGGCGACGTACGGCTTCGGAAATTTCTTGATCCGCGCGTTGAGGATGTACTCGTCGCGCCACAGGATCTTGCCGAGGTCGCCCTTGACCTTCGAGCTTTCCCAGAGCGCGCGGATATCTCCGCCGGCGCACAGGCCGCGCTCGCCGGCGCCTTCCAGCACGATGACCGCGACATCGGGATCGTCCTCGAACGCGTCGAGCGCCCTGTCGATGTCGCGGAACATCTCCAGCGTCACCGCATTGATCGCCTTCGGTCGATTGAGCCGGATGATGCCGGCCGCCCCTTCCTTGCGTGCAATCAGGTCGCCTTCGGCAGCGGCCACATCATTCATCGCGCGCCCTCGATCAACTTGCGCGACACGATCAGCCGCATGATTTCATTGGTGCCTTCGAGGATCTGGTGCACGCGCAGATCGCGCACGATCTTCTCGACGCCGTATTCGCTGAGGTAGCCGTAGCCGCCGTGCAGTTGCAGCGCCTGGTTGGCGACCTCGAAGCCCACATCGGTCCCGAACCGCTTTGCCATTGCACACAGCATGGACGCGTCAGCATCCTTGCGGTCGAGCGCGGCGGCCGCGCGCCACAGGAAGGTGCGTGCGGCCTCGAGCTCGGTTGCCATGTCGGCGATCTTGAATTGCAGCGCCTGGAACTCGTCGAGCCGCTTTCCAAACGCCTTGCGGTCCTTCATGTAGGCGAGCGCCTTGTCGAGCGCCGTCTGCGCGCCGCCGAGCGAGCATGCCGCGATGTTGAGACGGCCGCCGTCGAGGCCGGCCATTGCGATCTTGAAGCCGATGCCCTCCTCGCCGAGCCGGTTTTCGACCGGCACGCGCGCGTTCTCGAATACGACCGCGCGGGTCGGCTGCGCGTTCCAGCCCATCTTGCGCTCATTGGCGCCGAACGACACGCCCGGCGTCTTGCCGTCGACGACGATCGTCGAGACGCCGCCGGGGCCATCGCCGCCGGTGCGCACCATCGCCACCAGGAGATCGGTGCTGCCGGCGCCGGAGATGAACTGCTTCTGGCCGTTGAGCACGTAATGGTCGCCGTCGCGCACCGCGCGGGTGCGCAGCGCAGCGGCATCGGAGCCGGCGCCCGGCTCGGTCAGGCAGTAGCTGGCGAGCAGCTCCATGGTGCAGAGCTTCGGCAGCCATCTGTGGCGCTGGGTGTCGTTGCCATAGGCATCGATCATCCAGGACGCCATGTTGTGGATCGAGATAAAGGCGGACGTGGTCGGACAGCCCGTCGCCAAGGCCTCGAAGATCAGCGCCGCGTCGAAGCGCGTCATCGCCGAGCCGCCGACATCGTCCTTGATGTAGATGCCGCCGATGCCGAGGCCTGCTGCCTCGCGCATCACGTCCACCGGAAAGTGCTTCTTCTCGTCCCATTCGAGCGCGTGCGGCGCGATCTTCTCCGCCGCAAACGCCCGCGCCATGTCGCG
This sequence comes from Bradyrhizobium sp. B097, assembly GCF_038957035.1. Lineage (NCBI taxonomy): Bacteria > Pseudomonadati > Pseudomonadota > Alphaproteobacteria > Hyphomicrobiales > Nitrobacteraceae > Bradyrhizobium > Bradyrhizobium sp. B097. Next base: position 5,276,939 of record NZ_CP152412.1, read on the forward strand.
TACCGCGATCTGGTCCTCGTTGAGAGCGAACTGCATCGTTGCCTCGCCCTGAACGGACTTACTTCATCGTCGGGATCGAGAACTCCGCGCCGTCCTTGACGCCGGACGGCCAACGCGAGGTCACCGTCTTGGTCTTGGTGTAGAAGCGAACCGAGTCCGGACCGTGCTGGTTGAGATCGCCGAAGCCGGACTTCTTCCAGCCGCCGAAGGTGTAGTAGGCGATCGGCACCGGGATCGGCACGTTGACGCCGACCATGCCGACATTGACCTTGGCCGCGAAGTCGCGCGCCGCGTCACCGTCACGGGTGAAGATCGCAACGCCGTTGCCGTAGTCGTGGTCGGACGGCAGCGCCAGCGCCTCGTGATAGTCCTTGGCGCGCACCACCGAGAGCACCGGGCCGAAGATCTCTTCCTTGTAGATCCGCATGTCCTTGGTGACGTTGTCGAACAGCGAACCGCCGAGATAGAAGCCGTTCTCGTAGCCCTGCATCTTGAAGCCGCGGCCGTCGACCGCAAGCGTTGCGCCTTCCTTGACGCCGATGTCGATGTAGCTCTTGACCTTCTCGACCGCCTCGCGGGTCACCAGCGGACCGTAGTCGGCCGACGGATCGACCGAGGTGCCGATCTTGAGCGACTCGACGCGCGGGATCAGCTTTTCCATCAAGCGGTCGGCGGTGGTCTTGCCGACGGGCACCGCAACCGACACCGCCATGCAGCGCTCGCCAGCCGAGCCGTAGCCGGCACCGATCAGCGCATCGACTGCCTGGTCCATGTCGGCGTCGGGCATGATGATGGCGTGGTTCTTGGCGCCGCCGAAGCACTGGCAGCGCTTGCCGGTCTGCGCGGCGCGCTCGTAGATGTACTGCGCGATCGGGGTCGAGCCGACAAAGCCGATCGCCTTGACGTCGGGATCGTCGAGGATGGCGTCGACCGCTTCCTTGTCGCCGTTGACGACGTTGAGAATGCCGGCCGGCAGCCCCGCTTCGATCATCAGTTCGGCAAGCATCATCGGCACGCCGGGATCGCGCTCCGACGGCTTGAGGATGAAGGCATTGCCGCAGGCGATCGCGGGCGCGAACTTCCACATCGGGATCATCGCCGGGAAGTTGAACGGCGTGATGCCGGCGACGACGCCGAGCGGCTGGCGCATCGAATAGATGTCGATGCCGGGGCCGGCGCCTTCGGTGTATTCGCCCTTCATCAGATGCGGGATGCCGCAGGCGAACTCGGCGACCTCGAGGCCGCGCTGGATGTCGCCCTTGGCATCGGGAACGGTCTTGCCGTGCTCGCGCGCCAGCAGTTCGGCGAGCTTGTCATAGTCGCGCTGCACCAACTCGACGAATTTCATCATCACGCGGGCGCGGCGCTGCGGGTTGGTGGCGGCCCATTCGCCCTGCGCGGCGCGGGCGTTCTCCACCGCGGCGCGGACTTCGGCCTTGGAGGCCAGCGCCACCTTGGCCTGGACGTCGCCGGTCATCGGCTCGAAGACGTCGGCCGTACGGCCCGAGGTGCCCTTGACCTCCTTGCCACCGATGAAATGTCCGATCGAGCGCATGAATATCCTCCCTTGAAGACCTGAATCGCCGCTCCTCGCGGCAAGATCGCTTTACAAACCCTAATGACCCTGCATTTTATAGGATTCAAGTCCGATAAATTGCACCTTAGATGTGCGGAAATGCAGGATCAAGGCGGCGACACGATCGACTGGGACGACTTCCGTTTCGTGCTTGCCATCGTGCGCGGCGGGTCGGTGTCGGCTGCCGCCAAGCAGCTCGGCGTCGATCATGCCACAGTGATCCGGCGTGTCGACCGGCTGGAAGGCCACCTCTCCGCAAAACTGTTTGATCGGCGCAAGACCGGCTATCTGCTGACCGAGGCCGGCCAGCGCGTCGCCGACAGCGCCGAGGCGATGGAATCCACCATCGTCGCCAACCAGGAGGCGGTCGGCGGCTCGCGCGCGCACCTCACCGGCACGGTGCGGATCGGCGCGCCCGACGGCTTCGGCAGCCACTTTCTGGCCTCGCGGCTGGTCAAGTTCACCGAGCGGTATCCCGATCTCGATTTGCAGCTGGTCGCCACCGCGCGGCTGTTTTCGCTCTCCAAGCGCGAGGCCGACATCGCGATCAGTCTGACCATGCCGAAGGAAGGCCGCATCGTCGGCCGCAAGCTGCTCGACTACACGCTCGGGCTTTATGCCGCACCCGGCTATCTCGCGCAGGCGCCGAAGATCGCCGCGCGCGCCGACCTGCCGAAGCACCGCTTCGTCGGCTACATCGAGGAACTACTGTTCACGCCGGAACTGGACTATCTGCCGCTGGTCTCGCCGAAGATCTCGGCCAAATTCCGCAGTGCCAACCTGATCGCACAGCTCAACGCCACCATCGCCGGCTTCGGCATCGCGGTGCTGCCGCACTTCATGGCGTCCGCCCACCCCGAATTGCAGCCGGTGCTGCGCGATGAGGTGCGGATCTCGCGCACCTTCTGGCTGCTGATGCACGCCGATAGCAAGGACCTCGCCCGCATCCGCGCGGTGGCGGATTACATCTACGAGACGGTCGAAGCCGAGCGCGCGCTGTTTGCCGGGGCGACCTGACGAGCGCTGGCCCCCGAGCTCGGTTTGAGAAATGCCTTTTTGAGAAATGCCTTGGCGGTGTGACGCTTCATCCTTATACCGCATTTTGGACGGATCCTGAGTAGGGAGTAACACTGTGCCCGACCCGGAAAGTCTTCCAATCGATCAGATTTACGTGCCCGTTAAGAAACGGAAAACCCTCAGGCCTGAGCTCGTTCAAGAAATCGCGGCGAGTATTCTGGAAGTTGGGCAACAAGTCCCCATTCTCGTTCGGCCTGATGAGGGCCGCCTCGTTTTGCTCGAGGGGTTACATCGGCTCGAGGCCTGCAAGGCGCTTGGCGAGACAACCATCATCGGAGTCTGGGGTTCAGCAGAGACTGCTCACCACAAGACGCTGTTGTCCGACGGAGCTGAGACAGAGGCCGAGCGGGACAAAATGGCGCGATTGAAGAAGCTGCGCCTCGAGAGAGAAGCTGCCGAGAGATCGTCGGCTTCCGCAGACGCGATCGTGGAAACTGAATCAGCCAAGCTTCGGTCGGCTCGCTCCGGAACGAGTACCAGACGAGGGTCGTCGGGCGATCCAGGATCAAAAACGAGGACGCTGTCGGAATGGCTCACACAACAAAAGCGCGATGGTGGTCGTTATTGATTACCGCCTCGGCCATCAAGGTCGGAGGGAGCGTGCGAAGGGCCGTCACTCCGGAAGCCTCGCAGGGCTGAGGCCTTCCAAAGGGTGCCTCATGCCTTCGTTGCCGAGGAAACCAAACCGGTGAGATCCAGCGCCTCGTCGCAGGAACTCCCCTAATTCGCTCTGGCACGCGGTTTCTTCGTCACCGCCGCCCGCCCCATCACCGCCTCGCGGCCGGCGCTCAGGATCTCGTCGGACATTTCGCCGCTGCCCGCGATCCGCGACATCACGATGGTGCCCAGCATGGTCGCGAGCGTGGCCATCGCCTGCTTGCGCGCGGTCTTGCGCGGCACGTCCTGGATCTGGTCGGTGATCATATCGATCATCTGGTCGAGCTTGAGCGCAAAGGCCTTGCGGGTCTTCAGGCTTTCGCGCGCGATCTCGGCGCCGAGCGCCGGCACCGCGCAGCCCTGCCCGGGATCGTCGCGATGCACCGCCGACAGGTAGCCGTCGACGATGGTCGCAAGCCGCTTCTCCGGCGGCACCTCCGCCGTGACCTTGCGCCAGCGCTCGTTGGCGCGGTCCATGGCGTAATTGAAGGCCTCGATCACCAGCGCCTCGCGTGAATCGAAATGCGCGTAAAAGCCGCCATGGGTCAGGCCGGCGTCCTTCATCAGGTCGGCGACGCCGATGCCATGGGCGCCCCTCTCGCGCAGCCGCGTCGCGGCCTTCTTCACGATCCGCGCGTGGGTCTCCTGCTTGTGTTCTTTCGAATAGCGCATGCCGATCTCATGGAATGTTTCTAATCATACAATAGCAGATTTGCGCCGGGAATGCTGCAGTTATTTCGCTTTTGGTTCCCCGCCCAGCATGGAAAACGTCGCAGTCGCGTGCACCGCAAGATTGTCCTTGCCGTCGCGAACGAAGCCCTCGGTGTAGCTGGTCTGGCGGCCGAGCTTGATCACCTTGCCCTCGGCCGCGATGGTTCCCGAGCGCGCCGAGAGCGGGCGCAGATAGGTCAGCTTGAGGTCGAGTGTGACAGAGGTCTGCCCCGCGGGCAGCAGGGTCGAGATCGCGCAGCCCATCGCGGTATCGAGCAGCGCGGCGGCGGTCGCGCCGTGCAGGAGGCCGATGGTGTTCTCCAGGCTCTCATGCGGTTCGAGTTCCATCACGATCCGCCCCTCGTCGACCACGGCCACGCGGAAGCCGATCAGTTTTGCCATCGGCGGCGGCGGCAGGCGGCCGTCGCGGATCGCGCGCATCGCCTCGATGCCGGACATCGGCATCGCCGCCCTGGCGACCGGCCCGGGCGCCTGCCATTCGACTACGCGCGTGCGCGTCAGTTCGGGCGAATGCAGGTCTGATGTCTCGGCGGCGGTCATGACGGCTCCATTTATATGATACGTGTAATTCTATATATCCGCGTCCCCCGGCGCAACTGCCGGCCAGCGTCTTGACAGAGACAGGCTTTGTCCGGGACATGGCGCGATCAATTCCTGCGCCGGGACTTTTTCCATGGACATGCTCAACCCCCACTGCGGCATCGACCGCGACCCCAGAGGCGTCGTCCGCCTCACGATCTGCAACGCCGGCAAGCTGAACATCGTCAGCTCGGCCGTGACCAACGGCGTGCGCGAGGGATTTGAGCACCTCGCCGCCGATCCGACCATCCGCGCCGTGATCCTGGCCGGCGAAAGCGAGCGCAGCATGATCGGCGGCGCCGACATCAAGGAGATGGCGACGCTCGACCAGGCGTCAGCCGAAGCCTTCATCGGCCGCCTGCGCGATCTCTGCGAGGCCGTGCGCAAATTCCCGGCGCCCGTGATCGCCCGCCTGCCCGGCTGGTGCCTCGGCGGCGGCCTCGAGGTCGCGGCCGCCTGCGACGTCCGGGTCGCGGCGCATGATGCGATGTTCGGCATGCCCGAGGTGCGCGTCGGCATCCCCTCGGTGATTCATGCCGCTTTGCTGCCGCGCCTCATCGGCTGGGGCCGCGCCCGCTGGCTGATGATGACAGCGGAGAACATCGACGCCCCCACCGCGCTCGGCTGGGGCTTGGTCGACACGGTCGCAAAGCCGGGCGGCCTCGACGAGGCTGTCGAGCACACCGTGAAGGCGCTGCTGGAATGCGGCCCCGAAGCGCTGCGCATCCAGAAGGATTTGTTGCGGCAGTGGGAAGAGCTGCCGCTGACCGAGTCGGTCAACCTCAGCGTCGGTGTGTTCGGAAAATCCTTCCAGACCGGCGAGCCGCAACGGCTGTTGCAGGGATTTTTGGATCGCAAGCGGTAACAACGACACCTTGTAGCCCGGATGGAGCGCAGCGAAATCCGGGACACATCATCCGCGGGTGGAATCGCCCCGGATTGCGCTTCGCTTCATCCGGGCTACGAGACCAACCTGACAGAGTGTTGACCGCCGGCCCCAGCCGATTAGTCTAACCTCAATCGCGAGGCAGGCGCTCCAGATCGAGAACGTCGATCGGAACACGGTTTCTCGCAAATCGCCGCGCGCGCGGCCAACAAAACAATCAATTCGGGACAAACGCACGAGGTCAGAACTCAAGAGCTGCAGGAGGACATATGGTCCAAAAGCGCGACGTTCCCGGTATCCGACCCTATGATGCTCCGGCCGGCGGCTGGGGCGCCCTCAAGGCCACCGCGATCGCGGTGCGCGACCAGATGGATCTGGTCGAGGCGCCTATCACGCTGTTGCGCACCAACAAGCCCGACGGATTCGACTGTCCGGGCTGCGCCTGGCCGGACAAGGAGCACACCTCCACCTTCCAGTTCTGCGAGAACGGCGCCAAGGCCGTGACCTGGGAGGCGACCAGCAAGCGCGTCACGCCTCAATTCTTTGCCGACCATACCGTCACCGAGCTGCTGACCTGGAGCGACTTCCACCTCGAGAACGAGGGCCGGCTGACCGAACCGCTCGCCTATGACGCTGCGAGCGACACCTACCAGCCGATCAGCTGGGACAACGCCTTCGCGCGGATCGGCGAGAGCCTACGCGCGCTGCCCGATCCTGACATGGCCGAGTTCTACACCTCCGGCCGCGCCTCGAACGAGGCCGCGTTCCTGTTCCAGATCTTCGCGCGCGAATACGGCAGCAACAATTTCCCCGACTGCTCGAACATGTGCCACGAGGCGACCAGCGTCGGGCTGCCGCAATCGATCGGCATCGGCAAGGGCACGGTGTCGCTGGACGACTTCGACCATTGCGAGCTGATCATCGCGATGGGCCACAACCCCGGCACCAACCATCCGCGCATGATGGGCACGTTGTGGGAGGTTTCGCGCCGCGGCGTGCCGATCATCGTGTTCAATCCGCTGCGCGAGCGCGCGCTGGAGCGCTTTGCCGATCCGCAGGACCCGATCGAGATGGCGACCTTCAGCTCGACACGGATCGCCTCGACGTATTACCAGCCGAAGGTCGGCGCTGACGCCGCGGTGCTGAAGGGCGTCATGAAGGCGCTGATCGAGAAGGATGACGCGAGCCACGACGTGCTCGACCACGCCTTCATCGCCGAGCACACCAACGGCTTTGCCAAGTTCGCCGCCGACCTGCGCGCCACGTCGTGGGAGGCGATCGAGACCGTCTCCGGTTTCACGCGCACCCAGCTCGGCGAGATTGCCGCCGCTTATGCAAAATCCAACGCCACCATCGTCACTTACGGCATGGGCATCACCCAGCACAGCCGCGGCACCGACAATGTCCAGCAGATCGCAAACCTGCTGCTGTTGAAGGGCAATTACGGCAAGCCCGGCGCCGGCATCTGCCCGCTGCGCGGCCACTCCAACGTGCAGGGCAACCGCACCGTCGGCATCACCGAGAAGCCGAACATCCCGATGTTCGAGGGCATCGAGCGCACCTTCGGCTTCAAGCCGCCGCGCCATCGCGGCCATGACGCGGTCGCCGCGATGGAGGCGATCGACGACGGCCGATCGAAAGTGCTGATCTGTCTCGGCGGCAATTTCGCCATCGCGCTGCCCGATCCAGAACGTTGCGCGGCCGGCATGCGCAAGCTCGAGCTTGCGGTGCATCTCGGCACCAAGCTGAACCGCTCGCATCTTCTGGTCGGCAAGCAATCGATCATCTTGCCGGTGCTGGGGCGCACCGAGCGCGACATCCAGGCCTCGGGGCCGCAGGTCGTCACCGTCGAGGATTCGATGTCGATGGTGCACGCCTCGCGCGGCAAGCTGACCCCGGCCTCCGAAAACCTGCTTTCGGAATCGGCGATCGTTGCCGGCATGGCGACGGCAACCTTGCCGGCGAGCAAGGTGCCGTGGCCAGAGCTGATCGCCGACTACGATCGCATCCGCGACGCCATCGAGGGCGTCTTCCCGGACTTCAAGGATTACAACGCGCGGATCCGGATTCCCGGTGGCTTCCGCCTGCCACTGCCGCCGACCGAGCGCAAATGGACGACACCATCGGGCAAGGCCGAATTCCTTATCTTCGATGGTCTCGAAGAGGATCCGGTGCTGTCGGACGAGACCATCCTCAAGCTCGCCACCATCCGCAGCCACGATCAGTACAACACCACGATCTACGGATTGAACGACCGCTATCGCGGCGTGTTCGGACGGCGCGACGTGCTGTTCGCCAACGAGGCGGACCTCACCGCGCGCGGCCTCGCCCATGGCGATCTCGTCGAGATCGAGACAGCGCTGCCCTCGGGCGCGCCGCGCCGCCTCACCCTGACCGCGATCGTCTACGACATCGCCCGCGGCTCGGTCGCCGCCTACTATCCGGAAGCGAACGGCCTCGTGCCGCTGGATTACCAGGACAAGGAGAGCGGCACGCCGTCGTACAAATCGGTGCCGGTGCATATTCGGCGGGCGAGCCAGGCAACGTAATCTGATGTGGCAGCGGCTTCTTCGGCTACCGAAGGGCCTGTGACCGGCAGCGAACATTCGGCATGTCTGCGCTGCACAGGATGTGGCATGATCACCTGATGCCAACAGAGGAACTGTGCTGTGCAAGAGGAAACATGGTGGGAAGGGCCACTATGCGTCACGCACCCGATCAACGGACGGCGCATCTTCGGAATTTGCCACGATGATCAGTGGCGCTGGTCCGTGCTTATCAATGGACCGGCTTGGCAAGACACTTATCTTCATGTCTTCGCTCCCGCCGGAGCAACTGTCCAAGGCGCAAGGGAGCTCGCGAGCAAGCTTGGCCCGATACGCGAGCAGGATGAATCCGAAATCGCTTCCGCGCTGTGCAGCCAACTTGAGGCTGCCCGCAAATCTTCCTAACGACGTCGCTTGTAGCCCGCATGAGCACAGCGACATGCGGGACCATTCGCCCCGGATATCGCTTCGCTCATCCGGGCTACCTAGCGAAATCGGGGCTACGCCTACTCCTCACCTTGCATTGGCCGGCGCATGCACCGGCCACAAATCCGCCCGCCAGTGCAGCGCGATCGCCAGCATCGCGATGAAGCCGGCCGCCGCGAGCAGCGTGCCGGTCGCGGTGTAGCCGATCAGGTCGATCAGGCTGCCGGCGGCGAGCAGGCCGAGCGGCAGGCCGTAGATCACCATCATGCGCACGCCCATCACCCGGCCGCGCAGATGCGCGCTGGCATTGCGCATCAGCATCACGGCGGCGGAGATCATCGACATGCTCTGCGCGATCCCGGCCAGCACCAGGCAGGCCATCGCCACCGGCATGGTCCTGAGCTCGACGAACACCAAAAGCATCGCATACCAGGCGAGCGTCGCGCCGATCAAAAGCCGCGCGATGCGCACGCCGCCGGCCATGCTGAGCGTGATCGAGCCGATCAGCGAGCCGAATGCAAAACTCGCGGAGAGATAGCCGAGCCCGGTCTGGTCGGTATGGAAGATGTCGCGCGCGACATAGGGCAATAGGCCGTTGGTGAGCGGAAACGCGGTGAGATTCGCGAGGAACGCGACACAGAGCGCTGCGCGCATGCCGGGACCGCTCCACGCGTAGACGATGCCCTCCTTGAGGTCGCGCAGCAGCGCCGAACCGGGCAAGTCGCTTGCCGATTGATCGGCCGCGCCGTGCACTTGTGCCGGACGGCCCATGCAGAGCATCAGGATCGCGGCAACGAAATAGAAGCTCGCGATCCCGACATAGACATAGCCGATGCCAAGCGCCGCGAACAATCCGGCCCCGGTCAGCGCGCCGGCGATGCGCGCCGAGTCCTGCGTCGTGCGCGCCAGGCTGATGGCGCCGACCAGCTGCGCCGGCGGCATGATGTCGGCGAGCAGCGCGCCGCGCACGCCGAGGTCCGACGGACGGATCACGCCCATCAGCGCGACGATGATCATGACCTTCAGCGGCGCCAGATGGCCTGAAAGCGCCAGCATCATGATGGTCCCGGCGAGTGCCGTGTAGGCAAAGCGCATCACGGCGAGCAGATCGCGATGCCCCATCCGGTCGCCGATCATGCCGACGACGGGCGCGACCAGCGTGCCGACATATTGCAGCGAAGCGAGCACGGTCAGCAGCAGCACCGAGCCGGTCTCGACCATGATGTACCAGCCGAGCACCAGCGTCTCGACCTCGAACGCCCAGGAGGTGAGCAGATCGGAGGGCCATTGGAAGCGATAGCTGCGGATGCGAAATGGCGCGAGCGCGGAAGTCCGCGTGGTCCCGCTCAAGACGCGATGACGCGTGTCACGGCGTGTCCTGCCCTTTTCTTGGTTTTTCTGGGTCTTGATTCTGGGTCTTGCTTCGGCCGTTGATTCTCTTGAGAAAACGTCCTGTTCCGAGAGCGTAGCGCCGAGCCCGCCGCTGTCAATCGAAGCCGCCGCATGCGGCCATGCGCGGCGGCATCAGGGGCAACGTGTTGCACTGCCCCGCCTGGTTGTCTGGAGCACGCCGCGGATCGGCCGGCCCCCTCCGCCCAGCGAATGTGCTAGCATGCCTGCTCCGAAACCGCGGAGGACGCCATGAACGCCTTCGAAGTTTTCGCAATCTACGTGACGCCCTTTGTGATCATCGGGATCGCAATCAAGCTGCTGATGAAGCGCTACGCCGTCGACCTGCCCGACGTGCAGAAGCAGGCGGGCTCGACACCGAAGCGGCGGTTCTTGCTCGGCGCGTGGCGGTCGGACTAGGTCACGTCGTAGTGGACCGTAGGATGGGTAGAGCGCAGCGAAACCCATCATGTTTCCGCGCGGAAGAAAGTTGATGGGTATCGCTGCGCTCCACCCATCCTACAAGTCGTCCATCCTCGGCTCGAATTCATTCGGCTTTTCCGAATTTGACTTGACATCTGATCCAACTCAGATGTTAAATGCGTTGTCTCACCCGATCGAGGGGCGCTTCGCGGTCGTCACGAACGTGGGTCGAGATGCGGTGGACGCGGAGTGTGCGACTGACGAGCGCGCATGACGCGGACGGTGAAGTCGTGTGGTCCTGACGCCCTAGCGGCAGGTGTCCTCTCGCAAGATGCAACGCGTGTTGCGAAGGCGGTGACAAAAATGCCCAGTCTCGCCGGGGAGAGCACGAAGTAAGCCGTAACCCATCGCGCAGGGAAAGCCGGATTGCTCCGGTTACACCTGTGGTCCTACCCCCGAGCTTTCTACCCATTGCTCGGGGCCCATGGGTGCGATCGGCACCCGGCTTTCCCTGCGCCCTCTGCGAGAGAGAGGGCGAAAACGAAGAGCAAAGCTCGGACGACCATGTCGCGAGAATGCGAAGCTGTGTCCCCACCCACACTCGACCGGGCGATGACACCGAGATTGTATGCAATGACGGTGCGTCGCATCGCACGAGAACTATCCCCATCGTCGTCCTGGCGAAAGCCAGGACCCATTACCCCAAATGGGATTTGTTGCGCGACGCTGGGGCCACACCCCTCTCTAACAACACGACCCTGTGGTTATGGGTCCCTGTTTTCGCAGGGACGACGATTGTGGATAAGGGCCGCGCCACACATTCGGTGTCGTTCCGGCTTTCGCCGGGACGACGGTGGTGATTGCGGAACTATCCCGGCCCCTCATTCATGCGAACACGACATTTTGTCATAGGACGTGGAGTTGCATTTTTTGCATCGCATCATATGATGAGAATAATCCAATCAAATCCCCGGCATTGAAGGGAATCCTGCCATGGCAACCAGCGCCGATCCCGTCGTCATCCTCTCCGCCGCCCGCACCCCGCTCGGCCGCTTCATGGGCGAGCTCACGCCGCTCGCGGCCCACAAGCTGGGCGCGCATGTGATCGGTGCGGCGCTCGAGCGCGCCACGCTCGCGCCCGAGCGCATCGACGAGGTGTTCATGGGTAACGTGCTGCCGGCCGGCCAGGGTCAGGCGCCCGCCCGCCAGGCCGCACGCGGCGCGGGGCTGCCGGACGCCACCGGCGCCACCACCGTCAACAAGGTCTGCGGCTCCGGCATGAAGGCGACCATGCTGGCCCACGACATCATCAAGGCCGGCTCGGCCGAGATCGTGCTGTCCGGCGGCATGGAGAGCATGAGCAACGCGCCGTATCTGCTGCAGAAGGCGCGCGGCGGCTACCGTGCCGGCCACGACCGCATCATCGACCACATGATGATGGACGGGCTCGAGGACGCCTACGAGACCGGCCGCTCGATGGGCGATTTCGGCGAGGCCACCGCGGAGGCCTATCAGTTCACCCGCGCCGACCAGGACACCTATGCGATGGAGACCCTGAGCCGCGCCCGCAAGGCGGTCGAGGGCGGCGCCTTCAAGGCTGAGATCGCACCGATCACGCTCACCGAGAAGGCAGGTCCCCGCATCATCGCCAATGACGAGCACCCCCTGAAGGTCGATCCGGCCAAGATCCCCGGCCTGAAGCCGGCATTCCGCGCCAATGGCACCATCACGCCGGCCGCCTCCTCGGCCAATGCCGACGGCGCCGCCGCGCTGATCCTGGCGCGGCGCTCGCTCGCCGATCGCGACGGCCTGCCTGTTCTGGCCGAGATCAAGGGCCACGCCACCCACAGCCAGGAGCCGCAATGGTTCACCACCGCGCCGATCCCGGCGATCAGAAAGCTGCTCGACAAGGTCGGCTGGAGCGTCGGCGATGTCGACCTGTTCGAGATCAACGAGGCGTTCGCGGTGGTCGCGATGGCGGCGCAGCGCGATCTCGGCATTCCCCGTGACCGGCTGAATATCAATGGCGGCGCCTGCGCGCTTGGCCATCCGATCGGCGCCACCGGCGCGCGGCTGATCGTGACGCTGTTGCACGCGCTGGAGGCGCAGAACCTGAAGCGCGGCGTCGCCGCTTTGTGCATCGGCGGCGGCGAAGCCACCGCAATCGCGGTCGAGCGGGTCACGCACTGAGGCAGCCAGCCGTCATTGTGAGCGAAGCGAAGCAATCCATTCCACCGCATGCGCGGAACAATGGATTGCTTCGTCGCTTCGCTCCTCGCAATGACAGCCGCAACAGAGTCCGAAAACGAGGGAACTTTGGCATTTTAGCCATAGCTCCCTCGTGCCATATTGTGCATCACGAATAGAACCCTCATCGCATTTCATCCGGGGCCCAATGATCTCGAACTGGCTTGCTTCCACCCTCGCCCGCCGCAACATCCATTACGGCTGGGTGATGGTTGCCGTGACCTTCCTGGCCGCGCTGATCTCGGCCGGCACCGTCGGCGCCCCCGGCGTCTTCATCGTGCCGCTGCAGAAGGAGTTCGGCTGGTCCACCGCCGAGATCTCCTCAGCGCTGTCGATCCGCTTCATCCTGTTCGGGCTGATGGCGCCGTTCGCCGCCGCGCTGATGAACCGTTACGGCCTGCGCAACGTGACGCTGGCGGCGCAATTGATCGTGGTGTCGGGACTGTTGGCCTCGCTCGCCATGACGCAGGTCTGGCAGCTCATCCTGTTGTGGGGCGTCGTGATCGGGATCGGCACCGGCATGACCGCGCTGGTGCTCGGCGCCACGATCGCGACGCGCTGGTTCGTGGCGCGACGCGGCCTCGTGATTGGCATGCTCACTGCGAGCGTCGCGACCGGACAGCTCGCCTTCCTGCCGCTGCTCGCGACCATCACGGATCGCTACGGCTGGCGTGTCGCGCTTGGCCTTGTCTGCGTCATGCTCGGCGTCGCCGCCTTTGCCGTGCTGATGGTGATGCGCGACCGGCCGAGCGACGTCGGCCTGCGCCCGTTCGGCGACGAAGGCACCGCACCCCTCCCCGCGCCGCCGCCGGCCAATGCGCCGATCATGGCGGCCGCGCTCGGCACGTTGCGCGACTCCTCCAAGTCGTCGGTGTTCTGGATCCTGTTTGCGACCTTCTTCGTCTGTGGCGCCTCGACCAACGGCCTCGTCCAGGTCCACCTGATCCCGATGTGTCTCGACTACGGCATCCCGCAGGTGCAGGCCGCGAGCCTGCTCGCCGCGATGGGCATCTTCGATTTCTTCGGCACGATCATCTCGGGCTGGCTGTCGGACCGCTTTGACAATCGCCGGCTGCTGTTCTGGTATTACGGCCTGCGCGGGCTGTCGCTGCTGTATCTGCCGTACTCCGACTTCACGTTCTACGGCCTGTCGCTGTTTGCGATGTTCTACGGGCTCGACTGGATCGCGACCGTGCCGCCGACGGTGCGCCTGACCGCGCAGCGCTTCGGCGCCGAGCGCGCCAATCTGGTGTTCGGCTGGATCTTCGCCGGCCATCAACTCGGCGCCGGCGCCGCCGCGTTCGGCGCCGGGCTGTCGCGCACGCTCTATGCGAGCTATCTGCCGGCATTCTTCATCGCCGGCGCGCTTTGCGTGATCGCCGCGCTGAGTGTGCTGGCGATCTCGCGGCCGCAGCCCAAGGTCGCGCCGGAGGCGAAACCGGTCGCGGCCTGATCCGGCCTCGCTGCGTGCTACTCCGCGGCGAGACCGGTCGGTGCCGCCGCGTCTGCGACGTCCTTGTTGTAGTCGTGCACGACGCGGCCGAACGGCAGCGTCAAATCGGCGATGTAGTGATGCGCGCCGACGACGCGCTTGACCGGGAAGTCCGCGACCGGTGCATTGACGTGCGGCACGAGATGCAGCCGGCCGGGTCCGATCCACGATCCCTTGACGACGATGTCGGTCAGGTTGATCGCAACGAGCTGGCAGATCTCGAGATGACCGTCGACGCCGGGGATCATCTTCAGATTAACTTGCGTCTTCGATAGCGTGGCGCGGGTGATGTCCCCGTTGCCCGCCATGCTCTCGTGCTTGTAGCCCATCGTGCCCATCGCGACGAGCTGGCCGGCATATTCCAGCGTGCCGGTCAGCGTGTCCTTGACGACCTCGAGCTTGGGATGGGCGTACTTCTTCGGAAAGCCCCAGATCTCGCGGCCGGCCGCGATCGGCGGATCATCGTCGAGATACATCTGACAGACGAAGTTGACCTCTTCGCCATGCAGCCGCGCGGGGATCACGAGGCCGGACTCGGTGTAGCTGCCGAAGCCGGAGCTGTCGGGCATCTTGATCCATTCGTAATGCACGATCGCCTGCTCGATCGGCTCCAGCGGCTCAGGCAGGCCGGCGCGGATCAATTCCGGATCGGTCTCATAGGTGATGACGAGGAAATCGCGATCGATGAAGCGGTAGGGTCCGGCGGGATAGCTCGGACCGGCAGCCGGCATGGACGGAAGCTTGAGCAGATCTTCCCTGCGCATCGCGATAACCCCCTGTTCGGAAATATTGCGCGGAGGCTAGTGGCCGAGATTGACAGCGATATGAGGGATTTCCGTCACGGGCATGACCCGCGTCCTGCGGTGGAGGCCAATGCTAACCATGCAGGCGGGCATGCTCGATGCGCCGCACGTCGGCGCGACGCTTGTCATCACGGCGTCATCGGCAGCCTGAATTCTCGCCGCAATTTTTTGGAGTGTCTGATATGGACGCGCGGTCCCCTCATGTCGACGATATCGAGCACGCGACGCCCGGCTGGCGTCCCGAAGGATGCGATCGCGTGGCGCTGGTTCTGCAGGGCGGCGGCGCGCTCGGCGCCTATCAGGCCGGCGTCTATCAGGCGCTGCACGAATCCAATATTGAGCCTGACTGGGTCTGCGGCGTCTCGATCGGCGCGATCAACTCGGCGATCATCGCCGGCAATCCCCCCGAAAAGCGGCTGGAGCGGCTGCACACATTTTGGGATCGCATCACCTCTCGCAAGATCTGGCACTACACGCCGGACGGCGACATCTTCCGTAAGGCGCGCAATTTCACGAGCTCATGGCTGACGACGACGCTCGGACAGCCCGGCTTCTTCACTCCGCATCAGAGCAATCCGTGGCTCAGCCCCGCCGGCGCGCGCACCGCCACGAGCTATTACGACACCACGCCCTTACGTGACTCGCTGCTCGAGCTGGTCGATTTCGACCGCATCAATTCTAAGAAGATGCGCTTTGCAGTCGGCGCGGTGAACGTGCTTTCCGGCAACTTCATCTATTTCGACAATGCCCATGACGAGATCATCCCCGAGCACATCATGGCGAGCGGCGCACTGCCGCCGGCGCTGCCGATGGTGAAGGTCGGCACCGATCATTTCTGGGACGGCGGCATCGTCTCCAATACGCCGCTGCAGCATTTGCTCGACCAGGAGGACAACGCCAACTCGCTGGTGTTCCAGGTCGACCTGTTCTCGGCGCGCGGCGCGCTGCCGCGCGACATCCAGGACGTGATGGCCCGCCACAAGGACATCATGTACTCGTCGCGCACCCGCTACAACACCGACGTCTACCGCAAGACCTACAATCTGCGTACCGCCCTGCACAACGCGCTGGGAAAAATCCCCGACGACCAGCTGTCGGACGAGGAGCGCCAGCTCAAGAAGGCGAATGCGCGGCTGCCCGGGATCACGCTGCTGCAGCTGATCTATCAGCAGAAGGCCTATGAGGGTGACGCCAAGGACCACGAATTCTCCGGCACCTCGATGCGCGAGCACTGGGCGAGCGGACACGAGGACACCAAGCGCTCGCTGAAGCGGCGCGAATGGATCAAGATGCCCGAGAACGGCATGGGCATCGTGATCCACGACGTGCATCGGGAAGCGGAGTAGATAGGGTCGTCATTGCCGGGCTTGACCCGGCAATCCATCCGCTTTGACAGAGTCACTCGTCCGCGATTGCGGACGATGGATGCGCGGGTCAAGCCCGCGCATGACGCGTTGAGTTCGCGGCGGTGTGCTACGGCCGCGTCGACATGTTGCTCGGCGGGCCGGCCTTGCGGATCGGCTCGGCCAGACGCGCGAACTCGCAGAGCAGCGAGCGCGTCTTGCGCGGGTCGATCACCTCCTCGACCCAGAACTTCTCGGCCGAGCGGAACGGCGAGCGCAGCTTGTTGAGGCGGTCCTCGATCTCGCGCAGCTTGGCCGTGGGATCGGCAGCGGCGTCGATCTCCGCGCGATAGGCAGCCTCGATGCCGCCCTCGAGCGGCAGCGAGCCCCAATAGGCCGATGGCCAGGCATAGCGCATCGAGAAGCGGTTGGCCGGCTGATGCACCACGCCGGCGACGCCGAAGGCGTTGCGGATGATGATGGTGCACCACGGCACCGTGCTCTGGTTGACCGCCGCCATCGCCCGCACGCCGTGGCGGATGGTCGCCGACTTCTCCGCCTCGAGCCCGATCATGAAGCCGGGGCAATCCATCAGATAGACCACCGGCAGATGGAAGGTCTCGGCGAAGTCGACCCAGCGGATCACCTTCTGGCAGGCGTCCGCGGTCCACGAACCGCCATAGTGGAAGGGATCGCTGGCGAGCAGGAGCACCGCCCTACCCTCGATCCGCGCCAGTCCGGTGATCACAGGCCGGCCGAAATTGCTGGCGACCTCGAAGAACGACCCCTTGTCGACGACCGCATCGATGATCGGCCGCATCTTGTAGACCTGCTTGCGGTTGCGCGGCACGGCCTTCAGCAGCGATTCCTCGGCACGTTCCGGATCGTCGGTGCAGGGAATGGTCGGCGGCAAATCGTAGACCGAAGCCGGCAGATAAGACAGGAAGCGCCGCGCATAGTCGAACGCCTCCTCTTCGGTCTCGACCGCCTGATCGATCGCGCCGGCGCGGGTCTGAATGTCGGCGCCGCCGAGCTCCTGCTTGGTCAGATCCTGCCCCAGGCGCTTCACCACCGGCGGGCCGGCGACGAACATCGCGGAGTTCCTGGTCATGACCGAGTAATGCGTGGCCGCCAGCCGCGCGGCGCCAAGGCCAGCGACCGAGCCGAGGCCGAGACCGACCACCGGCACGCACGACAGATTGGCGAGCGTGTACCAGTACGAGCGCGTGCCGCCGACACCGCCAGGCAGATTGGCCGCGCCCCGAGTCTCGATCGTCTTCACCGAGCCGCCGCCGCCCGAACCTTCGATGATCCGCACGATGGGCAGGTGGAAGTCGTGCGCCATCTCCTCCGCCATCAGCGGCTTGGCGGAAATCGATGCATCGGCCGAGCCGCCGCGCACCGTGAAATCGTCGCCGACCACCACCACGGTGCGGCCGTCGACCCTGGCGCGGCCGAACACGCAGTTCGCCGGGGTCAGATGCTTGAGTTCGTTGCTCTCGTCGTATTCGGCGATGCCGGAGATGGCACCGACCTCGTGGAAGCTGTTCTGGTCGACGAGCTTGTCGATACGCTCTCGAACCGTGAGCCGGCCCTGGTCGCGTTGCCGCTTGACCTTGTCAACGCCTCCCATCTCCCGCGCGAACGCTTCGCGCCGGGCGAGGTCGTCGAGTTCCGGCTTCCAGTTCATTCATTGCCTCCGTCTTGATGATTTTGTTGTTGTTATGCGTGGCCACCGGAAGCGACTTGCGTTCGATCCGATTGCTGAAGATGTCGCCGTCGGCGCCTTCGAGCAGGCTGCCGACCGCGGCGGCGAGGTCGACCATCAGCGGCGCGACCTCGCGATGCAGCCGCTGCTCGTCATACATCGCCGAGAGCAGGCCGATCGTGGTGACCACATAGGTCTGGTATTGCGGTGACCACAGCGGCACCGCGACGCCGTTGATGTGCGGGCTCCACAGGCCGCAGGCGACGACGTAACCGTGCTCCTGCAAATGACGGCGGTTGGCCGCGATGCGCGGCGTCAACATCTTGGCGCTGTCCGGCAACTCGCCTTCCATCTCGGCGATTAGCGCATCACCGATCGCGGGATCGAGCGCCGCAGTGTAGGCATGGCCGGCTGCGGTGGTCGCCATCGAGATGCGGCTACCGGTGGCCTCATGCAGGCCGAGCGCGTTCGCCGCGCGGGCGAACTCCAGATAGACCAGATGAAAGCGGTCGGGGATCACGAAGCCCACAGTGCCGGGCAACTGGTCCGCGACATCCTGCAAGCGCAGCCGGATCAGGTTGCGCAGCTGCAACCCCTTCATCATCGAGGTGCTCATCGCGACCGCGCTTGGGCCGATGCGATATTTCTGATCGCGCGGCAGATAGACGAGCTGTCCCATCCGCGTCAGCGTATGCGTCAAGCGCGACACCGTCGAACGCGGCAGGCCGCAGCGGTTCGAGATTTCGAGATTGCCGAGTCGCGCTTCGTGCCCTTCGAAGCACCGCAACACATCAAACGCGCGCGACACCACCTGGATGACATCGCCATCGCCAGTCTCGCTGGCGAGCATTCCCTGCCGGCTAAGCCGTTCCGAGCGCCGTCCCATTTGTTTTGGCTCCGTTCCGTCCTGCGGAATAAAATTCCACTTGCAGAAGAAGCTACCTCAGGCAATCTGCCGCCACAACAAAAAGCCGTTCGCCGGATGAAATTTCCGCAAGACGGTATCGGAGAGTGGAATGCCAGAGATCAAGGTTGTGACCGAAGTTGCCGGGCGCGTTTGCGCGCTTCCTGTTGAGGCCGGCAGCAATATCGGCGATGGCGACGAGATCGCGTTCGTCGAAGCGATGAAGATGGAAATACCGGTCACGTCGACGACGGCAGGCAAAATCAAGTCGATTCTGGTCAGGATTGACGACGTCATCGCCGAAGGCCAGGCCGTTGCGATCATCGAGACCTGACCGCGGACCGTCCGGCCGCGCGCGCGGACCAAATTCCCACGTGCCTCGTCCTCCGACGGCCACTCCTTTGGAGCAGCGCTGCGTCGGACGCTGTCTTGCTTGCGAAACATTTCCGAGCGAAAAGTTTCGTATGACGGAACAAATACCGAGCAATCGCTCGCTTTGTGATCATCGGTTCGGAGACCGCAGCCGTCGAATGGCGTCCTATCCGGACCGGTCGCCTCACACCTGACGTCGGTGCGCGCTCAGTTGCGCGCGCCCTGATTGCGTTGCACAACAGGAGGCGATGAAACGATCGCCTCCTCCCGTCACCGCCACCACCACGGCCTGGTCCAGCTCGAAGCCGCCGCTGCTGCGGTTTCTGCACGCTTGTTACGCAAACTTCCTGCCGGAGGCCGGCGGCGCGGTGGCCGACTACATCCCCGAGCTCGGCAAGGCCGACCCTGCCCATTTTGGCATCAGCCTCGCGACGCTCGACGGCCACGTCTATGAGGTCGGCGACACCAGGGTGCCCTTCACCATCCAGTCGATGTCAAAACCGTTCGTGTTCGCGCTGGCGCTCGACACGCTCGGCGCCGAACGGGTGGAGAGCGTGATCGGCGTCGAGCCGTCCGGCGACCCCTTCAATTCGATCCGGCTCAATGCCGATAACCACCCGTTCAATGCGATGGTGAATGCCGGCGCAATCGCCTGCTCCGGCCTGCTCCATGCCGACAAGGGCGACGGCGCATTCGACTACATCCGCCAGGCGCTCGGCCGCTTCGCCGGCCGCGAGCTCGATGTCGACGAGGCGGTCTACGCCTCCGAGAGCGCCACCGGCGATCGCAACCGTGCGATCGGCTATCTGCTGCGCACCAACAGCGTGATCACCGAAAATGTGCCCGCAGTGCTCGACGTCTATTTCCGGCAATGCGCCATCCTCGTCACCGCGCGCGATACCGCCGTGATGGCGGCGACACTGGCCAACCGCGGCATCAATCCGCTAACCGGCGAGCAGGTGGTGACACCCTATGCGATCGCGCGCACGCTGTCGGTGATGACCTCGTCGGGCATGTACGACTACGCCGGCGAATGGATTTACCGCGTCGGCATCCCCGCCAAAAGCGGCGTCGGCGGCGGCATCCTGGCGGCGCTGCCGGCGCGGCTCGGGCTCGGCAGCTACTCGCCAAAGCTCGACAAGCACGGCAACAGCGTGCGCGGCATCAAGGTCTGCGAGGCGCTGTCGGCGCATTACGACCTGCACATGCTGAACCGCAGCGACGACGCCCGCCACAGCATCATCGCCGACTACAACATCGGCAAGAACCCGTCGCGCCGGGTGCGGCGACCGCAGGAGCAGGAGATCCTGGCAAGACATTTCCAGGAGGTGCGGGTGATCGAGCTGGTCGGCACGCTGTCGCTCTCCAATGTCGACTATGTCTCGCGCCGCCTCGCCGGCAGCCCGCGGCCGGAGTTCGTGATCTTCGACCTCCGCCGCGTCACCGCAACGACCCGCGCCGGTGCCCGGCTGGTGGCGGAAGCCTTCCACGAGCTGGCCGAGCTTGGCGTCACCGTGATTCTCTCCGGCATCAAGCGGACCTCGCGTGAATGGACCACGATCAGCGAGTGGACCAACCGGCTCGGCAATATCAGAGATTTCTATCTGCTCGACACCGCGATCGAATGGGCCGAGGACCAGATCGTCTACCGCTATGGCGGCTCGATCGACTTCCTCGAGACCACGGAGCTTGCCGAGCAGCCGCTGCTCGCCGGATTGGGCGAAGCTGAGATCGCAGACGTCGCCTCGCTCTGCACGGTCAGGACCTACCAGCCGAATGAAAAGATCATCGCCGCGGACCGTGAGGCGACCTCGCTGTTCTTCCTGCGCAGCGGCGTGGTCCATGTCACCCTGCCCGACGGCATCCGGCTTGCGACCCTGACCGCCGGCATGGCGTTCGGCGAGATGGCGCTGCTCGAGACGAAGCGCTCGGCCGACGTGCTCGCCGACATGTCGGCGACTGCCTACGAGGTCGCGATCAAGGATTTCGAGCGCTTCCGCGAGCAGCACCCGCGCGCCGGCGAGCGGATCATGCGCAACCTCGCGCAGATCCTCGCCGAGCGGCTGATCGTGGCGAATGCGAAGGTCGACCTGCTGACGTCAGGATAGATCTTGCTTCCCCCTCTCCCCGTTCTTACGGGGAGAGGGCTGGGGTGAGGGGCTGCTTCAGCAAAATGACTTCGAGTCGAACTCGCGGAGGCTCCCCCTCACCCGGACCGCATTCCGCTTCGCTTCATGCGCTCCGGCCTCTCCCCGCAAGCGGGGCGAGGCGAAGAACTCCGCGGCGCGAACCGTTCAGCTCACCACTTCCGTCACCGGCTGCATGTCGATCTCGAACGTCTCGAGAAATTTCGACGTCATGATGTAGAAGCCGACCGAGAGCTGCAGTTCGATCAGCGCGGCCGGCGTCAGCAGCGCCGCGATCGCCTTGAAGGTCGCATCCGTCGGCTTCTTCAGCTTGACGATCTCGTCGGTGAAGGTCAGCGCTGCGCGCTGCACCTCGTTGAAGCAGCTCGCCGACTGCCAGTTTTCCAGCGCGGCGTTCTGCTCGTCGGTGACACCGACATTCTTGCCGATGCGCTTGTGCGCGACGATTTCGTAAGGCGCCTCGCAGAGAATTCCGGTGCGCGTGATCGCAAGCTCGCGCACGATCGGATCGAGTTCGCCCTTGTGGCGGATCGCACCGCCGAGCCGGCAGTACTGTTCAAAGTAGCTCGGCGAATGCGCCATCATGCGAAAGATGTTGGCGTTGCGGTTCTTGTCGAGGATCTCGCGGGTGCGCGGGCTTGCCTTCGCGGGATCGGAGTAGTCGATACGGGCCATTTCCTAACCTTGATCTCTGTCGTTTCTGTCGGGTTCCGAAACAGTATCCGCCGCCCGTCGCAGGAGCAACACGCGCGAGTCAAATTGCCGCCGCATTCCCATACAACCCTGACATAGTCGATATTCGCTGAGTGGGGACTCATCAAAAGCGAATACTCGACGCGGGGTGTTCCGAGTACAAAATCTGGCCGTCGTTCGCGCAGTTTGCGCCACGATGAGTCACGCCCAAGTCTAGGGGAAACGCATGAAGGAAGCCACCAAGAGGGCGGCCTCGGAAGCGCTTGCGCAAATGCTGGCGGTGACGGCGATGCTCGTCATCGCCAGCTTTGTCTTTTATTGGCGATAGTATCCGTAAACTATGAGGGGCAAGAGCGAACCAATTCAGCCTGGTCTTGCGTTCTGACCGGTTCGTTCAGCCCCTCATTTTGCCTTTGCGAAATACGGAACCAGCCGTCCCGCAAATTGCGTGAAGCGCGCCAAAACCTTGTCGCCGATGGCGAGGTCGTTGTCGCCGTGGGCCATCATGCGAAAGCCCTCGTCGGTATCCACGAGCAGGATGTTGTAGGGCACATGCGCCCTCGTCTCCGGTGTTGCGGCGCGGCAGACCAGTGACGTCGCATACACGGTCCCTGCCCCGCTCGCGCGATGCTCGGCAAGATCGGGCGAGCCGCAAGCGGCGCAGAAGCTGCGGCGGAAATATTGCCGCGCGCCGCAGGCGTTGCAGGTCTGGTAGACGATGGCTTCCGCGCCCCTGGTCCAGTCAGCGATCGGTTCGCTCATCGCACGCGCTCCAGGAACATGCTGACATGCGAGGACAGCACGCCGCCGTCGCCATGCAGCAACGCGACCGAGGCGTCGCGCACCTGGCGATTGTCGGCGCGGCCGGTCATCTGCAGATGGGTTTCGACCAGATGCGCCATCGCGCCGCCGACGCCGCAATGGCCATAGCTGAGCAGCCCGCCATGGGTGTTGAGCGGCATCTCGCCATCCTGATTGAAATAGCCGGCGCGCACCCGCGCGGCCGCCTCGCCGCGCTTGGCGAGGCCGAGATCCTCCAGCAGCATCGCCAGCGTGATCGTGAAGCTGTCGTAGACCGCGGCGTAACGCACGTCTGATATCGCGACACCCGACACTTCCTTCGCCTTCGCGATTGAGATCTCCGCGCCGAGCTCACTCAGCGCCGGCGCGGCCGTGACGTGCTGATGGGTGTGCGCCTGGGCGCAGCCGCGGATGCGAACCCGCCGCTCGCCGGTCGGCTCGCGGCTGATGACACACGCCGCACCGCCGTCGGAGACGGGGCAGCAGTCGAGCAGTTTGAGCGGCATCGCCACCGGCTTCGAGGCCATCACATCGGCAACCGTGATCGGCTCGTGGAATTGCGCGCCGGGATGCATCAGCGCGTGCTTGCGCATCAGCACCGCGAACTCGGCGAGGTCTTCCTGCGTGAGGCCGTATTCATGCATGTAGCGCGTCGCGACCAGGCCGTAATAGGCCGGGATCGTCGGCCCCAGCGTCACCTCGTAATCGGGGTGGCCGACCTGGGCCAGCGCCTGGATCGAAGCGTCGCGGCTCTGCCCGGTCAGCCGGTTCTCGCCGCCGACCACCAGCACGTGTTTTGCGACACCGGCGTCGACGAGTTGATGCGCCAGCATGGTCATCGCGAGGCCCGTGGCGCCGCCGACCTGCACGGCGTGGGCATAGGACGGACGAATACCAAAATGCTCGGCGAACACAGTGGCCAGCATGATATGGGGCGAGACCGTGGAATAACCGCAGAGAATGCCGTCGATGTCGGAGCGCTTCAGCCCGGCATCGGAGATCGCAAGCTCGGCCGCCTTGCTCATCAGGTCGAGCGAGGACAGGCCCTCATGCTTGCCGTAGGATGTGAGGCCGACGCCGGTGACGAAGCTCATCCCTTGACCTCCTCGTCGTCATTCCGGGGCGCGCGTAGCGCGAGCCCGGAATCCATACTCACGATCGTGGTTATGGATTCCGGGCCTGCGCCTCGCGGCGCATCCCGGAATGACGAATGGAAATATTTGTCGCTGACCATCAATACGACTTCGGAAGGCCGAGCACCTTCTCGCCGATGAAGCTGAGGATGAGCTGCGGGCTGATCGGCGCGATGCGCGGGATCAGCGATTCCCTGAAATAGCGCTCGACGTGATACTCCTTGGCATAGCCGAAGCCGCCATGGGTCATCACCGCCTGCTCGCAGGCGTGGAAGCCGGCTTCCGCCGCGAGATATTTTGCCGCGTTCGCGGCCGGGCCGCAGGGCAGGTTCTGGTCGTATTGCCAGCCGGCGCGCAGCACCATCAGCCAAGCGGCCTCCAGCTCCATCCAGCACTTCGCCAGCGGATGCTGGATCCCCTGGTTCATGCCGATCGGGCGGTTGAACACGATGCGGCCCTTGGCGTATTCCGACGCCCGCTTCAGCGCGATCTGGCCGAGGCCGACCGCTTCGGCTGCGATCAGGATGCGCTCGGGGTTCATGCCGTGCAGGATGTATTCGAAGCCGCGCCCCTCTTCGCCGATGCGGTCCTCGACCGGGATCTCGAAATTCTCGAAGAACAGCTCGTTGGAGTCGACCGGCTTGCGGCCCATCTTCTCGATCTCGTGCACGGTGACGCGCTTGCGGTCGAAGTCGGTGTAGAACAGGCTGAGGCCGTGGGTCGGGCTGCGCACCTCCTCCAGCGGCGTGGTGCGCGCGAGCAGCAGGATCTTGTTGGCGACCTGCGCGGTCGAGATCCACACCTTCTGGCCGTTGACGATGTACTTGTCGCCCTGGCGCACGGCGCGGGTCTTGAGCTGGGTGGTGTTGAGGCCGGTGTTGGGCTCGGTCACCGCAAAGCAGGACTTGTCGCGGCCGTCGATGATCGGCGGCAGCATGCGCTGGCACTGCTCCTCGGTGCCGAACACCACCACCGGATTGAGCCCGAACACGTTCATGTGCACCGCGGACGCGCCGGACATGCCGGCGCCGGATTCGGAGATCGTGCGCATCATGATCGCGGCATCGGTGATGCCGAGCCCGGAGCCGCCATATTCCTCGGGAATGCAGATGCCGAGCCAGCCGGCATCTGCCAGCGCGCGATGGAAGTCGGCGGGATAGCCGCCCTCCTTGTCCTTCTTCAGCCAGTAGGCCTCGTCAAAGCGGGTGCAGATCTTGGCGACGGCGTCGCGGATCGATTCCTGGTTGGCGGAGAGTGCGAAATCCATCTGTCGTGCTCCTATGCCTTCACCACTTTGGCCGCGCCGTCGCGCACCATCGCCGCGATCTCATCGGTCGAGAAACCCGCCTCGCGCAAAATCTCCGCGCTGTGCTCGCCGAGCCTGGGCGCCAGCCGGCTTGGCTCGACCTTGGTCTCCGACCAGCGCGCCGACGGCGTCATGCTGCGGATACGGCCCTCGGTCGGGTGATCGACCACGGGGAAGACGCCAGTCGCGACCATATGCGGGTCCTCCAGCAGGCTCTCGAGATCGTGCATCGGCATCACGGGCACGTCGGCCTTCTCGAGGATCTCGTTCCACTCGGCGGTGGTCTTGGTCAGCAGAATGCGTGCAAGTTCGGCGTAGACGACATCGATGTTGGTGGCGCGGCCGGCGAAGGTCGCGAATTTCGGATCGCCGCGCAGATCGTCGCGACCGGTCGCCTTGAAGAAATTCTCCCACTGCTTGTCGTTGTAGACGATCACGCAGATATAGCCGTCCAGCGTCTTGTAGGGCCGCCGGTCCGGCGACAGATGCCGCGCATAGCCGCCCTTGTCGAGCGGTGGATCGTAAGTCAATCCGCCCATATGGTCGCCCATGACGAAGCCGGCCATGGTCTCGAACATCGGAATGTCGACGCGCTGGCCCTGCCCGGTCCGGTCGCGGTGCACGAGGCTCGCGCAGATCGCGCCGACCGCGGTGAGCCCGACGATGCGATCGACCAGCGCATTCGGCACGTAGCGCGGCACGCCGTCCGAGGTCTGCGCCATCAGCGCCGGCAGCGCGGTGGCGCCCTGGATCAGGTCGTCATAGGCGGGCTTGGCGGCATACGGGCCCTCCTGGCCGAAGCCGAACACGCCGGCATAGATCAGCCGCGGATTGACCTTGGAAACCACGTCGTAGCCGAGTTGCAGCCGCGCCATCGCCTGCGGCCGCACATTGTAGACCAGCACGTCGGCCTGCGCGATCAACCGCAGCACGGCCTCGCGCCCCGCCGGCTTTTTGAGGTCGAGGCAGACCGAGCGCTTGCTGCGGTTGGTGTTGAGGAACACCGGTCCCATGCCGGGATGCCGTGTCGGACCGATCTGCCGCGTCACGTCGCCGTCGGGTGATTCCACCTTGATGACGTCGGCGCCGTAGTCGCCGAGCATCTGGGTGGCATAGGGTCCCATCAGCACGGTCGTCATGTCGACGACCTTGATACCCTGCAGTGGTCCCATCGTCCTGTTCGCTCCCGGATGTTCTGGTTACGCAGCTAAAGCGTGATGAGATCAGGCGAGCGTCATCGCGCTTTGGCGTCTTTTGAGCATGAGCTTTTCCGGAAAGCCGCTTCGCACTTTTCCGGATCATGCCTACTAACGGGAGCTGTTCGCCGAGATCAAGCTGCGCCGGGCGTATGGGCGTATGCGCGGGGGCGGCCGGATCGTTTCCGCGCGGCGGAACGCAGCACGTCCACCGCCGGCCGGATGCCGGCTATTGCCCGGTCATCGCCTCGCGCGCCTTCAGGAGCTTTTCCAGTTCCGCGTTCTGCTGCTCGAGCCGCTCGGCGATGCGCTCCTCGACTTCGGCGCCCGCGGCACCCGCGGCCTGCTCGATCAGCTGCCTGATATTGTCCCGGAGGATTGCGATGCGATCGTTCACTTCCGACAGCGACAGAGACGTCTCGATTCCCATGGTCCGTTCTCCCGGTGACAGGCGCAAGCAGCTTAGCGCGGCGGGAGGTCGCGGCCTATCCCCTAGCCGATCTCTTTGGCCTATCCCTTGGCTTATCCTTTGGCCATCATCTCCCGCAGCGCGGTCTTCAGCACCTTGCCATAATTGTTCTTCGGCAGGGCATCGAGATAGACATAGCGCTTCGGCCGCTTGAAGCGGGCGATCGAGGCAAGGCAATGCGCGTCGAGCCTGCCGTCGTCGGCGGCGGCGCCGTCCTCGAGCACGACGCAGGCGACGACGATCTCGCCCCATTCCGGATCCGGCACACCAATCGCCGAGACCTCGCGGACATCAGGATGCGTCAGCAGCGCTTCCTCGACCTCGCGCGGATAGATGTTGGTGCCGCCGGAGATGATCACGTCCTTGGAACGGTCCGACAGCGTCAGGAAGCCGTCGGCATCGAGACGGCCGACATCGCCGGTGCGCAGCCAGCCGTCCTTCAGCGTCTCGGCATTGGCCTTCGGATTGTTCCAGTTGCCGAGCATCACGGTTAAGCCCTTGACCTCGATCTCGCCTGTCTCGCCCGCGGGCAGCAGCTTGCCGTCCCTGCCGGTGATGCGCACGGTGACGACGCTCTGGGCGGTGCCGACCGAAGCCAGCCGTTCGAGATAGCGCGGATGATCGCTCGCGCGGTGCCAGTCACGCGACAGCGCCGTGATCGTCATCGGCGACTCGCCCTGGCCGTAGATCTGCACGAAGCGCTGGCCCATGGTCGCGATCGCATCGGTGATGTCGGCCGTGTACATCGGCCCGCCGCCATAGATGATGGTGCGCAGTCCCTCGCCGTTCTCGCCGCGCTTCTTGGCGGCATCGACCAGACGGCGCACCATGGTGGGCGCCGCGAACATCACGACGTTGTCGAGCTGGCGGCCGAGGTTGAGCACCTCGTCCGGATCGAAGCCGCCGGACTCGGGAACGACGTGGCGGCCGCCCATCCGGACATGGGGGAAATTGTAGAGCCCCGCGCCATGCGAGATCGGCGCCGCATAGAGCGAGGCATCGTTCGGCGTCGCCGGATCGACGTCGGCGAGATAGCACAGCGACATCGCAACCAGATTGCCGTGGCTGAGCATCACGCCCTTGGGACGACCTGTCGTGCCAGAGGTGTAGAACAGCCAGGCGAGGTCGTTGCTTTCGCGCGGCAATGGCGCAGCTGGCCCCTCGCCGCTTCGCATCGTCCTGTACGCGTCGCTATCGACCGACAGCATGGTCATGCCGGCGGGGCAATCGTCCTTCGCCTCAAGCAGCGCACCGATCGTGTCGTCGGACACGAAAGCCAGTTTGGCGCCGCCATTGCCGCAGATCCATGCCGCCTCGCGGCCGTGCAGTTTGGCGTTGATCGGGATCGCCGCGGCGCCGATCCACCAGATGCCATAGAGGCATTCGAGATATTGCGTGCAGTTCGATGCAAACAGCGCGATGCGGTCGCCGGTGGCAATGCCGTGATCGCGCGCCAGCGCCGCCCCGATCGAGGCGGCGCGGCGGGCAAAGGTTGCATAATCAGCGTCGAGGTCGAACCCGGTCAGCAGCGCCGGCGCGTCGGGACGCGCCCGTGCCGTCGCCGCCAGCCATTCGGCAATGTTCAAGCTACTTCGCCGGCTCGAGGATCGAGACGTAGTTGGCGACCGCGGCGCCGCCCATGTTGAAGATGCCGCCGATCTGCGGGTTCTTGAGCTGCATGCCCTCGGGCGCCTGCCCTGTGAGCTGCATCGCGCTCATCACGTGCATGGAGACGCCGGTGGCGCCGATCGGATGGCCCTTGGCCTTGAGGCCGCCGGACGGATTGACCGGCAGCTTGCCGTCCTTCTGGGTCCAGCCTTCCATGATCGCGCGCGCGCCCTGCCCCTTCGGCGTCAGGCCCATCGCTTCATATTCGATCAGCTCGGCGACCGTGAAGCAGTCATGGGTCTCGACAAAGGAGAGATCGGAGAGCTGCAGGCCGGCCTTCTGCAGCGCGCGCTGCCAGGCGATGGTGCAGCCTTCGAACTGCAGGATGTCGCGCTTCGACATCGGCAGGAAGTCCTGCGCATGGGCGGTGGCGCGGATGTTCACGGCCTTGCCCATGGTCTTGGCGGTCTCGGCATCGGTCAGCACCAGCGCGGCGGCGCCGTCCGACACCAGCGAGCAATCGGTGCGCTTCAAGGGGCCGGCGACGAACGGGTTCTTGTCGCTCTCGGCGCGGCAGAACTCGAAGCCGAAATCCTTGCGCATCTGCGCATAGGGGTTGGCGACGCCGTTCTTGTGGTTCTTGGCGGCGATCATCGCCAGCGCATCCGACTGGTCGCCGTATTTCTGGAAATAGGCCTGCGCGATCTTGCCGAACACGCCGGCGAAGCCGCCGACCGTGTCGCCGTCCTCAGGCAGATAGGACGCCTTCAGGAGGTTCTTGCCGATCTCCGGACCCGGCGTCTTCGTCATCTGCTCGACGCCGACGACCAGCACGATCTTCGCAGCGCCCGCCTCGATGGCGCGAATGCCCTGGTGCACCGCGGCCGATCCGGTGGCGCAGGCGTTCTCGACGC
Organism: Bradyrhizobium sp. B097; assembly: GCF_038957035.1. Classification (NCBI taxonomy): domain Bacteria; kingdom Pseudomonadati; phylum Pseudomonadota; class Alphaproteobacteria; order Hyphomicrobiales; family Nitrobacteraceae; genus Bradyrhizobium; species Bradyrhizobium sp. B097. The sequence goes on from NZ_CP152412.1 coordinate 5,306,366, forward strand.
GGGTGGTCGGCTTGAAGCGCAGCGCCGGATTGGCCTGCAGCACCAGTGACGCCGTAAAATCCTGCGGCGAGAAGCCGGCGTTGAAATGGCCGAGCATGATCTCGTCGACATCGGACGCGGCAATGCCGGCATCGGCGAGCGCCTCGTTGGCGACCTTGACGACGAGGCCTTCGACGGTCTCCGCGTCAAACTTTCCGAATGGCGTGTGCGCCCAACCCACAATGCTGGCTGCTGTCATGGCCGTATCTCCCTGTGCCTGTTCGGGAGTTATGTAGCGTATCTCGAGAGCGTTTTCGAGCGAAGTGGATACCGGTTCGCGTAAAGAAGACGCGTCAAAGCCAGAATCTAGAACCCCGTTCCTATCGGAACGGAGTTCTAGCCGGCTTTCAGCGTTTTCATCGCCTTCGCGCACACGGCGGTTATGCCCGCCCAGTTGCCGGCGCGGATATCGGCCGCCGGGCACAGCCAGGAACCACCGACCGCCAGCACATTGGGCTCGGCGAGCCAAGTCGCCGCATTCGCCTCACCGATACCGCCGGTCGGGCAGACCCTGACGTTGGGGAATGGACCGGCCAAGGCCCGCAGTGCCTTGATACCGCCGGCCTGCTCGGCGGGGAAGAATTTGACGACGTCGAAGCCGTGCGCCAGTGCCTGCATCAGCTCGGAGGCGGTCGCGATCCCCGGCGCGAAAGGCAGCCCGCTGGCGGCGACCGCCTTCAACAGCTCTGGCGTCGCGCCCGGGCTGATGCCGAATTTGGCGCCGAGCGCCTCGGCGCGCGCCAGATCGTCGGCATTGAGGATCGTGCCGATCCCGACCACCGCATCGGGCACCTCGGCGATGATAGCTTTGGCCGCATCGACCGCGACCGCCGTACGCAGCGTCACCTCGAGGGTCCGCACGCCGCCCGCGACCAGCGCCTTGGCGAGCGGGACCGCATCGGCAAGCCGCTCGATGGTCAGCACCGGGATCACGGTGGCCTGGCGGATCAGCTCGGCGATCCGGTCCTGCTTTGATGTCGTTGTCATAGCGAGGCCTTGCGGGATGGTGGGGGACGAGGCGCCTTCTTCGGCGGCATGGCGTAGCGGGGAATGATCGCACCGGGATAGCACACCACGACGCCGGCCAGACGATGGCCGGCGCGCGCCGCCTCTTCGGGCTCGGCGCCGCCGAGCCGCGCGGCGAGATAGGCCGCGGCAAAACTGTCGCCGGCCGCCGTGGTATCGACCACCGGCTTCGGCAGCGGCTCCGCCCGCACCTCGCGCGTTCCCCCGGCCGAACGCACGATGCAAGCGGGCTCGCCAAGCTTCAGCACGACCTCGGGGCTCGAGATGCCGGCGAGCAGCGCCGTGTTGCTCTCGCCGGGATAGAGCGGCGCCAGATCTTCCGTGGAGGCAAGCACGATATCGGCCGCCTCGAACCCGCTGCTGAAGACTTTTCGCGCGATCGTCAGATCCGGCCAACCGCGGGCGCGGAAATTGGTATCGAACGCGAAGCGTGTGCCAAGCAGCCGCGCGCGTTTCAGCGCCGCCATCAGGCGCTCCCGTCCATCCTCGCGCAGGATCGAGAGCGTAATCGCCGAGAGGTAGACGAGGTCGTACGTCGCGAGCGAGTTAAGGAGATCTTCCGTCTCGGGCAGATCCATCAGCTCGCGGGCGGGGGCGCTGTCGCGCCAGTGGAAGAAGCGCCGCTCGCCTTTGTCGTCGGTCTGGATCAGATAGAGCCCGGGCAGCTTGCCTGCCAATCGTGCGACATGCTTGGTGCCGATGCCTTCGCTCGCCCAGCCCGCGATCATCTCATCGCTCAGCGCATCGTCGCCGAGCGCCGTGATGTAATCGATGTGGACGCCGAGCCGGGACAGGTAGACCGCGGTGTTGAGCGTATCACCGCCATAGGAGCGCGAATACAGGCCTCCGGGCTGGCCGCCCGGAGCCTGGCGCAACTCGATCATGCATTCGCCGATGCTGGCGACCCTGGTCATGCCAAGACCCGCGTGCCTGAGCGGAGCTAGGCGGCGAACTTGCCGCCCAACTCGTCCTCGATGTGGATGCGGATGATGTCGTCAAACGTCTTCTCGGCCGTGGTGAAGCCGAGCTTCAGCGCGCGGTCGGTGACGAAATCACGCGGCCAGCCCGAGACGATGCCGATGATGGTCGGATCGGGCACCCGCTTGATGCGCACGGTGACGTTCTTGCCGGCGACCCGTTCCAGCGACGCGATCTGCTCACCGACGCTGACGGACATCCCAGGCATGCTGAGATTGCGCCGCGGCCCGATCGCATTGAGATCCATGGTGCCGGCATGGACCAGGAAGCCGACCGCCGATTTCGGCGAGGCGTGCCAGTGCCGCACGTCCTCGGACACCGGCAGGACCGCCTCCTCGCCCGCCAGCGGCTCGCGGATGATGTTGGAGAAGAAGCCGGACGCCGCCTTGTTCGGCTTGCCCGGACGCACGCAGATCGTCGGCAGGCGGATCGAGATCCCGTCGAGCAGGCCCTTGCGGGTGTAGTCGTTGATCAGGAGCTCGCAGATCGACTTCTGCGTGCCGTAGCTCGTCAGCGGCGTATGGAAGAACTCGTCACCGATCTTCTCGGGGAACGGCGCGCCGAACACCGCGATCGAGGAGGTGAACACCAGCCGCGGCTTGTAGCCGCCGCCAACGGCGCGGATCGCGTCGATCAGATAGCGGGTGCCGTCGAGATTGATCCGGTAGCCCTTGTCGAACTCGGCCTCCGCCTCGCCCGAGACGATTGCGGCAAGGTGGAAGATCACGTCCGGGCGCTCGGCGATCAGGGGCGCGGCGGCGCCGGCATCGGCGAAATCGGACGCGACGACATTGACCGGGATCGCGGCGTTGGCAGGCTTGGCCGGCGCGACCACGTCCTGCAGGGTCATCCTGCTGATGTCCTGCTTGCCGAGGCGGCCCTCGCGCAACAGACGCTCGGTCAGCTTGCGGCCGACCATGCCGGCGGCGCCCAGAATCAGAATGTGCACGACCCTGCTCCTTTTCTTCTCTTCTTCGAATTCAGATGCGGGCCTTGCGCGCTTATTCCTTCACGGCACCCGTCATCGCCGAGACATAATGCTCAACGAAGAAGGCGTAAAGAATAACCAGCGGCAGCGAGCCGCATAGCGCCCCTGCCATCAGGGAACCCCAGCGATAGATGTCACCGTCAACGAATTCGTTGACGATGGCGACCGGCACGGTCTTGTTCGGGGTCGATTGCAGGAACGTCAGCGCGTAGATGAACTCGTTCCAGCACAGCGTGAAGCAGAAGATGAAGGCCGAGATCAGGCCGGGAATCGCCAGCGGCAGCACGATCTTGATCAGGATCTGCCAGCGGCTGGCGCCGTCGATCAACGCACACTCCTCGAGCTCGAACGGGATAGTCTTGAAATAGCCCATCAGAAGCCAGGTCGAGAACGGGATCAGGATCGTCGGATAGGTCAGGATCAGCGCCATCGGCGAGTCGAACAGGCCGTACTGGAACACGACGGTCGCGAGCGGAATGAACAGGATCGATGGCGGCACCAGATAGGCCAGGAAGATCAGGCCGCCGACGACGTTGGCGCCCTTGTAGCGCAGCCGCACGATGGCATAGGCCGCGAGCACGCTCGCGATGATCGACAGCACGGTGGCGCCGATCGCCACGTACATCGTATTCCAGAGCCAGTGCGGATAGTAGCTCTCAAACAGCAGCTTGTGGATGTGCTTGAAGGTCGGATTCCAGGTCCAGAACGGATTGTACTTGTCGAGGTCGAGCAGCTGGTCGTCTGGCTTGATCGCGGTCAGCCCCATCCAATAGAACGGGAACAGCAGGATGATGACGATGATCGACAGCGGAATGTAGAGCGTCACGATCCGCCGCGGCACCGACTGCAAATAGCTCATGCCCTCGCTGTTGTCGACGCGCGCCTGCGTCGACAGGATGGACTTGAGATCGACCTTAGGGGCAGGAAGGTCAGTCATTGCTTTCTCCCTGCTGCCACTTCCTGCGCTGCAAGCCGAACCAGGACACCATGATCGCGGCGAGCAGGAACGGGATCATGGCACTCGAGATCGCCGCCCCCTCGCCCAATTGCCCGGCGATGATCGCCCGCTGGTAGGACAGCGTCGCCATCAGATGGGTGGCGTTGACCGGGCCGCCGCGGGTCATCGCCCAGATCAGCTGGAAATCGGTGAAGGTGAACAGCACCGAGAACGTCATCACGACCGCGATGATCGGCGTCAGCAAGGGATAGGTGATGAAGCGGAACATCTGCCAGCGCGAGGCGCCGTCGAGCGTCGCCGCCTCATAGAGCGAGGGCTGCACGGTCTGCAGGCCTGCCAGCAGCGTAATCGCGACGAACGGCACGCCGCGCCAGATATTGGCGAAGATCACACAGATGCGGGCCCAGGTGGTGTCGCCGAGGAAATTGATGTTCTGGGTGATCAGGCCGAGATGCTTCAACGACCAGGAGATGATCGAGAACTGCGAATCGAAGATCCACCAGAATGCCAGCGCCGACAGCACGGTCGGCACGATGAACGGGATCAGCACCGCGGCACGCAGCAGCGCCTTGAACGGCATGCGCTCGTTGAGCAGCAGCGCGAGATAGAGCCCGACCGCGAATTTCACCGCGCTCGCGACGGAGGTGTAGAGCAGCGTGTTGAAGACCGACAGCCAGAAGATGGAATCGTCCCACAGCCACTCATAGTTCTCGGTGCCGATGAAATGACCGACGCGGCCGATGCGGGTGTCGGTAAAGGACAGCCAGATCCCGAGGCCCAGCGGATAGGCCAGGAAGAAGATCAGGAACGCCATCGCCGGCACCATGAACCAGAAGCCGAGCCAGTTCTTGTTGTGGCGCAGCTGATCCCAGGCGGTCGCTTCGCGGATTTCAGTCTTCGCACGTCGCGGCGCAAGGGCGATGTCAGCCATAGACGATGTCCCGATTGCTCAAAGGATTGAGCATGACTACGCAATATTCCAGTGATGGCATTCCAGTGACGGTGCGGGCGGCGGTCGTCCGCCGCCCGCAGCCATCACATCAGCGATAGATCCGCTTCAGCTGCCGCTCGGCTTCCGCCATCGCGGTCTTGCCGTCCTTGGCGCCGGTGCAGTAGTTCGCGAACATGTCGACCACGATGAAGTCGGCGATCGCGGTCGCCGCCTTCTCGCCGGGCGTGCCGATGCCGGAGGCCGGCAGCGCGCGCTTCGAGGCCTGGCCGAACACCGCGTTCTTCGGGTCGGCGGTCCAGACCGGCGCGGTGTCGTAGGCGTTGAGCGTGTGCGTAAGATACCCCCGCGCGCCCGACAGCCACTTCTCGAAATTCTCCTTCTCCAGCATGAAGGCGATGAACGCCTTCGCCGCATTGGGATATTTGCAGAAGTTGAAGGCGAGGATCGGAACCGCGAGCTGCAGCTCGGTCGGCTTGCCGATCGGGCCGACCGGCCACAGCGCGTGGTCGATGTCTTCGGCGAGCTCCTTCTTGCTCGGGTCGTCCTTGGCGGCAACGTAGATCGAGATGCCGTTCGAGGTCAGGTACAGTTCGCCGGACAGGAACGCCTTGTTGTTGGAGGAGTCGTTCCAGGATGCGACACCGGGAATGAAGGTATCCGACAGCGCCTTAGCGTACTCCAGCGCCTTCATCGTCTCCGGCGAGTTGATGATGACCTTGTCGTCCTTGTCGACGGTCCAGCCGTTGAAGCCCCAGAGGATGTTGTGCACCCAGGCATTGGCGTCGCCGGTGGCATGGCCGAGCGCGAAGCCGGCCGGCGTGTTGTTCGCCTTCAGTGCCTTGCAGAGTTCGAGGTAGGCAGGGAAATCGGACGGCACCTGCTTGAAGCCGGCCTTCTCGACCGCCGACTTGCGATAGGTCAAATAGCCGCCGATGGTCGCGACGGGAATGCCGAGCCAGTCATTGCCCTGCTTGCAGGTCTTGGCCGCGGCCTCGGTCCAGCCGCCGTACTTCTTGCCGAGATAATCGGCAACGTCGTTCATCTTGAGGACCTTGGTCGGGAACAGCTGCGGCAGCGTGTGCAGGCCCCAGGCAAGGTCGAGACCCGAGCCGGTGTTGGCGGCGACCGAGGCTTTCGGCTGCACGTCCTCGAAGGACTCGCTGAACACATTCATCTCGGTGCCGGTTGCCGCCTTGAAGGCCGCCACCATGGCATTGAAGGCATCGTCTTCCGCGGGCACGAAGCGCTTCCAGCGCATCACGGTAAGCTTGGCGCCGGGCTCCGCCTTCCAGGGCGCGCTCTGCGCCCAGGCCTTGGCGAAGTCAAACAGCGCCGGTCCGGTGAGCATCCCGGTTGCGGCCAGCGCGGTGCCGCCCTGAAGTAGAGAGCGGCGAGTAAAATCGTGCATCGTCCTTCCTCCCAAATGACTGTGTTTTTCTTGTTTTTGATCTGGCCTGTTGGTCGGCCATTCAGATCGAACAGTCGGTCAGCTATTCAGTCGTTTCCCCGTCGAATCGTCGAACAGATGGACCAGCGCCGGATCCGGCTTGAGCCGAACCTTGTCGCCCGGGTTGAACTGATGGCGTTCGCGGAACACGGCGACAACCTGCTCGCCGCCGAGCTTGGCGAACACCTGGGTCTCCGAGCCGGTCGGCTCGACCACCACGATCTCGGCTTCGGCGCCGTCATCGGCGATGGTGAAATGCTCGGGCCGCACGCCGTAGACCGCGGGCTTGCCGTCGGAATTGGCCGGCGCCGATTTCAGCGGCAGCTTGACGCCGTTCGGTCCCTCGAAATAGGCGGCGCCGTTCACCTTCACCTTGCCCTTGAGGAAATTCATCGCGGGCGAGCCGATGAAACCGGCCACAAACTGGTTCTCCGGCTTGTCGTAGAGCTCGAGCGGCGAGCCCATCTGCTCGACGATGCCGTCATGCATCACCACGATCTTGTCGGCCATGGTCATGGCCTCGATCTGGTCGTGGGTGACGTAGACGGTCGTGGTCTTCAGCCGCTGATGCAATTCCTTGATCTCGGTGCGCATGGCGACGCGCAGCTTGGCGTCGAGGTTCGACAGCGGCTCGTCGAACAGGAACACCTGCGGATCGCGCACGATGGCGCGGCCCATCGCGACACGCTGGCGCTGGCCGCCGGAGAGCTGGCGCGGATAGCGCTCGAGCAGCGGCGTCAGCGCGAGGATTTCCGCCGCGCGCTTGACCCCGCTCGAGATCTCCTCGGGCTTGGCGCCGCGCAGCTTCAGCGAGAAGCCCATATTGTCGGCGACCGTCATGTGCGGGTAGAGCGCGTAGTTCTGGAAAACCATCGCAATGTCGCGCTCTTTGGGCTGGACATTGTTGACGACGCGGTCGCCGATCGAGATCGTTCCAGAGGTGATGTTCTCAAGTCCGGCCAGCATGCGCAGCAGGGTCGACTTGCCGCAGCCGGAGGGGCCGACCAGAACGACGAACTCGCCGTCCTCGATCGGGATCGACACGCCGTGCAGGACTTCAAAATTGCCGAACGACTTCCGCACGTCGCGAATCTGGACCGACGACATCCACTTCCCTCCCTCAAGTTCCCGACGGCGTACGACGAGTGCCGCCACCGCTCTGTTTTGTTCCGGCCACGCTGGGTGCGTGGCTCTGTTGGACTTGCGTTATTGTCCGCAGTTTATCCGGTTTTGGCAATCGTTCGATTAGCAATCGCTTGGTAGCGCTGTCAATATCGGTTTGTCTGCGACGAACGTCGTGATATGAGCGGCAAATGGCCCGAAAGCACATCACGCCAGGCAAGATCCGGCTCGCCGAAGTCGCGAAGCTTGCCGGCGTCAGTCCGATTACGGCCTCGCGCTTCTTCAGGAATCCGGATGCACTCTCGGCCGGCAAGCGCGCCCGGGTCGAAAGTGCGGCAAAAGAACTCGGTTACGTGCCCAATCTCGCGGCACGCGCGCTTGCGTCGCAGCGCACCGAGGTGATCGGTGTCCTGATCCCGTCGCTGACCAACAATGTGTTCGCCGACGTGCTGCGCGGCATCTATGACGCGCTCGATGGCAGCCGCTACAGCATTCAGCTCGCCAACACCCGCTACAGCATCCTGCAGGAAGAGCGCCTGCTGCGTCTTTTTCTGGCACAGAAGCCGGCCGGGCTGATCATCACCGGCATCAACCAGACCGCCGATTCTCGCCGCATCATGGAAACGGTCGATTGCCCGATCGTGCAAATCATGGAAGTCGGGCCCTCCCCGATCGACATGATGATCGGATTCTCGCATTTTGATGCGGCAAAAGCCGCAATCGCCCACCTTCTCGCGCAGGGCAACCGGCGAATCGGCTTCCTCGGCGCGCGAATGGACCCGCGGGTGCAGCGGCGGCTCGATGGCTATCGCGCCGCGATGACCGAGGCCGCGCTGTTCGATCCGCAGCTCATCGTCACGACCGCGATTCCAACCTCGGTGACATTGGGCGGGACGCTGTTTGCCGACCTGCTCGCCAAGACGCCGGACATCGACGCAGTGTTCTGCGTCAATGACGACCTCGCGCTCGGCGCGCTGTTCGAATGCAAGCGCCGCCACATGGCGGTGCCGGAGCAGATGGCGATCGTCGGCTTCAACGACCTCGAATTCATGGCATCGAGCGAGCCGACGCTGAGCAGCGTGCGCACCAATCGCTACGAAATGGGCAGAAACGCTGCCATGATGGTGATCGAAACGCTGGAAGGACGCCGGCCCGCCGAGCCCGTCGTCGATCTCGGCTTCAGTGTCATGGAACGGCAAAGCTCGGCACGGCGCAGCTGACATGCACCCGACACCAGCCTGTCACAAGGGACGCGAAAAATGACAAAATGGTAGCGCAACCAAGTGCCTTCAACTAAGGTCCAATCCATCCACTGAAACACCTGTGCGTGATCGCTTGGGTTTGTAATGCGCGACGATTTGCGCAAGGTAGAACAACGTTGAACCAGAGCCCTTGAATGGGCCCATCAAGAGTTTGCATTGCGGGAGAAACCAATGACAAAACCCCACACCAACGGGCACAGCGCCGCAGGCGAGACCAAGACGGGCAAGGGCCGCCGGCTCCGCTCCCAGGAATGGTTCGACAACCCGCACAATCCGGGCATGACCGCGCTCTATCTGGAGCGCTACCTGAACTACGGCCTGACCCGCGAGGAATTGCAGTCGGGCAAGCCGATTATCGGCATCGCCCAGACCGGCAACGACCTGTCGCCCTGCAACCGCCATCACCTCGAGCTCGCGCACCGCGTCCGCGAGGGCATCCGCGCCGCCGGCGGCATCGCGATGGAGTTTCCGACCCATCCGATCCAGGAGACCGGCAAGCGCCCGACCGCGGCGCTCGACCGCAACCTCGCCTATCTCGGCCTGGTCGAGATTCTGTTCGGCTATCCGCTCGACGGCGTGGTGCTGACCACCGGCTGCGACAAGACCACTCCGGCCTGCATGATGGCGGCGGCGACCGTCAACCTGCCTGCGATCGTGCTGTCGGGCGGCCCGATGCTGAACGGCTGGCACGAGGGCCAGCGCACCGGCTCCGGCACGGTGGTGTGGAAGGCGCGCGAGCGGCTTGCCGCCGGCGAGATCGACTATGAGCAGTTCATCGAGATCGTGGCCTCCTCGGCGCCCTCGGTCGGCCATTGCAACACCATGGGCACCGCCTCCACCATGAACTCGCTCGCCGAGGCGCTCGGCTTCTCGCTGCCGGGCTGCGCGGCAATCCCGGCGCCCTATCGCGAGCGCGGCCAGATCGCCTACGAGACCGGCAAACGCATCGTCGATATGGTCTGGGACGACCTGAAGCCGTCGGACTTCCTGACCCGCGAGGCGTTCGAGAACTGCATCGTGGTCAACTCCGCGATCGGCGGCTCGACCAATGCACCGATCCACATCAATGCGCTGGCGCGCCATGTCGGCGTCGAGCTGTCGATCGACGACTGGCAGAAATATGGCCACGACGTGCCGCTGCTGGTGAACATGCAGCCGGCCGGCTTCTATCTCGGCGAGGAATATCACCGCGCCGGCGGCGTGCCGTCGGTGGTGCGCGAGCTGATCAAGCACAAGCGCATCCATGAAGGCGCCCTCACCGTCAACGGCCGCACCATGGGCGAGAATTGCAAGGAAGCGCCGCAGCCCGACGGTGACGTGATCTGGGGCTACGACAAGCCGCTGGTGAAGGACGCCGGCTTCCTGGTCTTGCGCGGCAATCTCTTCGATTCCGCGATCATGAAGACCAGCGTGATCTCCAAGGAATTCCGCGACCGCTATCTGTCCAACCCGAAGGACCTCAACGCCTTCGAGGGCCGCGCCATCGTGTTCGAGGGCCCGGAGGACTATCACGCCCGGATCGAGGATCCGGCGCTCGACATCGACGAGCACTGCGTGCTGTTCGTCCGCGGCACCGGCCCTATCGGCTATCCCGGCGGCGCCGAGGTCGTGAACATGCAGCCGCCGGCGGCACTGATCAAACGCGGCATCCTGTCCCTGCCCTGCATCGGCGACGGAAGGCAGTCCGGCACCTCGGGCTCGCCGTCAATCCTCAACGCCTCGCCGGAAGCGGCCGCCGATGGCGGGCTCGCGATCCTCAAGACCGGCGACAAGGTGCGCATCGACCTCAACAAGGGCAGCGCCAACATCTTGATCTCGGAGGATGAGCTGCGCACCCGCCGCGCCGAGCTGAAGGGCAAGGGCGGCTTCCCGCACCCGGCCAACCAGACGCCGTGGCAGGAGCTCTACCGGCAGACCGTCGGCCAGCACGCGACCGGCGCCTGCCTCGAACTCGCAACGCGCTACCACGACATCGCCGGCAAGGTCGGCGTCGCGCGCGATAATCACTAAAACATCACCGTCATTCCGGGGCAGCCCGCAGGGCTGAGCCCGGAATCCATAACCACCATCGGAAGTATGGATTCCGGGCCCGCGCTACGCGCGTCCCGGAATGACCCGAGGAAACCGGGAGAGAGACACATGTCAGACAGACTGCAAGGCAAGCGCGCCGTCGTCACCGCCGCGGCGGCCGGCATCGGGCGCGCATGCGCGATCGCATTCGCGCGCGAAGGCGCGACCGTAATCGCCACCGACATCAATGAGAGCGGCATCGCCACTCTGGGCAAGGACGGCGTCGCCGAAACCGCGCGGCTCGACGTTCGCAGCACCGCTGATGTCAACGCTTTCGCCAAGCGCGTCGGCAAGATCGACATCCTGCTCAATGCGGCGGGCTTCGTGCATCACGGCACGATTCTGGAGTGCTCGGACGAGGACTTCGACTTCTCGTTCGATCTCAACGTCAAATCGATGCACCGGACCATCAAGGCATTTCTGCCCGCGATGTTGGCAGGCGGCGGCGGCAGCATCGTCAACATTTCGTCCTGCGCGGCATTGCGGCCACCGGCCAACCGTTACGTCTACAGCGCGTCGAAGGCGGCAGTTTCGCTGCTCACGCGCGCGGTCGCGCTCGACTTCATCACCCAGGGCATCCGCTGCAACAGCATTTGCCCCGGTACCGTGGAAACGCCTTCGATGCTTGATCGCGCCGCCGCCGCCGGCCCGGATGGACGCGAGAAGTTCGTCGCCCGCCAGAAAATGGGCCGGCTCGGCACAGCCGAGGAAATCGCGGCCATGGCGGTCTATCTCGCGAGCGACGAAGCCGCGTTCACCACCGGCGTCGACATGGTCGTCGACGGCGGCTTCATGCTCTGACGCCCCCGATCAAAGGCATTCAGCAATGAACAAGATCGATCTCAACGGCCGCTGCGCCGTCGTCACCGGCGGCGCGCAAGGGTTCGGCCGCGCCATCACCGAGCGCTTCGTCGCATCCGGCGCCAAAGTCGCGATCTGGGATTTCGACCAGCCGCTGGCAGAGAAGACCGCCAGGGCGATCGGCGAGAACGTGATCGCCATCAAGACCGACGTCACCGATCCCGCCGCGGTGGACGCCGCGCGCGATCAGACGCTGCGGGCGTTCGGCAAGATCGACATTCTCGTCAACAACGCCGGGATCACCGGAGCCAACAAGCCGGTGTGGGAAACCGATCTCGACGATTGGCGCAGGGTGATGCGCATCAATCTCGAGGGTCCCTTCATCTGCTGCAAGGCGATCGTGCCGAGCATGATCGGCCAGAAATACGGCCGCATCGTCAACATCGCCTCGATCGCCGGCAAGGAAGGCAACCCGAATGCCGCGCATTATTCCTCGTCGAAGGCCGGCCTGATCGCGCTCACCAAATCGCTCGGCAAGGAGCTCGCGCAGCACGACATCCTCGTCAACGCGGTGACCCCGGCCGCGGCGAAGACCGCGATCTTCGACCAGATGACGCAGGCGCACATCGACTTCATGCTGTCGAAGATTCCGAAAGCCCGCTTCGTACAGGTCGAGGAACTCGCCGCGATGGTGGCGTGGCTTGCGTCGGAGGATTGCGCGTTCTCGACCGGCGCAGTGTTCGACATCTCCGGCGGTCGCGCGACGTACTAACTCCCTCGCCTCGCCGGCTGCCGAAGCGCTGCGACGAGATGATCTGCGAGCAATGACGCCGCGCGCGCAAGATTCGGCGCGCGGTGCAATCGGATCTCCGCCCGCGGCAGCCGCGGCATGCCGTCGCGCGCGGTCAGGCGGCGCAGCGCCAGCGGAAAGGTCCCCGACTTCACAACCGTCACCGCAAGGCCCTGCGCCGCGATCGCCTCGACCGCGGACAGGCTGTGGCTGACGAAGGCGAGCCGCCACGGCCGGCTCGCTTCGTCCAGCGCCTGCATTGCCCAGCTCCGGAACAGGCAGCCCTGCGGATAGAGCGCAACCGGCAGCGGGTCGAGCTCCTCGACACGATGCGTGGCGCTGGCGGCCCACACCGCCTGCTCGGTGCGCAGCAACTCACCCTCGCCGCGCCCTTCGGGGTGCATGGCGATCACGAGGTCATAGGCTTCGCCAAGCCGGTCGGTCATCGACGATGTCAGCCCGGTCTCCATCTCGACATGGATCAGCGGATAGTTGGCGACGAAATCCTTGAGCAGCGGCGGGACGATCAGCGTCCCGTAATCGTCCATCACGCCAAGGCGCACCCGCCCGCCGGTGCCGTGCGCGCGCACTCGGCCGACCGCCTCCGCGTTGAGACTCAGAATGCGGCGGGCGTAACCGAGCAGCCCTTCGCCGGCCGCGCTCAAATCGACACTGGACGTGCTGCGGTGAAACAGTTCGGCCTGTAGCCGTTCCTCCAGCCGCTTCACCTGCATGCTGACGGCGGATTGGGTCCGGTTCAGCGCGGCGGCGGCGCGGGTGAAGGAGCGATGATCCGCCACCGCGACGAAGGCCTGCAGGAGATCCGGGTCCAGGACGGGCGCGGTCATCACAATCCGTGATCTGGTTGATCAGGTTTATTGCATTCACTGATTATCGGCCCTTCCCTAGGTTGCGCAAGCAAAACAGAGGGGTCGAAGCGGGATGGGCGAGATCTGGGGGGTGTTGGCCGCAGTGGCGTCGAGTGCGCTTGGCGGAACCTCGATCGGGGCGACGCGGTTTCTGGTCGGCGCGATCGATCCGCTGGCGATCGGCGCGTTCCGATTCGGCATCGGCGTCCTGCTGCTGCTGCCATTGGCGCTGCTGCAGCGTGGAAGCTGGCCACCGCGGCGCGACTGGCTTGGTGTCACTGGCCTCGGCCTCTTGTTCTTTGCGGCGTTTCCGATCCTGTTCAATGCCTCGCTGATCTTCACCACCGCGGCGCGCGGCGCGCTCGCGCTTTCGACGCTGCCGCTGCTGACCATGCTGGTCGGCGCGGCGCTCGGTGCCGAGCCGCTGACCGCGCGAAAAACCACAGGCGTGCTGGTCACCATCCTGGGTGTCTCGATAGCGCTGCTCTCCGGCCTCGCCACGGCGCCGGCCGGCGCCTGGCGCGGCGATCTGCTGATGATTGCGGCCGCGCTCTGCATGGCGCTCTACAGCATCTGGTCAAGGCCGTTGATCCGCCGCTCCGGCCCGATCCCGTTCACTACGCTCGCGATGGCGGCCGGCGCCGCGGTCCTCATCATTGCCTCGCTGCTGCGCGGCAGTTTCGCGCCGGTTGCCGAGTTCGGTGCGCCGCAATGGTTCGGCGCGACCTATCTCGGCGCGTTCGGCGCAGCGCTCACCTTCTATCTCTGGGCCTTCGCACTGGAGCGGACGACGCCGACCCGGGTGGCAATCTCCGTCACCGTCAATCCGATCGCCGCCTCGCTGGTCGGCGCAGCCCTGCTCGGCGAGCCGCTGAGCTGGAATCTGATGGCCGGCATCGTGACGGTGTTCGCCGGCATCTGGATCGCGACGACCCAGCCGCAACTGGCACGCGTGGTCGCGCCGGACACACACTGACCCGCGGCCACGCCCCCGCAAGGCCGTCAGCGAATCCGTGCTAGCCTGAGGGTCCGGTCCAAGCAAACCCTAGGCGGCACGCCATTGAATATTTCCCTCTACGACGTCTCCGTCTGGGTGCTGCCGCTGGTGATCGCCATCACGTTCCACGAGGCGGCACACGGCTTCGTCGCGCACCGACTCGGCGACGACACCGCCTGGAAGCTCGGCCGCGTCAGCTTCAATCCGCTGAAGCACATCGATCCGTTCGGCACGCTGATCCTGCCCGCGGTGCTGCTGTTCGCGCATTCGCCGTTCCTGTTTGGCTACGCCAAGCCGGTGCCGGTGAACTTCCGCAAGCTCAACCATCCCAAGCTCGACATGGTGTGGGTGGCGCTGGCCGGACCGGTCACCAACATCATCCTGGCGACCGCGGCGGCGCTGGCATTCCACGCGCTGCCGCTGGTTCCCGCGGATGCGGCAAAATGGACCGCGGACAATCTGAAAAACGCCTTCCTGATCAACATCGTGCTCGCGATCTTCAACATGATGCCGATCCCGCCGCTGGATGGCGGCCGGGTCGCGGTCGGGCTGCTGCCGCGGCCGCTGGCGGTCCCGCTTGCCCGGCTGGAGCCCTACGGCATGCTGATCCTGATCGGGCTGTTGATCCTGCTGCCCGTGATCGGCCGGCAGATCGGCCTAAATCTTGATGTTATTTCAACGATACTGCGAACTCTGACCGGCTATGTAATCAACGCCCTTCTCCTCATTACCGGAAACACATAGCCTTGATTTGCGGATGACCCGATCGCAACATCGGAACCCAATCTTGTCACTCATGCTCATGGACGGGAACGCTTCGAGGCCATGGTGATCAAAGCTGCCGATATGCTGATTGCACGACGCGCCGACACCCGCGCGCGGGCTGACTTTGCAACCTGGAAGATGATGGCGAAGCTGAACGGCGCCTCCGCCCTGCCGCCCGAGGCGCAGAATTTCCTGGCGATCCACAAGAGGCTGCTGGACCAGATGAGCGACGCCGACGCCAGCGAGGCGACGATCCAGGAGATGTATCGTACCTACTATGCGGAGATGGGCGGCGCCGGCAAAGCACCCGAGGTTCCGGCACGCTCGCGCGAACCGGCCGCCGACACCGGCAACGTTACCGCGTTCCGCCGCCTGCCCGCCAAAAAGACGGCCGCCGCTGCCCCGAACGCCAAGCGTCCGATGCCGGTGGCGCTGATCTTCGCCTGCCTCGTCGTGGTCTACGTCGCGATCCGCTACTACTGGAAATAGCGCGGTCCGCGTTGCAAGCCATCCCTCGCTTCCATCGTCGACGCGCGCACGCTGCGGCGTCCCGTCGCGCGTCAATGGCCGCTCAATCGCCGCAGCGTGGAATATCGCGCGCGATCGATCACGCCCGTGCCCTAGGCGATGCGCCCGATGCCGGGCATAATGAGGAACTCAAAAACAAAAATCATACTGGAGGGAAGATGAAGCGTTCCATTGCAGCCTCGATCAAGACAGCCTTGGTGATGACCACGAGCCTCGTGTTCGCCGGCAGCGCGTCGGCGCAGACGATGGACAAGGTCGCCAAGGTCGGCGCCCTCGGCGATCAGTCCGGGCTCTATCAGGACATCGGCGGTCCCGGCTCGACGGTGGCGGCGCAGATGGCGATCGAGGATTCCGGGCTGCTGGCGAAGGGCTGGAAGATCGACCTGATTTCGGCCGATCACCAGAACAAGCCCGACGTCGCGGTCAACATCGGCAAGCAGTGGATCGATGTCGAGAAGGTCGACGTGTTCGTCGATCTCGCGGCCTCCAATGTCGGGCTCGCGATCGCCAACCTCGCCAAGGAGAAGAACGTCGTCAACCTCAACTCGGGCTCCGCCTCGTCCGACCTCACGGGCGCGCAGTGCTCTCCGAACACGGTGCACTGGGTCTACGACACCTACATGCTCGCCAACGGCACCGGCAAGGCGCTGGTGAAATCCGGCGGCGACAGCTGGTTCTTCCTCACCGCGGACTATGCGTTCGGCCAGGCACTCGAGCGCGACACCTCAGCGGTCGTCACTGCGAATGGCGGCAAGGTGCTCGGCAGCGTCAAGCACCCGCTCAACAACGCAGACTTCTCGTCCTTCCTGCTGCAGGCGCAGAGCTCGAAAGCCAAGATCGTCGGTCTTGCCAATGCCGGCGGCGACACCACCAACGCGATCAAGCAGGCCGCCGAATTCGGTATCGTCACGGGCGGCCAGAGGCTTGCCGGCATGCTGCTGTTCATTACCGACATCAACGCACTCGGCCTTAACGTCGCGCAGGGCCTGAACTTCACCGAGACATTCTACTGGGACATGAATGATCAGACCCGCGCCTTCACCAAGCGCTTCATGGAGCGCTTCAAGAAGAACCCACCGACCATGGTGCAGGCCGGCGTCTATTCCTCGCTGATCCACTACTTCAAGGCATTGGAAGCGCTCGGCGGCAATCCGCATGACGGCCGCGCGGTCGTTGCCAAGATGAAGGAGCTGCCGACCGACGATCCGCTGTTCGGCAAGGGGTCGATCCGGATCGACGGCCGCAAGATCCACCCCGCCTATCTGTTCGAGGTGAAGAAGCCGTCGGAGTCGAAGTATCCGTGGGACTATTACAAGCTGGTGGCGACCATCCCCGCGGATGAAGCTTTCCTGCCGCTCGAGAAGAGCGTCTGCCCGCTGGTGAAGAAGAGCTGAGCCGCCGTCATTCCGGGCCTCGCGACACGAGCGCCCGGAATTCATCGATCCGCCGAGCATGCGGCACAATGGCTTCCGGGCTCGCGACTTGGTCGCGCCCCGGAACGACAACAACTACTGCTTCGGCTTGTTGTAGACGATCGGGACAGTGTACCTGAACGTCTCTTCGGTCAGCTCCGCCGGCGGAGGCGGTAGCTCCGGACTAGCGCGGCGAAGCAGCGCCAACGCCGCTTCGTCATAGACGGGATCTCCTGACGATTCGGCGACGGCGAGTTCGATCACGCGGCCGAGCCGATTCAGGGCGAAGTTGAGTACCACCCGGGCTTCCTTGCCCTTGCTGACCTTCGGGTAACGCTTGTTCTTCTCGATGATGCCAATGATCTTCTTGTCCCATTTGGCTGTCAGCGCCAGCTTATCCTTGCCGATCCCGGGATTCGGCGCCTTCGTCGTCTCCGACTGGCGCGAGTCCTCCAGCTTGGTCGGCGCAGCGGCTTCTGAAGCCTGCTGTGCTTCCTGAGCGTTGGTCTCGACCTTGGCGACCTTGGCCTCGTCCTCCTTCTGCTTCTTGGCGGTGTCTTCCGTCACGATGCGATCGGGGTCGTCGGCCTCCATCGGCTTGGCCTGCGGCAGGTCGGTGTCCTTCACCTCTGCCTTCTGCTGCGCCATCTCCTGCACGGCCTGTTGCTCGTCAGCCGGCGCACCGGGCGGTGCAGCGTCCTCGGGCACGTCAGGAGAGGCGAGCTCGACGGCGTATTCCGCGCCGGCGGCACCAAGCCCCTCATCACCGTCGTCGCCGCGCAAATTCGTCAGCGCCAGCGCCGCGCCGCCGAGATGCAGCCCGACCGCCGTCACCGCGGCGATCACCCAGAGCCGCTTCGAGGTCCGCAGGTCAAGATCGGGGTTGGTGGACATCGCTGTTCGCCGTCAGGGTTTGGCCGGCTCGGCCTGCGGCGCCGCGGGCGCTCCGGGCACGCCCTCGAGCGTAACAAGCTTCACCCGCGTATAGCCGCCGGCGCGCAGCAGCTCCATCACGCCCATCAGTTCACCATAGGGCACCGTGCGATCGGCGCGCAGGAACACGTACTTGTCCCGGCTCATGTCCGGCACTGAATCCAGCGAATTGACCAGGTCGACCCGCTTCACCGCGTTCTCCCCGATCGCCAGCGTCAGGTCCGGCTTGATGCTGACATAGGTCGGCTTGTCCGGCTTCTTGGTCGGAGTTGCGCTGGAGGTCGGCAGATCGATCGGCAAATCGACGGTCGAGAGCGGCGCCGCCACCATGAAGATGATCAGCAGCACCAGCATCACGTCGATGAACGGCGTGACGTTGATCTCGTGGGATTCCGCGAAATCGTCGTCGCCATCGTTCTCGGAGAGCGAGACTGCCATCGCCTACTCCGCCGCCGCGGCGCGCGGAAGCGCGGTGCGCGGAACGTCGCCATGGGTGCGATCGAGATCGCGCGACAAGAGTCGTCCCGCCGCGCCCGAGGCGCGGTTGACGAGCTCGAGATAGACCTTCGTGACGCGCGAGAAATGGTTGTAGATGATGACGGCGGGGATCGCCGCGACGAGGCCGATCGCGGTTGCGAGCAGCGCTTCCGCGATGCCCGGCGCCACCACGGCAAGGTTCGTCGTCTGCGACTTCGAAATGCCGATGAAGCTGTTCATGATGCCCCAGACGGTGCCGAACAGGCCGACGAAGGGCGACGTCGCGCCGATGGTCGCGAGCAGGCCCATGCCGACGCGGATCTTGCGGGCTTCGGCGCGCACGATCTCGGCAAAGCTCGACGCCGCGCGCTCCTTGATGCCGGCGTCGCTGGAGATGCCCGCCGACAGTCGTCCTTCGCGCATCGCAGCCGCAATGAACGACGACAGCACGCTGCCCTTGGCGCCGAGTGCGAACTGCGCTTCCGCCAGCGACCGCGATTCAGCGATCTTGGCGAGCGCGCCGCGCAGCTTGCTCTGCGCCACGGTCAGCTCGACCATCTTGGCGATGAACACGGTCCAGGTCACTAGCGAGGCGAAAGCGAGACCGAGCATCACCGCCTTCACGATGATGTCGGCGTTCAGGAACATGTTCCACGGCGACAATTCGTGCAGACCAGTACTGGTCGACTTCAGCACCTTGCCGTCGCCGTTCGCGGGCGCGGCCGGTGACACATCGAGCGCCGTCGGTGCCGGAGCCACCGCGGCAGGTGCCGGCGCGGCCTGGGCCACCGGCGCGGTCTGGGCAGTCGCAGCAGGAGCGGCAGCCGGCGGCTGGGCGACGGGTGCGGACTGGGCCCGAGTTATGGGCGCGGGCTGCGCGGCAGGCGCCGTTTGCTGCTGCGCCGAAGACGGCGCAGCCAGCATCAGCATCGCCAGCGAGGCGATCATGGCGGATGCAGCGGGGAACTTGAATGTCATCATCAGTTACACTTCAGCCCAGTGGCGGATCAGGTTGTGATAAATCCCGGTCAATTTGACCGTTTCAGGGTCATCGCGGCCCAGCCGCTCCACCAGAGCCTGGATCGCAGTATCGAGATCAAAGATCAGGCTGCGCGCGTGAGCATCCCGTACCATGCTCTGCAGCCAGAAAAAAGACGCTAGCCGGGTCCCCCGCGTGACCGGAGTGACCAGATGCAAGCTGGACGCAGGATAAACCACGAGATCGCCTGCCGGCAGCTTGATTTCATGGGATCCGTAGAGGTCCTCGATGACGAGCTCGCCGCCATCGTACTCCTCCGGCTCCGATAAAAACAGCGTGACCGACAGGTCGGTGCGGATCCGCATGCCCGTGAGCCTGTCACCCCGCACCGCATTATCGACGTGCAGGCCGAAATGGTGCCCGTCGCTTGCGGCATAGCGGTTGAACAAGGGTGGAAAGATTCTAAGCGGGATTGCCGCCGAGATGAACCGCGGACTTGCCGACAGCGCCGACAGGATCCGGTTGCCGAGCTGCCGCGCGACCTCGCTGTCGGGCGGCAGCTGCTCGTTGCGCTTGACCATCGCGGAAGCAGCACCCGCGGTCGAGCGGCCGTCTTCCCAATCGCTGGCATCCATGATGCGGCGAAGGTCCGCCACATCAGCCTTGCTCAATACGTCGGGAATACAGACCAGCATCTTGTACCGCGAAGCCTCCGTCAGTAACGCGCAGACACAACCAGATACGCAGCGCGTCCCGGCGCTTCCAGCACGAACGGTGCTGCGCTCTGGTACAGCGCGTCGTAGTAGCGCTTGTCGAAGATGTTGTTGACGAACAGCTTCATGGTCCAGTGCTTGTCGATCTTGGCCTCGGCAAAGGCGTCGAAGCGCCAATAGCTCGGGATCGACGTGCCCTGGTTGGCCGCGAGCAGCGTGCCGCCATAGATCTTCGAGCGATACACCGCCTGCCCGCCCAGCTCCCACATGTCGGTGAGCTGATACTTCGTCAACATGCTGAATGACTGATGCGCGACGTTGGCGAGCGGCAATCCGACGTTGCTCGAGTACAGGATCGTATTGGCCGGCGGCGCCAGCGACCTCGTCACGACCGACTGCATCAGCACGAGTCCGCCGAACACGCTCCACTTGTCGGTGATCTTGCCGCCGACGCCGAGATCGATACCGCGGATGCGGTAAGCGGCGCCCGCCGTGATACAGGAGATGTTGCCGGTCGTTCCGGTTGGATAAGAGCATCCGAGCGCTGTAGCCGCGGCTGCGTTGTTGACGTTCTGCGCTTCGCGCGCGTTTTCCTTCTCGGTCTGGAACAACGCCGCCGTCACCAGAAGATGGCGGTCGAATAGCTCCCACTTGGTGCCGACCTCGATCGCCTTGTTCTTTTCCGGCCCGAAGATCTGAGTGTTGCCGCCGTTGAGAACCGGATTGATGCCGCCATAGGCGGTGCTGGTGCCGTCGAACTCGGCGCCGACAGGGTTGGACGAGGTCGCGTACGCCGCATAGACGCTGCCGTTCGGCAGCGGCTTCAGCGTGAGACCGACGTTGAAGTTCGGCATCCCGAACTCGGCGGACTGCTGGCCGAGCGTGCCATTCGTCGCGAACGCGGACGTGTTGATCTTGTAGTCGTCGTATCGGACGCCGCCATTGAGGATGACGAAGTCGTTGTAATTGGCGGAATCCATCACGTATCCGCTCACGGTGTCGATACCGATCTTGGTCGGTCGTCCCGCGAGCGATGGGATTCCGAACGGCTGATTTGTGTTGACCGGGTTGAAGACACTGACGCCGGAGAGAGAGCCGCCTCCCGTGAAGGCCGATGTGCCGGTGGTTATTTCGGAGGCGAGGCCGGTGTAGCTATCGATCGAAGACCGCTCGTTGTCGTATTCGACGCCGGCCGTCGTGGTGTGCTTGAACCCAAGACGGTCGACCGACTTGTAGGTCGCCTCGGTCTGGTTGGCGAAAACGTCGGTGACCTGATAGCGGCTTTGCGGGTTGGTCGTGAGCGTATAGCTCGTGAACGGAGCGCCGGCGGCCAGCGTCGGCGATTCCGGCAGCGTGCCGATGTAGTTCTGGGTCGAACGCGATTCCCGGATCTTGTTGCTGATCACGAGGTCCGGCGTGATCTGCACCTCGGCATTGATCGTGCCGATATCCTGCCCGGTCCGGAAGAAGTCGCGATTGACGAAGCCGTAGAAATTATTGCGGTTGACGCCGAAGTCCGGGAACGGGCCGCCGGCCGTGCTCGCGGTGCTCGGCCGGTAGTACGGCACGCCGAAATCCGGGATGCCGGTGAGCTCGGTGTGGATGTAGTTGCCGCTGATCTTCACCGCATCGACCGGCTTCCACGTTCCGGCCACGAACGCACCGTCGCGATTGTCGGTGACATAGCTGCGGCCGGCGACGCCGGCATCCTGGAACAGGCCGCCGGCGCGGATCGCCAGCGTCGGGCTGATCACCTGGTTGACATCGAGCGTCACCCGCTTGGTGCGATCGGTGCCGAACGAGGTGTCCATGTTGTAGAAGCTGTTCTCCGTCGTCGCCTGCTTGGTGACGATGTTGATCGCGCCGCCGGTGGTGCCGCGGCCTGCAAAGGACGAGCCCGGGCCGCGCAGGATCTCGACCTGCTCGGTGAAGAAGTTCTCGCGGACGCTGACGCCGGCGTCGCGTACGCCGTCGATGAAGATATCGTTGCGCGCATCGAAGCCGCGGATGAAGAAGCGGTCGCCGAACGCATTACCGCCCTCGCCCGTGCCGAGCGTGACACCGGCCGTCGACAGGATCGCCGATTTCAGCGAGGTGGCGTTCTTGTCTTCGAGCACGTCCTTGGTCAGCACCGTGACCGACTTCGGCGTGTTCAGGATCGGCTCGGGATACTTTCCGGATGCCTGCAAACGGTCGCCCTTGTACGGCGCGGCCGGATCCGCGTAGCGATCGCGATCAGCCGGAAGACCGCCGGCGTTGGGAAACGGCACCGGCGCCTGCTGGGCCTGCTGATTGGTGCGACGCGCGACGCGGCGCAGCGCGTTGCGGGCGCGGACCTGGTCCGATGTGGGCTTTGACGTGACGGGCCGCGGGCGCGCGACCGGGGCATCGACATTCACCGGCGGCAGGCTGGATTGCTGCGCTTCGGCCCCCGAAAACGACGCCACCGCGATCAGGCTCGCGACAGCGGAGACCTTCGTGGCGGAATAACCGGTATCATCAGCCGAACCGATCGCCGCATCGAAGCGCAGCGATCTCGGCGCCTTCACATTGCTCATGTCTTGCACGCCCCCAGAAAAGCAAGTCCGTTCGCGAAACCACCGTGCGACGAACTGTCTCTTTCGGTTATCGAGCGCGACTTTTTTTATCAATGCGATCAGCGCCACAGTTGGCTTGAATCGCCCCAAATCAAAGCGATTCTAATCTGTGGTTTGAAATCGTTCTAAACTCTAGTTTTTAGGTGTTCTAATAGTCGTTCTAAATTGGTGCCGAGATGCCTCGCCAATCACTCGGCGCTTGGCGGCTTCATCAGCGAGAACAACTCATCGATGGTCCGTTGCGCGACCTGCCGGACGCGGTCGCTATTCTCGAGGCCGGCGATATTGACGCCGCCGACGACCGCTTTGATCTCGTCGCGGAAGTCGGTGAGAAAACGCAGCGGGTCACGCTGCTCGTTGGCGACGCGCGCGATCAACCCGGTGACCAGGATCTGGCACGCCATCATGCGCCCGTTCAATTCGTCCATCGCTACCCTCGTCCTCTCGCATCGTTGCTGCGCGATATGAACGACATCCCGCGGCGTTTCAACCGTGTCGCGCAAGCTGCATCAGGTGAACGGATGAAGAGCAGGTCTGGACGCGACGAGACGCGCGCTATTTCGCGGCGATGTGCGCGGCATCCTCGCCGAGCGCCTTGATGCGATCCTTGACCTCGCGCAGCGTGGCCAGTCCGCTCTCGACATGCTTGTCCGACACGTCACGGAGCACGTCGCCGGCGATCGCATCGCGCAGACTGTCGAGATCGTCGACGAGACGGCGCCCGCTCTTCGTCAAGAACAGCCGATTGGCGCGGCGATCCCGGGGATCGGGACGACGTTCGAGCAGGCCGTGTTCGACGAGGCGGTCAAGCAGCCGCACCAGCGAGATCGGCTGCAACTCGAGCACGTCGGCAAGATCGACCTGGGACAATCCTTCCTGCTCGCGCAGGCGGAACAGCACGATCCACTGTGCCCGCGTGGTGCCTCGCGCCTTGGCGCGATGATCGATATAGTTGCGCAGCAGCCGGGAACTCTCGACGAGCTGCGCAATGAATTGGCGTTTGAGATCGAGCGACATAGGGGTCCTCGGTGCGTTTCCCAGACGGAATGTTTCTGCACGTTTCTGGCCTAAACCTTTCCAAATGTTTAGGATTCTCAAGCCTTGGTGTGTTTACACATTAAGTGCACGCATATTATATCCGCAAGCTCTGTGAACCGTTTCGATCACCCTTTATTGTTACGTCGAGCCCAAGAGTCCGCATGTCAAAGTCACGTACCATCGGTTGGGTTTTAGTGATCGCTGCGGTCGGCGCGGCCGGTTATTTCGGCTGGCAGAAGCACACGGACAATCAGCTGGCGGCAGCAGCCGCGCAAAAGCGTTCCGCCCAGCGCCCAGCCGTGCCGGTCAAGATCGCGCCGGTCGAGAAGGCCGACTTCCCGGTCTACCTGACCGGCCTCGGCACGGTGCAGGCATTCAACACCGTCCAGGTCCGCACCCGGGTCGACGGCCAGATCACCAGGATCGCGTTCAAGGAAGGCCAGTTCGTCAAGGCGGGCGACACGCTGGTCGAGATCGATCCGCGGCCCTATCAGGCGACGCTCGACCAGGCCAAGGCCAAAAAAGCCCAGGACGAGGCCAATATCGCCAACGCCAATCTCGACCTGCAGCGCTACACCAAGCTCGGCGAGTTCGCGACGCGCCAGCAGCTCGACACCCAGCGCTCCACAGTGGCCCAGCTCACGGCCCAGATCGCGGCCGACGACGCTGCCATCTTCAATGCCCAGACCCAGGTCGACTACGCCACTGTGAAATCGCCGATCGACGGGATCGTCGGCCTGCGACTGGTCGATGTCGGCAACATCGTCAACGCGTCGGCAGCGACCGGCATCGTGACGATCACCCAGATCGAACCAATCACGGTGATCTTCACCGCGCCGGAAGACCAGCTGCCCGATATCAAGGCGGCGCTGGCCGTTGCGCCGCCCAAGACCATTGCCCTGACCACCGACGGCAAGCGGGTGCTGTCCACCGGAACCCTGGCGCTGATCAACAATCAGGTCGACACCACCAGCGGGACTGTCCGGCTGAAGGCGGTGTTTGATAACAAGGACCATGCGCTGTGGCCGGGCCAGTCGGTCTCGACCCGGCTTCTGGTCAGAACCCTGAAGGATGCCACCGTCGTCCCGGATGACGCAGTGCAGCACGGCACCGAGGGCCTGTACGCCTATTCAGTCAATCAGGAGAACAAGGCCGAGCTTCGCAAGCTCAAGGTCAGCCAGTCGATCGACGGCAAGTCGGTGATCGAGGATGGCCTGTCGCCGGGACAGCAGGTGATCACCGCGGGCCAGTACAAGGTCTCGCCGGGAACCTTGGTGACGACGGCGGTGGCGAGCACGGACCAGTCCCAGTCGAAGGTTACGCAGGAATGAGCGACGGAATTTCCGCACCATTCATTCGCTTCCCCATCGGCACCTCGCTGCTGATGGCCGGCATCCTGTTCGTCGGTCTTGTCGCCTATCCCCTGCTGCCGGTCGCGCCGCTGCCGCAGGTCGACTTCCCGACCATCCAGATCACCGCGACGCTGCCGGGCGGCAGCCCGGAGACTATGGCGAGTTCGGTCGCCCAGCCGCTGGAGCGCCAGTTCGCGCAGATCCCCGGCATCGCGCAGATGACCTCGACGAGCTATCTGGGAACGGCGTCGGTCACGATCCAGTTCGACCTCAACCGCTCAATCGACGGCGCCGCCAACGACGTGCAGGCCGCCATCAACGCCGCCAGCGGTCAGTTGCCGAAGAACCTTCCCTCGCCGCCGACCTATCGCAAGGTCAACCCGGCGGACGCGCCGATCATGCTGCTGTCGGCGACGTCGGACACGCTGCCGCTGACCACGGTCAGCGATTCCGTCGACGCCCAGCTTGCCCAGCAGATCAGCCAGATTTCCGGCGTCGCGCAGGTCATCATCGGCGGCCAGCAGAAGCCGTCGGTTCGCGTCCAGATCGACCCGGCCAAGCTGGTCGCGAAAGGCCTGTCGCTGGAGGACGTCCGCGCCGCGATCAACATCGCAACGGTCGACAGCCCGAAGGGCAATATCGACGGCGCCACCCGCGCCTACACCATCTACGCCAACGACCAGCTGCTTACGGCGGACCCGTGGAACGACGTCATCATCGCCTACCGCAATGGCGGGCCGCTGCGCATCCGCGACATCGGCAAGGCCGTGACCGGACCTGAGGATGCCAAGCAGGCGGCTTGGGCCAACGGCAAGCGCGGCGTGTTCCTCGTCGTCTTCAAGCAGCCCGGCGCCAACGTCATCGACACCGTCGACAAGATCAAGGCGGCGCTGCCCCGGCTGGTCGCGGCAATTCCGCCGGCGGTCAAGATCGAGGTCATCAGCGACCGCACGACCACGATCCGCGCCGCGGTGGAGGACGTCCAGTTCACCCTGCTCCTGACCATCTTCCTGGTCGTGATGGTGATCTTTGCCTTCCTGCGCAGCTTCTGGGCCACCGTCATCCCGGCGGTAACCGTGCCACTGGCGTTGCTGGGCGCCTGCGCGCTGATGTGGATCTTCGGTTACACGCTCGACAATCTGTCGCTGATGGCGCTGACGATCGCGGTCGGCTTCGTGGTCGACGACGCCATCGTGATGCTGGAGAACATCAGCCGCTACATCGAGGAAGGCGAGCGGCCGATGGCCGCCGCCTTCAAGGGTTCCAAGGAAATCGGCTTCACCATCGTCTCGATCAGCATCTCGCTGGTCGCGGTCCTGATTCCGCTGCTGCTGATGGGCGGCATCATCGGCCGCCTGTTCCGCGAATTCGCGGTCGTCCTGGCGATGACCATCTTCGTCTCGATGTTCGTGTCGCTGACGCTGACCCCGATGATGGCCTCGCGCTTCCTGCGCGCCCACAACGAGGAGCGGCACGGCCGGTTCTACCAGCTCAGCGAGCGCGGTTTCGACGCGATGCTGCGCGGCTATCAGAGCGGGCTCGACCTCGCGCTGCGCTGGAAGTTCACGACCCTGATGGTCTTCTTCGCGACGCTGGCGCTGTCGATCTACATGTTCGTCATCATCCCGAAGGGCTTCTTCCCGCAGCAGGACGTCGGCCTGATCACCGCGACTTCGGAGGCCAGCCAGGACATCTCGTTCGCTGAGATGAAGGGCAAGCAGGAGGAGCTCAGCAAGATCGTCATGCAGGATCCCGGCGTGGCGACGGTGGCGATGGCGATCGGCGGCAGCGGCCGGGCCGGCAACAACGGCAACATGTTCATCACGCTCAAGCCCCTGAACGAGCGCGATGCCAACGCGCAGCAGATCATCGCCCGGCTGCGGCCGAAGCTGGAGAAGGTGCTCGGTGCCCGGCTGTTCATGCAGGCCGCGCAGGACGTTCGCCTCGGCGGCCGCCCGACCCGAACCCAGTTCGAGTTCACGCTGCAGGATGCCAACCTCGCCGAGCTGAACGAATGGGCGCCGAAGATCCTCGGCAAGATGCAGACGCTGCCGCAGCTGCGCGACGTCGCCACCGACCAGCAGACCAACGGCACCACGGTCGAGCTGAAGATCAACCGCGACACTGCCTCGCGCTATGGCATTCAGCCGCAGCTGATCGACGACACGCTCTATGACGCGTTCGGCCAGCGCCAGGTGACGCAGTACTTCACCCAGCTCAACAGCTACCACGTCATCCTCGAGGTGCTGCCGGAGCTGCAGGGCTCGATCAACACGCTCAACAACATCTACATCAAGTCGCCGCTGACCGGCGAACAGGTGCCGCTGTCGACCTTTGCGAAATGGACCACCGTTCCGGTGCGGCCGCTGTCGATCAGCCACCAGGGCCAGTTCCCGGCGATCACCATCTCGTTCAACCTTGCGCAGGGCGTCGCGCTCGGCCAGGCGACGGACGCGGTGCAAAAGGCGATGATCGACCTCGGCGCGCCGCCAACCCTGAGCTCGAGCTTCCAGGGCACCGCGCAGGCGTTCCAGCAATCGCTGTCGACCGTGCCGCTCTTGATCCTGGCGGCGCTCGTGGTCGTCTACCTGATCCTCGGTATTCTCTACGAGAGCTACATCCACCCGATCACCATTCTGTCGACGCTGCCCTCGGCCGGCGTCGGCGCACTGGCGATCCTGATGGCCGCCGGCTTCGACTTCTCGCTGATCGCGCTGATCGGCATCATCCTGCTGATCGGCATCGTGAAGAAGAACGGCATCATGATGGTCGACTTTGCGATCGCCGCCGAGCGCGATCAGCACATGGAGCCCGTGGCGGCGATCCGCCAGGCCGCCCTGCTCCGCTTCCGCCCGATCATGATGACGACGATGGCCGCGATGCTCGGCGGCGTGCCGCTGATGTTAGGGACCGGCACCGGCTCGGAAATCCGCCAGCCGCTCGGCTACGCGATGGTCGGCGGGCTGATCGTCAGCCAGGCGCTGACATTGTTCACGACGCCCGTGGTTTATCTCTATCTCGACAGGCTCTCCAACGCGTTTGCGAACTGGGGCCGCTCGCCGCGCGTCGACCACGATGCCGACGATGGCGAGGACGGATCAGTCAAGCAGGCCGCCGAGTGACTTGACTTTTGCCCGCATACCGGCACACCCGAAAGATGTTCGTTTCGGAGCCGGTACCGTGAAGATTGTCGCAAAGTCGCTCTTCGTCCTGTTCACCGTGATCGGTATGGCCGGCCTTGGCCACGCCCAGTCCCCCAAGGGCAAGAACGCGCCCACGCCGGTTCCGGCGGCTGCTCCCGCCGCTCCTCAAGGTGACGCCCCATCCGGGACCAATACCGGCTGGGTTGCGCGCTGCACGAGCGCGAGCCGCGACGCGCCGCTCGAATGCGCGATGGAGCAGACCGCGGTGCTCACCAAGACCGGCCAGCTCATCGTGCTGGTCAACATCCGCGTTCCCGGCGACACCCGCGCGCCGGTTGCGCTGATCCAGCTTCCGCTCGGGTTGAACCTGCCCGTCGGCGCCAAGCTGCAAGTCGACGACGGCAAGGCCGTCGATGTGCCGATCCAGACCTGCGAAGCGCGCGGCTGCTACATCAATGCGCCGATCGCGCCCGACGTCCTGGCCCAGCTGAAGTCGGGCAAGCAGCTCAAGGTGTCGTTCCAGAATCTCGGCAAGGAAACCATCAGCATCCCGATGCCGCTCGCAGACTTCGCGACGGTGTACGACAAGATCAAGTAGGTCGGCGCAGGCAGCCCTAGCGCTATCGCTCGCGCTTGTAGAGAAACGCGTTGTCCGGCTGCGGCATGCCGATGGTCTTGTAGAACCCGATCGAGTCGGGTGCCGACAGCAACAGGCACATCGATTCAGGTCCGGCGTGGCGCCGGGTTTCCGCGATCAGGCGCTTGCCGATGCCGTGCCCCTGAAATTCTCGATCGACCGCAAGGTCCGACAAATAGCAGCAATAGGCGAAATCGGTCAGCGCGCGCGAGACGCCGACGAGCTGGTGCGCCTTGCGCGCTGTCACGATCAGGTTCGCATTGGCGATCATGCGCGCCATCCGATCGGTATCCGCCAGCGGTCGCCGCTCGCCGAGACCCGACTGGCGCAACACGTCGATGAATTCGTCGACGCCGATCGACGGCTCGCGGGCATAGAGAATTTCGTCCATCACCTTAGACCTCTGTCGCAAAGGACCGCACTACAGGCGCGAGACCATGGTCGATCACGTCGGGCTAATCCACCCTCGATGCCGTGATGGCACACGTCGCGCTACGAGCGGTCCCGCTTCAGGCGCAAGTCCGCCCGGCAAGTCGTCAGGATTTTGAGGATGATCGCGCCATTGAGGCAGATTGGCTGGGGAACCTGGATTCGAACCAAGACAAACAGAGTCAGAGTCTGTTGTGCTACCGTTACACCATTCCCCAAGAATTGTCCGTGGTATCAACAACTTAGTTGGATGACTGGACATCTCGGTGCAGCGGGTTCGCCTGCCAAATCAGCGCCCGCGCGAGTGCGACCTTCTACCCGCTTGGTCCCACGCTTGGCAAGCATTGATGGCGTGGAAAGGGCGTGAAAATCGCGGCCAGGACGAGCGATCAGCGTTCGGCCAGAGGTTTACATTTCAGCGAGCAGTTCAAGCAGCACTTCGGGACAGGCCGCAAGCAGGGATCCAAGGCCAAATCCTGCAGTGCCAAGCGCGATGGCACCAATCCAGCCGCGCCACGCCCATCCGAGGACCGCGCCCATCAGAGTTGCGGCCCCAACCACGAGAACGGTCCAGATCAGCCGTACTACGACAAGCAGCGCCTTGATCATCGCGATCCACGGCTCAACACGCGCGGACGCGAAGGAAACGCCGCGCTTCAGGGGTTCTCCGGTCGAGGCCTCTATTTTGGGTCGGCGTCGCGCTCGGCACGTTCAACCACGGCGGCGTGATGCGCCCTGACAAAGCGCCGCACCGCCACGTTGCCGCGGCGGTGCACGAGACTGAATGGATTCAGTTCCCTGTGGTGGGGCCTCAATACAGCCCGCTTGGACTGGACTGCATGACCGCACGGCCCGCGTCGGGTGAGATCGACTGCTGGGTCCCGTCGATCACATCCGTGCCGGCGACCAATGTCGGATCATAGAACGGCGGCGCCTGGCCCGGCTTGAAGGCTTCGAGCACCACGCCCCGGTTCTGACCGGGCGTGGCGCGCAGGCCGGTCTTGGCATCGACCAGCACCAGCCGGATGCCGACCGGCTGCTTGAACGGGGTGGCGGGCTTGTCGGCCAATGCGAGCTTCAGGAAATCGCGCGCGATCGGCGCCGCGGTGTGGCCGGCCTGCGCGTTACGGCCGAGCGAGCGCGGCTTGTCGTAGCCGACATAGAGACCGACCACGAGGTCCGGCGAGAAGCCGACGAACCAGAGGTCCTTGGCCTCGTTCGAGGTGCCGGTCTTGCCGGCGAGCGGCTTACCGACGTCCTTCAGCGCAGTGCCGGTACCGGCCTGAATCACGCCCTCCATCAGCGAGGTGATCTGGTAGGCGGTCATCGCGTCGAGCACCCGCTCGCGGCGGTCGACGAGCTGCGGCTCGGGCTGGCTCTTCCAGCCTTCCGGCGCGTCGCAGCCGCGGCATTCGCGCTGGTCGTGCCTGAAGATGGTGTGGCCGTAGCGGTCCTGGATGCGGTCGATCAGGGTCGGCTTTACCCGGACGCCGCCATTGGCGATCATCGAATAGGCCGTGGCCATCCGCATCACCGTGGTCTCGCCGGCGCCGAGCGCATAGGCGAGATAGTTCGGCAACTCGTCATAGACGCCGAAGCGCTTGGCATACTCGCCGATGACAGGCATGCCGATTTCCTGCGCCAGCCGCACCGTCACGGTGTTGAGCGACAGGCGGAGCGCGTTGCGCAGCGTGACCTGGCCCTGATACTTGCCGGTGGAGAAGTTCTCCGGCCGCCAGATATTGCCCTGCCCCTGGTCGATCTCGATCGGCCCGTCGATCATCACGGTCGATCCGGTGTAGCCATTGTCGAGCGCCGTCGAATAGACGATCGGCTTGAAGGTCGAACCGGGCTGCCGGTAGGCCTGCGTCGCGCGGTTGAACTGGCTCTGGTCGAACGAGAAGCCGCCGACCATCGCCAGCACGCGGCCGGTGTGCGGATCCATCGCCACCATCGCGCCCGACAGTTCGGGGATCTGGCGCAACCGGTACTGGCCTTCGACGGCCTTGCCGTCCTTGAACAGCGGATCGGCGTAGATGACGTCGCCGGGCTGCAGCACCTGCGAGACCGCGGTCGGCGTCTTGCCCTTGGTCCTGGCCCAGCGCACGCCGTCCATCGTGATGATGCCGGTCTCGCGCTGCTTGCTGACGGCGCCGCCGAGCTCGCGGCCGGGCTGGAAGCCGATCCGCGCCGACTGGTCGTTGCTTTCCAGCACCACCGCCATCCGCCACGGCGAGATGTCCGAGAGCGACTTAATCTCGGCGAGCGGGACGCCCCAGTCGCTGGTGAGGTCGAGCTTCTGGATCGCGCCGCGATAGCCCTGCTGCTCGTCATAGTTCACGAGCCCCGCCACCATGGCCTTGCGCGCCATCACCTGGACCTTGGGGTCGAGCGTGGTGCGCACCGACAGGCCGCCTTCATAGAGCTTCTTCTCGCCATAGCGCTCGAAGATGTCGCGGCGGACCTCTTCGGAGAAATATTCGCCGGCGAAGGTGTGCGCGCCGTTGCTGCGGTTGGTGACGATCAGCGGGTCCTTGCGCGCCTTGTCGGCGTCGGCGGCGGTGATCCAGCCGTTCTCCTGCAGGCGGTCGATCACGTAATTGCGCCGCTCGATGGCGCGCGCACGGTTGCGCACCGGGTGCAGGCTGGCCGGCATTTTCGGCAACGCCGCTAGATAGGCCGCTTCCGAGACCGTCAGTTCATTGACGGATTTGTCGAAATAGACCAGCGAGGCCGCCGCGATGCCGTAGGCACCGAGGCCGAGGTAGATTTCGTTGAGATAGAGCTCGAGGATCTTGTCCTTGGAATAGGCCCGCTCGATTCGCATCGCCAGCAGGGCTTCCTTGATCTTGCGGGTGAACGACACCTCGTTGGTCAACAGGAAGTTCTTGGCGACCTGCTGGGTGATCGTGGAAGCACCCTGCGGACGGCGGTTGGAACCGAAGTTCTGGATGTAGGAGACGCCGGCGCGCGCCATGCCGGTATAGTCGATGCCGCCGTGCTCGTAGAAATTCTTGTCCTCGGCCGCCAGGAACGCGTTGATCACGAGCTTCGGCACGGCCTGGATCGGCAGATAGAGCCTGCGCTCCTTGGCGAATTCGCCCAGCAGCGATCCGTCGGCCGCGTGCACGCGGGTCATCACCGGCGGCTCGTAGTTCTGGAGCTGCGAATAGTCGGGCAGGTCCTTGGAAAAATGCCAGAACAGCCCTGCGACCGCGGCGAGACCAGCCAGGAACAGGATGGTTCCTGCGGTGAACAGGAACCCGAAGAACCGCAACAGAAATTTCATCGACCAGATTTTCCGTGGCGAATACGTCGCTCGTTCTGAGTGCGCTGCGTGCCACTTAGGCCGCCCGGTATATCGGTCGCACCATGGACCTGCAATTCAACACAGGAGAATTAAAGCGCGCCAGGCGTCAAACTTATGCCATAGAGCCCGGCTCGCGCGCAGCCAAATCAGCCCCTCCCCACCCTTCGGACGCTCTACAGGACCGCATCGACCTCGGGCCCTCCGTGCCTCGATTCGCCTGGGCGCTCGGCGGACGGCACGCCGGTCACCACTCGCTGCGCTTGCGCGGTGAGCCGCTTGCGAAAGAAAAGCGCAGGCCGGACCGAGCGCTTGCACTACCCGGCTGCCTTTCCAGGCGCTGTGTCGTCAGAAACCGGTGGACAGTGCCGGCGGGCCGACAGGATTAATGGTTTGTTAGCCATAACTACCGCAAGTTGTTGTCATACACGCGACTCGCGAGGGCTGGTTTGCATGGCACTGCGCGGATTTAGACGGCCCTTTACGGCCGACCCGAATGTCCTCGGATTTCCGAGACCTCCCACATCAGCGATGGGCACCGAAGCCTTGGACCTGGTCTATCAGGCGGCGGATCTGTTCCGCAGCATCGAGGACCGGGCCCGTGCCGGCGAGGCACGCGCCGAGGCCGCCGAACAGGCGCAGCTCGAAATCATCGCCGCCACCGAGCGCAAGCTGAGGGACGCGTCCCGGGCGCTCGAGGAGGCCCGACGGCGTATCGAGTCCCAGCAGGAGCAGCTCGACGCCGCCGAGTTCCGGGCCCAGGCCGCGGAAGCCGAGGCGCGTGAAGCCAAGCAATCGCTGGCCCTGGTCGAGGATGCGATCCGCCGGCGCCTGCTGCTCACGAGCGGGCACGACGACGGCAGGTCGACAGCCGTCGCCTGACCGGCATGCGGCCCAATTGGAGCGGTAGCCCGCATGAGCGAAGCGACATGCGGGAGCTCGACAAGACCCGGATATCGCTTCGCTCATCCGGGCTACGCGTTGTCGTTGGGCGTCTCAATCAATAGCCGGCGGCAAGCCCGGAGTTGCGGCGCGGATCGTTCGCCCCATAGAAGCGGTTGTTGCCGACCGGCTTGCCGCCCAGCGACGGCGCCCCGATGATGATGACCGCGAGGTGATTGGCCGGCTGCGGCGGCCCGAACTTTTGGCCCATGCCTTCCAAAATCTTCCGCGTGTCCGGCGACAGCGTGAAGTCCTCGAGGTTGGTCGCCTCCGGAAGCCATTGCTGGTGAAAGCGCGGCATGTCCACGGCTTCCTGCGCGTCCATACCGTAGTCGATGGCGTTGATCATCGTCAGCAGCACGGCGGTGATGATGCGGCTGCCGCCCGGAGTCCCCACCACCATGACCGGCTTGCCATCCCTGGTGACGATGGTCGGGCTCATCGAGGACAGCGGACGCTTGCCAGGGACGATGGAATTGGCCTCCCCCTGCACCAGGCCGTAGAGGTTCGGCACACCGACCTTGGCGGTGAAGTCGTCCATCTCGTCGTTCAGCAGCACGCCGGTCTTGGCCGCGGTCACCTTGGCGCCGAACCAGTCGTTGAGCGTGTAGGTCACCGACACCGCGTTGCCGTCCTTGTCGGCGATCGAATAGTGCGTGGTGTTGCTGCCCTCGTGCGGCGGAACTCCGGGCTTGATGTCCTTGGACACGCCGGCCTTGGCCGGGTCGATCACGGCGCGGATCTTCGCGGCGTAGTCCTTGTCGAGCAAACGCTCGAGCGGATTCTTCACGAAGTCGGGGTCGCCGAGATAGCTGTTGCGATCGACATACGCGTGGCGCATCGCCTCGATCTGGTAGTGCACCGCCTGCGCCGAATGGTAGCCGAGGTCCTTCAGCGGGTAGCCCTCGAGGATGTTCAGGATCTCGCAGATCACCACGCCACCCGAGCTGGGCGGCGGCGCCGAAACGACGTGGTAGCCGCGATAGTCGCATTCGACCGGCGCGAGCTCGCGAACCTTGTAGTTGTCGAGATCCTCCTGCGTGAGCAGGCCCTTGCCGGCCTGGCTCGAGGCGACGATCGCTGCGCCGACCCAGCCCTTGTAGAAGCCGTCGGTGCCGCGCTTGCTGATCTCGCGGAGCGTCTCGGCGAGTTCGTGCTGCGTCAGCCGTTCGCCGACCTGAAACGGCTTGCCGTTGTTGAGGAAGATCGCGCCCGAGGCCGGATCGTCCTGAAAATCCTTGGTCGAGGTCTGCAGCATGCTGACGTCGCCCTGGTCCAGCACAAAGCCGTCCTCGGCGAGTTGCAGCGCCGGCGCGATGACGTCCGCGCGCTTCATCGTGCCGTATTTCTCGCGCGCATATTCCATGCCGGCCACCGAGCCGGGCACGCCGACCGCGAGATGCCCCTTGGTCGACAGGCCGGGAATGACGTTGCCGTCCTTGTCGAGGTACATGTTGGCGGTGGCGCCCTTCGGCGCCGTCTCGCGGAAATCCAGGAAGGTCTTGCGGCCGTCGGCGAGCTGGATGGTCATGAAACCGCCGCCACCGAGATTGCCGGCGGCGGGATAGGCGACCGCCAGCGCGTAACCGACCGCAACCGCGGCGTCGACCGCGTTGCCGCCCCGCTTCAACACCTCGATGCCGACCTGCGTCGCGAGATGCTGCGCGGATACCACCATGCCGTTCTCCGCGGCGACCGGCGCAACCGACGCGGCGTGGCCAGGAGCTGACGTCGTGAGGCCGATCGCGACAATGGCCGCGACCATCCATCGCGCGCCCGTTTGTGGATTTCGCATTGGAGTTCCCCCGATTGCGCCGTTTGGGTGCGGCGTATGTTCCTTCTATCGGAGCGAGCAAGTGTAGCAGGCCGCGCGCCCGCGCACTATAGGCTCGTCGCGCATCGCAACGGCCTTGACTTTCCGTCAGCCCGACGTGCGCGCCGTGGTTTGTCCGGCCGCGATCGATCTGAAGCCGCGCGACGGCGCGGTCGGCATGCGCGGTCCCGAATGCGCCCGGCGATGCTACGACGACGATAGCATCCTGATCCGCGCCGCCGCCGATACATTGATGATCTCACCGCCCCTGATCATCACCGAGGAACAGATCGAGGCGATCTTCGCAGCGATCCGCCGCGCGTTGCACGCGATCGAGTGAATCTGGCCGCGGACGTTTGACTTTCAATGCCGCAACAAATTCGGTGTCGTCCCTGCGAAAGCAGGGACCCATAACCACGAATGTCGATTGGTTGGCTGCGCTAGAACAACGAATCCCATCCACAACACCCGCCGCAGCGTATGGGTCCCTGCTTTCGCAGGGACGACAGTCTCACGACAGTCTCTTGGCGGAGACGGGCTCGCGGTATCCCGCACAAGGCGAATCCTCGCCGCGCTTGATCTACACCCCGCCCCTCGCCCGCAGCCGGCTGTGGCGTCGGCCATAGGCCGCATAGATCACAAGCCCGAGCACGAGCCACACCGCGAGCCTGATCCAGGTGTCGAGCGGCAGGCCGAACATCAGGAACAGTGAGGTCCCCGCGGCAGCCGGCGCCACCAGCCAGATCGCCGGTGCCTTGAACGGACGCGGCAAGTCCGGATCGCGCAGACGCAGCACCAGCGTTCCGATCGAGACCACCGTGAATGCGAACAGTGTGCCGATCGAAACGAGCTCTCCGACCAGCCCGATCGGCAGCAGCCCGCCGAGAACAGCAGCGACGCTGCCGGCAAAGATGGTCGAGACATAGGGCGTCTGGAACCGCGGATGGATCCTTGCGGCGATGCCCGGCAGCAGCCCGTCATGCGCCATGGCGCGGAAGATCCGCGGCTGCGCCAGCAGCATGATGAGGATCACCGACGTCAGCCCGAACAGGATGCCGAGCTTGATGAAGGGACCGAGCCAGCCGATGCCAACGGCATCGATGCCGACGGCAATCGGATCGGGCACGCTCAGCTTGTCGTACGGTACGATGCCGGTCAGCACGAAGCCGACCGCGACATAGAGCGCGGCGCAGATGACGAGCGAGCCGAGAATGCCGATCGGCATGTCGCGCTCCGGCGTCTTCGCCTCCTGCGCCGCGGTCGAGATCGCGTCGAAGCCGATATAGGCGAAGAACACCACCGCCGCGCCGCGGACCACGCCGGACCAGCCGAATGCACCGGGACCGGCGTTCGGCGGGATCAGCGCGCCCGACGGATTGCCTGCCGTGACCCAGTTCGCCAGCGAGACCGAGGAGGCTGCGGTCGCGAGAAACAATGCGATGACGACGAGTTTCACCACAACGACGAAGCTGGTGAAGCGCGCGGACTCGCGGATGCCGACCACGAGCAGCGCGGTGACGAAAGCGATGATCGCCATCGCCGGGATGTTGATCACCGCACCGGTCGACGACCACGCACCGCTGTTGGCGTCGTAGGCGAGCGGCGCCGAGGTGAATTGCTGCGGCAGGTTGATGCCGAAATCGCGCATGAAGCTGACGAAATAGCCGGACCATCCGACCGAGACCGCGATCGCGCCGACCGCATATTCGAGGATCAGGTCCCAGCCGATGATCCAGGCGATCAGCTCGCCGAGCGTGGCATAAGCGTAAGTATACGCGCTGCCGCAGATCGGCACGGTCGACGCCATCTCGGCGTAGCACAGGCCGGCGAAAGCGCAGGCGACGGCACCAAGCAGGAAGGAGAGCGTGACGGCGGGTCCGGCATTGGCGGCCGCCGCATGCCCCGTCAGCACGAAGATGCCGGCGCCGATGATGCCGCCGATGCCGAGCGTCACCAGCTGCAACGCCGAGAGCGAGCGCTTGAAGACCGGCGTCTCCGCGTCGCCATCGGCACGCGCCGCTTCCCGCAGCAGCTCCGCGGTCGACTTTCGGTCCCAGAAACCGGCCAGGGTGTCTGTCACGCCAGCTGCCCTCCGCCGCTCGGGCCCGGCGGGGCCCGACACGATCAGCGGACTATAACGCGCCCGACGTCCAGGCGTTCGGGTTCAGGGCGACTGCCCGCGCGTTTTTCCACCGCCAAGAACGACGGCCAAGCGCGGTGCAGGGCCCTATTGGCAGGGATGACGGCGGCCGTCGCGGCCAAGGAAGGTGCCGGACGCAGGATCGAACGAATGGTAGCGCGCGCAAGACGAGGACGGCGCCGCGGGCATGGCCCCATAGGCATTCGCCGGGTTGCCGCCGCGTTGCGCCGCCTGCTGGGCCTCGCCCCACGGCGTCAGGGCGCCGCCGTTGATCGCGCTCCGCCCCGGATTTTGCGCATCGAAAAGCGCCGGCTCCGACATCTGAGCCGAGACTGGCGTGAACGTCATTCCCACGAGCAGCACAGCGGCTGCAACGGCCTTGAGTCCGGCCATAAGACCTCTCCGATGGATCAATTGAAATCTGTCCAAGAAACTGTGCAAGGGCGGCAGCGCCGTCCCTGTGCCCAGAACCGATGTGGTGACGGCCAAGGTCCCGATGCAGGGATCATCAGGTCACAATGCCGCGAGGCAGCCGTCGGCGTGGCACGACGACCGCGCCGCGCGACGTCCGCCCGGCCCGCGCTTTACCGATTATGCACGTCAGGCCGCGGGTCGGAGACGAACCCGTCGCGGTTCGGCATTTTGACTGCGGCGAGCGACTTCGCATCGAGCACCGCATTGGCGGGGACGATGCCGTTGAGGCTGAGGATGTAGGCGGACACCGCGTAGACGTCCTCATTGCTCAGCGACTGTGGCGCGTTCTGGGGCATCGCGCGGCGGATGTAGTCGAACAGGGTCGGGGCGTAGGGCCAGTAGCTGCCGACAGTGCGGATCGGCCTTGGGCTCGCCAGCGTGCCCTGTCCGCCGACCAGGCGGTCACCGACGCCGCCCTGCCCGCCGTCGCCATGGCACGCCGCGCATTGCTCACTGAACACGATGCGGCCGCGCTCGACGCTGCCGCTGCCCGGCGGCAGCGCCGCGCCGTCACGGCCGATATCGATGTTCCAGCCGGCGATCTCCGCCGGCGTCGCCTCGCGGCCGATGCCGTAGCGCTCCTCGGCATGAACAGCGACGCCGAGCATCGCGATCGCACTCACCAGCGCGGCGGTCTTCAGATTACGCTTGGCCATTGGTCACCTCGCCATTCGCATCGATGCGCCAGGGCCAGATCGCGTTGTTATGGTAGAAGGAGTTGAGACCACGCACGGCCACCAATTCCGCGAGCGTCGGCTGCACATAGCCGGTCTCGTCGATGGCGCGGCTCTGGATCACAGCGGGGGTGCCGTCCCAGTGCCAGGGCAGGCGGAAGCGCGTGAGCGCGCGCGTCAGCACCGGTTCCTGCAGCACGGCCTGTTGCCAGATCTTGCCTTCGTCGAGCGAGATCTCGACGCTCTTGATCTTGCCGTGACCGCTCCAGGCTATCCCGGTGATCTCGTGAAAGCCGTGCGTGGTCAGCTTCTGTCCGCCGGACGGCCGCGTGATGATCGACTTGGCCTCCATGTAGAAGGTGAATTCGCGCGACGTGCCGTCGGGCATCGGGTCGGTGTATTTCGAGGTCTCCTCGCGCGAATAGGCCGGCTCGGCGACGACCTTGAGCCGGCGCAGCCATTTCACGTTCATGTTGCCCTCGAAGCCCGGCAGCAACAGGCGCAGCGGATAGCCCTGCTGCGGACGCAACCGCTCGCCGTTCTGGCTGTAGACCAGCATGGCGTCGTCGAGGCATTTCTCGATCGGGATCGAGCGCGTCAACGCGGCGGCATCGGCGCCTTCGGCCACGATCCATTTGGCGCCCGCCTGCAGCCCCGCTTCGTCCAGCACGGTT
This sequence comes from Bradyrhizobium sp. B097, assembly GCF_038957035.1. Lineage (NCBI taxonomy): Bacteria > Pseudomonadati > Pseudomonadota > Alphaproteobacteria > Hyphomicrobiales > Nitrobacteraceae > Bradyrhizobium > Bradyrhizobium sp. B097. The sequence goes on from NZ_CP152412.1 coordinate 5,345,692, forward strand.
TTCAGCGGCACGCCGGTCCATTCCGCGCAGCTCAGGAGACCGACGAGGTCGGAAGCCGTCTTGCCGTAGGGTTTGGTGTAGACCGGATTGCCGGAGCACTCGATGAAGTGGATGCGCGACTGCGACGGAAAGCGGCGGATGTCCTCCATCGTGAACACCAGCGGGCGATCGACCATGCCGTGCAACATCAGCCGGTGCTCGGCCGGATCGATGGTCGGCACGCCGCCATGGTGGCGTTCGTAGAACAGACCGTTCGGCGTGATGATGCCGTCGAGCTCCTGCAACGGCGTGCGGCCCGACGCGGAGATATATTGCGGTAGCGTCTTCGAGATGTTCTTGACGACGCCCTTCTCGTGAACCGATGGCGCGCCATAGGGCTGGCTTCCCATCGGATCGCCGGGCGCTTTCATCCATTCCGGCACGCTGGGCGGAAGATTATTCCCCTGTTCGGCAAGCGCGGTAGAACCGGCAACTCCAGATATCGCGGAGCCGCCCGCCAGTGCTGCGCCCGCCTGAAGGAATCGCCTGCGAGACGCCTCTCGCACGCGCTTGTCCGTCGTGTGTTCGCTCATCGACGTTTTCCTCTGACGTTACCACAGCATGATCCGGAAAAGTGCGAAGCGGTTTTCCGAAAGGATCATGCCAGGACAACAACCTAAAGCACGATGACGATTCATCGTGCTTCAGTGCAGCCTAACACCAAACGCCCGCGACGAGGCAACGCTCGCGCGCGCAGAGCTGCATCAACTGCACGCGATGGCACACGATGCCGGACACGCAGATCGCGAACGCGGCCCAAAGAACGCGCGTTTCAGTCCTTCACCGGCGGCGTACCGTGGGTGTGGAACGACTCGATCGTCTTCAACCCCCAGGCCTGGCCCTTCTTGCGCTCCTCTTCGGTCCACACGATCGACTTCCAGTCCGGCGCGAGGATCAGGCGGGCACCTGCATTGGCCACCTCGACGCGATTGCCGCCGGGCTCGTAGACGTAAAGAAAGAACGTCTGCTGGATCGCATGCTTGTGCGGTCCGGTTTCGATATGCACGCCGTTCTCGAGAAAAATATCCGCCGCGCGCAATATCTCCTCGCGGCTGTCGAGCGCGTAGGTGACGTGATGGAAGCGGCCCATCTTGCCGTAATGATCGCGGGTATAAGCGAAGTCGTAGCTCTTGTTCGACATCGTCATCCACATCGCGGCTTCCGTGCCGTCGTTGAGCACTATCTGCTCGGTGGTGCGGCACCCCAGATAGGTCTCGAAGAACAGGCGATTGGCCTTGATGTCGACCGCGAGGCAATTGAGATGGTCGAGCCGGCGGACGTTGACGCCGCGCGCCGGAAAGCGCTGCGCCTGGTTCTTCAACGCGGGCTTCAGCTCGGCCGGCGCCTCGTACCATTCGGTCTCGTAATAGAGCTCGATGACGTGGCCGTCGGGATCGCGGCAGCGGAATGCCGGTCCCTGCCCCATGTCGCCATCGATCCAGCCGATGTCGAAGCCCGAGTCTTTCAGCGCGGCGACGCGGCGCTCGAGCGCCTGCGCGCTGCGGGCCCGCAGCGCCATATGCTCCATGCCGGAGGTGTTCGATGCGGTCAGCTTCAGCGAGTAGCGCTCGTAATCGTCCCAGCCGCGCAGATAGACCGACTCGCCCTTCCGGCCGCTGACCGTCATGCCCATGACATCGACGAAGAACTTCAGGCTCTCGTCCGGCTTCGGCGTCAGCAGCTCCATGTGCCCGAGATGAGCGAGATCGAAGATCGGTTCCGGCTGCATGGGGCGGGCTCCTTCCACGACGACGACGCCCGATCGACGGCTTGCCGCTCTGGCGCGCGAGCTTCGGTGCGTCGATTTGTACTAGTGTACAAAGGATTAGGTCCCGTCAACAAAATGTTGATCCCGGAAATTGCGGCAGCCGTTGAGGCCAGCATCCGTGCCTAGCCCTTCGACACCATCACCGGTGCCGGAGCGTGCGGCCGGGATAGGGTCGCCGACACCGTCAGCGCGACGGCGAGCGCGCACACCATGCAGAGCTTCATCTGCGCCGTGCGGCGATCGGTCATCGGCAGGAAGAAGAAGAATGCGATTGCCAGAACGAGAAGCGCGTTCACGAGAATGTACATGGCGGAGCCCTCTTGTTGCGTATCGACAAGATGGCCGGCGCTCGCGCGGCATTCCGTGGCTGGAATCACATATTGAAAGCGGCCGGGGCCGGCGGTCAGGCGACCGAGACGGCCCTCTCGCGATGCGACGACAGCAGCTTGCGGATTTCGACATCCGGCACCGGCCGACTGAACAGAAAGCCCTGCATCTCGGTGCAGCCAAGGCTGCGGAGCAGGTTGCGCTGCTGCTCGGTCTCGACGCCTTCGGCGGTCGTGGTCATGTCGCTTGCGGCAGCAATGTTCACGACGGCCTGGACGATGGTGGACGACGCGCCGGTCCCCGCGAGATCCTTGATGAAGGCGCGATCGATCTTGATCTTGTCGAAGGGGAAGCGCTGCAGATAGCTCAGCGACGAATAGCCGGTGCCGAAATCGTCGAGCGCGATCCGGACACCGAGCTCGCGCAGCTGATGCAGGATATCGAGCGCGGCCTCGTCGTCACGGATCAGCACGGCTTCGGTGATCTCGAGCTCGAGCCGCGAGGGCGCGAGCCCCGACGCCGCGAGCGCGGCGGCGACATTCAGCGCCAGCGTCTGGCTCTTGAACTGGATCGGAGACACGTTGACCGCGACGTTGATGTGATCCGGCCAGTTCACGGCTTCCCGGCACGCGGTGTTGAGCACCCAGTGCCCGAGATCGTTGATCAGGCCGGTATCCTCGGCGACCGGGATGAAATCTGCCGGCGAGATGGTGCCGCGCTCGGGATGGCGCCAGCGCACCAGCGCCTCGCAGCAGCTGACCCGGCGGTCCTCGAGATGGAGCAACGGCTGATAGTGCAGCTCGAAGCTGCCGTCGGCGATGGCCTGGCGCAATTCCAGTTCGAGGCTGCGCCGCGCCTTGGCGCGCGCGTCCATGCCGGCTTCGAAGAACCGGTAGGTGCGGCGGCCATCGCTCTTCGCGCCATAGAGCGCGAGGTCGGCGTTGCGCAGCAGTTGATCGAGGTCGAGGCCGTCGGCGGGCGCGACCGCGATGCCGATGCTGGCGTCGGTCGTGATCAGGTGCCCGCTGCAATCGATCGGCTGGCGGATGGTCTGATAGATCGCGGCCAGGAGCTGCATGGTCTCGGTCTGATCGCGGACCGCAGTCTGGATCACGGCGAATTCGTCGCCGCCGAGCCGCGCCGCGACGTCGGCCCTCCTGACGCAGGAGCGCAGGCGTTCGGCGATGGCCCTCAGCAGTTCGTCGCCGATCTGATGGCCGAGCGCGTCGTTGACGCTCTTGAACTCATCGATGTCGATATACATGACCGCGATCTGTTCGTCGGGTCCGATCGCCTTCAGCGCCTGCTCGAGGCGCTGACGGAACAGCAGGCGGTTGGGCAGATCGGTGAGCGCGTCATAGTGCGCCATATGCGCGATCTTGTTCTCGGTGCGCGTCCGCTCGGTGACGTCCTCGATGGTCGCCACCCATCCGCCCTCCGGCAGCGGCTTGTTGACGATCTCGATCGCACGCCCGCCCGGCGCCTCGGTCAGCTGACGCGTCCCGCGGCCAAGCTTCACGTTGCGGATAATGGCATCGCAGAATTCGTCGACGTCGCCATCGAACGAGCCGGTCTCCTGCCGGTGCGCGATCAGCCGCTGCATGGTGCAGCCAGGCTTCGCCACATCGGGCGAGAGCCCGAACATCTCGATGTAGGGACGGTTGCAGATGATGATGCGCGCCGACGCATCGTAAAGCACGAGCCCCTGCGGAATGTTGTCCACGGCGGTCGTGAGATTGCGACGTTCGGTGGCGAGCCGCGCGTCGGAGATCTCATGCCGCTTCAGCAACAGGAAGACGATCACGGCCATGATCGCGAAGGCCGCCATCAACAGGCCTTCGCGCTCGCTCCACTGCGCGGTCACGCTTCCGAACAGGCTGCCGACGAGCAGGCCGGCACAGAAGGCCAGCCCCTTGGTCGAGCTGGCGTCGGCATTTCCTGACGATGAATTGCGGTGTTCGATGCGCACGCTGATCTCTCCCAGGCGCGGCATCGTTACGCAGCACTGATGGAAAGGTCGTTACAACTCGCAGTTAGCAATCGGTTACACGATACCTGAAGACACGGCCTAACACATCGCGCCAAAACCTCCGTAAACCTACGGAGCTGCCGATGCACTCCTCGAAGATGGTGAATCCCGCCTTAACGGAAAAGCCGCGAAACAAACCCGGCTGTGCCGGAAAGCGACGATTTCGCCGCCGATGGGCGCGACCAAGCGCAATCTCGCTGCACGATAGAAACAAATCGTCACCGGGAAGGTGTAGATTTAGCCGATGCGCAACCTCGGCGACTTAACGGTTTTTCCAAACCCGGGCGCGCATATTGGTCCGGACATTTAGATTTTGCGAACGAGCCAGGCTGGAACTGTGACATCCTTTGGACGTGTGATCTCTGTGCGCGGCTCGCAGGCCCGGGTTGGGCTGCTGACGGGCGGCCAGATACAGCTTTCAGAAATGCGCGCGACCGTCGGCCGGTTCGTCAGTATCCGCTGCGCGAGCTCGGTCATCGTCGCGATGATCACCGAAGTGTCGTGCGAGAACCTGGCGGCGTCCGACGAATACATGGCGACCGCCTCGGTCGACCTGCTCGGCGAAATCCTCGGCGGCGACCGCCCGAAATTCCAGCGCGGTGTCACCCATTATCCGACCATCGGCGACAGCACCGATCTGATCACCAACCAGGAGCTGCGCACGGTCTATGCGCCGAGCGGCTCGGACCAGATCAATGTCGGCACCCTGCAGCAGGACCGTTCGGTTATCGCCTATGTCGACGTCGAGGAAATGCTCTCCAAGCACTTCGCGGTGCTCGGCTCGACCGGCGTCGGCAAATCCACCGGCGTGTCGCTGCTGCTCAACGAGATCCTGAAGTCGCGGCCGAACCTGCGCATCTTCCTGCTCGACGTGCACAACGAATACGGCCGCTGCTTCGGCGAGCGCGCGCAGGTGCTCAACCCGCGAAACCTGAAGCTGCCGTTCTGGCTGTTCAACTTCGAAGAGATCGTCGACGTGCTGTTCGGCGGCCGGCCCGGCGTGCCCGAAGAGCTCGACATCCTCGCCGAAGTGATTCCGATGGCGAAGGGCATCTACACCCAGTACCAGAACTCCGACCGGGTCGGCCTCGGGCTCAAGCGGGTCGACCCCAAGCAGGTCGGCTACACCGTCGATACGCCGGTGCCCTATCGCCTCGTCGACCTGATCTCGCTGATCGACGAGCGCATGGGCAAGCTCGAGAACCGCTCCTCGCGCATCATCTATCACAAGCTGATCTCGCGCATCGACGCGGTGCGCAACGATCCGCGCTACGCCTTCATGTTCGACAATGCCAATGTCGGCGGCGATACCATGGCCGAGGTGATCAGCCATCTGTTCCGCCTGCCCGCCAACGGCAAGCCGATGACCATCATGCAGCTCGCGGGCTTCCCGGCTGAAGTCGTCGATTCCGTGGTGTCGGTGCTGTGCCGCATGGCGTTCGATTTCGGGCTGTGGAGCGACGGCGTCTCGCCGATGCTGTTCGTCTGCGAGGAAGCGCACCGCTACGCGTCCGCGGACCGCAACATCGGCTTCGGGCCGACCCGCAAGGCGGTGTCGCGCATCGCCAAGGAAGGCCGCAAATACGGCGTCTATCTCGGCCTGATCACCCAGCGTCCGGCCGAGCTCGACGCGACCATCATCTCCCAGTGCAACACACTGTTCACGATGCGCCTCGCCAACGACCGCGACCAGGCGCTGCTGCGCTCCGCGGTGTCGGATGCCGCGGCCAATCTGCTGTCGTTCGTGCCTTCGCTCGGCACCCGCGAAGTGCTGGCGTTCGGCGAAGGCGTGGCGCTGCCGACCCGGCTGCGCTTCAAGGAGGTGCCGCCGCACCAGCTGCCGCGCGGCGAAGCCACCATCGCAACGGTGCCGTCGGTCACCGCCGGCCATGACATGCATTTCGTCAGCGCCGTGCTGGAGCGCTGGCGCGGCGCCACCTCGCATCGCGACACCCAGAGCGAGGCCAACTTCAACCCTCCCGCACCGCCGCGCACCGTGGCGCCCGCCGAGGCGCCGATGCTGCAGCCGTCACTGGGCCTCGATCCCGATCGCTTCTCGCTCCTGAAGAAGCCGCTGCGCTGACGTCATTCTGGCAGGGCGCCGATGCGCCTTGCGCCCAAGCCGTCATCCACTATGGTTTCGCGTGACGCCGCGTCCCCGCGGCACGCCGGAACCATCTCATGACGCAGCCGACCGCAAAACGCTTCCCGACGCCCGCTCTCGACAAGCTCCCCGAGGATATCCGCACCCGCATCCTGGCGGTGCAGGAGAAGTCCGGCTTCGTGCCGAACGTATTCCTCACTCTGGCCTACCGCCCCGACGAGTTTCGCGCGTTCTTTGCCTATCACGACGCGCTGATGGAAAAGGACTCAGGCCTCTCCAAAGCCGAGCGCGAGATGATCGTGGTCGCGACCAGCGCCGCCAACCAGTGCCAGTATTGCGTGATCGCCCATGGCGCGATCCTGCGCATCCGCGCCAAGAACCCCGAGATCGCCGATCAGATCGCGATCAACTACCGCAAGGCCGACATCACGCCGCGGCAGCGCGCGATGCTCGATTTCGCCATGAAAGTCAGCCGCGCGGCCGAGGAGGTCGCGGAGGCGGACTTCGCCGCGCTCGCGACCCACGGCTTCAGCGACGACGACGTCTGGGATATTGCCGCGGTCGCGGCCTTCTTCGCGCTCTCGAACCGCCTTGCGAACGTCACCGGCATGCGGCCGAACGCCGAGTTCTACATGCTCGGCCGGCAGCCGAAATAGAGGAAGCCTTGGTAGACTGGAGCGAGATCATCCTGCGTCTCGGCGCGGCCACGCTTGCCGGTGGCGCGATCGGACTCGACCGCGACCTGCGCGGCAAGCCGATCGGGCTGAAGACCCTGGGTCTCGTCAGCCTGTCGACGGCTACGGTCGTGCTGCTGGCATTGCAGGCCGTCGAGCCCGGCCATTTCACCGATGCCGTGAGCCGCGTGATCCAGGGCGTGCTGACCGGCATCGGCTTTCTCGGCGCCGGCGTGATCGTTCGCCAAGGCGACCGCTTTCAGGTCCGCGGCCTGACCAGCGCGGCATGTGCGTTCTTCGCCGCCTGCGTCGGGATTGTCTGCGGCGCCGGACACTGGCCGATCGTCATCACCGCGCTCGTGCTGGCATTCCTGCTGCTGACCTTCGGCAAGCGGACCGAGCGTTGGCTGCACCACGCGCTCGGCGGCAAGGAGGACCCGCACAGACCGGAGGCCGCGCCCGGTCAGTCGTCAGATGCCGGCCCGCACCAGCCGGGCAAATAGATCGCGTCCTTGCTGCGGCCCAGCGCCAAGCCCTTCTCCAGCGCCTTGTCGAAATTGTTCTCCACCGTCTTGCGCGGGATGTGGCGGCGCAGGAAATCGGCCCACAGGAATTCGCTGAACGGCGTCGTGTCCTTGGCAAAGCCGCCGGCCCGGCGCATCTCGCCGGCGAGGCTGCGGAACGGATCGTCCTTGAGATCCTTGATCGACTTCGGAATGTCCCTGAAATGGCAGCGCTCGCCCTTTGCATTATAGGGATAGACCCAGCGCTTGTTGTCCATCACGCCCCAGAACACGTCGCGCTCGACCATCGTGAGATCGCCGATCACCGTGACCAGGATGTCCTTGACGCCCTCCTCGTGCAGCGCACGCGCCATATGATGGTGATCGACCACGTAGTAGCGATCGTCGGGACCATGGACGACCGGGATCATATGCTTGCCCAGCAGTTCGGCGCGCTTCTTGTCCGACTTGTGCTCACGCCAGCGCTCTCGCTTCTCCTTCACCTCATGCATGCCGACCGTCATCTGGGTCGGTCGCAGCGACATGATCGGGACCGGTTTGACGTAGGGCTCGCGCGTATGGGCCATGCCTTGTACTCCCGTTTGACCGGCACTCCGGAATGGGTTCCATTATGACATGATGTCACAGGCAGGCGGAAGAGCCGGTTCATCGGAATGGCACTGAGAGCAAGCGAACGCGTGAAGGCCCGCACGATTCGTTTCGGCAACCGCGAGGTCGTGACCGAGGGGTTGGAGCTCAGTTTCTGGGCAGACATCAGTCATCGCTGCATGACGGCATCCTGGCCCGCCTTTATTGGCGGTGCAGCATTGGTGTTCATCACCTTCAACGCCGTCTTCGCCTTGATGTATTGGCTTGGCGATCATCCGATCGCCAACGTGCCTGACGGCCAATACATCGACTACCTCTATTTCAGCATCGAGACACTTTCGACCGCGGGCTATGGCGACATGCACCCGCAGACGCATTACGGGCACTTCATCGCCACCATCGAACTCTTCACCGGCATCTTCTCGATGTCGCTGATGACCGGGCTGATCTTCGCCCGCTTCTCGCGTCCGAGCGCGCGCCTGCTGTTCGCCGACAATCCCGTGATCTCGGACCATGAGGGCCAGCTCACGTTGATGATCCGCCTGGCCAACGAGCGGCACAACATCATCGCCAATGCCACCGCGCGGCTGTGGCTGTTCAAGAACGGCGTCAGCAAGGAAGGCATGCCATACCGCCGGTTCTACGAACTGCCGCTGCTGCGCAGCGAGAGCCCGGCGCTCGCGCTGAGCTGGACCCTGTTTCATGTGATCGACCAGGACAGCCCGCTCTACGGCCTCGACGCCGCGGAGCTGGAAGCTGTCAATGCCGGGCTCGGCCTCTTCGTGTCAGGCTATGACGACGTTGCAGCGCAAACTGTGCACGCGCGAAAATCGTACGAACATTCCGACGTCCGCTTTGGCCATCGCTATGCCGAGATCCTGCAGGCGACCGACGACGGCCGTCTGCGGATCGACTACAGTCGGTTCCACGAGACCATCGAAGGAAAAATACCACCTCTGCGCGCATCAAGATTTTAGGTGTGAAGCGCAGCGAACATGCTAAACATAAGCGGCGACGCGACCGGACTGACAACAGTGAAGACGCAGCGGCCAATTTCCTCGGATGACGAGCACGTGGTGCTGAAATTCCGGCCGCGTACCTCGGCGCAGCCGCCCGGCAAGCGCGAGGAGGCGGTCCGATCGGCCCGCCCGGCTTCCATCACTCCTGTTTCCGTCGCCAACGACCTCTCCCGCTATGAGAAGCCGCGCGAGGAGCCGGACGATTTCCGCCAGCGCATGCTTGCCAACATCGCCGCCTTCGCCTTCACCGTGGCGCTCACTGCGGTCGGTATCTGGCTCGCCATGAGCATCGCCGATTTGCGCAAGACCCAGGATTGCGTGCTGATGGGACGCCGGGATTGCGCGAAGATTACGGTGATGCCACGCAGCTAGGCAGGCCGGAACCGTACCCAAAAACCGTCCTCGCCAGGCCGGCCAAGCTCCATTGAACTAACGGCCCTGCTCCGATATACGGGCACACGACTCCGGCAGCAGCAATCAGGCAATCCGGGGCACCGCGCCCGCCTCCTCCGAGCCGACCCGGAATTACCTTCAATATATCAAAGGCTTAATGATGTCCTCCACATTCGAGCAGATCGCCAACATTATCGCGGAGACCTGCGACATCCCGCGCGATACGATCAAGCCGGAGAGCCACGCGATCGACGATCTGGGAATCGACAGCCTCGACTTCCTCGACATCGCCTTTGCCATCGACAAGGCCTTCGGGATCAAGATGCCGCTTGAGAAGTGGACCCAGGAGGTCAACGACGGCAAGGCCACGACGGAGCAGTACTTCGTGTTGCAGAATCTCGCCGACCGCATCGACGAGCTGGTTGCGGCCAAGAACGCGGGCCCGGGCTCGGCCTCGTAATCGCCCATCATGCAGCTTGAAACTTTTCAGCTGATCGATCGGATTGTCGACCTCAACCTCGACGCAAAGACGATTGTCGTCGAGGCGGATGTCCCGCCGGACAGCCACTCTGTGTTCGCGGGGCACTTCCCGGGCTACCCGATCATGCCCGGCGTGTTGCTCACCGAAGCAATGGCCCAGAGCTCGGGCTGGCTGATCCTCGGTCTGACCAAGTTCGAGCGCATGCCTTTCCTCGCCATGGTCAAGGAAGCCAAAATGCGTGGCTTCGTCAGCCCCGGCTCGGTGCTGACGATCGAAGCCAAGATCGAACACGAAGGTTCAGGCTTCACCGTAACCTCGGCGAAGGTCCGCGTCGGCAAGGAGCTCAAGTGCAACGCCGAGCTGACCTTCCGTCATATCCCTTTCCCCAGCCCGGACTTGCGTGTGCACATGGATGCGCTCGCCAACAAGATCGGGTTTCCGCTGCAGGCAATGAGTCATGGCTGATAAGGAAGTCTGGATCACCGGCGTCGGCCTGCTCTCCTCGCTCGGCGAGGGGCTGGACGCGCATTGGGAGGCGCTCGGCGCCAAGCGCGTCAATGCCGACGAGAAGCGCCTCGCGCCGTACGTGATTCATCCGATCGCCCCCGTCAGCTTCGACGCCCAGATCCCGAAGAAGGGCGATCAGCGTCAGATGGAGACGTGGCAGCGGATCGGCACCTACGCCGCCGGGCTGGCGCTTGATTCCGCCGGCGTCAAAGGCAATCAGGAAATCCTGTCGCGGATGGACATGATCATCGCAGCCGGTGGCGGCGAGCGTGACCTCAATGTCGACCTGGCGATCATGAACGCCGATGCGCAGGGCAAGCTGCCGCCTGCCGTCCTCAACGAAAAGCTGATGAACGAGCTGCGCCCGACGCTGTTCCTGGCGCAGCTCTCCAACCTGCTTGCCGGAAACATCGCGATCGTTCATGGCGTGTGCGGGACATCGCGCACCTTCATGGGCGAGGAAGCCGCGAGCATCGACGCCGCGCGGATCGCCGTCGCACGCATCGGGGCCGGACAGAGCGACATCGCGCTGGTCGGCGCGGCCCATAATGGCGACCGCGGCGACCTCTTGATGCTGTATTCGTTCGGCGACTTCGCCCTCAAGGATCAATACGCCTCGGTCTGGGCCCGCCGAAACAACCCGGGCTTCGCCATCGGCTCTGCCGGCGCCTTCCTGGTGATGGAATCGCGCGAGCACGCCGAGGCGCGCGGCGCCAAGCCGTACGCCAAGCTGACCAAGGTGGTCGCCGATCTTGCCAAGCGCAAGCAGCCCGGCGCAGTGACGAAGTCGCTGCAGGCGATGTGGCCGCAGCTCGGGGTCGGCAACGACAACGCCACGCTGATCACGGGCGCGACTGGCGCCGAGCCTGCGACCGCTGAGGAGCGCGAATTCCTCGGGCAGCATCCCGGCCTTGCCGTGCGCGCCACCGGAACGACCTTTGGGCACACCATGGAGGCGCAGTTCCCGCTCGGGCTCGCCCTGGCCGCGTTGTCGATTTCCCGCGGCGCGCTCTATCCGGCCAACGACCCGACCGGGCTGGAGGTTGAAAAGAGCGAAGCGCCAACCCAGATTGTCGTATTGGGGGTCGGCCACTGGCAGGGCGAAGGCATGGCACTGGTCGAGGCCGTCAAGTAATTCGGCGCAAGCACCGACGGGGACACCATGACAGCACCACGCGATAAATTCGGCCGACCGATCGTCGTCGTGACCGGCATGGGAATCGTGACGTCGCTCGGCGGCGGCAAGACCGACAATTGGAAGCGCCTCAGCGCGGGCGAGTCCGGCATCAAGACCGTGACGCGCTTCCCGCTCGACAGCCTGAAGACGACGATGGCCGGCGCCGTCGATTTCGTCACTGTCGACCCGTTCTCCTCGACCAGCCTGTCGCAGCGCCTGGCGGAGATCGCGACTGAAGAGGCGCTGGAGCAGTCCGGCATCGGCAGCAAGGGCGACTTCCCCGGCCCGCTGTTTCTGGCGGTCGCGCCGATCGAGACCGAGTGGCCGCAGCGGCTTGAGGTCGCGCGCGAGGTTCCGACCAAGGACTTTGGCATCATCGACTATCTGGCGACCTGCAGCGGCGGCAAGTTTACGCACTTCCACCGGCGCTTCACCTTCGGTTCGGTCGCGCTCAACCTCGCCGAGACCTTCGGCACCAAGGGGTCGCCGATCTCGCTCTCAACGGCTTGTGCGTCCGGCGCGACTGCGATCCAGCTCGGCGTCGAGGCGATCCGCCGCGGCGAAACCGATGCAACGCTGTGCGTCGCGACCGACGGCTCGGTCAATCCGGAAGCCCTGGTGCGCTTCTCGCTGCTCTCGGCCCTCTCCACCCAGAACGATCCGCCCCAGGGCGCCTCAAAGCCGTTCTCGAAGAACCGCGACGGCTTCGTGATGGCCGAAGGCGCCGGCGCGCTGGTGCTGGAGAGCTACGACGCGGCGATGGCGCGCGGCGCGCGCATCCTGGGCGTCGTCGCCGGCTGCGGCGAGCTCACCGACTCCTTCCATCGCACCCGCTCCGCCCCGGACGGCAAGCCGGCGATCGGCTGCGTGCGCAAGACGCTTGCTGACGCGGGCATGGAGCCCGAGCAAATCGATCACATCAACGCACACGGCACCTCGACGCCGGAAAACGACAAGATGGAATATCTTGCGACCGCGGCGGTGTTCGGCGAACACACCAAAAACATTCCGGTGTCGTCGAACAAATCGATGGTCGGTCACACCATCTCGGCGGCCGGTGCGGTCGAGGCGATCTTCTCGCTGCTCACGCTCGAGCATCAGCGGATTCCACCGACCATCAATTACGAGGTGCCCGATCCCGCGATCCCGTTCGACGTGGTCGGCAACAAGGCGCGCGACGCCAAGGTGACCGCCGTGATGTCGAACTCGTTCGGGTTCGGCGGGCAGAACGCTTCGCTCATCCTGACGCGCGAGCCGGCCTAGCGCTCTCGCCTGATCAGATGAAACGCCTGCTCCTTCGCGCCCGCGCGCATCTGCGTGATGCCGCAAAGCCTGTGACCGATGCAGCGATCGGCGGGCTGACGATCGGCCTGCTGCGCACCACGCGCTATTTCGATCCGGAGAAGACCGCACGGTTCTTCGGCCGCGCCGCGCATTTCATCGGCCGCCGGCTGCGCGAGGACCGCATCGGCCGCGAGAACCTTACGGCGGCCTTCCCGGAAAAGTCGCCGCAGCAGATCGAAGAGATCCTGACGGGCGTCTGGCACAACCTCGGACGCATCGGCGCTGAATTCGCGCATATCGACCGCATCTGGGACCACGATCCCCAGAATCCCGACAAGCCGGGCCGCGTCGAATTCTCGGCGCGCAGCAAGCAGCTGTTCGACCAGTTGCGAGACGACGGCAAGCCGGCTTTGTTCTTTGCCGCACATCTCGGCAACTGGGAACTCTCTCCGATTGCCGCGGCGGCACATGGGCTCGATGCTACGATCCTGTTCCGGCGCCCGAACATCGAAGCCGCCGACCGCGCCATCGAACGCATCCGCGCAGTCAATCTGGGCACGCTGGTCCCGGCCGGCCGCGACGCGCCGCTCAAGCTGGCGCAGGCGCTGAAGAACGGCCAGCACGTCGCGATGCTGGTCGACCAGTATTTGACCAACGGCGTTCCCGTCACCTTCTTCGGCCGCAAGACCACCGCGAACCCGCTCTTGGCGCGCCTGCGCCGGCAGATCGATTGCCCGATCCACGGCACCCGGATCATCCGCCTGCCCGACGGCCGCTTCCGCGGCGAGGTCACCGAGGAAGTGAAGCCGGTGTTCGACGCATCCGGCCAGATCGATATCCAGGGCACGATGCAGGCGATCACCGACATCGTCGAGGGCTGGGTCCGCGAATATCCAGATCAGTGGCTCTGGCTGCACCGGCGCTGGCGGTAGTTGACGATTGTCATTCCGGGGCGATGCGAAGCATCGAACTATGGTGCGCAATTGCGCACCTGAGAATCTCGAGATTCCCCGATGCGCAATTGCGCATCTGAGGTCTGGTCCTTCGGACCACCCCGGAATGACGCTTCACGTCACTTCCCGGTCTTCACGCGGGTCCACAGCCGGTTGATGACCCGCTGCGTCGCCGGATCGCGCGCCGTGATCACGAACAGCTTCTTCTGCATCGCCTCGTCGGGATAGATGTTCTTGTCGTTGAATATCTTCGGATCGATCAGCTTCTGGCTCGCCAGATTGCCGTTGGCGTAGGACAGGAAGTTCGAATTCTTCGCCGCGACGTCGGGACGGTAGAGGTAGTTGATCAGCTCATAGGCTTCCGCGACGTTCTTCGCGTCCGCCGGAATCGCGAGATTGTCGAAGAACATCTGCGCGCCCTCCTTCGGGATCGTGTAGCCGATCTCGACATCGGTCTTGGCTTCCGCCGCGCGGCTGCGCGCCTGCATGATGTCGCCCGACCATCCGACCACAAAGCAGATCTCACCCGAGGCCAGCGCGCTGAGATATTCGGATGAATGGAATTTGCGCACATAGGGCCGAATCTTGATGACGAGATCGGCGGCCTTCTCGAGGTCGGCCTGCTTGGTCGAGTTCGGGTCCAGGCCGAGATAGCTCAGCGCCGCCGGCAGGATGTCGTCGGCGGAATCCAGCATGTGGATGCCGCAATCCTTGAACTTGGCGAGATTCTCCGGCTTGAACACCATGTCCCAGCTGTCGATCCTGGCGTCGGGTCCGAGAACCTTCTCCGCCATCTTGACGTTGTAGCCGATGCCCGTGGTGCCCCACATGTAGTTGGCGCCGTAATTGTTGCCGGGATCGTAGGTCGCGAGCTGACCCGTCACCACCGGCCACGCATTGGCGAGGTTCGGCAGCTTCGACTTGTCGAGCTTGAGGAACACCTTCGCGGTGATCTGGCGTTGCAGGAAATAGCCGGTCGGCACCACGACGTCGTAGCCCGACTTGCCGGCGAGCAGCCGCGTCTCCAGCGTCTCGTTGGCATCGAACGTGTCGTAGACCACCTTGATGCCGGTTTCCTTGGTGAAGTCCTCGAGGACTCCCGGCGCCATGTAGTTCGACCAGTTGTAGAAGTTGACCGTGCGCTCCTCCGCGCTGGCGGAGGCAGCAAACAACAGAACCGTGGCGATCGCACCGACAAAGTTGACGAGACGACGGCTCTGCTTCTGCATTCTGGTCTACCTCTTGCGACGATGTACTGCGTCGGACAGCCGCTCCAGCGCGGTGTCGAGCGTCGAGTCCTTCTTGGCGAAACAGAACCGCACGACCGACGTCACCGCATCCTGCTCGTAAAACGCCGACACTGGAATAGCCGCGACCTTGTAATCCTGCACAATTCGCCAGCAGAACTCCGCATCGGTCTCATTGAGCCCGAGCGGCGACAGATCCACGGTGAGAAAGTAGGTCCCCTGCGACTTCAGCACCGGAAAGCCGATGCTCTCCAGCCCCTTGGTCAGGCGGTCGCGGCTGCGCGCCATGTCCTTGCGCATGTCGAAGAAATAATCGTCCGGCTTGCCGAGACCGTACGCCACGGCCGCCTGCAGATTCGGCGCCGTCGTGAAGGTGAGGAACTGGTGCACCTTAGCCGCCACGCGCAGCAGCGGCGGCGCGGCGCAGACGAACCCGATCTTCCATCCGGTCAGCGAGAAGATCTTGCCGGCGCTGCCGACCTTGATGGTGCGGTCGCGCATACCAGGAATCGTGATCAGCGGGATGTGCTCGCGGCCGTCGAACACGACGTGCTCCCAGACCTCGTCGCAGATCGCGACCACGTCGAACTCCTGGCAGTACCGCGCCAGCAGTTCGAGGTCCTCGCGCGGATAGACCACCGCCGCCGGGTTGAGCGGATTGTTGAACAGCACCGCCTTGGTCTTGTGGTTGAAGACGCTGCGCAGCATCTCCTCGTTCAGCCGCCACTCCGGCGGTTCGAGCCGCAGCAGCCGCGGAATGCCGCCGGCCTGGCGGATGATCGGCAGATAGGAATCATAAACCGGCTGGAAGCACACCACCTCGTCGCCGGGCTCGACCACGGACAGGATCGAGGAGGTCAGCGCCTCGGTGCCGCCGGAGGTGACCATCACCTCGGTCATCGGATCGAGCTTGAGCCCGTGCCAGTGGCCGTAATGCGACGCGATCGCCTGACGGAGTTCCGGAATGCCCATCATCGACGGATACTGATTGTAGCCGTTGATGGACGCGTCCGCGGCGGCGCGGCGGATGTCCTCCGGTCCGGGATCGTCGGGAAAGCCTTGGCCGAGATTGATGGCGTTGTTGTCGCGCGCAGCCTGCGACATCGCCTCGAAGATCGTGACGGGAAGGTCCGCGAAGACCTTGTTCATGGAGGTCATGTCAGGAATCAGCCGCCGGTCTTGGTGGGCAGTCCTGCCGCCTTCCAGCCGATGATGCCGCCCGCCAAATGCTTGTCATAGGGCAGGCCCGCGGCCTGAGCCGCCAGCGAGGCCGTCACCGAGCGCTTGCCGGAGCGGCAGGCGAACACCACCTGCTTGCCCTGCGGATCCGGAATCGCTGATGGATCGAACGCCGACAGCGGCACCACGACGCCATCGGGATAGGCCTCCACAGTGACCTCATTGGGCTCGCGGACGTCGACCAGGAGATAGCGGCCTTCCGCTATGCCCTTCGACACCTCGTCCGGAAACAAATCTTCCACCTTGTGATCCGCCACGGAAATATCCTCCCGATATCAGCTTGGGCGAGCCTCGCGCGGCCCGCCGGTCCGGGCCGCAAAGTCGCCTCTCGCGCGCAGAAAATCAAGCACCCGAAACGGGTTAGATGCCGCGCGGAAACGCTGGATCTTGGACCCTAGATCGTGACTTGCGTGCCGACCTCGACCACCCGCCCGGTCGGGATCTGGAAATAGTCGGTGGCATCGTTCGAGGAGCGGCTCAGCGCGATGAACAGATGGTCCTGCCAGCTCGGCATGCCCGAATGCGCCGCCGGCTTCAACGCACGGCGGGACAGGAAGAACGAGGTCGACATGATGTCGAACTGCCAGCCGAGCTTGCGGGCGATCGCCAGCGTCTTCGGCACGTTCGGCTGCTCCATGAAACCGAACTTCAGCGTCACCTTGGAGAAGGTCTCGGTCAGCTGCTCCATCCGCACCCGCTCGGAAGGATCGATGCGCGGCGTCGGCGCTGTCTCGATGGTGAGGATGACGTTCTTCTCGTGCAGCACCTTGTAGTGCTTGAGGCTGTGCATCAGCGCGGTCGGCGCGCTGACGGGATCGCTGGTCAGGAACACGGCCGTCCCGGAGACGCGCTGCGGCGGCCGCTTCTCCAGCATCGCGACGAGATCGGCGAGCGGGAATTCCAGCTTGCGCGACTTCTCGAACAACAGCCGGCTGCCGCGCCGCCAGGTGTACATCACCACGATCATGACCCCGCCGAGCGCAAGCGGCACCCAGCCGCCCTCAAACACCTTGAGGAGGTTGGCGGCCAGGAACGTGACGTCCAGGAACAGGAACGGCGCGACCAACGCCGCGGCGGCGAGCGGTGACCAGCGCCAGACCTTCCAGATCACCACAAAGCCCATCATCGCCGTCACCACCATGGTGCCGGTCACGGAGATACCGTAGGCCGACGCCAGCGCGCTCGACGAGCGGAACATCAGCACCAGCACGATGACCGCGATGAACAGCAACCGGTTGATGCGCGGCATGTAGATCTGGCCGGAATGCGCCTCCGACGTGTGGCGGATTTCGAACCGCGGCATCAGGCCGAGCTGGATCGCCTGCCGGGTCAGCGAGTAGGCGCCGGTGATGACGGCCTGGCTCGCGATCACGGTCGCCATGGTGGCAAGCGCGACCATCGGGATCAGCGCCCAGTCCGGGAACATCAGGAAGAACGGGTTCTCGATGCCCTTGGGATCGCCGATCAGAAGCGCGCCCTGCCCGAGATAGTTCAGCGCCAGCGACGGCAGCACGATGAACAGCCACGCGGTCTGGATCGGGCGCTTGCCGAAGTGACCGAGGTCGGCATAGAGCGCCTCCGCGCCGGTCACCGCGAGGAAGACCGCACCGAGCGTGATGAAGCCGATCACGCCGTGATGCAGCATGAACGACACCGCAAGGATCGGGTTGAACGCGTACAGCACCTCGGGGTGCCGCACGATCTGCGGCAGCGCCGCGACCGCGATCACGGCGAACCACACGCACATCACCGGGCCGAAGAACGCGGCGACGCGCGCGGTGCCGCGCGACTGCACGGCGAACAGGACGACCAGGATCACCACCGTGAGCGGGACGACATAGGGATCGAATGTCGAGGTGACGAGCTTGATGCCCTCGATCGCCGACAACACCGACAGCGCCGGGGTGATGACGGCGTCGCCGTAGAACAGCGCGCCGCTGATGATGCCGAGCAGCACGATCGCGGCTCCGCCCTTGGTGACCGCGCGCTGCGCCAGCGCCATCAGCGCCAGCGTCCCGCCCTCGCCATTGTTGTCGGCACGCAGCAGGATCACGACATATTTCAGCGTCACGACGACGATCAACGCCCACAGGATCAGGCTGAGCACGCCGAGTACCGCATGCGCCGTCACGGCGCCCTCGCCGCCGGCAGCCGCGACGACGGCTTCGCGCAGCGCGTATAGCGGGCTGGTACCGATGTCGCCATAGACGACGCCGATGCTGCCGAGCATCAGCGCCTTGAAGGTGGCGGTTGAATGCGCCTCGCCATGGCCGTTTGCCGCGGGCGTTTCCGCCGCGGTGATCGCACTCTCGGATGACATGGGAAGCTGCGCCTCTGTCTTCTGCCGCACTGCACAATGCCGGGTCGCAGGCCTATACTCCCGGCAGGAATGCATAGGTTAGCCCGGATTCAGGCCTCCGCCATGCATATCACGCATAGATCACGGCTTTTCAACTGTCGAATCCGTCGCTGCATCAAATAGTTACCTGAGTACCCACTTCAACGACCCGCCCGGTCGGAATCTGGAAATAGTCGGTGGCATCGTTGGCGGACCGGCTCATCGCGATGAACAGGTGGTCCTGCCACTGCGGCATCCCGGACTGGGCGGATGGCTTCAGCGACCGGCGCGACACGAAGAACGAGGTCGACATGATGTCGAACTGCCAGCCGAGCTTGCGCGCAACCGCAAGCGCCTTCGGCACGTTCGGCGATTCCATGTAGCCGAAGCGCAGCCGCACCGCGGTGAACTTGTCGCTGACCTTCTCCATGGTCACGCGCTCCGACAGGTCGACGCGCGGTGTCGGCGCGGTCTCGATGGTCAGGATCACATTGTGCTCGTGCAGCACCTTGTTGTGCTTGAGATTGTGTAAGAGCGCGGTCGGCACGAAGCTGGGATCGCTGGTCAGGAACACCGCGGTGCCCTTGACGATATGCGGCGGCCGCTTCTCCAGGCTGTGGATCAGGTCGCGTAGCGGCACCTCGATGCGGCGGGTCTTGGCGATCAGGATCGCGGCGCCGCGACGCCAGGTCCAGATCATCGTCGCCATCACGACGCCGAACAGCAGCGGCACCCACGCGCCCTCGAACAACTTCAAGAGATTGGCGCTGAAGAAAGTCATGTCGACGATCACGAACGGCAGGATCAAGGCGGCGGCCGACGCCACGCGCCAGTTCCACAGCTTCCAGATCACGATGAAGCCCATGATGCCGTCGGCGACCATGGTGGTGGAGACGGCGATGCCGTAGGCCGAGGCGAGCCCACTCGAGGTGCGGAACAGCAGCACCAGCAGCAGCACGCCGATCAGCAGCAGCCGGTTGACGCGCGGTAGGTAGATCTGCCCGGCGTGGGTCTCCGAGGTGTAGCGCACCTCGAAGCGCGGCAAGAGCCCGAGCTGCACCGCCTGGCTGATCAGCGAATAGGCGCCGGTGATCACCGCCTGGCTCGCGATCACGGTCGCAGCGGTGGCGAGCCCGATCAGCGGCAGCAGCAGCACCTCCGGCACCATGCGGTAGAACGAGTTCTCGATCGCGGCCGGATCGGACAGCACCAGCGCGCCCTGCCCGAAATAATTCAGCAGCAGCGAGGGCAGCACGAAGAACAGCCAGCCGGACTGGATCGGCTTGCGGCCGAAATGCCCGAGATCGGCGTAGAGCGCCTCGCCGCCGGTCACCGCGAGGAACACCGCGCCCAGCGTCACCAGGCCGACGGTGCCGTGGGTCAGCAGGAACTGGATCGCGTAATACGGATTGATCGCCGCCAGCACCGACGGATCGTCCATGATGTGGACCACCCCCATCACCGCGAGCGATGCGAACCACACGACCATCACCGGCCCGAAGGCAGAGGCAACGCGCGCGGTGCCCGAACTCTGCACCGAGAACAGCAGCACGAGGATCAGGATCGTCAGCGGCACCACATAGTGCTCGAGATGCGGCGTGGCGAGCTTGAGGCCTTCGACCGCCGACAGCACCGAGATCGCCGGCGTGATCATGGAATCGCCGATGAACATCGAGGCGCCGACCACGCCGAGCGCGAGCAGCGGCCAGCTGCGCCGTCCGATCGCGCGCTGGCCGAGCGCCATCAGCGACAGCGTGCCGCCCTCGCCATTGTTGTCGGCGCGCAGCAGCAGAAGGACGTATTTGGCGGTGACGACGGTGAACAGCGCCCACAGGATCAGGCTGAGCACGCCCAGCACCATGATGCGGGTCACCGGCTGGCCGTGCGCGGCGCCGCCGACCGCCTCGCGGAATGCGTAGAGCGGCGAGGTTCCGATATCGCCGAACACCACTCCGATGCTGCCCAGTGTCAGGGCCCAGAAGCCGGAGGTGCCTTGGCCCTTGCCCTGCCCCGTACCTTGGGTCTCCTGGGCTTCGGTGGATGAGACGCTGACAGCCATGGCGAGGTTGGAACGCCCGATCGGTTGATTTTGATCCGCGCGGCTATCGACGCTTCCGCCCCGCCTGTCAACCAACCAGCATGGCCAGCGACGGTAGCATGGTAACCCGGAGCTACGGCTTCAGATCCGGCGGCAATGGCGGATTTTCCCGCATCAACGTGATGGTCACGCGACGGTTCGCCGGCAGCGTCGGATCGTCGGGAAACAGCGGCTGGCCGTCGGCCTTGCCGGAAACCGCGAAGATGTGGGACGGCGGCAGCCCCTCACGCTCCAGGATCTGCCGCACCGCATTGGCGCGGTCCGCGGACAGGTCGAAGGCGTCGTAATCGCTTCGCGCCGGCACGAAGCCTGCGGCTGTATGCCCCACGATCGCGATCCGCAGCGGCGTCGCCTTCAGTGGCGCGGCGAGCTTCTGGATCAGCCGGCGGGTGCGTTCATACGGCTCCCTGGAGCCGTCGGCGAACATCGAGCGGCCGTCCTGGTCGACGATCTCGAGGTTGAGCCCCTCCTTGGTCTCCTCGAACATGATGTTCTTGGAAATCTCGGTCAGCTCCGGCATGTCCTGCAGCGCCTGGCGCAGCGAGGCGGAAGCGAGCGCGAACTCGCGGTCGATCTTCAGCCGCGCGCCATTGATCTGGCTGCGCTCTTTTTCGTCCGGCGTCGGATTGGCGGAGGATTCCTCCGGCGAGATGTGCTCGACATTCTTGAGCTTCGGCCGGGTCGGTAGGCCGTCGGACTCGACGATGCCGGAATAGCGCACATTGGTCTGCACGCCGAAGGCGTCGCGCATCGAGCCGGCGACGATCTTCAGCTTGTTGTTGTCCATGGTGGAGAACGCAACGAGCATCACGAAGAAGCTCATCATCAGGCCCATCAGGTCGGCGAAGGTCACGAACCAGCCGTGACCTCCGGTATGGGCGTCGCCGCGCTTCTTCTTGGCCATCGCTGCTGTCCCCGGAGCGCCAGTCGGGGCCGTCAGGCCGGAACCGGCTCACCCTCCTCGTTGCGATGCTTCTCCGGCAGATAGGCCAGCAGCATCTCGCGCACCAGCGCCGGGCTCTTGGAATCGCGGATCATCAGGATGCCGTCGATGATCAGCGTGCGGTTGGTCTCCTCGTCGAGCAGCTTGCCGTGCAGCTTGTCGGCGATCGGAAGACAGAACAGGTTGGCCACCAGCGCGCCGTACAGCGTGGCGAGCAGCGCGGTCGCCATGAACGGGCCGAGCTTGGAAGGGTCGGTCATGTTGGCGAACATCTGCACCATGCCGATCAGCGTGCCGATCATGCCGAAGGCCGGCGCGCAGTCGCCGATCGCGCGATAGATCTTGCTGCCCTCGTCGAGGTGCATCAGGAAATTGTCGCGGTCGCGCTCCATGTTGTCGCGGATGAATTCGAGGTCGTAACCGTCGGCGACGTAGCGGATGCCCTTGGCGAGGAACGGCTCGTCGGTCTCGACCTTCTCCAGGCCGACCGGGCCCTGCTTGCGGGCGATCTCGGCGATGCGGGCGAGCTCATCGACGAGGTCGCGGGCCGACAGCCGGCTCATGGTGAAGGCAAACTTGGCGCCGAGCGGCAGCCCGTGCAGCATCACGCCGAGCGGAAAGCGGATCATCGTCGCCGCGATCGAGCCGCCGAAGATGATGATCATGGCGTGTTCGGAGATGAACATGTGCAGGTCGCCGCCCATGAACATCATCACCGCGATGACGATGATGCCAGCCAGCAGCCCGGCGCCAGTCATGATATCCATAGGAGACTCCAACGCGTACGCAACCTGCCCGTCCTGGACGGCGCGCAGCCCAGTGCGGGCCGCGTGGAAAACCCTAACGTTAACGCCATTAAGGACGCGTTACCGAATTTGGTAGGGATAACAACGGGTAAACGTCCGCCTTTTCGCGATGTCGTTGAAGATGTTGGCTTTCCGCATGCGACACCGCCGCTGCATGCGCAAAAGGTCTCCCCGTAGAACAACGGACGTGAGATAGGTTCGGCCAGAGGAAACGAACCAATGAGCAGGACAGGATGAAGGCGGTCGTCGTCGAGCAATACGCGCCCATCGATCAGATCGGGCTGAAGGAGATCGCCACCCCAACACCCGCCGCCGGACAGATCCGCGTCCGGGTCCACGCCGCGAGCATCGGCTTCGTCGATGGGTTGAAGGTCGAGGGCCGCTACCAGACCAAGGATGCCGTGCCCTTTACGCCCGGTGCGGAATTCGCCGGCGTGGTCGACGAGGTCGCGAGCGATGTTGCCGGCATCGCGCCGGGCATGCGGGTGATGGGCGCGGCGCGCTCGGGCGCGCTGGCCGGGTACATCGTGGTGCCGGCTGCCGCCGTCGAGATCATGCCCGACGGCCTTTCGATGGAGGCCGCCGCGGCCTTCCGCACCAACTACCTCACCGCGTTGTATGCGCTCGCCGAGCGCGGCTCGCTCAAGGCCGGCGAGCAACTGCTGGTGCTGGGTGCCGCCGGCGGCACCGGCATCGCCGCGATCCAGGTCGGCAAGCTGCTCGGCGCGCGCGTCATTGCCGCCGCCTCGACCGACGAGAAGCGCAGCTTCGCCGCAAGCTTCGGCGCCGATGCCGTCGTCGACTACACGAAGCCCGATTGGCGCGATGCGCTGAAGGACGCAACCGGCGGCCATGGTCCCGACGTGATCTTCGATCCGGTCGGCGGCGAGGTCTCGCTGCAGGCGTTCCGCTCGATCGCCTGGAACGGCCGCCATGTCGTGGTCGGCTTTGCGGCAGGCCAGATCCCTGCTCTGCCGTTCAATCTGCCGCTTCTGAAGGGTGGCCTCCTGATCGGCGTCGATGCCGCGCAGATCGCGCGCCGCGAGCCCGAGGCGCAGGCGCGCGTGATGACGCAATTGTCGGCATGGCTGAACGACGGCCGACTGACGCCTGTGGTCGGCAAGGTGTTCGAGCTTGAAGATTTCCGTGCGGCGTTCACGACGATGCAAACCCGCGCCGCGCTCGGCAAGATGGTGGTGCGGATCGGACAGTGAGAGAGGCAGCGCCGCCACCTCATCCTCGCTGTCGTCCCTGCGAAAGCAGGGACCCATAACCACCGATATTTATCGTTTGAGGGACTGTGGCCCCAGCACAGCGTAGCAATTCGCATTTGGGGTAATGGGTCCTGGCTTTCGCCAGGACGACAATGAGGATGGTGCTCGCGCGATACGACGCGTCGTCACTGGGTCCCTATCTCCGGTGTCATCGCCCGGCTTGACCGGGCGATCCAGTATTCCAGAGGCAGTTGTGCTCGAACCGAGAGGCCGCGGCGTACTGGATCGCCCGCCTTCGCGGGCGATGACAGATGTGCATGATGATCCGGCGCGGCCCCTTGGGTCACCCGAGCGCGCCGTCCCAACGCTGCCATTGCATCGCAGGAACCAACACCGCTGCGGCGCATTGACAGTTCACCCATCGGTTGAGAGGTAATATGCCGCCCGTATCGGTATCAGCGCCGATCCTGTAGCATTCCTGTCCGCCGAAGAGCCAATTAGCCGTCATCTGTTGTGTTTAAGGATTCTTCCCTTGGCACTTTTTGCATATCGAACATCCAGCACCACGTCCCGATCGCGCGGGCTAACCACCGTTGCCTGAGACGCGCGATGAAGACGGACAAGGCCATCTGGTACGTGTCGTTCGCCGTGAGAAGCCCTGACGCCGGACACCACCGCTGCGCGCGCCAGACCCGCACTTTCACCACCGAGCAGGACGCCAAGGCGTTTGCGCGCAGCCTGCTCGATCAGACCCAGGACGTCAGCGCCGGAACGATCAATCCGCACACGCCGAGACGCGTGATTGCACCGGCTGCGATCACGGCCTGGGCCGGCGAGAGCTAAGGCTTGCGTCCCCTACAGGAAGCGTGACGGCGCGAACGGCTGCAACGGAATTTCCGGCGCCTTGCCGCTCAGCAGTTGCGCGACCAGCCGGCCGGTGCGGGCCGAACCGACCAGGCCGACATGGCCATGGCCGAACGCATAGACCACGTCGCGCGAGGCGCGGCTATGGCCGATGCAGGGCCGCCCGTCGGGCATGCTCGGGCGATGGCCGAACCAGGTCTTGATCCGCGATGGTGGAATGTCCCTCGGCAGTTTCGGAAACATGCTGAAGAGATGCTCGCGCAGGATCTCGGCACGCCTCCAGTTCGGCTCGGCGTCGAGCCCCGCGATCTCCACCGTGCCGGCGGCGCGCAGGCCCTTATCGGTCCAGTTGACCACCATCTTGGCGTCCGAAGCCATCATCGAATTGCGCGGCCCGGATTCCGGATTCTCGATCATGACGTGATAGCCGCGCTCGGTCTCCAGCGGCAGAGGGTCGCCGATCGATGCGGTCAGCTGCTTCGAGCGCGCGCCGGCGGCAACCACCGCCGCATCGCAGGCGATCTCGCCGGTCTCGGTGACCACGGCGACGAGCCTGTCACCCGCAAGCCTGAGGCCTGTGGCCTTGGCAGCGACGCGCTCGGCGCCGCTCGCGATCGCGTGCGCGGCGAGCGCTGCGACGTAGGCGCCGGGATCGCGGCAGCGGCCGGCCTCCTCGACCACGACGCCGAACTTGTAGCGCGGATGCAGATCGGGCTCGCGCTGGCGCATCTCGTTTTCATCGAGCTCCAGCCATTCAATGCCGACGCGCTTGCGGATGCGCCAGCCGAGGTCGCGGTCGAACGGCGTGCGCGAGGGAAACACGTGCATCACGCCGCGCCGCTCGATCAGCTCGGGCACGCCGGCTTCCTCGGCGAGCTGCCGGTGCAGAAGCGGCGCGTCCTTCAAGAGATCGCGCATCGCCCGCGCGGTGGCCTCGACCTGCGCCTCGGTCCAGCTCGACAGCAGATATTTGACCAGCCACGGCAACGCCTTCGGCAGATACGACCAACGGATCGCAAGCGGCCCGAGCGGGTCCATCAGATAGAACGGCACCTTCTTCCAGGTGCCCGGCTCGGCCGGCGGGATCACCGAATGCGACGACAGCCAGCCGGCATTGCCATAGCTCGCCGCCTGGGTGCCGCCGGGCTCGCCCGGATCGATCAGCGTGACACGATGGCCCGCGCGCAGCGCCTCGATGGCACTGATCACGCCGACCGCGCCGGCGCCGATGATCGCGACGTGACGGCCGGCGGACTCTGCCATCAGCTAGAAGCCTGCGGCGCAAAATCCTTACCGACCGACAGCGCACGCTGATCGACCAGGCAGTGCAGGATCGCGGGCTTGCCGGACGCCAGCGCCCGCTCGAACGCCGGCGCGAAGTCTTCGGTGCGCTCGACCCGCTCGCCATGACCGCCGAACGCCTTGGCGTAGAGCGCGAAATCCGGGTTCTTGAGCTGGGTGCCGACGACGCGGCCGGGATAGTCGCGCTCCTGATGCATGCGGATGGTGCCGTATTGCGCATTGTCGATGACGACAACGATCAGCGGCGCGTCATACTGCACGGCGGTGGCGAACTCCTGCCCGTTCATCAGGAAGCAGCCGTCGCCGGCGAATGCGACGACCACGCGATCCGGATGCTGCCGCTTGGCCATCACAGCCGCCGGCACGCCGTAGCCCATCGAGCCCGAGGTCGGCGCGAGCTGGGCTGCGAAAGCGTGGAAGCGATGGTGGCGATGAATCCAACCGGCGTAATTGCCGGCGCCGTTGCAGACGATCGCATCCTTCGGCAGCCGATCGCGCAGCCAGGTCACGACCTCGCCGTATTGGAAGTGCCCTGGCAGCTCGCGCGGCTTCTCGGTCCAGGCAAGATAGTCCACGTGCGCCTTGGCCGCCTCACCCTTCCAGGCGGGCGCGGCTGCGGGCTTCATGCTCTCGACCGCGGCAGCGAAGGCCGCAGGCGTCGCCTGGATCGCCAGCGCCGGCTGGTAGACGCGGCCGAGCTCTTCGGAGCCCGGATGCACGTGAATGAGCTTCTGGCTCGGTGTGGGAATGTCGAGCAGCGTGTAGGACGAGGACGGCATCTCCGACATGCGGCCGCCGATCAGGAGAATGACGTCGGCGCCGGTGAAGCGATCCCTGAGCTTCGGGCTCGGGCCGATGCCGAGATCGCCGGCATAATGCGAGTGGTCGGCGTCGAACAGCGAGGCGCGGCGGAACGAGGTCGCGACCGGGAGATCAAAACGCTCGGCGAAGCGCGCGATGCCCTTGGCGGCCTCCGCGGTCCAGGCCGAGCCGCCGAGCACCACGAGCGGCGCCTTGGCGCCCGCCAGCATCGCGCCGAGACGTTCGAGATCCGATGGCGCCGGCCAGCTCGCGGCGGGCTCGACCTTCGGCGCGTCGGCGACCGCTGCGGTTTCCGTCAGCATGTTCTCCGGCAGCGAGATTACGACCGGACCGGGGCGGCCCTGCAGCGCGACGCGGAAGGCGCGCGCGACCAGTTCCGGAATGCGGTCCGGACGATCGATCTCGACCGCCCATTTCGCCATGGTGCCGAACACCGCCTTGTAATCGAGCTCCTGGAACGCCTCGCGCTCACGCATGCCGGTGTCGACCTGGCCGACGAACAGGATCATCGGGGTGGAGTCCTGCATCGCGATGTGCACGCCGTGCGCGGCGTTGGTCGAGCCCGGGCCGCGGGTGACGAAGCAGATGCCGGGACGCCCGGTGAGCTTGCCATAGGCCTCCGCCATCATCGCCGCGCCCCCTTCGGCACGGCAGATCACGACGTCGATCGGGCTGTCATGCAGGGCGTCGAGCGCCGCCAGATAGCTCTCGCCCGGCACACAGGTGACGCGCTCCACCCCTTGCGCGACCAGCTGGTCGATCAGGATCTGGCCTCC
This sequence comes from Bradyrhizobium sp. B097, assembly GCF_038957035.1. Lineage (NCBI taxonomy): Bacteria > Pseudomonadati > Pseudomonadota > Alphaproteobacteria > Hyphomicrobiales > Nitrobacteraceae > Bradyrhizobium > Bradyrhizobium sp. B097. The sequence goes on from NZ_CP152412.1 coordinate 5,373,208, forward strand.
GGTGCGGGCGTTGCTTTTGGTCATGAGGGCTCCCTGCGGCATTGGCGCGCGCTTGCGGCTCGCGCGGAATGTGGTCCGACGGGGGTATGATAGACGGGAATATGGCGCAAGGCCGAAGCAGCCTCTCGCGGGAGAAGCGGGGTCAAGCCATGCGATAGGCAATGGGCATCGCCCTTTCGTCATCGATTTCCGCAGAGCGGACGAACGCCGGCGGGATCGGCGCGGCTCGGCCGGAGAGCAGGCAGGTAACCCTCCGCCGATTTGAGAGCGCCCTTGCCGTCAGCGTGCGGATGACATGTTCCCTCGCCGGCCGGCAAGTTCGATCCGGTACCGCGGCGCCCGGATCAACCAGTGCGTGTTTCTTTCAACAGCAACCTCATCGGCGATGCGGCAGCCTCGCGGTCATCACGCGGCACCGACCGCTGCAGCAGATGATCCGCATGCATCGCAAAGACCGACGGCGCGCGGCTGCCGCACGGGACGCGTGAAAGCCAGCGCGTTGCGGCGCGCATGACAATAGCGTGGCACAAACTGCATGGACCATCGCGTCATATGCACGATAACAATCATTCGATGCGCGCGCGTGTGCTTCCGTAAGACTACGGTGCAGCGATCGGTCGCTTCGCACCGTTTGCTACACGATCGCGTCGATATCGCAGCAAATCGCCGTCTTGCGCGTCGATTTCGGCTGCGCTCATCGCACGCAGCGCGTGTGACGATAGCGTGGCACCAACTGCATGCACTTTGGAATGGAACTCGAATCGCCTACGGTTTCGTACAGTCTAAAATTGTAAATCGTGTATCGCACCTGCCCGCCGTCCCGCTGCGGAAGGCGTTCTGCTGCCGACCAGGTGCATCGTTTTCCGTTCACCAATTGATATCAATGCTGGAGGCAATGCATGTTGGGGATGAAGAGCGTCGCAAGCGTGATCGGCTCGGACAGTTCTTACCGGCTGTTCGACGACATGCCGATCAGTGTCATGCTCTGCGAGCTGGACAATTTCAGGATCACCTACATCAACGAGTCGACGCGGCAGAATCTGAAGAAGATCGAACATGTGCTGCCGGTGAAGGTCGACGCGCTGATCGGACAATCGATCGACATCTTTCACAAGAACCCGCAGCATCAGCGCCGGCTCTTATCCGATCCGAAGAACCTGCCGCACAGGGCGCGCATCACCATCGGCGGCGAGACGCTCGATCTCACCGTGACAGCGATGACCAATTCACGCGGCCGCTACACCGGGCCGATGCTGACCTGGGAGCTCGCGACCGAGAAGGCGCGGCTTGAAACCCAGACCGAGCGGCTGTTGCAGATGCTCGACAACATGCCGATCAACATCATGATGTGCGATACCGAGTTCAACATCACCTACATCAACCAGACCAGCCTCAAGACGCTCGACACCGTGAAGCATTTGCTTCCGGTGGCGCCGGACAAGATCCTCGGCAACTCGTTCGACATCTTCCACAGGAACCCGGCGCATCAGCGCCGCATCGTCGGCGATCCCAAGAACCTGCCACACGCGGCCAAGATCAAGCTCGGCCCGGAAACGCTCGACCTGCGGGTCTCCGGGCTGACCGACAAACGCGGCAACTATACCGGCGCGATGCTGAGCTGGTCGGTTGTTACCGGCAATGTGAAGCTCGCCGACGATTTCGAGAAGGACGTCAAGGGCCTTGCCGGGATGCTGGCATCGGCCTCGACGCAGATGCAGGGCACCGCGCGATCGCTGACGACAACAGCCGAATTCGTCAATCAGCGCTCGGCGAGCGCGGCGTCCGCCTCCGAGGAGCTGTCGTCCTCGGTCAACGAGATCAGCCGTCAGGTGGCCGAAGCGAGCCGCATCGCCCGCATGGCGGTCGAGGAAGCCGCGAAATCCGACCAACTGGTCGCGGGCCTCGTGACCATGGCGCAGAAGATCGGCGACGTTGTCGCGCTGATCAGCCAGATCGCCGGCCAGACCAACTTGCTCGCGCTCAACGCCACGATCGAGTCCGCGCGTGCCGGCGAGGCCGGACGCGGATTTGCGGTCGTCGCCTCCGAGGTGAAGGCGCTGGCCAACCAGACCGCCAAGGCCACCGAAGACATTTCGGCGCAGATCAACGAGATGCAGGCCGCGACCGGCAACACAGCCACGGCGCTGAAGGCGATCTCGCAGGTCATCGTCCAGATCAGCGAGATCTCGACCGTGATCGCCAGCGCCGTCGAGGAACAGGCCGCGGCCACCAAGGAGGTCACCGCAAACATCAACGGAACGACCAAGGCGATCGACGATGCCAGCAAGGCCGCCGAGAACGTTCTGGCGGCCTCCGGGGAGCTCGCCAGCAACGCCTCGGAGCTGGAAGTTCAGGTCGACAAGTTCCTGAAGAACGTGCGCGCGATGTAGGAGCGCGATCACGTCCGGCTGGTCATTCCGGGGCGCGACTGAAGGGAGCGAACCCGGGTGCGCAATTGCGCACCTGGGAATCTCGAGATTCCGGGTTCGATGCTAACGCATCGCCCCGGAATGACGGAGAATCGTCACAGCGAGCGCGCGATCAGGACCTTCATAATCTCGTTGGTGCCGCCATAGATCTTCTGGATGCGGGAATCGACGAACATGCGCGAGATCGGATATTCCTGCATGTAGCCGTAGCCGCCATGCAGTTGCAGGCATTCGTCGGCGGTTTCGACCTGCTTCTGCGAGCACCACCATTTCGCCATCGAGGCCGTCACGGTGTCGAGGTCGCCGGCGACCAGGCGCTCGACGCACCAGTCGACGAAGACGCGGGCGATCATCGCCTCGGTCTTGCGCTCGGCGAGCGTGAATGCGGTGTTCTGGAATTCGATCAGCGGCTTGCCGAACGCGGTGCGCGCCTTGGTGTATTCGGCGGTAATCTTGACCGCGCGCTCCATCGAGGCGACCGCCCCGATCGCGAGCGACAACCGCTCCTGCGGCAATTGCTGCATCAGCTGGACGAAGCCGTTGCCCTCCTCGCCTCCGAGCAGGTTTTCCGGCGGCACCGTGACATTGTCGAAGAACAGTTCCGATGTATCGGAGGCGTGCAGGCCGATCTTGTCGAGGTTGCGGCCGCGCCGGTAGCCCTCCGCGCCCGCAGTTTCAACGACGATCAGCGAGATGCCTTTCGCGCCCGGCGCTCCGGTGCGCGCCACCACGATCACGAGATCGGCGGCCTGGCCGTTGGTAATAAAAGTCTTCTGGCCGTTGATGACGTAGGAATTGCCCTGCTTCTTCGCCGTGGTCTTGACGGCCTGCAGGTCGGAGCCGGTGCCGGGTTCGGTCATCGCGATGGCGCCGACCATCTCACCCGACGCCATCTTCGGCAGCCAGCGCTTTTTCTGCTCCTCCGAGCCGTAGTTGACGATGTAGTGCGCGACGATCGCGCTGTGCACGGAAACGCCGGTGGTCAGCTCCGGGACCGTGCTCTCGAGGTCATCGAGCACGGCGGCCTCATAGGCGAAGCTGGCCCCGAGGCCGCCATAGGCCTCCGGCACGCTCGGCAGCAGCGCGCCCATCTCGCCGAGCGCGCGCCAGGCGGAGCGATCGACCAGCTTCTGCTCGCGCCATTTCTCGGCGTGTGGCAAAAGATCCTTGGCGAGGAATTTACGGAACTGGTCACGGAAGGTGTCCAGCTCCTCAGTCATCCAGGACGATCGGTAGTGCATGATATCCCCGCTGCGCATTTTTTTGACGCGTTTTCTTGACGCGAACCGGCGTCCACTTCGCTTGAAAACGCTTTAGTCAGATCAAGAGACCGCCGCCGGCGACGATCACCTGACCACTGATGTAGTTCGATTCCGGCGCGCAGAACAGATAGACCGCGTCCGCCGCCTCTTCCGGCGTGCCGCCGCGGCCGAGTGGGATCATCCGGCCCATCGCCTCCAGCATCTGCGGCTGGACGCCGACCTTGATGTCGCGGCCGGCGACGCCGATGGTCTTCTGCTGGCTCTCGATCGGCTGGGTCAGGCGGGTGTTGATCAGGCCGAACGCCACGCAATTGACGTTGACCTTGTAGCGGCCCCACTCCTTGCACATCGTGCGCGTCAGCCCGATCAGCGAGGCCTTGGCCGAGGAGTAGCTCGCCTGCCCGGCATTGCCGTAGAGGCCCGCGATCGACGAGATGTTGACGACCTTGCGGAATACCTCGCGGCCGGCCTCCGCCTCCTTCTTCGCCATCACCCGGATCGGCTCCGATGCCGCGCGCAGGATGCGGAACGGGGCGACGAGATGGACGTCGAGCATCGCCTGGAACTGCTCGTCCGACATCTTCTGGATCGTCGAGTCCCAAGTGTAGCCGGCATTGTTGACGATGATGTCGAGGCCGCCGAATGTTTCGATGGCCGCACCGACGAAACGATCCGCGAAGCCGGTCTCGACCACGCTGCCATTGACCGCGATCGCCTCGCCGCCCATGGCCTTGATCTCGGCGACAACGGCGTTGCCTGGCTCGGCGTCGAGGTCGTTGACCACGACCTTCGCGCCCTCGCTCGCGAGCTTCAACGCAATCGCGCGCCCGATGCCGCGGCCCGATCCGGAGACGAGCGCGACTTTGCCTTGCAGTTTCGACATGAAATTCTCCCTCAAGCAAGATGATCTTCTTTCTTCACCTCTCCCGCTTGGGGGGGAGGTCGCATCGCATCGAAGATGCAATGCGGGTGGGGGCTCTCTCCACGATCTGACTCGTGGAGAGAGCCCCCACCCCAGCCCTCTCCCGCAAGCGGGAGAGGGAGCCCCAGTAACGCTGCGATAGCAGTTCGGCCAATCAGAGCGCGATAACGGCTTCCCCAGCGAGCTTGATCTCGCCGTTCTGATCCTTCGTGGTCAGCGCGAGTTTTACCCGCTTCTCACCGCCCTGCTCGATCAGCTCGGTCACTGTGCCTTCGCAGGTCAACGCGGCGCCGAGCTGGGTGATCGCGGCAAAGCGGGTCGAGAATGAGCGGATGCGCGACGGGATGACCGCGTCCGTCAACGCCTGGCCGAGATAGCCCATGACCAGCATGCCGTGCGCGAACACGTCGGGAAACCCCGCTTGCTTCGCGAAGTCGATGTCGACATGGATCGGGTTGTGGTCGCCCGAGGCGCCGCAGTACAGCGCGAGGCGATGGCGGCTGATCGGCGGGAATTCCTTGTGGACGATGCGGTCGCCGACCGCGGGAACGCTGCTGCTCATGACGGCCTCGCATTGCGCACCACGATGGTGCGCGAGGTATCGGCGACGTGGACGCCGGCCTGGTTGGTGACCGCGGTCTCGACCACGATCAGCGTCATCGCCCCGCCCTTCTTCTCGGTCACGCTGGTGACGCGCGGCCGGAAGGTCAGGGTGTCCCCGATCACCACGGGTGCATGATAGTCGAAGCGCTGCTCGCCATGCAGCACGCGGGCGAGATCGATGCCGAGCGCGGTCAGGAACTCGAACGGCTCAGCCGCATCCATCATCTCCAGACAGAACAGATAGGTCGGCGGCACCGGCGCCGTTGCCCCGTCGCGATAGACCGCATTGGTCTCCCCGAGCGTGTCGAGGAAGAAGCGCAGGCGCCCCGGCTCGACGCGCGCGGTCACGGGCGTGAACGTACGCCCGACGGCGGATTGATCGACCATGGGCTGCCTCAGGCGCGTTCGTAGAGCGTCACGACGCAGGCGCCGCCGAGGCCGAGATTGTGCTGCAAACCGAGCCGCGCGCCCTCCACTTGCGTTGCCGCGGCGGTGCCGCGCAGCTGCCGCGTCAGCTCGTAGCACTGCGCAAGGCCGGTGGCGCCGAGCGGATGGCCCTTCGACAGCAGCCCGCCGGACGGGTTGGTAACGATCCTGCCGCCGTAGGAGTTGTCGCCGTCATCGATGAACTTCGCGGCCTCGCCCTCTCCGCACAGGCCGAGCCCTTCATAGGTGATCAGCTCGTTATGGGCGAAGCAGTCGTGCAGCTCGACGACGTCGAGATCCGCAGGCCCGATGCCGGCCGCCTCATAGACCTTGCTCGCGGCATCGCGCGCCATGTCGTAGCCAACCACCTGCATCATATCAGACGCGCCGAAGGTCGAGGGCGTGTCGGTCGTCATCGCCTGCGCGGCGATGCGGACGCTCTTGTTGAGGCCATGCTGGTCGGCGAACTTCTCCGAGACCAGGATCGCGGCGGCGCCACCGCAGGTCGGCGGGCACGCCATCAGCCGCGTCATCACGCCGGGCCAGATCACCTGGTCGTTCATCACGTCGTCGGCGGTGACCTCCTTGCGGAACAGCGCCAGCGGATTGTTCTTCGCGTGACGGCTCGCCTTGGCGCGCACCTTGGCGAACGCCGACAGCGGCGTGCCGTATTTCTTCATGTGGCTGAGGCCGGCGCCGCCGAAATAGCGCAGCGCCAGCGGCACGCCGGGCGCATCGACAAGCTTGTCGGCAGCCGCATCGAAATCGTCGAACGCGCTCGGGCGATCGGTGAACACAGCGCCGAGCGCGCCGGGCTTCATCTGCTCGAAGCCGAGCGCCATCACGCAGTCGGCCGCGCCCGATTCAATCGCCTGCCGCGCCAGGAACAGCGCGGTCGAGCCGGTCGAGCAGTTGTTGTTGACGTTGACGATCGGGATGCCGGTCATGCCGACCGGATAGAGCGCGCGCTGCCCGCAGGTGGAGTCGCCATAGACATAGCCGACATAGGCCTGCTGCACACGGCCGTAATCGAGCCCGGCATCGGCGAGCGCGAGCTTCGCGGCCTCCGCACCCATCACATGATACGGCGCGTTGGCGCCGGGCTTGACGAACGGGATCATGCCGACCCCGGCAACATAGGTGCGTGACGTCATCGCGTGTCCTCCCGGAAATTACCCACTGGACTATTTGTTACCCATGGGTAATATACGGACCACCTTCCGGAGTCAATGCGACAACAGCCACGCGATGGACGCCCGCTTCCCCCTTTCCAACACCGAGTCGCCATGGCTGCCGTTCGAGAGCCGGCGCCGCGCCCGCGACGAGAAGCGCGAAGCCGTGCTGCGCGCCGCCGTGCAGCTGTTCCTCGAACAGGGCTATCACCGCGCCACGCTGAACGACGTCGCCAAGCGGCTGAACATCACCAAGCCCGCGCTGTATAATTACTTCCGCGGCAAGGACGAGATCCTGTTCGAGTGCTGGTCGATCGGCCACGAGTTGGTCGACGACTGCATTGCCGAGACCTCGGCCGGCAGCGGTAGCGGCCTCGACAAGCTGCGCAAGCTCACCATCCGCTACGCCGAGCTGATGACGACGGACTACGGCAAGAGCCTTGTCCGGTTCGATCTTCGCGATCTCAGTGAGCATAACCGCAAGACCGTGCAGACCGCGAAGCGACGGATCGACCGCGCCTTCCGCGACTATATCGCTGCTGGCATCGCGGACGGTTCGGTGAAACCCTGCGACCCGAAGCTCGCGGCGTTCGCCATCGCCGGCTCGCTGAACTGGATCGGACACTGGTTCCAGCCCGGCGGTGAGCTGACCGGACGCGCCGTCGCCGAGGAATTCGCGATCCGCCTCACCGAGGGGATTGCCACGACATCAATGCGCAAGAAGGCGGACAAACCGCCTCGCAAGGGAAACGTGGGAAACGCATCAAGGGAGGACGGGAGTGAACATCACACACGGGCTGCGGCGGGCGCTGCAGGTCAATCCAAACGGGCTCGCGGTCGTCTGCGGTGAGCGGCGGCGCAGCTGGCGCGAGGTCGGCACCCGCGTCGCCCGCCTCGCCTCAGCGATCCGCTCGCTTGGCGCCGGCAATGGCGACCGCGTCGCGATCCTGTCGCTGAACTCCGACCGCTATCTCGAACTGTACCTCGCCGTCGGCTGGGCCGGCGCCGTGATCGTGCCGCTCAACATCCGCTGGTCTCAGATTGAGAACGAGGACGCGCTGCGCGATTGCCGCGCCACGATCCTGTTCGTCGACAAGGCGTTCGCGCCGGTCGGCACGGCGCTCGCGAACGCCCTCCCCGGCCTGAAGTTGATCTATGCCGACGAAGGCGAGACACCCGCGGGCATGGAGAATTACGAGACGCTGATCGCGCGCAGCCAACCCGTTCCGGACGCGATGCGCGCGCGTGACGATCTCGCCGGCATCTTCTACACCGGCGGCACCACCGGGCGCTCCAAGGGCGTGATGCTGAGCCACGGCAATCTGATGGCCAATGCGCTGAACGCGCTCGGCGAGGGCCTGTGGCCGGGCACCTCGATCTACCTTCACGCCGCGCCGATGTTCCACCTCGCCAACGGCGCTGCAATGTATTCGGTTCTGCTGTCCGGCGGCTCGAATGTCGTGATCCAGGGCTTCACGCCCGACGGCGTCGCGGCCGCCGTGCAGAAGGAGCGCATCACCGACGTGCTGCTGGTGCCGACCATGATCCAGATGTTCGTCGATCACCCGACGCTCGGCAGTTACGATCTGTCGTCCTTGAAGCGGATCTCCTACGGCGCCTCCGTCATCAGCGACGCCGTGATGATGCGCGCCATGAAGGCGCTGCCGCATGTCGAATTTACCCAGGCCTATGGCATGACCGAGCTGTCGCCGATCGCGACGCTGCTGCACTGGAAGGAGCATATCGGCGACGGCCGCGCCAAGGGCCGGCACCGCGGCGCCGGCCGCGCCACGCTTGGCGCCGAAGTGAAGATCGTCGATGCAGAAGACAAGGTGGTGCCGACGGGCACCGTCGGTGAGATCGCGGTGCGTGGCGATATGGTGATGATGGGCTATTGGGAGCGGCCCGAGGAGACCGCGCGCGCCGTGATCGACGGCTGGATGCATACCGGCGACGGCGGCTACATGGACGAGGACGGCTTCGTCTACGTCGTCGACCGCGTCAAGGACATGATCATCTCCGGCGGTGAGAACGTCTATTCGGCCGAGGTCGAGAACGCGCTGGCCCAGCACCCGGCGGTGGCGCAATGCGCCGTGATCGGCATCCCGAGCGAGCGCTGGGGCGAGCAGGTTCACGCCGTGGTGGTGACGAAGGGCGGCGCCAACGTCACGCCGGAGGAGCTGATGGAGCACTGCAAGACGCTGATCGCCGGTTACAAATGCCCGCGCAGCGTCGACATCACCGCGACCCCGCTGCCGCTCTCCGGCGCCGGCAAGATCCTGAAGCGCGAGCTGCGCAAGCCGTATTGGGAGAACCGCGAGCGGCGCGTCAGTTGAGACGCGCTGCATGGCGCCGCCTCAGCGGCGGGCGTTGACATCGGAGCACGCGGCCGATTGGATCGGCTGAGATTCAATCCAGCGAGTTCCGATGTCCGCACCCGATACCAACGCCGACGGCAAACCCCGCCGCCTGATGCACCTCCGCTCCGTCGAATGTCTCGGCTACCTCCGTGACGACGGGCTGTGGGAAGTCGAGGCGCGGCTGGTCGACACCAAGCCTTATGCGCGGCAGGACAGGCATCGCGGCCTGCAGCAGCCCGACGATCCCGTGCACGACATCAGGCTGCGGCTCGCGGTCGACGACAGCTTCACGATCCGCGAGACCGGCACCACGATGGCCTCGACGCCCTACCCGTCCTGCCTCGACGTCGAAGGCATCCTGCAGCGCCTGGTCGGCGAACGCATCGGCAAGGGCTGGCGAGAACTGGTCCGCCGCAAGATCGGCAGACTGGAGACGTGCACCCATCTGGCCGAGCTGCTGGGCCCGGCGGTGACGACGCTGTTCCAGACCGCGACCTCAGGCAAGGACCCGCAGGGCCGCGGCGCGCTCGATCACCAGCAGGGCGCCACCGAGCCGCCGTTCTTCGTCGGCGGCTGCTATTCGTGGCGGCTGGACGGACCTGTCGTGGCCGAGACATTCCCGCAGTTCGCAAAGAAGCCTGTCGAGGTGAAGCAGGGTTCGTGAGCGGCGCCACGGCCGCTGCCTGCTTGATACTCTGTGAGAAGCAATCAGGGGGTCAACGTGGAGAAGTACGGCGCCGGGTCGATCGTCGTCTCTGACTATGACCCCAACTGGCCCGCATTGTTCGCGCAGGAGCGCACGCGGATCGAGCAGGCTCTCGGCGCGTTCGCATTGGCCATCGAGCATGTCGGCAGCACGGCCGTTCCAGGTCTCCCGTCGAAGCCCATCATCGACCTGCTGGTTGGCGTGCGCAGCCTCGAAGCGGCCGGGCAACGCTGCATCGAGCGGCTCGAGGCGCTCGGCTATATCTACATGCCGGACTACGCGTCGTGGATCCCCGGCGAACTGTTCTTCCGCAAAGGACCGCCGGGTCCGTGGACCCACCATCTGCACATGATGGAGCCGTCGCATCCGCGTTGGGAGGCACGCCTGGTGTTTCGCGATTATCTGCGCGCGCACGGCGAGGTGGCACGCGCCTATGCCGAGATCAAGCGGGCCCTCGCCGCCTCCTCAAAAGACGACATCGAAGCCTATCGGACCGGCAAGGATGCTTTCGTCCAGGAGACCACAGCCAAGGCGTGGGCGTGGCGCACAGCGGCACGAGACCAATAGCACAAGCGGACCGCGGCAAGCCTGCACGTTCCTCGCCGAAGAAGACCCTCGCATTTGGCTGCTGCGCCAACCAGCCCTGCGTCGCGATGGGTTGATCGATCCTGGCAGCTAACGTACTCGTCCGGGCATGAACGAACACAAGGCCGGCGCCAAGCCTGCAGCCCTTCCTGATAAAAAAGCCATTCTGCTCGGGGTCGCATGCGGTCTCGGCGCGGCGCTGTGCTGGGCTCTCGGCTTCGTGGCGACCCGGCACGGCCTGAAAGTCGGGTTCACCCCTGTGGATCTCCTGATGCATCGCTTCCTGTGGTCGGGCATCGTGTTCATCCCGCTCGTTGTGCGCGCCGGCCTGAAAGACCTCTGCGGCATCGGATGGGGCCGCGGCATGGCGCTGATGATGCTGGGCGGGCCGGTGATGTCGCTCATCAGCTATGCCGGCTTCGTGTTCGTGCCCCTCGGGCATGGCAGCGTGATCCAGCCTTCCTGCGCGACCCTGGGCGGACTGTTCCTCGCGGTCGTCCTGCTGAAGGAACAGATCTCACCCTCACGGGTCGCCGGCGCCGTCGTCATCGTGATCGGGCTTGCCGTGATCGGGAGCGAGTCGATCGGCCATATGGGATTGAGCGCCGTGATGGGCGATCTGATCTTCGTTACGACCGGATTGATGTTTGCAGGCTTCGCCACACTGGTACGCTACTGGCGGGTGTCTGCGTTCTCGGTGGCGACCGTCATCAGCGTGCTGTCGCTCTCGCTGTTTCCGCTGTATGCCGCCTCGGGCGGGCTGGCACGCGATGCGGCCATCGGCCTGAACGAGAATGCGCTGCAGGCCGTCGCCCAGGGCATCCTGGCCGGGCCCGCAGCCATGTATTTGTTCGCGCTGTCGATCCAGCGGCTCGGAGTAGCCCGCGCGGCCGTATTTCCCGCGACCGTGCCGGTGCTGACCTTGCTGTTGGGCTGGCTCCTGATCGGCGAGCCGCCGACCACGCTGCAGGCGGCCGGATTGGTCACGGTGTTGGCCGGGTTCTACCTCGCGCAACGTCAGAGCTAGCTCGTCAGCTCGCGAACGGCCTGCGGCGGATTGCGGAAGCCGATTGCGATCCGGTTGTAGGTGTTCATCAGGCCGATCGCGATGGTCAGGTCGACCAGCTGCATCTCGTTGAACACCGCGCGGGCCGCCTGGTAATCGGCATCCGGGATCGCGGTCTCCGCCACGCGCGTGACGATTTCGGCCCAGGCCAGCGCTGCGCGCTCCTCGGCGTCGAACAGAACCTCCGCCTCGCGCCAGACCTGCAACAGCGCCAGCTTCTCGACCGCAACGCCCATTTTCTGCAAGCTGCGCGTATGCATGTCGAGGCAATAGGCACAGCCGTTGATCTGCGAGATGCGCAGGTAGACGAGCTCGATCAGCGTCGCCGGGAGGCCGCATTGCGTGAGGTAGCCGTAGACGCCACCAAGCGCCTTGATGCCCGCGGGCGCGACCTTGTTGTAATCGATCCGTATGCTCACGGCTTGTGCCCTTCCTTGTCGAAGACGGTCAGCGCCTTGTCGTTGCTGTCGACGACGAACACGGCAAGGATCTTGGCCGGCTCGGTCGCGCTGGCGTTTCGCCCGAGCACGTGATGGGCGCCGGGCGGCTCGAAGAAGCTGTCGCCGGCCCGATAGATGTGCGCGGCCTCGCCCTCCAGCTGGCTCTCGATCGCGCCCTGGAGCACGTAGACATAGAGAAACGCCGACTTGGCATGATGATGCGGCGCCGACGGCTCGCCCGGCGGGAAATTGACCTCGACCGCGATCAGCGACTTGCCGGGAATGTTGGTGATGGCATGCTCGAATTTCGGCGTCACCGATTGCGCTTTTGCCGGCGTCGCAAGCGCGGCGCAGGCCAGCAGCGCCATCCATGAATTCTTCATCTCGTGCCTCCATTGCTGACGGATAAATGCGAGCGCGCGGGCGTGAAAAGAAGCACCAAGAATGAACCGAATTGGTGTACCACGGGCCATGCCCAACCCGCTTCCCATCGCGCTCGACCGCTCGGCCAGGACGCCGCTTTCGGAGCAGATACGCAAGGCGATTGCGGCGGCGATCGACAATGGCGTGCTGGTGCCGGGCGCCCGGCTGCCGTCATGGCTCGACCTTGCCGCGCAGCTCGGCGTTGCGCGCGGCACCGTGCGGACCGCTTACGACAAGTTGGCGGACGCCCAGCACATCGTGTCGTCGAAGGCGAACGGCACCACCGTCGCCAGGCGGCCGAGGAAGGCTGCAAAACCCGATGCGCCGATCGTTCCGGGATCGGTCGTGGAGATGTTTCATGACCTGAGCGGTCAAGGACATTTCCGGATGGGCGTCCCCGCGCAGGACGCTCTCCCCGCAAAGCTGCTGGCGCGAATCCGCGCGCGCGCCGTGCGGGCGGAGTTGAGCGCGGTGACCCGCACCATCGATCCGCGCGGCGAGCTCGAATTGCGGCGGGAGATCGCGGCGCACCTCGCGATCGCGCGCGGGCTTGAATGCTCGCCTGCGCAGATCGTCATCACCTCGGGCTTCAGCGGCGGACTTGGCCTCGCGTTGCGCGTGCTCGGCCTCGAAGGCCGCCGCGCATGGATGGAAGACCCGGGATTTCCATTGACCCGAAAGGGGCTCGAGCTCGCCCGGCTGGAGCTCGCCCCGATCCCTGTCGACGGCGACGGCGTCGACGTCGACCACGGCCTCAGGCACGCGCCCGACGCGGCGCTCGCGGTCGTGACGCCGGGACAGCAGGCGCCGCTCGGGCCGCCGCTGTCACTGAGGCGTCGCGCGCAACTGCTCGATTGGGCCGCGCAAACCGGCGCCTGGATCATCGAGGACGACTATCTCGGCGAGCTGCAGCTCGATGGCCGCGCCGCGCCCGCGCTGGCCTCGCTCGACCGCGCCGGCCGGGTGATTCATCTCGGCTCCTTTAGCAAGACGATCTCGCCGACGCTTCGGCTCGGCTTCCTGGTTGCGCCCGAGCAATTGGCGGCGCAGTTCGCCGATGTCGCGACATGCCTCGCCCCTGCTCCGGGACCAGCCGTGCAGCTTTCCACCGCCGAGTTCATGCGTGACGGCCACTACATCCGTCACCTCCGGCGAACCAAGCGGACCTATAGCGAGCGCCGCGACGCATTGACGGCTGCACTGCGGCCATGCAGCAACGTGCGAGTGGCCGGCCTTGCGGTGATGCTGACGCTGCCCGACAAGGTCGACGATCTCGCGATCGCGCGGCAGGTGCTCGCGCATGGGCTGGCGCCCGCTCCGCTCTCGCCCTGGTATCTCTCACCGAAGCGGGCGCAGTCGGGCTTGCTGCTCGGCATTGCAACCATGCCCGATCGCGGCGTTCAGACCGCCTGCAAGCGTCTGTTCGAGGCGATCCGTGCCGAAGGTCGCACTCAAGGCGCGCCGGCCGCGCGCCGCGTCAGGAAATCCGCAGCCCGGTGAGCGCAAGGCTCAATGCCTTTAGCCGCTTGCGCGCCTCGGCATCATAGGCTTGGGCATGGGCGCGCGCCTCGCGCTTGCCGTCGAAGAACAGCCCGCTTTTTTCGGCGACGTCGTCGTCCTGAACCAGGCGCAAAATGGCGTCGCCGCCCTGCTCGACGGTCGAGATCGGCGTGGCACCGCTGGCGCGCACCATGGTCGTGTTCATGTAGGTCGCCGGATGCAGCGAATTGACGGTTACGCCGGAGCCTTCGAGCTCGGCGGCGAGGTCGATGGTGAACATGATCTGCGACAGCTTGCTCTGCGCATAGGCGCGGGCGCCGCTGTAGTTCCTGGTGATCATCACATCGCCGAAATCAATCGGGTGCTGGCCGAGCGAAGCAACATTGACGATGCGCGCCGGCGTGCTCGCCTTGAGCCGCGGCAGCAAGAGATGCGCGAGCAGGAAGCCGGCGAGATAGTTCACCGCGAAGCGCAGCTCGTGGCCGTCCTTGCTGGTCTGCCGCGCCGGCCCGTCGTTCTGTGAGCCGATGCCGGCATTGCTGACCAGAACATCGAGGCGCTCCTGGTCGTCGAGCACCAGCTGGGCGAACTCGCGGACCTCGGCGAGCGAGGACAGATCGGCCTGATAGAACATCGGCTCGCGACCGGAGACCCGCTTGATCTCGTCGGCAAGGGTCTGCGCCCGTTTGGTATCGCGGCCGTGGATCAGGACCCGGGCGCCGGCGGATGCCAGCTTCATCGCCACGTAGCGGCCGACGCCATCGGTGGAACCGGTGATCAGCACGGTCTTGCCTGCCATATTCATGGACATAGCCCTTCGCTCGTTCTCCCAGCGTTGCGACTAAAGATAAATGCGCAGTCTGGACTTTGCCATGGCATGCCGCGGCGCGATCAGGCCCAAAACGGCGCCGAAATGGCCCGCCCACGGCCCTCGTCCGCGGCCCCAAGTGTACACTCTGTCGCGCGGCCTGCGGTCGCGCGGCGCCGCGCCGCGCCTCAACGTGAACACGTTCTGATATCGTCGGGATGAACGACAAGGCTAGGATCGGCAAGGGTCGGCAAGAATTGGAATGTCCTCGACCATTCCAGACAGGTTCTCGCGGAAGGCTCCCTCGCTGGAGCCGTTCGGCATGCTCCTGTTATTCGCGGTGCTGACCGCGCTGCCTATCATCCTGACCGTTCGTCTGGTTGAGCCCGCACTCGTGCTGCCCGCGCTCAGCCTGGTGTTGTTCGCAGAGGCAGCCATTGCCGCGCTGGCGGCGCGCGTGATCCACATGCGTGCGAGCGTGGCGAACCTGACGCTGTGGGATTTTGCCGGAGCATTCACCTTCATGGGGTGTGCGGCGGCAATCCTCGGCGAGCCGGATCAGGCGGCGCTGTTCTTCGAGGAACAGGCCGCGCTGCGTCCGGACTAGCATGATCCGGAAAAGTGTGAAGCGGTTTTCCGAACAGATCATGCTCAAGCAAGAAGCGAAAGCGCGATGACGATTCATCGAAATCTCATCGCGCTTGAGCGACCGTAAATCCCAGGCCGGGCCCCTCTGGCAGCCACAAGCTGCGATGTCGGACTGGAACTCAGTTGGAGTGGCCCTGCTTCGACCCGCGACGCGGACACGCGCCGCGGTGGGTTTGCCGTCTACATGACGGCAACATCCTCTGTCGTCGAACGGTCCACTCCCCGACCTCAAGGGGAGCATTGCTGATGTCCGAACTGTTTTCACTCGACGCCCTCAGCGCCTTGCTGCAAGTCGTCGTCATCGACCTCGTGCTGGCCGCCGACAACGCGGTCGTGATCGGCCTTGCCGCGGCAGGCCTGCCGGCGAAGCAACGCGGCAAGGCGATCCTGATCGGCATCGGCGCCGCGACGCTGCTGCGCATCCTGTTCGCGCTGCTCGCCACGCAATTGATGCAGATCGTCGGGCTCTTGCTGGCCGGCGGCATCCTGCTGCTGTGGGTGTGCTGGAAAATGTGGCGCGAGCTGCGCGCCACCGCGCATGAGACGACGGCCGAGCATGCCGCCGATGGGGCGGAGGGACAGCGCAAGACGCTGTGGCAGGCCACGACCCAGATCGTCGTCGCCGACGTCTCGATGTCGCTCGACAACGTGCTGGCGGTTGCGGGCGCGGCGCGCGAGCAGCCGATCGTGCTGGTGTTCGGCCTTGCGCTCTCGATCGCGATGATGGGCGCGGCCGCGACCTTCATCGCAAAACTGCTGCAGAACCACCGCTGGATCGCCTATGTCGGCCTCGCCGTGATCCTCTACGTCGCCGTCGACATGACCATTCGCGGCGCATCCGAGATCGCGAAGGTCGCGCCGGCTTGACGGCGGGCTCGTTGCACCTCTCCCGCTTGCGGGGGAGGTCGGAACGCATCGTCGGATGCGTTCCGGGTGGGGGCTCTCTCCACGATATGACTCCTGGAGAGAGCCCCCACCCCAGCCCTCCCCCGCAAGCGGGAGAGGGAGCGCAGTTCTGTCGCGGCGGCCGATCGATCTCATCCAGCGTCAGTGGATTTCCGCCGAGCGCTTCAGCGCCTCCTTCAGCTTCTCGAGCGTGAAGTCCTTGCTGCGCGCGATGTCCAAGATCGGGGTCTCGCGGCGGCCGCAGAGTTCGGCGGCCTCGGGCAGCTTCGCCGCGATCTCGTAGGGAATCACGATCGCGCCGTGGCTGTCGGCGTGGATCAGGTCGTCGGAGCGCACCGTCATGCCGGCGACGCGGACCTCGCCGCCAAAGCTTTCGGCATGCACCCAGGCATGCGACGGGCCGATCGAGCCGGCCAGCGCCTGGAAGCCCGGCGCCCATTGCGGAATGTCGCGGATCGAGCCGTCGGTGATGACGCCGAGGCAGCCGAGCGCCTTGTGCACGGCGCTCTGCACCTCGCCCCAGAACGCGCCGTAGCCGACATCGGGACCGTCGATGTCCTGGATCACGGAGATGCGCGGACCGAAACCGGTGCCGACATATTCATAATATTCGATGCGGCGCTTCGACTGCTCCTCGGCCGAGAGCCCGGACTTCAGCACCGAGCGGATCGCAACCGTGCGCGCATAGCCGACGATCGGCGGCAAGGTCGGGAACGGGCAGACCAGCGGCTTCACGGTGTAGCCGATCAGACGGCGCTCCGGCGCGACGACCTCCATCGCATTGCAGATCGTCGGCGTGTCGTAGCGCGCTAACGCCTCGAGGACGGACGCAGGCAGCGGGGCGGAAGCGGATGTCACGGCGTTTCTCTCCTGATTTTTGGCGTTCGCTGGGCCGTCCCAGCCTATAGCCGAGATCGCAGGCGAACCCAACCGAGCCACGCTCATGGCTGATATTTGCTGGAGCGAAACAACTGCATCACCGTCACCCTGAGGTGGCCGCTTCTTCAGCGGCCCTCGAAGGGTCGACGGCCCGGTTGCGAGATCGAGGCCGTGCATCCTTCGAGGCTCGCTCCGCTCGCACCTCAGGATGACGGGTCAATCAGTGGGCGCGTTCAATGCAGATGCGTCGGACGATCGTCGTTGTCAGCATCCGCGACCGGCGCTGCATAGGGAGCCGCAGCCGATGCCGGCGAGGTCACACTTGCGCCGTGCGTCTGGGCCGCAAGCTGGCGCTCCTGGTCGCGGTAGGACTTCCAGCCCCAGGGCAGGCTGATCAAATAAGCGACCGAACCCGCCGAGAGGATGTGCCAGGGATAGCCGATCAGCAGCGCAACGAAGAACACCACCGAGACGAACACCGGCAGCACCATCTCCGGCGGCACGCGCATCTTCACAGTCTTGCCGGAGAACACCGGCAGCCGCGACACCATCAGGAAGGCGATCAGGAGCGTGTAGAACGCCGTCAGCGTCGCCGGCGGCATCGGCACACCGAGGAAGGCGAGATAGATCGGCAGCAGCACGGTGATCGCGCCGGCCGGTGCCGGCACGCCGGTAAAGTAATTCGCGGCGAAAGCCGGCTTGTTCGGATCGTCGATCGAGGCATTGAAGCGCGCCAGCCGCAGGCCGCCGGAGATCGCGAACACCATCGCGGCGATCCAGCCGCCATTGTTCAATTCATGCAGCTGCCAGAAATACAGGATCAGGCCCGGCGCGACGCCGAAATTGACGAAGTCGGCGAGGCTATCGAGCTCGGCGCCGAATTTCGACTGGCCCTTGATCATGCGGGCGACGCGGCCGTCGATGCCGTCGAGGATCGCGGCGAACACGATGGCGGCGACCGCCAGCTCCATCCGCCCTTCCGTCGACAGCCGGATCGCGGTCAGGCCGGCGCAGATCGCCAGCAGCGTGATCATGTTGGGCACGAGCATCCGCACCGGGATCGGGCGGAACCGGCGGCGGCGAGACTCGGTGGAGTTGGGATCAAAGGGCATCATGGTCTTGCAATATAGCAAGCATGGCCCGGCTCCGCCATTGGCGCCGGAACCAGCTGGTTAAAGCGTTTTCCAGCGAAGTGGATACCGGTTCGCGTTAAGAAAACGCGTCAAAATGGAAATCTGGAGCTCCCGTTCCGATTCCGAGCGGAACGGGAGCTCCGGCCTGCCGAAACAGCGTTAATCGGCGCGGTAGGTGCGGCCCGGGTCGGCGTTGCGGAAATCCGCAAGAATCGTCTCGCCGGCAACCGCGGTCTGCCCCTCGGAGACCAGGGCCTTGGTGCCCTCGGGCAGGTAGACGTCGAGCCGCGAGCCGAAGCGGATCAGGCCGAAGCGTTCGCCCGCGCCGATCGACTGGCCTTCCTTGACGAAGCAGACGATGCGGCGCGCCACGAGGCCGGCGATCTGGACCACGCCGATGCGGCCATTGGCGCCGGAGATCACCAGCGAGTTGCGCTCATTGTCCTCGCTCGCCTTGTCGAGCTCGGCATTGATGAAGGCGCCGGGCCGGTAGGCGATACGGTCGATGCGGCCGGCAACCGGGCTGCGGTTCACGTGGCAGTTGAACACGCTCATGAACACCGAGACCCGCGGCAGCGGCTTGTCGCCGAGGCCAAGCTCGGCCGGCGGCAGCGCCTGCACCACCATGGAGACGCGGCCATCGGCCGGCGACACGACGATGCCGTCGCGCAGCGGCGTCACGCGGACGGGATCGCGGAAGAACAGCGCGCACCAGACCGTGAGCAGCGTCCCGATCCAGCCCAGCGGGGTCCAGATCCAGAACAGGATCAGGCTCGCCAGGGCGAAGCCACCGATGAACGGATAGCCCTCTGGGTGGATCGGCGGGATCTGCGCGCGGATGGAATTGGCGATCGACATCAGAGCTCGCTTGCGTTTCCCCGCCCTGTTTGGCGGGAGAGGCCTAAAGCGCGATGAGATTAGGTCGAAGCGTCATCGCGCTTTAGTTCATTGTTTAAGCATGATCTTTTCGGAAAACCGCTTCGCACTTTTCCGGATCATGCCCTAAATCGACTATTCCGCGGCGGTCGGCAAGGGTTTCTCACCCGCGTCAGGGGTGGATTCCTCCGAGGAATCGGTGACCACGGGCGGCAGGCGATTCGGCGCGCCGCCGTCGTCATCGACCTGGGCGAGCCGTTCGCGGGCCTCCTCGGCCTCGCGCTGCCGGTTCCACATGCTGGCATAGAGACCGCCCGAGGCCAAAAGCCGCGCGTGGGTGCCGCGCTCGGCGATCCGGCCCTGGTCCAGCACGATGATCTCGTCGGCGCCGACGATGGTCGACAGCCGGTGCGCGATCACCAGCGAGGTGCGGTTGCGCGAGACCCGCTCCAGCGCGCCCTGGATCTCGTGCTCGGTGTGGCTGTCGAGCGCCGAGGTCGCTTCATCCAGCACCAGGATCGGCGGCGCCTTCAAGACGGTGCGCGCGATCGCGACGCGCTGCTTCTCGCCGCCGGAGAGTTTCAGGCCGCGCTCGCCGACCTGCGTCTCGTAACCCTGCGGCGACATCCGGATGAAGCCGTCGATCTGCGCCAGCCGCGCCGCCTCCTCCACCTCATCATCGCCGGCATCCCAGCGGCCATAGCGGATGTTGTAGCGGATGGTGTCGTTGAACAGCACGGTGTCCTGCGGCACCATGCCGATCGCCGACCGCAGCGAGGTCTGCGTCACATTCTTGATGTCCTGGCCGTCGATCAGGATGCGGCCGCTCGAGACATCGTAGAGCCGGAACAGCAGCCGCGAGATCGTCGACTTGCCGGCGCCGGAGGGACCGACGATCGCGACCGTCTTGCCGGCCGGCACCTCGAAGCTCAGGCCTTTCAGGATCTGGCGGTCGGGCTCGTAGGCGAAGCGGACATCCTCGAAGCGCACGCTGCCTGTGGACACCACGAGCGGCTTGGCGCCCGGCACATCCTTCACCTCGGGGTCGCGCGCCAGCACGTCGAACATCTTCTCGATGTCGATGATCGCCTGCTTGATCTCGCGATACACCATGCCCATGAAGTTCAGCGGCTGGTAGAGCTGGATCATCATCGAATTGATCAGCACGAAATCGCCGACGGTGTGGGTGCCGTTGCGGATGCCGAATGCGCACATCAGCATGGTCGCGGTCAGGCCCGCGGTGAAGATGATCGCCTGCCCGGTGTTGAGCACGGCGAGCGAGGTGTAGGTCTTCACGCTGGCCTGCTCGTAGCGCTCCATCGAGCGGTCGTAGCGCCTGGCCTCGCGCTCCTCGGCGCCGAAATACTTCACCGTCTCGTAGTTGAGCAGCGAGTCGATAGCCTTGGTGTTCGCCTCGGTATCGGAATCGTTCATCTTGCGGCGGATCTCGATCCGCCACTCGGTCGCGATGTAGGTGTAGTACATGAACACGACGACCGTGATCAGCACCGCGAGCACGTAGCGCCAGTCGAACTGCCAGAGCAGCACCGCCGCCAGCAGCGCGACCTCGACGATGGTCGGGATCAGCTGCAGGATCACCATCCGCACGATGGTCTCGATGCCGGAGCGGCCGCGCTCCAGCACGCGGGTCAGGCCGCCGGTCTTGCGCTCGAGATGGAAGCGCAGCGACAGCTCGTGCATGTGCACGAAGGTGATGTAGGCGAGCCGCCGCACCGCATGCATCGCGACGCGGGCGAAGATGCCATCGCGCCACTGCGTCAGCACCGCCATGATGATGCGCACCGCGCCGTAGCTGATCGTCATCAGCACCGGCGAGGCGATTAGCCAGACCATCCAGTTCGAGGCCGCGACCGGCGCCGAACCCGTGCCGTTCAGCGCATCGATCGCCCATTTGAACGTGAACGGCACCGACAGCGTCGCGAGCTTGGCGAACAGCAGCAGCACCACCGACCAGATCACGCGCATCTTCAAATCGGCGCGATCGCCGGGCCAGATGTAGGGCCAGAGATGAACGAGAGTGCCGAGCAGCGTCCCCCTCTCGGCGGCGGGCGCCGTGGCCGTGGGCTGATCGGCCGCGGTCACAGTCTGTTGCGGCGGCACCATCAGGAGCCCGCTCGCGACGTCATGGCGCGGCAGTCCGCGGCCACATCTTTTCCACGATTTGCCATTGTGCCCGTCATATAGATCGTTTCAACGTGGCGTACAGGCTTATGGCGAAAATTGTTCGCGATTCGCGGGAATTTACGAGATTTTTTGGCCCTCAATGCCCATATGCGAGTCTTGACCCTGTTTACGCTGCAGTGCCACAAGGATCGTATGAACCAAATCAAGACTGTCTGTGTTTATTGCGGCTCCGGCCCCGGTAACAATCCCCGTTTCGTTGAAGCTGCCATCGCGCTCGGCAAGGCCTTTGCCGAAAACAACGTGCGCCTGGTGTACGGGGGCGGCTCGATCGGCCTGATGGGCGCGGTCGCCAAATCCACCCTCGATCATGGCGGCTCCGTCACCGGCATCATTCCGGAATTCCTGCGGGCGCGCGAGAATGCGCTGACCTCGGTTCAGGAGATGATCGTCACCCCTGACATGCATGAGCGCAAGCGGCTGATGTTCGAGCGCTCGGATGCGTTCGTCGCACTGCCCGGCGGCATCGGCACGCTGGAGGAGTTGGTCGAGCAGCTGACCTGGCAGCAGCTCGGCCGTCACTCCAAGCCGATCCTGCTCGCCAACATCGATGGTTTCTGGGAACCCCTGCTCTCGCTGCTGAGCCACATGCGCACGACCGAGTTCATCCGCGCGACGCTGCCGATCAACGTGCTGATGGCCGACCGCGTCGACGACATTTTGCCGCGGCTGCGCTCCGCGGTGGCCGGCAAGCCCGCGGCCGCGAAGGAGCTCGCCCCCGAAGTGGCGCGGCGGCTCTGATCGTTCGAGCGCGCGAATCCATCCCGTCATCCTGAGGTGCGAGCGGAGCGAGCCTCGAAGAATGAACGGCCCGGCCGCTGGCCGTGCATCCTTCGAGACGCGCTACGCGCTCCTCAGGATGACGGATTGAGAGCGGCGCTCGTCCTAGTCCCAATCACTCGCTCGGAAACGTCACGGCCTCGATGCGGTTGCCGTCGGGATCGAGCACGAAGGCGGCGTAGTAGCGCACGCGGTCGTGCGGGCGCAGGCCCGGGGCGCCGTCGGAGAGGCCGCCTGAAGCCAGCGCGGCGGCGTGGAACGCATCGACCTCGGCGGTGGTCTTCGCGCGCAGGCAGATATGGGTGCCGCTCTCATGCGCGACCTGCGCCATCGTGGCGCGGAGATTGATCCAGAATTCGGGATAGGCCTTGCCGAAGCCGATCGTCGCCGGCCGCGTGACGAGGCGGCTCAGGCCAAGCGCGGCCAGCGTCGGCTCATAGAACCGCGCGGCGCGCTCGAGATCGCGGACGCCGACGGAGACGTGGTCGATCATGGGCCTACCCTTCCCGGTTGTCGTTCCGGGTTCGGTCCAGCGGACCGCCCCGGAATGACGGATCAATCACTCACGCCTGCGCGCCCGACTTCACCAGCTTGTAGAACACCGAATCCATCAGCGCCTGGAACGAGGCGTCGATGATATTCGGCGAGACGCCGACGGTGGTCCAGCTCTCGCCGGTCTCGTCCTCGCTTTCGATCAGCACGCGCGTGACCGCCTCGGTGCCGCCATTGAGGATACGCACGCGATAGTCGATCAGCTTCAAGCCATCGATGTATTTCTGGTACTTGCCGAGGTCCTTGCGCAGCGCCACGTCGAGCGCATTGACCGGACCGTTGCCCTCGGCGGCCGAGATCAGCCGCTCGCCGTCGACATCGACCTTCACCACCGCGAGCGCCACCGTGACGCGCTGGCCGTTGGCGTTATAGCGCTGCTCGACATTGACGTCGAACTGCTCGACCTTGAAATATTCCGGCACCTTGCCGAGCGTGCGACGCGCCAACAGGTCGAACGAGGCATTCGCCGATTCATAGGCAAATCCCGCGGCCTCGCGCTCCTTCAGCTCCTCGACCAGGCGCGTCAGCCGCGGATCGCCCTTGTCATAGACGATGCCGGCGCGGTCGAGCTCGGCTATCACATTGGAGCGGCCGGCCTGATCCGAGACCAGCACCTTGCGGTGATTGCCGACGGAATCCGGCAGCACGTGCTCATAGGTCTGCGGATCCTTCATGACTGCGGAGGCATGGATGCCGGTCTTGGTGACGAAGGCGCTCTCGCCGACGTAGGCGGCATGGCGGTTCGGCGCCCGGTTCAGCATGTCGTCGAGCGTGCGCGACACCTTCATCAGCGTCGCCATCTTCTCCGTGGTGACGCCGATCTCGAACTTGTCGGCAAACTCCTGCTTCAGCTTCAGGGTCGGGATCAGCGAGCAGAGATTGGCGTTGCCACAGCGCTCGCCGAGGCCGTTGAGCGTGCCCTGGATCTGCCGCGCGCCCGCCCGCACCGCGGCGAGCGAATTGGCCACCGCCTGCTCGGTGTCGTTATGGGCGTGAATACCGACATGAGCGCCGGGCACCTGCTTGACGACATCGCCGACGATGGTCTCGATCTCGTGCGGCATGGTGCCACCATTGGTGTCGCACAGCACCACCCAGCGCGCTCCCGCCTCATAGGCCGCAATGGCGCAGGCAAGGGCATAGTCGCGGTCCTCCTTGTAGCCGTCGAAGAAATGCTCGCAGTCGACCATCACCTCGCGGCCGAGCGCCTTCGCGGCCGCGACGCTGTCGCGGATCGAGGCGAGGTTCTCCTCGTTGGTGGTCTCGAGCGCGACCCGGACCTGGTAGGAGGAGGATTTTGCGACGAAGCAGATCGCGTCCGCCTTGGCCTCGAGGATACCTGCGAGCCCGGGATCGTTCGACGCCGAACGGCCCGGCCGCCGCGTCATGCCGAACGCGGTGAAGCGCGCGTGGTCGAACGCAGGCTTCTTGCTGAAGAACTCGGTGTCGGTCGGATTGGCGCCGGGATAGCCGCCCTCGACATAGTCGATGCCGAGCGCGTCGAGCATGCCGGCGATCACCTGCTTGTCCTGCAGCGTGAAGTCGACGCCGTTGGTCTGCGCACCGTCGCGCAGCGTGGTGTCGAACAGATAGAGGCGCTCGCGGCTCATGCGTGGCCTCCGGGCACGGCAACGCCGTCGAGCGTCTTCTGCATCGTGGTGTTGGCGAGCCATTCGTCGTTGACGGTGATCGTATTGCGCTGCTGCGCGACGTAGCCGCGCTTGCGGAAGAATTCGAGCGCAGTGTCGCTGGCATCGACCTTGAGAGCCTTGGTGCCGCGGGCACTCGCGATCCTCTCCAGCGCATCGCACAGCGCGCTGCCTGCACCCTGCCCGACCGCGCTCGGATGCACATAGAGCATGTCGATGTGATCGGCCCCCTTCAGCGAGGCGAAGCCGACCGGCGCGCCCTGCAATGTCGCGATCAGGGTCAGCTGGCCGGCGAGCTTCTTGCCGAAGGCCTCCTCGTCGTCGGCGGCCATCGCCCAGGCTTCCTGCTGCGCCTCGCTGTAGTCGTCGCCGGTCAGGTCCATGATCGACGCCGCGAAGATCGCCGCCAGCAGCGGCGCGTCGTCAGGCAGATAGGGACGCAATGCGGGTGCGGATCGGCTCATCGCGCGACCTCCCAGGTCGTGATCGGCTTTCCTTCGGCATCCTTGCCGTCCTTGATCGCCACGCCCATCGCGGCGAGCTGATCGCGGATCCGATCGGATTCCTTGAAGTCCTTGCGCGCACGCGCCGCGGTGCGCTCGGCGATCAGCGCCTCGACCGCGGCAACATCGACGCCACTGGCTTGCTCCTTGCGACCCTTCCACGCCGCCGCGCTCTCCGA
The DNA here is from genome assembly GCF_038957035.1 of Bradyrhizobium sp. B097. Classification (NCBI taxonomy): domain Bacteria; kingdom Pseudomonadati; phylum Pseudomonadota; class Alphaproteobacteria; order Hyphomicrobiales; family Nitrobacteraceae; genus Bradyrhizobium; species Bradyrhizobium sp. B097. The sequence continues at coordinate 5,398,217 of NZ_CP152412.1, forward strand.
CAGGAAGCCGAGGAGCCGCAGCGAACCGGCAAATTCCTTGCGGCTTGCTTCATTGCTCGCGGCAGCATTGCGCAAGCTGTGCAGCACGGCCATGGCCTGCGCCGTGTTGAGATCGTCGTAGAGCGCCTCGACCATCGCCGGCGACGGCGCTCCGGACTCGGCGTCGGCCGCGACCGCATACCAGTCGTCGAGCGTCCTTGCGGCTTCTTCCGCGCTCTTCAGCGTCCAGTCGAGCGGCGACCGGTAATGCGTCCTGAGCATGCTGAGACGCAGCACCTCGCCCGGCCAATCGGCCAGCAGATCGCGGATCGTGAAGAAGTTGCCGAGCGACTTCGACATCTTCTCGCTTTCGATCTGCAGGAAGCCGTTGTGCATCCAGACATTGGCCATGCGGTCGGTATGGAACGCGCAGCAGGTCTGCGCGAGCTCGTTCTCATGGTGCGGGAACACCAGGTCGATGCCGCCGCCATGGATGTCGAACTTCTCACCCAGATGCTTCCAGGCCATCGCCGAGCACTCGATGTGCCAGCCGGGCCGGCCCTCGACGGCAATGCCAGCCGGTGACGGCCAGGACGGCTCGCCCGGCTTCGACGGCTTCCACAGCACGAAGTCGGTGTTGTCGCGCTTGTAGGGCGCAACATCGACGCGGGCGCCCGCGATCATCTCGTCGAGCGAGCGCTTCGACAGCGCGCCGTAGCGCGGCAGCGTGGAGTTAGCCGCGTTCATCGCCTGCGGCGAAAACAGCACGTGATCCTCGGCGACATAGGCAAAGCCGCCGGCGACCAGCTTCTCGATGATCGCGCGCATCTCCGGGATGTGCTCGGTGGCGCGCGGCTGCACGGTCGGCGGCAAGCAGCCCAGCGCAGAGACATCGTCCTGGTACTGCTGATAGGTCTGCTCGGTGACCTTGCGGATCGCCTCGTTCAGCGGCACGCCGGGATAGTCCCGCGCGGCGCGCACGTTGATCTTGTCGTCGACGTCCGTGATGTTGCGGACATAGGTGACGTGACCTGTGCCATAGCGATGGCGCAGCGCGCGGAACAGCACGTCAAAGACAACAGCCGCCCGGCCGTTGCCGATATGCGCGAAGTCGTAGACCGTCGGTCCGCAGGCATACATGCGGACGTTATCGGCATCGAGCGGCACGAACGGCCGCTTCTCCCGGGTCAGCGTATCGTAGAGGCGCAAATCCATGGGTACCCATCCCTTGCGGCCGGGCGTCCAGTGATCTCAGGGTGATTGAGAAAAGACGGCCTCAGCCAGCGAATCGCTAGCTCATAATCTCGCGGCAAATGCTGCAGATGGCGAGGTGGCCGTTCATGGTTCCATCGTGTCTCACGGCCCCCTGATCGCGTCAAGGGGCTGTTTTCGGGCGTTATGCAGCCCGCGCCGCACCGAAATCACGCCAACGCCCTCATGGTTAATCATTATTAAGGAATTGGGCGTACGGGAGGGCCTGCGGATTCCCCGCCGTTTTCACTGGTGCACCATGCGGCCCATTTCATCATTAATTGCCTCTACGTTCGTCCTTGTCTCCTCGGCCGCCTTGGCCGACAGCCGCGTTTTCATCGTCGCCAACCAGGCCGACGGATACGGCATCGATCAGTGCCTCGCCCACGGCGACCGCTGCGGCGCGTCCGCCGCCCGCGCTTACTGCCGGTCACGCGATTTTGCGCAGGCCACCAGTTACCGGCGCGTCGATCCCGACGAGATCACCGGCGCGGTTCCGCACGCCGCCAATGAGACATGTACCGGCAACAGCTGCGGCGAATACGTCGCCATCACCTGCCAACGCTGAGCCAAGCCGCTGGATAAGCGGGGTTATTGCCACACCGGCGCCCCGGAAACGACGTGACGCTGCCGCGAGAAACGGCTATTGCAGGCGGCCTTTGCAGGTGGTCCTGGCCGCGCGCTTTGGCGTTGATCGCCGCGCGGCGTCGTTTTAATGGCCGGATATGCCCAATAGCTCCCGTTCTCGCTTCTCCCGTTGGTTCTTGGCTTGCGCCGTGTTGGCCGGCATCGCCCTGCCCACCACGCATGCCCTGGCGCAGGTGCCTCCGGGCCCGCCCGGCCCGGCTCCCCAAGGCGCGCAGGCCAATCCGATGTGCGCGCGCCTGGAGGGCCAGCTGGCCGCGATCGATCGCGGCGGCGGCGACCCGGCCAAGGACGAGCAGATCCGCCGCTATCAGGACGCGGCAACCCGGCAGCAGGGTGAACTCGATCGCGTGACCGCGCAGGCCCGGCGCATGGGCTGCGACAGCTCGGGATTCCTTTCGCTCTTCAACAACAACTCGGCGCAGTGCGGACCGGTCAACAACCAGATCCAGCAGATGCGCGCCAATCTCGACCAGATGACCGGAAATCTCGAGCGGCTGCGCACCGGCGGGCTCGGCGGCGCCGATCGCGAGAACCAGCGCCGCTCGGTGTTGACCGCGCTGGCGCAGAACAATTGCGGCCCGCAATACGCGGCGGCCGCGCGCGGCCCGGGCAATTTCATCGAGAACCTGTTCGGCGGCGGCGGTGGCGGCAATCCCAGTCCGCTGCCCCCGCCCGACGCGCAATATGGCGGACAGTCCGGCACCTTCCGCACCGTCTGCGTCCGCACCTGCGACGGCGCCTACTTCCCGATCTCGTTCGCGACCTCACAGGCGCGCTTTGCCGCCGACGAGCAAATCTGCAAGGCGCAGTGCCCGGCCGCGGAGGCCAGCCTGTTCGCCTACCGCAATCCAGGCGAAGACATCAACCAGGCGGTCTCGATCAGTGGCCAGTCCTACTCGTCGCTGCCGAACGCGTTCAAGTACCGCACCGAGTTCAATCCGTCCTGCTCCTGCAAGGCAGCCGGCCAGAGCTGGGCGGACGCGCTGAAGGCGGTCGACGACCAGGCGTCCGCCGCGCAGCAGGGCGACATCATCGTCACCGAGGAGAGCGCGCGGAAGATGCAGCAGCGCGCCCAGACCAAGTCCGCGGCCGGCAAGAAGGGCGCGCCGGCAGCGGCGGCTCAACCGCAGCAGCCCGCCGCCGCCGAGGCCACGGCGCCGGCAGCGCCCGCGAGCGACGGCCAGATCCGCACGGTCGGCCCGACCTTCATCCCGAAGAGGCAGTAGCGACAGCCCATCCGCGAACTCCCTGCACCTCTCCCGCTTGCGGGGGAGGTCGTATCGCATCGAAGATGCGATACGGGTGGGGGCTTTCTCCACATTGGTGGTCCGACTCGCGGCAACACCCCCACCCCGCCCTCCCCCGCAAGCGGGAGAGGGAGAGCGGTCTCGCTCCAGGCTCAGCCCTCGAACGCTTCAGCCGACGCGCGCGAGCCGCGCGTCACCAGCTTCTCGTCCGGCTCCGGCAGCGCCTTGCCGAAATCGCGGAAGCGGTTGGTGATGGGATAGCGGCGGTCGCGGCCGAAGTTTTTCCGCGTGACCTTCACCCCCGGTGCCGCCTGCCGCCGCTTGTATTCGGCGATGTTGAGCAGGCGATCGACGCGGGTCACCACATCGCGGTCGAAGCCGGCCTCGATGATGGTCGCAAGCGGCTCCTCGCGCTCCACCAGCCGTTCGAGGATCGCATCCAGCACCTCATAGGGCGGCAGCGAATCCTGGTCGGTCTGGTTCTCGCGCAACTCCGCGGTCGGCGGCCGGATGATGATGTTGACCGGGATCACCTCGCCCGACGGCCCGAGCGCGCCGTCCGGTTTCCATTCATTGCGCAGGCTCGACAGGCGGAACACCTCGGTCTTGTAGATGTCCTTGATCGGGTTGAAGCCGCCGTTCATGTCGCCGTACAGCGTGGCGTAGCCGACCGACATTTCCGACTTGTTGCCTGTTGTCACCACCATGGCGCCGGTCTTGTTGGAGATCGCCATCAACAGCGTGCCACGGGCGCGCGCCTGCAAATTCTCCTCGGTGATGTCGCGCTCCATGCCGGCGAACACCGGCGCCAGGATCTTCTCGAACCCGTTGACGGCGTCGGCAATCGGCAGGATCTCGTAGCGGATGCCGAGCGCGGCGGCGAGCTTGGCGGCATCGTCGAGCGAGACCTGCGCGGTGTAGCGGAACGGCAGCATCACGCCACGCACCTTGTCGGCGCCGAGCGCATCGACCGCGATCGCCGCGCACAGCGCCGAGTCGATGCCGCCGGAGACGCCGAGCAGCACGCCGGGAAAACCGTTCTTGCGGACATAGTCGCGCAGGCCGAGCACGCAGGCCGCGTAATCCGCCTTGTCGCCCTCGAGCTGCGCCGTGATCGGCCCGTTGCAGCGCCAGCCATCCGCGGTCTTGCGCCAGGTCAGCGTCGTGATGTTCTCCTCGAACGCCGGAAGCTGCGCCGCGACGGAGAGATCGGCATTCAGCGCAAACGAGGCGCCGTCGAAGATCAGCTCGTCCTGGCCGCCCATCTCATTGAGATAGATCAGCGGCAGCCCGCTCTCGGTGACGCGCGCCACCACGATCGACAGCCGCAGATCGGTCTTGTCGCGGGCATAGGGCGAGCCGTTCGGTACGATCAGGATCTCGGCGCCGGTCTCGGCCAGGCACTCGACGACGTTCTCGTAGTCCTCGGATTCCTCGAGCCAGATGTCCTCGCAGATCGGCACGCCGATGCGCACACCGCGCACCGTCACCGGGCCCGATGCCGGGCCGCGCGCGAACAGCCGCTTCTCGTCGAACACGCCGTAATTCGGCAAATTGGCCTTGAAGCGCAGCGCGGCGATGCGTCCGCCGTCGAGCAGCGCGCAGGCGTTATAGAGCTTGCCGTCTTCGACCCAGGGCGTGCCGATCAGCATCGCCGGGCCGCCGTCTTTGGTCTCGCGCGCCAGCTCCTCGATCGCGGCGCGGCAGGCCGACTGGAACGCCGGCTTGAGCACCAGATCCTCCGGCGGATAGCCGGCGATGAACAGCTCCGACAGCACCACGAGGTCGGCACCGTCGGCCTTCGCCTTGTCGCGCGCGGCACGCGCTTTCGCGGCGTTGCCGGTGACGTCACCGACCGTCGGATTGAGTTGCGCCAGGGTGATCTTGATCTGTTGTTCGCTCATAGCTTTATGTTGTCCCGCACAACGGCAAACTGCAATGGTCGTCCGATCATGGTGCGATTGCAGAAATCGCACTGGGATCGCCGGCGGCGGTCAGGGGGCAAGCTCTGCCCTCACCTCGCCGAGCAGCGCCATGCCACCCAGCCGGCCCAATTCGTCCGAACATTTCGCGCTCTTGCCATAGCAGCCGAATGCGACCGTAACCCGCTCGGAAAGCGGTCCGATGCTGGGCAAGCCGGTGTCGCCGAAGGTGGTCATGCAGGGCACGACGCGGCGTTCCTCGAATTTGAGGTCGCGAATGCGGTCAAGGATCTGGGATTGCAGCCGATCGGCGATGTCAACCGATCCGCCCGACCGGAACCAGTCCTTGATCTCAGCCTCGCTCTCGAGCGCACGATCGACCGGATCGCCGCCGAGCTTCAGCCAGCTCTGGCCGTCCGGATATGGGATCGGCGGCAGAATGTAGGGATTGTCGCCCTTCGGCCCGAGACAACGCATCGACGGCATGCCGGCCAGGCGTTGCACCTCCGCCGCACCGAACCGAAACAACGCCGCGGTCCGCGCATAGACGGTAAAGCCCAACGAGCGACCGAGCAGCGATTGGGTGTGCCCGCCCGCCGCAACCAGCACACGCTCGGCCGCGACGCTGCCCGATCGCGTCCGGATGGTCACACCGGAGCCGCTCTCGGAAATCCCGAGCGCCGGTTCGCCGATCACCCGGGCGCCTGCGCGCTCCGCCGCGATCGTCTGCGCCCGGACCAGGCGGCGCGGTGAGATGTATCCGGCATTGCGCGGCTCGAAATAGCCCAGCATTCCCGCCGTCGATTTCAGGAACGGAAACCGCTCCGCCAGCGCCGCGTCCTGATAGGCTTCACAACCGATCCCCTCGTCGGCACAGACTTTGCCGACCGAGGCGACATCGGTGGTTTCGCGATGGCCGATGTGAAGCGCACCGGCTTCGCGGTAGAATTCGACACCGCTTTCCGCCGTGATCTCGCCGTAGCGCGCAATCGCAGCGCGGTTCATCTGCCGCCAGAACGGCTGCGGATCGTAGGTCCGCGAGATGCGGCCCTCGTCATAGTGGCTGCCGAAGACGCCGCTGTGCTGCGCAAAATCCGCCGGCTCATCGGGGCCGATCAGCGCAACCTCATGGCCCATCTTGCTCAGATGGCGCGCGGCCGCCGAGCCGATCAGTCCACGTCCGATCACCGCAAGCTTGATCGGCCTGTTGGCGCTCACGACGAGAATGCGCCCAGGCGTTCGGCGAGAGCGAACAGCCAGAACAGCCCGGCCATCACAAGCGCGACGCCGACGGCGGCGGAGCCCATGTCCTTGACCCGCCCGATCTGCGGATCGTGATCCATGGTCAGGCGGTCGGCGAGCTTCTCGATCGCGGTGTTGAGCAGCTCGATCACGAGCACCAGCACCACGGTCGCGACCAGCTCGACCCGCCGCATCACGGTGGCGCCGACCAGCCAGGCCAGCGGCACCGACAACACCAGTGCCACCACCTCCTCGCGAATCGCCTGCTCCGAGCGAATGGCGAAGGCCAGCCCGTTGCGCGAGTTGATGGTGGCTCGCCAGAACCTCAGCAAGTCACTGCCCTCAAGTCACCGCCCTCAAGTCACCTGCCCCAAATCACAACCCTGCGGCGGCCGGCATCGGTTTGACCTTGCCGGCGCGCTCCTGCTTCAGCAGCTCGGCGATCAGGAAGGCCATGTCGATCGACTGTTCGGCGTTGAGGCGGGGATCGCAGACCGTGTGGTAGCGGTCGTTGAGATCCTCATCGGTGATGGCGCGCGCGCCGCCGATGCACTCGGTGACGTCCTGCCCGGTCATCTCCAGATGCACGCCGCCGGCATGGGTGCCCTCGGCCGCATGGATCTGGAAGAACGCCTTCACCTCCGACAGCACGCGGTCGAACGGCCGCGTCTTGTAGCCCGAGGTCGAGGTGATGGTGTTGCCGTGCATCGGATCGCACGACCACACCACCTTGCGGCCTTCCCGCTGCACCGCGCGGATCAGGCCAGGGAGATGATCGCCGACCTTGTCGGCGCCGAAGCGGTTGATCAGCGTCAGCCGGCCCGGCTCGTTGTCGGGGCTGAGCACGTCGATCAGCTTCAACAGCTCGTCCGGCTTCAACGACGGACCGCATTTCAGGCCGATCGGGTTCTTGATGCCGCGGAAATATTCAACATGGCCGTGATCGAGCTGCCGGGTGCGGTCGCCGATCCAGATCATGTGGCCGGAGGTCGCGTACCAGTCGCCGGTGGTGGAATCGACCCGCGTCATCGCCTGCTCGTAACCGAGCAAGAGCGCCTCGTGGCTGGTGTAGAAATCGGTGGCGCGCAGCTCCGGGTGGCTTTCGAGATCGAGGCCGCAGGCGCGCATGAAATTCAGCGCGTCCGAGATGCGGTCGGCCAGCTCCTTGTAGCGGCGGGACTGCGGCGAATCCTTCAGGAAGCCGAGCATCCACTGATGCACGCTGCCAAGATTGGCGAAGCCGCCGGTCGCGAAGGCGCGCAGCAGGTTCAGCGTCGCAGCGGATTGGCGGTAGGCCATCAGCTGGCGCTGCGGATCGGGAATCCGCGCTTCCGGCGTGAAGGCGATGTCGTTGACGATGTCGCCGCGATAGCTCGGCAGCTCGACCTCGCCCTGCTTCTCGGTCGGCGACGAGCGCGGTTTGGCGAATTGGCCGGCGATGCGGCCGACCTTCACCACCGGCAGCGCGCCGGCATAGGTCATGACCACGGCCATCTGCAGCAGCACGCGGAAGAAGTCGCGGATGTTGTTGGCGCCGTGCTCGGCAAAGCTCTCGGCGCAATCGCCGCCCTGCAGCAGGAAGGCCTCGCCGGCAGAGACCCGCCCCAGCGCCTTCTTCAGGTTGCGCGCCTCGCCCGCGAACACCAGCGGCGGAAAGGTCGCAAGCTGGGCCTCGACATCGGCCAATGCCTTGGCATCGGGATAATCGGGCACCTGCAGCACCTTCTTGGCGCGCCAGCTATCGGGTGTCCACCGCTCGGACATGAGGTCAACTCCTGAGCAAATACCGCGACTTAATCGACGGGAAAGGTGGGCTTATACACAGCCGCCCGCCCCGCCGCTAGGAGGATTCCTGCAATCCCGTCAAACTCTTGCAGGAAAATACGAATTCGCATTTGCTGGACCATACCATGAATGCCAGGGAAATTGCCGCAGCCGCCACAGTGCTGGACGACGTTTTTAGCGACGACATCGTCGTGCCGGCCGCCGATGGCTATCCGCTCGCGGCGACGCTGTTCCTGCCGCGCGGCAGGAAGCGCCACGCCGTCCTGATCAACTCGGCGACCGCCGTGCCGCGGAAGGTCTATCGCGGCTTTGCCGGCTACCTCGCCCGCCGCGGCGCGGCGGTGCTGACCTACGACTACCGCGGCACCGGCGACTCGAGGCCGATGGCGGCAACCGGCCTCAACAAGCCGAAGTCGCTGGCCGGCTTCAAGGCCACGATGGCGGACTGGGCCGCGCTCGACACCACCGCGGCCGTGAACTGGATGCGCGACCGCTACCGCGACCTGCCCTTCGCCTATGTCGGCCACTCCTTCGGCGGCCAGGCGCTCGGGCTCCTTGCCAACAACGCTGAAATTCCGCGCGCGCTGCTGGTCGCCTCGCAGGCCGCCACCTGGAAGCTGATGGCCTCGCCGGAGCGCTACCGCGTCGTCGCCTTCATGAACGGCATCGGCCTGCCGCTGGCGCGCGCGCTCGGCTATGTGCCCGGCTGGGCCGGCCTCGGCATGGACCTGCCGCGGGGCGTGTTCGAGCAATGGCGCGGCTGGGTGATGCGCGAGCGCTATCTGCTCGACGATGCCACGCTCGCGGCGCGGGAGAACTTTCCGAAGTTCAAGGGCAAGCTCCGCGCGCTTGCGATCACCGACGACACCTGGGCAACGCGGCCGGCAGTCGAGCTGCTGTGCTCCGCCTTCACCTCGATCACACCGGAGATCATCTCGATCCGCCCCGCCGATGCCGGCGCGAAAGCGATCGGCCATTTCGGCTTCTTCCGCAGCGAGCACCGCGACGCCCTGTGGCGCGGCGCCGCGGAGTGGCTCGAGGCGGAGGGATGAGCGCGAACTCTCACCACCGTCGTCCCTGCGAAAGCAGGGACCCATAACCACCGAATTCACTTGTGAACGCGATCGTGGCCCCGGCGTCGAGCGCCAATTGAGATTTGGGGTAATGGGTCCTGGCTTTCGCCAGGACGACGATGAGGATGGTTCTCGCGCGATCCAACGCACCGTGATTGCGCACCTCATCTCGGTGTCATCGCCCGGCTCGACCGGGCGATCCAGTATTCCAGAGGCAGTCATTGTTGAACCGAGAAGCCGCGGCGTACTGGATCGCCCGCATGCGCGGGCGATGACAGAATGTGGTGGAGGCGCAGCTTCGTATTCTCGCGACACGATCCGTCCGAGCTCTGCTCTTCGTTTCGCGCTCTCTCGAAACAGAGGGCGCAGGGAAAGCCGGGTGCCGATCGCACCCATGGGTCCGGTGCAACAGAAAGCACCGGAGGTCGGACCACAGGTGTAACCGGAAACATCCCGGCTTTCCCTGCGCGATGGGTTACGGCTTATACGTGCTCTCCCCGGTGAGACTGGGCTTGCTTGTCACCGCCTTCGCAAAACGCTTCCGCATCTCGCGACGAGACACCTGCCGCTAGGGCGTCAGGACCACACGATTTCGCCGTCCGCCTCGCATGCACGTCGTCTCGCGCATGCTCAGCGTCCACCGCATCTCACCGCAACACTCCTGACGATGCGCAGCGCCCCTCGATCGGGTGAGACGGGCTAATTGAACATCTGAGTTGGGGAGCGCGTCAAGAGAAAATTCCGAAAAAACGAAACTGCCATCGCAGGGGATTGTTGGGTCATACAGTCTCACACCACCTTCCGCGGCGCCGCCGTCGCGGCATCGCCCGTGTTCGGCGTCCCCGTTGGCTCGATCAGCAGCAGATGCACCTCTTCCCTTGCGACGGGCCGATGCTCGACGCCCTTCGGCACGATGTACATCTGGCCTTGCTTCAGCGTCACCGTCCGATCGCGCAGCTCGATGTCGAGCACGCCTTTCAGCACCAGGAAGAAGTCGTCGGTGTCGTCATGCTTGTGCCAGACGAACTCGCCCTGCACCTTCACCACCATCACGTCGCAGGCGTTGAATTGTGCCACGGTGCGCGGCGACCAGTGGTCGGAGAACGTCGACAGCCTCTCGGAAAGATCGATCGCGTCGCTCATGATGCCTCCGGGTCCCGGCCAGTCTGCCGGGCTCGTTAGCTCAGCCCCGCGACGCACTCAATGCACGCCCCTCAACTTCTCCGGATACGTTGTCGGCCCGTTGTGCCCGTTGATATCGCAAGGCGCTTCGCCGTTGGCGGCCTTGCGCGCCAGCAGCTCGCGTTCGGCCTTGTACCAGAGCTGATCCATCTGGCCCGGCGGTTCGCCGGCGTCCTTCCATAATTCGTAGGCGCGGGTCCGAATCTCCTGCTCGGTTGGGCCTCTCATGGGCGGCTCCCTCAATTTGAGACATCAAACTGTTTGGAGTGGAACTGCCAGCATAGCGCAAGGTTCCAACTTGCGCGAGATCGCCGCGCTGTCCATGGCGCGCCATCTGTGCACAAGCGCCGCGGCGCAGGCCATTTGCCGGACGCTGGATCTGATTTGAGCGCCCGCGAAGAGCGGCCTATGCATGTCAACAAGGGTGCCCTAGTTCCTCGGCACCAAATGCGGGCGCCGGCAGCGCGCAGGTCTTGTGGAAGCAACCTACCCCTTCAGAGGTATGAAACCTTTGCGCCCCTCCCGCAGACCTAAACACATCAGGATTTTGCCAACCTTCCTGGGGCTAGAGACAGCGCCGCTCGCATGTATTTTAAGCGGGCGGCGTTGCGCTGTCAGGCAGGGCTCGCTCTCAGTTCTCACCAGGCCGCCGCGGCTGCTCAGCGCAAATTTGCAATGAAGAAATCGAGCGCAAGGCCGATCGTCTCGGCATGGACCGCCTCGCGGTCGGTGCCCTCAGGATCGCGGCATACGGCCCCGATCACCAGACGCCCTACCGCAGTACAGGTATCGAAGAAGACGAAATGGCCCGCGCGCGGAAACAGCTTCAGCGGCGCGTGGGGAATAGCCTTGCCGAGCGCCTCGGCGCCCGAGGCCGGCGGCGTGATCTCGTCGGCGCCTCCCGCGACGATCGCGACCGGGATCGATATGGCGCCAAGGCTCTCCGGCGTGAAGGCCGGCACCGGCCCCGGCGCCATCGCGAACACGGCGCGAACGCGCTCATCGCGATAGGACTGGCCACCAAGGCTGTAGCGCTGCCGGAAATCGGGATCGGTGGTCAGGCGTATCACGCTCTGCTGGCGCAGCTCCGTCGCGCCAGGCTGCGACGTGCACAACGCGTCAGCGGCGGGCGAGCGGCAGAAAGCCTCTGTCCGCTCCGGATCGGTGATGCCGCCGGCGATGGCGATGACGGTGTAGCCACCGTACGAATGGCCGACAGCGCCGATCCGCGCCGGGTCGATCTGCTCGCCGAAGGTCCGGTCGGTGCGCATGGCGTCGATGACCCGGCTGAGGTCGACGGCGCGCAGCCACTTCAGCGCATAACCGTCGACTGTCCTGTCCTCGGATCGATTGTTGCCGGGGTGGTTGACCGCAACGGCGATGAAGCCGTGCGCCGCAAGCCCCGCGCCGAGCCAGGCGAGATCGGTCGCGATGCCGCCGAAGCCATGCGACAGCAGAACGAGCGGACGTGGTGCCCCCTCTGCCGGCGCCGCATCAGGCGCGGCGCGTCCGGTGCTGACCAGCGGGACGAGGCGTGGCCCGATCCATTGCGGCTGCTCGTGCGCATCGGCCGCAGCCGGATACCAAATCACGGCGCGGAGCACGTGCGCGCTGGCGCCGCGCCAGTCGTAGGGTTCGGCCGGAACGAAATCGCGCGTGGTAACGCCGACCTTGAATTCGGCGTCCTCGGCAAATGCGAGATCCGGCGCCGCGAGCATGATCAGCAAGAGCGCCAGAAACCACATCGGAAGCTCTCCCTCCGGGAGGCAGGATCGCCCCGGGTGGCGCGCCCTACTCCGCCGCCTGGCGCACGTGGCGCGCGGTTGGCGTCCGCATCGTCACCAGTTCCTCCGCCGCGGTCGGGTGCAGCGCGACGGTGGCGTCGAAATCGGCCTTGGTCGCCTTCATCTTCACGGCGATCGCGATCGCCTGGATCGTTTCCGCGGCGGCATCGCCGACGATGTGGCAGCCGAGCACGCGGTCGCTCGACCCGTCGACCACGAGCTTCATCAGCACGCGGGTGTCGCGGCCGGACATCGTTGCCTTGATCGGGCGGAAATCGGTCTTGTAGATGTCGACGTGGCTGTACTGCGCCCGCGCCTCTTCCTCCGTGAGGCCGACGGTGCCGACCTCCGGCTGCGAGAACACTGCGGTCGGAATGGTCGCGTGGTCGACCTGCACCGGGCGCTTGCCGAACACGGTGTCGGCGAAGGCATGGCCCTCGCGGATCGCGACCGGGGTCAGATTGGTGCGGTGGGTGACATCGCCGACCGCGTAGATGTTGTCGACCGAGGTCTTCGACCAGCCGTCGACCTGGATGCCGCCATTGGCGGGATTGATCGCGACGCCGGCGGCCTCCAGCCCGAGACCCTTGACATTGGGATGCCGGCCGATCGCGAACATCACCTGGTCGGAGGCGATGCTCGAGCCGTTCGACAGATGCGTGGTGAAATCGCGGCCGTGCTTGTCGACCTTCGCGACCGTGCAGCCGGTGATGATGGTGATGCCGCGCTTCTCCATCTCGGTGCGGACATGCTTGCGCACGTCCTCGTCGAAGCCGCGCAGGATGTTGTCGCCGCGGTAGACGACGGTGACGTCGGAGCCGTAGCCGGCGAAGATGCCGGCGAATTCCAGCGCGATATAGCCGCCGCCCTGGATCACGATCCGCTTCGGCAGCTCCTTCAGGTGAAACGCCTCGTTGGAGGAGATCACATGCTCGATGCCAGGAACCGCCGGCCCGTGATTGGGCGCGCCGCCGGTCGCGATCAGGATGTATTTCGCCGTCACCTTCTCGCCGGCGGCGAGCCCGATGGTGTGGGCGTCCTCGAGCACCGCGCGGGTCTTGACGATCCTGGCGCCCGACTTCTCGACATTGGTGGTGTAGGCGCCCTCGAGCCGGGCGATCTCCTTGTCCTTGTTGGCGACGAGCGTCGCCCAATCGAACGAGACCTGGCCGATGCTCCAGCCGAAGCCGGCCGCGTCCTCGATCTCCTGGTGGACGTGGCTGCCGATCACGAACAGCTTCTTCGGCACGCAGCCGCGGATCACGCAGGTGCCGCCCATCCGGTACTCTTCGGCGACCATGACCTTCGCGCCATAGTTAGCGGCGATGCGGGCGGCACGAACGCCGCCCGAACCACCACCGATGACAAACAGGTCGACGTCAAACTCGGCCATGGCAACCTTCTTTCTTCCTGCTCCCTCGCCCCGCTCTTGCGGGGAGAGGTTGGGGTGAGGGGCATCTCCGCGAGTCAGGCCAGCGGAGAGTCCCCCTCACCCGGCACTACGTGCCGACCTCTCCCCGCAAGCGGGGGCGAGGTGACAAAGACCCTAGATGTCCTTGCCGCGCTTCTTCATCTCGGCCTTGAACTGGCCGTTGACGATCACGCCGAACTGCTGCGCCCACTGCTGCATATATTGCAGCGATCCGTTGATTGCCGTGGGCTCCGCGGTCAAAAGCTTCTGACCGAGCGGGGTCTTGTAGAACGTCACGAGGTCCTTCAGCTCCTGCTCGGTGAACTCGGCGGCGTAGATTTGCGCCATGCCGTCGCCGATCTCCTTCTCGCCGCCCGCGAACTGCTTGGCGACGATCACCGCCACCTCGTCGAGATCTTTCTGGTAGTTCAGGTACTGCTGCAGCAGGCCGGTTTTGGTCTTCTCGATGATTCCCGGAACGGCGCCGGAATACATCACCGCCACGTTCTTCATCGTCAGGATTTCCTTGGCAGCCGCAACCGCCGCGGGGGTCGACTGCTTGACCTTGGGCATGGGAGGCAGCTGCTGCTGCGCCATGGCCGGTGCGGCCGCGAGCGCCAGTCCAGCCGCCAGGGCCACGGCCGACAAAAGTCCCGAAAAACGCTTCATTCCAAGTCTCCTTGCTTGCGGCGTTAGCGCCGTTCAACAACCCGAATTCCCTGTGCGCCGGCCAGAACGGCGACGCTGCCGAGCCCGATGAACAGACCATGTTCAACCACGCCCGGGATCACGCTGAGCAAACCGGCGAGACGCGGCGGGTCGCCGATCCGGCCGAGATGGGCATCGACGATCCAGTGGCCGCCATCGGTGACAAAAACGTGACCGTCCTTGCCCTTGCGGATGATCATTTGGCCGGACACGCCGGCCTCGGCGAACGCCCGCGCCATCGCCGCCTGGGTCGCGGCGAGCCCGAATGGGATCACCTCGACCGGCAGCGGAAAGCGGCCGAGCACCTCGACCCATTTGCTGTCGTCGGCGATCACGATCATGCGATCACTGGCGGCTGCCACGATCTTCTCGCGCAGCAGTGCGCCGCCGCCGCCCTTGATCAGATTGAGCGCGGGGTCGATCTCGTCGGCGCCGTCGATGGTGAGGTCGAGGTGATCGACCTCGTCCAGCGTGGTCAGCGGGACGCCGCAGCGGATCGCGTCCGCCCGGGTCGCCTCCGAGGTCGGCACGCCGATCACCTTCATGCCGGCGCGGACCTTCTCGCCGAGCAGCTCGACGAAATGCTTGGCGGTCGACCCGGTGCCGAGCCCGAGCTTCATGCCGTCGCGCACCTCTTCGAGCGCGCGCGCCGCCGCCTGGCGTTTCAGTGCGTCCATGTCCACGGCCGATAGCCCCTCGGTTGTCCGTTACGGGCGCGCCATCGGCCGCCCGGCGGGCGCATATCTAGCCTCGATTCACGGGCAGGAATAGCGCCATCCGGGGCCGTCTTTAGGCCGAAACGGCATCCATCGCGGCCAAAATCGCCGCAAAACGGTCCTCGACCTCGGCCCGCATCCCGGGATGGGTGAAAACGTAAAGCTGGTCGTCGTGAATCGCGCGCACCACGCGGGCCGCGACCGAGGCCGGATCGAGACCGGCTTCCAGGCGGCGCGCGATCTCGGCGACGACGGCGGCCATCGGGCTCGCCGGATCGAGCTGGCGGCGCGGTCCGTAGCGCTCGGGGCGGTTGCGCCCGCTCTCGCCGATCCGGGTCCGCACATAGCTCGGACAAAGTACGCTGACGCCGATCCCGAGCGGCTTCAGTTGCGCCGAAAGCCCTTCGGAGAGGCTGACGACGGCGAATTTGGTCGCCGAATACGGGCTCACGCCGAGCCCGGCATTCATCCCGGCCATCGAGGCGGTGTTGACGATATGGCCGCCTTCGCCGTGCGCGCGGATGTGCGGCAGGAAGCTCCTGATGCCATGCACGACGCCCATCAGGTTGACGTCGATCACCCAGCGCCAATCATCGACCGAGATCTGGTCGATGCCGCCGCCACCTGCGACGCCGGCATTGTTGCAGACGACGTGGACGTTGCCGAAGGCGCGGAACGATGCCTGTGCCGCGCGATCGACGCTTGCGGGATCGGCGACGTCGCAGACCACGCCATGGACGTCCGCGCCGCCGACGCGCAGCGCATCGATGGCCTTGTCGAGCGCGCCGGTTTCGATGTCGGCGAGCATCACCTTCATACCCTCGCGCGCGAACGCGGTTGCCATCGCCAGCCCGATTCCGCTGGCTCCTCCGGTGACAAAAGCGGCTCTTCCGGCGAGTTCCCGCATCCCGGCCTCCCCAATTTCACGACGCGCCGACATCTACTCTTGCATCACGGCGCGCGGCCCGATAGCCAAAAGCGTGATGTCCGCCTCCTCTCCCCCCATCATCGTGTTCGATCTCGACGGCACGCTGGTCGACACCGCGCCTGACCTGATCAGCGCGCTCAATTATGTGCTCGACCGCGAAGGTCTGCGGCCGGTGCCGCTGTCGGCCGCCCGCAACATGATCGGCGCCGGCGCGCGCAAGCTGCTCGAGCGCGGGCTCGAGGTGGACGGACGCGTGGTCAGCCTCGCGGACCTCGACCGCCTGACCAAGGATTTCATCGACTATTACGCCGAGCACATCGCCGACGGCTCGCGCCCGTTCGACGGGCTCGAAGCCGCGCTCGACCGGCTGGAGGCCAAGGGCCATCGCTTCGCAGTCTGCACCAACAAGCTGGAATGGCTGTCGAAGCTGCTGCTCGACCGGCTCGGTCTGACGCCGCGCTTTGCCGCGATCTGCGGCCAGGACACATTCGGCGTCGCCAAGCCCGATCCGGCGTTCCTGCGCGAGACCGTCGCCCGCGCCGGGGGCAAGCTGCCCGGCGCCATCATGGTCGGCGATGCCGGTCCCGATGTTGGGGTCGCCCGGCGCGCAAGCGTCCCGGTGATCGGCGTCGATTTCGGCTACACCGACGTCCCGATGACCGAGCTGAAGCCGGACCGGCTGATCAGCCATATGCGCGATCTGCCGGACGCCGTCGCCAGCCTCGGCGTCGCATAAAATCTCTGCAACACATTGATATTACTTGGTAATATTTTGCCATGCGAATTTTTCGTTAACCATCCTTTAACGAACAGACCTCCCCCTGTTGCACCCCTGTTCCGACGCTCCTATGGTCGGCCCGGGGATTGTGGCTGATTGCCGCAGTAGAGTGTGGATCATGCGTCGTATCATCGTGATTGCGGCCGCCGGGCTGAGCCTGGCCGGCTGCTCTTCGTTCTCATTGGATTCGTTCAAGTCGGCACCGCCGCCGATGCAAGTGCAGCTGGATTCGGCCCCGCAAGGCGCCGACGCCGTCACCTCGATCGGGCCGGGTTGCAAGACGCCCTGTTCGGTGTCGATCCCGGCGCCCGAGGCCAACTTCACCGTCACCTTCAACATGCCGAAGTTCCAGCCGGCGACGGTGCCGGTGACGGTGACCCGCTCGCCGGGCGACTTCACCAGCCCGGCCACCACCACGCTCGATCCGAGCCCGGTGTTTGCCGAGCTGCAACCCGCCGGCCCGCCGCCGCGCGGGCACAAGGCGATGCGACCGAAAAAGAAGAAGCCGAAGCCGGCTGCCGCTGCGGCTCCTGCCGCTCCGGACGCGGCGTTCCCTGCCCCGAGCGCGGCACCGCCGCCGGCCGCCGCGCCCACGCGCTGACGCGCAACGCTGCGCGCGTCTGATCGAGATTGCACTGCACAAGAGCCCGGCCAAAAGCCGGGTTTTTGTATTTCGTGGAGACACATCGGCGATTGCGATCATGCATCGCACGATCTGTCTCACCTATCGCGCGCGATCAGCTTTGCATGTTGCGGATCATCCTTAGGGACGCATTGTGACGGCGCGCCAACATGCATAGATTGTGGGCCTGGAGCCGGGCTCGGCTCCGCACGCAGGGACACATTTCAAGACTTGAGTTGAGGTCTTGAGTTAAGGTCTCGCCTTGAAGGCTTGGCTTAAAGGCTTGGCTTAAAGGCTTGGATTGAAGGCTTGGGTTGAATGAACGGATCCACGCAGGCGCATTCCGACACGCTGTTTCGTCCGATGACCGATCCGTTCGGCCGGACGATCCGTTACCTGCGGGTCTCCGTCACCGACCGCTGCGACCTGCGCTGCTTCTACTGCATGTCGGAAGACATGACCTTCCTGCCGAAGGCCGACCTGCTGACGCTGGAAGAGCTCGACCGCCTCTGCTCGGCCTTCGTTGCTAAGGGCGTGCGCAAGATCCGCCTCACCGGCGGCGAGCCGCTGGTCCGCCGCAATGTGATGGGCCTGGTGCGTTCGCTGTCGCGCCATCTTTCGACCGGCGCGCTCGACGAATTGACGCTGACCACCAACGGTTCGCAGCTGGCACGCTTCGCGCAGGAGCTGGCCGATTGCGGCGTGCGGCGCGTCAACGTCTCGCTCGACACGCTCGACCCCGTAAAGTTCCGGGCCATCACCCGGTGGGGCGACATCGACAAGGTGCTGTCGGGCATCGAGGCGGCGCGATCGGCGGGACTTGCGGTCAAGATCAACGCGGTCGCGCTCAAGAACATGAACGAGGACGAGATTCCCGCGCTAATGGAATGGGCGCATGGCAAGGGAATGGGCCTGACCTTGATCGAGGTGATGCCGATGGGCGACATCGGCGAGGGCCGCATCGATCAGTACGTTCCGCTGTCGCTGCTGCGCGCGCGGCTCGAGAAGCACTACACGCTGACCGACCTTGCCGACGACACCGGCGGCCCTGCCCGCTATGTCCGGGTCGCGGAGACCGGCGGCAAGCTCGGCTTCATCACGCCGATGACCCACAATTTCTGCGAATCCTGCAACCGGGTGCGGATCACCTGCACCGGCACGCTGCACACCTGCCTCGGCCACGAGGACGCCTCCGACCTGCGCCGGCCGCTGCGCGCCTCCGACGACAATGATCTGCTGTCGGCGGCCATCGACCGGGCCATCGGGCTGAAGCCGAAGGGGCACGATTTCATCATCGACCGCCGCCACAACCGCCCGAGCGTCAGCCGCCACATGAGCGTCACCGGCGGCTAGTTCGAAGCCCGCTGCCGACACCTGCGCCGTCTCCCGATTACCAAGGCGGGACAACGATTTGCCGCGCCGTCAATTTGCCCATTTTCCGATTGACGGCGTTCGACGGCGCTGATTTGGTGCCCCGGCTTTCACGCTCGCCCGGCCGGATAGGCCGCTGCCCCCTGTCGGCTCGCTGCCGACGATCCGGCAGCCAAGAGCAACGAACAACGGCGGAAGCGGATTTCGGGGGAGGATGAACGTTTGCAACTGCTCCTGAAGGTGAGCCGTGGCTCCGTGCGCGTGCGTGCGGCGGCCAGATGATGCTTGAAAAGATATTCGGCGCGCAGATCGCGCGGCCGTGGAGATCGTGATGCGCCCATTGTTGGCACTCAGTCAGGCCATCGACCGACTGAACGAGAAGATCGGATACGTCTGCAACCTCCTCGTCCTGCTCGCCTGCCTGGTCAGCGCCGGCAATGCCATGATCCGCTACGCGTTCAGCTACTCCTCGAACGGCTGGCTCGAGGCGCAGTGGTACATGTTCGCGATCCTCGTGATGTTCGGCGCCTCCTACACCTTCAAGCGCAACGAGCATGTGCGCGTCGAGATCCTCTATCTGATGCTGTCCGAACGCGGCCAGCTCTGGCTCGACTTGATCGGCACCCTGTTCTTCCTGATCCCCTCCTGTCTGCTGCTCGCCTATCTGTCCTGGCCGTTCTTCCACCAGGCCTACGCGGTCGGCGAGATGAGCGGCAATGCCGGCGGGCTGCTGCGCTGGCCGATCAAATTCGTTATCCCGTCCGGCTTCGTGATGCTTGCGTTACAGGGCGTCTCCGAGGTGATCAAGCGGATCGCCGCGCTGCAAGGCTATGTGACGATCGACGCGAAGTACGAGAGGCCGACGCAATGACCATTACGCTGGAGATGATGCCGTCACTGATGTTCGGCGGCCTGATCATTGCAATGCTGATCGGCTACCCGGTGGCGTTCACGCTCGCCGCGGTCGGCCTGTCGTTCGGGTTCCTCTCGATCTATCTCGGCTTCTTCGACCTCAACTTCCTGCAGGCGATCCCGGGCCGCATCTTCGGCAGCGTGCTGTCCAACGAGCTCCTGCTCGCGATCCCGTTCTTCACCTTCATGGGCGCGATATTGGAGAGATGCGGGCTCGCCGAGGACATGCTGGATTCGATGGGCCAGTTGTTCGGCCCGATCCGCGGCGGCCTCGGCTATTCCGTGATCATCGTCGGCTTCATCCTCGGCGCCATCACCGGCACGGTGGCGGCGCAGGTGATCGCTATGGCGCTGATCTCGATGCCGGTGATGATCCGCTACGGCTACAACATCCGCTACATCACGGGCGTGCTCGCCGCCTCCGGCACCATCACGCAACTTGTCCCTCCATCCCTCGTCCTGATCGTGCTCGCCGACCAGCTCGGCAAATCGGTCGGCGACATGTATCTCGGCGCCTGGGGCCCGTCGGTGTTCCAGATCCTGCTGTTCGCCGGCTACACCTTCCTGCTCGGCATCTTCAAGCCGAGCCATGTGCCCGCGGTGCCGATCGATGCCCGCACGCTGACCGGCTGGGCGCTGTGGAAGAAGTGCCTGCTCGGTATCATCCCCTCCGCGGTGCTGATCTTCGTCGTGCTCGGCACCATGATGATGGGCCTTGCGACCCCGACGGAGGCCGGCGCCATGGGCGCGGTCGGCGCCATCGTGCTCGCCGCGATCCACCACAAGGATTTCAGCGCGACCGGCCGCAAGGTGCTGATCGCAGGCGTGATCGCCGGCGGCATCGGCACCATCATCGCGATGCTCTACAGCGAGAACCTGATCTTCAGGCTCGCCTTCGCGATCACCTATCTCGCAGTGGTCTGGATCTGCCTCGAGGCCGTCAAGATCCCGGACCTGCGCGACCTGATCAAGCAGGGCTACGAGACCACCATGCGCATCACCTGCATGGTCACCTTCATCCTGATCGGCTCGACCTGCTTCTCGGTGGTGTTCCTCGGCGTCTCCGGCGGCGTCTGGCTCGAGCACCTTCTGACCTCGCTGCCCGGCGGCGTCTGGGGCTTCCTGATCTTCATCAACCTCTTCATCTTCTTCCTGGCGTTCTTCCTCGATTTCTTCGAGATCGCCTTCATCATCCTGCCGATGATCGCGCCGATCGCGCAGAAGGTGCTGGCGCCGGTGGTCGGCCCCGACGCCGCGCTGATCTGGTTCGGCGTGATGCTCTGCGTCAACATGCAGACCTCGTTCCTGCATCCGCCGTTCGGCTTCGCGCTGTTCTATCTGCGCGGCGTGGCGCCGAAGGAAGTGAAGAGCTCCGACATCTATTGGGGCGCAATGCCCTGGATCGGGTTGCAGGCGATCATGGTGGCATTGGTGATCGCATTCCCGGTCGTCGTCACCGGACTGCTCGACAAGCCGCTCGATGTCGACCTCAACAAGGTCAAGATAGAGGTGCCGCAGATCGAGCTGCCGCCGCTCGATTTCGGGCAACCGAAGCAGTAACCGGCCCCGGCTTCTTCAGCGTGCCCTTGCGGAAGCGGGGCACGCTGGAACCGTTGACGGCGGCGTCGAGTCCTGTGAAGACGCGGGGGTACGGATCGCCCTCCAACGCACAGACCGCCGCCATGCCCCAATCGCATCCCGCCCGCTCGTTCGTTCGCCCGCTCATCGCTTCCGTCAGCCTGGCGTTTGCCGCTGCCACAGCGCATGCGGCGCCGGCGGCCGACATTCCCGCACTGGCGCAACAGGAGCAGCAGCCGCTGCTCGATACCCTGCGCGACCTCGTGCAGATCGAATCCGGCAGCAAGGACATCGAAGGCCTCAACCAGATCGCCGCGCGCATCGCCGGCCAGCTCAAAGAACTCGGCGGCGCGGTGGACATCCTGCAGACCACCGACATCTACCGGCTGGACGACACGCCGGAGAAGATCGGTCCCGCCGTGCAGGCCGTCTTCAAGGGCACCGGCAGCGCGAAAATCATGCTGATCGCGCATATGGACACGGTGTATCTCAAGGGCATGCTGAAGGATCAGCCCTTCCGCGTCGATGGCGACAAGGCTTACGGCCTCGGCATCGCCGACGACAAGCAGGGCATCGCCACCATCATCCACAGCGTGGCGCTGCTGCAGAAGCTGAACTTCAAGGATTACGGCACGCTCACGGTGCTAATCAATGGCGACGAGGAGATCTCTTCGCCCGGCTGGCGCAGCACCATCACCCGCGTCGCCGCGGAGCAGGATGCGGTGTTCTCGTTCGAAGGCAGCGACGCCAGCGGCACGCTCCGCCTCGCCACCAGCGGCATCGGCTCGGCCTATCTCACGGTGCACGGCAAGTCGTCGCATGCGGGCGCGAGGCCCGAAGGCGGCGTGAATGCGCTCTATGAGCTGTCGCACCAGGTGCTGCAGATGAAGGACCTGTCGAAGCCCGAGCAGGGCCTGAAGCTGAACTGGACCGTTTCCAAGTCCGGCACCAACCGCAACGTGATCCCCGCGGAAGCCACGGCCCAGGCCGATGCGCGCGCGCTCAAGGTGTCCGACTTCGACGAACTCGAGACGGCGCTGCAGGACAAGATCAAGAACCGCCTGCTGTCCGATTCCAAGGTGGACGTGAAGTTCGAGGTACGCCGCCCGCCGCTCGAAGCCAACGACGCCTCGCGCCGCGTGGCCGGCCACGGCAAGACGATCTATCAGGACCTCGGCATGCCGCTGAACGTGGCCGAGCGGGCCACGGGCGGCGGCACCGACGCTGCGTTTGCCGCCCTCAAGACCAAGGGAGCCGTGGTTGAAGGCATGGGCCTCTCGGGCTTCGGCGCACACTCCAACGATGCCGAGTACGTGCAGATCAACAGCATCGTGCCGCGCCTGTATTTGACCACGCGCATGATCATGGACCTGTCCGACGGCAAGCTGAAGTAAGCCGGCCCGCCCGCGGCACGACAGGTGCCGCAGGCAGAGCCGCTCAGGCGGTCGCCGGCTCTGTCCTGGCGAGGCGGAAGCTCAGCGTAAACTGGGCACCGCCGGACGGCAGGTTCTCGACCTTGATCGTCGCGTCGTGATCGTCGACGACGCCGCGGACGATCGAGAGCCCGAGCCCCGCCCCGTCCGTGCGCTGGCGCTGACGATCGCCGCGCCAGAAGCGCTGGAACACCAGGCCCTGCTCGGCTGGCGCAATCCCTGGCCCGCAGTCGCGCACCTGCACCGAACCGTCCTCGTGCACCTCGACATCGACCGAGGTCGCGTCGGCGGTGTACTTGATGGCGTTCTCCGCCAGATTGAAGATGGCGCGCTGCAGCATCTCGGCATTGCCCTTGACCCGCACCGGACCGTCGGTGCCGCGCAGCGCGATGTCTTTCTGCTGCGCCAGCGCATAGGGCGCGATCGAGCCGACCACCTCGGCGCACACGGCGCGCAGATCCGCGGTTTCGCCGGGGTCCAGCACCAGCGTATCGAGCTCGGCAATCTCGAGCAGCTGGCTGACGATACGGCTCATGCTCTCGATGTCGGCATGCAGCTCCTTGGTCCCCCTGGCTACATCCAGCGTCTCGATCCGGGTCCTCAGGATCGCGAGCGGGGTGCGCAGCTGGTGCGCAGCATCGGCGGTGAATTGGCGCTGCACGTGAAATCCGTCCTCCAGACGGTCGAAGGCCTGGTTGACGGCGGTCACCAGCGGCAGGATCTCGCTGGGAATCCCCTCCGTCGGCAGACGGATGTCGGTCCTGGCTGGTCCGATGCTCCTGGCCTCCTCCGAAGCCCGCAGCAGCGGAATCACGGCGCGGCGGAAGATCAGGATGTCGGTCGCCAGCAGAATCAGGAGGATCGGGATGGTGATCCAGCCGACCCGCCGGAAGAAGTTGGAAACGATGTCATCGATGATGACGTCGCGATGCGACAGGTCCTCGGCGACCTGGATGCGCAGCGTCTGGCCGCCGACGAGCTTGGTGGCGCTGGCGCCGGAAATCCGGTCGGCCAAGGCCGGCAGTCGCGGCGCTCCGCGATGCGACGAAAACAGCAGATTGTCGTCCGCATCGTAGATGTCGTAGCGATAGCGGCCATAGGCGTCGGAATAGAGCCCCCTCAGGCTGTCCGGCAGGTTGAGCTGTACCTTGCCGGCGGAATCGACCACCAGGTTCTGGCCGAGATCGTCGGCCTGATCGCGCATCGCTTCGCGATGCAGCTGGTTGATCTCCGAGTTCAGCAACCACAGCAGCAGCAGCGGCAGGAAGATCGCGGCGACCGCGACCGCCACGATGTGCAGGAACACGATCCGCGAGGTCAGCGACGTGAAGCGGAACACCCCTATTTCTCCTCCGCCATCAGATAGCCGACGCCGCGAATGGTGTGGATGATGACCTTGGCGCGGTGCTCGGTGAGCAGCTTGCGCAGCCGCGACACGTAGACCTCGACCGCATTCGAGGCGACCTCGCCCGACAGACCGAAGATGTGGTCCTCGACGTTCTTCTTCGGCACCACCCGCCCCTGCCGCCGCAGCAGGATCTCGAGCACCGACGTTTCACGCGCTGAGAAAACGTGCGGAGCACCGTCGACGAACACCTGCTTGCTCTCGGTGTCATAGACCAGATTGGCGAGCTTCAGCGACGAGCCGAGCAGCTGGCCGGGCCGGCGCAGGATGGCTTCGAGCCGCGCCACCAGCTCTTCCAGCGCGAACGGCTTCGCCAGATAATCGTCCGCGCCGCTGCGCAGGCCGTTGACCCGATCCTGCAGGCCGTTGCGCGCAGTCAGCACCAAAACCGGCAGCGGGTCGGTCTTGCGGCGCAGCTCCGACAGCACCGACAGGCCATCACCGTCAGGCAGACCGAGATCGAGGATCATGGCAGCATAGGTGACGCTGCGCAGCGCATCACGCGCCTCGGCAACACTGTTGACGATATCGGACTCATATCCCGCCGCCACCAGCCCGCTCGCGAGCAGCCGCGAGAGCTCGAGATTGTCCTCGACGATCAGAAGGCGCATCGCAGCAGTCCTGTTTTCATTCGATCGGTCTTCCGATTGCACACCTTGTTGCGATGCGCCAGCCAAGCGACAATTCCGCAACAGATCGCGCGTTGAGCAATCCCGACGTGCAAACGAAACGCATTTAAGCACAACGCCGGGATTGTCGCTAACCGCACGATGTTTTGGCTATGCGCCGCGGCTCGTATTCCCACGCAAAATAGATAAACCGGCCTCCACCGCAATCAAATTCGCGCACCGCGGCGCGCTCTTGAAAAGGGCAAATGTAAGGCTGGCGTCAGCTAGCCCTGATAATCGTTCATCCGCTCTCACCGGGAGATCGACGATGGCCCACCATGCGGCAGGACCTCGTCTCTCGCGCGAGACTTTCATGCAGTATTGGCGGCGGGCGATGTCATTTCGAATGAAGTATATGGGCTTTGCGGCGATGCCGGTGCTGGCGGCACTTCTCGTCGGCGCGTGGCTCACGACGCGCGCCGACGGTGTCGTGAGCGCCAGGGCCGCGCAGGAGACCGCGCCGCAGGACGTCAACGTCGAGCAGCAATACGTCGCGCTGAGCGACAAGCAGGCGGCCTCCCTGAAGACCATGGCCGCGGAGCAGCGTTCGTTCCGGACCCTGAAGAACGCGGTCGGCTCGATCGACTTCAATCAGAACATGCTGGTGCAGGCGTTTACCTCAAATCCCGGCCGGATCGTCGACACGCCCCTCAATGTTGGTGACGAGGTTGCGAAGGGCGACAGGCTGTTCACGATCGACAGCCCCGATCTGCTGCAAGCCGAGTCGTCGCTGCTCGCCGCGGCCGGCGTGCTCGAGCTGCAGACCAGGACGCTGGCGCGGGTCAGGCAGCTGCTGAAGACCGGCGGCGGCGCTCAAAAGGACGTCGACCAGGCGACGTCGGATCAGCAGACCGCCGAGGGCAACTACAAGGCCGGGCGCGACGCGGTGCGCATCTTCGGCAAGACCGACGCGGAGATCGACCGCATCGTCGCCGACCGCAAGGTCGATTCCATTCTGGTGGTGCCGAGCCCGATCTCCGGCCGGATCATTGCGCGCAATGCCGCGCCGGGACTCTTTGTGCAGCCCGGCAATGCGCCGGCGCCCTATTCGCTGGCCGACATCTCGACGATGTGGATGGTCGCCAATGTGATCGAGACCGATGCCCCCGCCTACCGGATCGGCCAACCGGTCGAGGTACGGGTGCCGGCCTATCCGAACGAGGTGTTTCGCGGCCGCGTGACGACGCTCGGCCTCAACATCGATCCGAACTCGCACCGCCAGCTGGTGCGTTCGGTGATCGATGATCCCCAGCACAAGCTGCGCGCCGGCATGCTGGCGAGCTTCACCATCGAAACCGAGCCGCCAAAGCTGTCGGTGAGCGTTCCGCTCGACGCCATCGTGCGCGAGGGCGACGGCACGATGACGGTGTGGGTCACGACCGACGGCCGCAAGTTCGACCGCCGCACGGTAACGATCGGGATGGAGCAGGACGGCTGGCGGCAGATCCTCAACGGCCTCGCAGCCGGCGAGAAGGTCGCTTCCACCGGCGCGATCTTCCTCAGCAACAAGTTCGCCAACGCGGCCACCGGCTAGCGCGCCAGCCGCAACGCTGACCGCGCCCTCGTCCGCTCAAGAGTAAGTGCAGCACCTTGATCAAGAGCCTCCTTCAATTCGGTCTGACCCGAAGCGCCGTCATCGTGCTCGGCCTCGCCGTGTTCTGCGCCGCCGGATTCGCCGCGTTCACCAAGCTGAACATCGAGGCCTATCCGAACCCGGCGCCTGTCATCCTCGAGATCACGGCGCAGGCCGCCGGCCTCTCCGCCGAGGAGATGGAGAAGTACTATACGATCCCGATGGAGGTCGGGCTGTACTCGACGCCGGGCGTGGTCAACATCCGCTCGACCTCGTTCTACGGCCTGTCGTTCGTGCGGGTCACCTTCAAATACGGCGTCGACTATTATTTCGCGCTCTCGCAGGCCACCAACAATCTCACGCAGAACGTCCAGCTTCCCGGCAATCAGATCCCGCAAATCCAGCAGTCCAGCCTGGTCGGCGAGATCTATCGCTACCAGCTCGTCGGTCCGCCGAATTTCGGCCTGACCAATCTCAGGACCTTGCAGGATTACGTCGTCGCCCGCCGGCTGATGACGCTTCCAGGCGTGGTGCAGATCAATGCCTGGGGCGGCACCACCAAGCAATTCAACGTCGACGCCGATCTCGCCAAGCTCGAAGCCTACAACATCACCGTACCGCAGCTGATCAGCGCGCTCGGCAACGCGAACATCAATGTCGGCGGCCGCGAGATCGCGATCGGCCAGCAATCCGTCAACATCCGCGGCATCGGCCTGATCAACTCAGGCGGCGATGACGATATCACCAAGGGCTACAGGGTCCGGGACATCGAGAACGTCGTCCTGACCCAATCCAGCGGACTGCCGATCCAGATCAAGGACGTCGCCAAGGTCTCGGTCGGCTATGTGCCGCGGCTCGGCATCGCCGGCAAGGACAGGAACGACGACGTCGCCGCGGCGATCGTCGTGATGGGACGCACCCAGCACACCAACGACATCGTGCCGAAGGTCGAGGAGGAAGTCGCCAAGATCAACAGGGACGGCACCCTGCCTGCCGGCGTCAAGGTAGTCCCCTACTACGACCGCACCTCGCTGGTCAGCGTCACGACCCACACCGTGCTGCACAATTTGATGTTCGGCTGCCTGCTGGTGTTCGTGATCCAGTGGGTCTTCCTCGGCGACCTCAGAAGCGCGCTGATCGTCAGCGCCAACATCCCGTTCGCGCTGTTCTTCGCGATCATCATCCTGGTGCTGCAGGGCGAGGATGCCAATCTGCTGTCGCTCGGCGCCGTCGACTTCGGGATCATCGTCGATTCCGCCGTCATCATGATGGAGAACATCTTCCGCAACTTCCAGTCCAGCCCGGAGAACCGGCTGCGGGTGCTGAAAAACCTCGCCGAGGGATACTGGGGTGGCGATCCCACGACGCGAAACGGCCAGCCCGCGCCGGGCTGGACCGAGCGGCTGCGCATGATCTTCGTCAGCGCATTGCAGGTCGACAAGGCGGTGTTCTTCACCGCGGCCATCACGGTCACCGCGTTCGTGCCGCTGTTCACCATGCAGGGCGTCGAAGGCCAGATCTTCGGGCCGATGGCGCGAACCTACGGCTACGCGCTCGCCGGCGCGCTGCTCGCGACATTCACGGTGACGCCGGTGCTGGCATCGCTGCTGCTGCCGCGGCATATCGAGGAAACCGAAACCATCATCGTGCGCTCGCTGCGCAAGGCCTACACGCCGGTGCTGCGCTGGTCGCTGACGCATCTGCGGGTCGCGGTCGCGGCCGGCATCATTTTCCTCGTACTGAGCGGCCTTGCCGCAAGCCAGCTCGGCAGCGAATTCCTGCCCGCGCTCGAGGAAGGCAATTTCTGGATCCGCGCCTCGATGCCCCCGACCATGTCGCTCGACGCCGGCACCGAGCCGACCCGCAAGATGCGCGAGATCCTGTTGCGTCACCCCGAGATCATCACGGTGGTGTCACAGCATGGCCGCCCCGACAATGGCAGCGACGCCTCTCCATTCTCGAATGTCGAGCTGTTCGCGCCGATCAAGCCGTTCGACCAGTGGCCGCCCGGCCTGACCAAGGAGAAGCTGACCGAGGAACTGCAGCGGGAGTTCGACGAGGAACTGCCCGGCGTCACCTTCAACTTCTCGCAATACATCCAGGACAACGTCGAGGAGGCGCTGTCGGGCGTCAAGGGCGCGAACTCGGTCAAGATCATCGGCCCCAACCTCGCCGTGCTCGAACAGCTCGCGACCAAGGTCGCGCAGGAGATGGCCAAGATCCGCGGCGTCGCCGATCTCGGCATCTTCCATCTGGTCGGGCAGCCCAACCTCAACATCAAGGTGAACCGCGAGAAGACCGCGCGCTACGGTCTCAATACCGGCGACGTGACGACCGTGGTCCAGGCCGCGCTCGGCGGCACCAGCGCGACGACGGTGCTGGAGGGCGACCGCCAGTTCGGCGTGGTGGTGCGGCTCGATCCGAAATTCCGCCAGAGCATCGACGAGGTGCGCGAGATCAAGGTGGCCTACCAGACGCCGTCCGGCACCAACGCCTACATCCCTTTGAGCGAGCTTGCCGACATCTCGCTCGATACCGGCGCGTCGTTCATCTACCGCGAGCGCAGCCAACGCTACATCCCGATCAAGTTCAGCGTGCGCGGCCGCGATCTCGGCAGCACGGTGGCGGAAGCGCAGACGCGCGTCGCCGAGGCGGTGCAGCTTCCGACCGGTTACCGAATGATCTGGTCCGGCGAATTCGACAATCTCGAAGCCGCCAAGGCGCGCCTGATGATCGTGGTGCCGGTGACGCTGCTGCTGATCTTCGTGCTGCTCTACAGCCTGTTCAACTCGCTGCGCGACAGCCTGCTGGCGCTGGCCGGCATACCCTTCGCGGTCGGCGGCGGCCTGATCGCGCTGTACCTCGCCGGGCTCGATTTCTCGATCTCGGCCGCGATCGGCTTCATCTCGTTGTTCGGCGTCGCGGTCATGGACGGCATCCTCAACATCACCTATTTCCGCGAATTGCGGGCCTCAGGCATGAGCATCGCGGAGGCGGTGTTCAACGGCGCCGAGCAGCGTATGCGGCCGATGCTGATGACCGCGCTGTCCGCGGGCGTCGGCCTATTCCCCGCCGCGCTGTCGCACGGCATCGGCAGCCAGGTGCAGCGGCCGCTCGCGACCGTGGTGGTCGGCGGCATGTTCATCGGCCCGCTGCTGCTGCTGATCGTGGCGCCTGCGCTGCGCAAGATCTTCCTGTCGCGCGAGCCTGTCGCCTCTCCCGACCAGGCGGCTGCCACGGCACCGCCCGAAGCGGCGCATGAAGGGGGCGCCTGATGTCCGAGATCGTCGCAAGGATCGTTGCCGCGCTCGCGCGGTGCGGAGGGCGCGCCCTGCGTCCGGCGCTCGGCGCCGGCGCCGCCGGGCTGTTGCTGGCAAGCTGCGCCGTCGGCCCGAATTTCGTGCCGCCGGCCGCCCCCGACGTCGATCGCTACACGCCGGAGAAGCTGGCCTCCCCGAGCTCGAGTGCCGGGGGCCCCAGCGTGCCCAAGCAGCACTTCGTCAGCGGTGAGGACGTATCGCTGCGGTGGTGGACGGCATTTCGCTCAAAGCCGCTCCACGAGTTGATCAAGATGTCGGTCGAGCACAACCCGTCCCTGCAGGCGGCCGAGGCGTCGATCAGGATCGCGCAATACAACGCGCTGGCGCAGCGCGGGCTGTTCTTCCCGCAACTCGGCGCAAATTACACGCCTGCCCAGCAGCAGATTTCCGGCGCATCGGGTTCGGGCCCGGGCGGCCAGTCGCCTTCGGTATTTTCGCTTCATACCGCGCAATTGAACGTCAGCTTCGTGCCGGACATCTGGGGCCAGAATGTTCGCGCGGTCGAAAGTCTCGACGCGATCTCCGAGCAGCAACTGTTCCAGCTGGAAGCGGCCTACCTCACCCTGACCGCCAACGTCGTCACCGCGGCGATCCAGGAAGCATCGCTGCGCGGCCAGATTGCCGCGATCCAGCGCGTCGTGAAGATCGAACGCGGCATTCTGGAGATCGTGAAGAACCAGTTCAACGCCGGCGGCGCCGCCCAGGTCGACGTGCTGGCGCAGGAGGCCGCGCTGGCCCAGTCCGAGCAACTGCTGCCGCCGCTCGAAAAGCAGCTCGCGGTTCAGCGCGACCTGCTGACGTCGCTGGCCGGGCAATTCTCGGCCGACGAAATCCTGCAGACGTTCACGCTCGACCGCCTGGCGCTTCCCGCACACCTGCCGGTGAGCCTGCCGAGCAAGATGATTGCCCAGCGTCCGGACGTCAGAGCCGCGGAAGCGCTGCTGCACTCGGCCAACGCCCAGCTCGGTGTGTCGATCGCGGCGCGGCTGCCCAACATCACGATCACCGGCAACGCCGGCGCCGCCGGCTTCAGCCTGGCCGAATTGTTTACGCCGGGGACCAGCTTCTACGTCATCGCGGCGAGCGCGACCCAGCCGCTGTTCGACGGCCTGACGCTCTACCACAAGCAGAAGGCCGCGGAGGCCGCGGTGGACCAGGCGGATGCGCTCTATCGCCAGGCTGTCGTCACCGCGATGCAGAACGTCGCCGACGCCTTGCGCAGCCTGCAGGCCGACGCGCGCGCCTTGCAGGCTGCCGTCAGGGCCGAGCTCGCCGCCAAGGCCAGCCTCGACATCATTCAGAAGCAGCTTGCGCTCGGGCAGGTCAATCAGGTGGTCGTGCTCAATGCCCAGCAGGTCTATCTGACGGCGGCAGTGGTCCGCGTGCAGGCCCAGGCGACGCGCCTCTCGGACAGCGCCGCCCTTTTCATGGCGCTCGGTGGCGGCTGGCCGACCAATTGTGCATCCGACGACTGGCGCAAATGTGCCCTGGAGGATTTACCCGCCAGCGCCCCGCAGCGCGTCAGCGAAAACGGGCCGCCCGCCCGCTGACAAGCACCTACGAGACCACTGACTGGAGGAACCGACGAATGAAGAACATGCTCCCCCTGGCGGCAATTCTCCTTGCGATCTCTGCGGGATCCGCGGCCGCGCAAAGCGCGGTCCGCGGTCCGAAAAAGCCAAGCAATCTCGGCGGTCCCTCCGAGCAGAAGAACCCGGTGGTTCGCACGACGCAAGGTGCCGTATCAACGCCTCCAGCATCGCCGCCAAAGCGATCGCCAAGGAAATAGCGGCACGCTCCCGCAATTGAGTTGGCTTCCGGAATTCACGCTGATCGGCTCGATGAGACCCACATGAAAAACACAACGCGTCTGCTTCTCATCGCTGCGGCTGCTGCCATGATGGCGTCGGTATCCTGCGCGGCGCCTGTTCAGGTGACGCCGCCGTCGTCGCGAGGCCCGGCAAGCATCGTTCGGGTCCGGCTCGCTTGTGACCAGAACTGCCATTGCTGGCAGACGCGCTATCAGCAGCGAAGCTATCGCCGGACAATCGACGATCAGGAGCGTCAGGATCCGAACTACTGCCCAAATGGAGGGCACTATAACGGCCATTACCGCACCGGACCGGCCACCGGATTGAGCTTCGAGAGTCGCGTTCCCGTGCGCTCATTGCCGTTTCCATTTTGATCGACGGGGCTTGCACGATGATTGCTGGGCCGCCGCGATCACCGACGGCGCCTACCAGATGACGACCGCGCATACCAGCGCCAACGGCACCGCGGCGCCGCCGATTACGACCCACCTGCGCATATCAGCGGGATCTCTGGAATACCTGAAGATCTGGACGGCGACGAAGAGGCAGACCGCGGCGCCCAGGATGATGCGAAACAAATCCGATGGCGTCTCGTAGGCCGACCAGATGGTTTCGTTTTGCGGGCTTGCGACGCGAGCAGTGATGACCACCACAAGGGTCAGAAACAGCGTCCGCAGGATAAGACCGAGGAAACGCATATGGCGTCCTGATTCACACTCCTGAGCAATGCTAGCACGAATCGTGCCGAAAAGTATTCATTTGGCGGCCCTCTTCCAGCTCCAGACGAAAATCCCGGAGCTTTGCCCCGGGATTGTTGCTTGCGCTGAAGGTCAGTGGCGTCAGGCCTGAGAGTGGCGTGCCATGAAATTGTCGTAGCCGACTTCGGCGACCTGGAACCACTGATAGCCGTTGTTGGAGAACGTCGTCAGCGAGTCATAGACCTTCTTGAAATTGGCATTGGTCGCCGAAACCTCGGCATGCAGCTCCTTGGCGGCCTTGAAGGACGCTTCCATCACAGCAGACGGGAACGGGCGCAGCTTGGTGCCGGCCGCGAGCAACTTCTTCAGTGCAAGCGGGTTGGCCTGGTCGTAGCGCGCCATCATCCAGTTGTTGGCGAGATGACCGGCCTGCTCGAGCACGAACTGATAGTGCTTCGGCAGTGCGTTCCACTTGTCGAGGTTGATCATCGCCACCAGCATCGGGCCGCCTTCCCACCAGCCGGGGAAATAGTAGTTCGGCGCGACCTTGTAGAAGCCGAGCTTCTCGTCATCGTAGGGACCGACCCACTCGGCCGCATCGATGGTGCCTTTTTCCAGCGCCGGATAGATGTCGCCGCCGGCGAGCTGCTGCGGCACCGCGCCGAGCTTCTGCATCACCCGTCCGGCAAAGCCGCCGATGCGGAATTTGAGGCCCTTGAGATCGTCGACGCTGTTGATCTCCTTGCGGAACCAACCACCCATCTGGCAGCCGGTGTTGCCGGCGAGCAGCGAGGTGACGTTGTAGCTCTTGTAGAACTCGTTGAGCAGCTCCTTGCCGCCGCCCAGCATGAACCAGGCCTGATTGAGCCGCATGTTAGGGCCGAACGGCACCGAGGAGCCGAAGGTGAAGGTCGGGTCCTTGCCGAAATAGTAATAGGGCGCGGTATGCCCCATCTCGACCGTGCCGTTCTGCACGGCGTCGAGCACCTGCAGGCCGGGCACGATCTCGCCGGCGGCAAAGGTCTGGATCTGGAACTTGTTGTCGGTGGCTTCCCCCACCGCCTTGGCCATCAGCTCGGCGCCGCCGTGCAGCGTGTCGAGCGACTTCGGCCAGCTCGTCGTCAGGCGCCATTTGAGCTCCGGCATCGACTGCGCGATCGCGGGAGCTGCGACCGTTGCCGCGCCTGCGACGCCGAGCCCCGTGACCTTGATGAAATCTCTGCGCTTCATTTGCTTCCCACCCTGTATGATTGTGTTTGTCCGAGCGTCGACTGCTTGCGATCGTCGCGCTGCGTTTCTTTGCCGCCATGACCGGTGACCGATCAGGCGCCGCCTTCGTGCTGAGGCTTCGGACGCGAGCATGGAACATCCCCTCGGCGAACGCCAGACGCAAAAAACCCGGCCTCCTTGCGGGGGCCGGGCTACTTAAGTCGAAGCTTTGGGCGCGTTCTCTTCTCGCGAACGCTCGAAGCGCTGTTAGCCGCGGGTGCGCGAGCGGATCATGAAGCTGTCGAAGGTGTATTCGGCGACCTGCCACCACAGATACTGGTCGGAACGGTACGCCTGCATGGCGTCGATCGACTTCTTGAAATCGGCATTCTTGGCCGAGATTTCGCCCCACAGTTCGTTGGTCGCCTTAAGGCAGGCCTCGAGCACTTCGTTGGTGAACGGACGCAGCTGCGTGCCGCCGGCAACCAGCCGCTTCAGCGCCGAGGGGTTCTGCATGTCGTAGCGCGCAGCCATCCAGGTGTTGGCGTTGGCGGTCGCGTTGGTCAGGATCGCCTGGTAGTTCTTCGGCAGCGCGTTCCACTTTTCGAGGTTGCAGTAGGCGTGCACGGTCGGGCCGCCTTCCCAGAAGCCCGGATAGTAGTAGTACTTGGCGACCTTCTGGAAGCCGAGCTTCTCGTCGTCATAGGGACCGACCCACTCGGCTGCGTCGATGGTGCCCTTTTCCAGCGCCGGATAGATGTCGCCGCCGGCGAGCTGCTGCGGCACCACGCCGACCTTCTGCAGCACCTGGCCGGCAATGCCGCCGATGCGGAATTTGAGGCCCGAGAGATCGGCGACCGTCTTGATCTCCTTGCGGAACCAGCCGCCCATCTGGGTGCCGGTGTTGCCGCAGGGGAAGCCGATCACGCCGAACTTCTTGAAGAACTCGTTGCCGAGCGCCTCGCCGCCGCCCTGGTACCACCAGGAGTTCTGCATGCGGGCATTCAGGCCGAACGGCACCGACGCGTAGATCGCAAAGGTCGGGTCCTTGCCGACATAGTAGTAGGACACGGTGTGGCACATCTCGACCGTGCCGTTGGAGGTCGCGTCCAGCGCCTGCAGGCCGGGGACGATCTCACCCGCCGCGAACACCTGGATCTGGAACTTGTTGTCGGTCATTTCGGCGACATACTTCGCCACCTGGTCGGCACCGCCATAGATGGTGTCCAGCGACTTCGGGAAGCTCGAGGTCAGGCGCCATTTGATTTCAGGCGAGGACTGCGCAATCGCCGGCGCGGCAACCGCCGTCGCGGCAGCACCGGCCGCAGACACTTTCAAAAAATCACGACGCTTCATCGTAAGGCTTCTCCTTGAGGGGCGTTTCCCGGTGATCGCTAGCAGTTCTCCGGCAGGAGGCTTGCAAGCAGAACACTTGCAAACGCCCCGCCGAGGCGCTCTGGGTCGGCCCTTTAACACGGATGACGGCCTCACGGAAACGCGACAATGGCATGACCGCGCCAATTAAACGAAAGTCTGATGGCGCGGGAAATTTGCGGGAAAACGCGGGCTCAGGCTGGGGCGACGACGGCTTGCCGCGGCTCGCGGACCATGTCCCCGTCACGCGGTAAATCGCCGCGTGCGGGCCGCCCGGCCGGCGCTCAACCACCGGGCTCCCGAGGCAATCAGCGCCGCGTCGCCTCTCGCGCCTTCTTGGCTTTATCGGCCAAATGCCGCCCACGCCGGATCCAGCTTTGCGCGGTCGTCTTGCTGACGCCAAAGGTCTTGGCGATCGCGATCGCGGCCTCGCCGATCGAGTCGGATTTCTTCGCAAGGTTGAACGCCGCCCGGGAGGCCTCTTCGCGCTTCTCCCGCGTCAGATGCTTACGGCGTTGTTTGTTTGCTTCGCGTGATGCTGCCATGTCGCTGGTCGCCTCACGGCCCCTCCCCGCATTACGGATACCCGTGCCCGCCTTCAATTGACGGCACGGCGGTACGATTCGGCCAGTGCTGGACAAACATACAGGCCGGACGCGATTCAGCAATCATCCAAGGGCGACAGGCCTGTGAAGAAAGGCCGCGGGGATCCCGGCCTTTGAGGCGCACCGGCTGACCGGGACACCAGCGCGGGCTCAGGCGGCGGCGATGACGCCTTGCAGCTGCTCACGGACCTTGCTGCCGATCGCGCGGTAGATCGCCGCGTGCGGGCCGTCCGGTTCGCTCTCGACCACCGGGTTGCCGGAATCGGAGGCGGCGCGGATGGCGATATGCAGCGGGATCTCACCGAGGAACGGCACCCCGAGCTTCTCGGCCTCGTGGCGGGCGCCGCCATGGCCAAAGATGTCCGAGCGCGTGCCGCAATGCGGGCACTGGAAATAGCTCATGTTCTCGACAATGCCGAGCACCGGCACATTGACCTTCTTGAACATCGCCAGTCCCCGCCGCGCGTCGATCAGCGAGAGGTCCTGCGGCGTCGAGATGATGACGGCGCCCTTGAGCGGGACGTTCTGCGCCAGCGTGAGCTGGGCGTCGCCGGTGCCGGGCGGCATGTCGACGACCAGCACATCGAGCGTGCCCCAGACGACGTCGCGCAGCATCTGGGTGATCGCCGACATCACCATCGGCCCGCGCCAGATCATCGCGGTGTCTTCTTCGACCAGGAAGCCGATCGACATGATCGACAGGCCGAAGCGCTGCAGCGGGATCATCTTCTTGTCGTCGTTGAGCTTCGGCTTCTCGCGGATGCCGGTCAGCCGCGGCACCGATGGGCCGTAGATGTCGGCGTCAAGCAGCCCGACGCGCAGGCCGATGTCGCGCAGACCGAGCGCAAGGTTGAGCGCCGTGGTCGACTTGCCGACCCCGCCCTTGCCGGAGGCAACTGCGATGACGGCGGAGATGCCGGGGATCTCGGCCTGGCGCGCCATCGGCGATTGCGCACCAGGCGGGTGTGGATGTCGGTGCGCGGATGCAGGCGGGACACCGCCGGCCGGTCGCGGCGCGGGCGCCGCACCGCCGGCCTTGCGCTCCGCGGTCAGCGCGATCATCGCGACGCTGACGCCGGGAATGGCACGCACGGCATTCTCGGCCTGCGCACGCACGCTCTCCCAGGCGCGGGCTTCCGCGGCATCGACATTGATCGAGAAGAACACCTTGCCGTCGGTGACCGTGATCGCCGACAGCACATTGGCGTTGGTCAAGGCCGTGCCGCGCGGCGACATCACCTTGGCAAGACAATCGAGAACCTGTTGCTGCGTCACGCTCACCGCGCATCTCCTGGAAAGTTCAAGAGACCTCCCATAGAGCGTTGCAGCGCAAAAGGCTACCTCGCTCCGACGTCGTCCCGCCGCTCGGCCGGCGCTGCGGCGCCACCCTCCTTGGCGGCCTCGTAATTCAGTTCGATCATGACCCCGTTGGGGTCGTTGACGAAGATCTGCCAGAGATCGCCGCCGGGAACCTGGCGCGAGTCGAACTCCATGCCCTTGGACTGCAGCCGCTTCCGCATCCCGTCAAAACCCTGGCTGGCAAAGGCGACGTGATGGACAACGCCCGAGTCAGGCTTCTGCGCCTCGTCGGTCGCGGAAATATCGACCAGATGCACGACCGCCTTGCCCTCGCTGTACATCCACGCACCGGGGAACGCGAAGTTCGGCCGCGCACCCTTTTCCAGGCCCAGAACGTCCTCATAGAACCGCACCGTGGCGGCGAGATTCCGGGTCCGGAT
This sequence comes from Bradyrhizobium sp. B097, assembly GCF_038957035.1. Classification (NCBI taxonomy): domain Bacteria; kingdom Pseudomonadati; phylum Pseudomonadota; class Alphaproteobacteria; order Hyphomicrobiales; family Nitrobacteraceae; genus Bradyrhizobium; species Bradyrhizobium sp. B097. Next base: position 5,435,189 of record NZ_CP152412.1, read on the forward strand.
ATTGAAATGATCGAGCACACCGACGCTCATGCCCATGCGAGACACTCCCTTTTTTGTGAGGTTCTTTGGTGGGCCGATCCTAGCACAAAACCGGGGTCTGCCATCCAACGAAGCCGTTGCCCTCCGCTGCGCAGGGGGTATGGTGCGGCTCCTTCCATGGACGGAATGCCCTGCCCGCCGCGACGTTTTCCGGCGGTCCCAAGGGGCGATCACCACGGCAAATTACAAGGTAACAGACATGGCTAAAGTCGCTTTCCTCGGTCTCGGCGTAATGGGTTTCCCGATGGCGGGACATCTCGTGAAAAAGGGCGGCCATGAGGTCACCGTTTACAACCGGACCGCGGCGAAGGCGAAGGAATGGGCCGACAAGTTCGGCGGCAAGACCGCGCCGACCCCGAAGACCGCGGCCGAAGGCCAGGATTTCGTGATGTGCTGCGTCGGCAACGACAACGACCTGCGCGCGGTCACGATCGGCCCCGACGGCGCCTTTGCCGGCATGAAGAAGGGCGCGACCTTCGTCGATCACACCACCGCCTCCGCCGAGGTCGCCCGCGAGCTCGATGCCGCCGCCACCAAGGCCGGCTTCAAGTTCGTCGACGCGCCGGTGTCCGGCGGCCAGGCCGGCGCCGAGAACGGCGTGCTGACGGTGATGTGCGGCGGCAGCGAAGACGCCTATGCCGGCGCCGAGCCGATCATCACCGGCGCCTATGCGCGGATGTGCAAATTGCTCGGACCGGCAGGCGCCGGCCAGCTGACCAAGATGGTCAACCAGATCTGCATCGCAGGCCTCGTGCAGGGCCTGTCCGAGGGCATCCACTTCGCCAAGAAGAGTGGCCTCGACGTCGCCGCCGTGATCGAAACCATCTCCAAGGGCGCAGCGCAGTCCTGGCAGATGGAAAACCGCTACAAGACCATGAACGAGGGCAAGTACGATTTCGGCTTCGCGGTCGAGTGGATGCGCAAGGACCTCTCGATTGCGCTGGCGGAAGCCCGCCGCAACGGCGCCACCCTCCCCGCCACCGCGCTGGTCGACCAGTTCTATGCCGAGGTCGAGAAGATGGGCGGCAAGCGCTGGGATACGTCGAGCCTGCTGGCCCGGCTGCAGCGCTAGCTCATCGCATTGGCACGGTGACCCGCGTCGGCGGGTCACCGGCCATGCAGCGTCGTCTGGCGAAGGAGAATTCCCCTTTGAAGGTGCGCGCTGCCAAAATATCGAAAACAACCCCATGCAAAGGAGCTGACCGGCCGCCGGCAGTCGATTTGTCAACTTGACATGTCGGGCAAATCAGGGGCACATTTCCATTATTCCGAAATCATGTGGACGTGGCTAGCGTCTGGGGTTCGCAGGCTGTCACACAATAGATGTATGCCGAAACATGCCGCCTTTCGTTGCAGTCCTCGAAAGCCGTGGCTCTCCTCGGACCAACGGCGCGGCGCCTGCACAAAGGTTAATTTAACCTCCGGTTAACGCCTTTCTTTAGCTCTTTAAGGTAACGCTTAATGAATTAGCGTCACAGATAGACAATGCAAAAGGCGCGCGCGGTTCGCGCGCAGGATTTGTGTTGTTGATGAGTAATCCCGCAGAAAAGCCTGAAGTTGTGCAACTTCCGGCAGGACCTCAGGTGACGGTGCCGGTCAACAGCCGGCGCGTCGCAGCACAGCGGGTGCGCGAGGCGCGGGATCGGTTAACGTCAACCAGTGGAACCCGCCCGGCGTTCGACGCCGAACTGCTCCGGCAATACGCCCAGACCCGGATCTCGGCGTCCTACGTCGTGATGCTCCTCGTGGTGGCGACCGGCGTCCTGTTTGGCCTCTGGATGAAGCCGATCGTGGCCGGCGCCTGGACGGTCGGCATCCTCGCTGTCCATCTCGCGATCATCCGCAGTTGCGCCCGCTTCCTCGCCGAGCCGACCTCCGTCGCGGTGACCCGCAAATGGCGGACCCGCTTCGTGCTGCTCGACCTGCTGTACGGCCTGTGCTGGACCGCGATCCTGATCCACCCCGCCGGGCGCGATCTCTCCTCCAACACGCTGATGATGTTCCTGATGCTGCTGGTGATCGCGGTCTCCAGCATGCTGGCGGCGAGCCTGCCGATCGCAGCACTCGCGGCGACCGTTCCGGTGACGGTCGGGATCGCGCTCGACCTCGTGCTCAACGGCGCGTTCGACAATTACGTGCTGGCGCTGCTCGCGCTTGCCGCCGAGGGCTATTTCGCGCTGCTCGCCCACCGCCTGCATTCGACCACGCTGGCGACGCTGGAAGCCCGCGCCGAAAAGGACGCGCTGATCGGCGAACTGGAACAGGCCAAGGCGATCTCCGACGAGGCGCGGCACCGCGCCGAATCCGCCAATGTCGCCAAGTCGCGCTTCCTGGCCCAGATGAGCCACGAGCTGCGCACCCCGCTCAACGCCATCCTCGGCTTCTCCGAGGTGATGAAGAGCGAGATCTTTGGTGCGCACGCGGTGCCGGTCTACAAGGAATATTCCGCCGACATCCATAACTCCGGCGTGCACCTGCTCAATCTCATCAACGAGATCCTCGATCTGTCGCGCATCGAGGCCGGCCGTTACGAGCTGAACGAAGAGGCCGTGGCGCTGGTGCATGTCGTCGCCGACTGCCACCATCTGCTGAAGCTGCGCGCCTCCAGCCGCGGTATCACCATCCACGAGGTGTTCGAGCATGGCATGCCCCGGATCTGGGGCGACGAGCGCGCCATCCGCCAGGTCGTGCTCAACCTGCTCTCCAACTCGATCAAGTTCACCCCGCAGGGCGGCGAGATCTGGCTGAAGGTCGGCTGGACCGCGTCGGGCGGGCAATATCTGAGCGTGAAGGACACCGGAAGCGGCATCGCCGAGGACGAGATCCCGGTCGTGCTGGCCTCGTTCGGCCAGGGATCCAACTCGATCAAGTCGGCGGAACAGGGTGCGGGCCTTGGACTGCCGATCGCCAAGAGCCTGATCGACATGCATGGCGGCACCTTCACGCTGAAATCGAAGCTGCGCATCGGCACCGAGGTGATCGTGACCTTGCCGCCGGAGCGGGTGATGAGCGCGCTGGCGCCGATGACGGAAGAAGCGCCGCCGATGCAGCCGGAGCCCGCCGAGCCCTCGATGGGCGCCGACCGGAAACGTGTGCGCCGCAAGTCCATCATGAGTGCCGGCACCGGATTGTAGAGCATGTCGCGGGTGACGCGGTTTTCGCTGCCAATGAATCCGAGGCGTTCGCGCCGGGACCATGCTCGCGACAAAAAGCCCGGGCGTGATGGCGCATCCCGATTCGACCGACTTGCACCGGCGGCCGAAACGGTTCAACAGTCGAACAATGAGCTCAGAAACGCCGTGTATCGCAGTCTGCATGATCGACCCCAGGACGAAGCTCTGCTTCGGCTGTGGTCGCACGCTTCCGGAGATCGCACGCTGGCACAAGATGGACCGCGCGGAGCGGCTGTCGGCCATGGCGAATTTGCCGGCGCGGATGGCCGAGGCCGGGCTCGAACGCATGGAGCCGCGTCCCAAGCGCGCGTGACCACCGGAGCGACCGGAGCCGTACCGTGACCCGCATCCTCCTTGTCATCGTGCTCTTGATGGCAACCGCGGGCGCCGTTGTCACGTACGGCGATCCCGACCAGATCGCGCGCGCCAGACAGAATCTGACCCAGATCTTCGGCCGCAGCATCGCCGCGCCGGCATCCGCCCCTGCCCCCGCGGTGCAGATTGCGCGCGGTCAGGGCGGCGAGTTCGCGTTCCGCGCCAAGATCAACGGCATCAGCGCACCGATGGTGATCGACACCGGCGCGACCTCGGTCGTGCTGACCTGGGAAACCGCCAAGGCGATCGGGCTGCCGACCGACATGCTCGAATACAATGTCGACCTGGAGACCGCCGGCGGTCACACCAAGGCGGCGCGGCTGACGCTCGATCGTCTCGCGGTCGGCAAGCTGGTCGAGAAATCGGTGCCGGCGCTGGTGGTGCAACGCGGGCAGATGAAGACCAACCTGCTCGGCATGAGCTTCCTCGACCGGCTCGAAAGCTGGAGTGTCCGCTCCGACACGCTGAGCCTCACCGGATACCCCGACGTCACCGGCAGCATCAGCACCTCGGCCCGTCACCGCCGCCCGCGCACAGTTGTCGACTAGCCCTAGCGGTCGTCGTCGTGGATCGACGACGGATGCCGGCACAGCGGCGTGACCTGGATCTCCATGAACGGAAACAGCGGCAGGCTGGACAGGATGTCGTGCAGTTGCTGCGCGCCGGATACGTCGAAGATGCTGACATTGGCGTAGCGTCCGGCCACCCGCCACAGATGGCGCCAGGCGCCGGTGCGTTGCAGCTCCATGGCGCGGGCACGCTCGGCCTGCTTCAGCGCATCGACCTTCTCGGCCGGGAGATCGTGCGGGATCCGCACGTCCATTTCGACGTGAAACAGCATGATGGTGAACTCTCTCTGCGAGGATGAAGCAGCAGCGTGAAAACGGAATGGAGCCGCCGTGCGTTGCGGCGGCTCCATTGATCTCTCTACCAGATCGTCAGCCCTGTCGTCAGCCTTGCACCAGACCGCGGCTGACCAGGTTGATGTCATCCGGATTGATCAGATCCTTCGCCGTCCAACCGGAGACGTCGTAATCGCTCATGCAGTTGCGCACGAAATCCTGCATGGCGCCGAGGTCGCCGGTCGCGCTCGCGGCCATCAGCGTCTCGACGCGAAGGTTCTCGTAATTGCCCGCGTAGTTGCGCTCGTAGAGCTCGTGCCGTCCGCCGAACTCGGAGCCGACCGCGTCCCAGAGCAGCTTGAGCAGCTTGATCCGGTCGATCGCGGCATAGCCGTTGGAGCCGCGCACGAAGCGGTCGAGATAGGGCCTGATTGCCTCGCTCTCGAGGTCGGCCGAGCTCGACGGCAGGTAGATCAGGCCGCTCGCAACATGGCGTTCGATCAGCTCCTTGATCCGCGGATAGGCCATCGGTGCGAACACGCGATAGGCCAGCCCGTAATTCAGGTTGGGCAGATTGTAGCCCTCGGTCCCCTGCCAGGCGATCGGCGATTTCACCATCGCATCCGAAATGCCGTGGAACAGATTGCGCCACGCGATCACCTCGCCCACCGCCGTCTGCACGCCGCGGAAATCCTTGGATCCGGTCGCCTCCACCGCCATCGAGAACAGGCCGGCAATGAAGTCGAGCTTGACGGCAAGCCGCGTCACGCCATGCAGCGTGAAGCGCGGGATGAAGCCCGACGCCGGGAAGAACTGGTTGATCTTGTCGACGTCGCCATAGATGAAGACGTTCTCCCAGGGCACCAGCACCTTGTCGAACACGAGGATCGAGTCGTTCTCGTCGAAGCGGCTGGACAGCGGATAGTCGAACGGCGAGCCGGTCGCAGCCGCCGTGAACTCGTAGGACGAGCGGGCGATCAGCTTGACGCCCTTGGCGTCCATCGGCGCCGTGAAGATCAGCGCGAACGACTTGTCCTTGATCGGGATGCCGTAGTGGGCGATGAAATTGTAGTGAGTCAGCGCCGAACCGGTCGCAACCACTTTCGCGCCCGAGACGATCAGGCCGGCGTCGGTCTCCTTCTCGACATGCATGAAGACGTCACGCACGTCCTCGATCGCGCGGTCGCGATCGATCGGCGGATTGACGATGGCGTGATTCCAGAAATCGAGCCGCTCCTGGGTCCGGGCATACCACCTCTTCGCATTGCCTGCGTACTCGCCATAGAAGCCCGAATTCGCGCCCAAGGTCCCAAGGAACGCCGCCTTGTAGTCCGGCGAGCGGCCCATCCAGCCGTACGCAACCTTCTGCAATTCGGCGATCGCATCGCGGCCCTTGATCAGATCGTCGGCCGTGCGCGAGCCCAGGAAGAACGGATGGGTCAGCTGTCCGGAGCCGGTGTCGGTCAGGACGCCGATCTGACCCTTCTTTTCGTGGAAGCGGTCGTACCAGCGCGCCACCATCCGCGCCGAATTGCGGAAGGCCGGATGCTGGGTAACGTTCTTGACACGCTCGCCGTAGATGTAGATCTCCCGGCCGTCCTGGATGCTGTCCAGGAATTCCGCACCGGTATAGACGCTGGTGGTTGACGCAGGCACATCGGCCCGCAGGGCAGCTGCTGTAGTCATGGGTTTCTCCTCCGCTTGTGTCGTTGGACCGGCGGGCGTTGCCACACCGGCCCGGACCATCCCGTCACGCTCTTGGTCGGCGTGACATCGGAGGAAAAGCTACGCGCCCAGCCTGCGCGGGCGAAAGGTATCACACCATACCGCGCGCACCGCCGCCGCTCGGGCTATGACTCAGGTGGCACGGACCAGACGGCAATGATCGTCCGGCCGATGCGGCGCCGCAGCTGACGCTGCACGGCAAGGGAGCGAACCATGGGCAAGGGTTTTGACAGCGCTGCTGTCGCTTTCCATCGCGATGGAGAATTGGCCCTCGACGCCAGCGTCGTGACCATCGGCGCGTTCGACGGCGTCCACCGCGGCCATCAGGAACTGCTCCGGCAGACCATTGCGGCAGCGCGACGCCGCGGCATTCCGGCCGTGGTCTACACCTTCGATCCGCCGCCGAAGGTATATTTCGGCCAGGCCGAGGCGCTGATCTCGCTGCACGAAAAGCTCGAGCGCATCGCAACATTCACACCGGACCATGTCATCGTCGCCGATTTCAACCAGATCTATGTCCGGCGCACCGCGGCTGACTTTCTCGCCGAGTTGCAGCTTCTGCAACCGCGTGAGGTGATCGTCGGCGAGGATTTCCGCTTCGGGTCCTGCAAGGGCGGCACCGCGCAGCTGCTGCGTCAGCACTTCAACACGCGCATCCTGCCGCCGGTGCGCTGCGGCAAGGGCGAGATCGTCTCCAGCAGCCGGATCCGCACGCTGCGGCGATCCGGCCTTGCGGCCGCCGCGTCGGCGCTTGAAAATTGGCGAGACATCGTGACCGCGTCGCCAGCCAACCGATCCGCCCAACTCGAGGTCATCAACCCATGACCGCCATCGATCCGCGCGAGCTGCGCAATGCCTGTGGCCAATTCGGCACCGGCGTCACCATCATCACCACGCATTGCGAGGGACGCGACCATGGCATGACGGCCAACGCCTTCATGTCGGTTTCGCTCGATCCGCCACTGGTCGCGATCTCGATCGCGAAAAGCGCGAAGATGCTCTGCAACATCCAGAACACCGGCCGCTTTGCGGTCAGCATTCTGGCTGAGGGAATGGAGGATCTTGCCTGGCATTTCGCGGGCAAGCCCAGGCTCGACCTCTGCGACGTCTTCGAACGCCGCAACGAGCTGCCCGTCATCGCCAACGCTGCAGCTTACTTCGTGACCGATCTTGCGGATGAGATCGTCGCGGGCGACCACACCATCTTTCTGGGGCACGTCCGCGAGATGTCGCTGGAGCCTGGCAAAAAGCCGCTGCTGTTCTGCCGCGGCCGCTTCGGCGGCCTTGCCGATCCGCACCCGGCGCCCGCGATGCTGGAGAATGCGGCTTACGAATTTGTCTGGTGAGACCGCCAGGAGATATTCCCGAAAACGGGGATGCAAGTTTGATCCAAACTGCAAGAAAAGGAGGAAACGACCATGCTGAACGTCAACAAGGACACCATCACCGACCACGTGATCGCCGCGCTCTCGAACGACATTCCTGATCGCAACCGTCAGATCATGACGAGCCTGATCCGCCACATGCACGCGTTCTGCAAGGAGGTCGACCTGACCTTCGCCGAGTGGTTCGCCGCCTGCGAATTCCTGCGCCGCGCCGGCGACATCTCGGACGAGAAGCGCAACGAGTTCATCCTGATCGCCGACATTCTCGGCGTCGAGGTGCTGGTCGACATGCTCGACCACCGGGTCACCGATGGTGAGAGCGAGTCCACCGTGCTCGGGCCGTTCTATCGGGAGAACCCGCCGGTGCTGCCCAAGGGCGCCTCCATCATCAAGAAGACGTTCGACAACGCGCAGACCGTCAAGGTCAGCGGGCGCATCAGCGATACCGCGGGCCGGCCGATCGAGGGCGTCACCATCGACGTCTGGGAAGACGCGCCGAACGGGCTCTATGACCTGCAAGACCCCGAGCAGCCAGCCTATAATCTGCGCGGGCGGTTCACCACCGACGCCAACGGCGAATACGCCTTCGTGGCGCTCCGTCCCGAGCCCTACCCGATCCCCTATGACGGCGCCGGCGGCGAGCTCTTGAAATACATGGGCCACCATCCCTGGCGCCCGGGCCACATTCACTTCATGCTGTCGAAGGACGGCTATCAATCGCTGATCTCGCAGATCTACGATTCCGAGACCAAGTATCTCGACAATGACTCGGTGTTCGCCGTGAAGCAGAGCCTGATCGGCAAGTTCGCCAAGGCGCCGGCCGGCGCCGACACCGATCTCGTTCTCGATTTCGACTTCAAGCTCAAGAAGGCGGCGGTCGAGCGCCTCGTCGCGGCCGAATGATCCACACCACGCCCTGCCAGGCCGGGAAGGCCTGGCAGGGTTCACTTTGAACTGACCTGCGAGGACCTATGAGTCGTGCCGTGATCGAAATCGCCGAGCCCGTGGAGCAAGTGCGGAACTTCGCAAGGGACACTGCGATCCGCAGTATCCGCGCCACCATCGTCGAAGCGCCGACCCGCCGGCGGCACAAGCTTTCGAACACGGAGGTCACGCATCAGGGCTACGTTCTGGTGCGCGCGCTGCTCGACAACGGCGTGACGGGCATCGGCGAAGCCTCGACGCTCGGCGGACCGCGCTGGGCCGAGGAGAGCGTGGAATCGATCAAGGCCGCGGTCACGAATTACCTGGCGCCGGCGCTGCTCGGGCAGCCTGCCCTCGCCTTCGAAGCCAATGCCTTGCGCATGAGCAAGGCCGCGACCCGCAATTTCGCCGCCAAGGGCGCCATCGAATCCGCCCTGCTCGACGCCGCCGGCAAGACGCTCGGCCTCCCCGCCAGCGCGCTGCTCGGTGGTGCAGTTCGCCAGCGCATGGAAGTGATCTGGGCGCTGGCCTCGGGCGACAGCGGCCAGGAACTGGAGGAAGCAAAGGAGAAGCTGCGCCGCCGCGAACATCGTCAGTTCAAGATCAAGTTCGGCTTCAACCGCCCACCGGCCGATCTGAAGCGGTTGCAGACGCTGCGCGCCGGCCTCGGCGACGAGGTGCGCCTGATCGTCGATGTCAACCAGGGCTGGACCGAAGCCGAATGCATCCGCTTCATGCCTGCGCTGGAGGAACTGGACGTCGCGCTGGTCGAACAGCCGGTGTCGGCACTGCAGCTGGAAGCCATGGCGCGTGTCGCGGCGCGCACTTCCATTCCGTTGCTTGTCGACGAAGCGGCCTTCACCAAGGAGGAAATCGCCCGCGTCGCCACGATGGGTTGCGGCAGCGTCTATTCGCTGAAGCTCGTGAAGAGCGGCGGCCTGTTCGAGATGAAGCGTGCCGCCGCGGTCGCCGGCGCCCACGGCCTCGAGCTCTACGGCGGCTGCCTGCTCGAGAGCAGCATCGGCGCGGCCGCGCATCTCGCCGCATTCGCCACCCTGCCCAGGCTCGAATGGGGAAGCGAGCATTTCGGCCCGCGGATCCTCGTGGAAGACCTCGTCGTCAACCCGATCAGATTCGACGCGTTCGAGATCTGCGTGCCCGATGGCCCGGGCCTCGGCGTCGAGGTCGACGAGGACAAGATCCGCGCCTTCGCCCGGAAGGACTAGCCAGATGACGTCGTCCGCGCGGACAATTGACAATCCAGGGATGCCCGCACAGTCTTCCCGCCGGAACCACCGTCTCGATCATGCGCCGATGACCACGCGATATCAAACCCGGCAGGCCTTTCCCGCAGCTTCCGCGGAAGCGCGCGGACAAACGCTCGGCTGACCGTGACCGATCGCGACGACGTCATGGATCTGAGGCGACTGGTCTACTTCGTCGCCGTCGCCGAGGAATTGCATTTCGGCCGCGCCGCATCACGGCTCGCGATCGCCCAGCCGCCGCTCAGCCGGCAGATTGCGCAGCTGGAGAGCGATCTCGGCGTCGTACTCATCGACCGGAGCCGAAGCCAGATCCGTTTGACCCAGGCCGGCAGCGTTCTGCTGGAACGTGCGCGCGATGTGCTGGAGCGGCTCGATCGGACGCACCGCGAGATCAAGCGGATCGGCGAAGGCTTTTCGGGGCACCTGCGCGTCGCCTTCGTCGGATCGGCGACCTATGGCGTGCTGCCCAATGTGATCAAGGCGTTTCGCTCGGCCTATCCCGACGTCGAGCTCGCGCTGTCGGCGATGAACAACGCCGAGCAGAAGCGCGCGGTGATCCAGCGCGAGATCGATATCGCCGTCGCCCGGCCCTCGCTCGACGACGAGGAATTGAAGTCGGAGCCGCTGCTGCAGGAGCCGTTGATCCTCGCGCTATCAGACACCTCGCCCTTGCTCGAGCAGCAGGTCACGCGGCTGACTGCGCTGAAGGCCGAGACCTTCGTGCTCTACCCGCGCAAGCCGCGCCCGAGCTTCGCCGACCACATCCTCAATATCTGCCTCGAAGAGGGCTTCATTCCGAAATCGCAGGTGCTGGCCCAGGACTATCAGACCGCGATCAGCCTGGTGTCGGTCGGCGTCGGCATCGCGCTGGTGCCGCAATCGGTCTCGCAGGCGGACCGGCCCGGTGTCGCCTATCGCGCCTATGAGGGACATAATCCCGGCACCGCGCTGTCGCTGAACTACCGGCGCGACAACCGGATGCCGCACCTCTTCAACTTCCTGAAAATCGCACAAGACGTCGTGCGGCGTCAGCGCAAGCAATAGCCTCAGGCCGCGACCGCCGCAGGCGCGCGGTCGTCGACGCGTGCGATCGCCTCGCGCAGCACATCGGTCCCGGCGCCCGGCCGAACGCCGTTCTCCGCGAGATGCCTGCGGAAGGCGCGCGCGCCTGGCACGCCGTGGAAAGCACCGACGAAATGGCGCGTGATCGAATGCAGCCGCGTGCCTTCAGCCAGTTGCCGCTCGATATAGGGCAGCATCGCCGCGAAGACGTCCTTCATCGTGGCGTGCGGCGGCGTTTCACCGAACAGCTCGGAATCGACGGTCAGCAGCCGCCACGGCTCCTGATAGGCCGCCCGCCCCAGCATCACGCCATCGACCTGTGCCAGATGCTGCTTCGCTTCGGCGATACTCGTGATGCCGCCGTTGATGATGATGGGCACGTTCGGCAGCACCGCCTTGAGGCGATAGACGCGATCGTAGTCGAGCGGCGGGATGTCGCGGTTCTCCTTAGGCGACAATCCGTTGAGCCAGGCCTTGCGCGCGTGCACGACGAGCGCATCCGCGCCTGCGGCAATCACGCCGCGCGCCAGCGTATCGAGCGCGACTTCCGGATCCTGGTCGTCGATGCCGATCCGGCACTTCACCGTGACGGGAATCTTCACCGCGCGCTTCATCGCCGCAACGCCCTCGGCAACCAGCGCGGGCTCCGCCATCAGGCAGGCGCCGAACCGGCCGTCCTTCACCCGATCGGACGGACAGCCGACATTGAGATTGATTTCGTCATAGCCGAAGTCCTCGCCGATCTGCGCGGCAGTCGCGAGATCGCGCGGATCGGAACCGCCGAGCTGCAGCGCCACCGGGTGCTCGCTGGCATCGAAGCCGAGCAACCGCGCCCGGTCGCCGTGGATCACCGCACCCGTCGTCAGCATCTCCGTATAAAGCCGCGCCCGCCGCGACATCAGGCGATGGAAGACCCGGCACTGCCGGTCGGTCCAATCCATCATCGGGGCCACGGAAAAGCGATAATCTTGCGATTTCAATGATTTACCTTATGCTTCAATGGGATGAAACACGAACGTGTGCACTCCAAACTAGCCGAATTTGCACACGTTTGTACCCGTTTTGACCTGCCAGTGCACACGTAGCGCACACGATTTGGGGAGTGCACACGACCGTGGCCAGTTTCACTCAGTTGCCGTCCGGGAGTTGGCGTGTCCAGGTCCGCCGCAAGAACCGCTATGTGGCGGAGACCTTCCGTCGCCGTAAGGATGGCGAGGAATGGGCGCTCGACATTGAGCGCAATATCGATCGCTGCGGGTCACCCAGGCCCCGAGCCGCTGTAAAGGCCAAAACCTTCGGCGACATCATCGATCTTCATATCGAAGACATGCTCGAAGTCGGTCGTCCTCCCCGCCGATCCAAGGCGGCTGTCCTGGAGGCTCTGAAGGAGGATCTCGGAACCGTAAAGCTTCCCCGTCTCGACCGTGAGAGGTTGATCGAATACGGCAGGAAACGCGCGAAGGAAGGTGCCGGCCCAGCTACCCTTGCAATCGATATGTCGTTCATCAGAACCATCGCAACGCATGCAGCAGCTGTTCACGGAATCGAAATTTCTGCCGAAGAGGTGCGCTTGGCACGTTTCGCGTTGAAGCATTTAGGTCTCGTCGGAAAGTCCGATGAGCGAGATCGACGTCCCACTCAAGATGAGCTCGACGAGCTCATCGAATATTTCGAGAGCAATCCGCGACAGGTCATCCCGATGGGCCGCATCGTCCGATACGCCGTTGCAACCACAATGCGGCAAGAGGAGATTTGCCGGCCTGACTGGCCGGACGTCGACATGGCGAAGCGGATTCTCACGATCATGGACCGCAAGGATCCGAGAAAGAAGGATGGTAACAATCAGAAAGTCCCGCTTCTCAATCTGACCGGCTATGACGCCTGGGAAATCATGCTCCAGCAGCGCATCATCACCAAAGGACAGGGGCGCGTATTCCCGTATAATCACAAGTCAGTAAGCGCGGCATTTACGCGCGCCTGCGACGAGTTGAAGATCGAGGATCTGCATTTTCACGACCTGCGGCACGAAGGTACAAGCCGCTTGTTCGAAGCTGGGCTCACGATCGAAAAGGTCGCGCTGGTCACCGGTCACAAAGATTGGCGCACGTTGCGGCGCTACACGAAATTGAGGCCCGAAGAGCTTCACAAGCTGCAAACTAAGCCACAGCCAACTCTGGAAGAGTATCTCCGGACACTAGATACCGTACAGGCGTAGATCAGGATTGTCGTTCGGCCTGCGAAGAGCTGGCACCGCCGATTCTCATTTTCTTGAATGCCGCGTCGGTGTCGATAAATGCTTGCAGCATAAACGGAATCAAATCCGCAATTTCCTCTCGTGTGCCGTACGTCTGCGCATAGAAATCGGCGTACTCACGTAGGTGCTTGGCTAGGCTTGGCGCAAGTACGAGATTCATTTTCACCGGAGTTCGGTCGGGCAGCTTCGCGAGCTTCATCTCTCACCTACCCTTAGCCACTGCCTGAACATCCCGGTAGGGTTTCAATACCAGATCCTTCGAAACAATCACCCGCAGCGGCCATCCCGGTCGCACCGTGATCGTCGGCTGCACGTCGAGCTGGCGTTCCACCAGTCGTTGACCAGCACGATTGGTCGTCTGCTGCGTGCTTTCCCGCAGTGCCTTCACGAGATCGCTCTCGTCATGACCGATCGATAATTGCGTCCCTACTCCGATCAGTGTCGCCAAGGCCACGCCCTTGAGCAGTTGCCAGGTATGGAAGTCCACCTCATCCTCGAGCCCGGCGTAGCCCGCAACATCAGTAGCTGGAAGGTTCTCGATCACCATGGAATTGCCATTCGGCAGGACTAGGCGCGTCCAGACGACAAGCGCCCGCTTCTGGCCGAAGGCTACCACGCTATCGTATTTGCCGATGAGCCGCGTCCCCTGTGGCACGAGCAGATGCTCGCCCGTCACGGTGTCGTAGACGTTCTCCGTGACCTGAGCGATCGTGGCGCCGGGCAAATCCGAGTTCAGCCCCGTGACCAGGCTCGCTGGTATAATCGTCCCCGCCATCACGGCGTAGGTGGAGGGCGCCGGCAGAAGCGCATGCGGATTAATGGTCTCGGTGTCAGCTTTCGCTCCCACAAAGGCGAGCTTTCGCGCCTGCGACGAGGGCACGATCTCGTCTGACCGATCGAGCATCGCCCGCGCAGCTTTCGCGAGCTCAGCCGCGGACGGCCCAGGATCGGCTGCCTGTGGCCGGAAGGAGGACGGTGGGCTGACGGCCACTTCCGTAACATCAGCGCGTCTGCGCTTGTCCTGCTTTTCCGACAGACGGAAGAACAGGCCCGACTCCCTTGCCTGTTGCGCGACACGCACCTGGCGAATGCGTTCGGCTCTCTCGGCATCCTCTTCCGGGTTGGTGCGGAAGCCTGGATCCGATGATGACGCGGTGCCGACTTTCTTTTCATTCTCGGCAAAAGCCCGGCCGATATCGCCCGGAGATGGCGGTCCAAGCCGCGGCGTTGACGGCGATAGCTCTTCGTAAGATTTGGGCAGCTTGCTCAGCCCCTCCGCTGTTTGCTTCCGGTCTGTGTTGTATAGCTCTGGCCGGTCCGCCTGCTTCAATGACCGCAGCGGCCGGAGCGCCAAGATCGTCGCACCGGCAATGAACAATGCAGCGACCGCGCATCCGATCATGAGTGCGCGCGTGTTCAACCGGCGAATAGGCCGCGGCCGTGCCCGCAGCTCCAGAGGCTCCGGCGGCTCCCGATCCACCCCGCTTGTCATGAGGCACTCCCGGCGTTGACGGCTTGCGACACCGGCCGCGCATCAATGCGGATGATCCGGACGATGCGCTGGGGATCCTCGCCCAGACGGAGCTCGGCGGCGCCAAACATGCGGTCAACAACGTAGTAGGTGCCCCGGACGCGATAGTTCACAAGATTTGGACGACCGTCGGCGCCTGCAACAAACAAGGGCGGCGCCTCGCCCTGCGACAGGCCTGATGGCATCTGGATGAAGACCTTGCGGCCATCGTCGAACGCCCGCAGGGGTCGCCATGGCGGATCATCGCCTTCGATGCGGTAGCGGAAGTTAAGGCTGTCGAGCCGAACGCCGCGATCGGCGACCCGTTCCTCGTTTGCCTGGGCGGTCGCGTTCTGCTTGTGAAGGGCAACCAGAGTATCCGTCGGATATGTCCAGGAGATCGAAGCCATATAGGTCTGCTTGGTCGAGACGAGCTCTAGATGGTAGGCGCGCCGGTCGGTCAGGATCACCAGATTGGTCTGGACATCCGGAAGCGTCGGTTTGACGAGGATATGGACCCGCCGGCTGCTACCCTGACCGCTCGAGGTATCGCCGACCACCCATCGAACGGTGTCGCCCGTGGAGACGTCGATCAGTTCCTCACCAGGCTGAAGCGCGATAGTCGAGACCTTCTCGGGGCTGGCATAGAGCCGATAGAGGGCCCCTTCAGTCCACGGATAGACCTGAATCGCGTTGATGTAACCGGCCCGGGTCGGCTCCATCCGCGCAGCCTTGTTCGCCTTGGCAATCGCCTGCTCAGGCGGCACCTTTTCTTCCTTGGCGCCCTTCTTCGGATAGGGCTTGAGCTGGCCAGGCAATGGCAGGACCTTGGGCGCCTCGACAATTTCGACGGGCTTCGGCGGATCTGCCTCCGGGAGCGCTTGCTCGAATGTCAGCTCATCATAAGGTGCTTCGAGGTTGAGCTTTGTGGCGCATCCGCAGAGCACAAGCGACAGGACCAGGACGCTGGCCGACGCGAGCTTGGTTGTGGCAGCAGAATTCATTTGGCGTCTCCGATGAGGTCGCGCGACCAGTTGAGGGAATGAACGTAGAGGCCGAGCGGATTCTTGCGCAGCGTCTCGGCGTCCGCCGGCGGTTTGAGAACCGTGGTGACGAGACCAGTGAATCGCTCGGTCCTGGCGATCGTGCCGTTCTCGAAAGCGTTCTCCTTCCAGCGGATTTCGAAGCTGTCGCCGGATGCACGCACCACCGAGGTAACTTCGGCGGTGACGGTCCTCGAGCCGATTTTCGCGAACGGATCGGTTTCTCGCGCGTAGTCGTTCAGGGCTTGCGCGCCGCGATCGGTGACGAAGTCGTAGGCCCGCAGCCAATTCGTGCGGACAATCACGGGGTCGATCGACAACGAACGAACGTTCTCGATGAACCGCGCCAGAAAGTGCGCGATCTGCGCATCCGAGGGCTGATACGCTTCCATCGCAGGTCCGACGGCGCGGACCTCGCCCAACCGGTCGACTTCGACCACATAGGGGACGACGCCTGAGCGGGCGATCACGGTGAGCAGCGCTAACCCGAGAACACCGGACACAGCGGTGATGCCCAGCGCCGCGAGCCGCCAATTGCTCGCCTGAACTCGCGCGGACCCCAGCCGCTCGTCCCAGACCTGGCCCGCTTTCTGGTAGGGCGTCACGGGCTCTGGCGTCTCTCCGTAGCGAACGGATACGCGTTGAAAGGGATGACCGGCCATGTGTCAGTCCTCCCCGAGCTTCGGACCCGAGGAATGACCGCCCTTGTCCCCATCCTTCAGGGTATGGGCAGCAATCTGCGCTGCCTCCCGGGCGTGCAGTGCCGAGGCCGCAACGCGCGAAGAGCCGGGGGCCGCGGCCCCGCTCGCTGCTCCGACGCTTCCGACCGCAGACGGCTCGGCAGCGGCAGCATGTGCTGCACCGCCGCCGACCGACGATGCTCCGCCCAGCGACGCCGCGGAACGGACCGCTGTCATCGACCCACTCGCGGCCATGCGGAGCCCGCCCACAGCAACCGCGCCGCCTCCGATCGCAACAGCAGCCGCACCAGCGACTGTACCCGCCGCAGACCCGGCCCCCAATTGAGGCGCACCCGACACAAGGCCGGCGGCAATGCCCGGACCAAAGATTCCAAGTCCAAACAGGGAGAGCGCCGCAAGCAGCAAGCTCATGGCCGACGCAATATCGACCGGTCGCGTCAGCGTGCTTGCGAGTTGACCGAAGATGGTCGAACCGATGCCGACAATGATCGCCAGCATCATCACCTTGACGCCGGAGGCTACGACATTGCCGAGCGTCTTTTCGGCGAGGAATGCAGTCTTGCCCCAAAGCGCGAACGGCACGAGGATGAAGCTCGCAAGTGTCGTCAGCTTGAACTCGATCAGCGTGACGAAGAGCTGAACCGACAGCACGAAGAACGCGAGCACGATCACGATCCAGCAGAACAAGATGATCAGGATCGTTGGCAGGTTCGTCAGCACATCGAGGCCGGAAAACTGGCTCACCTCTTCCAGAAGCGGATGCGCTGCAGTAAACCCGGCGGCGGCAACGAAGCCCGGCCGGGCCAAATCAGCCGCGCTCAATGTGCCGCCTGACGCTTTCAGGCCGATTCCCGAAAACGAGTTGAAGATGATGTTGGCAAGGCTCTTGAAGTTGCCGATGATGAAGGCGAACGCACCGACGTAGAGGATCTTCTTGGCAAGCGTCACCAGGATCTGGTCGTCGGCCCGCATGCTCCAGGCAAGTCCGGCAAGCGTGAGATCGATGACGACGAGTGTCGAACTCAGGAACGAAACTTCGCCCGACAGAAGACCAAAGCCCGAGTCGATATAGCGCGAGAAAGTCTCGGTGAAGCGATCGATGACGGAGAGATCAGCCATGGCGCCCTCTCCTATCTGCCGCCGGCGTAGGCATGGCCATCGCCGATGAAGCGGATGAAGCGCTCCTGGGCGGCCGCCGCGGATGCGCGCTCCTCGGCCGCCCTCAACGTGTCGGCGCGGGCCTGGGTCGCCAGCAGCGTCTGCATCTGCATTGCTTGCTTGATCTGTAGAGCCAGCAACTCGTTGCCGGACTGCTGGGCCTGCAAGGAGCCGACCGCGGCTGACGAATTAGTCATCAGCGTGCGAAGCGTCTGGCCGTCCTGGTCCAGGTTACTGACGATGGCCGACTGCATCGTCAGCGCCTGCTTGAGCCCCTCATAGCTGTTGTTCCAGCGTGCGGTTGCATCCAGCACCATCCTGTCCGACGTTGTCGCGGCGCCATACTGACGAGGATAGAGCTGCGCAAAATCCTGCTGCGTCCTCTGAACGTCGAACGAAATGCCTTTCGCTTGAGCGATCAGGCTGTTCATCTGACTGATCGTCGAGGTCAGCTGACCGACGACGCTGGTCGGAAGGCTCGCCAGATGCTTGGCCTGATTGAGAAGCGACTGGGCCTGATTTTCGAGGCTCCTGACCTGGTTGTTGATCTGCTCCAACGTGCGAGCGGCAGTCAGAAGATTCTGGCCGTAGTTTGAGGGGTCGAACACGATATCGAATGCCCCAACCCGTCGCGATCCATTCACGGCGACGACTATAGATAGTGCTACGGTCACGAAGATTCTTGTAGTTGTACGCGCAGATAAGCGGCCGATACTTTCGAGCATAGGAAACTCCAAAGATTGAGGTCGGGTCAGGCCCTGTGGGCCTGTTCAAAGGTGCTGATCAGATTGGCGGCCCAGTGCAGATCGCGTTCAGCGAAATAGCGCTCGGCAAAATGGTAGGGCCCCGAGCGGGCTAAGACCTCGTCAATGGCGCGCTGATCCTCCGGCGAGGACGCCCCGACGAGCGCAAGCGCGGCCGGTCCAAGACCAAGTTCGAACAGGCGGTTGCCGGCACGCGACTGCAGGTAGTAGTCGCGCTTGGGAAAGGCCTCGGCGATCAGGCGCACTTGCGTGTCGTTCAGGCCGAAGCGCCGATAGGTTTCGGTCTGGGTCGGCTCAAGGGCACGGGGATTGGGCAGGAATATCCGGCTCGGACAGGACTCGATGATCGCGGGCGCAATCTCGCTCTCCGCGATATCGGCAAGCGATTGAGTGGCAAACACCACCGCCACATTCTTCTTGCGCAACGTCTTCAGCCATTCACGAATCCGGCTCGAGAACAATGGATCGTCAAGGAAGACCCAGGCTTCATCGAGCACCAGCAAGGTCGGGCGCCCATCGAAACGCGCCTCCAGAGTGTGGAAGAGATAGGTGAGCACGGGTGCGACCAGCACCGGCAGCGCCATCAGCTCTTCCATTTCGAAAGTCAGGACGTCGGCACTCGAAAGGCGGTCGGCGTCCGCATCGAGGAAACGACCGTAAGGTCCCTCCAGCGTATAAGGCTGAAGCGCCTGACGCAGGGCGTCTCGTGCGAGCAAGGCCACAAGCCCCGTCATCGTGCGCTGGGAGACCGGCGCCGTACCGAGGCTCTTGAGCGCCGACCAGAGGGTCTCCTTGACCTCGGGCGTCACGCTGACGCGCTCGTGGGCAAGCACGCCGCAGAGCCAGTCGAGCGCCCAGAGCCGCGCGCCCTCCTCGGCTACATCCTTGAGCGGCTGGAACGCGATGCCACCCTTGGCCCCGAGCTCGTACCACGCACCCGACAGCGCAAGGGTCGTGGCGCGAGCGGAACGGCCCTTGTCGAATATGATCAGCTGGGCATTCGGATAGCGCCGAAACTGCAAGGCCAGCATCGACAGCAACACCGACTTGCCGGCGCCAGTCGGGCCGACGACGATGGAATGCCCGACGTCGCCGGCGTGCAGCGAGAGCCGGAACGGCGTCGCCCCCTTGGTCTTGGCGATCAGAAGTGGCGGCCCATCGAGATGCTCGCATCGCGCCGGTCCGGCCCACACGTCCGACAACGGGCACATGTGAGCCAGATTGAGCGTGTGCACGATGGGTTGGCGAATATTCGCATAGGCCTGCCCCGGCAAACCGCCGAGCCATGCCTCGACCGCATTGACGCTTTCCCGGATCGTGGTGAAGCCCCGGCTGTTGATCACGCGTTCGACGAGGCGGATCTTGTCGTCGGCGGCACGCGCGTCCTTGTCGCTGACAGTGACGGTCGTCGTGATGTAACCGAATGCCACGAGATCGTCGCCGAGCTCGGTCAACGCGGTGTCCGCGTCAGCCGCCTTGTTGCTGGCGTCCGTGTCCACGAGCGCGGCCTGTTCGTTGAACATGACCTCCTTCACGATCGCTCCCAGTGATTTGCGCTTGGCAAACCATTGGCGGCGATACCGAGATAGCGAAGCATGCGCCTGCGTGCGGTCGAGTGGCAGAAATCGCGTGGCCCAGCGGTAGGCAACGCCGAGCCGGTTCAGCTCATCCAGCAACCCAGGAAAGGTCACGTGCGGGAAGCCGAGCACGGTCAGCGCACGAAGGTGGCTTCGGCCGATCGCCGGCGACAATCCACCGGTCAGCGGTTCGTCGCTCAGAAAACAATCCAGATAGGCCGGAATCTCAGGCACGGCGACCGGGTGCCGCTTGGTCGAGACGCAGCTATGCAGGTAGGTCAGTGTCTCCCCGTCATCGAGCGGCCGGATCTCGGGAAGGACCGAAGACAAGAGATCGATCGCCCGGTCCGTCTCCTGGACAAAGCGCTCGAGATGATCGCGATAGCTGTGCTCCCGCGATGACCGAGGCTGACCAGCTTTACGAGCAGTCGTGGAGACCGATTCATCCGGCCGGGCGCCCTCATGCCGAGGCGCGGAAGCCTGCTGCCTATGCCGCCTACGCCGTGACGACCCCACGCCCCGGTTGTCTCGCGAACGCTCGAGGAACAATCCTTCCAGCCGCGACACGCGCTCGGCCGGCGGCAAATACATCAAAGTGAGGTGAAGCACGCTCTCAAAATGCTGACCGCGCGGACGTGACGGATCGTCCCACGATGCCTCGGACGCACTTTCGAAGGCGGCCCGCCGTTCCTCATCGACAAGCCACGACACCGCGTCGGGAAAGCGTGAGCGCGGATATTCCGACGCCGGAATCCGCGTGGCGTCGAAGAATAGCGCCCAGCCCGAGCCAAAGCGCTTCAGAACGTTGTTCACCCGCGAGACCACGCTCATGAGCTCGGCCTCGGTCGCACTATCGAGATCCGGGCCCCGGTAGCGCATGGTGCGTTGAAAGCTGCCGTCCTTGTTCAGGATCACGCCGGGCGCGATGAGGCATGCCCAGGGCAGCCAGTCGGCCAGACGATAGGCATGGGAACGGAATTCTCTCAAATTCAGCATGCGAGCCACCCCTTGTGCTTGGTGTGACGGATTGCGACCTCGACAAAGGCGGGATCGCGCCTGGCGAGCCACACCGAGATGGTGTGACCGACGATCCAGAGCACGACGCCTGCGAGCCAAAGCCGCAGGCCAAGCGCCAGCACCGCCGACAAGGTGCCGATCAGGATGGCCGCGGAGCGCGGCGCGCCACCGATCAGAATGGGCGCGGTCAACGAGCGGTGAAGCACGAGTTCGAAGCCATCGGGACGCATCAGATCAGTGCTCCGCCGCCGAAGGAGAAGAACGACAGGAAGAAGGAGCTTGCCGCGAAGGCGATGGAGAGGCCAAAGACGACCTGGACCAACTTGCGGAACCCACCTGAGGTGTCACCGAAGGCGAGCGAAATGCCGGTCACCGTGATGATGATGACAGCGACGATCTTGGCGACCGGTCCCTGCACCGACTCCAGGATGCGCTCAAGCGGCGCCTCCCACGGCATGCCTGAGCCTGCGGCGTGTGCGACCGAAGCGGAGAGGAGTACGCATGTGACGCCTGCTCCGAACCCGATGAAGAAGCGCCTGTGAGCTCGACGAAAGCGGAAGCGCGCCGTTGAACGCGTCAAAACAGCCATGTTGTACTCTCCGTGCGGGTCAGGGACGATGGGAAGTGTTTGGAAGCCCAGGCGGGGTCTCCAGGAGGTAATCGCCGGAAGGATCAAGGCCCTTGAGCTCGGCGACCGCCTCGATCCGGCGCGCGGGGCCCCGTCCCCTGATGAAAACGACAAGGTCGATCGCCTCGGCGATGAGGCGGCGCGGCACGGTGGCTACCGCCTCCTGGATCAATTGCTCGATCCGATAGAGCGCAGCGCGCGCCGAGTTGGCGTGAACCGTGGCGATCCCGCCGGGATGTCCGGTATTCCAGGCCTTCAGCATGTCGAGGGCTTCGGCGCCCCTCACCTCGCCGACGATGATGCGATCGGGGCGCAGGCGAAGCGTGGAGCGCACGAGATCGGCGAGGCTCGCGACGCCCGGCTTGGTGCGGAGCGTGACGACATCCTTGGCCTCACAGTGCAGCTCGCGGGTGTCCTCGATGATGACGATGCGCTCATCAAGGAGCGCAATCTCCGCCAGCAGCGCATTGGCAAGTGTCGTCTTGCCCGATCCGGTGCCGCCCGCAACCAGGATGCTACGGCCCTCGACGACCGCCGCCGCCAACACCTTGGCCATCAGGGGCGAGGCAATCTGCGTCCTGACGTAGTCGGAGAGCAGAAAAGTCGTCGTTGCGGGCTTGCGGATGGCAAAGCACGGCGCAAGCGAGACCGGCGGCAGCACGCCTTCGAACCTTTCACCGGTTTCGGGAAGCTCGGCCGAGATGATCGGGAAGGATGCACTCGCCTCGGCCCGAACGTGGCTTGCGACCAGACGGATGATCCGCTCCGATTCCTGCGGCGTCAGAATGACGCCGGTATCCGCGCGTCCAGACCGATGCCGCTCGAGCCAAAGCCTGCCGTCGGGGTTGACGATCACCTCGACGACCTCGGCCTCTTCCAGGGCCAGCGCGATCGCCGGTCCCATCGCGGTCCGCAACATCCCGCGGCGGCGCTCGCGGGTTTCGGGCGAGAGAAGGTCAGACATGGCCGGCCTCCTCTCGCCCCGCCGGAGACGGCTCCGGCTGCTGGCCCGTCGCGTGGTGCGAGCGGGATTCTGTTGTTGTGGTCTGTGCCTTTCCGGCGCCGAGCGGCGCGCCCTCCTCCAGATGCCGCATGAACAGATCCGGATTTGACGTCGAGACCTGTTCCATGACATCGGCCACGAGCCGGCCGCCGGAGGCGATCCGCTTGCCGACCTGCGCGACGAACATCTCGAACCGCTCGCGCCCCAGCGCACGCGCGGCATCCTGGTCTCCGGCCGGCAGCGGCGGCGTGATCGTCAGGTAGTAGCGAACGAACAGTGCAAAGGTTTCTGCCATGATCGAGAGATCACGGTCCGCGCGATCGAGCTGCCGGCTCATCCGGTCGAGCCGGCGGATCAGGGCCGCGTCCCCGCTCGCGTCCCGCTCAGGATTGAGAAAGCGGTCGAGGGCGGCGTCGACGATCGCCGACTTGTTGGTGCCGGGCCGCCTGGCCGCGAGCTCGAGCCGCTGCGCCACGCTATCGGAGACATAGGCGGATAGTTTTGGTTTCATTGGGAGTGTCCTTCAGAATGCAGGAAGAAGATCGTCGTCATCGCGCGTGACGGCGTGAGCGCTGCGGATAGCGCTGGAGGCGTTCGCCGCGCGCTGCATCTGGTTGCGATCCGCCGCGGCATCTGCGTCGTCGTCGAGCAGCCGCTCCTCGGTAAACCGCGTCGCCTCGGCTTGAGGATGGACCTCCTCGAACAGCGGCAGTTGCTGCTTGAGCCCACCTTCCTCCGCACCCGCCTGCATGAGGTCGCGGTATGGAAGCGTTGCCAACCGGAGATCGACCGTCCGGATCTGGCGACCCCAATCGCTGGCACGTGCGGCCGGGCGGTCGCGATATGCGCCAGCAGCGAGGTGCGGCGACGGACGCAAGCGCGTCACAAAATTCGCATCGTCATAGTGCCTGAGCTTACGAGCCCGAACCGGCGCCAGCCCCGAGACAAGCACGATGGCCTGATCGGGCGGCAGCTGCATCACTTCGCCGGGCGTGAGCAGCGGCCGAGCAGTTTCCTGGCGGCTGACCATGACGTGACCGAGCCAGGGCGCGAGCCGGTGACCGGCATAGTTCCTCTGTGCCCGTAGTTCGGTTGCGGTGCCGAGCGCATCTGAAATGCGCTTCGCCGTGCGCTCGTCATTGGCGGCAAAGGCGATACGAACATGGCAATTGTCCAGGATCGCATTGTTCTCGCCATAGGCCTTGGCGATTTGATTGAGCGACTGCGCGATCAGATAGGCCCGGATGCCGTAGCCGGCCATGAAGGCGAGCGCGCTCTCGAAGAAATCAAGCCGGCCGAGCGCTGGAAACTCATCCAGCATAAGAAGGAGTTGGCGATGCTTGGCGTCGCCTGCCTTGATGTTCAGGGACTCGGTCAACCGGCGGCCAATCTGATTGAGGATCAGCCGGATCAGCGGCTTGGTGCGGCTGATGTCCGACGGCGGCACGACCAGATAGAGCGTGACCGGCTTCTCCGCGGTGACGAGATCGGCGATACGCCAGTCGCAGCTCTCGGTATTCCGGCTCACGACCGGATCGCGATAGAGGCCAAGGAAACTCACGGCGGTGGACAGCACGCCGGAACGCTCATTTTCAGATTTGTTGAGGAGCTCGCGCGCGGTCGCGGCGACGACGGGATGGACCTTCGGCTCGGCCTCCGTTCCGAGATGGTTGGTGGCCAGCATGATCCGCAGCGTCTTTTCAAAGGACTGCGCTGGATCGGCCAGGATCTCAGTGACGCGCGTCAGCGTCTTTTGTTGCTCTGCATAAAGGACGTGGAGGATGACGCCGACGAGCAGCGAGTGGCTGGTCTTTTCCCAGTGGCTTCGGCGCTCCAGTGCCCCTTCCGGATCGACCAGGATATCGGCAATGTTCTGGACATCGCGGACTTCGGCCGCACCTTTGCGCACCTCGAGCAGTGGATTGTAGCGCGCGCTTCTTGGATCGGTCGGATTGAACAGCAGGCAATGCGAGAAGGTTGAGCGCCAGCCAGACGTCAGCTCCCAGTTTTCGCCCTTGATGTCATGCACGACCGCCGATGAAGTCCAGGACAGCAACGTCGGAAGCACCAGCCCCACGCCCTTGCCGGACCGTGTCGGTGCAAAGCACATGACGTGCTCGGGTCCGTCGTGACGCAGATAGTGATCTTCAAATCGTCCGAGGAACACACCCCTGCCGGCGAACAGGCCGGCAGCGCGGATTTCCTTCCGATTTGCCCAACGCGCGGAGCCGTAGGTCGTGACCAACTGGTTTTGCCGCGCCCGCCACACCGAATTGACGACTGCAAACAGCGCGCCCGCAATGCCGCCAGCCGCAGCGATAGCCCCGCCCTCCTCAAATATCTCGGGCGCGTAGGCCTCATAGGCGAACCACCATTCGAACAATCGCCAGGGCAGATAGACCGGATAGCCGCCAATGGCGAACCACGTTGCGCCAAGCCGCGCCTGAAATCCGAGCGCTGCCGCCGTCCATTGCGTCGCTCCCCATGTCGACGCGACGACGATACCGAGGACGACCGTGATCTGGCCGACATAGATTCTTGTTGGAAACATTTGCCGCCCCACTCGACGCTCGCAACGAGCGCGGCGAGATGAAAAGCGGGATGGCGCCTCGCGTTCAACCTGAATAAAAATCGCCGCCGGCAACGAGATCCGGGTCGATCAAACCCATCGAAGCAAGATCGTTGCTGCGGCAGTCTCAGCGTGGTTGAGGAAACTCCTCAATTGAAGGTGAACCGCTTGACCAAATTGGATCACTGGTCTGACCTCGCCCGGATTGCTCATCGCACACGCGCACGCCGCAGCGAGTGAGCGAATCGAACGAAGGCCGCTTGTGCTTTCAACGTCGATGGTCGCATCGACCGTCAGCCTGAAAAGGGTGCGCGTCGACGAAACCAATATCGCTGCGCGACGGACTGCCCAAGTCGCCATCCGATCTCGCGCCACGAGCCCGTGCGGAGATTGGTCGGCTCCATTCTCCGCATGATTTGCGGAGAATGCCGCCGGGAATCCACAACCGGTTCAGTTTAGACTACCAAAATACCATTGTTATATTTTGTCAAAGTTGACAAAGTTGCATATTATCCCGATATTCAAGGCGGAGTTCAGCTCATGTCCAAAGCACAGTCAAAGCCCTCGGGTACCGAGGATCTGTCCGTCCACGAGGACGGCGTGATGATGGTACTTAAGCAGAAGCCCGCCGCTCTGAAGAGCCTCGCGCTTCCCGCTGACGCGCAGGTTGCGATTGTTTCCAAGAGCGCGACTGCACTGCAGAAGGTGCATGAGCGAAACAAGCAACTGACGGGTCAGGCGTTCCGGTATTTCTCCGAGGCTGCAAGGAGAACCGCGGTCGTCAACAAGGACGCCTTCGCGCCCGATGCCCGCGCGCTCGCCGTTCTCGAGGGCGTCCGCATCGCGCAGGAGGATCTTCGGCGATCCGGCGGCGCGTATGATCTGGACCAGGTCAGAACGCTCCTGCGGGGAATCTCCCGGCAGGCTGTCGACAAGCGCGTGCAGGAAGGCAGCCTCCTTGCCGTTCCCGGTCCCAGCAACCACCGGAGCTTTCCGACCCTTCAGTTCAACATCGACGGCACTGTCGTCGAGGGTCTCAAGCTCGTCCAGGAGGCGCTGCCAACCAACAACCCCTGGACCGTCCTGAATTTCCTGGCCCAGTCTGACGACCGGCTGGGTGGCCGCAAGCCGATCGATCTTCTGAGGGAAGGCAAGGTTGAACTTGTGGTCGAGGCCGCCCGGCGCATGGCTCAGCAAGGCGCGTGACGGCTCCACTGCCGCCGGACGATCTGGATCGCCGCCGTCCCCGCCAGGTCCGGCTGCGGGCGGGCACGGTCGTTCATCGGTTCTACACCGCCGCGTACGATCCGATCTTTTTCGACGCCTCGCGTCTCGGCCGGCTGAACGCTCCCGACGGGAGCTATGGCGTTCTCTATGCGGCCCGGGAGCCTTTTGGCGCTTTCGCAGAAACGTTCCTCCGCGTGCCGGGACGGACCCTGCTCGATACCAGCATGCTCAGCCGCAAGGCCTACGCTCGCCTCGAGATTGCAGCAGATCTTTCGCTGATCAGACTGGCCGGCCCCTCGCTCGCTATTCTCGGCGCGACCGCCGAGGTGGTGCATGGTGGGCTGCCTTACGACGTACCGCAGGCCTGGTCGAAGGCGCTTTTCGGCCATCCGCTCAATCCCGACGGCATCGCCTATTACGCCCGCCACGACGACGAAGGCCTTTGCTATGCGCTGTTTGATCGCGCACGCAGCTCGGTCAAAGAAATCGATCGACAGACCAACCTCGATCAGGACTGGTTCTGGCGCCTTGCGCAACGATACAGGGTCGGACTTGCACCCGGCTAACCACTCCGCACTAGCGTCCGATGCCCCGCTTCAGTCCGATCGACCACGAAATGCCGTCTCCGCCAACGCTGCCGCTGACGACTTGCCCGCGCGCGCGTTCCAGAACCGGCCGCCAGGGCACCAGGACAAATTCGCGCGACTGCTCGATCAGCGCGTATCGTCCGCTATTGAGCGTTAGCATCCGCTTGTAGACGCCGCCGAGGCTGTCGCCAGACCTGACGTTGCGGTATTCGAGCCCGGTGCGAGCGGAAATGTCCGCCGCGGTCCTCGCCAGCTCGCGCTCCTCAAGGGTATGCAGCATGTTCCGCGCATAGCGCACCCGCCCTCCTTCCTCCCGCGCGAGCCCTTGTTCGATCAGCCATTGCCGTCTCGCGCGCAGGGCCGTCTCCACCTCCGCGCCGAAGCCGGTCGGCGCGAGCCCCTCGGATTCCTTTGCAAGAAGCTTTCGATCGAGCCAGGTCGCACCGACCGCCTGCGGCAGCTCTTCGAGCCTTCGCCACGACAGCACCGCAACGCATATCGGATTGCGCGAGCGCTGCTGTTCCTCGTACCGAAGCGCCCGATCGAGATAATCCTCGCCGACCTTCCAGTCGCCATCGGCAAGACGGCTCACCGTCCCTTGACGGCGCATCGCCTCCAGTCGCCGGACATGGGTTCCGATATATTCGGCCGATGCCTGAGGATCCAACTCGCGGTGCAGGCGCTCGCTGTAAAGACCGGCATTGGCCGCGGCCACTTCAGCGATTGTTCGATCCACCGGGCGGCGCTCCGCCGAACGCGGCCTAAGCTCCAGAATCGTGCTCCGCGCGGGCAGCTCTTCGTTGGCGCCGAGAGCACCGACCTCGGCATAGTGCGTCCGCCCGTCGACCCCATCGATCACCACATAGCGGCGTTCCGTTAGCTCGTCCGCAAACCCTTCGCCAATGACCCGCCCGATCAGGCGCTGGCCTTCGCTCCGTGGATCGAAGATCGCATAGCTTCCTGCCGCCCGCGAAATTCCCGCCGCACTTAGCTCGCGATGCATGGTCTTGATGATATCGCCACGCTCGCCCATCCGCCTGAGCTTCGGCTCGAGCTCAGGGTCAAGGCGCCAGCGACCGGGATCGTCTTCTGCCGCCAATCCCATCCGCTCGAGCATCCGCAGCCGGCCCATCCGCATCGTGTGCCAGACCGGATCACGCGCGGCCTTTGCAGCAGGCTCAAGGACACCATCCAGGGCGTCACGCAGGATAGCCCGGTCAAGCCGCGTGAAGCGCTCGGCGGTAACCTTCTGCTGAAGTTTGCGCGCAGCCTCGATCTCGGTTTCGGGACCAAGCTCGCGGGTAACCAGATCAGACGCCCGCGCCCGAAGGCCGTGGGCGATATAGTCCCGCGCGATCACGAGATCATGCCCCGCTTCATCTTTGCCGCGGAGCACAACATGGCTATGCGGATGGCCCGTATTGAAATGATCCGCTGCGACCCACTCGAGCCTGGTGTCGAGGTCGCTCTCCATCTGCCGCATCAGGTCACGGATGAAAGGCTTCAGATCGGCGAGCTCCGCGCTGTCCTCCGGTGCCACGATGAAGCGAAACTGGTGGCGGTCGGCGGCGCTGCGTTCAGTGAACGCCTTGCCGTCGGCACGGTCGTTCGCTGCATCATATAGTCGGCCCGGTTCACCTGTTCGCGTCACGCCGTCGCGTTGCACATAGCGCAGATGCGCCCGCACGGCGCCGGTGTCGCCGGCCTTGATGCGCACGATCCGCGCCTTGACCACGACCCGGCGCTGCCCTTTGCTCCGGCCGCCCCCGGCAAACACCGCACCTTGGGCGTATCCGCGGCCGATCCGGCCGCCCGAGAAATTCGACTCGCGGTGAGCCCTGTGACCGGTGCGTTCTGCAACCTGCCGAACGCGCCGAAGATATCCGGCCGGCTTCCTGGCCTTGCGGTTGCCGATCCTGCCGAGCTTCGGTTCGAGTTCGTCGTCATCGACACCATACATGGCGCGGGCTCCCACTCAAGAAGACCGCGGATATGTGAAGCCAAAGAGCCTTCGCCAAGTCGCAGACGTGAATGACGCGCACCGGCATTGGCTTGAAGCCCAAATGGCGTGATCGCGTTGCGCCGTATCACCAACTCCTGGATGTGCAGGCAAGGACTTGGAGCTCGTCGAGCGCCAGTGCTTTAATCTTGCCTTACGCCCCACCCTGCTCAGTCCTCGGCCCTGTTGGCTCCCGCTTTGCTCAAATCGCCACGGGGCCTGAGGGGCAAGTGGCGCCAGGAGTTGGATTTCGGTCATCGCGCGAGCAGCAATTCGGGCGCGGCGAGCAGTCCCGCTCGTGCTGCGGCCGCTAGCTAGACTGGCGAAACAGCACGTGCGGAGATCGAAAACGGGAGTCCAACGCGACCCGAAATCCGGAGAGATCAGCGCAGAACGCCGCGCGGAAAATCCGGCCGGCCGATCGTATCTCAGCCGGCGGCGAAGCGCCTTCTGTACGCAAAACGCTCGTCTACTCCTTCCCGACGCGGCGCAAGAAACGCAAAAAGGGCCCCGCCTCCGAGGAGGCGGGGCCGAAGATTCCGGCCGGTCAGTCGCCGCTGCGGCGCGACCAGATCAGGCTGAAATCCTCCTCGCCCTCGACCTTGACCAGCGAGGCGTAGATCGGGGCCGGGAAGCTCGGATCGTCGAGCTTGACCGAGAGATATTCGCGATCGCTGTCGCGGGCGGTCTTCTTCCAGGCGGCGCCGAACTCGGTGGAGCCTGCGAAGATGCGGTAGTCGGGGGCCTTGTCGTTGTCCTTCTCGGATGCGACGAGCTTGGCCTTGATGTTGAGCGTCAGCGTCTTGATCGAGCCGGTGTAGCCGTTGTCCGAAGCGGTGAAAGTGCCGATGGTCGCCATGATAATCTCCGTCTGTTTGCTCGGGCCGCGCCCATCGCGGCCTCGATGGCGATCCCTTGCCCGGGGGAACGATCGGCCCGCAGCCACAAGGCCCGCAGCGCCAGCGGAGGACGGCGAAAGTCTGCTTTTTTGGCTTTCGCGAGGAATGCCGCCGCTTCGCGGCAGGGGAAAAAAGCAGGCACGAGCTGTTGCGGGAAGGCGATCGAGGCCCTTGCCGACCTCCGGGCTTGATCAGCCCAATCGAGACTGCGTTGGACGCGAGCCCATGACGGAACCGACCAAAATTATCGTGGCGTCCGGCACCGGCACACAAGGACACGGAATCGATCCGACAAAATTCCGGCATCTGCGCATCAATCGTAAGCAGGGCGGAGTCTAGCGAGACTGGCGCCCCAATCGCATATTGCACAACGAACCAATGGCATCGCCAAACGATCCGCCATAGCGCGCTCTTCGAAGCGTGACGTCATGACACGATCGAAGCGTCCGGCCTGATCGCCCCGCTTCGCAGAAAGATGCTGGGCAGATGGATCGGCCCCTGACCCGAAGAACAGATTTAAGGCAAGGCGATTTTGCATCGATCGAGCGGGCCGCGCGCCACCGCGCGCGGCCGGGTCTGAACAAGCGTCTGCGAGAGTGCTTGCGATTGGACAATGCAAAACAGCGCGGACGACCTGGGAGACCGCCGGAAACGGCGCACGCCCTCGTCTAGACGAGCGCCTATCGTCACCCGCCATTCAGATGTCCGGGTTCCACGTCCAGAGCGGACGCGCTACGCCGAGGATGTCGCACCGCAAGACCGGCCCGAAATACCTGGAATCGAACGAGAGAGGATGCGGCTGCAGCAGAAAATATTCCCCGTCGACGAGCCGCATGCAGCCCTCCCAGGACGGCAATGGCCGGCCCGCGTGGTCCTTCTCCTGCACTTCGGCAATGACCTTTCCGCCAATCGTAATCGCGTCGGTCGGGTCCTTTGAGCGGCAAACCTCGTCGCCTCGGACCGCCACCACCTGCTTGAGCAGCGGTACCGCCGGCGGCGCGATCTCGTGCGCGACAATCAGGAGTTCGACCGAAGGCGGCGGCCTCAGCACCGCGAGCTCCCCCCGCACCGGCAGGCGCTGCTCGAGATAGTAGAAGCCGAGCGACGCGCTGCCGGACGCGTTGTAGATCAGGCACGGCGCCCGGTCGGCAAAGGCAATGAACAGCGTGACGATGCCGCCGCACATCGTTGCGAGGGTCGTGTTTCTCTTGAGGCGACGGCGTGGATCAATCCGCATCTGAGGTCGACCTCCGCTTGCTGGCCTGCGAGAATTCCACGAGGTCCTCGATGTGATAGCGCACATAGCGGCCGTGCTTTCGGTAAGCGGGCCCGCGCCCTTGCACGCGCATTTTCTCCAGCGTGTTCTTGGTGAGCCTGAGCCAGGCGGCAGCTTCCACCGTATTCAGGAACGGCTTGTCAGGCTGCTTGTCTTCGATTTTCGTCATGTTGTCCGGCACTCCTTCTCGCGAGAGCCCGCGCAAGGCACGGGATGCGAGGAGAAGCGTCGTCAGATCGCGCGGGAATCCGAGTGGCGAAGATCAACTCGGGCGGTTTGCCACCCCGCGCGGGCAGGTCTCGTCCAGCGAGAGGCGGTGCCGCCCGTTCAGCCGAGAAGATCGCGGTATCCGCCCTTCATCAGCTCGGTACCCTTGGCTACCAGCCGGCGTGTCCGGTCCTTCAGAAACTGGCTCGGTCCCTGCCATTCGTCGGCGACCAGCTTCGCGCCAAAAATCGTGGTCGCGATCTGCCGATAGGTCTTGCCGCTGAGGCTTTCATCGAGCGCGAGCAGCGCCTGGCGAAGCCGCTCGTCGCCGCCAAAGAATGATGTTTCGGGCGGCGGCGTCTCGCTCGCCATGAAGCGCTGCAGGCGCTTCATGAGTTCGATCTGGGCCGCAAGCTCCGACAGGCTTTCGAGTTCGAATACCGGTCGGAACCTGCCGGTGAGAACCGGAAGGCCATGGAGCTCGACCGCGACATGAACACCTCTGCCCTTCATCAGCACGAGCGGCACGCCGTCAGCGTCGATCACCGCATGGCGCTCCACCTTGAAGTCGGCGAGCACGTTCGTTGGTTCCTCGCCGCCCTGGCGCGGCGGCAATGCCCTCAGCCGCACCACGCGTTTCAACGCACGCGCATGCCACAACACCGGCGCCTGGCGCGCGGCGAGCGCAGGATCCGCGAAGGCCAGCAGACCCCATTTCTCGGCGTGCGGGAACCGGCGCGGCAGCCGCAACAACCGCGTGCCATCGGTCAGCGTGAGGCAAGGAAGATGCTTCGGAACGCAGCATCGCCAGTCTGCGGCATAGTCGGCGTTACGCCTCAGGAACTCCCACGCCCAGTCGGCCGCGTCGAAGCGGGCCTGACCGAAAGCCGCTTCGCCGCCGCCACACCGAGCTCGCCTGTGATGCGACATGTTCAAGAGGGTCCACCACGCCTTGAGGTTGCGCTTATGATCGTTCCCACCGATTGCGGCAAGAGGGCGGCCCCCTCGCCTCGACCAGCCAAACGCAAGGCACGCTTGAGCAGCCATTGAGCGGCCGACGAATCCGCAAGCTGTCGTCGGCGACCGATCACGGCATCGGCGCGTCCGCAGAGCCAGAGCGAAGCGCACCGCATCGCTGATCAGTCCGCGACGCTCAAGGCAACGCGTTAACCCGACGTGGTATCAATCTTGCTAGTTTCATATTAGCTTGATGGTGCGCGCACCGGTTCACGGCGTGTGCACATTCGTCGAGCCAACCCAACCAAGAGGACGACATGGCCAAGAAAGCGAAGAAGACGGCGAAGGCGACCAAGAAGGTCGCCAAGAAGACCAAAAAGATGAAGAAGTAAGCGCGATTTTCCGCGCTCACGCCGCCGCGGCATCGCCAGTTGCGCCGATCATGGCGTGGTGAGACCGGACGCCTCGCAAGATGCTCTTCCGAGGCCGCGGCGACGATCAGGCCGGCCCCATGTGCAGACGGCTCGAGCAGCCACTGGATTGATGCACATGGGTCCGGTTTCTTATGATCCGGTCATCCGGACTCTTCCCGCGGCAGCGACCTCGCGCAGCCGCCGCGCCTATCTGCCCCTGACGGCTGCGCGCTATCGCTCCCCGCTCGCCCCTTCGACGGAGCAGGCGTTCGGCCGGCCTCCAGCGCCGATGCATTGACGGTAGCGCCAGGGCACGACGAATCGTCCGCTCCACATGCCGCTTTGCTTGCCGCGCGCCTCGGCTTCGGCCGACGCGTAGTCACCCTTGCTGTAGCGCGGCCAGTCGATCGCAAGGCCGCCGCGCACCAGCCAGTCGGCAAGATCGACCTTGCCGACGCTGCAGACTGCCACCGACCGCCCGTACCGGTCGCGGTCGACCTCCACACAGGCCACGGCCTGCCTCCCGATCAACGCGCCCAATGCGTTTGCGGCCACTTGCCCGCAGCGATAATGGCCGCCCCGTCGATCACGGCAGAGCTGGTCGTGCTCCGGCGCGTCGATCCCGTAGAGACGCACGCGGGTGCCATGGATTTCGATGGTATCGCCATCGATCACGCTCGCTTGCCCGGCGACGTCGCCGGCGCGCGCCCGATCGACCGGTGTCGCGACGATGACGAGCAATGCGAAGGCGCGCCTTGCAAGCTGCCTTGGCCTCAAGACCCGGTTCAACCTCGCTCCGGCATGGTCTGCCCTGACGCGATCTTCTCGGATGGCCGGTTTCCACATATCCCGGCCGCGGCCTACGGCCCACCAACCGTCAGCGAGGAAACAACCCGCACCAGCATCACGAGCGTCGCAGTCAGCGTCGCGCCCCCGACCACAAACTGCGCAACGCACCGCTTCACCATGGCGCCGCCGTCAACAAAGATGCTGAATGCATTTGGCATGGGCCGGCTCCGTCCAGTTCCTTCCGTGGATCGAGCCGGATTCATAGTCTGAGTCGCTGCGCTGGCGCCGCAAGCTTATTTCTTGGGGCGTTAGGGTTTGATTCACGACTCGGGGACTTCCGCCAAACGACTGCGGTGGGGGCCTACCGAAGTCGAATCGGCAGGCTCAGTCGCCAATAAGCAAATGCTTAGCGCCCTCCCAGCAGCTGGGAGCGTGCAGGCTCTTCGCGGGACATGATCGGGCACGCTCAGCTCTTCGCCGCGGCCGCGACGGGATCTCGGTCGAGAGGTTGGGAACGGATGCGACCGTTTTGATCGCGTCGCGCGTCAATCACGCCATCTGTGAGCGGACGCGCTCAGGATCACTCGCTTTCCGGACTGTCCAGAAGCTGCCGCACCTTCCCTATTGCGCTCGGACAACCAAGGCAGACCGCCCATTCAAACATGGTTTGGCGAATCGTCGTCGTCAGAATTCCGTGCAGCGCCAGGCGACCAAGAACAAGCGGGTGCTCGCGCTCCCTGCGGATGAGGGAAATATCCGCAAGCACTCGCACGTCGTAACCGAGCCTTGTGCCCTCGAGCGCGGCGATGAGCACGTCCTCTTCCAGCCACGCTCCCGCAACAAAGAGCACGTTCGTAGCTGTGGATGTCAGGCTCGCAATGAAGCTGTCATTGCGCCAGAGTTCCAGAGGATCAGCCCCGGGTACCGTGGCAAGACCCGGAAACTGGCTGACCCACGACGGTTCGTGCTCACCGACGACGTCGGCCGTGACCCCAAAAACCTCGAACACCGCCGGCAGGAGCGCCATGCTCTCCCGCCGGGTCTCAGCGCATTCGATCGACGCTGTCCCGGACTTGCTACGCCCGGAATTGATCAGGACCAGACGACTTTGCCGTGGATCTGCCAGCATCGCTTTGATTTGAGAAATGGACCGGATCGCCGATAGATGACGGAAAGCCGTAGTCAGGCGGCCGCGAGAGGCAGCGGCTCTTCCCGAAGCACGGGGCCTTCGACGGCCGCATGTCGATACATCGCGGCTAGCGCAGCATCGGAATTCCGCAGGAAACCCGCTAGCGCCATGGTTTGGCCGATTCGCTGCGCGGGTGCGATCCGTTCCAGCGGCCACCCCGCGCGCCTGAGAATGCGCTCCATGCGCACGTCGGTGACGGTTGCGATCGCATCCGCTCGGGCCGCTCGCATGCCCTCGATCATGGCCGCAAACAGCAAGAACGTCGTGCGATTGAGCCCGCCCACCGTCGGCTCCGGAGCGCGGGTGGTATCGACGCAAAACCGCGAGCTTTCGAGAATCTGCTCGTTCCGCGGTGCCGGCTGGCCTCCGAGCAGACACGGAAACGTATCCGACAACATGGTGGGCCCCGTGGTCGGCAGCAGCCGAACGGATGCCACGACGTCCCGGCTCTCGGTCGCAATCAGCAGATAGGTCGGGTTAAGGGCGTCATAGACGTCGATCTCGAACTCGCCCGATACGGACACTGTCCAATCGAGACGATCCTTGAACACGCGCCGGCGCAGGCGAAACATTGCGGCAAGCAGATCGAGATGATGCCCGAACTGATGATGGCGGAGAACAACGACTTGCATGATGACCTCCTGGTTGAGAACAGGGGTCACAAAGCCATAGGCGGACGGACCGCGCGCCTGTCGAATCTTGCAGGTCTAACACCGATACAGGCGAAGCTAGATCTACCCCTATCAAGAATAGGCCAATTTCGGCAATCGAAGATGCCCTTCCTCAAGTGACGAGGAGGCTTGCTTCATTGTGGGTCGCGATCCCAACGCTCGCGGTGAAGTCAGGGTAATAATCCCCGGCGCAGCGCTTCACCCACGCATTGAGCGATCGTTGCGGCGTCCAGCTTGCGCCGGGCGTTCTCCAGATGGAACACCACCGTACGGGGTGAAATCTGAACGAGGACGGCGATATCCGCGACGGTCTTGCCCCGTGCGACCCAGGCAAGACATTGACGCTCGCGCTGGGTAAGAGTGGCGCTCCCCCGCGCGGGCATCCGCAGGCGTGCGGCTGCGTGGGCATGAAAGTAGAGCCCAACAAGGTGAACGACAGTCTCAGAACCCGCGACAAGCCGGCTCGTTGAGGCGGCGGCTTCGTCGGTCGCCATGGTGAACGCCGCCATCTGTCCGTAACCGCCTCTAATCGGGACAGTGACGCCAGACCTGATCCCAAACGTCATCGCCTCATCGAAGAAGCTGCGCTGTTGCTTTGTTCCGGCAGGCTTGGGTGCACCATCACCCCAGTGGAAGATTTCATTTTCAGAACGCGCCCGGCGCACGACGGGATCGAGTCTCTGATAACCAAGCTCGAAGTATCGTCCGGTCCACGCCTTCGGATAGGAG
This sequence comes from Bradyrhizobium sp. B097, assembly GCF_038957035.1. Taxonomy (NCBI): domain Bacteria; kingdom Pseudomonadati; phylum Pseudomonadota; class Alphaproteobacteria; order Hyphomicrobiales; family Nitrobacteraceae; genus Bradyrhizobium; species Bradyrhizobium sp. B097. Next base: position 5,471,146 of record NZ_CP152412.1, read on the forward strand.
GAGACAAGCATCGGCGCATGGTTGGTGATCTGCAGATAGGCGAACCATCGGAAGCCCAGCCGCAAGGTCACGCGTCGCGCGACCTTTTCGAACCCCTGCTCGTCGTCTACCGTCCAGATGGCATCGACGAACTCCTGAAATAACCGATCCACCTCTGTCATCATTGAGCCACCGGCCAGGTCAGGTCACCAGCTGAGACACGAGACACGCCACCGTTAGGCGGCAAGCGGCCTTCGTTACCGGGCAACGCCGGCCGCCAAGAGATCGCGCTCACTCGACTCCACGCCAGGACTGCCTCAATAGTTCCCGCCCCCGCTTGGCCACACAGTGCCGACATTCTCCATCGATTGGACCCCGAGATCTCGCGATCCAATCGATGGCCTCTAGAGATGCGCTGCTACATGTTTACGAGCAGGGAAGCGAGAACGTTTAGAGAGGGCCCCTCGGTCTTGAAGTACGCGAGACTTGGATGGTCCGTGTAACCCACCCCGACCGTCCCCCAGAGCCCGGGCATCAGATGCGCGGTGTATGTCGCCGTGACCGAATTGGAGGTTCGAGCAGCAAAGGCTCCGGTAAGGCTTGAGAACTGATTGGTGGCGTCCGCCAGATAGTGGCTTACGACGTTTCGAGCCATGACAACCGAGAGCATGTCCGTTGGGCGGTTATCAAATGGTCCGATCCAATACGCTCGGCCCTCATAGTATTGAGAGATGCCCGTCGTCTCGGGCGGCGCGTACATGACCGACATACCCGCATAGATGCCGCGGTGCGCCGTCAGAGGTGACGACGGATCCTGTTGCCACAGTTGTCCGTCGGCAAGAAACGTTACACCGAAATTGCCCGCGTGTGTTGCGAACGGATTAGCAGGAAGATGCGAAAAGTCACGGAACGTGGAGTTATTGTAGAGGACGTCGAACCGGAGCCAGGCTTGTGGATTTCCCGGACTCGCCGGCCGCTTGTAGCCGAACTCGTCGATCAGGAGTTCGCCGGTTCCTATTGGCCCGTTCCAGTTGAACCCTGAAGGGTTCGTGAGTGTTTCGTCAAACACTACATTACCGGTGACACTGTTGATCGGAAGGCTTCGCTGCACCGCAGCCTGATTGTAGATCGTGTCGGTGATGTGCCACGTTGTTCTGAAGCTTGGGGTCGGCAAAATCGATAGGCCCAGTTGCACCGGGATCGAGCCGCTCGGACCAAACGTATTGGCGAGATTCGACCCAACGAAGGTCCCGATGAACTCCGTCGTGTTGGTGACGTAGCCGAACTTGATCTCCAGCCTCTTGTCGAGGAGCGTCTGATACCAGGCCAGCTGATAGAGCTGGAGAACATTGGGAATGTATCCAACATCGTTGCCGGTGCTGTACTGTCCAGCCACCATCAGTTGCCCGTCCGGCACACCCCAACGGCCCAGATCGTAGGTCAGCCAGGCGATGGTCTCGTTGATGTAGCTTGGGCGTTGACCGAAATAGGTCTGATTGCCGGCACACAACGCGCCGGTTACCTGGGAATAACGTGAGACGCAGGGCGGAAAGTAGCCTGGGACCTGGCGCGGCGTATTCAGCATATTCGATTCAAAGATGGCCAGATTGTAGGTCTGCAGGCCAAAACCTGCCGACGCCAATGCCGAACGCCAGCCGCCTTCGTCACGCAGAAGAGAATCGCGATAAGAGGGAAATGGTATGTTCCAGCCCTTTACCCCGTAGCGCTTATTCAACTCATTCAACCGCTCGCGTTCCGTTGCTGAATCAACTAGCTTCGGATTGGATCCCTTGGCAATCGGCGCATTGTCCTGCCGCGATACGGCATGGTCTGCCCCTCTCATTCTTTGAGCGGTTGCAACCTTCTTTTGCTTTTGGGTGACCGATGCGACGGGCTTTGCATCTGCCTCGATGGGCTGTGCTCGAGCAGCCGCTTCACCGATGACAAGCAATGCCAAGCCAAGGCCGGCCGAGCCAATAAGTCTCCTCCGAAGCTGGCGGAAACCGTTTCCGGAAATCGTCCGGGCTCCTTGAATGCTGAGGACGATGTGGTTTCGATGCATTTTCTCCTCCCTTTTGATGATGTTTTTCTTTCCAACCGTTTCGAAGCAGTCATTGCCCGGACATCACCAGGCTGGCTGCCCTCCCCCCGAAGCAGACAAACGAACAGCCCTCCTCAGCCGTCGGAATCACCGTCGGAGAGCTGATCGTTTTGTCTTGCTGATTGGTCGCGGCGTCCGGTACAGCGCCTGCGGCCTCGCCGGCAATCGCGACGCACCGCAGCTCTACTCGTGCTTTGGAGCCCGCCCGGATCGCGAGATCGAGCGGACGTGCCTACATTAAATCGACGTGCCGCAGGTCCGGGGCCCCATCATGGAGTTCGCCGTTCCCTCGCTGATCAATCCGTCGATTTCGACTCCCCCCACCTGCCTCATTATCCCCGCTCAGGGCGCCGCGAACGATCGGACTGACCGTCTGACATTCGCACGCGGTTGCGCAGCATTCCGATGCCCTCGACCTCGAGTTCGACGACGTCTCCGTCCTTGAGCGAGCGGCCGTGGTCGACTGCGCTGCCTCCGAGAACCGTGCCTGAAGCAAAAATGTCGCCAGGGTAAATCGTGCGCGAGCGGCTCATCTCCACGATCGCCTGTTCAAACGTGAAGCGCATATTCCGCGAGGACCGATTGGTCCATTCCTCGCCGTTGACGCGCGCGATCATCCGCACGTCGGATAAGTTACGAAATTCATCGGGAGTGGCGATGCACGGCCCAAGCGTCTTGGCCCCGTCGAAATCCTTCCCGCCGGCAGGTCCGATCCCCATCTCCATGTGGACCAGTTGCTCATCTCGGGCGCTCCAATCGTTAAAGATCGTGTAGCCGAAGATGTGGTCCGCAGCCGCTTCGAGCGGAATGTCCTTGCCGCGATTTCCGATAACCACAGCCCATTCCAGTTCGAAATCAGCGATCTTTGAATAGGCTGGCCAATGAATGTCCTCATCATGGCCTGACACGGACAGGGGGTCGACCGTGTAGTAGGTCAGGCGTTTGAGCAGCAGATCAAACCGTAGCCGTTTGGCTACGGCGAGTTGCGCCGCGGCCTGCTCTGAACCAGCGGCAGCCTCTGCCTCAAGCTGGTGCTTGCGCTCATAGAACCGTTCGACATGCTCGGTAAAGAGGTTGCAGTCGCGCATGCGAACCGGTCTCGGCAACGGAGCTAACAGGTGCGCTTCGGCCGACGGCACAATGGCCGATCGCGGTGGATCGCCGACGATCTCTTCTGCGAGCCGGAGCGCTTCAGGGCCCGCCTCAATCATGTCCTGCATTGACTGAAACCACCGGCCCTGTGGGTCGGTTTTGGTCAACGCCGTCAGATCGACAATACGATCATCAGACAGGAGAGCTCCGACTGATTGAGTGCCCCAGGCACTGAAGGTGACAAGCCTCATGTCGGGCTCCTTCCGTCAACGAGCACTCCGACAAGGACGCAATCGTTAGGGCCATCGTTGCGCCACCCATGCATGCCGCCGTTCTGCACGACGACGTCGCCGGCTTCGAGAAGAACGTCCTGTCCTTCGGTCAGCATCCACACACGGCCCGAGGCCACCATGAAATAGTTGAGGGTATCGGTCTTGTGCATCGAGCTGTGCTTCGCCGTCGCCAGCTGTTCCTGGGACGGCACGTGCACGCTTTGAATGGCGTGATGCATCGCCTCCACGTCCGCGGCTGACTGCCGCTCCGCGTTGGGCCTCATACGGACGATGCGGAAAATGGTGCCCCCGTCCGGCGGCTCGTGCCGCATCGGTACCCCAATCGTGGGATCCAGCGAGGAAGAAAGATCGACTGGCGTCTCGCGCGTGATCCAGAGATCGCGGGCAAACACGTTGAAGCCAAGTTGGGGCAACGTTGAAAGATCGTCGATTGTCAGCACATCTGACCTTCCGTCCCGATCATTTCCGACAATGAGGCGTCGCATGGAATCTCCTCTTATTGGCAAGACGCCTGAAGGGAGATGTCCGCGCAGTTGACCGTAACGACAACGCGTCGGCCGGCTGCACCATTCCGCCTCCCTATCAGCGCCAGCCTGTTCCGCCAAGGCCGTTTTGGTACGATTATTATTATTTTCGTACCAGACAGTTTGTCAAGTGGCTCGCCCAAGTTTTGCGGAGAGGCGTGCGGCGGCGATGGCGGCCGAAAAACGTTGAGTCGGTCCGTCGCTTCTATTTGCCACCTTTGGCTTGATATCGAAGCTAGCGCTTCCTTGGCGTCTCGCCCCGCGGCGCCGCGTTATCGCGCTTGAACAGGCCCTGGAAGAGCAGATCCGGAAGCTCGGCGAAGGCCTCGCTCATGGTGAGTCCCGCTGCAGCAAGGACCTCCGGTTGATTGATGAGTCTCGCCGCCGCGAAATAAACCTCGGCGGCCAGATGAGCGTGCAGCGGCTGGAAATGCCCCTTACGGATGCCGTCTTCAATGAGATCGCGCAGCACCGCGACCCGCTCGCGTTGATGCTCTTCAAGCATCCGCCGCGCGGGCTCAAAGGCTCGCAGTTCTTCATTAAACTGCTGCGTCGCTCGGGAGCTCTCGCTGACCCCAGGCTGCAGATAAGCAAGGATACGAGCCTGTGGATCTTCATTCTCGAGAGCAGCGCGCATGCCGCGTCGGCGGATCCGATCAAGCAGCCGCCGCAAGACCACCAAAAACAGCTCGGGCTTGTTGGGAGCGATTTCGTACAGGGAGCGCTTTGAACAGCGCAGTCGCGCGCACAGATCGGCAACAGTCGGCGTCTGAAATCCCTCGGTAAAGAAAATCTCTTCGAGATCATCGAGTATCTTCTCGTGGCGCCCGTGCAGTCGGCCCTCGCCCCGGCGCGTACTTGGGCTCATCTCAATCTCCTCAGCTGGGTTACTCCATATAGCGCGACATTCTGCGTCCAACCCAGAGGCAAGTTGACAAGCCCGATGCGGTACAAATATATATAATTTCGTACCACATCGTAAACCTATTGTATGAGGCGAATACACTCATGCGGATCATCGACCACTTCGATCAGGGCGTTGCCTACTATCCGGGCGCCATTGCTTTCCACGATCTCGCCAGCGGCGAAACGTTGACCTATCGAGAGGCTGATCGTCGCGTGCAGCTGATCGCCGCCGCAATTCGGGGGAATGGATTTGGCAAGGGCGCCAAAATTGGCATTTTGGCGCCCAATAGCAGCATTGCATTCGTGGCTCTGATCGGACTGATGCGCGCCGAGGCGGTTTGGCTTCCGATCAATCCTCGCAATCCGCCAACCCTTAACGCCGACCTGCTGCGACGTTTTGATGGCGAGCTGCTGTTGTTCAGTCAGGTCCACGAGAAGGACGCGCAACTCATTGTTTCGGAAGTCCCCGAATTGCGCGCCACTGTCTGCCTCGACGCCGAAAGTCTACTTGGTCCCTCGCTCGAGGCCTGGACGAGTGAGAACCAGGCGAGCGCCCACACCGGCGAATACGCGCCGGATGACATGTTTGCGATCTTCCCAACAGGCGGAACAACTGGTCTGCCGAAGGGGGTGATGATTACTCACGGCAATATCGCGGCGATGTTTAGCAATTTCATGAGCCACTTCGGTTACTACGACGATGCGCGGCATCTTGTGGTGGCTCCGATGACGCATTCGGCCGGTATTCTCGGCTGTCTTCATTTTAGTCGGGGTGGATGCAACGTCATCATGGCAAAAGCTGATCCCGGCGCCATTCTCGAGGCGATTCAGGAGCACCGCATCACCCATCTCTTCCTGCCGCCGACGGTTCTCTACATGGTGCTGGCTCATCCCGAGTTTGGCCAGCACGACTATAGATCGCTCCGGCATCTGCTGGTGGCGGCGGCGCCCTCCTCGCTGGAGAAGCTGAAGGAGGCCCTAAGAGTCTTCGGACCGGTGTTGTCCGAAACCTTCGGTCAGGCCGAATGTCCAGCCGCGATCTGCCTCAAAGCGCCATGGGACTATCTCAACGCCAAAGGTGAAATCGACTTCAATCGCCTGCATAGCGTCGGACGCCCCGGCGTGTGGAATAAGGTCTCCATTCTCAACGACGACGGAGCAGAACTGCCCCGCGGTAGACCCGGAGAAATCTGCGTGCGCGGGCCTCTCGTTACGCCCGGTTACTACAAGGACGTGGAGTCGACTGCCTCCATCCGCCGGTTTGGCTGGCATCACACCGGCGATATCGGGGTGATGGACGAGCATGGCTACATCACGATTGTCGACCGCAAGAAGGACATGATCATTTCGGGTGGCTTCAACATCTTCCCCAATGAAATCGAGCAGATTCTGGCTAGCCACCCGGCCGTCCAGGAATGCTCGGTCATCGGGATCCCCGACGACAAATGGGGCGAGGCCGTCAAGGCTGTGGTTCAGCTTAAGCCTGCGGCCAAGGCGACGGAGGCGGAGCTGATCGCCTTGGTGAAACAAACCCTCGGCGACGTCAAGGCACCCAAGAGCGTGGATTTTGTCGATGATCTGCCGCGCAGCGCGGCTGGGAAGGTCCTCAAGACTGAGCTGAGGGCAACCTATTGGCACGGGCACGCACGTGCAGTGAATTGAGGTAGAGCAGCATGACTGATGTCCTGATCGCGGGGGTTGGCATGATCCCATTCGCCAAGCCCGGTCAAAATCAAAGTTACGATCTTATGGGTGCCGGAGCCGTGCGCGCCGCACTGGACGATGCCGGTATCGTGTACGCCGATGTTCAACGGGCCTATGCGGGTTACGTGTACGGTGACAGTTGCGCTGGCCAAGCCGCGCTCGGTCACCTGGGCGCAACAGGAATCCCGATCATCAACGTGAACAATAACTGTGCCAGCGGCTCGACCGCATTTGCGCTTGCAGTCGATGCGGTTCGCAATCAGCCGGACGCATGCATCCTTGCCCTGGGGTTCGAGCAAATGGCTCCCGGCGCGTTGGACATCGTATTCGGCGATCGACCCAATCCAATTGGCCCGCACCTCGCCCGTGTCGCGGAAATCATGGAGCTGACCGTCGATGACCGCGCCAAACCACCGGCGATCCAGCTCTTTGGTTGTCAGATCGAGTTGCTGCAGCAACGTTGCGGCGTCGGCGATCGAGCCCTGGCCAAGATTGCGGTTAAGGCTCGCCGTCACGCCGCAGCCAACCCCTACGCGTTGTTTCGAACACCGTTGCAGGAAGATGAAGTTTTGGCGAGCCCTTTGCTCTTTCGAGGCCTCCGCAAGCTGTTCGCTTGCCCGCCGAGCTGTGGAGCGGCAGCAGCACTCCTGTGTGGGCCCAGGTTCGCAGCGCGGCACGGGCTGCGAGCGAGTGTGCGCGTTATCGGATCTGGATGGATAAGCGATCGCCGCGAACATTTTGCAGGTGATCCTCTGGATATTATGTTCCGTGCACTCGGTCGAGACGCTGCAGATGGGGCCTATGAGAATGCCGGGGTTGGGCCAGAGGACATTGACATCGTCGAGCTGCACGACTGTTTCACCAGCAACGAGGCACTAATGTATTCAGCGCTTGGCTTTTGCTCCGAAGGCGAGATCGAACGATTCATCCTCGAAGGCCGGGGCAGCTATGGTGGAGATATTGTCGTAAATCCATCCGGCGGCCTTCTGTCCAAGGGCCATCCGCTCGGGGCTACAGGACTGGCCCAGATCGCGGAACTCACATGGCAGCTTCGCGGCATCGCTGGTCGACGCCAGGTTGAAGGAGCTCGCACCGGGCTGCAACAAAACGCTGGCTTGGGCAGCGCGGGTTTCGTGCATATTCTGCAGAATTCTTCGCAGGTGTGATCGCACAGCTGACTCATCATCAGCGACCAAGGTGCAACTTCCATCCGCCGAACGTCTCCGTGGTGAAATACTCTGCGAGACAACGCCGTCTCATGGCGTCTGGGTGGCGGATCTTCTCAAGCACCAAACATGAGCCGTAGTTAACGGATAACTCGGGCCTAACAGTGCGGCACTGTTTTGGGCCGCGAGCCGGGCCGAAGGCCCGGCGAGCGTCGGGCACGGAGACACGTCATCGTCGCCGATCCGGCTTACCGGATCGGCGACGATGTACCAGGCCGACAAGGCCACGCAACCTGCAACTGGTTGCGCAGCTCATGTCATCAGGTGGCGCGTTCCATCAGGCGCTTTGCCTTGCCCTCCAGTTCAAGCCGAGCATCCTGATGCGCCTTGCCGCGGGCAATGGCGGTGATGCCCTGCACAAAATCAAAGATGCTTTCCGGCTTGCGATTTTCTTCGTCGAGGACGGTCTCGATGATTTGCGAGATTTCGGATCTGGAAAACCCGCCTCTGCGCAGAAAGCTCGCCCGGTCCTCGTCAGTGCGAGCAACAATCCGCTTCCGGGCCGCCCTGATCCCTGCAACGAAGGGCGCGGGCGACGAATTGGCAAAGTTCGTCAGCGCGGGGGCCGCTTCACGCGCAAAGCGTTGCGCGGCGAATTTCGAATGCCGGATCGTGATTTCCTCGAAATTCTCCACGCCCCAAAGATTGCGGTTCATGCAGACGGCGCGGAGGTAGAAGCTTGCAATGCCGAGCGTCTTGCTGCCGACTTCGCTGTTCCAGCAATAAAATCCCCGGAAGTACAAATCCGGCGATCCGTCCGCTAAACGCCCCGCCTCGATCGGGTTGGTGTCGTCGACCAGGAACAGGAACACATCGCGGTCACTGGCATAGAGCGTCGTCGTGTCCTTGGTCACGTCCGCAAAGGGATTATGGGTCATGGTCGCCCAGTCCAGCACGCCCGGCACCTTCCACCGCGTATCGCCTTTGCCGTTACCCGCGATCGTCATCACCGCGGCGACAAGTTCGTGGTCCCAGATCCGGCCATAGCCCGGCCCGGTCACAGCACGAAGCTCGACGCATCCATTGTTGCTTTCCAAAGTTTTCACGAGCTCGGCGCGGTGTGAGAGCAGGCCGTGTTGCAGGTTGATCGCTGACAGCGCAGCAGGAAGTTGCCGCAGATAGGATGTCGGCGCACCAACGAGCGTGCACAGCTGACCAAAGCTCCAATGCGTCGGCGTCACCGCCCCGTCGCATCCTGGCACGGTCAGGGCCAGCCGCTCCGAATTATCCCGACTCGCCTCCACCCGGATGGCCTGGGTCTCCACCGTCCGTGCCTGCGCTCGTTCGGCGCGGCCCCGCACCACCTCATAGAGGTCCGGCAAATCTAGAAACCGTTCGTCGTCTGGACGCGCAAACCACTCGGACGACACGCGGCCAACTCGCTGGCCGCGCGATACGTCCACGCGGAATCCGCCTGACGTAGGCTGTTCGCTCTGGGAAAGGTTCATCATGTTCACCGTTATTCTCCTGAGGGACTGAGGTTGAAGCGCAGCGCTGCGCTGCAACCCTGCCCGTCGGCGAGACACGGGGTAGCAAGTGCCAGGGCAACCCGAGCGGAGGGGGATCGCCCGCCCGATAGGGCCGCTCAGACAGCGGGTCTGCACAAGCTTGCCTTGATTCCGAATGTTGCGGATCGAAAGCGCGGAAGACCGGGGAGACCGCTCGGGGCGGCGCCGGCGTCAGCCGGTGCTTTACCCTGGGGCGCGCGAGGGGCAGCGCCCCTTAGTCCGCTTCCGCAACAATTCAAATTGCGAGCCGACGCAAGTGATGCCACTCCGGCAGAAGCTCACTGACAAAGGGCAGCCGACGAAGCGGCAGTGATAGCGACGCGGGCATGCAATGAGCGCGGGCACCGAGGCGACTGCAGTCGCAAGACCGGTTAACAAGGGACCCGAACGCGGGACAGCGATAGCGACACCGGCATGCAATGACGGCGGGGCCCGCGGGCGAGTGCCTCCGGCGAGCGACACATGATGGCGCGCGAAGGATCGAAGCCTGATGGCCGAGACGCCACGCGGCTCGGTTCACGAGAGCCCGCTGCGGCACGAGCCGCAGGCGCACAAACAAAATCCCGAGAAGATCGCGAGATCAGGGAATTCGGACTTCCTCCCGAGCCCTGGTTTCCGCGTCATAGATTCTAACCTGAAGCCTTGGAAAACGCTTCTTGAGCTCTTCCCCACCGGCCCTGGCGCCGGCCTCGGTTGCAAATTCGACTTTCAGTCGGCCATCCACTTCAAGCGCATAACCCGAAGCTGGCAATTTAGGAGTGGCTGCAACCATGTCGTCCCCGTCGTGCATTGAAGGCAATCACCAGCGAGTCCGTAGCGTGAGTCGCCCAAACCAAGCCAGCGCCACTTCCGCCGACAACCGTATTGCCGGCCTGTATCAAGGATGCGAGTTCGCGTCATCCGAGCAAGAGGCCGGTCTTTCATTGGCGCGGGCGGGGCGCGATCGAGCCGCGGCTCCAGCAGCGTCCGGATTTTCCTGGACCAAGGTCAAGGACGGCCTGAAACGGCGGCTTGACTCCATAAGAACAAAATAAGAACATGAGCCATCGACGGTCAACCCGGAAACAAGGCCATGTCCTCGGTCTCCCAGCCGAACGAACAGGACGATGGACTTGAGGCCGCCGTCGATCAGGCGATCGCTGTTTGCGGCGGCAATTTGCGCGCGACCATTCGCGCCCAGATCGTTGCGAACAATTTCCTGGGATCGGAGGTTGAAGAACTGAGAAAGGCCGTTTCGCACGCCTTCACGCGGGGGCGGTTTCGGACCCATACGGGATAGACGACGCCGTATGTGCAATCTCTATTCGATCACGACCAACCAGGCGGCGATCGCCGGCCTGTTCAGGAGCATGAACCGCTATGTCGGCAATCTGGCGCCAATGCCTGGTGTGTTTCCTGATTATCCCGCCCCCGTGATCCGCAGTGCCGGCGACGCCGAAGAAATGGTGTTGATGCGCTGGGGCATGCCGCCTCCACCCAGGACCGGCGGGCCGCCGGTCACCAACATCCGCAACACCTCCTCGCCGCACTGGCGCGGTTGGCTGAAACCGGAGCACCGCTGCCTCGTGCCAGCGAACAGCTTTGCCGAATACGCTCCCGAGCCAAATGCGGAGACCAAGAAAAAAGACGTTGTCTGGTTTGCGCTCGAGAAAAGTCGGCCGCTGTTCTGTTTCGCCGGGATCTGGACCGAATTCAGAGGCGACCGCGGTACCAAGTCGAAGCCGATTCCCGGCCCTCACCTTGTCTACGGCCTCCTGACGACGTCACCCAATGCGATCGTCGAGCCGATTCATCCGAAGGCAATGCCCGTCATCCTGACCAACGCGGAGGAACGTGACGTCTGGCTGCGAGCCTCCTGGGATGAGGCGAAGGCGCTGCAGCGCGCCCTGCCCGATGACCTACTGCAGATCGTGATGCGCGGCCCCGATAAGGAGGACGTGCCGAGCACCACCTGATGCCAGGATCATCCACCCAGCTCAACGAAGTCCCGGTTTCCAATCTGGCTCTCGGGCGCGGCGGCCGCGACCGGCTACCGCGCTCGACACAGGTTACGGCAAGAATTCACATCGCGCTTCTCATGCGTGCCACGCAGCGGACATCGTGCCTTGCAGGCTCGCGTCGTTCGGCAGTGTATGGATGCTCGAGCTGGTCGGATCGAAGCCAGGATTGCCTGCCGCGTAAGTTGCCATCGCCTGGACCAGCTGAGAAACCTGACTATCGATCTTCAGCCCGCCGGCCGTGATTTCCTGCAGCTGCGCACCGGCCCCGGCGAACCATCCGTTGACCGTGACGCTGGTGCTCGTGCCAAGAAGGTCGACGAGCAGATTGTCGCCTGAACGCTCGAACCAGAGTTGATCGTTGCTGATCCCACCTACGAAATCGAGCTCGTTCTTCGCGCCCGTTGCGGTCGGAAGATTGATTGCGGCCTGCCCCGTGCTGGACGACGCCTGGTAGAAATTGCTCCTTGCTCCTCCGTTTGCTACCTCCTGGCCGCTGCCAAACTGGAAGACGTTTGTGCCATAGGCATTTCCGGTCAGGGTCGCATTGGACGTCGATCCTACCCAGGTAAAAGTTGTCGCGGCATCCCTGACCTGATCCCTGCTCCAGCTGACGCCGTCGGAGAAACTGATACCAAGACCATTGTTGTACGGCGATAACTCGTTCTTCAGCGTGATGGTTTTGCCGGTCGAGATAACTGCCAGCGTGACGTCGTAGTTGCCGGTGTTACGCGAGAGCATCACGCCGCTGGAGGCGATATCCTGCATCACCAACTTGCCGCCGTTATCGTCGATCACATCATTGCCGCCGCTCGAGGTATAGATGTAGGTGTCAGTACCATCCTTGCCGTTGAGATATTTGTCGCCAAGCCCGGCCACCAGCGTATCGTTGCGGCCATCAAAGCCATAGATTGATCCGCTATTGGCAGCGCTCGCCTGGTCCAGCAACTTCTGCTCGATCTGATCCCTGCTCCAGTTGGCGTCGGAGAAATTGACGCCGAGACCGCTGTTGTAGGGTGAAAACTCGTTCTTGATCGTCACAGTCTTGCCGGTCGTGGTCACCGTCAGCACCAAATCCCAGCTGTCGAGAGTTCGCGACAACGTCACTCCGGGCGAGGCAATGTCCTGCATCACCAGCGTGCCGCCATTGTCGTCGACCACATCGTTGCCGCCGGCCGACGTATAGACATAGGTGTCGGCACGATCCTTGCCGTTCAGGTACTTGTCGCCGAGCCCGGCCACCAACGTATCGCTGCGGTCGTCAAAACCATAGATCGACCCGCCATTGGCGGCGCTCGCCTGGTCGAGCAACTTTTGTTCGATCTGGTCCTTGGTCCAGCTCACACCGTCGAAGAAATTGACGCTAAGACCGCTCGCGTAGGGCGAGAACTCGTTCTTGATCGTCACGGTCTTGCCGGTCGAGGTCACCGTCAACACCAGATCCCAGCTGTCGCGGTCCCGCGACAGCGTCACTCCGGTCGAGGCGATGTCCTGCATCACCAGCGTGCCGCCGTTGTCGTCGATCACATCATTGCCGCCGGCCGACGTGTAGATGTAGGTGTCGGTACGATCCTTGCCGTTCAGGTACTTGTCGCCGAGCCCGGCCACCAACGTATCGCTGCGGTCGTCAAAACCATAGATCGACCCGCCATTGGCGGCACTCGCCTGGTCGAGCAGCTTCTGCTCTATCTGGTCCTTGGTCCAGCTCACGCCGTCGAAGAAATTGACACCGAGACCGCTCGCGTAAGGCGAGAACTCGTTCTTGATCGTGACGGTCTTGCCGGTCGAGGTCACCGTCAGGACCATATCCCAGCTGTCGCGGTCTCGCGACAGCCTCACTCCGGTCGAGGCGATGTCCTGCATCACCAACGTGCCGCCGTTGTCGTCAACCACATCGTTGCCCCCGGCCGACGTGTAGATGTAGGTGTCAACACCATCCTTGCCGTTCAGGTACTTGTCGCCGAGGCCAGCCACCAATGTATCGTTGCGACCGTCATAACCGTAGATCGATCCACCATTGGCGGCAGTCCCCAGATCCAACAGCTTCTGTTTCAGTTGTTCCGTGGTCCAGCTGACACCGTCAGAGAAGTTGACTGACAGTCCAGTGTTATACGGAGACACCTCGCCCTTCAGCGTCACCGTTTTGCCGGTCGAGGTTACGGTCAGCACCACGTCATCGCCGCCAGCGATGCGCGACAGCGTCACCCCGGTCGATGCGATGTCCTGCATCAGCAGCGTCGATTGGCTGTTGGCGTCATTGATCACATCGTTGCCACCAATAGTCGAATAGACGTATCGGTGCTGCTTGCCGTCGCCATTCACTAACTGGTTTCCGGTGCCCAGCACGATTTCATATCCCGCCGTCGATTCGACGGCGGTCGTGTTGATCTTCGTGCGGTCCCAGATCGTCCCGTCGGCAAACCTGATATAGTTGATGCCGTAGACCGAGCTGCCGCCATTGAAGAACTGGTAGAGAACCGTGACGCTGTCGCCAGTCGCCGGTACCTTGACGATCATCTGATCGCCGGATCGGCTCAACTGGACTTCCGACGGCAGGATATCGCTCAATTCCAGCGTATCGTTGCGCTGGTATCCGCTACCGCTGTTGTCGAGGGTGTCGTGACCATCGCCTTTCACAAACAAGATGCGATCCGCACCTGTCCCTGTCAGTACGACCCTGTCATCGCCCAGACCGGGAATGATGGTCGTCCCGTTGCCAGGCGGACTGATGGTGTCGTTACCGCTCGTTCCGCGGACCGGTGCATTGGTCGCAATCGTCGCGCGATCCCAGATCGTTCCATCGGCAAACCTGATATAGTTGATGCCATAGACCGAGCTTCCGCCATTGAAGAACTGGTAGACAACCGTAACGCTGTCGCCGGTCGCCGGTACCTTGACGATCATCTGATCGCCGGATCGGCTCAACTGAACTTCCGAGGGCAGGATATCGCTCAATTCCAGCGTATCGTTGCGCTGGTAGCCGCTACCGCTGTTGTCGAGGGTGTCGTGACCATCGCCCTTCGCAAACACGATGCGATCCGCACCTGTCGCTGTCAGCACGACCCTGTCATCGCCCAGACCCGGAATGATGGTCGTCCCGTCGCTTGGCGGACTGATGGTATCGTTGCCACTCGTTCCGCGGACCGGCGAATTGGTCGCAATCGTCGCGCGATCCCAGATCGTTCCGTCGGCAAACCTGATATAGTTGATGCCGTAGACCGAGCTTCCGCCACTGAAGAACTGGTAGACAACCGTAACGCTGTCGCCGGTCGCCGGTACCTTGACGATCATCTGATCGCCGGATCGGCTCAACTGAACTTCCGAGGGCAGGATATCGCTCAATTCCAGCGTATCATTACGCTGGTAGCCGCTACCGCTGTTGTCGAGCGTGTCGTGACCATCGCCTTTCGCAAACACGATGCGATCCGCACCTGTCCCTGTCAGCACGACCCTGTCATCGCCCAGACCCGGAATGATGGTCGTCCTGTCGCTTGGCGGACTGATGGTATCGTTGCCACTCGTTCCGCGGACCGCCGCATTCGCCGCAATCGTTGCGCGATCCCAGAGCGTTCCATCAGCAAACTTGAGATGACTGATCCCCTTGGAGTTGCCATCACCCGAGAACTGATACTTGACCGTGAAGCTGTCGCCCGTCGACGTCACAGTGACGACCATCTGATCGCCGGCCCGGCTGAGCTGGACTTCGGAGGAAAGAATGTCGGTCAGTTCGAGCGTGTCGCTCCTTTGATAGCCTGATCCCGGATTATCAAGGGTATCGTGGCCATCGCCCTTGGCGAACTTGATCGTATCACTGCCGGCTCCAGAGACGCTGATCGCATCGTCTCCCTTGCCAGCATCGACCGTCACCCCGTCAGCAGGCAACGACAGTGAATCATTGCCGCTGGTTCCGCGCACCCATGCGTTGACCGCAATCGTCGCACGATCCCATACCGTGCTGTCGGCAAAGGCAATTCGTTCGATACCCGTATAGGACGAGCCCGATCTGAACTGCCCGGCAACGGTTATGATCTCACCCGTCGCCGCGACCCGGACAAGCAGGTTCTCGCCGGAGCGGGTCAAGGTGACACCACCTGGCGCGATGTCGATCAGCCGAAGTGTATCGATCTCGGCAGCCTGATCCGCTCCATCATCTATCGTGTCGTTTCCGTCACCGGCACGGTACAGATAGGTGTCACTGCCTGCGAAGCCGCGGATCACATCCTGACCGCGACCACCGTTCAGCAAGTCGTCTCCATTCGTACCATCAATTTGATCATTGCCGTCCGTGCCGCGTTGCTCGGCGCGAGCAGCGACATCTGCTCTCCCCCAGCTGGTGCCGTCGGAAAACACGATCTGCTCGACGCCGGATTGAGCCCAGGCGAACTGATTCCGTAGCGTGAGCGTCTCGCCGGTCGCGATGATACGAAGGACGAGGTCGTTACCGCTCCGCAACGTTTCGATGGCATTCGGATTGAGCCCAATAAGCTCGACACGGTCCATGCCGTCGACATTGTCTTCGATGACAACATCATTGCCTGAGCCAGCACCAAAGCGATAAACGTCGCTTCCTGCATACCCTTCCAGCGTGTCGTCCCCGCCGCTGCTCTCGAAGGTTTCCGATGCATTGGATCCAGTCAATCGCTCGGCAGCCGATGTGCCGAAGACAACTCCATCTTCGAGATGGCTAAGGATTGCGCTTCGATCCCAAGCTGTTCCGTCGGCAAACTCGATGCGCTCGATCCCCGATCCTGCCGCTTCAGCGAGTTGCCCCTCCAAGGTAATCGTGCCCGTTGAGCCGATGCGGAGAACCAGATCCTTGGTACTGAGCGAGCTGCGGCCAACGCGGACATCTCCCGGAGCGATTCCGGCGGAAAGAACCAGGCGATCGATGTCATTCAGCGCGCCGGCCTCTACGATGCGGTCGTCACCGTCGCCTGCCGTGTAGATATACTGATCGCTTCCGGACTTACCCTCCAGGCGGTCATTCCCGCCCAATCCCTGCAGGACGTCGGCGCCTACTCCGCCTGTCAAGACGTCATTCCCCGACGTGCCGGTGAAGATATCAGGTCCATCCGTCACTGCGATATTGACTGTCGACGTAATCGAAAGACCATCCGCGTCCGTGGACCGAATGGTCAGCAATAACTGAGGGGTTGCCTCGAAGTCGATCGCAGCGCCCGATTTGACGCGAATCTGATTGCCGACGATTTCGAATAGATCGGCCGCACCGCCCACAATCGCATAGGTGTGGGTGTCACCAACATTCGGATCGCTGGTCGACAGCGTTCCCACGACGGTACCACCGGCAGCGTTCTCCTGAACTTGGCCACCTGCAAGCGCAATACCGGTTGGAGCGAGATTGTCGAACGAACGGAAACTGAAGTCGGCGGCCGAGAGCGCCGTGAGGTTGACGCCCGTCAAGGTCAACGTACCATGAGCCCCGGCTGCGATCACCACGTCAGCCCCGACTTGGCTTGCCGCCGCTATCACCGCATCGAAATTTGCGAAGACGCCGCGGTCAAACTGAATCGTCGCCCCGGCTCCCGGCACGAAGTCCGTGATACGATCGTTGCCGAAATCCGGACCGAACAGGAATGTATCGGCATCACCACCGCCGGACAGGACGTCGTCGCCTGATCCCCCGTCAAGGACATCGCGGCCCAGCCCGCCATTGAGAACATCAGCACCAGCTCCGCCGGACAGACGGTCATCGCCCATTCCGCCGGACAACGTATCCGCACCGTCGCCGCCTTCGATCACGTCATCGCCGGAACGCCCATCCAGAGTGTCGGAACCAGCGCCTCCGATCAACAGATTGGCCCCCGCATCGCCGGATATCTGATCGTCGAAGGCCGTGCCGAGCACATTCTCCACACCTTCGATCTGGGCGATCGTTCGCAGCGTGCCGGTGGTCAGATTCGCTGTGTCGGTCGTTTGCGCTTCCTTCTGAAAGTTCACGAGATCGATCAACACAGCGGCGCCGAAGACGCTGAAATCCGCGGTGTCGATGCCCGCGCCACCATTCAGATCATCCTTGTCCCCAGGGGCACTTTCGCTGACGATCAAAACGTCGTTGCCCAACCCGCCATACTGAAGATCGCTGCCTGCCTTGCCGTCGATAATGTCGTTACCCGCCTCTCCATAGAGATTCTCGGAGATGGCCGAGCCGGTAATCACATCGTCCCCTGGCGTTCCGGCAAAGAATGGGGACGTCGCCCCCGCAATCGTGGCACGATCCCATTCGGTGCCGTTGCCGAAACGAATGATCTCGATTCCCCGCCCCGGAGCATGGAAATCGTCGGCGAATTGGCCGACGATCCGGATCGCTTCCCCCGTGTCCCTGATCGTGATCAGGAGATCACTGCCCGCACGGCGAAGCTCGACCTCGGCAGGATTGATGTCCTTCAGGATAAGAGAATCGGAGAGGGTGTTTCCTCCCGCAGCCTGGTCATCGATCGTGTCGTTGCCATCGCCCTTGCTATAGATGTAGGTGTCGCTACCGTCTTCCAAGCTATGATTTGAAGTGGAGATCAAATCGTCGCCCTTACCGCCCTCGAACGTGTCGTTCCAGGTGCTGCCGTTGAGCACGTCCGGACCGTCAGTGCCGCGGTACCAAGCCTCCTGTTGGATGCGCACCCGATCCCATTGGGTGCCGTCGGCAAAGCGAATGAGCTCCATGCCGTGTCCTGGAGCACGGAAGTCGTCATCGAACTGGCTAATGATCCGAATTGCCTCTCCTGTGTCCTTGATCTTGATCAGGAGATCACGGCCCACCCGGCTAAGCTCGACTCCCTCAGGATTGATGTCCTTCAGGATGAGAGTATCGGGAAGCGTGTTTCCACCCACGGCCTGGTCATCGATCGTGTCGTTACCGTCGCCTTTGCTATAGATGTAGGTGTCGCTGCCGTCTTCCAAACCATGATTTGAAGTAGAGATGTAATCGTCACCCTTGCCGCCCTCGAACGTGTCGTTCCAGGTGCTGCCGTTGATCACGTCCCGCCCGTCAGTGCCGTGGTACCAGGCTTCCTGCTGGATGCGAACGCGATCCCACACGGTGCCGTCAGCGAAACGAATGACCTCAAGTCCTTGCCCGGCTGCGCGGTAATCATCAGCGAACTGGCCGGCGATCCGAATCGTCTCGCGTGTTTCCTTGATCAAAATCAGGAGATCATTGCCCACGCGGCTCAACACGGCATCGGCAGGATTGATGTCCTTCAGGACGAGGGTATCGGAAAGCGTGGTACCACCTGACGCTACCGCTCCATCATCGATGGTGTCGTTCCCGTCGCCTTTGCTATAGATGTAGGTGTCGCTGCCGTTCTCGAAACCATGGTTTGAGTTGGTGAGGACATCGTCACCTTTGCCGCCCTCGAAGGTGTCGTCTCCCGTTCCTCCATCGAGATAGTCTTTTCCGGCATCTCCATACAGATAATCGTTACCGCTCCCGCCAATGAGCTGATCGAGATCGCCGCCGCCGTGCAACTCGTCATTGCCGTCGCCACCAATCAGAACGTCGTTGCCGTCAACTCCACTGAGAAGACTGCGATCGCCCCAGAGAATGTCATCTCCCTGCCCTCCATCCAGGATATCATCTCCGAGGCCACCGATCAGGAGGTCGTTGCCGCCAAGTCCGGATAGCGTGTTGTTGCCGGCTCCGTTCAGGCTCCCGTCACCTCCGATGTCGAAGTCTCCGTTGATAATATCGTTGTAGTAGTCGTGACCATCACGGTCGACAAACCCGCGATAGGAGTCATTCGATCCAAAATGATACTGTCCGTAGGCGTCTCCGTAGTGTCCGAATTCGTCGTAGAAATAGCTATAGATCAGGGTTTGCGTCCCATCGACGTTCCGATAGAACGAAAACGACGTGATATCCCGCCCGAGATAGTCCTGGCCGAGACGCTCGAAGATCGCCTGCCGGTCCCAAGTCACGCCCCCTGCGAATTCGATCGACTCGATGCCCCAAGATGTCATGCTCCAGTCGTTATGGAGATTGCGGACACTGTTGAGCATATTGTCGACTTGGATTGTCTCTCCCGTCGACAGGATGGTGATTAACAGGGTGTCTCCCTGGCTGGAGAGGCGGACATTGTCCGGCGAAACGTCGCTCAGTCGCAGAACGTCTCCAGCGGAAGGCAAGCTTTCGGCGATGCGATCGTTGCCATCGCCCTTCTGCCAGATATAGAGATCGGCACCGTCGCTGCCGTCCAGCACGTCATCGCCCTTCCCTCCGAGAAAGACGTCATCGAGCCGCGATCCGACCAGCGAATTGCCGGTATCGTCTCCGCGGAACCAGGCCTGCTGCTGTATCTGATCACGATTGAGCGTCACGCCGTCGGCAAATGTGATGCTGTCGATCCCCTGCGCATGACTGCGCCAATCGTCAGTCGAAGCCGTATGATTGAAGAAGTTGGTGTCGTTGATGAGTTCTCCCGTTGAGAGAATCTTGATCAGCAGCTGATTCCCAACGCGCGACAATTCGACGTCTGCACGATTGATATCGGTCAGAACCAAGCGGTCCGCGGTCGACTCGGTCCAATCATCGATTGTGTCGTATCCATCGCCTCGGCCATAGAAAATGGTGTCATTGCCATCGCCCGGCCGGATCAGATCGTCTCCCTTGCCTCCATGAATGACATCATTGCCTGCGGAGCCGGTGATCAGGTTGCCGTATCCGTCGCCGCGATACCAGCTCGCGTTCTTGATCTGCGTCCGATTCCATTCCGTCCCATCGACAAAGCGCAGAATATCGATGCCCTGTCCGGCGAAGAAGCCCTCGACCGCTACCGTTTTTTGTGTCCCCGTGACGCGGATCAATAGATCATCGCCGATCCGGTCGAAGGTGAGGTCTGCTGAATTCAGATCGGTAAGTACCAGTCTATCAGTATCCGTTGTCGGCCCAGTGTCCTTGATCCATAGATCGCCGTCCTGCTTGCCATAAACGTAAATATCGCTGCCGGCGCCGCCACTGACAGCGTCGCCACCACCGCCACCGATGAACACGTCTTGGCCAGAAGTGCCGCGAATGCTTTCAGCCGCCGTGGTTCCGACAAGCGCGGTTCCGTCGACGATATGAGACGAAATGTCGTGCAGAACGGCATCTGAGATAACGCCGAGATGGGGGAGGACGGTGCTGGCATAGGCCTGCCGATCCCCATTAAAGGCAATGGCTATCATGCCGTCTAGACCTAGGAGAGCCCGCTCGAGATAAGATACTTGAGCTCCCGCGTGCTCCGGCATCACCGTTGTAATCAGGTCGACGACCAACCCAATATTGCCGGGCGTGTCAGGCGCCGGATCGCCTGCCGCAGGCTGCGACAGCTCCAACAAGGAATAGAAGAAGTAGGGACTGCTTACGGCCGTGCTCATATCTCCGCCGCGCGCGACCACACTTCGCGCTACCTGCGATAGGAATGCGATTTCGAGAACGGATATGATGCTCTCGAAGCTCGCTTCGATGCTCCTGCCAGCGGAGAGAGATCCAGGATAGGTACGCAACTCCTGACCGTGCGCGCTCAGAACCTCACGATAGGTGTCACCAAAGAAGGCCTCGACGAAGGCTAAATGCCGAGCATCAACGAATTCTCCTCGACTGCGCGGATCTATGCCGTCGACGCCGGCCCATTCGAGCAGCAGGTCGCCAAGCGCCGCGCGCAATTCGGCCGGCGTCATTGAGGACGCCTGCTCGGTCAGCGACGTCCAGGCAGCGCGAAACTGCGCATCGGTCGTGGCCTTGTACGCGATCGAATAGATCTTGCCAGAGCCAGGCAGTTGCGGAAGGAGATCGACGCCATCTGCAATCGTAAAGCCGGGCGTCGTATCCGCACGCGTATCTCGCTGGTCAGTCTGGAAGTAGATGGTCTGAGCGATCCCCGTCGTGCCATCCTCACGTGTGAATGAAGCCTGATATCCGACACCATTCCCCTCGTTGGTTCCGGACGCGGCCTGACGGACGAGCGATATCGACTTGATTCCCGCTTCGGCCAATGTCTGCAATTCGCCGGCGTCGGAGACGCCGTTCTGATTCAAATCCCGCCAGATGCGAAGCTTTGCAAAGACCGGGTCGGAGGCATCAATGACTCCGTCCCCGTTCGCGTCGAAAGTTTCAAGCACCGCAAAGCCATCTTGCGTGGCCGATCCGAACAGTTCTGCTCCGCCGTCAACCAACCCATTCCCATTGACGTCGATTGCAAGAATTCCGTCATCTGGCGAGACCCAGCCAGTGCGCTGCGCGAAGCCATCGCCGTTGTAGTCGAAATAGACCGTTGAACCGAGCAGATTGGTGGTATGGACACCGTCTCCATTCAGATCGAGGATCAGGGGGTCTCGGAGTAAGTTGAGCAGCGGTGAGAAGAGATGGCTCAACGCGGCGCCGATGTCTGCTCCAACTAGTTGAGCGGCGTGTAGATATATCTCACCGGCCTGCGACCCGAAATAGGCACCGATCAATGCTGCGACCAGGATGGTTAGCTCGGCCAAGGCTCCCGGCGGAAACAAAATAGCCGCCAGAACCATGCCAGCGCCCATGCCGAGCTCAGCTCCATAAAAGCCGCCGAGAACACGCCCGAGCATCCCGGCTTCCGTCGCCAGCGCTCCGTCTGTGTCCCCACTCCGCAATTGGGCGACGGCCTTTTCTGTGCTTACCTTCATGTCGTAGAGGGCTAAGCCAATCCCCAGGGCACCGAGCGCTGCACCAAATGCGCGGACAGCTTGTGCGCCACTGATGTCGGGCAACGGCACTTCACCGGAGGTGTTACTAGAGAACTTCGAAAGAAGGTCGACTATCGTTTCAGCGAAACCAGAGACCCTGTTCAACGTGAAGAGATCTCTAACCCCCCGAAAGATTGCATCATCGCCGACCCCCGGCTCTCCTCGAAGCTTCAGGAGCGAGTCTAGACTTGATTCACGTCCGGCGACCGCATTCTTGTCGTAGTAGTCACCGATGTTGTCTTTGATATTTTGATAAGACTGAGCCTGCTTGTTGTTGATGAAGTCGGAAATCGCTGATCCAGAATTTACCTTAGAGTAGAACGCATCATCCATAAGGACTTTTGCGCCATCATAGTTTTTTGCGGCCTCCCATATGGATAAATCACCTGCATTTGGACGGGCACCTGTTAAAGGGTCAGTTGTAATTGCACCATCCCTTATCAGACTGTTTGTAATGGGGCTCGGATCAATAATGTAATTGCCAGGATTGTCTCTCCAAGCTTGTACTGCGGGACTGAGAGTACCCGAAAGTTCATCCATGACGATTCGGGTCGAGTGTATCTCGTAGCTTGCAGATATTTTGGCAAGAATTACACTCCCAAGATCGCCGAGTTTCGAAAGACTGATGAGATAACTCGCGTCGATAAACACTATCGGCTGCGACATGGCGGCTTCCCCTGAGGTAATTCGTTTCTCTACAGTCGTACTGATTAGGAGCCGCTCTTAGCGGCATCGATTTCGGCCCGAATTACCTTGCGTACGTCGATGAGCAAGCGGTTTTCGGCGTCGGGTTTGTTCTCGGCTTGCGCGAGAAACGGCATATCCGGCAAGACGACGGCAAGTGCGCGCAAGATAGCCGTTTGTTCTCGTGCATGTTCATCTGCGAGAGGATCCTCGACTAAGGCCATCTTCTTCATGATCTCCCAGATACCAGGAGAGTAGCTCTCCAAGGCGGCAATTGTTTCCTGGATCTGCTCGTCGGTGTAAAACGTGCCCATGACAACCATCTCACATTGAGGTTTGAGCTCGCCGCATCATAGCGGTAAGATCGACGTTTGAGCCATCTCGAAGCAGAGTTTCGCTTCCTTCACTGCGACGGCCGACCAGCCTGCGTTGATACGCATCATCTCTCTCGCAAACTTTCCTGCTTGTATCGCATCACCGGCGACATCAGATACTCGATGATCCGCCGCGTGCCGGTCTTGATCTCGACGGTCACCGCCATACCCGGAGCAAGGCTGACGAGCCTGTCGTCGATCTGCATCTTGGTCCCATCGAGTGAAATCCGCGCGGCATAGACGAGCTCCTGCCCATCGGGCTCGCTGGAATCCGAGAGTGCGCCAGCCTTCTTCTGCGAGGCCTTCTTGTCACTCGGCTTATCTCTCACGATGGCGTCTTGCGACACGCTGATCACCTTGCCCTGCAGCAGGCCATACCGAGTGAAGTTGAACGTATCGATTTTCACTTCGGCGGACTGGCCCGCACTAACGAACCCGATGTCCCGGTTCGGGATCATCGCTTCGGCTTCGATCCGGCTGTCCGCCGGCACGATGATCATCAGCTGCTGGGCCGCAGTGACCACGCCGCCGATCGTATGCAGCGCCAGCTGCTGGACGGTCCCGTCGATCGGCGAGCGCAGAACCTGCTCGTTCATCTTGCGCTCGGCCTTGACCAGGTCCTGCGCCAGCTCCTCGACCTTCTTCTGGGCGTCGGAGAGATCGCTCAGGATCTGCCGCTCGAAGCCGGACTTGGTCTGTCCGAGCTGCTGCTCCAGCGCCTGCCGCGCGGCTTCAATTTCCACCAGCTTGCGGCTCTGAACCACCCGCTCGTTCTGCTGGTCAAGCATCCGAGCTTGCGCGTCGAGGTATGCGATCTGATTACCGTACTGGATCTGCATCGCTTCCCGGCGGATCTTTGCGGTCTGCTCGACCAGCGGCAGCGAAGCGTCGATCTTGGCGATGGCTGCTGCAATGGAATCCGCCTCGGCTCGCTTCTGCTCGATCTGTTGCGTGATCGATGCCATTTTGGCGAGCTGTTCAGCCGCCTGCGCCTGCATCGCGGCGCGGGTCCGCACCAGATCTCGCTCCGAGGCCCCGGCCGGCGCGGCAATGTCGCGTGCGCCGTCCAGTCGATCGAAATTGTCCCGCAGAGCACCAAGCCGCGCGACGTCGAGCTGCGCCAGGATCAGGTCCTGGGAGACCCGCCGCTTCTCGGCCTGCGTGACGGTGCGATCGAGCTCGATCAGCACTTGCCCGGCCGCGACCTGGTCGCCGTCGCGGACGTGAATGGCCGAGACAGTACCCGCCTCGAGCGGTTGAATCGTCTTCGACCGACCGGTCGGCACGATCTTGCCCTGAGCTGTCGCGATGATGTCGACGTGGCCGAAGGTCGCCCAGGCGACGGCGATGGCGAAGAACAGGATGATCGTGCCGCCGATGGCGCGTCCGACGGGCGAGGCCGGCGTCTCGATGATCTCCAATGCGGCCGGCAGGAACTGGCGCGCCGTGTCGGCCCGCGGCCGGCGGAACGGAACTACGTCCGCCGTCATTTGGCCCTTGGGCGGTGCATCAGCCAACGACATGGAGCCCCGCCTGGATCTGGTGCAGCGTTGCGTAACGGCCCGCCTGCTTGATCAGCTCGTCGTGGGTACCATCCTCGACCAGCCGCCCGCCCTCGATGGTGATGATCCGGTCGGCCTGGCGGACCGCCGACAGCCGGTGCGCAATGATGAAGACGGTACGTCCCGCGGCAATCCGCCGCATGTTGCGCTGGATGATGCTTTCGCTCTCATAGTCGAGCGCGCTGGTCGCCTCGTCGAGAATCAGGATCCTTGGGTTGGTGACAAGCGCCCGCGCAATCGCGATCCGCTGACGCTGCCCGCCCGACAGGCTGGCACCGCGCTCGCCCACCACAGTGTTGTAGCCATCGGGCAGCCCGAGGATGAATTCATGGGCGCCGGCCAGCTCGGCCGCGGCAATGATCCGCTCCATCGGCATGCCGGGATCGGCCAAGGCGATGTTGTCCCGGATCGAGCGGTTGAAGAGCACATTCTCCTGCAGGACGGAGCCGACCTGCCGCCGCAGCCAGGCGACGTCGGCGACCGTCAGATCGATGCCGTCGATCAGGACCCGGCCAGCTTCCGGCACA
This sequence comes from Bradyrhizobium sp. B097, assembly GCF_038957035.1. Classification (NCBI taxonomy): domain Bacteria; kingdom Pseudomonadati; phylum Pseudomonadota; class Alphaproteobacteria; order Hyphomicrobiales; family Nitrobacteraceae; genus Bradyrhizobium; species Bradyrhizobium sp. B097. Next base: position 5,496,333 of record NZ_CP152412.1, read on the forward strand.
TAAAGCCGCTGCAGCAGCTTGGTGAGGGTCGACTTTCCCGAACCGGACGGCCCGACGATGCCGATCACCTGGCCGGCCGAGACCTTGAGCGAGACGTCGTGCAGGGCAAGCGGCGCATCGATGCGATAGCGGAAATCGATATGCTCGAACGTGACATGGCCCTGGATCGGCGGAAGCGCAGCGCGCGCGGCGTCGAATGTCGGCTCGGGCGTCGTATTGAGAATGTCGCCGAGCCGCGCGATCGAGACCCGCGCCTGATGGAAGTCCTGCCACAGCTGCGCCAGCCGCAGCACCGGCTGGGCGACCCGCCCGGCCAGCATGTTGAAGGCAATCAGCTCGCCGACCGTCAGCTGGCCTTCGATGACCAGATGGGCCCCGAAATAGAGCGTCAATGCCGTGACGATCTTGCTGATGAACTGAACGCACTGGCTGGTCCAGTTGCCGAGCGACAGGACGTCGAAGCTGGAGCCGACATATCCGGCGAGCTGCTCTTCCCAGCGCCGCTGCATCTGCGGCTCGATCGCCATCGCCTTCAAGGTCTGGATCCCGCTGACGCTCTCGACCAGAAACGCCTGGTTTTCGGCGCCGCGGTCGAACTTCCGCTCGAGCCGTTGCCGGAAGATCGGGGTAACGCCGGCCGATAGCGCGACATAGAACGGAAACGAGCCGACCACGATCCAGGCCAGCAGCGGCGAGTAGTAGAACATCACCGCGAGGAACACGAAGGTGAAGGCAAGATCGATCACCAGCGTGAGCGCCGAACTGGTGAGGAAGTTGCGGATGTTCTCCAGCTCCCGGACGCGCGCCACCGAGTCGCCTGCCCTGCGGGCCTCAAAATAGCCGATCGGCAATGCGATCAGGTGCCGGAACAGGCGCGCGCCGAGCTCGACATCGATCCGGTTGGTGGTGTGGGAGAACACATAGGTGCGCAGTGCACCTAGCACTGTCTCGAAGATGGAAACCGTAATGAGGCCGACGACCAGGACATCAAGCGTCGTGAATCCCCGATGCGTCAGCACCTTGTCGGTGACGACCTGGAAGAACAGCGGCGTAACGAGCGCAAACAGCTGCAGAAAGAACGACGCGACAAGGACCTCGGTCAGCAGCCGCCGGTATTTATGCATCGCCTGAAGGAACCAGGTGATGTCGAAGCGGCGCGCGAGATCGGCGAGCGAGGCACGCCGCGTCATCAGGACAACGGAGCCGTTCCAGCTTGCCTCGAAGTCCGCGCGCTTGAGGGCCTGCGGCCGCCGCTCAAGCGGATCCTGGATGAGAACATCGTCCTCGGTAACTTTGCCGATAATGACAAAGCTCTCGTCTCGTCGCTGAACAATCGCCGGCAACGGCAACCGCGTCAGACCTGTCCAGGTCTCCTTGACTGCGCGGGCCCGGAGCTTCAACTGCTTCGCACAACGCAGCATCTCGGCAACACCAATTGCGCGGCCGGCGAACTGATGTGCGATCTGTGCGGGATCGACCGAGACCTGATGGAACCGGAGAAGAAGCGCGAGACTTTGCAGGCCCGAATCCGGACTTATCGCTTCCATATTCCTCATGCCACCCAAAGTCGTGCGTTTGGAGTCCTACACTTTCTTTTCTCGCCAGTAAAACGGAAACAGATAGAGACTTTCGATTGAGTGAGAACTCGCAGCGCGGAGAACGCAGAGAAATCAAACGAGAATAACCTTGAGCCAACTCTCTTTGCATCTGGAGTATTCGTTGCCAACGCACGGAGACCGTCACCGCGACACTCGCACTGGAGCCACATGCAGCATTACGTACGATGTGTTGCGTGGAAGATCTTCTGCTTGATGATCTTTTCAAACCACAACGGCCATCATCTGCTCTTCGGACGACAGCCCCTTTCTCAACAACGACAAGGGAACGGTGCGGCGTATGGTCGCATCACAATAGCGACCTCTCGCACTCACCGAAGACTCTCGGTTGCTAACCACCACTGCCACGCCTCTTGAGCCAGATCGCGGCCGCGCCGATCAGAGCCGACAGCACCCCGCTCCACCAGATCGAGCGCGGTCGCGCCGCGCTAATCGAGCTGAGGTACAGGAATGCTCCGAGCACGACACCATAGTGCTTGCGAAACTCACCGCTTCTCCGCGCGATTTCAACAAGGTCCGAGGACCTGGCCTGATGACCTGCCATTGCGGCTACCTCACCTGCATCGAGCCATGATGATACGAGTGAGTTGGGTGTCCCGTCGAGTCTTATTTCGCATTTTCCGAATTTAATGATTGGCGTGAACCCAATCGGCGCGAGCTGGGGTAATCCGATCCCCGGCCTTCGGTACCCTTGGTCTGGGACTGATTCAGCCCAGAAAGGGAGACGCAAAATGGCTTTGTGCGTCGGACTTGATGTTTCGCTGAAAGCCACTTCGATCTGTGTCGTGGAAGCAGATGGCTCGCCGATAAGGGAAGGCAAGACCGAGAGCGAGCCGATCGCGCTCGTTAAAGCCTTGGTTGGATGGCGCCAGCGGATTGCGCTGGTTGGTATTGAGGCCAGCCCTTTGTCAGAATGGCTCTACGGCGCATTGGCCGAGAGTGGCTTTCAGATCGTTTGCATAGAAACGCGGCATGCTCAGCGTTTTCTATCCTCTCGGCCCAACAAGACGGACCGCAGCGATGCGCGTGGCATTGCCGAGATGATACGGGTCGGTCACTACCGGGCGGTACACGTCAAGAGCAAGGCTTCGCAGATTTTACGGACGGTCTTGATTGCCCGAAGGAAGTTCGTCGATCACATGCTGGCGATAGAAGACACCATTCGCGGCTTGTTAAAGGTGCATGGCCTCAAGCTGGGGCTTGTGCATCGCTCCCGCTTCGCCGCCAAGGTCGAAGCCGCGCTCACTGATGCAGCAGAGCTGCGATTGGCAGTCGAAGCGTTACTCGACGTCCGTAACACTATGCGAGTGAAGAAGGCTCTATTGGACCGTCAGCTTTCACAAATGGCGCGTAAAGATGAGGTCTGCAGGTGTTTGATGATAGTCTCGGGCGCAGGGCCAATCGTAAGCCTTTACTTCAAGGCGACGATTGACGATCCTGCACGGTTCAAGGACTCGAGGGCTGTAGCGGCGCACCTGGGACTGACGCCTCGTGTGTATCAATCTGGCGAGATCGACCGGTCTGGCAATATCAGCAGGTGCGGTGACAGACTGATGCGCCACGCTCTCTACGAAGATGCGAACTCGCATCTTCGGATCGCGAAGAAGTGGTCCGTTCTGCGTGCGTGGGGCATAAAGCTCACCAAACGCGTAGGGGCGAAGAAAGCATGCGTAGCAGTGGCCAGGAAGCTGGCTATCATAATGCACCGTATGTGGGTGGCTGGTACAGACTTCCGCTTCGTCCAGCCGTCAGCTTCGAGCGCGACTTAGGAATCGTTCCGGCGTAGCCATCTGCTCTGCCCAGGACGTGGGGAAGGTCAGTCCGTTTCGATCCCTGTGCGTTTCAGCACCTGCTGTGAGCTTGGACGACCTCGCCTCGCTGGACCCCATCATGGAGCGAACCCTTTTTGGTCGGCTCCGAACAGAAGCGCGGACCAGGCAGAAGTGGTAGGCGGCAACGATCGTGACCCAAGGGGCGGAGACGCATTGCGGCTCCGGTCGCGGGCGCATGCCCACGAGTAGGGCGTGACCGACGAGCGGCGGGCCGCCAAGGCAATGTACGTCTCTTTCTGGCCCAAAGGAGACATTGGCCAGGAAGCCGCGGATGGCCGCGATGGGCCACAACCGGACATCAACAGGACAATGGCAAAGTCATGGTCGCTTGTCGGCGGCCATAGCCTGATGAACTTTTTCGCTTTGCGTTGATCCCGGCGATTCAAACCCGATTCGCCGTCCCGGCCATAAAGCCAATAAACGACCCGGTGGAAAAAGAAGCACAAAGCATTATTAGACTGCCCGTCATGGAGAGAACAAGTTTGTCTTGAACAAGATGAAGTACCATCCACCCCAGCAGCATGCAAATTAGCCCGCAGCCTGTCGGCAACATCGCACGCCGCCGAACTGCGAGCCGTCGGGCCGGGCCAAGCAGCTCAGAGTTCCGTGACAGACTCCAGGATCGGCGAAAAGACACCTCGAAACTCAGGGCAACCACGATCAAACAGGCAGTGAGGAAGTAACCAGACATTACCCTTGGTACCGACCATTTGAAGGGCACAGGCGAGACAATAGCGTGGATTGATTGCCTCAACCCTAAGCAGATAGCGAGCAAAGGCTGTATCGGAGCATTATTCCAAACTCGTCAGCGAAGTCCGCTCTGGGGTCGAGCGCGGAAGTAGGGAGTGGAAGCCAATTCGGTCGGCCTGTCACGCGAAACCGGACCACTGCCCCACGCGCGAACGTGAGCCTTTAGGTCAAAAGCTACCATCAGGACGCGGAAAGCCTCGCCCTTTCGGAGGTGCCTGTTCGATACAGGTCCTTGCCCGCGCGACGATTTCCTCTGGCGATAGCTCTTTGAGAAGTCGGTCACGTTCGCGACCAAAAATAGAAACCAGCTCCATGAGACGCTCGTTTTCTCCTTCAGGTACCCGTGTGTCCAGCCTTCTGAAAGTCACCGATGCGTTCTGATGGTTGATCGTGGCATCATTCGCTTTCTTTCGTAACGCGTCGTCGGCTGGAACCTTGCCGGCTTCCATAAGCTTGTCCGCGAGAAAAATCGTCGTCGCACAGGTGAGATGGACGTCCTCCTGGGGAGAACAAGCCACTACGGATAAGCTCGTAGCGGCAAGTAGAGCTAAGACTGGGTTCTTGCAGAGAGGGTTCACGGTGAATCTCGGTTCTGACCGGGACAAAAGTGCCGACAACACACCCCACTTGTTGGTTGCATAACAGCACTCCGTCAACCGGCAACACCGTGAATGCTCAATTTTCCATGAACAGAGAAAGTCTGCTTCGGGTCAAAGTGAGACCTTGGCCTTTGACGGCTATGTGGTCGCTTCTACCCCAAGAGGAGATGGAGAAGGCTTGACGTTTCAGTTCGGATTACAGAAGGGATCGAAGCCGCCAGGCCGTGACGCGAAGCGGCACGGTCCACGAGAGCCCGGCCGCATCCAGCGGCGCGCAAGACTGCGCTCCATCGCAAGGCCAAGTTCCAGCGAGGCCCTCCCTCCACCGGGTGCTCGCAAGCTCGGGACCTATCCACAGGCGCCGCAATGCCGGATCCGATCCGATCGGGTAAGCTTGCCGGCCACATATCACAACGCCTCTATAGCGTCGCCGCCCGACATGACCGTCCAACCGACCCTCGCCGAGATCGCCGCCATGCTGGAGCAGTCGCCCGACTACCGGGTGCTGCGCAGACTGGTTCCACGTGCCGAATTCACGCCGCCCACAGGACAGCCGGAAAAGATCGCGATCCTGCTCGACGTCGAGACTACAGGCCTCGATGCGGCCAAAGACGAGATCATCGAGCTCGGGATGGTCAAGTTCAGCTATCTTCCTAACGGCAGGATCGGCCGGGCGATCGATATCTTCAGCTGTTTCAACCAGCCGTCGATCGCAATTCCCGGAGAGATCACCGCACTGACCGGCATCACCGACGCCATGGTCGCGGGCCACAGCCTCGATGAAGAGCGTATCAACGCGTTCGCGTCCGATGCGGTCGTCGTCATCGCCCACAATGCCGGTTTCGATCGCAAGTTCATGGAACGTTGCGCGCCTCTGTTCGTGCTCAAGGCCTGGGCCTGCTCGGTCAGCGAGGTCGAATGGCGCCGACACGGCTTCGAGGGATCGCGCCTGTCCTATCTTTTGGTGAAGGCCGGATTGTTTCATGAGGCGCACCGCGCGGTCGACGATTGCCAGGCGCTGCTCGAGATCCTGGCCATGCCCCTGCCCGAGCTCGATCGCACCGTACTCTCGGTGCTGCTCGAGCGCGCCCGCCGCAGGACGATCAGGGTCTGGGCCGAGCAGTCGCCCTTCGAGCTCAAGGATGCCCTCAAGCGCCGTGGCTACCGCTGGAGCGACGGCGCCGATGGCCGGCCGCGGTCCTGGTATATTGACGTCGATGATGGCAATCAGGCTGCCGAGATCGCGTATCTGCAGGAAACCATCTATCAACGGGACGCCGAAATCCGGACCCAGATTCTGACCGCGTTCGACCGCTTTTCCGCGAGAATCTGAACGCCCCCGCGCGTCAGCCGGGAAACTGCGGTTGGATCAGCGATACGATCATCCGCCACCCGCCCTTGTGAACTTGATGGCCGGACGATCGCCAGCTCACCCGGCCGTCGTCTATCGCGCGCCTCCAAGACTTTAATCACATCACCATTGATCTCGCCCTCTGGTTGCGCCTAGTCTCTTCATTGCTGGGGAGAAATAGAGAATGAGACTTTCGAGTATCGCTGCGGCCTGTTTGCTGCTGGCTGCGACCACGAGTTTGTCGGGATGTATAGAAACTGCGGGTCCCACTTTTAACGGCCCATCGGGCAAACCAGTAAGCACGGCGAAATGCTACGCTTCGTCTGCTGGCTGCTTACAGCAAGCTTCACAGGCGTGTGCCGGCCCCTATCAGGTTCTCGATAGCGAAAGCCATTCCGGTGGTCTTGTCGCAGACCTTATGCCTGGACCGGTCACTTGGTATACCCTCACTTATCAATGTGGCCCATCCGACGGGAAGATGCCGACATTTGCCTTTCGAGGACAGCAATTCGTCGATTCGCCGACCGTGGTCGTCAATACACCGGTGTCCGCGGCTCCCCTTTCGCCGCCAATCACATGCCAATCGAGGCGGGTTGGCGGAATGGTGCAGACGACTTGCTAATTGGCCGGGGCGCCAGGGCCTGACGAGTAAGCGACGAGATCAAAAGCCAGATATGGCCTCGGCGGAGTCGTGGGCATGTTTGGCAGCATTTGCGGCCAACGCTTGGCAATGAGGCTACAAGGATAGGCCTGCTCGTCCCGGCTTTTCCAAGGAACCATGTGGGCATTGTCGGCGTTACCGACCTGCGGCGGTTGCACGATTGCATGGATATCGCAGGTCGTCGACGGTGCCCCAGCCACGATCATCTTCTCCGAAGGTCAGAGAACGTGCAACGGTGCCGCGCGGGCGAAGGCCTGCAGGTACCACCGCCGTCCAGGCACATCAGCAATCGCCCCCGACGCTTCGTGCAGCACAATACGTGCGGATGTCGTCCGATCCTCAAAAATACTCGATCGAAATTCAGGTAGCCGCCATCGCTGTCTACGCAGCACGCCGAGGTATGGAAATCGTCCGTACCTATTCTGATCCAGGACGCAGCGGTCTTACCATTGCCCGCCGTAAAGGTTTGCAGGAACTCATCGATGACGTCGACAGTGGACGGTCGGATTTTGATTGTGTCCTCGTCTTCGACATTAGCCGTTGGGGGCGTTTTCAAGACACTGACGAAAGCGCCTTCTACGAGTTCATCTGCACACGGGCGGGAATATCGGTTCACTATTGCTCTGAAGAATTCGAGAACGATGGCAGCCTGTCATCGGTGATACTCAAGAACCTGAAGCGCGCGGGAGCTGCTGGCTTCAGCCGGGACCTGTCGCGAAATACATTTATGGGCCAGTCGAATATCGTCGACCGAGGATATTGGCGGGGCGGAGCGGCACCCTACGGGCTGCGTCGGATGCTCGTCGATGCAAACGGCAAGCATAAGGGCGTACTGGAGCGCGGCCAGCAGAAGAACTTGAAATCTGAACGGGTCGTTCTCGTCCGAGGGCCTAACTCGGAGGTCAAGATCGTCCGTCGCATCTTCTCGTCGTTCGTGATCCACCGGAAAAATAGGACGCAAATTGCGGAGGGGCTCAACGCTGAAGGCTTATTGAGTCCCGGCGGAAAACGATGGACCGCCCTGACCGTCAGCAACCTCCTCGCGAATGAGATTTATTTGGGTCATATCGTTTTCAATCGCAGCTCAATGAAGCTTGCCGGGCGACGTGTCGACAACCCGCCTGAAATGTGGATACGCCACGACAACGCTTTCGAAGGCATCGTTGATGCGCGTCTTTTCGCTCGGACACGAAAGCGGCTCGCTGAAGTCGCAAACAACAAGAAGGAAACCGATCAGCAGTTGCTTGATAGTTTGGCGGCTCTCCTGCGACGAAAGGGCCGATTGTCAGTGCACATCATCCAAGCGGCAAAGGGCGTGCGTCACCCCGCTGTATACACAAAGAGATTTGGCTCGCTCATGAGAGCCTATGAACTTGTTGGCTACAGGCCCGGCAATCGGTACCGCTTTATGGAGATCGCCGTCGAAATTGATCGCACGATCTGCTCGGTGGTCGATGATATCATCATCAATCTTAGGGGGCGCGGCGTGAACGCCTCGTTCTTGCACGAACTGTACCTCGTTACGATTTCCGGAGGATTGACTGTATCGGTAGCAGTGGCGCGCGCCGTTTCGGACGGTGACACCAGGTCGCGCCGATGGGAGGTACGGAAGCTCAAATACCATAAGGCCGAACTTACGCTTTTGATTCGGATGGACAGTGGCAATAGCCGCATTCGCGACTATTTCCTTCTCCCAACCGCTGCGCTTCCGTTGACGAAGGACAGAAAGAAGCTACGCGTGTCGGATCGTCTCTTCAGTCGAATGCGGCTCGACAGCCTTGAGGCCGTCATGGCCGCTCTCTACGGCAGGCTGCGTGCATCGCGAGAAGAATGCGGCAGGATTAGCGCTCTCCCTCTGGCAAAGCAAAATGAAAGCGCGACCTTCCCAACCTCTTTCCACAAGCCCAGTCAGCTACCGGCACAAACAACAAATCGCTCCGCAAGAAAGTCAGATGGCGCGCGCCACTGATCGAGCGCAAAATGAGGGCTCCGAGACTAACCTTGGCAGAGTTTTCCTAACCTCATGTGCAACCTCTATCTATTGCGGCGACATGGTCTTTGGGATCGCGACCCGCTATGTCTCCACCCTCCTTGGACGCTCCAGCGTCGTGGATTACCTCGATGCCAATCAGCCAGAAATGCTGAGCGAGTTTCGATCGATCGTGGCGGCCGTATCGGTTGAGGGCCAGCCTGGTCGGCAGGCAGATGCGGCCGCCAAGGAAGCTCGTTAAGGTACTAGCCGCGCGCGCAAATTCGTTCCAAGCAGAGGCAGGAAGTGGCAGCGGCCGCAAGGTTCACCAAAGAAGTTGGCAAACCGCGCCAAATAGCAGCCGGCAGACGTCGGAGCCAATACCTGGTTGCTTGACCGGGGCGTCGGGATAACCGCGCTCACCACGCGTAACGTACCACTCCCTTTCCAGCATATGAGCGCGTCACATTCGAGAATTCTCCCTCGAACGTTGCCGCGGCCGACCAGCCGCTGGTCCAACTCACTTCTGCCGAACCGGTGACGAGTGCGGCGTCGGACGCCATCGCGGCGCCGTTCACCACGAAACTCGTGCCGGGCAGCGTCTGGAATGTCGCAGCAATCGAACGATCCGGATTGAAGTCGTGGGCCCAGGCCGCGCGGCCGCGCAATGTGAAAATGCCGTCTTGCACGGCAAAGGATTTGTCGGTGCGCAATCCGAGCTCGGTCCGCGCGTCGGTTACACTCTTGGCCGCATAGTTCAGCGCAAAGCTCGAGAGCCCCGAGACAACCCTTTCCGCATAGGCGGGCAGATCGAACGTCGTGAATTGGCCTGCCGCGTAAGGTGTGATGCCGACACCACCGGCAACGGGTGCAACAAGACGATAGCCGCCCTCGAGCCGGCCGCTCCAAGCATTTGCGTTGAACTCGGCGCGCAGCCGATCCACTCCAGCGGCCGTCACCGTGCGGTCGGTCGTCATGTCCTGCCAGCCATACGCAATCGCGCCAACAAGGTAGGCGGGACCGGCATTGTGCCGGACGAAAGCCCCCGCCTGGAACAGATCAGAGCGGCCGGTCCCAAGGCTAGTCCCAAGGCTACTGACACCGAAGCTCGTGCCTCCGCCGGCCACCGCAAATCCGGCAATGGTATCGGGCGAGAAGCGATAGTCCGCACCGACCGCCGTGCCGTAGACGCTGCTGCGGGAGTCGTTGGAGCCGAGGACTCGCGGATCTCCAGAGGTAAACTGCGAACCACCATAGCCGGCGGTCCAGATGCTCCAGCATTGCGCGAAGGTCTGCGCGATCGGCGGCGCCTTCGTGTACACCGCCGCATAGGCGGAGCGCTCATCCGCATCGTGGCCCTTCGCAGCATAGGAGAGGCCTTCCTCCGCGTTGCCCGGGCTGCCGCCGGTGCCGGCAGCATCGGTGCGCCCCGACACGAAGGGATCGGTCAGCAATCCCATGAACAGTTTCATGGCGTCGAAGGTGGTCTGCTGCGAGCCCGTGGCGCTTTCGCCGGACACTTGCGTCAAGCCGGCCGGCGTCAGTCCGCCGAATACGATCGGAATACTGCCGGTACGATTGAAGTAATTGACCAGCGTGTTGGCGACATTCTGCTGGTTGATGGTGAGTCCGGATCCGAAATTCGGTGCAGCCGGCGGAGAAAAGTTGAGCGCGAGGTCGAGATAGGCCGTGGTGGCGTCATAGCTCAGGCTGGCCTTGAAGTTGGACGGAAGATTGGTGTTCACCAAAGGGCCATATGTGCCGTTCACTCCACCCGCAGCACTCAGGATCGTGTAGCGCTTCGAGACATAGCTTCCGTTGGCGTAGCGCGCATTTACCGTCGCGCCACCGAGCGTCGCGGTCCCCGTCACCTGGGCGAACGACGACGTCGTCGGGCTGAGGAAGACCAGATACTGGGCGCCCGACTGCAACGCGAGACTGCCATTGACCGTCATCGAGCTGCCCGGCGCGGGGCCTCCCGGTGCAAATGTGCCGCTTGCTGCAATTGCCGTATTGCCAACCGTGCCGGTACCCGTCAGTTGGCCAAGTGCATTGACCGTCGTCATGCTGGACGATGCGATCGAGCCGTCCACTTCAAGCACGCCACCATTCACCGTGGTCGTTCCGGTGTATTGGTTGATGCCGGACAAGACCTGTGTGCTGCTGCCGTTCTTGACGATCGCTAGCTTGGGACCCGCTGCGCCGCCCTCGCCTCCGACGCCGTCCCGCAGCACGCCGGAGAAAGTATCCGTGCCACCCTTCGCGCCCGTGATCGTCAGTGTCGCAAGGCCGGAAGCGCTTGCGTTTTGCACCACGCCACCGCCGGCGGCACCGTTCGCAAGCGAGGCAATGCTGTTGTTGAAGCCGCTCAGGGTCAGCGTTGCGCCCGCGTTCACCTGAAACGCCGAATTGGAGGACAGCGCCGTGATTGAATTGGCAATCAGGGTCCCCGAGTCGATATAGGTGATTCCGGAATAACTGTTATTCCCGGCGAAGATCACCTGTCGCTCGATGCCAACGCCAGTGCTCTCGATGATAAGCGTCCCGCCGCTCGACCCCGGTGCGTCACTGATGTTGCCGGTGAAGCGGAAGAACCCCGAGCCTGAATCGATCGTGCCGCCGTTGGCGGTGATTTGCACTGCATTGCCGACCGTGCGCTCGCTGATGCCAGCCAGCGCCTGGAGCCTGCCGCCGTCGAAGGTCAAGGTGCCGGTGCCGATGGCCGATGATGCGATACCCGAGCTTGGCTGTCCCGGCGTGTTGAACACGGTGTCGACCCCAAGCTGCAGCGTGCTGGGGCCGGCGGACGCGCCACAAGCCGCTCCACCGGATGCACCGCAGATCGTCGTGCCGCCGGAATAGGTGTTGTGGCCGGAGAGGACCAAGGTGCCTCCGCCATTGACCACGACGTCTCCCGGCACGATGGGAGGTCCCGGCGCGTCGCTGATCACGCCAGAAACGGTGGTCATCGTCCCTGGAGCAACCGTGAAGGTCGGATCGCCGGCGAGCTTGAAATTATTGCTGATGGTGTGGTCGCCTGCAGCAAACAGGATTCTCGTGCCGGCTGCCATCGTGACATCGCCAGACCCGAGCGCATGATCGTTGCCAACCACAAGGGCGCCGCCATCGAGCTCTGTACCGCCCGAATAGCTATTGGCGCCGGACAAGGTGAGTACGCCGCTTCCAACCTTCGTCAGGCGGCCTCCATTACCCGAAATGGTGCCGGAGACCTCGGTATCCGTGTTGAGCGACCCAACCGTCAGGTTCTTCGTACCGAGAACATAATTACCGGCCCCCGCGATCGAGCCGACGCTCAGGCCGCTCGACGTCAATCCGGAGATGTCGACCGTACCGCCCGCGTTGGTGACGAGCTGCGCTGTCCCGCCGGTGCTGCTATCTGTGAACAGCGTCCTGCCGAAAGCATTGGTCGTGATGATCGCGTCGCCCGCGCCGGCGGAATTGGCGAACTGAAGGGTGCCCAAATTGCCGGACGCACCACTGACGACAAAGCCCGGGTGATTGCCCGACTGATTGTCGATACCACTTCCGCCAATCACCAACGAGGCCGGCCCGCCGGCTCCACCGGAGATATTGAACGTGAACGCAGCTGCGCCATTTGAGAAATGCAGCCCGCCGACCTGCGTTGCCTGATTGATGTCGATTGCCGTGGTGGCCGACGCCCCGAATTGCGCAATATCGGTCGTGGTCGGGACCGATCCCACCGTCCAGTTGGCGGCGTTATTCCAGTTGCTGCTCGCCGGTGTCGCCAGCCATCCTGGTTGCACCGATATGACTTGCCGCGTCGCTGTTGCGACGTCGTTCCAGTTGAAGCTCGGCGTATTGGGATTGGTACTGAAGAACATCTGGATCTGTTTTTGACTGGGAGTGCTCCAGTCGACCCAGATGCGCTCGAAATTCAGCTGCAAAAGCGGAATATATGTCCCGAAGCCAGGAACGACGTTCGGCGTCGAGGAAAACGTCACATTGCATTCGGCCGGCGTGCACGAGCCTGCCGAGGCGCTGCCGTTACCGAACTGGACCTGGCCCAGAAGGCCGCCGCCGTCGACGCTGATGCTGGTCCCGATAATAGAGAACGAGCTCGGCGATCCGACCGATACCGGAATCACAAAATTTGCCGGATTGATCAGAAACTGACCGCTGCCGTGAGACGACGAGAAGCCGATTTCCCAAAGGTCAGCTGCCGCAGCTGAACTCAGTTGAACACCGAAGGCCGCGGCAACAGAAAAGCCGGTCAACCAGTGACGATGCATTCCCCATCCCCCGAACCCTCTGTATCGGAGGTTGCAGCAGATGTCACCTTCCCGCTGTCGCGCCAGCGTCGGCCGCGACGCGGCCATGGCCGCGGTATAATATTGCCTGCTCGATACGAATTTGGGGATCGGCGCGATGTCGGTGCTGCTCGACGGGCGCAACGCCCGCTCCCGGCTAGTCGTCAGGACATTGGCAATCTTTCTATTTCAGTGTGGGTTCGCGCTTCAAACAAGCCTCGCGGCAACGAGCCGCACCCAGGCAAATCCGAGACAGCAGCTCCTCGCCACATTCGACCGTTCCGCTCCTGCTGCGTGAAGTTCGTTAAAGGCTGACGATCCCGTGTCCTCGTTGCCCGTCACCAAGCCAATCGCTCGCAAGAGGCGCGCTCGGCAAGGCTGGACCCCAGCCATTCCGCTGGCCTGCAGCCGACCCGCCGCGCGAAAGATGTGGCGGAAGCTCGAAGCGATGCCGGCCGCGATGCGGGCTGCGGTCGTCAGTGCGGTGCTTGTCGCGCTCCTTCCGCTGGCCAACGTCTCCTATCAGATCGTCCGCAAGCCGACCGAGCTGTTCTTTTTCGTCGGCACGGCGCTGGACAAGGAGCCGGCAGACACGTGGCGACAGTACGGAGCACACTTCCGTTCCTCCTCTACCGACGCCATCGCCCCCGAGCTCCTGGCTGCGCTGGCCCAGACCGAGAGCTCCGGCAATCCGGTGGCGCGCACCTATTGGCGCTGGCGACTGACCTGGAATCCGCTCGCGATGTACAAGCCCGCCTCGAGCGCCGTCGGCCTGTATCAGATGACAGACCCCGCGTTCGCCGAGGCCAACAGCTATTGCATTCGCCAGCACGCGGTCGTCACCGCGGACTGCAGGTTCAATGGCCTCTATGTTCGCACGCTGCCAAGCCACGCCACGGAGCTCGCAGCGATATACCTGGACCGCAACGTCGCCAGGGTTCTCGCTGCCGCACCGAAGAACACCGCCAGTCCCCGGCAGAAGCAGGATCTCGCCGCGCTCATCCATCTCTGCGGCACCGGCCCCGGACGGGCCTTTGTGCGCCGCGGTTTCCGGCCTGCCGCGGGCGAGCAGTGCGGCGACCACCTCGTCGCGGCATACATTGCGAAGGTCAACGAGATGAAACGCCAATTTCAGAAGCTTGCGGCAAACGATGGGAGTTGAGCCAGAGGTGGCATGCCGCGCACGAGCGCCTCGCCGCAAAACTCCGCACCCGCGATAGGGCTTGGAAACCAATAGGGGCTGGAAGGCGTCACAAAGCTCCCGCAGAACGGCTCATCACCAGGAGACCTTGGCTCCGATGAAGCCCGCGATGCTCGGCGTCCGGTACAGGTCTGCTCTCACATCGGCCGACACCGAGACGTTCCGATCGAGCGCGACCTTCGCGCCGAGATTGATGCGAGCCAGATCAGTCGGAGCCAGCGCACCATCGATGACGAAGTCAAATCCCGGCGCCGCGATGAACGACGGGTTCACGGTCCGGTGCGGCAGGAATTCGTGAACCCAGGTGGCACGCGCCCAAGCGTAGAGCGAGCCGCCATTCGCCAGCAACTGGGTGGTATCGAGCTGTGCGCCGATGAAGGTCGGGACGGAGTTGACGTTACGGCTCGCGAACGACAGGCCAATGAAACTCGGCGCACCGTTGTTGTTCTCGGTGAAGCCATTCATCCAGTACGACGTGAAATTCAGGCCGGCCAGCGGCGTCACATTGTAGTCGCCGAAGCGGTACTTGTAGCCGCCCTCGAACATGCCGCTGACGGAGTAGCTGTTGAAGGTCCCGAGCAGATGTTCGGCAAATCCCGGAATTGCCGCAACTGACGACCCGAATAGCGGCGGCAACACCGTGCCCGGGATAGCTGCGAAGCGGCTCTCGGTATTGGTGAAGTATTCCAGGCCGAGCGAGCCCATGACATAGGCGTTGTCGAAGCGCTTCGCAGCATAGCCTGCGATGTGGCTGCCCTCGACGCTGTCATTGGTATCGCGCCCGGGTATCTTGACCCACGCCTTGCCATATCCGACCGCGACACCTGCCATCAGGGTCGGATCGAACTGATAGTCGAGACCGCTGGTGAATCCACCGCCCGCCGATGACGTAGCCGCCGTACCGATTGTCGGATTGCCCGAATAGCGCCAGTCGCCTCCGTTCAGCGTCGTCCAGATTCGCCAGGTCCGCTGGCCCGGAGATTTCGCGTAGTTCGGGAAGCCGTTGCCGGGCGCCGCCGCGTAGCTCATCCGACCCCCGTCATAGAAGGTCAGGCTGTTGGCATCGTTCCGGTCATTGTCGAACATCCAGAACCGGGCCTGGCTCAGGATCGACGAGTGGAACATGTCGTTCGCCGAGATCGCGCTCTGCTCGACTGCGGCCACGCCTTCGCCCGACAACGTGTCGTACACCGCACCCAGCACGTCCACGGTTGGCTGATAGAACAATGCCGCCGCGATCGGACGGAAGGTCTGTACATGCGCTGTCTGGATCGCGTTGACTGCGTTGCCGACAGAATGCTGATTCTGGGTCAAGCCGGAGGGCGAGTAGTCGATCGAGTATTTCAGATCAATGTCAGTCGCATTCGGATAGACCAGCAAGTACTGCGCAACAGCGGTCTGTTGAGCCTGCCCAACCAGGTTCGGATGGGTCTCGCCCCCGGCAGCCGAAATGATCGTCAGTGTATTGGTGCCCGGTGTCGCGTCACCCGCATTGCCGATATTGACCACGACAGCGCCAGAGACATTCGCCGTTCCCGTCGCGTTCAGCCGATCCGCGGTGGCAGACTTCAGATCCAGATCGACGCCGAAATACCCGCAGGTGCTGGTCGGCAGGCCGAAGGCACCGCAGGAACCAGCTGTGGTCTGCACGAAGTTTCCGTTCAGGTTGGTGGTCAAGACGTTGAACAAGGCGCCCGGCGAGAGCAGGCCTTCGTTGGTCAGGACGTTGCCGGCCGCAGGTCCGCCGAGATTGATCACGGCACCGGCGTCGAACACACCGGCCATCAGCGACGGGTTGTTGTTGTAGGGCTTGTTGTCGATCGAGTTCGTGCCGGTACCGAGGTCGATCGATCCGATCATGTGACCGAAACTCGTGATCGCCTCGTTGCCGATCCCGCCCCTCACCGCGGTGCCGTTGATACCAGCCATCGTCGCAAGCAGTGCGAAGTTCGTCAGCGTATTGTTTGCGCCGCCGACAAAGGTCACCGCGTTGGTCGTCGTTGCACCGTCGCCGCTGCCGAGCACGGACTGAGCGGTGCCGAGCCCGGCGTTGCCGAGCGTGATGCCGATGTTGCCGCCGACACCCAGAGCGTTGACCGACTGGGCGTAGATCGCGGTCGAACCGGCACCGGTCACGACAACATTCGCTTGTGCGTTGATGGTCACCGCGCCCGCGACGCCTGCCCCACCGACGCTGCCGGCGAACGGTCCGCTCGAGCCGGGCGCATTTGCGAACGCGCCGCCACCGACGATGCCGCCGCCGCCCGCAATCGACTGCGCGATGATGCCGTGTGCACCGGCGCCGGTCGTCGTGATCGCGCCATTCGTGGTCACGCTGACGTTGCCGCCATTGCCGCCACCGCCGCCCGCGCCGCCGGTGACTGCCGAAGCGGTCGCTGTGCCATCCGAGCCAAAGGCCATCTGCAAACCGCCGCCGCCGCCGATCGACTGCGCGACGACAGCGTGGGCGCCGTTGCCGGTCGTTGAGACCAGTTGCGTGGCGATCGTGACCGCGCCGCCATCGCCCGCCGCGCCGCCACCGGCGCCGATCTTGACGCCTCCCGACGAGCCAACGCCGAAGGCTTCGGCGACGCCGCCGCCGCCGCCGATCGACTGCCCGAGCACACCGATCGCCCCCGTGCCGGTCGTGAACACCGAGCCGCCTGCGCCCAAGTTGACCGCGTCGCCCTTGCCGCCGGCGCCGCCGCTCGAACCGATGACGAAGCTCGAGACCGCGGGGTTCTGGCTGCCGCCGCTCCAGAAGCCGGCAAAGCCACCGCCGCCACCGATCGACTGGCCGAGCAAGCCGACTGAACCGACACCGCTCGTCGAGACAGTCTGCGCCGCGTTGAAGGTCACCGATTGAGCAAGACCGCCCGCGCCGCCGAGGCCGCCCACAGCGAAGCTGACGCCGTTGGCGCCCACGCTGGTGCCGGTTGGTGTCGTGAAGCCAACATAGCCGCCGCCGCCACCGATCGACTGCGCCATCAGGCCGGCGGCGAGCGCACCCGACGTTGCGACAGCCCCCGTGAAGCTCGGCAGATTGACCGTCCCGCCATTGCCGACGGCGCCTTCCGAACCTCCCGCCGTAAGGGCAATCCCCAGCGGCGTTCCAGTCACCACGCCGAATGCCAGGACCGCGTTGCCGCCGCCACCGCCGATCGACTGCACCACCGCGCCGGCCGCCAGATTGCCCGAGGTCATGATGTTCCCGGTATTACTGAATGCGACCGCGGCACCCGAGCCGCCATTGGTGCTGGTCCCGCCGGCAATCGCCTTGAGCACACCGACACCGGTACCAACGGAAATGTCTCCGGTGGCGCCGTCCGCGCCGCCGCCACCGCCGACCGACTGACCGATCAGACCAATTGCGCCTTCGCCTGTCGTCGTCGTTGGATTGGCATTGGTGGTGGTCAGAAGATTGCCGTTGCCGCTGATGCCGCCCGTGGCGCCGACCATCGCGGTGATGCCACCGCCCATCGTCGTCAGCGGATCCGGCACCGAGATCGCACCATTGCCGCCGCCGCCGCCGATCGATTGTGCCAGCATGCCGTAGGACAGCGCACCCGAGGTGAGCAGCACACCGCCGCTGACGTCGACGATCACCTTGCCCTTGGCGCCACCCGCTCCGTTCGAAGAGCCGCCGACATTTACTTCTGCGCCAAGCGCGCCGCCGTTCTGAGCCGAGATCGCCCAGGCCGAGTTGCCGCCGCCACCCCCAATCGATTGTGCCAGCACGCTGACCGAATCGTCGGCCAGTGTCTGGATGCTGCCCGTGCTCTTGACGGTTACATCGCCGCCGTCGCCACCGTTACCACCATGGCCGCCGACATTGTTCGACATCTGGCCGCCGCCACCGCCGGTGAGGCTGAGCGCGCCGGCAAATCCGCCCGAACCGCCACCGCCGCCGATCGATTGCGCGAGCACGCCGACCGAGCCTGCGCCCTTGACGACAATGATGCCGGTGTTGGTGACCGTGACCGCGCCGCCATTGCCGCCGTTGCCTCCGCCGCCACCAACGTTCGACACCATGCCACCCGAGCCGCTCGCGAGTGTGCCGGCCACAGTGAAGCCGCCATTACCGCCGCCACCACCGACCGACTGCGCATAGATGCCGTAGGACAGCTTGCCTTCGGTCACGATCTGACCCGAATTAGTCACCGACACGAGATCGGCCGAGCCTCCGCCACCGCCACCACCGCCGATGCTTGTGGTCGTGCTGTTGCCGCCCGATCCCGAGGCGGCCAGCGAGAAGCCGCCATTACCGCCGCCGCCGCCGATCGACTGCGCGAGCACACCGATCGAGCGATCGTTCGTGGTGTGGATCAGACCGGTGTTATCGACCGTGACCTGGCCACCATTGCCGGCACCGGCGCCCGAGCCACCGACCGTGTTGGTGAGAGTCGATCCATTGCCGACGTTGAACGCGCCGGCGAAACCGCCCGAACCACCGCCCCCGCCCACCGATTGCGCAAAGACGCCAATCGATGCGGCGCCGTTGGTAATGATCTGACCGTCATTGGTGACCTTCACCGCGCTGGCGAGGCCGCCGCCACCGCCCGCGCCGCCACCGACGGTCGAACTCGCGTCGCCGCCGAGATTGAGCGTGCCGTCGACTGCAAATCCGCCGTTGCCGCCACCACCGCCGATCGACTGCGCCTGGATGCCGTGGGCCATCGCACCGTCAGTGAAGATGAGCCCGGTCGACGTGTTGGTGACGGTGACGTCAAGACCGATGCCTCCGCCGCCACCTGAACCGCCGACGGAGGAGCTGGCCGACTTCGCCTGCGAGACGCCCCCGCCGATCGCAAAACCGCCATTACCGCCGCCGCCGCCAACCGATTGCGCAAAGATGCCGGTCGCGCTGGTGCCGGCGGTCGCGATCTGCGCGGTGTTTGTGACGTTCACCGAGTTGCCAGCACCGCCGCCGGCGCCTGAACCGCCGAGCGTGCTGCCGAGGCTCGCACCGCTAGCGCTGACGCTGGCGCCGATCGCGAAGCCGCCGGCGCCGCCGCCGCCACCGACCGACTGCGCGAAGATGCCGAGCGCGCCTTTTCCGGTCGTGCCAATATTGGCGTCGTTGGTGACGGTGACGACACCGGCGCCGCCAGCCGCCCCTCCGGCGCCGCCGCCGACCTTCGCATTCGAGTCGTTGTTCAGCGAGGCCGCGGCACCGATCGAAAACGCGCCGTTGCCGCCGCCACCGCCGATCGATTGCGCCTCGATGCCGTAGGAGTACATGCCCGACGTCATGATGACGCCGCCTGCGTGGTTGTTCACGGTGACGTCGCCGCCGATGCCGGCAGTGCCGCCATTGCCGCCAACGCTCTGGCTGCCGGCATTCGCGGTCGATCCCGCCGCCGAGATTCCGAACGCGCCGCTGCCGCCGCCGCCGCCGATCGACTGTGCCAGGATGCCGATCGAGCTGTCCTGCTTGGTCACGATCCTAGCGGAGTTCTCGACCGTCACCAGCATGGCGTTGCCGCCGCCGGCGCCATTGCCGCCGACCGAGTTGTCGAGCGCGGAGCCGTTGGCGCTGACCGAAGCGCTGACCGAGAAGCCGCCGGAGCCGCCGCCGCCGCCGATCGATTCCGCGAAGATGCCGTGCGCGTTGAAGCCGTCGGTGGTGATGGTGTCGAAATTCTTGACGGTAACCGTGCCGCCGGTGCTGCCGGCGCCTGCGCCGCCGCCACCAACGGTGGATTGAGCATCGCCATTCAACGACAGGCCGGCGCCAATCGAGAAGCCGCCATTACCGCCGCCGCCGCCGATCGATTGGGCTTCGATGCCATGGGCAAACGCGCCCTTGGTGTCGATCGTGCCCCCAACATTGTTGTCGACTTCGACGGCCATCGCGAGGCCCGCTGAACCGCCCTGGCCACCGACGCCCTGGTTCACGCCCTTGGCTGACGAGGCCGCAGCCCCCAGGGAGAACCCGCCATTGCCGCCGCCGCCACCAATCGACTGTGCGACGATGCCGCCGGCGTTTGCGCCATTCGCCGACAATGCGGCGCTGTTCGTGACCGTGACGGTGTTAGCGTCCGCACCGCTGCCGCCATTGCCGCCCGTCGTGTTGTTGATCGCCTTGCCGTTCGAGCTGACCGACACGCCACCGGCGAAACCCCCGGTGCCGCCGCCGCCACCGATCGACTGCGCCAGAACAGCGATCGTGCCGTCACGCGGACCCAGCGTGCCGACGGAGATCGCCCCGGAATTCGTCACGGTCACACTGCCCGCCTTCTGGCCGGTGCCTGCGCCGCCGCCCGTCGTGCTCGCCGCCGAGTCGGTTCCAACAGAGAGGGAGCCGCTCACCGCAAAACCGCCATTGCCACCGCCTCCACCGATCGACTGAGCGAGAATGCCGTGAGACAGCAAGCCAGTCGTGATGATCTGTGCGGCATTGGTGACCGTGACATCCTTGCCCATGCCACCGTTGCCGCCCGAACCGCCAACGGTGTTGGTCGAGCTTTTGTCGCTCGAGCTGAACGCGGTGCCGACACTGAAGCCGCCATTGCCGCCGCCACCGCCGATCGATTGCGCGGTGATGCCGGCCGCGTTGTCGCCGAGTGTCAGGATGAGCGATCCGGAGCCGTTCAGCCCCAATTGAACCGTGACCGTTCCGCCGTCCGAACCAAGGCCGCCCTTGCCGCCCATGGTGTTGGTGGTGCCATCGCCGCCGAGACCAAGCGCAATACCACCGGAGAAGCCGCCGCTGCCGCCACCGCCGCCGATCGACTGCGCGACGATGCCGCCGGAGCCATTACCGGTGGTGAGGATGGTGCCATCCGACTTGACGAGGACGTTGCCTGCCGCATTGCCGCCGCCGCCATCGCCGCCCGTCGCGTTGGTCACGCCGGCGCCATTGGTCGAGAGCGATCCCGCGATCGCAAACCCGCCATTGCCACCGCCGCCCCCGATCGACTGTGCGAGAATGCCAAATGACAGATCGCCGCCGGTGGTGATATTCCCGATATTGGTGACGTGAACGTCGCCGCTGGTATTGTTGCTGGCGCCGCCCTTGCCTCCGATCGCCTGTGCCGATCCCTTCGAGTCCGACACGGTCGCCGTCGCAGCAATCGCGAAGCCGCCATTGCCGCCGCCACCACCGATCGACTGCGCAACGATGCCGCTGGAATTCCGGCCTGCAGTGCTGATAGCACCGTGGTTGGTGACGTCGACCATCAGGATGCCGGCCGAGCCGGAGCTGCCACCGGCGCCCCCGCTGCCGCCGACCGTGTTGTTGGCGGCGTCTGAGCCCGCCGATAGACTGACGCCGATCGAAAAGCCACCATTGCCGCCGCCACCGCCGATCGACTGCGCCAGGATGCCGACCGAATTGTCCTTCTCGGTTTTCACCGAAAGGCCGGTCAGGTCGGTCCCTGACGTCTGTTGCGTCGTGACCGTGACCTTGCTCGAATTGTTCCCGGTGCCACCATTGCCGCCGACCGAGTTGAGGTCAGTCGAACCGCTGTAAGACAGCGATGCACCGATCGCAAAACCGCCATTACCGCCGCCGCCACCCAGGGACTGCGCGAAGATACCGGTCGATTCACTGCCCTGCGTGTGCACCTCACCAATGCTGGTGACCGTTACAGTGCCGCCGGTGCCTCCGGTGCCGCCAGTGCCACCCTTGGACTTGCCGACCGAGTTGTAGTCCATGGTCGCCGAAGCGGCCAAGGAGAAGCCGCCATTGCCGCCACCGCCGCCGACCGACTGGGCATAGATGCCCATCGAGCTGTCTTTCGTGGTCGTGATGTTGCCTGTGCTCGTCACATCGACCGCGCCACCGGAATTACATTGTCCTCCTCCGGTGCACGAGCCGCCGTTGCCGCCGACCGCGCTCGCGATCGCAGCACCGCTTGCGAGCGCCAACGAGCCGGAGAAACCGCCATTGCCGCCAGAGCCGCCGATCGACTGTGCGAGAATGCCATCCGAGCTCGGCCCCGACGTGAAGATGTCGCCGGTGCTGCCGACGTGAACGGCGCCCGCCTTCGAGCCGGCGCCGCCGTCGCCACCGAACGCAAACGACGCCGAGCCGCCGCTACTGACCGTGAGCGTGCCGCTGACGGCGAAGCCGCCATTGCCGCCACCGCCACCGATCGATTGCGCGAGGATGCCTGCGGACTGCGCACCGCCAGTGGTGATATTGCCGGTGGAGTCGATGCTGGCGAGACCCGCGATGCCACCGCTTCCGCCAGCGCCACCGAACGCCAGCGAGAGCGCGCCATTTTCAGAGCCGGAGGCCGCAATCGCGAAGCCGCCATTGCCGCCACCGCCGCCGATCGACTGCGCCACCAGGCCATTTGAAGAGAGACCCGACGTCGTGATCGCCCCGGTCGACGTGATCTTGGCCGTGTTGGCGTCGGAGCCAGCACCTCCGGTGCCCCCGAGGCTGATGCCGGCGCTCGCCATTCCGGACCCGGCCGCGGCGATCGCAAAGCCGGCATTGCCGCCGCCACCGCCGATCGATTGCGCGGCGATCGCATCGGAATGATCGCCATGGGTCGTGACCGCGCCAAAACTCGTGACCGTGACGACATCGGAGTTACTGCCGGAGCCGCCATCGCCGCCGAGGCCGACGCTGACCGCGCCATAGCCGGCACCGCCGCCCGACAACGAGAAGCCGCCATTGCCACCCTTGCCACCAACCGACTGGGCAAGGATGCCGTTCGAGTTGGCCTGCCAGGTTTCGATCGTATTGCTTGCCGTGGCAGCGCTGTTGTTGTTGACGGTCACCACGCCGCCGGCACCGCCCGTGCCGCCGCTGGATGCAAACGAGAGATTGACGCTGGCGAGGCCCGCACCGCTGAACGCACCGGCAAATCCGCCGTTGCCGCCGCCCCCACCGATCGACTGCGCGAGGATGCCGTTCGATCCGGCGCCGGCGCCGCCGGAGACGCCAGTCGAGATGTTGCCGATGCTGGTCACGGTGACGGCCTTACCGTCAGCGCCATTGGCCCCGCTGCCGCTCTTGTCCAATGCAACCGCGACGCCATTGGTTGCGGCGCCTGCAATCGAGAAGCCGCCATTGCCGCCGCCGCCTCCGATCGACTGCGCGAAGATGCCGTTGGAGAGGTCGTTGGTCGTCGTAATGTTGGCCGTGCTGTAAACGGTCACCGCTGCGGCGTCGTTGCCATGACCGCCATTGCCGCCGAACGCCAATCCAACAGAGGCGAAGGTGGCACCGCCGGTCGCTGAGACCGCGAATCCGCCATCGCCACCGCCACCACCAATCGATTGCGCGAGAATGCCGTTGGAGCTCACGCCATGCGTCGTGATGCTGCCATTGGCGCCGACGAACACGTTGCCGGAGATGCCGCCAGGTCCGCCCTTGCCGCCCAGCGCGAAAGACTCACTCCCGAACACACCCACCGAGACGGCGACTGCATATCCGCCGTTGCCGCCACCACCGCCGATCGATTGTGCGACGATGCCCGACGAGCGGGCGCCACTGGTAGTAATGTCACTTGCCGAGATCGCACCGATAGAGTTGCAGGCTGCATTGGCGTTGACACAGACATTGTTGGCGTTGCCACCGGCGCCGCCGCTGCCGCCAATACCATTGCCGATAAAGATGCCTGCGGAGACCGCACCGGCACCATTGCCGCCGCCGCCGCCGACCGACTGCGCCAGGATGCCGGCCGCGTCATTGCCGCCGGTCGTGATCGATCCGTTGTTCGTCACGGTGACGACGCCGCCGCTGCTGCCGCCTGAACCACCCGAGCCGCCAACCGAGAACAGCGCTGCCGCGCCGAACCCACCGTTGCCACCGCCACCGCCGATCGACTGTGCCGTGATGCCGGTCGAGAAATCCTTCTCCGTGATGATGGTCGCCGAATTGGTGACAGTGACCGCGCTGCCGTTGACGCCCGCACCGCCCTTGCCGCCAAGCGCCGCAAGCCCGGCCGCGCCACCGCCGCTGCCGCCGCCGCCGCCGATGGACTGCGCGAGAATGCCTTCCGAATTGGCGCCAAAAGTATGAATCGAGCCGCTCGCAGTGACCGTGACGGCGCTGCCGATGCCGCCGCCGGCGCCATCGCCGCCCAGCGAGATCAGGCCCGCGCCGAAGCCGCCGTTGCCGCCGCCGCCTCCGATCGATTGCGCGAGAATGCCGCGCGAGAAATCGCCATGCGTCACCAGCGCGGCGTTGTTCGACCCGACGACGACCTCGCCGCCCGAACCGCCGCCACCGCCGGCACCGCCGATCGCGAAGACACCGACCGACCCGCCACCGTTGCCGCCGCCGCCGCCGATCGACTGCGCAAAGATCGCATCGGCGGCGATACAGGACGTGCAGTTCTGGGAAATGTTGGCGTTGTTATCTACCGTGACCTTCATGGCGTCGCCGGCAGCGCCGCCGCGACCGCCGAGGCCCAATGCGCCAAGCGCGAAGCCGCCATCACCGCCGCCCCCGCCAATCGACTGTGCGAAGATGCCTGCCGCCGTCGTCGAGTTCGAAGCATTGGTATAGGAGCCGGTTCCCGTCAGCGTCATGGCGCCGAAATTGTGGACCTCGACCGTTCCGCCATTGTTGCCACCGCCACCATTGCCGCCGCCGCCAATGAAGCCGACGCCGACGCCGCCGGTACCGCCGCCCCCGCCGACGGACTGCGCAAAAATACCTGTCGACTGATTTCCAATAACGGTGAGCGTGGCGCTGTTGCTGACAAAGACGTTGCCGCCGGCACCGCCGGTCGAACCGCTGCCACCGAAGCCGACAACGCCGCCACCGTTGCCGCCCGCACCGCCGCCACCGCCGACGCTCTGCGCGTAGATCGCCGACGCACCCGTTCCGTTGGTGCCGATCGATCCATTTGTTGTCGTAACGGAGACCGAACCGCCCTTACCAGCGCTCGAGGAACTACCACCAAATGAAAGCGCACCGATCGATCCGCCGCCCGAGCCGGCAAAGCCGCCGATGCTCTGTGCGAAAATGCCGAACGCATTGTCGCCCACCGTCGTGATCGTGCCGCCGGTCGTAACCTTGACCGTCCCGCCGTCAGAGGCCGCTGCGCCCGAGCCGCCGATGCCGGCAATATTGAGACCATCGGCGGAGCCGGCCGCGCCACCGGCAGCGCCGACGCTTTGCGCCCAGATTCCGGCCGCGCCCGCGCCGTGTGTTGCGATGTCGAGCACATTATTGATCGTGACTGATTTCGGCGCTCCGCCGTTCTTGCCGTCGCCGCCGACGCCGACTGAGCCGAAGGTGTCACCATTGCCGCCTGCGCCGCCGGCACCGCCGGCGCTGAGGCCCAGGATGCCGTGGGCATTGGTGCCTACTGTCGAAATCAATCCGGCGCCGGTCGTCGTGATGGTGACATTGCCGCCGTCGCCACCGGAGCCACCATTGCCGCCGATACCAGGAACCGGCACGAGCAAGACCAACGCGCCGAAGCCGGTTCCGCCATCGCCTCCAGCTTGTCCGACGCTTTGCGCCACGATGCCGGCGGCATTTGTGCTGGTCGCCTGAAAGCCAGCCCCGGGGCCTACGAAATTCACCGCAACGTCTGGCGCGCTCGATCCGCCGGAGCCATTCGTTCCGTGAATCGGCAGGCTCGTTCCGTTAGATGCTTTCCCACCGCCGACCGAGATGTTGGCACTCGCGGTGCCGCCATTCGGCGCGATGTTTACTGCGAGATTGTTGACGTCGAGCGTCGTGTTTCCGCCGGCCGGGCTGGCGCCGCCATTCGGGAAAGTCGCCGGTGCACCGGAGCAGGTGGTCGTTCCGCCAACCGGCGTATCCTGTTGGCAAGCTGCCAATGCAGGCGACGGCGCATCGATGACGGTGAAGAGCAGCAGCGCCAACGCGCACAAAATGCGCAAGGGCAAGGACCAACGGAACTTCAGTTTACGCGGCGTCGACGTCCACGGGACATGAATGCTAATATAGTTTTGCGTGGACGTACCCGCTCCCCAAACTGTTGGGTTGCGCACGTTACCCTCGAATAAAATTACCTTGGTCGTACGGTCGTGAGTGGCAAAGGCACTTTGCTATCGGCTGCGCCTTGGATACCTGCAGCCGATCATCGAAAATTAACGAAACAATTGCTACGCGCGAACCTGATAATCTGCAACTGAGCAGGTCGCAATTCGTCACGGACAGACACGTTTGGCCATCCGGTGTGGCTTTTAGGCCATTCAAGTTCCCAAAATGGATCAGCTACGGCTTCGCCATCGCGTCCAACGCTTGCGCCAGCCCGCGAAACGAGAACGGCAGTGTGAGGTCACGATTGCTGCCATCCTTGAAGGCAAGACGGCCGCGGCCGGTTTGAGCGCGCCATTTCACAAGAATGTCGTCACGCGTCTCGGTATCGGCGAAACATCCGGACGGCAGGCAACGCCGATATGTGAGGTCCACGGCCTTGTCTTTTTCGTCGACCGACATCTGGACGGGACCTGCGAACGTCACATTGTTCGGTAGCACGACCACGATCCTCATTCCGGCAGATGGATTGCCAGGCGGACGACCGAATGCGATCTCGGCAATCGGTCCCTGCCCCTGGACCTGCAAGGTCTGAGCAACCTCGCAATTCGTCGTGCTGCCGCTATCGATACGGCTGCAACGCATCACCCAATCGCCGAAAGTTGCTGTCGTATTCTGCGGCAGCGAGCTCACAGGTGGAGCTTCGCTCGGAGTTGGCTGCGGTGAAGCGGCCGGAGCCACGGGAGCTGCCGAAGGTTGTGGTGCCGGCGATCGCGGCGTAGCCGGTCGCGTGGGCTGCGGCTGTACGGGAGCTTGAGCGTGAGTTTGCTGAGCGGCACTCAATTGCGCTGCCATCGCCAAGAGCGCGGCGAACAGAATGACGCGCATTGCTGGAAACGAACGCATCGAAGCCCCCCATTAAAAATTATCGACCAATGCAGAAAATTTACATGCGGGCGCCGTGACGTAAACAGAGAAATCGTGGCCAGCGAGTAGCGGAGAGTCGAAACGATCGACAGATCGATCCCGACGTCAATCCTGGTGGGATTTATCCGAGCGTGCTTGCCAGGGCTGCCGATGACTGCTCAGCAATGAAGATCCTTAATCTCCCCACCGCGCACTTGTCCAAGTCGTACGCGACCTCCGCCGACGCGATCGAGCTCGCAAGATAGCCGACAAGGAGTGTTCGCTCGCGCTTGCCTTTAACCGACTTCTCTTTGATATGTCGTGATGTCGCCCTGAACCTTCGCGCACGTGATCGTCCGAGGTGCCCAACTCATAAGGTCTGCTCAAGTTGGCTGTGGTGAGATTTTTCTTGATCTCCCGGTGCACACGTCGTGCACACGCGGTGCCCCAACCGATTGAAAAACCTGAATTCTCGGTCCAATCCATCTTGGGCAAGTTTGTGCGAGCTCAAGCAATCGAAATCTAACGAGCATGTTTCTTGCCGATGAGAGTGCGGCGGTTCGACGGCGCGGGGGAGCAGCGCTGTTCATGACGATCCATTTTGTGTAATCTCTCGCTGCACTCGACCCCTTTGGGAGGATAGCCATGAGGGCCTTCCTGCTCGCCTGCGCAGCCGCCGTCGTTGTGGCGGGAGTCAGCGCCGCGGTCCTTGACCGCGTGCAAGAGCCGGTCGCAGAGGCCTTTGCGACGACGGCCGTCCGGCTTTAGCGATCTCGCCCTCCGTGCGCGGCCTACTCCGCCGCCGTGGCGGCCGGCTTCGAGCGCGCATCATTGGCGGCGGCGCGCGCCTCCTCCTCCTCGAGCCACAGACTGTGGTGCTCTCTCGCCCAATTGACGTCCACGATGCCGCTGCCCATCGCCTCGAAGGCACCTTGCATGCCGATGGTGCCGATGTAGATGTGGGCCAACATCACCGCGACGAACAGCACCGCCACGATCGCGTGGACCACCGCAGCCATTTGCATTCCTTCGATGTCGGCCAGGTAGAACGGGAACATCAGCTGATATCCGGTGATTGCAACGGCCGCGCCGCCGGTGACGACGATCCAGTAGACCGCCTTCTGGCCGGCGTTGAAACGATAGGCCGGCGGATGGTCGTGACCTACGATGCCGCCGCCGCGCTTGATCCACTGCACATCGACCTTGTTCGGGATATTGCCGCCAAGCCACATCAGGAAGATCAACATCACTCCGATGGTGAAGGGGAAGCTCAAATAGTTGTGCGCGTACTTGGCCCATTGCGACCATTCGGAGAATGCTTCGTGGCCGATCAGCGGCAACAGCAGCGGACGGCCGAAGGTGATGTTCAGTCCGGAGATTGCCAGGATGATGAAGCAGGTCGCCGTCATCCAGTGCACGAAGCGCTCGAAGGCGCCAAAGCGCACGATCGTGCGCCCCGACCTCCCGTCCTGGAGCCGAACCATGCCGCGAGTCAGATAGAAGGCGACGAGCGCCACGAGCATGCCAAGGATGGCAATTCCGCCGACCCAGCGCAGGGTGACGTTGCGGAATTCTCGCCACTCGCGCCCCGCCGGCTGCTCCAGCACGCCTGACCGCTGATCCGGAATGCTGACGCGTCCCTGGATCCGGTCGAGCTCCTGCAGAAGCTGTTGCTCCTTCACCGCGCTGGCGCTCGGGTTGACCTGCTGGGCGATGGACGGCACCGACGCAGCGATCATCAATGCAAGCGCCCATGCGCCGAGGGCGAGACGGATGTGTTTTGCAAGAGACGCCATGAGTCCCTCCCGGTAGTTGCGCGAGGCCACCTTCAGGATTCGATCGTCTCGCGATAGGCAGTCTTCCAGCCCCAGGCGCCTGAGCCGTAGCCGCGCTTCATCACACGTTCCTTGTAGATCTGGGCAATGATCTCGCCATCGCCGGCGAGCAACGATTTGGTGGAGCACATCTCGGCGCAGAGCGGCAATTTGCCCTCGGCGAGGCGATTGGCCCCATACTTCTCGTACTCCTCCTTGCTGCCATCGGCCTCGGGGCCGCCGGCGCAGAACGTGCACTTGTCCATCTTGCCGCGGGAGCCGAAATTGCCAATCTTCGGATATTGCGGCGCGCCAAACGGACACGCATAGAAGCAATAGCCGCAGCCGATGCACAGATCCTTGGAATGAAGCACGACGCCGTCGGCGGTCGTGTAGAAGCAGTTGACCGGGCAGACCGCCGCGCAGGGCGCGTCGGTGCAGTGCATGCAGGCCATGGAGATCGATCGCTCACCGGGCTTGCCGTCATTGATGGTGACGACGCGGCGCCGGTTGATGCCCCAGGGCACCTCGTGCTCGTTCTTGCAGGCGGTCACGCAGGCATTGCACTCGATGCAACGATCGGCGTCGCAGAGGAATTTCATCCGAGCCATGTGCGTTGCTCCTCTAGGCTGCGACAATCTGGCAGAGGGTGACCTTGGTCTCCTGCATGTTGGTCGCAGGATCATAGCCGTAGGTCGTGATCGTATTGGCGCTTTCGCCAAGCACAATCGGATCGGTCCCCTTCGGGTAATTGCCGCGAAGGTCCTTGCCCGCGAGCCAGCCGCCGAAATGGAAAGGCATCCAGGCAACGCCCTTCCCGACCCGTTCGGTCACCAGCGCCTTCATTCTGGCACGCGAGTTGTTTTCAGCACCGCTCACCCAGACCCAGCCGCCATCCTTGATGCCGCGATCGGCGGCATCGGCGGGGCTGATCTCGATGAACATGTCCTGCTGGAGTTCGGCGAGCCACGGATTGGTTCGCGTCTCTTCGCCGCCGCCCTCGTATTCAACCAGGCGGCCCGAGGAGAGGATGAGCGGGAATTGCTTGGCAATCCCCTTCTCCACCGCGGCCTTCTGCACGGAGAACCCGATGTTGGGCATGCGGAACTGCTTGGCATCGGGAAGCGTCGGATATTTGGCGACCAGATCGACGCGCGGCGTGTAGATCGGCTCGCGGTGAACCGGAATGGGATCCGGCAGGCCGAACGCGTTCATGCGCGCCTTGCCGTTGCCGTAGGGCACGCAGCCGTGCATCAGCGCGACGCGCTGAATGCCGCCCGATAGGTCGAGCGACCACGACACTGCGTCTGGAGTGGCGGGATTGATCCTGTTGATCGTGGCCATCTCCGCCTCCGTCAGATCCTTGTCCCAGCCGAGCTTCTTCAGGCTCGCCAGCGTGAATTCCGGATAGCCGTCCTTGATTTCCGAATCCTTCGAATAGGACCCGTCGGCGAGCAGGCTGACCTTCCGCGTCGTGCCGTCGGCTAGCTTCTCCTCGCGTTCGATGCCAAAGCGCGGCCGGAACGTGCCGCCACCATCCATCACGCCGAGATTTGTGTTGTAGAGCAGCGGCGTGCCCGGATGCCTGACCTCCGGCGAGCCCCAGCACGGCCACGGCAGGCCGTAATAGTCGCCGCCGACCTCCGGATCGTCCTTCGGAGCCCGCATCGTCAGCATGTCGAACTTCGCCTGGTTCCTCATATGGGCCTTGAGACGCTCGGGCGATTGCCCGCAATAGCCGGTCGACCAGCTGCCGCGATTCATCTCGCGCAGGATGTCCTCCGCCTCGGGCAGATTGTTCTCGACCTTGATGTTCTTGAACATCTTGTCGGCAAAGCCGAACTTCTTTGCCAGCAGATAGGTGATCTCGAGGTCGTCCTTGGACTCGAAGATCGGCTCCACGATCTGCTCACCCCACTGCAGCGAGCGGTTCGAGGCGACACGGGATCCCTTGCACTCGAATTGGGTGGCGACCGGGAGAATGTAGAGACCGTCCTTGCGACCGGCCTCCACCGCGAGCGAGGTCCAGGTGGTCGGATGCGGGTCGGCGATGACAAGCAGGTCGAGCGCCTTCAGACCCTTCAGGGATTCCGGAATGCGGGTGATGCTGTTGGAGGCGTGTCCCTGCACGAACACCGCCCGCACATTGTCTTTCTGGGCGACCTGGTCTTTCGGCAGCGTCACCGCCTCGAACCAGCGAGTCAGCGGGATGCCGGGCGCTTCCATGATCTGCTTGGAGTCGAAGCGCGACTTCAGGAAATCATAGTCGACTTCCCAAACGCGCGACCAGTGCTTCCACGCGCCCTCGGCGAGCCCGTAGTAGAACGGTAGCGTGACGATATCGAGCCCGACGTCGGTTGCTCCCTGAACGTTGTCGTGGCCGCGGAAGATGTTGGCGCCCATGCCCGGTCCGCCGACATTCCCGGTCATCAGGAGCAGGATGCAACTCGCCCGCACATTGGCGGTGCCGACCGTCTTCTGAGTCTGACCCATGGCCCAGATCAGTGTCGACGGCTTTTCCGTTGCGAACATCTTCGCGACACGCTTGAGCTGCTCACCGGGAATGCCGGTAACGCGCTCGACCTCCTCCGGATTCCATTTTTCGACCTCCTTGCGAAGATCGTCGAAACCATAGACGCGCTGCCGGATGAATTCCTTGTCCTCCCAACCGTTCTGCAGGATGTGCCACATCATACCGTAGAGCACCGGAATGTCGGTGCCTGGCCGCATGCGGACATACTCAGTCGCGTGCGCCGCGGTTCGCGTCAGACGCGGGTCGATGACGATGAAGTTGGCCTTCTGAAGTTCCTTGCCCTCCAGCAGGTGCTGCAACGACACCGGATGCGCCTCGGCCGGATTGCCGCCCATGATCATCTGGGTCTTGGCGTTGCGGATGTCGTTGAAGCTGTTGGTCATCGCGCCGTAGCCCCAGGTGTTGGCCACGCCGGTGACGGTCGTCGAATGGCAAATACGCGCTTGATGGTCGGTGTTGTTCGTGCCCCAGAACGCGCCAAGCTTGCGGAATAGGTAGGCACCTTCGTTGGTCATCTTGGCTGACCCGAGCCAATACACGGAATCGGGACCCGACTTCTCGCGAACCTCCAGCAGCTTGTCGCCGATCTCGTTGATCGCGGTCTCCCAGGAGACCCGGGTCCACTGCCCACCCACAAGCTTCATCGGGTAGCGTAGCCGCCGCTCGCTGTGCACGAGCTCGCGCACGGAGGCGCCCTTGGCACAGTGCGATCCGCGATTGATCGGGGAATCCCAGGTCGGCTCCTGGCCAATCCATACGCCGTTCAGCACCTCGGCGGTCACGGTGCACCCAACCGAGCAATGCGTGCAGATGCTCTTGCGCACCGTCGCTCCCGTGGTGAGCGGCCCCGCGGCGGCGGCTTTCGCCTTGCGAATGCTGCCGAGGGGCAGTGTGCTGAGCGCAGCAAGCGCGCCGCCGGCAAGACCGGACCGACGCAGGAACGTGCGGCGGTCGAAGCCGCCGGTCTGCCCGCACAGGAGGGCCGCGACGGACCCACGTCGGTCGGAATCGGAACGCGGTGATCTCCTGATCAGCATGGCCGCCTCCCTCAACGCGGATAGCGATTGACGCGATAATACGCCTTCACGTGGTCGGTTTCCCTGTAGCGGGCCTTGCGCTTCTCAACCTCGGTCTCGCTGTCGGCTTGCGCCGGCGCGATCAAGGGGGCTGCCAGCGTGGCGCCGGCGCCGATCGTGCCGAGCCCGACCTTGCGAAGGAAGTCGCGGCGGCCTGCCGTCATTTTCTTCTCGTCGCTCATTGCACCTCTCCTGGACCGGGCAACTGGTCAATTGGCGAACTTGAAGGCCTCTGTCTCAATCTCCAAAAACACGCATCCCAGCGTCCCGACTGCGCGATAGAACTTGGCGCTCTCGGCCTTCGCCATGTCAGCGAACAAATGTCCGATCCAGCGGGACACATGCTTCTCGAAGAAGACGCGCTGTGCTGCAAGCGACGCCGGGAAACGACCAGCCACAAGGCCCGCCATGATTTCGCATAGCGTCGCCGCATGGTCCTCTGGTTCTGGATTGCTCTCCGCCCGCTCGATGCCAAGCGCGGCCAGATCGTCACGAAGTCGCGACAACGGGCGCTCGTTGAGGAAGCCGGTCAGATAGTAGGACGCGTAGGGCAGCAGCTCGCCGCGCCCAACGCCGACAAACAGCTCAGAATATTCGCGTTCGACCTCGGCCGCGACCGCGATCGAAGCGGCCTCCGCAAGTGCGGCGTGGGCGCGCCCAAGCGGCGTCACATCGCCGTTCAGTTGCGCGATCTGCTCAAGCAAGGCTTGCGACGGCGCCGCCGAGAGCAGGGTCGCAAGCAGTGCGTATTCCTGCACGCGTCCGACTTCGATCGGATCAAGCAGGTCCGATACCGCAAGCTCGCCATAGAGATCGGGACGAAGAATTTTTCGCGAGACGCCTGTCGCGATCTCGACCGCAATCACGCGCCGCGCCGGCACCTGGTTCCAGTTCGACACCGACGGCTGGGCAATACCGATTTTCCGGGCTAGTTGGGCTACACCCCCGGCGGCATCGATGGCACGTTCAAGGCCCGCATGGCGCACACCGCCCTCCCATCCTGGGGGCCAAGCGCTTGATTGCGTTTGTTTAACAAAGACTAGTCGGGTGGTGGAGGGCGGTCAATCGATCGGCATAGCCTATGACTATAGCATTTGGTCGCACCCTATCGAGGCAGCGCGCCGCCATGTGTGCGGCGCCGAACGGCAGACTCTTCGCTCGCGCCCTGGAGTTGCGGTGCAGCAGAGTTTGACGGAGGTCCCGCGCTTGCGGACTTGTCGGACAGCGGGAGATCCGCGCACGCCCTCACCGGATTTGGTGCTTGCGCCAAATCGTCGACGGCAGCAGCAGTCGGTCGCATGGCGTCTTCGACAGTCTCTTCGATCGCGTCGGTCGCGTTCTCGGCCGCCTGCACGAGGTCCCCGACAACGCGGCGGACGAGTTCGTCAACCTGCTCGGACGAATAGTCCAGTGGACCGAAACCGGGCATGGCCGACGGGTCGTTGAAGTCCCAGGCATTTTCCGCCAACCCAATGAAATCGCGAATGGCAGGATCGGCGCTCCAGGCCCGACGAAGCGCCGCACGGCTCAATTCCCGCGGAATGCCCTTGCGAAGGAAAGGCGAGAGGTCGGTCGCGGCATCAATCGATTCGATGGGCGGCAGGCTCGACAAGTCGACCTCGGTGGGACAGGGCTCCGCCGCGTCAGGGGCAGCCATCGCCGAAGCATTCGCCTCGGCGGGTTGTTCGGGTCTTGGTTCAGCGTGGCCGTCCCTCGCCGCCTGCTTGCGTCGCGACCAGCGCGCCAGAAAGTCGCCTTCGCTCATTCGTGCCCACCTTCATGGCGCCGTTGCGCCAGCGCCTCCGGATCGGCGCGGCTCCGCTCGCGCTTGAAGAACTCATTCTCGACGTAGTGCTCGGCGATGAAATCTTCAATCGCCCGGCGCAGCACCTCGGGCATCGGTACCGCTTCGACGAGGTTGACACCGGCCCCCGTGAACGCCTCCCCTTCGGCCGGATCCGCCGTGACCGCGGAAAGGAGGTAGGGCGAGGCTCCCTCGGCAGGGCTCAACACGATCCAGATGCTGGGCGCACCGGAGGTGAGATTGTCGCGGTAGCGCTCGGTTTCCGAGCGGTAGAGGTCGACTGTCGCGCTGCCGGCGTAAAACAGCGTCACTCCCTCCTGCTCGCGGATCACCGTCCACGGCGTCACCTCCGGCTCGTCCGGCAGCACCCCGACGCCGCGCCAGACGACGTCGACCCACGGAGAATCCGCTCTGCGGCGCTCGACCACGACGCCGACGGAGAGACGGACCAGCGGCTCTGCGACAGGGCTCATGTCACGGCCTCCAGATGCTTGGTTGGCAGTCCCGTCAGCAGATTCTGCGGCTTCATCCGGACGACCTGATCGGACGTCATTGCAAGGATCAGATAGGCCGGCGTGCGCCCCGCAATATCAACGATCAGGCCGGGATCCGCAAAGCTCAGCCGAAACAGCGCCAGCACGCGCCCCGCGGTGCGGTCGTCGAGGGATTCGCCCTGCCAAAGCCGGTCACCGATCCGGGTCGCTTCCGAATCCAGGCCCACATACCAGGTGAGTTCTGCGTTGCGCAGTTCGGTCAGCGGCTCGATCGTCACGTCGATCCCGAGCAGATGCGAGATCCAGCGTCGCAACACTTCGGCCAGTGAAGCCTGCCCCCGCCCTCCGCCGGTCAGATCAAGCGCCATATCGAACTGGTCACTGCGTTGCCAATAGCCGTCGGCGTTCTCCTCGCCGAGAACGTCGAGTTGTGTATCGCCCGCTGCACCCAGCATCGACATCAGCGACAGCACCGGCGTCGGGCTGCGCCCGCCAAGGATCTCCTCGTCGCCCAGGAGCAGCAAATGCTCGTGCGGCAGGATCCGTTGCGGCCGAAAGAACAACTCGGCTGCGCGCAGCAAAAAAGGATCTTCGCAGCGATCAAGCACATTGCGCAGGATCACATGCACCAGTTGGTTCATGAACAGCGGCGGCAGATTGGCCGAACCTGAACGAACCGACGCGAGATAGGCCGCCTCCAGCGTCGGATGGCGCAGCAGGAGGTCGCGAAATGCCAGCACGAACCGCCAGTTCTCCCGCGCGTCGGCGTCGTCGATCGCGGCCACCTCCGTGACTCCGACCGGGTGGCGCGGATCGGTCAGCAATTGCCGGTGCAAGCGACGCTCGACCGCGCACGCGTCGTCCGGCGGCATCAGCTCGGGGCGCGCGAAATAGGCCTTCAGGTATTCATCCGTGACAACGAGCCCGCCGCTCGCGTTGCGATCGAGCAGATGGTGGCCGCAGGCGATCCAGAAATCCTTCATCGCCAAATCTTTCATGGCCCTGGCTCCTTGCTCATATCGGCAAGATTGAGATCGCCGCCGGGTTCGGCATCATCCTCCACTTCCATGAACGAGAACGCCTTGCCGTGCCCCTGCCCCTCCCGTAGCCGCAAGCTCCGGAAGGACTCGCGGACCTCGCCATCGCGCACCGAGCGATGGACGGCGATCAGCGTGCTAATCGGATGGGCACAGAGCGATTGCGCAAAGGCAACCTCCTCTTCCGCCGCCACGCGCGCGGTTGCAAGATCCGGCGCACCGAACCGTTCGACCAGCCGCTTCGCCAGGAGCTCCACCAGCGCGCGGCGATCGTCCGCGGTCGCGGGAACGATCTGCGCCAGCGTCGACCAGCCCCAGGATTGCACTCCGAGAAAACCGCCGCGGAACGCGGTACGCTCCTTACCGTCCAGTTGCTCCAAATTGCGATCAAGAAAGCGGAACGCGCCCGACACCGCCCATTCCCCGGGCTCCGCGGACACGTCGAATACCAACGTGTCGGACGGATCGAGCGCAATGGTGCGCAAGAGCTTCACAGGCGCGGCCCTCCAAGCTTCGGATCGAGCCACGAGGACGACAGCAGGGATTTCCTCAAATCGCGCCGCTCGGTCCCATCTCCTCCAACCCGGCGCACCAGAAGATCGCCGTTGTCAGCGATCGCGCGAGAGGTCTGCGGTTGGTCCGTCAGCCGGCTCAGGAATTCGCGTGCAACGGCGTCAAAACCGTCGACTTGCCAGGTTTCGGTCGCGCGCATCAGGTGCCGCGCAAAGCTTTCCGTGATTTGAACCGCGCCGGCTTCGCCAAAGCCCTCCTGATCGAGCGCCGAAGCGAGTGGATGCACGCCCGCTTCCGCCTCGGTTATCGCAACCGTCCGGATCATGGCACCGAACACCAACCAACGCGGCGGCTCATCCTCTTTCGCGGACGATGGCCAGCCAAGCCGGCCGCCACCGACGAGCCCGCCGTCGACACGGACCGCATCCGGCCAGTCGATGGCGACCTGCTTGTTCGGCGGTGCATAGGCGCGCAAGGCGTCGGTCAATGCCACCATGGCGGCATAGAAGGCGCGGCGCGCGGTGCACAAGGGCTCGGCGGGTTCGAGCACGACGGCGAACTCGGCAAGATCGAAGCGCCCCACATAGGTCAGCGTACCTGCCCCACTCTCTTCCGCGATTGCGATGGCATGGGCGAAGGCATCGCGCGTCTCGCGCAGCCTCACCAGCGTGAACGGCGGAGGCAGGTCAATGGGCTCCAGGATCGATGAGCGCGTGCGGACGGTCGGCGACAGACGGACCTCCAGCTTCCATTTCTTCCCATGTGATAATAGTTTATCCGAGCAAAGGGGACGGCGCGAGTCCGCCCCCGCGTTCCCCGACCGCTTTGGGAGGTGAATAGCCGCGTATGCCGGATTCGCCGAAGACGATCCTGATCTGCTCGTGCGAAGACACGATGCGTCTCGACACCGCTGCGATCAAGCGAGGATGTCGCAACAGCGAGATCGCCGAATTCCGACACCTGTGCCGAGCCGAGCTGGATCGGTTTCGCGATGCAGCGAAGGTTGCGGGGCCAATGATCGTCGGTTGCACCCAGGAGGCGCCGCTGTTTGCCGATGCGATGGAGGGCCGCTCGGAAAGAACAGAGTTCGTCAACATCCGGGAGACCGCAGGGTGGTCCCTGGAAGGGCGACAGGCGGGACCGAAAATGGCAGGGCTGCTCGCTGCAGCATCCGAGCCCATGCCAGCCTACCCGTTTGTCACCTTGTCGAGCGAGGGCGTGATCCTGATCTATGGCCGCGACGACGTCGCGGTTGAAGCGGGCCAGCTGCTGGCAGATCACCTCGACGTGACGGTCATGATCACGCGGCCAGCGCAGATTGCACCACCGGCGACGACATCGTTCCCGATCGTCAAGGGAACGATCCGCAATGCCAAGGGACATCTGGGCGCCTTCGAGCTTGTGATCGACGACTATGCCGCGGCTCGCCCCTCCTCGCGCGAGGCGCTGCTGTTCGAGGCTCCGCGCAACGGCCTGACGTCGCGCTGCGACCTCATCCTTGATCTTTCCGGCGGGACGCCACTTTTTCCCGCGCATGATTTGCGCGAAGGCTATATCCGCGTCGACCCGGGAGACCCGCCCGCAATGCTGCGCGCGGTCCTCAAGGCACGCGATCTCGTCGGCAGTTTCGACAAGCCGAAATACGTCAACTTTACCGCAGACCTCTGCGTGCATTCGCGGTCGAAGCTAACGGGGTGCCATCGCTGCCTCGATCTTTGCCCGACCGGTGCGATCACGCCGGATGGCGATCACGTCAAGATCAATGCGGAGGTCTGCGCCGGATGCGGCCAATGCGCCGCAGCCTGTCCGACCGGCGCGGCAACCTATGCCCTGCCGCCAGCCGACGCGGTGTTGCACAAATTGCGCGCGATGCTTTTGTCCTATCACGCAGCCGGTGGCACCAATGCCGTCGTGCTGTTCCACGACAGCCAGCACGGCACGGCGCTGATCGATGCGCTCGCCCGCCATGGCGACGGGCTGCCGGCCAGCGTGCTGCCGCTCGCGGTGAACGAGGTGACGCAGGTTGGACTGGAGGCCGCCGTCGCTTCCTTCGCCTACGGTGCGGCTGGGATACGCTTTCTCCTGCGCGCAAAGCCGCGGCATGACGTCGCCGGCCTCTTCAAGACGATCGCGATGGCTCATGCGATTATCTCCGGGCTTGGGTTCGAAGGACGCAGGGTCGAAGCCATCGAAACCGATGATCCGGACGCACTCGGCAAGACGCTCTGGTCAATCGAGCCGGCGCCGACCGTCGAGCACCCAGCGACCTTCCGGTCCGTCGGCAAACGGCGCGAATTGCTTCGCCTCGCGCTTCACGAGCTTCACAGCCGCGCTCCTTCGCCGGTCGACGTCATCGCGCTGCCTGAAGGCGCACCACTTGGCGCGATCCGCGTCAATGTGGAGGGATGCACCTTATGTCTGTCTTGCGTGTCGGTCTGCCCGACCGGTGCGCTGCGCGACGATCCCGAACGTCCTGTGCTCAAATTCGTCGAAGATGCCTGCGTGCAATGCGGATTGTGCCAGAGCACGTGCCCGGAAAAGGTGATCACACTCAAACCGCAGATCGACTTCCGGGCCGCCAGGGCCCCGGCAACGATCATCAAGCAGGAAGAGCCGGCGCTTTGCATCCGCTGCAACAAACCATTTGGCGTGAAGAGCACGATTGAGAAGATCGCGGCGAAACTCGAGGGCCGGCACTGGATGTATCCCGCCGGCGACAAGCGGCTCGATACGGTAAGAATGTGCGCGGATTGCCGCGTGATGACCATGAGCGAGCAACAGTTCGACCCGTTTGCCGGCGTGCCACAACGCGCGGCGCCTCGCACGACCGATGATTATCCACGCGAACGGGAAACCAAGAATTAGAACCAATTGGGAGCAGCACTTGGGAAGGCGCACCATGTCTCATCTCACCAAAGCTCATTTTGCATTCATTGCCGTTGGAGTTGCCCTTGGCGCAGCGATGATCGCGGCACCCGCCGAAGCCGCGCGCCTGTCGAAAGCCGACAAGGTCGCCTTGAAACAGGCGATCGTTGCCTGCAAGGCGGAAGCGAAGGGCAGGAAGGCCAAATGGCTCGCGCGCCGGAAATACGTGAACAATTGCGTCACCGAGGCCCTGAAAGAGCACCCAAACGTCGACGTCGTCAGACTGATCAAGGAGTATCCGAACATAACGGCCCTCCCGGTAGAGAAATGGCCCGGCTTCTAGCAATGCAACGCTGCGTAACGGGCCGCTACCGTCGCGCCAACGTCGCATGCCCCAGGAAATCCGTGAGCGCCTTGCGGTCCTCGACCGAGCCGATCCGCTGCTCCGGCATTTTTGTGCCCGGCGTAAAGGTATTCGGGCCGAGCTCGAAAAGTCTTGCCACCGTTTCGGGGGTCCAGACGATATCGAGCTTCGTCAGCGCGTCGGAGAAGCGATATCCCGGCAACGACGCAATCCTGCGACCGTACAGGCCATCGAGCGTAGGGCCGGCGCGCTGCGGCTCCTCCGCCGACAGCGTGTGGCACGCAACACACGCCCTGAACACCTCGGCGCCACGATCTCCCACATGGGCTGCCAGCGGATCGCCTTGCGCGGCCTGCAGCGACGAGCCGACAGGATCGCCCGTCCGTGCGTTCCAGCGCCGGATCCTGCCGTCCGCGCCGCCCGTCAGCAACGTTGCATTGTCGGGCAGGAACGCAGCCGACCAGACTGGCGCGCCCTGAGCGACCAGCGATCGCACGGTGCTCCGCGCCTTTCGGTCGATGACGGAGACGCCTCCGCCAATTCCGGCTGTCGCGATCAAGGCGCCGTCCGTCGACATCGCCAATGCGACGATCGGGTTCGAGTCGGCCAGTATCTCACCGGTCTCGTGACCGCTCGACGTCAGAAACCGTACCTTTCCGTCGCCTCCACCCGTAATGATCTCGCCGTCGGGCGCCACTGCCACGGCATTGAGAGGTGACGGAAGCAGGACGACATCCGGCGTTCCCGCCACCATCGGCCAAATCCTCAACTCGCTATCGTAACCGACGCTGACCAGCGATTGTCCGTCCGCAGAGAAGGCAACTCCGTTGACGTTCTGCGTGTGCCCTTTCAGCATCTGCGACGCGCCGTCGGCGAGTGACCAGACACCCACCATATGATCCCACGACGCCGTGGCGAGTCTGGTTCCGTCCGGCGAGACGACGAGCGAAACGATTGGCGCGCGATGGCCCTCGAAAACCTGATCCGGCTGCTCCCGGCCGGGTGTCCAGATCGCGATCCGCGCGTCGGCCCCGGCTGTCGCCATTCGGCCATCCCTCAGGAAGACGACCGCATTCACCGCATCAGAATGAAATCGAAGGACTTGCTCCGCGGATTCGGTCCTGAGTGACCATCGAATTGCCGACGTATCAAAGCTGCCTGACAGAGCACTGTCACCGTCACGCGAGATCGCGATCGCGCGCACGGGGCCGCCATGACCCGCGAGTTGTCCTCGCGCCGGCGTTGAATCAAATGCCCACAGGGCGGCAACGACATACAAATTTGAGAGCCAGTTCATCGGCAGCTCGCGGGTCGGCTCCGGCACGTCGCCGTTGCCTTGCGGGATAGTTTGCGCGGGCTTGGCCGGGGTCAACGACTGGAGCCGTTGTTGGGTTTCCATGTTGCGCCGCGGGAGAGAAGGCACCCCCGCTACTCAATGCCGCAAGGGCGTCTTGTCGGCTTGAATCGAGCGTCACCGGCTCCTATCCTGAACCTGAAGCGTCAGGGATGACGGCATGCAAATACGATCTAAACCGTATCTGCATTTCATTTCGCTGTGGCGATCGCTCCGCAATTCGATTCCGCCGCGCCACGGCGATGCGCCTCGTCAAGCGTCACCATCGCTCGTTTACGTCGCGGTCGTGATGACGTTTCTCTTGGCTATCCTGGAGGTAGATCTTCATCGAGGCGAATTGGAATCGCTTGGTCTCCTCGCAAACCGCGACCCACCTCCGGCCGCCTTCTTGGGCCCCTAGGCGTTCGTCGCCCGCTCAGGCTTCATTCGCTCCTTGAGCGTGATCCGACTGCGGTCTGCTTCGCCTGTCAAGCGGCCGTTTAGCGCGTCGTCTCTCTTGGGAAGACCAGAGACCGGTCGTCAAAGTCCTCGGCTGGCAACTTGGCTCCACCGCGGGCGCCTTGCAGTTCTTGCAGTATCGAACTGCTTGCGGTCCCGGCCTGCCCGACCGTCGGGACCGAGTGTGAGCGCGGGATGCCGAGCACCACGATAACAAACGCGAAAACCATGACGGCCGCTACCACCAGACCTTTCATGCGAAATCTCCGTTCGGTTGGAGCTGTCCCGAAGAAGTTTGCAGTGATCTGATTAGTGCTGACCGCAGCATCACGATGTGAACCGCCTCACATGCCCTGGAAATTTTCTACTGGGGCGCCTTTCGGGTTCCGCCCGATTAAAGTCGACGGCACAATGGCGCCCTCCGCGAGGATGCGGCCGACAAGACGGATGCTAAAATTGCCGGCGCGTTATCCGCAATTGAACTTCAATCCACGAGATGGTGTTGCTCTGTTGACGTTCGATCGAACCGCGGCAGCCTCAAAATCGACGCTCACAAGAGTTTTCGCAAGTTGCTTGCGCGCGTAAAGTACCCCGGCTCGTGGGTTGGTGAACAAAATCGCGGAAATGGTAGAGCGTGGGCAGCCCATCTGGCACCGCGGAGGCAGGTCGGTTCGCAAACGCCGACGAACGACGCCGGCTTCTCGGTCGCAGGCAGCTGCCCCGCTTTCATTACTACGATCGCGTCGCGCCGACGCCCGCGTCGAACGGCTGTTCAGGCCGTCAATGGATTTTTCTTGGTCTCGCCACGTGTTCGCTCACGATGGACTGAGGCATCTGGACGTCATCCCTCAGAGCCCCGCCCATTTCTCGGGCGCAGATACGGCCAGTGCGGTGCCGTCGTCTCACCGATCAGGGAATTGCGGGCGAGCGCGTGAAACCGCGGCTTCGATCTGCTCGTTGAGTGATTCGTTTTTGACCGCATCACGTCCAAGTTCGAGATAGGCCGGTCCTTCCAGTTTCGCCCGCTCGGCGGCAAGCCGGACTGCCAGGTTCGTCCAGCGTGGTCCGGCAGTCGTCTGCCCTACCTGCCGCGTACCTTTTACCATACCCGAGGCGCGCCAAATACGCCACTCACTCTGCCGCGAAACCAGCAGGCGCTGGCCTGGTCGATTGTGACGCACGTCACAGCGACCGTCGCTTGGAGTTCGTATCCTTCCCACACCGGTCGCAATGGAGCCGCCGGCAACAGAGGGAAGGCAGATGAAGATGACGAGCATTCGTGAACTGTCGGCCGACGAACTGGGAGTCGTTTCGGGCGGCAAGCCGACCAGCCCGGTCAGTGTTCCTGCAAATGCGTTCGACAAGCTGCTGGCGGCGATCGACAAGAATCTTGCGATGGTAAAGCAGCTACAGCCCGGCGGTTACCTTCCGCCCGGCTAAGGTAACGAGCCACATTGTGGCCCCCGTGCCCATGGTTGCAGTGGTTACGTTACGGTTCGGTTCTCTAGAGAGCCGATACCGACGTAACCACCCGTGCCCTCCTCCGCG
The DNA here is from genome assembly GCF_038957035.1 of Bradyrhizobium sp. B097. Lineage (NCBI taxonomy): Bacteria > Pseudomonadati > Pseudomonadota > Alphaproteobacteria > Hyphomicrobiales > Nitrobacteraceae > Bradyrhizobium > Bradyrhizobium sp. B097. The sequence continues at coordinate 5,539,270 of NZ_CP152412.1, forward strand.
GCTTGTGCCGTAGTGTTGGAGTATTGCGGCGTGTCGGCGGACGATCTTCGGAAAGCCATCGAGAAGATCGGCGACTCCGCTACGGTCCAAAAGGAATTGGACTTACTCGACAAATTTCACGAATGACCAAACCTAACTGTCCAATCTGCTTCGGCCCGGGAATGATACTGCTCGGCGTCGGAACGTTCTTTGCACAAGTTGTGACGATCGGAATCGTCGGTCGGGCCGCCGCCGAGAACCCAAGGATCGCAAGTGACAATTATCTGGCCTGTTCTTTTTGTTGGGGGCTTATCGGTACGGCAGTTCCCGGTCAACTGTTCGATTCCTTCGGGGCATGCGTCGGCGGTATAGTATGTTCTATGGCCGTGGCCGCACTGCTCACTGCAATCCTGACTGCGTAATGGGCGACCTTCGCCAATCAGACCCTGGCCTTGTGCCAAGATCCGCCGTTTCTACATGTCCGGGTCTTCGCACATCGAAGCGTGCGCTTCACGGACATTTGCAAGCTCCTGCAAGCGCTTGGAAGCAACAATGTCAGGACTCTCGGGCCTGATCTTTCGAACGACTCTCAAGACAAGAAGCTATCGCTCCGCCTGCTGCACCAACAGCTCGGCAATCCGATCATCGGCGCGGCGGAGCCTCCGGCAAAGTTCGCGGCCGATATTCTGCATCACTAGGACATACGCGCGGATGTCTGCCTTGCCGTACATGTAAAGGTTTCGAGCCGTGAGCTCATACAGGACAGTTGGGCTTTGCGCGACGACGGAGGCCGATCGATTCTGCATTTCGATGAGCGTCATCTCGCCAAAGAAATCGCCGGGCTCAAGACCTGCCATCCGAATTGAGCGCCCCGCACGCCCAAGCTTGCTTACCATGAGCTCGCCGGAGTGAATAACAAACATTGAACGCCCCGGCTCTCCTTCGGCCACGATCATCGCGCCGACGTCGAAACGGCGCTCGACAAGCATTGAGATCAACAGATCGAGGCTCGGATCTGACAGCCCTCCGAAAAAAGGCGTGGCAAGCAGGAAAGCTTTCAATTCGGGAGAGTTGACAGCCATCGCGCTACTATACTGCTACTCCCGGTAGCAGCAAGCCCAGCGGCTCGAGTGAGCACGGCGTCCGCGGGTTCAGACGAAGCGAAAACTTAGCCAGCGCGATCGCGCGGGCCCGCTTCGCTGTCCCGGTTCATGCCCGACTACAGAGCCGGCCTCGTTGGGGACGCCGGCTCTGATATGCACCTGCTCGTTGATTACACTGGAAACGGTCCGAACGGACCACTCGTAGGAAAGGTCGGTCCAGTGCCGGTCGGCAGCCGCGGACCACGCCCGAGCGTCGGAGAAACATAGATCACGCCTCCATGACCGTCCGAAACCGGAATTCCAAAGCAACCGCCGGTCACGGTTTCAAATTCCTCATCGGACAACGGACGGACCGTCTGATGCTCATTCTGGTATGCACTCATCATCGTCATCTCCATCTGTCTACGGTGAACGGATGATCCTTGCCATCCAGGTGCAGCTTGCCGCATCGACGACCAGCTCGCTGTGACCTTGATCACGCAGCCTGCACGGGCGATGCTGACCCGCACTTTCAGCGGTATCGTCGATGCTGTTGCCGATTGAGGTGCAGCGGTGAACGATCGACTTGCCGCACAACCACTGAAAAAAAATGCGAGGTCCTCGTTTCTGGACCTCGCATCGATTGATCCCTTTCCGCTAGCCCAAGGCACGAGCCAGGCTTGAGCTAGCTCCGAATGGGTCCTCCCGACGAGGTGGGAATGTGAAGTTGGCCCAAAAGCCAATTTATGAAATCGGAAACAGCCGAGCCGCCGGTTCCGCCATTATTGCGGCTTCCACCGCACGCGGAATCGAGCTCGTCTCCAGTCAACTCACGAATTTTCTGCATGGTACGCTCCTCTCATCTGTTGGGCTTCTGCCTGCTGAGCTCCTGCCCGCCGCCAAAGCGAAACCCGTGATGCGGGCGCGCCCGGGTCTCGCTTTGGTCGGACGGGGTGCTCAGAAGATCTGGCTGATGCAGTACCCGATCCCAGCGAGAAGCCCGCCGCCAATGGCACCGGGTACGGCGCCGATGCCGCCAACCGCCGCACCGCCCATGCCGCCCGTCACTGTTCCGCCCCCCAGCGCCTTGGCGAAATCTCCCCAGCTCCACTTGCCGCCGGCCACCGCGTCGAGTTCGTCGATGGAGAGCTCGCGGGTGGCTGAATTGTCGTTCACGTTACGCGTCATTTCAGTCCTCCTTGCTGTGTTCATGGTGCGGGACCATCCCGTAACCAGTGTGCAGCATGTCTCTGCTGCCCGGAGGCTTCCGTGAGAATTGTCACTCCAGCTGAACCCCGCTGCAGTCAAGCCGGCTGTTCTGAGCCGCGCGGGCTCCAGGGGTGAAGCCAACGTCGCGCGTCAAAACCCGGCTCGTGATCGCGCACAATCGCGCCTCGTGATGCAGATCACGCCCGATCTGAATGGCAGATCTATTGTGCTGCGCGGAGTTCGCGAAGGGACGGTCCGTCCCGGACATCTGGCGGAAAGCACGAAGGAGCGTCCACAATGTGGGACCAGGGATCCGCCGACAGATCCCGCATTCAGCGTCAGCAAATGCGTGGCGCGTTACAGGCGATCGCGAATGGAGTTCAGGATGCCAGTCGTTGTATCGATGACCCTCAACGCCTCCTGTGCCTTTCCGAACCCCACCGGATTTTTGTTGCATTGCTCGGACAACTGCACCAGCCGCTTTCTCTCGCCCGTCAGAATGACGTTGGTTTTATCGACCGCAAACTTGACGACACCTCGCAACGGACTGTCGTCACCGACGTCGGTCAAGTCCTTCTCCATCGTGATCAGATATTCGTAACTGGCGAGTTCGTCGGAAATCTGCAGAAGCTCGCGGATCGTGGAGTTGACACAGACGATGTCCCCGTTCGGTACGTCCGAGCGCTTGACGGTCTCGACGAGATCACTCATCAGATTCGCAAACAACGGCTTCAAGCTTTCCGCCTGCTTGCGATCGCTCTCGGAAAGGACCCCGGCCTGTGAGACAGGGGACCATAGCAAACCCAGCGCTACACTCGTCACGAGCACGGCCTGCTGCGCGTGCGCTGCAAACAACCGCCTTGCCCTGCCGCTCAGCGTGCGCATTCGAGCCTCGGCACCGATTTCGCGCCGGTCGTTGTTGTGACCACGTCTGATCTATGCGAAGATGTCGACATATTCATTCAATCAATTCAGTCCTTTGCGTGCTGATATGTCCACCTCGGAAACGCTCGGACAGCCGGAGAATAGGAGTGCGACCTCCGAGCCGCAACGGGCATTTCGGGCGATGGCGCTCGATCGCGCGGCCTCGCCTGAACAGCTTGATCAGCTCGTCGTCATCACCAGGCCTGCGGACTGGATTATAACGGTCGTTTTCCTTGTTGCGGTGGTGGCCGCGGTCGTGTGGAGCATTTTCGGGCGCGTACCCACCCGCGTCTCCGGCGAGGGAATCCTGATCAGCAATGGTGGCAAGGTGGTCGACGCGGTCTCGGCCGCGGCCGGCCGGCTGCAGTCCGTTGCCGTCACTGTCGGCGACCACGTCGACCTTGGCCAGTCGATCGCTCAGATCGTTCAGACCGACATTGAGCAGAAGCACACGGCGGCGGTCGAAGTATTACGGGAGCGCCAGCGCGAATATACCGACCTCAAATCGAAGGTCGCAGCCGAGCTCGCCGCCAAGAGTCAGAATTTCGAGAAACTCGAAGCCGCACTCGAGCAAGTCATCAAGGCGACCGGCCAGCGCGTCGATTATCTGTCGGTTGACGTCAAGAACCTCGAAGGGCTGCTCGCGAAGGGTTACACGACGCGACGCAACCTGGAGGACCGACGCCAGGAACTGAGCGATGCGCAGCAACGCCGCCTCGACGCGCAGAATGAGATTCTCAAGCTCAGGGCGCAGAAGACGGACCTTGAAACACAGCGCGAACGCGACATTCAACAATCCGAATTTACCCTGAACGAAGCGCGCCGGCAGGTGAATGCGGCCGCGGAGCAGTTGAGCCAGAATACGCAGGTCCTCAGTCCGATGGAAGGCCGTGTCCTCGAAGTGAAGATCTCTCCCGGCTCGGTACTCTCGGTCGGGATGCCCGTGGTCCAGATCGAAACCGAAGGCAGCAAGCTCCAGGCCATCGTCTATATTCCAGCTGAACATGGCAAGCAGATCAAGCCGGGGATGCAGGTTCATCTCGAGCCGAGCACCGTCAAACGCGAAGAGTTTGGCATGATGCTGGGCACGGTTTTGAGAGTCTCTGACTTCCCGATGACGCCTCAGGGCATCAGCGCGGCGTTGCACAATGAAAGCCTGGTGTCCCGCTTCTCCCACAACGGCGCGCCATATGCTGCCGAGGTGGCACTTCAAGAGGATGATTCCACCGCGACGGGCTATCGCTGGGCCGTGGGCAATGGGCCTGCCACTCATTTGACGAGCGGAACCCTGGCGCACGCGGAAATCACAACTCGGCGGCAACGGCCGCTCGATCTGGTGATCCCCTTGATCAGGCACCTAACGGGAATTGATGGATAAGTCCCCTCCCACGTCGGCAAACGCGCGGCACGGTCGCCTATCGGGACTGCTGCGCAAGCAGGTGAAGCGGACCCCGGTTGTCCTGCAGATGGAGGCGGTCGAATGCGGCGCTGCGGCGCTCGCAATCATTCTCGCCTATCACGGCGCCTGGATTCCCCTGGAGCAGCTCCGCATTGCCTGCGGCGTTTCGCGCGACGGAAGCAAGGCCAGCAACATCGTCAGGGCGGCGCGGCGCTACGGCCTAGTTGCAAGGGGGTACAGTGTCGAGCCGCCCGCGCTGACTACGCTTCCGACACCCTGCATCATCCACTGGAACTTCAATCATTTTGTGGTCCTGGAGGGTATCAAGGCCCGGCACGCCTATATCAACGATCCTGCGAGCGGCCGCAGACGCATTAGCTTGGCCGAGCTCGATCTTGCCTTCACCGGAGTGGTGCTGGTCTTCGAGCGCGGCGAAGAGTTCAAAATGGTCGGCAGCAAGCCCAACGGGATCGGGCTGCTGCTGCAAGAGTTGCGTCATTCAAGGGCGGCGGTTGTCCTGCTGGTGATCGTGAGTATCGTGCTCGTCGTTCCCAATATCCTTGCCGCAGGCTTCTCCAAGATTTTTGTCGACGACATTCTGATCCAGCACAACAATCGCTGGCTCATGCCACTCCTGATCGGAATGGCGCTAACGGCGGCCTGTCGCGCGGTGATGGTCGCGGTTCGTCAGTCGGTGTTATTACGATTGCAGGCCAAGCTCTCTGTTGTCATGACCAGTCGCTTCCTGTGGCGCGTGATGGCGCTGCCGATGGAATTCTTTACCCAGCGCCATGCCGGGGACGTTGCCAGCCGCGTTGCGTCGAACGAGCAGGTCGCACGCCTTTTGTCCGGCGGAATTACGATGAACGCGCTCAGCTTGACGTCGGTGCTGCTGTTTGCCGGCGCGATGGCGGTCTATGACGTCAGCCTGACGGTGCTGTGCGTCGCGATCGCCTTGCTGAACGTTCTCCTGCTTCGCCTGGTTGGGGCGCGACGGCAGGAGCTCAGCTACCGGCTCGCGGTTGAACGGGGCAAGCTCCTGGGCGCCACGGTGGGCCTGGTGCGTACCATCGAAACCATCAAGGCGAGCGGCCAGGAGGATGACGCGTTTGGCAAATGGGCGGGCCTCCAGGCCAACAATCTGAACGCCGAACAGAGGCTTGGTGCATCGGCCATCATCTTGGACATGATGCCGACGCTGCTCTCCGGGCTGATGGTCGCGGCGATCCTCGGGCTCGGTGGTTTGCGGGTTATCGAAGGCTCGCTGACGCTTGGCAGCCTGGTTGCATTCCAATCCCTGGCGGCGAACTTCTCGGAACCATTCGAGAATCTCGTCAACTATTTCGGCGGCCTGCAGACCATCAAGGGAGCGCTCGAACGGCTCGAGGATATTCGCAAATACCCACTCCGGCCCGCGCCATCCGGCAACGCCATCGATAGCGTTCCATCAAAGCTTGCCGGCAGGGTCGAGCTTCGCAACATCAGCTTCGGCTATTCGGTTCTGGAACCGCCGCTGCTGGCCGACCTGTCGCTGGCGATCCCTGCGGGATCGCGCGTGGCACTTGTCGGCGTCTCCGGCAGCGGAAAATCGACGCTCGGCAAATTGATCTGTGGGCTGTACGAGCCGTGGGCGGGAGAAATTCTATTCGATCAATGGAAGCTGGCGGAGCTTCCATCCCAGGAGTTCGCAAATTCCGTCTCCTATGTGGACCAGGATATATTTCTGTTCGAGGGGACCGCGCGCGACAACCTGACCCTTTGGGATTCGACGGTGGATGAGCGCGACTTGATCGCCGCCGCGCGGGATGCGTTGATCCATCACGACCTGGCCACGCGTCCCGGAAACTATGACTGCCACATCAATGAGGGCGGCGGCAATTTCAGCGGAGGGCAACGCCAACGTATCGAAATCGCTCGGGCGTTAGTCTGCAATCCGTCGATTCTCGTCCTGGACGAAGCAATGGCCGCCCTCGATCCGATCACGGAAAAGGTCATCGACGACAACCTGCGACGCCGAGGCTGCACCTGCATTATCATCGCACATCGCCTGAGCACTGTGCGTGATTGCGACGAAATCATCGTGCTGGAGCATGGCCGGATCGTGGAACGTGGCACCCACGAACAGCTTGTCGCGCTCCAGGGCGCCTATGCAAGGCTCGTGACAAGCGAATGAGTAACCCCGGCACGAGGGATGAGTTTGCGACCGCGAGGCCAATTGAAGCCCCCGCCCCTTACCGCGTGGCGGTCGATCCGCGGCATCCCATTCTCCTCAACGAACGCGATCAGGTACTGGAGGTGAGCGCCGGTCATATCGATATCTTCGCCGTGGAGGCGGACGGCGTCCGACATCATCTGCTTCGATGTGAAATTGGCGAAGTCATACTGGACCTGCACACGGCCTGTGAAAGGTCAGCGATTCAGTTGCAGATCGTCGCAGTCGGGGGTCCCGACGCGGAGATCATCACGGTCTCACGAAGCGAGATCGCCACGGAACGCATGTCGGGCTGGATCGGCCGGGTCTCCATGCTCGCGGCCGGCTCGGCCCGATCGGACAACGCTTCCGAATTGATCGGCGGCGAAACAAGTGAACTGCGTCCAGGCGAGCGTTGCCGTGGCCCAAAGCGAAGCATCGTGTGGGCCCGCATCGAAGCAGGAGGCGTGAAAGTATTGGATCTCGACCTCGAGCTCGAGGCCGGAGGTCCCTTCATTCCGCTCACAGCGGAGGTCTGGCTGGAAGCCGGCGAGAGTGGCGCCAGAATCACAGCAGAGCCGACCGCGCCTGAATTGCCTCTGGTCTGGCTGGCCCTCGACCGCTTCCATGTCGCGATTGCCGCCAGTCTGGAGCGGTGGCTTCGACATGAGCGGTCGTCCGAGCGGCAGCAACTCGCCCGGCGAGCCGAACTGACCCGTGCGCGAACGCTGGATGCTCTTGAGCGTCTGTCCGAAGTTGTCACCGCGCCAACCGGTCGGACGCAGGTCGAGCTGGATGCCAGCGATCCCCTGCTCGCCAGTTGCCGCCTCGTTGCGGACGCATCGGGAAGCTCCATCATTCATGCGAGCCGAACGCATCCCGCAAGCCAGAGTTTCAGCGACATCCTGCAGATCGCGCGTGCATCGCGGTTACGAATTCGCCGCGTCCAGTTGCGCGATCGTTGGTGGAAGTCGGATGCCGGCCCCCTGCTGGGGTGGCATGGGCCCGAAAGAGACCCGGTCGCTCTGATCCGTGACCGGCGCGGCCGGTACACGATGATCGATCCGAAGCAAGAATGGCGGCAACCGGTCGGTGGCTCGGTTGCAAGCGCTCTCGCACCGGAAGCCGTCAGCTTCTACAAAGCCTTGCCCGCGCACCCACTTCGCTATCGTGATCTGCTGTCATTCGCGACCGGAGGCCTCTCCGGCAGCATGGTCCGCATGACCCTCGTGATCATTGCCATCGGGTTGCTGTCGCTGATACCGCCGCTGGTGACGAATCTGCTGGTCAATTCCGTGATCCCCCGCACGGAGATCGACCAGCTCGTCGTTTGCGCGGCAGCGCTCTCCGTCACCGCGATCGCGATAGCGGGACTGCAGGGAATGCAGGGACTGGTCACGCTCCGGCTCGAAGGCCTCCTCGATTACAAGCTCCAGGCCGCCCTCATCGATCGACTGCTCCGGTTACCGGCGTCGCTGTTTCGCGACTACACGACCGGAGATTTGGTCGACCGGTCGATGGGCATTGAAGCGACGCGCCAGATCGTTACCGGACGGACCTTGCGAGGCTTTACATCGGCCCTGTTCGGGATTTTCAGTATTGGGCTCATGCTCTACTACGACCTCAGACTCGGCAGTATCGCGCTTCTACTGATCGCGCTCCGGGCGGCCGCAATCGTCGCTACCAGCGCCGTGCGAATCTACTACGAAAGCAAGCACTTCAATCTGCAAGGCAAGGTCAGCGGTTTGGTGCTGCAACTGATCGCCGGCGTCAGCAAGCTTCGCGTGGCGAACGCCGCAAGTCGCGCACTGGCGCGATGGTCGGGACAATTCGCCGTTCAGAAGCGCTACTTCATCGCCTCGCAGCTAGCGGCCAACGTGCTGGTCGTGTTCGAGACGGCCTTCCCCCTTCTAGCCGTGTTGATCATTTTTGCGGTCGCCTCGCGCACCAACAGTCAGCTCTTGGCCAATCTCGGCGCCTTTCTCGGTTTCCTCTCCGCGTTCGGACAGACCACGGCAGCGATCGGCAACTTTGCCTCGAGCATGAGCGAATCGCTGGTGGTCATCCCCCATCTCACCAGGATGAAGCCGATTCTCTCCGCCGCCGCCGAGATCGCTGAAGATCGGCGGCCCGCAGGCGAGCTGATAGGTGAAATCGAGTTTTCCGGTGTCACATTCCGCTATATCGAGGGTGGACCTACGGTTCTTAATGACATTACCTTGCGTGTTTCGAGGGGCGAGTATGTGGCAATTGTCGGCCCTTCGGGCAGCGGAAAATCATCGCTGTTGCGATTGCTGCTGGATTTCGAACGACCGGAAGCCGGGACGATCTTCTATGACGGCAAGGCGCTGAACACGGTTGAGACCAACGACGTGCGCCGCCAGCTCGGCGTTGTACTGCAAGACACCAAGCTGGCAACGGGCAGTCTATACGAAAACATTTGCGGCGGCGTCGACCTGACGCTGGACAAAGCCTGGGAGGCCGCGCGGCTCGCGGCGCTCGATGCCGATATTCGGCAGATGCCGATGGGTATGCACACGCTCGTTGCGGAAGGCATCAATACGCTCTCGGGCGGACAGCGCCAGAGAGTCCTCATCGCCCGCGCGCTGGCACGTTCGCCACGCATCTTGCTTTTTGACGAAGCAACGAGCGCGCTCGACAACCAGACCCAGGCGATCGTCGGAGCCTCGCTGGAGCGGCTGAATGTCACGCGGATTGTTATTGCTCATCGGCTGAGCACAATCCGCCACGCGGATCGAATCGTGATGCTGGTCGGTGGCAAGATCGTGCAATCGGGAAGCTATGACGAGCTGACGAGTGGAACCGGCCCATTTGCAGAGTTCGCGCGGAGACAGCTTGTGGTCTAGCCAACTGGTCGATCGGCCTGCTTACCACAATCCCTCCATTCAGTCCTATGCCCTGACGACTACGAGCACAAAGCATCTCGGACATGACGTCATGTCGTCCTGACCAGAGTGCCATGGTCGCAAGAGGCGACCAACTCACAGGTTCTGTCCACGTCGGCTGTGGGAAAGGATGACGCGCGGCCACTTGCTGCGCAATCGTCACGCAGCAAGTCTTTGATTCACCGAGCCGCATCGCGGATCGCGTGCCAGCGCCGATCCCGACGAAGATCAGAAGGGCCAAATTGATTTGACGATACCTTCCACCACGCCGATGACCTGCTTGATTCCGCGAACCAGGCCGTGACCACCGTTACCCGTGCCGGTGCCGTTGCCGTCACCGTCCGCACCGCCGACCACACGATCGAGGGCTTCCATCGACATTTCATGGTCGAACTTGTTCATAGCCATTCTCCTGTTTTCGGGAGGGGCCATCCCCTCAAGCCGTGACCACACGCATACGAGGTCATCCGGCTAGTCGGCCGTGATCCACGTCACGCATGGTTTGCGCCGCGGCAAGTTTTTCGTTCCTGAGTTCGACGAACGCAATTGCGTGAATGTCCAGTAGGAGCCGTGACGTTTCCGACGCCCGAGAACCGAGGCCGCTCGTCGTCCGCGCTCGCCCTGCCCCCTGGAAATTGTGGCATGCATATCGCCCACCTCACGCCGCCCAAGCCACTTCAAATGGCCTGCTCACATTGGCTGTGATGAGATTCTTCTTGCTGTCGCGGTGCACACGCCGTGCACACGCGGCCCTCTAATCGATTGAAAAACTTGAACTCTCGCGCCAATCCATCATGGGAAGTTTGAGCTAGCTCCAGCAACCGATGTCCGATTGGAGCCAATCAGAGAAGGTTCGTCCATCACCCTGCCCCATAAGCCCAGCACACGTTCAAATCGTGGAACTGCCGCCGCTCCGCCCAAAGGCCGAAACTCCAACCAGTGCTAGCTAAAAAAGCCTCCGGCGGGCATGCCGGAGGATTTCTCGGAGGTTCATAGTTGTCGCGAGTTGCCTCTTTGCTTCCTGCTTCTAGAAGCTCAGCGGATTACCAGTTGCGCTGGGCGCGCAGGAGCAGAGTGTAGGTGTCCTGGTCCTTCAGCTCGTAGAGAGCTGCCGGCTTGCCGATCGCACCACTGCCCGGATAGCTGATCACACCAGCATATTTCTGGTCCAGATGGGTGTAGGTGAAGTCTGCCGAGAAGGCCAGGTTCTTCACTGGAGTCCACTGGGTCTGGGTACCGAGCTGCGCGATGCTGTAGTCGGGGTTACACGAGGTCAAGCGAGCGACACCAAACGTCGCGCCGAACGTACCGCCTACGCCGCTGCCGGTCGGACCGCAGATGTAGGTCTTGGCTGTACCATTGTACGATACGCCCGCGTAAGCACCGTAGATGCTGGTATTCCAGTTCGGGCCCCAGTTGTGGACATAAGCACCGCGCATACCCCAAGTCGAGACGAGTTGCTGCGAGCCACCAGTGACAAATACGCTGTCCGGGGCAATGCCGAAGCCAATGCTTTGATAGGCGCCAGCCACGCTGGTGCCACCGAAAATGGTGTTCGCACCAGCCTGAGCGGACAGCTCCTGGATGTTGTAACGGGTCGCACCGTTCGTATACACGCCCTGGACGTTGATCGTGTCGCCAGGTCCGCTCTGGATGTCCTTGATCGACAAGGCCAACTGACCTGCCCAACCCCACTTGTCGTCCGGATGACCGGTGACCTCGGTGGAGCCGTAATAGGCTGCGTGATTGTCATGGGCGGCGAGCGATCCCTGAAACAGACCCCATGCCTGATCGACACGCAGCATGGCGATGAAGTCCGGCGAAATCGTGCCAGCATAGTCGCTGGCGCCATAAGGACCGAGAGCCGCAAAGCCAGCCGCGCCAAAAGGCGCAGCCAGGTTGTTCACGCCAGCCTGATTGTAAGCCGACTGATCCTGAGCCGACAGAGACAGCGACACGCCGTCGCCGAACTGCGCGGTGTAGGTGAACTGGTTCACACCGGTGCTCGTGCCGCCGCCACCAACGAGGCCGTCGAAGTTGTTGCCCGGATAGCCGGTCCAGGGCGTACTGAACTGCGAAATCGCTTTGCCGATGGTGAAGCCAGCGAACTGGATGAAGGCGTAGTACACGCCCAGCGTACCAGCAGCCACCGCACCGCCGTTGGCGTTGTTCGGGGCCGAAGCCGTGCCGATCGGCGAGTAGACGGTCGTGCCGTTGCCCTGCCCGGCGTAGCTGTCCGTCGTCCAGGAGAAGGTAGAATTCAAGTACGTGCGGAGCACGCCGTACTCGGTCGCGGTGCGCGTATCGATGTTCAGGCCTTCACGGGAGCGCCAAGTATAACCGTTGGTGAAACGGTTCTGAGCACCACCAGCGCCCGCAGTATTGCCTGTGGCGTCCGCATTGGTGTTCGCCAGCACGTCGACGCGCAGATAGCCGCTCAGCTTAAGACAGGTGTCGGTGCCCGGAATGTAGTAGAAACCGGGACCATACAGGGAGCAAACCTTCACGTATTCGACCGCTTTGGCCTTGACGGGAAGATCGGCCGCCTGTGCTCCGCTCATCGCGACGAGACCTGCCGCTGAACCAAGCATAAGGCTCTTAATCATCTTCATGCTAAACCTCCAAGTTGCTCTATCTCTGGGAGGGTTCCGGATCCGCCGGGTAAAAAGCGCCCTCAGGTTGGTTCCCTTGTCCCTTTAACCCCGCTTGGTTTTCGCGCTCGGACACACGCGCTTGAAGCGCGAGGGACGTAAGCGAACCACTTGTTACGGGACGACCTCGGGAGCCCCCTCCGCCGCAGAGCAATTGTGAGGAAGACACGCTACATCTGAAAAGCATATATTTTAGGGGCCATTCATCTAAAATAGGCATGGTCCGCTACAGCGAGGAACTGACGGGCGTACGCAAGGTTCGCTACTTCGTCAGCATCGCGGACAGCGGCAGTATCAATGCAGCGGCCGGCCTCTTGCAGGTCGCACAGTCGGCGATCAGCCGCCAGATGCTTCGTTTGGAGGATGAAGGGGTGCTGCTTCAGCGCAGCGTCGTCGGTGTAGAACTGACGGAGCGCGGCCATTTCCTGTTGGAACGGGCGCGCTTTCGGCCGACCGGATGGCGGTTTGCCGTTTGGTAGATGTCGGCGAACGCCATTGAAATCGCTCGGAACGGCTATTTGATAGATGTTGCCGAGAACACCGCAGACCTCGCTCAGATTGGGGCAATTGACTTCGCAAAGCCGGTCGCCGCGAGCGTTGCAGGAATGCCCTGCGTCTGCTCGTCGTCGCGCACCGCGGCATCACCCGCCGCCGCGCCCACGATCGCTCCAAGGGCCCTGGTGGAGCGCTCTACGAAGCAGATCAACGGGCTGGCGCAGCGCCGTGCGAGCGCATGCGCCGCTCCAGCACCGCCAGCACCGGCGCCAGCAGCAGCACCAGCAGCATCGGCGCCGCCGCGGTGCACATGGCGGCCTTCAGGCCCATCTGATGCGCCAGCAAAGCCGCTCCGATGAGCGGTGCCGCGCTGCTGCCGGCGCGCGAGACGGCGCCCTTCCAGCCGACCGCGGCGCTGCGCAGCGCGGCCGGATAGACGATCGGTGTCAGGATGTTGAGCGACTGGTAGGTGCCAAAGGTGAAGAAGCCGGCGCTAACGATCGCGCCAACGAAGCCCGCGCTGCCGAACGGAAAGAAGGCCAGCCCAACCAGCGACAGCATGTCCAGCAGCGCAAACACGACGATCACGCGGTAGCGCCCAAAGCGATCCATAATTAAGCCGGTCGACAGCCCGGCGACGATGGAAGTCGCGCCGGCGACCGAGGCGTAGACCGCGTAGCTGGCCAGCGGGATGCTTTCGAATTCATGGAAGAACGCCGCATTGAGGGCGAACAGATTCACGCTGACCTGGCCGCAGATGCAGGTGAACCAGAGCACGAGCGTGAAGGCGGCGCGGTGACTGCCGAAGATCTCGACGATCGAGATGCCGGTGCCGAGCCGCCGGGCCGGTTCACCGAATTGGGTGTCGGGCGGTAGCACGATACTTAGCTTGCGCAGCGCGCCGAGGATGTCGGTCGAAGGGGCGGCCGTGCGCGCCAGGTGCAGCGGCGACTCGGGTACCAGGAGCAGGACCGGCACGATCATCAGGAACGGTGCCAGTGCGCCGACCACGTACATGCCCTGCCAACCGATGCGATCGAGCAAAAGGGCCACGAGGGCACTGGCGACCACTGCGCCCACGCCGATGCCGGCATAGACTATGCCGACTATGGTCGAGCGGCGCTTGATGGACGAGATGTCGGCCACCAGGCTACCGACCGCGGGCAGCAGGCCGCCGCCGACCATGCCGGCGATGAAGCGGGTCACCGCGAAGCCGGTCGCCGAGGTAGCGAACACACTTTGCAGGGTAGCGACGGAGAACAGCGCCAGCAGCACGACAATCATGCGCTTGCGACCGAAGCGATCGGCCAGCGACGACAGCAGCAGCCCGCCGAGTGCCTGACCGATGGGTTGCGCCGCGAAGGCACCGGTGAGGCTGGCGGTGGCCACGCCGAGCGTGGAGGCGATCGCGGGCAGCATCTGCCCGGTCACTAGCAGATCGTAGCTGTCGATCAGCATAACCAAAAACAGCAACGCCATGGTGACGACATGGCCGCGCCGCACCGGCGATGCGTCGAGCAGAGCACCGAGGTCGATCTTGTTGCTGCCCGTGCCGCCACCCGGATTCGCGGCGGCGGGTGCACCGGCCGCTGCCGGCGCACTCGCGATGGAAGCCGCGCACACATCGGTCACCTGTTCGTTCGTCGCGAGCCTCACTCAGCGTCCTCCCTCGTTTTTTGATCCGTTCACCCGCCTGCCAATGCAAGGAGCAGGGATGTATTGCGGATATGTTCGTCGTTGTTACTTCCTTGGCCGCGCAGGGACTTCCAGCACGGTGATGGCTCAAGCGCTCTCGGAAGGAATGATCGGCAGGAGGATGAAGGGCTCATTGGAGTCGTCGAAATGCAGCGTGTTCTCTCCACCAAAGATCTCCGGCGGCCGATCCCGCGGTTCCGCATGACGGAACGGACCGACGCCCGTCATCGGGTAAGGTTGATCAGTGAGGCCGGTGTCGCCCAGACCGTTGTCGTAGTCACAGCCACGAATGTTCAGTGCCAGCGTATAGCCCGGAGGCACCACGATGCAGGTCGGCAGGATCTCGATGTCCAGCACGACGGGCTCACCCGGCACGAGCGGCTGCAGCTCGTCGTGCGTGTGGTAGGGACGGTACGGGAGTGACTTGGCCTTATCCAACTTGCGATGCGAGGCACGTAGCCAGCCCAACGCGATCGGGACGCGCGGATCGTTGGAGCCGATGAACAAGACCTCTCTGCCGTCTGGCGCAAACAGCCGCAACGCCAGGAAGATGTCAGCATCGACAGTACGAGACGACACCACCAGCCTGGCAGCCACGGGGCCGGTGATCTCCAGTTCCTTGGCGGCGGGCGGCATGGTGAACGTGATTCCGTCACCCGTGGTATTGTAGGAGATGCTGGCGCCGGTGCTCGGCGTGGTGCTGAGGGTGCGCGTGGAGGGAACCAGATAGTATTTGGTCCACTGCGTGCGTGCGAGCGGCCATTCCTGCTCGTCGCGGATCGTGAAATGCTCGCCCGGCCGACGAATCTGCAACTGCACCGGCGGCTGTTTGTCCCAGCCCGTGTCCTTGCCCTGCAGGAAGTGCCCGAGGAAGCGCTTCTGCAGCGCAACGCCTTCGGCGCGGTAGAAAGGGCTGAAGTGACTGTCACCATGCACTTCGAGCCACTTCTGGCCGGAGCCGGCCGCGAGATAGCCTTCGAAGTTTCCGCGCGGGTGAACTCCCATGCCGCCCCAGTTGGCTGCTGACAGCAGCGGCACCTGGATGCGACTGACGTCGGGTCTGCGCCCGGCATAGAACTCGTCGTCTAGGGGATGGTTCAGGGCCACGCTGGACATCGGTTCGGCACGATTCGCCGCGAGCTCCTCGTCCGACAGCGTTTCTGGTCCGCTGACCAGTTCGCCGTTGTTCGGATTGCGCGCTCCACGCTCGCCGTACCCGTGCTGAATCCGCAGCACCTGGCGACCGAACCAGCCGGCGCCGAACTGCGAATAGATGCCGCCGTGCCGCGCGGCGTCCCGGTAGCGGTCCACGAAACCCTCCCAAACGCAGATGGCAGCAAGATGCGGGGGCCGCAGCGCGGCGACGTGCCACTGGTTGGTCGCGTAATAGGAAATGCCGTTCATCCCGATCTTGCCGTTGCTCCAGGACTGTGCCGCCGCCCATTCAATGCATTCGTACAAGTCCCGCGTTTCCTGCTCCGAAGTCGGGTCGAGCACGCCAGGCGAGCGGCCTGCACCGCGACTGTCGACGCGGATGCAGACAAAACCGTCCGGGACCCACTTCTCAGGGTCGACGACTTCCCAGTTCATGTATTTGTTCGACGAGCCTTCGGCGATCTCAGGATAGGCCCGAACCATGCGGTCATACGCACTCTTGTAGCCCACTTGCATTGGCACGCCCTTGCCATAAGCCCCGTAGGAAATCAGGGCGGCATAGCGGCCCGGCGCCCGCGGGAGAAAGATGTCCGCGCGCAGGACTACGCCGTCGCTCATCGGAATTGGCGCATCCCAGAGGATGCGCATGCCATCAGCGTATACCGCCTCCGGTGTATCGTCAGACAGCGCGGCGTTGGCGTCGGCGTGATTCGACTTCACGTGATTCATTCCTATCGTTCCTCCGAACAGTTAACTTGTCTGGATTCCTAGTGGCGCCAGGATCTTTTTGAAGCGATCGATCTCCGAATTGACTTAGATCTTGAATGCTCGCGGCGACATCATCTCGACTTTCTGGCGCAACGACACTCAGATCCAGTCAACGGCCACTTCACGCATCAGGGCATGGAGCCGGCTCTGTCCCTCGAAGCCGATACCAGGCCGCTGGGGAGCGGGCATCCATCCACCCGACACGTGACAATCGTCTGCGTAGCCGCCGAACGCGCCGAAAAAACCCGGATAGGCTTCGCAACCGCCGAGCCCCAGACCGGCCACGAGAGCGAGGGACATTTGATTGCCGCCGTGCGGAAAGTGCCTGCAGTAATCCCAGCCGTGCGTTGCCAGCTCTTTGACGAGGTCCGCATAGGTACCGATGCCGTAGATCTGCGGCGGATCCATCTGCAGATAGTCACGGCCCTTGCGCCACCCGCCAAATCGCACCTGATTCCAAACGTCTTGGGAGCTAAAAAGGTTTTCGCCGGTGGCGAGTGCTTCCGAGTAGGCCTCGGCAACCGCGGCCGAAGCTTCGAAGTCGTTCGGATGGCAAGGCTCCTCGAACCAACGCAGTTTGAAAGGAGCGAGAGCGCGGGCATAATCCAATGCCTCTTTGGTGGAGAAACGTCCGTTGGCATCGACAGAAAGTTGCCGTGGATCGCCGAGGAGCTTCAATGCCTCCTCGACGCGGCCGATGTCTTCCGCCAGGGATAGGCCGCCGACCTTGATCTTCATGTGCGTGTAGCCGGCGTCCAGATGGCGTTGGAGCTCCTCGGTCACGTCACCAGGTTTGCTGTCCGGTCGATACCACCCGCCACCGACGTAACAGGGCACCCTTGCTTCCATCGGGCGTTGCCGCCACGATTGCGAGACAAGTTCCGCCAGCGGAAGACGCCGAGCTTTGGCCACGGCGTCCCATAAGGCGGTCTCGATCGTGCCGACCGGCACCGACCGTGCAGCGTCGCCGCCCGGCTTCTCGCCGACGAGCATGCACTGCAGTGCCTTAGACGGATCGAGAAAGCAGTCTCGATCCAGCAAAGCTTCCGGGGATGATTGCATCAGCCTGGGTATGAACCGGGCCCGCATCGGCTCACCACATGCGTATCGGCCGATGGAGTTGAAGGCGTACCCGATGACTGGAGCACCCTCGACGATCCTATCGGTCAGTACAGCCACGATCGAGACTGTCATCTCCGCGAAAGAGAAAACCGAATTTCGCAAGTCACTGCGCATTGGCAGCGCCGCCTCGCGTACGTCCAGGACGCGCATGTCTAGAATATCTCCAATGGTTCTTTTGCGCCGCCAGGAGGCTTCGAACTCGAGCGACTTCGGCTTCCATGATGGCGGCGATTGGTGTCGGGCTCATCGTTTAGCCAACGAGTCCTCCGGCGGCTTCGAAGCGCGCAACCACTCCTTGAGCCCCACTGATTTGGGAGAAGGTCTTGTCCGGCCCGTCGAAGATGAGCGTCAGCGTACCCGCGGGTGCGCAAATCATCAGTTTCCTCCTGTGGGCGGCGTCGGGCCGCGCATATTCTTGTGTCGTTGGCCGCGCGGGGATTAATCCCAGTTCAGTCCGACAGGTCCGCCGCAACCACGCTCCGCAGAACGCCGAGGCGTTCTACCTCGCACTCGACGACATCTCCCGGCCTCAGCCAGACTCCGTCGCCGAGACCACCGCCCGCAGGCGTTCCGGTAGCGATCACATCGCCGGGCCATAAGGTCATGCCCTTCGACACTTCCGCGATGAGCGCCGGTACCTTGTGGATCATGTCCGACGAGTTCGCATCCTGACGGACCTTGCCGTTGACGCGACACTGTTTGCGCAACGGGTACGGCTCCCGCAATTCATCGGTGAGTACCAGCACGGGACCCATTGGGCAGGCGGCATCGAGACCTTTTGCCTGAGTCCAGTTCTTTCCGTACGAGGTGTTGAGGTCGGGATACCCGTCATTCATCTGGAAGTCCCGATAGCTGACGTCGTTCACCACCATGTAACCCGCCACATGGTCGAACGCGTCTTCGGCGTCAATGCTTCGGCCAACGCGACCGATCATGATGCCGATCTCAACCTCATGATCCAGCTTGTTCGACGCGCGGTGCGCGACGATCGTGTCGCCCGGATTGGCCACGCTGCTGGACGGCTTCTGGAAGAAGAACGGTTTGGCCGGAACCTTGACCTTCGCTTCCTTGTCGTGACCGTAATAGTTGACGACGTGCGCCAAAATCTTCGACCCGGCTTCGAACGGTGCGAGCAGTCGCAACGATGCCATTTCCAGCGCTGGTAACTGGCTTCGGCGAGCGATGATAGAAGCCATGTCACGGTGCGCGACCCCGCCGGCGAGGAAAAGGCGCAAATCCGTAGCCGCGGGAACGAACCAGTCGAGACGCTGCTCTTGTGCCGCAGCTACCAGATCAATCACCTGGCCATCGGCAACGACGAGGCCAAGGCGAGCGCCAAGGGGAGAGAGAAACCGGGCGATGCGCATGTTTGATATCAAATCTCAGGTTAGGAGACTGATTGTGGGAACGCGCGCTGTATCTGAAAAGCACATATTTCAGATGCTGTTTATCTAAAATAGGCATGGAGGCCTGGACCACTAGAAATTGGTGAACTGCTGGCTGCTCTGCTTCGTCTTCGCCGTTGCTCCTGCAAAGAGATACACCATCCACAGCGTCCCCGACGGTGGTTGCAGGACGCGCGCAGCGTTAGTACCTCCAGCAGCGCAATGGCACTGCCGCGCAGGAGTGCACTTCTTCGGTTCAATGCATGGTGAGGGCAGGCTCTTCAGGTCTGGCCGGAAGGGATGATAGGCAGCAAGAGGAAGGGCTCCCGACCTTCCTCGAAATGCAGGGTGTTTTCGCCGCTGAACACTGCTGGCGGCCGGTCGTGCGGATCCCTATGGGTGAACGGCCCGACGCCGGTCATGCGGTAGGGGGCATCCTTGAGACCCGGATCGCCCAGACCGTGGTCGTAGTCACAGCCGCGAATGTTCAGTGCCAGCGTATAGCCGGGAGGCACTACGATGCAGGTCGGCACGATCTCGACGTCGAGCACCACCGGTTCACCCGGGACCAGAGGCTGGAGTTCGTCATGCGTGTGGTAGGGGCGGTACGGCAGCGACCTGGCTGGGTCGAGCTTGCGGTGCGAGGCGCGGAGCCAGCCCAGCCCAATCGGAACGTGGGGGTCATTGGAGCCGACGAACAGGACCTCCTTGCCATCCGGATCGAACAGGCGCAGCGCCAGGAAGATGTCGGCATCAGTCGTGCGAGAGGACACCATTAGTCGGGCCGCGACTGGGCCGGTGATCTCCAGCTCTTCCGAAGCCGGTGGCAGGGTGAACATGATCCCGTCGTCCGTGGTGCTGTAGGAGATGCTGGCACCGGTGCATGGCGTGGCGCTCAGGGAGCGTTTGGCGGGATCCAGGTAGTACTTAGTCCATTTCGTTCGGGCGAGCGGCCATTCCTGCTCATCGCGAATTGTGAAGTGCTCCCCCGGGCGCCGGATGTGCAACTGCACCGGCGGCTGGCGATCCCAACCCGTGTCCTTGCCCTGGAGGAAATGCGCCAAAAACCGCTTTTGAAGTTCGATGCCCAACTTGCGATAGAAAGGGGTGAAATGCGAATCACCGTGGACTTCGAGCCATTTCTGAGCGGAGCCTGCGCCGAGATAGCCCTCGAAGTTACCCCGCGTGTGCAGACCCATGCCGCCCCAATTTGCGGACGACAGCAGCGGCACCTCGATACGGCTAACGTCGGGAGTCCGCTCCCGGTAATAGTCATCGATCAGGGGGCGGTCGAGTACCTCATTGGAGGCAACGTTCACGCGGTTCTTTGCAAGCTCTTCGTCGCTCAGCGTTTCCGGGCCGGCAACGAGCTCACCTGTGTTCGGGTTGCGGTGGCCGCGCTCGCCATATCCGTGCTGCAGCGGGGCCACCTGCCGGCGATACCAGTCCGCGCTGAACTGCATGTAGATGCCGCCCTGCCGGGTCGAGTCCCGGTAGCGGTCCATAGCCCCCTCCCACACGCAGATGGCAGCAAGGTGCGGAGGCCGCAGCGTGGCTACGCGCCACTGGGTGGTCGCATAATAGGAGATGCCATTGAGCCCGATCTTTCCATTGCTCCAGGGCTGGGCGGCCGCCCACTCGATGCATTCGTAGAAATCCTGTATTTCACGCGACGATAACGTGTCGAGCACACCATGAGATCGCCCCGCGCCGCGGCTGTCTACACGGACGCAGACGAAGCCATCGGGCACCCACTTCTCGGGGTCCACCACCTCCCAGCTTTGGTACCTGCCGGACGAGCCCTCCACGATGTCCGGTGCGGCTGCGACCATGCGTGACCACTGGCTCTTGTAGCCGACCTGGAGCGGCAATCCCTTGCCGTACGGACCATAGGACATGATTGCGCCATAGCGGCCGGTCGCCTCAGGCAGAAATATATCGGCGCGCAGCACGACCCCATCGCTCATGGTGATCGGCGCGTCCCAGAGGATACGCATGCCGTCAGCGTGTACCGCCGCAATTTCTCCATGACCATCAGAATTTCGAACGCGTGTTTTTGTCGCCATTTTTTTAACTCCAGTTACTATCGACAATTGGATACGACGCGAGGTGCTCAAGCACCCACGATTTGCATCAGCGGATACGGCGCGTTGTAGCTTCGAGGCCGACGCCCGGCTTGTTCGGCACTTCAACATGGCCGTCCGAGACCACCTTGCCGGCGGCAACGCTGTCATCGCGTCTTGGCGCTGATGGGTGGAGAATATTCGACGACCACAACTGGGGATTCTTTTGGAAGACCACTGAAAGATCACGCGCCGATTGTGGAAACACGCGCCACACTTGAAAAGCACATTTTTCAGGGACCATTCATCTAAAAGAGGCATGGACCCGCTGGCGCCGGGAACTGATGGACTTGCGCCAGCTTCGCGACTACGTCATCGTCGCTATGGGTGATTGCGGACGATGACTGGGCGGCGGACGCTCCGCGCAACTGACACGACGCCGCAACCCATCGGCAGCGCGCGGCGCGCCGGTTCGATGGCGCGATCCGTCATCAGCCGCAAATCGCGACTCGGCCTCTCACAGGTCTTGATCGTCTTACTGGCCGTGGCGTTGTCGCTCCGGCCCTCCACCGACGTTCTCGATGTCGTGCGGCAGGGCGACTTGAGCGCCGGCAGCACCGAATGGTGGATGCTTCACATCAGGACGGTTTTTAAACTTGAGATAGGACTTGCGCTTTGGCTCGCACAGGCAAGAACAGCTTTTCCTCAATGCGTTCGCATACAATTTGCTCAACGGCGGCGCGAAGCGCGCGGGCTGCCAGACTGGCGGGGCGCCCCTTGCCCCAAGCTATCATTCGGGTTGTGTCGAGCCCACGCACGGGCACACCTTGCAACCCGCGCCAAATGTCGGACGTACTCAATGCCGACTTGGGAACAACCACATAGCCCACGCCGGAGCGGGTCAACTCGGCTGCGGGACTGCTGCTATGGATTTGGATGATAGGACGCAGCGCCCCGTAGCGTTCCTCGAAGATGCGCCGTAGGCCCGGCGAGATAATGATTGGCATCTGCTTTAAGTCGCGCGCGGCAATGCTCTTTCGCTTGCAGATCGGATTGCCAACGGGAGCCAGAAGCAGAGTTTCTTCGCGCCAAGCAGGTTTCACCACGACGTCTTCGCGCGCTTCAATTTCAGTGACGAGAGCTAGATCCAGCGTACCGGCGGCAAGGCTGCGCAGCATCTCGTCTGTTGTACTATCCGAAAGCTCAAGCTGAACTTGCGGAAACTGGGCGTGGAACCGTTGAATCAAGGGTACATAAAGGGCTCGCCCCGCGCTCGCAGGGGCGGCCATGCGTACGGTGCCACGCATTCCGCGGCTGAAGGTTGAAACGTCGTTCGTAGCACTCTCGATCTCTCTCAGGATGAAGCGCGCCCGCTCCAACAGCACGTGGCCGCTCTCGGTCAGCTCTACCCCGGCAATGCTGCGCTGAAACAGCACGCCCCCCACCTCTTCCTCCAAACGAAGCATCTGGCGGCTGACCGCTGACTGTGCGACGTGCAAAACGACGGCCGCTGCGCTGATACTGCCGCTGTCCGCGACGCTGACGAAGTAGCGAAGTTGGCGTAAGTCCATCAGTCCCCCAGTTTCGAGGTCCATGCCTATTTTAGATGAATAGCCTCTGAAACATGTGCTTTTCAAGTGTGTCGCGTGTTCTCACAGCGCCGCCAGGTCAAACAAAGTGACCGCCGACAAGAAACAACCTGTTCCCAGCAGAAACGATCGAACGCCATGACTTAGCCGAGGTATCATCAAAAGCCTGATCAGTATGGGCATGAGGCTCAGTCTCGTGATGGAATCGGATACTAGAGCGAGCTCTGCCGGCTTGGTGTTCAGGTACGTGATTTCCAAGGAGGATGCCCAGCAACGGATCGCGGAGCTGAAGAGCGGTTGCGCGTCGAGGCGGAACTGGCTGCCCTCGAGGAGGCCCTCCCTCCATCTCACTGCATCCGGCAACGCCGGACCGCTTCATCGAGACCGTGAATGCGCTTGCCGACACGATAGCAAGCCACGCAAGCGCGGAGGACGACCGCGGCCCGTTGGTCGCCGACTTCAGGTCGCTTGCGCACAGCGTCATCGTCCACCCGAATGGCCCTTAGGAAGGCTTCGAGGTCGAGGGAAAGCTGGCCGCACTGGTCGGCGGAGGGCTTTTTCTGGAGGCCCACCATAGTAGTGGGTCATACGTGGTAGCGGGGGAGCGACTCGCCCCCCCGACATCAGCATTCTTCATACTCGCGCTGAATAGCAGCCCCCTACCCCACCGGCGAAAGGCAGGTTCGTTCGCCATGCCGACAACGAGATCAGCTTCTCGGTCGCAGCTGCCGCGCTGCTCTCATCAATTCGATTGCGTCGAGCCCCAACATCCGCATCACGGCTCGGACCGACTGCTCAGGTTTGCCAACAATAGATTTTTCTTGATCTCCCGGTGCACACGTCGTGCACACGGCGCACCCTAACCGATTGAAAAAATTGAACTCTCGCTCCAATCCATCATGGGCGCAACGGAAAAGAGATAGTCTCGCGGTTTCAAGTAGTTACCTTGGAATTCAAAGGGACGCCCATAAACATGTGCGCTTCAAACTAGGCCGAATTTGCGCACGCTTGTACCCGTTTTGACCTGCCAGTGCACGCGTAGCGCACAGAAAGCGGCGCCCAGAGTATGTCCAATGATGCTGTCCCGGAAGCAGACTGCGCTCTGTCCTCGACCTGCTCGGCGCGGTCGAGATCGAGGCCGCGCCGGACAGCTCCGGGCTGCCCGCGCGGATGCGCCGACACCTGCTTCGACCGCGGCGTATTCGTCCTCGCGCTCGGTGACACGGGCCCCAACTGTCTCAGGAGGCGCTTACCAATTCCGCCGCTCCCAAGATGAAGCGAGCTGCCCGCTCCCCGATCATCATCGTCGGTGCGTTGGTATTTCCGGAGACGAGCCGCGGCATGATTGAGGCGTCGGCAATCCGAAGGCCTTCGACGCCACGCACCAGCAGTTGTTCCGAGACAACCGCCATCGGGTCGCCGGAGGGCCCCATCTTTGCCGTTCCGGAGGGATGAAACACGGTCTTCGAGATCGCGCGGACATAGTCGGCGAGCGCATCGACGTCGCTCTCCACGCCGGGCTTTGGCAGAGCGCGCCGCTTGATCAGACGCGCCAGCGAAGGCGCCTCGGAAATGCGAATGGCAAGCTGGACGCCTCGCACGAGGATGTCGACATCCGCTCGCTCTGCAAGCGAATTGGCGACGAACAGCGCCGGGTCGGCCGGATTCGGCGATCTCAGGCGAACAGTTCCACGGGACTGCGGGCGCAGCACACAGGGGCCGATCGAGATGCCATGTCCGGGCTCGGACGGCCGATCCGCAAAGCCGTTGAACGTCGGCAAGACGTGAAACTGGATGTCCGGCTCGCCGGTCCTGGCGGTATCGGCAAAACCGCCGGACTCCACGACCGTTGATGTCAGCAACCCGGTCTTGGTCAGAAGGTACTGCATCATGTGCGATGCGGCCCGAACGCCCTTGTCTTCGCCGAAGATCGAGATCGGATCCCTGGTCTCGCACTGAACGGTCGCTTCGAGATGATCCTGGTAATTCTCGCCGACCCCGGGCAGATCGGAAACGATCTCGATTCCATGTTCGCGCAGATGGGCAGCAGGTCCGATCCCCGACAGCTGCAAGATTTTCGGCGTCGCCAGTGCGCCGGCAGTCAGGATCACTTCGCGCCGCGCCTTGACGGTCGAACCGTCCTCGAGCAGCACACCGCTCGCGCGCTTGCCTTCGAACACCACCTTGTGGACACGCGTCGCGGTCCTGATGGTCAGGTTCGCACGTCGCTCTGCCTCGCGCAGGAAGGCTTCGGCGGCGCTGCGGCGGCGTCCACGGCTCGTCGTCGTCTGGTAGAAGCCGACGCCCTCCTGGCGCGCGCCGTTGAAGTCCTCGTTGTAGGGGATGCCCGCCTCCTGCGCGGCGCGGATAAATGCCCAGGACAATGGATGGCCGTAGGCACGATCGGAGACATTGAGCTTGCCGATCGTGCCATGATATTCGCCGGACAGCCGCTGGTTGGCTTCAAGATCGCGGAAGACCGGAAGCACCTCATCGTAGCTCCAGCCGCGGCAACCCATCTGCGACCATGTATCGTAATCCCGCCGCGATCCCCGGATGTAGACCATCGCGTTGACCGAACTGCCGCCGCCCAGGACGTGCCCCTGGGGTACGATCGACGGGCGCCCGTTCAGGCCCTTCTCGGGCTCGGACGCATAGACCCAGGCGTCGCGTCCCTTCTCGAGCACCTTGAAGAAGGTCGCAGGGATGTGGATGAACCGGTCGGTGTCGCGCTGTCCGCTCTCGATCAGCAAGACACGATTGCGCGGATCTTCAGACAGGCGGGACGCCAGCACGCAGCCAGCGGAGCCGCCGCCGGCGACGATATAGTCAAACTCCTGCATATCACTCCCTGCGACGCGGCCGATTCCGACCTGCTCCCCCGGCTAAACAAACACGGTCTGGACGGTGGTGAACTCCTTCAGCCCATCGACCCCGAATTCCACGCCGAAGCCTGACTGCTTCACGCCGCCGAACGGCGCGTTCGGCTGAATGGCGCCGTGCTTGTTGATCCAGACCGATCCGGATTCGATGCGTTGCGCGACCGCCTTCGCACGCGCGAGGTCGGTTCCCCAGACCGAGCCGCCGAGCCCCAGCGCGCTCGCATTGGCCTTGGCAATCGCGTCCTCGACGTCGGAATAGCGGATGATCGGCAGAGCCGGGCCGAACTGCTCCTCGTCCACCAGCCTGCAGCCGTGATCGACGTCGGCAACCAGCGTCACAGGATAGAAGTAACCAGGGCCGCCGGGCGGATCGCCGCCGACCAGCACCCGACCGCCCTTCTTGCGCGCCTCTTCGACGAGGGCCGAGACGATCTCGAACTGCCGGCGATTCTGCACCGGACCAAGCGTCGAGGTCTCGGAGAGACCGTCGCCGACGACGATCTGCTTCGCATAGGCCGCGAGCTCGCGGCAAAGCTCGTCATACAGGCTGTCGTGGACATAGAGCCGCTTCAGCGCCGCACAGGTCTGACCGCCATTGATGAATGCGCCCCAGAACAGGCCCTCGACGATCTTCTTCGGGTCGGCATCCGGCAGCACGATCCCGGCGTCGTTGCCACCGAGCTCGAGCGTCAGGCGCTTCAAGCTGCCCGCCGCATTCTGCATGATCTTGCGGCCGGTCGCGGTCGATCCCGTAAACGTCACCTTGCCGATTCCGGGATGCGCCGACATCAGGCTGCCGATCTCGTTGTCGCCGGTGACGACATTCACCACGCCCGGAGGCAGTTTCTCATTGATCAGCTCGACCAGACGGATCGTGCTCAACGGCGTCAATGGCGACGGCTTGATGATCACGGCGTTGCCTGCGCGGATCGCCGGGATGATATGCCAGCACGCGATCATGACCGGCCAGTTCCACGGCGTGATCGAGCCGACGACCCCGATCGGCTTGCGATGTAGCTCGACCCGTCCTTCGGCACCGTCCTGCAGGACTTCCACCGGCAGCGACAAACCGCTGGTATGGCGTGTCCAGGCCACGGCGCCACCGATCTCGAAACGCGAACCTAACCCGTTCAGCGGCTTGCCCTGCTCGAGCGTCAGGAGCCGCGCAAGTTCCTCGGCATGCTGCTCGATCGTATCGGCGATCGCGCGACAGGCATCGGCACGCTCGCTATCGGGCCGGTCCTTCCAGATTTCAAACGCCCTGGAGGCGGCCGCAACCGCGGCGTCGAGATCGGACGCCGTCGCGAGCGGCATTCCGCCGACCACGGCGCCGGTCGACGGGTTGAGGACGTCCTGGAAACGATCTGTCTCGATCCGGCGCCCGTCGATAAGCAAGCTCCAGCGCTGCATGCAATCTTCTCCTCACGACAACGACTTGCTTCAGCAAAAGCCATCGCACGGCCAATGTCTTGGAAAGGAGCGCGGTTTCGCTTGGACGGGAGCGCAGCAGGCTATCGGCGCGTGACGTCGGTCGGCGAGCAGTCGAAGGCCCGCTTGAAGCAACGGTTGAAATAGGAAATGTCGTTGAAGCCGGACGAATAAGCGATCTCGGCGATGGTGCCGCCGTCAGAGCCGCGCTGCCGTTCCAGCAGGCGATCCTTGGCCAGCCGCAGCCTGCGATCCCGGATGAAGCTGGTGACCGTGGTTCCGACCGCGCTGAAATCTTCCTGCAACGTGCGCATCGAGACGCCGAGACGATTGGCGAGCCATTGCGCCGTCAGCCACTCCGCCGTGAGATGGCGATCGACCAGGGCCCGCGCGAATTCGAGCCGGCCGGACGCCCGCTCCTTCGGACAGAGCGGGGTGTCCGGCGAATCCGCGGCGAACGCCTGCCGGGTCGCCTGCAGCAGCAATTGCCGCAACTCGCCGGACCGCTTGTGGCTCGACGGCAGCTGCAACATCTTGGCAACCAGCGCCCGCAGCATCGTCGACATCGGGTCCTCGGCTCCGAGCCGTCGTGACACCTCGAAGTCGTTCGGCTTCTCTGACAGCAACAATTGCCGCGGCAGATGCACCGACAAGTGATTGCTGAACTGGCCGTTGAAGAAGAAGTTCGACGGCAGCGAGGAATCGACCAGAATGCAGTCGCCGGGCGAGATGATGCTCTGATGCCCTTGCTGCTCGACCCCGCACACCCCCTGCAACTGAACCAGCAGGAAGAAGTGCTCGCCATAGTCCTGGCGAATATCGCGCTCTGCGCGGCGAACCACGTCGACGTCGGTTGCGACCTGGACGATCTCCATGCCTGCGGCATCGCGCAGCACAACGCCGCCATTGACGAAGCCGCGCTCCTCCTGGCCGAACGGATTGAACCGTCCGCACACGGACCGGAGCTTGTCCCTCCATTCCTCCAAAGGCGGCTGTCCCCAGACTTCGGGAGTCCAGCTGCTAAACTCCTGGAGCTGCATGCGCTCCTCCCTGGGAAACGCCGTCGGGCGGCGCTTTTGATAACATGTTAAGCACCTCCTTTGCCGTGTCAACGCCTTTCCGGCACGGAGATGCGGGCACGGCACCGCGACCAGCGGTCGCAACGACGATGTGCTTATGCGAGATAGGCGCTGTGCAGGATGGCGGGATTGTCGATCAATTCTCGCGGCTCACCGGAAAAGCAGATCTTGCCGCGTTCCATCACGTAGACCGCATGGGCGATCTTCAGGGCGATGTGCGTGAACTGCTCGATCAGCAGCACGCCGACCCCTTGCGCGGCCAGGTCCTGCAACACCGGCACCAGGCGAGCAACGACAACGGGGGCGAGACCGAACGACAACTCGTCGGCGAGCAAATAGCGTGGCTTGGCAATGATCGCCTGCGCGAGCGCCACCATCTGCTGCTGTCCCCCGGACAAATTGCCCGACCTGGCCTGAAGGCGTTCACGCAATTCGGGGAACGTGCCGAGCGCAACATCGATCGCCGATCTCAATTCGGCGCGCGACAGATGGCTGCCGGCGACCTTGAGATTGTCCTCGACACTCAGCTCGTTCAGGACCTGGTGTCCTTCAGGGACGGCGGCCAGCCCGCTCGCGCGAATGGTCTCCGGCCGCAAGCCCATGATCGAGTGTCCGTCGAGATTGATGGCGCCCGAGGTCGCAGGCAGGACGCCGGCGATCGCCAGCACGAGACTGCTCTTGCCGGCGCCATTCGCGCCCAGCAGCGCAGTGATCCGTCCGGGCGCGAGGGCGAGATCAATGCCGTGCAGGATCGCTTTGCCGTTGCGGGAGAGATCGAGACCCCGCACTGTAAGGCCGGCGCTCACGTCGCATCCTCCAACACACCGAGATAGGCCGCACGCACCTTCGGCTCGGCCAGCACGCTTGCCGTCGCCCCATAGGCGATCGCGGAGCCGAAATCGAGCACCAGCGTTGCCGTGCAGGTCGCCGAGATCAGGTCGACGTCGTGGTCGACCAGCAATACCTGCGCCCCGCAATGGCCGTGAAGCTGCCTGATGACGTCGCGCAGATGCTCACTCTCATGCTGGGCGAGACCCGCGCCCGGTTCGTCCATCATGATCAGCCGCGGGCGGCCGACCATGGCGCGAGCGATCTCCAGCATCCGCCGCTGATAGGCGTTGAGGTCGCGGCCGAGCACGTTGCCCTTGGCAGCAAGGCCGACGAACTCCAGCGCCTGCGCAATCAGTGCAGCGCGCGGCTGCCCATCGGTCGGCACATTGTCGAGAATGGCATTGATGTTGTCGGCCGCGGTCAGATTCTCGACAACCTGCTCATTCTGAAACGTGCGGCGAATCCCGAACGCGGCCCGCTTGTGAATCGCGATGTTCCTCAGGTCCTGGCCGTCGATGCTGACATGCCCCGTGGTTGGGCGCACAAATCCGGACAGGACATTGATCAGCGTCGTCTTGCCCGCGCCGTTAGGCCCGACCAGACCGGTGACCGGCTCGGGCAGACGTGCCGTCAGCTCGCTCAAGCCACGCACGCCGCCGAACTGCACCGTCAGATCGTCGATCTCGATCATGGACCGGCCTTTCGTTCGCCACACAGGGCCCGGCGCAGGCGCCCGACCAGGTCAGACAGTTGGCCGGCGATGCCGTGCGGCGCGGTGATCAAGGCGTGCAGCAGCCCAATGCCGAACACCATGGTTGCGATATTGCCGTCGACGCGGAAATCGTTAAGCAGCGCCGGAAAGGCGCGCAACATCAGCCCGGCGATAATCGGGCCGAACCAGGAATACGCGCCGCCCACGATCGTCAGTGCAAACAGCATGATCGACTGGCTCGCCGGAAACGCGCTGCCGTCGAGCTGCCCGACGCCCCCGGCAAGCACCGCTCCCGCGACGCCGGCGAGGAAACCGGCGAGCGCAAAGGCCCACACCTTGTAGGCGACGATGTCGACGCCGCCGGCGAGCGCGCAGACCTCGCTGCGGCGGATCATGGCCCAGGCGCGGCCCGGCCGCCCGCGAACATGCACCAGCACCAGCAGATAGCAGAGCATGGTGACGACGATCGCGTAACGCAGATAGGCCTCATCGCTCTGCGCAATGAGCGGGCGCGCCATCATCAGCCGCGCGCCGGTGCTCTTGCCGAGGATGCCGGGTCCGCCGTCCGGAAAGCCGAATGCGCTGATCAGCACCTGGATCGCGCCGGCCATCATCAAGGTGATGATCGCCAGATAGAGCCCGCGCATGCGCAGCGCCGGCAGCCCGACGATCAGTCCGACCAGCGCCGCCGAGACGCCCGCGGAGAGCAACGCGATCTCGAACGGCACCCCGAGGCCGTGGGAGATGCGCAGCGCGAACCAGCCGCCGACGCCTAGCAGGCCGAACTGCGCCAGCGACACCATGCCGACCTGCGCGAACAGCACGCTGACGCTGAGGCTTGCGATCGTCAGCGCCGCGGCGGAGATGAATGTGCGCAGCCAATAATTGCTCAGCGCGTCCGGTATCACATACAGGGCGATCAGCGCGGCCACGCACAGGGCGATCCCGCGAAGCGGCAATCTGGCGGCGCGAATGGGCGGCACTCCCTCCAGGCTTTGATCGGTCACGTCAGCTCACCTGTACACGAAGACGACCTTGCGCTGCATCCACAGCAGCGCGCCGACCGCAAACAGAAACGGCACCGCGGTACGGAACGGGCCGACGATCGGCACCGGCGTCAGCAGCGCTTCGCAGACGCCGATCGCAAGGCCCCCCGCAACGGTCGCCGGTAGCGATGCGAAGCGCCCTACCACCGCCGCAGCGATCGCCGGAATGACGGCGAATGTCAGCGCCTGGCCGCTCAGCCGCTGCAGATCGGCGAGCAGCACACCGCTGACGCCGGCCAGCGCGCCTGAGATCACCCAGGCCCAGCCATCGACGCGGAACACGCGAACACCAAGCATCGCGCTGAGGTCGCGGCTGCTGGCCAATGCCCGCATCTGAAGGCCGACGCGGCTATAGGAGAGAAATGCCATCACCGCGCAGGTGACCAGCAAGCCGAGCGCGAACGCGACCGCGCGCGTCATCGTGACGCGAACGCCCATCAGGTCGAAGCTCATCGTGTCGGTCGGCAGCCGAAGCCGGCGCGGCGCTTCGCCCCAGACATATCCCATGAAACCCAACAGAATGAGTGCGAAGCTGAGCGTCGCGACGGCGCGCATGATCGGATCCGAATAGGCAAGCCGGGGTGCGATCACGCGACCGTAGAGGAATGACACCGCGACCGCAGCGGCGATCCCGCCAATCCACGACCATTCGGCCGGACCGCCGCGCTCGACGATCGACCAGGAGATAAAGGCTGCCAGGGCGCCGACCGCGCCCTGGGCAAAGTTGACCACGCCGGATGCCCGGTAGAGCACCACGATGCCGACACCGGAGAGCACGTAGGTGGCGGCCGTCGCGAGGCCCGCAACGAGAAAGGGCGTGAAGTCGGGCATCGTCTATTTCGCGATCCCGATTGTCTTCTCGAAGGCGTGCACGTCGTCGAGCTCGGGATCTTCCGACTCGATGCAGACCGGCTTCGGCACCAGCTTGCCCTCCTTGACCTGCGACACCGGTCCGGCGTGGTTGGCATTGTGCCGCGGTCCCGAGCCGATGTACCAGGGCGAGCAGAACATGTCGCTCTCGAACCGGTTGACGTTGCGCAGCGCAGCCGTGACCGAGGCCCGATCGATCTTGGCCGGATCCATCTTCAGCAGGGTCTCCGCCGTGACCCGTGCGGCGAGGTAACCGGCCTGCGAGAAGGTATCTCGGGGATCGGAGGCCTGGCCATACTTGTCCAGCACCGCGAGCCAGTTCAGCGTATCCGGCGTTCCGGCATTGGCGGCATTCAGCTCCATGTCGACCGTGACCTTGCCGTCCCAGTACTTGCCGATCGCGTGCGGGAAGTCCGGGTTGTAGAGAGACGCCGGACCTGCGAAATGCACCTTGTCGGCGAGCCCCTGCTCTTCCGCCGCAGCGAAGATCGGAACCGCCAGCCCCTTGGGCGTGCCGACGCTGATCACGTCAGGCTTGAACGCCATCGCTTCGAGCACGATCGAGGTCGCATCGAGCGAGCCGGGATCGAACGCGATGATCTTGCCGTCACCGCCCTGCTTCTTGATCCAGGCGACCGCGCCGGTGCAGGACCACTCGCCGACATTGGGAATGTTCGGCGCGATGCAGACCACACGCTTGATCTTGCCGGGATAGGTCCGCGCGACATCCATCACGGCCTTGGTGTTGCTGACGCGCGGGCCGGCATTGGTCGGCGCATAGTTCTTCTGGAAGAAGCAATCGCGCGGCACCCCGACGCCGGCGATCACCATGATGTCTTCCTTCTCGTAGATCCCCTGATTGGCGCCGCAATCGACGAAGCTCATGTTGCCGACCAGCGCGACCGCCTTCTGGTCACGGATCAGCTTCGCCGCGACCTGCGACGACTGCTCCGGGTTCCAGGCATCGTCCTCGAGCAGATATTTGACCGGGCGGCCATTCACGCCACCATTGGCGTTCAAGCACTTGAAATAGGCCGCCGCGGCCAGCCCCGACGAGCTGAAATTGTCCGGCCCGGTGATGCTGACGATGCCGCCGACGACGATCGGCTCGCCGGTCGCCGCCTTGCCGGTGTTGGCACCGCACTTTGGATCAGCCGCGTAGGCAGCGCTGCCGATGCAGATCGCAAGCATTGCGATGACGGCAGCCAGGATCGTCTGTCTCGATATCATGCGTTCCCCTCCATACCCCAGATGTCGCGTGGGTTTCGTTGTTCCGCCGCGCGTCCCCTTGCGCGCCGTGCAATGCAATAACGGCACGTTGTTCGGCCGAGTTGATCTTGATACTAGGCAGCCGCGATCCGGCACGTCTTGGACTCGGACGCGATCGGCCTAGGACACAAACGAGCAATGTGTGAGCCCGAAGCCCGCGTGCGCCGAGTGACCGATGCCCCAGCCCCGGCGCACGCGGCCGCCCCCGCTACCTCATCGCGTCGGCGACGAGCCTTGTGTCGGTGAACTGCTCGAAGCGCACCACCCGCCCCTCGTCCACGTCCCAGACGTGCACGACACGTGCGCGCATTGCCTTGCCGGTCGGCTTGTAGTGCCCGGAATAGGTCCCGATCCCGACGATCGTCGTGCCACCGTCGATCAGTCTTTCAAGCGTGAACGTGTAGCCGGTCCACTCCTCGCCAATGCGCTTGAACACGCCGGCGATGATGGCGTCCGTACCGACATAGGTTCCCGCATAAGGGAAACCTGCCATCTCGGTCCACCTTGTCTCCCCGGTGATCGGCGCCATCATGGCAGCGAGATCACCGCGATCCGATCCGGCGTAATGCGCCTCGATCGCGTCGTAGTTCCGGCTCACGTCGCTGCTCCCATGATTACACCGGCTCCTTGCCGGGGTCGTAGCTGGTTCTGGACTTGATCTTGATGAAGGCGCCGGCCGGCTTGTTCTCGACCCGGCCCTCGCTCGTCACGCCGAGGAATTTTCCGGTCGAGCGCATGGCATCCCAGTTGTAGAAGAAGATCGACGCGACCGGGATGATGAACTCGCGGAATCCGAAGACGTACTGGTTATGATCGAACTTGTAGGTCGTCGTCAGGTCGACGTCGCCATGACCGCGCTGAACCCCGACCAGGTTCTGCCAGGCATAGCGCTGCGAGCTCAGATAGACATGCTCGTAAAGGTGCTGCGGGCTGTATTCGTAATGGGCCGTCATCCCGACCAGGTCCCGCGACGGCGCCGGCTCGAAGCCCGCGGGCGGAATGGCGGGATCGCCGACGACACCGGGCGTGTAGACCTGCGCAACCCGCGGTTCGCCGGGAGCTTCGCCCACGGCGCGGACACGCTCGCGGACCGACAGCACGCGGCGGGTCCTGGTGTTGACGATGAACGCTTCATCTTCGGTCGCACGCGCGGCAAAGGTGACGTTGATGAAGACGACGTCGGGCGCGACACTGATTGCCTCGTACCAGTCCGCGCCGGTCGTGTCGCCCTCGCGCCATTCGAGCCGATCGACTGAAGCAAAAGCCAAATCAATGGCACGGCCGTCCTCCAACGTGATCTTCAGGCGCTGGCCGGCGAGCGCATCCGTGATCGGCAGCCGGTTGGTTGCGATACCCGCGGCGAAGTCATCAAAATTCTTCCAGTCAGCGGGTCTGTCGTTGCCCTGCATTTCTTGCCTCCCGCTCACTCGACGAATGCCAATGTCGGCAAATCGACCACGGCCGCCCCGCCATCGACGGTCAGGATCGAACCATTCATGGCCGACGCTTCATCCGAGGCGAGGAAGCAGATGACGTTTGCGACCTCCTCCGATGTCGCCGGGCGACCGAGCGGCACATCCTTGGTGACCAGCCGGTAGGCCTCCTCGATCGAATGCAGCCCGTGCTTCTCGACGATGACCTGCATCTGCTCGTCGGCCATCGCTGTCGCAACCCAGCCGGGACACACGATATTGGTTCGCACGCCCTTGCGGCCGTAGTCGCGCGCCAGCGATTTGCCGAAGCCGATGCAGGCGTGCTTCATCGTCACATAGCCGGCCGCGTCGGGGCCCGCGAACAGGCCGGCGATCGAGGCAACGACCACGACGGTGCCTTTTTGCGCGATCAGATCCGGAAGGCTTTCGCGGGCGCAGACGAAGGCGGTGTCGAGGTTGAGCCGGGTCGCCAGCGACCACGTCTCGTCGGTCATCGAGATTGTCGGACCGACGCCATGACCGCCGGCATTGGCGATCAGGATATCCACCCTGCCGAACTTGCCGTGGATCTCCGTCAAGGCTGCCCGTACGGCGACGCTGTCGGCCGCGTCCGCCTGCACCACGAAACAACCGGTCTCGTCAGCCAACGCCTGCAGCGGCTCCCGCCGCCGGCCCATGACCGCAACGTTGGCGCCCTCCGACGCAAGCCGCCGTGCGACGGCCGCTCCTATTCCGGTGCCACCACCCGTGACCAAGGCAGTTCGTCCGCTGAATCTCATGTATGCGCCTCGCCCCCGATGCCGCCCGCGTTGTCGTCGAGCCGGACGACAAACTGCTACCCGACGATCGTTCGTTGCTGTCAGTTAGACCTACCGGGCCGCGGACGTCTTGGACTCAAGCGCAGCTATGCTAGGACGTGGGCGCGTACGGCGGTTCCGCTCGCAAGTCGTCGGCCTCTGATTTATTTTAAGTATAAAGCATCACCACTGACCAAAGGACCGCCGAGGCGCCCCTTGAAGAACCGCGGAGATCGCTTTTCGGCGGGCCACGCACTGCAAATTCCGCTACATCAGCAAGCGGGCTCGCGCCGCCTTGAACGAACCTTGAATTTACTTTTGGCACGAACTATCTTGTAGGTGACATTGAGGTCGTCGCCGTCAGCGGGACCGGATGCCGCGGGAGATTTGATTTGGCAGTCGCGAAGGAGTCCCCACCTGTTTCGCCCAAGAGCGGGGTTGATCAGGAGGCCGAGTACCGGGCTCAGACACGGCTTTGGCTTCGGCTGCTTGCCTGCACAACCCTGATCGAGGGCGAGTTGCGGCGCCGGTTCCGCGAGGAATTCGATTTCACGATGCCGCGCTTCGACGTTCTGGCACAGCTTGACCGCGAGCCGAGTGGACTGGTGCTGGGAGAGCTGCCGAAGCGCCTGATGGTCTCCGCTGGAAACCTCACACCCATCGTCGACCGTCTGGTCGAGGACGGCTACATCACCCGCACCCCCTCCAACCTCGATCGGCGCGTGCAGATCGTTTGCATGACCGTCGAGGGCCGCAAGGCCTTCAGGCGCATGGCCAAGAGCCATGGCTCATGGCTGGCGGAACTGTTGGCAGGATTCCCGGCCGACCGGCTCGATGGATTGACCAGCGAGCTCGACGAGCTCAAGGGCGCCGTCAAGGACGCAATGCAGAAGCCGTGAGCTGACCCGAGCCACATATTCGGTGTCGTCCCTGCCTAGTGCGCAATTGCGCACGGGAGCAGGGACGACGCGTGGGAAGAGAATGCCGGGCGGCGCACGCCGCAACAGCCCTGTGCGATTGGATGGCCTGCTCGACCTCGCATGGGGGCACATTCTCCCCGCGGCCGCGGATCGAGTCCTTCATGCGATCGGTGAAGCGATCATGATCGTCGGGATCGCAGACCACCGCCGGAGTGAAACCTGCGGTGCCATCCCGCCGCTCGATCAGGGCAGCAGCTTGTACTTGCCGTCCTCGATCTGAACCAGGATCCGCGCACGCGCATCGACGCCGTGGCGATCCGCCGGCGTGTAGGAGTAGACGCCTTGCGTCCCGGCCAGCTCCTTGGTGGTGAACAGCGCCTCGCGCAGCGCGGTGCGGAATTCCGGCGAGCCCGGCTTGGCGCCGGTCGCCAGAGCGCGCTTGGCCGCATCGACGAACACCAGCCAACCGTCGAAGGAATAGGATGAGAACGAGTCGGTCGGCGCCTCGCCATTCGCCTTCTCGAAGGCCGCGCGGAACGCCAGGGCAACCTTCTGGATCGGATTGCTGGCTGGCAGCTGCTCGGCCGCGGTCACCGGCCCGGTCGGGCAGATGATTCCGTTGGCGGCCTTGCCGGCCAGCCGCAGGAAGTCGGCGCTGATGAGCCCGTGGTTGCCGTAGAGCGGTCCCTTGTAGCCACGCTCGGACAAGGCGATCACCGGCAACGCACCCGGCGTTCCCGTGCCGCCAAGCATGATGGCGTCGGGGTGGGCTGCCAGCGCGCGCAGCACCTGGGCGGTCACCGACGAATCCGAGCGGGCGTATCGCTCGTTGGCGATCACCTTGATGTCGGCCGCCTTGGCGCTTTGCGCCAGCGAGTCGTACATGAGGTCGCCGAAGGCATCCGAGAAGCCGATGAACGCGACGGTCTTCAACCCTCGCGCCTTCATGTGGTCGACGATGCCCTGAACCAGAAGCGGCGTCGGTTGCGGCGTCTGCACGACCCAGGGCCCGCCCTCGCCCGGCGGCACCGGCGCGATCGGCGAGACCGCGATCATCGGCGTTTTCATCTCGATTGCGGCCGTCGCCATTGCCAGCGTCTGCGGCGCGCCCGACGTGCCGATCAGAATGTCGACCTTCTCCTGCTCGACGAGCTTGCGCGCATTGCGCGCCGATGCCGTCGGATCCGAAGCGTCGTCGAGTTGGATGACGCGGAGTTTCTCACCGCCGACTTCGCCGATATAGGCTTCACCGGCCGCCAGTCCTTTTGCGTTCGGAATCCCGATCGACGACACCGGGCCGCTGAGGCCGGTGACGAATCCGACGAGGATCTCCGCCTGCCCGACCTGCGGAACGGCAACAAGCAGCGCGGCCGAAGCCAGCAAGGTCTTCATCGAGATCATGGCACCTGTCCTTCTTGATTTGCGTTTCTTCTGTTGGGCAAGCGCCATCCGCTCGCTTCAGCTCGCCGACACCAACGCGATCACGCGCAGCGGGCTGCCGGAACCGTTCTGGATCTTCAAGGGCGAAGCCACAATGACGGCGCCCGTGGCGGGAAGCTGATCGAGATTGCAAAGACACTGAAGGCCATAGCGGCCGGCGCCGTGCAGGAAGTGATGCGCCGGATAAGGCGGCTCGAAATGGCCGGCCTGCCCCGCGTCGGTGCCGATCGTCTCGGTGCCGAAGCCGATGATGCCGCGCTCCTCCACCAGCCATTTCATGACGGCCGCGTTCGGGCCCGGCGTGTGCGCGCCGTCATCCCTGAGGTTGGCGTAGTCGCGCCAGCCCTTCTTCGACCAGTCGGTCCGCAGCAGAACCCAGTGCCGCGCCGGAATTCGCCCGTGCTTCGCCTCCCAGGCTTCGACGAGCGGAACGGTCAGCAGGAAATCCGGATCCTGCGCTGCGCCGGCCGAGCAGTCGATGACGCACGCCGGAGCGATCATGTCCTTGGCAGGCATCGTGTCGACGGAATTGTTCGGCAGGTCCTTGCCAGTGAACCAGTGAATCGGCGCATCGAAATGCGTGCCGGTGTGCTCGCCGAAGGTCACATTGTTCCAGTACCAGGCCGGACCGCGACCGTCATAGCGTGAAATCTCCTGGATCCGGACCGGAGCTGCCTGGCCAAACTCCGGCGGCAGCACGATGACCGGAAAATCCGGACTGAGCGTGAAGGTCAGATCGACGACGCGCACCGCGCCGGACGAGACCGCACCTGCGAGCTCCAGGAGATTCTTGCTTTGCATCGTCACGTCCTCCCGCTTGGTTGAAATCCTGATCTTATTTGTCGAGCTCGCGCTCGACCGCCTTCGGATTGGCGGCGAGACGCTGCCTGATTTCCTCGGCGACGTCTCCGACATACATCTCCTCGAGTCCGCCTCTGAGCCCGGACACAATCGCCTGTGCAACAGCGCGCGGCGCGACTTTGGGCGGCGGCACGGTCTGGAACCACTCGGTGTCGACCGGCCCCGTGAACAGGTTCAGCACCTTGACGCCGCCGGGCCGCAGTTCCGCGCGCAGACAATGCGACAGCGACAGGCAGGCGGCTTGCGATGCCGAGTAGGCGCCGAAAGCGGGCCAGTTCACCAGCGCATGGACGGACAGGATATTGACCCAGGCGGCACTGCTGTTGACGCCATCCGCCCCCCGCATCCGCATCGCCGGACCGAAGGCCTGCGCGAGGTTGATGAAGCCGAGATAGGCCTGGTCGATCTCGTCCCGCGCGATGCTCGTGCCCCTGCGGTCGAGGAGGCCGCCAGGCCGCACATATTC
The DNA here is from genome assembly GCF_038957035.1 of Bradyrhizobium sp. B097. Lineage (NCBI taxonomy): Bacteria > Pseudomonadati > Pseudomonadota > Alphaproteobacteria > Hyphomicrobiales > Nitrobacteraceae > Bradyrhizobium > Bradyrhizobium sp. B097. Next base: position 5,577,917 of record NZ_CP152412.1, read on the forward strand.
CGTCGTGTTGACGAGGATGTCGACCTTGCCGCCGATGTCGGCCGCAAGATCAGTCGCCGACTTTTCGTCGGCCGCGTCGAGCGTAACGAGTTCGATCCCCTGCTGTCCGCGCAACAGCTGCTCGCCGACAAACGGCCGCCACGGTTCGGCAACGCCGACGAACACCGTCTTTGCGCCCGCGGCCTTCAGCGCCGCAATGGCCTCCTGGCCGATCAGGCTGCGGCCATTGGTCACCAGCACCCGCCGGAATTTCGGATCAGCCGTCATTTCCCGCCACTGCCTGTCGTCTGCCATCTTGGGAGTCTCCCCCTCGGGTCGGGCAAAGGCCACCGCCTGACCGCTCTTGTCGAGCTGAAGCGACATGAGGACAGGCGCACCCTCGACACAGTCGGCATGCAGATGCGCCACCATCGTCGGACCGCAGTCCATCTTGACGAGACCAATGCGCCAGGGCGCCCGCTCGCGGAAATAGACGTCGCTCGGCACCCGCGCCGTGGTTTCGGCCAGCAGCGCGCCGCGGCGCGGCGCATCGACGAACACCAGACCGGCCGACAGGCAGACGGGGCACGCCTCACGTGCCGGATAGGCAAAGGCGCCGCAGGCCTCGCAGCGCTGCAGCATGAAGCGGCCTTCGGCGGCGGCGCGCGTGAACCCGTGCGATGTCCTGCTGCGCGCTTGCGGCGGCGACGTCGGAAGCCGCGTCCGCAGCAGCGGGTTCTTGCGCCGGGGTGGCTCAATCGGATCGATCATCGCGCGGGCCCCGCAAAGATCACGGCGCCCGAGGCCAGGCCGCGGTCATAGTTGATCATGCCGAAGCCGGAAGCCAAACCGAGCTTGGCATCCTTCACCTGCGTGGGACCGGCTTCGCCCAGAACCTGCCGCAATCCTTCGACGAGCCCGAGATAGGCGCCGGCGGCGCCGGCCTGCCCGGCCGAGAGCTGGCCGCCCGAGGTGTTGTGCGGAAAGTCGCCGTCAACGGTCAGATCGTGCTGACGAACGAAGGCCGCGCCGTCGCCCTTGTCGCAGAAGCCGAGATCCTCGAACTGCATCATCGTGATGACCGGATAATCATCATAGGTCTGGACGATATCGAGATCGTCAGGCTTCACGCCGGCCATCGCGTAGAGTTCGCCGACATCCATCGCCCAGCCGCCGCGCACCTGTATCGGATCGTCGGCGAAGGCGTTGTGCCGCTCGATCGTCGACAGCAATCGTGCAGCCGGCAAGCCAAGCGATGCCGCGGTCTCGTCCCGCATCACAAGGAAGGCCTCGGCACCGGCGCAAGGCATGACGCAATCGAACAGGTGAATGGGGTCGGAAATGGGACGGGCCGCCAGATACTGCTCGATCGTCAGCGGCGCCTTCATCAGCGCATGCGGGTTGCGCAGCGCGTTGGCACGCTGGGCGACCGCGATCCTGCCGACGTCCTCGCGCGTGACACCATAAGTCCGCATGTAGTTGCGCGCGATCAGCGCGAAGCTCGCATTGGCGCCGCCTGCCCCGTAAGGATAGACCGCGTCCTGGTTGAAGCGCGAGAAATTCTCGAGCGTCAGGCGGAAGGAATCGACGTGGTTGGTATCGCCGGCCACGCAAGCCACGATGTCCGCATCGTGTGCCTGCACCGCGCGCGCTGCCTTGCGCAATGCGGCGATGGCGCTGGCGCCGCCGAGCGGGATGGTGTCCAGCCATCTGACGCACAGCCCGAAATGCTGCGTCAGTCCGATCCCGCTGTCAGTCCCCATGGTGAAGCTGGAGACGCACAGACCATCGATATCGGAAGCCTTGATGCCGGCCCGCGCCACCAGCGCGCTCAGCGCACGGCCGATCCACCATTGCGCGCTCTCGATCGAATAGCGCGCATAGGGGATCGTGACGGGAGCCGCCATCACGATGCCCTCATACGGTGTGCGCAACGAATTCTTCACCAGCCGCCTGCCTTGCCTGCCCGCCTCAGATCATCTCCAGCTACACAGCGATACTGCCACGAGGCGCATTCGAACAGGGGCACCTTCTCGGGTCTCGTCACGTCTGGCACTCCAGAACTGGGCGGCTCATCGCACTAGCGCTTGTTGCGCGCGAGCATCGCCCGGAAATCGTCACGTGCCAAACCACTGGCACGCTTGAAGCTTGGTCCGCGGCTCGGCTCGGTGCCGTTGAGTTGCCTCAGCTGTACCCACATCTCGGCGCTCTTCAACGCCACCGCGGCACAGTTCACGACCGGCGCGTGCCCGACCTTCAGGCCGTGCTCCCGCCCGATCAAGAGGCCCGGCAGCACACCGGCGGGGATCACCACGTCGGCGCCGCGCTCGACCAGCGGCAACGCGCAGGCCATAAAATCCTCGATCATCCGGGCGTGGGCCGCCTGGTCGCCCGCGAATGCGCTAGCGAAATCCTCCGGCTTGCAACCGAGGCCGGTCACGTGGACGACGCGATCACCGAGGCCGTAACGTTCAGCCTGCTCGTAGTGCCAGACCTCGAAGACAGGATCGAGCGTCACGAGGCCGAGGCGCCGGCCGAGTTGCGAGGCCGCAAGCAATGTTGCCTCGCCGGTCCCGATCACGGGAATGTCGAGCGTCGCGCGGAGTTCGTAAAGACCGGGATCCTGGAAGTGGCCCATCACGAAGGCGTCGAACCCGCCCTCTTCGGCCGCGATGCCGTTGTCGATCGCCTGAACCGCGCAGCGCAATTCGGCAAGCCGGCCGAACTCCCGGTCTGGTGGCGAAATGCCTTCGACGTGAACCGTCGTGCCGGGCGCGGCGATCGTGTTGAGGTACTCCGACAGCCGCGCCATATAGGGCGCGTTCACGCTCGCATCGACGAAACTCTGCCAGAAGATGCGCATCGCCCTTCTCCTCAAACGGTGACGGGAGCATCGGCCGTCGACCTGCCGACAGAGATATTTCAACCATAAACTAATTGACCCGTCAAATGCGCGCGACGAAGCCCGCCAAGGGGGCCTCTCCGTCGCGCCAAGAAGGCCCATTTTTCAGGACGAAGAGGTGAAGGAAATGGCGCGCTCTGACGGAATTGTATGCAGCAACATTTTTTTCTGGCAGCCCCGTGACACGTGTTGACGGCGCCACGGAGAATACTTTAGGCTTTAAGTAATCGACCATCGGCCAATGCCGGTGGCCATGACGATGATGTTGCAGGGCACCGATTTTGAGAAACTCAATCGCGTGGACGATCGTCGGGCCCGAACGGCCGGCAGCAACATCGCCGGTGGCGCGTCGCCGCTGCGGCATTCACTTTCTTTCGTTTCGACACATGCACGCCGGTTGCCGCGGACCCGCCCGCTATTCGAGCGGCACACCTCGCCATGGCCGCTGACGCCCCGGCCAAGCGAACTTCCCTCTCGCCGCGCCCGGCGTCTGGCGCTGCAGCAATGCCTTCAACCGGTTCGTGCACAGTTCGGGCTTCTGCCCGGCTGCCAGACATTCGTATTCAGCATCAACGGAGGACAACGCAAATGCGGCAGAAGACCCTGGGCTTACTCGCACTAGTCGCCGGCGTCTTCGCAGCACCGGCTGCGCAAGCCGACATCACGATCGGCTTTGTCACCTCGCTGAGCGGCAACGGCGCGTCGATCGGCATCCCCTATGGGCGCGGCATCAATGCCGCCTATGAATACAAGAAGACCATCAACGGCGAGACCATCCGCCTGATCCAGCTCGACGACGGTTCCGATCCGTCGGCTGCGACGCGCAACGCGCGCAAGCTCGTCGAGGAGGAGAAGGTCGACCTCCTGATCGGCACCGCGACGACTCCCTCGACCATCGCCATGGCGGCCGTCGCCAGCGAATTGAAGGTGCCGATGATCTCGATCTCGCCGGTCGGCAAGCTTCCGGACTCGCCGGAGCAATGGGTCGTCGCGGTGCCGCAGCCGGCTTCGCTCCTGGTCAAGATCGTCGCGGACCGGATGAAGCGCGACGGCATGAAGAACATCGGCTATATCGGCTTCTCCGATGCGTGGGGCGACCTCGTCTATAACGGCGCCAAGGCCGCCGAGCCCACCGACGACATCAAGGTCCAGACCAACGAGCGCTATGCCCGCACTGATACCTCGGTGACCGCGCAGATCCTCAAGGTCATGGCCGCACGTCCCGACGCGGTGCTGATCGGCGGCTCCGGTACGCAAGGCGCGTTGCCGCTCATCACGCTCTCCGAGCGCGGCTTCAAGGGCAACACCTACGGCACCGTGGCGCTGGTCAATCCGGACTTCGTCACCGTCGGCGGCAAGGCCGCCGAGGGCATTCAGGTCTCCGCCGGCCCCGTGATCGTGGCCGAACAGCTTCCGGACGAGCACTTTGCCAAGAAAATCGCGCTCGATTTCCGCGCGGTCTACCAGAAGACCCACAACATTCCGACCACTGACGGGTTCTCCGCCTACTCCTTCGATGCCTGGCTGATCTTCGCCAACGCCGCCGAGCGGGCGCTCAAGACCGCGAAGCCCGGGACGACGGAATTCCGCACGGCGCTGCGCGACGCCATCCTCAGCACCAAGGAACTGCCCGGCGTGCATGCCGTCTACAACTTCAAACCCGGTGCAGTCACCGGCGTCGACGAGCGCTCGCTGGTGGTGGTCCGGCTGACCGGCGGCGTCTGGAAGTACGCGCCATAAGCGAAACCATGGCCGTCGGTCGGAACGGGGGAACGGCGTCTCAATGACGAGTGACATCGCGGCCATCCTTGGAATCGACGGGATCGCCACCGGCGCGGTCTACGCGCTGGTCGCGATCGGAACTGTGCTCATCTTCACGGTGACACGGGTCATCTTCATTCCCTTCGGCGACATCGCCGCCTTTACCGCCCTGACGCTTGCGGCGCTCGATGCCAAGCGCTTTCCCGGAACCGGCGCGCTGGTCGTGGTGCTGGCGTGCCTTGCGACCCTGATCGAGATCATTTCACTCATTCGCAACGGCGACACGCGACTGCTGCCGCGCGCGCTTCTGTTCTATCTCGTCCTTCCGTTGGCAGTGGTCGGCATCGCCTGGCTCACCATGCGCATCGACCCGCCGCTCGCCGTCCGGCTCGTGCTCGCGCTGATGCTGATCACGCCGATCGCCCCTCTGCTTGACCGGATCGTCTTCCGCCCGATCGCCGACGGCACGGTGCTGCTGCTGCTGACGGTCTCCGTGGCGCTGCATTTCGCGCTGGTCGGCCTTGGCCTGCTGTTCTTCGGCCCCGAGGGAGTCCGGACCGAGCCGCTGACGTCGTTGTCAACGGAGTTCGCCGGCGTCCTGATCTCGGGCCAGACCATGCTAATCGTGATCGCTGCGCTGGTCTTCAGCGGCCTCCTCTATCTCTTCTTCGACTTCACGCTGGTCGGCAAATCGCTCCGCGCCACGGCTGTGAACCGGACCGGCTCGCGGCTGATGGGGATCCGGCCGGCGCGGGCCGGCACCATCGCCTACCTGCTGGGCTCGCTGATGGCCGGCGTGTCCGGCATCCTGATCGCGCCGGTGAATACCGTGTTCTACGATTCCGGCTTCCTGATCGGTCTGAAGGCTTTCGTCGGCGCCATCGTCGGCGGCATGACCAGCTATCCCGGCGCCGCGATCGGCGCGGTCGGGGTTGGCATCCTCGAAAGCTTCGCATCCTTCCAGAGCAGTGCCTTGAAGGACGTGATCGTGTTCTCGCTGCTGATCCCGGTTCTGATCTGGCGGTCCCTCGCCTCGCTGCATTCCGAGGAGGAGATCGAGGAATGACGCGCCTTCATGTTCAGCTCGCAGCCGTCGCAGCACTGGCGTGCCTCGCACTCGCGCCCCTCGTCCTGAGCCCGTTCAGCGTCACGCTGATGAACTATATCGGCATCTATTCGCTGGTCGCCATCGGCCTCGCCCTCCTCACCGGTGTCGGCGGCATCGTGTCGTTCGGACAGGCGGCGTTCGTCGGCATCGCCGCCTATGCGACGGCGTGGGTCTCCGCCCTGAACGGCCAATCGCCCTGGCTCGGCCTGCTGTTCGGAGTGGCGCTGACCTGCGGCGTCGCGGCCATCCTCGGCGTCGTCACCCTGCGCCTGCAGGGCCACTTCCTCTCGCTCTCGACCGTCGCATGGGGCCTTGCGATCGGCTTCCTGTTCGGCAACGTCGAGGGGCTCGGCCGCTTCAACGGCATCTCGTCGATCCCGCCGATCAGTCTTGGCTCGCTCGCGCTCGTCTCCAGCGCACAGATCTATTATCTGATCTGGGGCATCGTCGCCCTGGTGCTCTTGCTCGGCTACAATCTGCTGGACTCGCGGCTCGGCCGCGCCATGCGGGCCCTGCGCGGCGGCAATACGCTGGTCGAGAGCCTCGGCATCAACGCCTTCCGGATCAAGCTCGTGACCTTCGTGATCGCGGCGTTCCTGGCCTCGCTCTCCGGATGGCTATACGCGCATATGAGCCGCTTCATCAGCCCGGGCCCGTTCGATGCCAGCATGGGCATCGAGTACCTGATGATGACGATGGTCGGCGGCGCGGGCAGCCTGCTCGGCGGTGTCGTCGGCGCCGCCATCGTGACCCTGCTCAAGAACAGCGTGCAGGATTATCTGCCGCTGATCGCCAAGGGCGCGTCTGGGCAACTCGAGATCGTCGCCTTCTCCGCGCTGTTCATCCTGTTCCTGCAATGGGCGCGGCAGGGCATCGTCCCCTCCATCGCACGCTATCTGCCGAAGACCAGGCGCGAGTGGCCGCAGCCGGCGCCGCCGCTGCCGCGCCGGCCGCAACCGGCACCGGGCGAGCTTCTCCTGAAGGTTGATGGCGCCGAGCGTCGGTTCGGCGGCCTCGTCGCGGTCAACAATGTCAGCTTCGAGGTGAGATCCGGCGAGATTCTTGCCGTGATCGGCCCGAACGGCGCCGGCAAGAGCACGATGTTCAACTGCCTGACCGGCGCGCTGCGGGTCAACAAGGGCGAGATCGTCTTTGCGGGACGCATGATCACGCGCGATCCGCAATCCCGCATCGCCAAGGCCGGCGTCGCCAGGACCTTCCAGCATGTGAAGCTGCGGCCGCGCATGAACCTGCTGGAGAACGTCATGCTCGGCACTTACAGCCGAACCCGCACCGGCCTGTTCGCCGGCGCCTTTCGCCTCAATCAGCGCGAGGAAGCCAGCGCCCGGCACGAGGCGCTGATGCAGCTCGAGCGCGTCGGGCTCGGCGACAAGCCGTTCGAGCTCGCCGGCAATCTTCCCCTCGGCAACCAGCGCATCCTGGAGATCGCGCGCGCGCTCGCCGCGGATCCCGCCCTCCTGGTGCTGGACGAGCCGGCGGCGGGCCTGCGCCGCCAGGAAAAGCTGCGACTGGCGGAGCTGCTCCGCGCGCTGCGGGCGGATCACCTGACCATCCTCATCGTCGAACACGACATGGAATTCGTGATGTCGCTGGTCGACCGCATCGTGGTGCTCGATTTCGGCTCCAAGCTTTGCGAGGGCGTCCCGAGCGCGATCCGCAGCGACGAGCGGGTTCAAGAGGCCTATCTCGGGGGCGTCGCGTGAGCGAGATGTTCTCCATGACCGACGTGACCGTCTGCTACGACAACGTCGAGGCCGTGCGCAACGTCTCGCTGTCGGTCGACGAGGGCCAGATCGTCACCGTGATCGGTCCGAACGGCGCCGGCAAGACCACACTGCTGATGGCGGCCATCGGGCTGCTCGGATCGCGTGGCCGCATGGCGTTCCGCGGCAACGATCTCGGTAAGATGTCTGTCGAGGATCGCGTCGAGCGCAGGCTCTGCCTGGTTCCGGAGAAGCGCGAGCTGTTCTCCGACATGTCGGTCGCCGATAACCTGCTGCTCGGGTCCTACAGCCTGCGCGACCGCTCCGGTGTCCGAAAGACGCTGGATGAGGTCTATGATCGCTTTCCCCGGCTCAGGGAACGACAACATCAGGCCGCAGGCACGCTGTCCGGCGGCGAACGCCAGATGCTCGCGCTGGGGCGCGCGCTGATGGCAAAGCCCGCGCTCCTGATGCTCGACGAGCCCAGTCTCGGCCTCGCGCCGCTGATCGTGCGCGAGATCTTTCGCACCATCGCGTCCTTGCGCGACCTCGGCGTGTCCATCCTGCTGGTCGAGCAGAACGCCCGCGCCGCGCTCGAGACGGCCGACTATGGCTACGTGCTGGAGACCGGCGAGATCGTGCAGTCCGGCCCTGCCAAGGATCTGATCCACGATCCGCGGCTAATCACGGCCTATCTCGGCGGGCACTGAGACCAGTTTGCGTCGATCCCGGCGAGCCGCACACCAAAAAATCGAAAACAACCCCATGCACAGTAGCCGGCCACCGCAACATCAATGGCTTGTCGGCTCGGCGCTACGCACCCCCACCTGCTTCATGAAGGCGAGCAGGAACGTGCTGAGCCGAACCGGCTGCTCCTGTTGGATCCAGTGACCGGCGCCGTCGATCAGCTCGATGCCGCCCATCCTCGTCGCCGCCTTCGTCCGCATAAGATCGAGCGCGCCCGGCGCCGAATAGGTGCCCCAATCGCTCTTCCCCCCGATGAAGAGCGACGGGACATCGATCGTCTTGCCCGAAAACAGGCGCAACTCAGCGTTCAGGTCAGGATCGGAATAGACGCGATATGCCTGCAGGGCGCCCTGAAACCCGGTGCGGCCATACTCCTCCGTGTACACTGCAAGTTCCGGCTCGGCGAGCCATTTGCAGGCCTGCACCTCGGCGGCGGAAGGGTGGAATGGAGCGACGGTCTGGGGCATCGTCTTGCCAAGATCCATGACGTAATAGGTGGGCATTTGTGCAAGTTCGATGGCGGTTCGCGCCTTCAACGGATGCGGCTTATTTCCCGGCCAGTCAGCGCTCTTGACGTAGAAGAATGCACGAAGAAACGGATGTAAGCCTTGAGGGGGGTGCCACATGTCATCGTTCGCCCCCCGTGTGCTCAAATATTGTTGGTAATGCACTCTCGGCGGATCGAGCGCCGCCAGCGCGGCCGCCAACTTTTGATTTTCAGTGCTCGGTTGGACCGGCGATGCCTCGCTGTCTGCAGTGTTGAACGGAAACGCCGGCGGACCGGGGAACGGTGCGCTCATCAGCACCACCGAGGGAAAGACGTCAGGTCGCGCCAACGTACAATAGGCTGCCACCGGCGAGCCGAAGTCGTGCCCGACGAGCATGGCCGTGCGCCGATACCCCAACGCCGAAACCAATCCGAAGGCGTCACGCGTCATGTTCAAGAGGCTGAACGGTTCTATCGGGGCGTCATAGCCGTTCACCCAACCGGTGGTGCGGCCAAAGCCCCGCTGGTCGGGCGCCACCACATGGTACCCGCCGTCAGCAAGCAGCGGGAGCAGGTGTCGCCAGCCGTAAGCCAAATCCGGAAAGCCGTGCAGCAGCAGCGCGAGCGGCCGGCCGGGGCTTTCGTAACCGGCCTCGAGAATATGGACATCGAGGCCGTTGACCCCATGGATCATGCGCGAGCGGACCCCCTTGGGAAGCGTTCCATCGCCATATGCTGATGTGGTCAAATCAGTTTCTCCTATGGGGTTTGCGCAGGCCGGTCGAAGCGAAGCCGCAACCAGGCCGGCCGCGCCCATCGCCAGGACGGCTCGTCGGGACGCCGATGACTTGAAACCAACTGGATGACTCATGACGGAACGCACCGTCCGCGTGCAGGCGCTTGGCCGAGGGGCATCATCGGATTTCCTGCTATGGCGATCACCATAATATGGCAATCGCCATAGAAGCGTCAAGCGGAACGTGTTACGTTCACGGCATGCCACGTAAGACTGACGCCCGCGCCCGCGCGATTGCCACGGCCGAACGACTGTTTCGCATCCAAGGCTACACGGCGACTGGATTGACCCAGATCATTGCAGAGAGCGGTACGCCCAAAGGATCGTTCTACTTTCACTTTCCACGCGGCAAGGCACAGCTCGCGGAAGAAGCAATCGATCATTACGTCGCGGCTAGAATTGCGGTATTGCGGAATATCTCGGCGAATACGACGGGCGATGCCCTGAATTTCGTTCATCAGATTTTCAGCACATTCGCTGCCGAAATGGTCGCCTCGGATTTCCAGTATGGCTGTCTCATGCAAAATCTGGCGAATGAGCTGCCCGCGCTCGACGCCGAGCTGACCAAACGGGTCGCGCGCGGATTTGTTGATTCGACCGAGATCGTTGCGGAGCATTTCAGGGGGTGCGGTTTCGCTCCCGCGCGCGCATCCTCTACCGCAGCCGCATTGGTAGCCGCCCTCGAAGGCGCGCGAACGATCGCGCGCCTGGAACGCACGCCGGCTATATTCGAGGCGCTGGCGGATGTCAGTGTCCAGCGGTGGGCTGCCCCCGAGCGGTGATCCTCGCCCAATGTTCTCGCTCGGGCGCCAGTGCCGATGGCCCTATCGCGGTCGCCAGCCGTTCGTTTCAGGCTGAAGATTCCGTTTGCGCATCTCCGCGAGGCCATGTCGTCTAGTGGGATAGTCGCCGGAACTGCATCACGTGTCGGGTCTTGCCCCCTTGCGACGGAATCCGCCTGTCGCTTGCATGTCGCGGCTCTGAAGGGGTGAACCGGACCTGGTAAAGATCGGGCAGAATCGTCGCAATTGACCCCTCGCGTCAGTTAGCGCAGTGCAGCGACGTGTCTGAAGTTGAGGATAGAAGGGAAGTAGCTGGCCGACTGTAAAGACGACGCGGTTGCCCCCTTCTGCGACATCACCAGCCCAATTCACCGTGATTGCGTCGATGACGAGATTATCGGATCTCCGGAGAGGCGAGGCAAGGAGCCGGGCGCAGAGTAACGCAGCCAGGAGTGCAATCTATCGAAATTGAAACGGCCGCCGGTATGCCCGGCGGCCTCCGCGCTTGACGTGGGTCGCTGGGCGGCGCCACGACTAGAGATCGATGCCAACAGCGATGTTGCGGCCCTGTAGTTCGGAGATTTTCATTCCTTCCGCCTGCACCTGCGCGAACTCCGGGTCCCTTGCCACGGCCTCCTGCACTTTGCCGTAAACTTCCCAACTGGCGTAGCGCGTCGCAACCAGCAACTCTCCTGCCCACGCGCCGGTGTGGAAACGGGACAGCCGAAGAAATTCGGCGCCGTGTTTTTCAAAGATTTTCTTCGCCCGCCTGACAATCTGGACCATTTCATCGGGCTTGTCGGTCTTGAAACGAGTAAATTGTACGATCGGCATGGGCTACCTCCATAGTGATGTGAATTATCCAAGAGGCATGTATCGAGCGACGTTTGGGGCGCGAACCTCAAAGCAATCTCGATAAAGATTTGTCTTCGTCGACGTTACTTGGTTCAGGCGTACCAAGCGGCAACAAGTCTGCCATTTTCCGTTGTCTCCCTGGGACGGTGTCTTTCCACTGGCACGAAGGTGCCGCGGGGTCGGTGGGCACGCTTGACCGCCAGCTTACATTTTCCTCACCGGCAGCTTATTCTTGCGATGTCCTGCGAGGTCAAAGCCCGGTTTTCGGGGGGGCTCGCGTCCAAGGAGAGTCGCATCTTGCGCTATCTCTTCGAGGGGTACGCATTCGACACCGGCCGGCGCGAGCTGCATCGCGGCACGGACGTCGTCTCCGTCGCGCCGCAGGTGTTCGATCTGCTCGATTATCTGATCCGCAACAGAGACCGCGTCGTCAGTAAAGACGACCTCATCAATGCCGTCTGGAATGGGCGCAGCGTTTCGGATGCGGCACTGACGACCCGGCTGAATGTCGCCCGAAGCGCAATCGGCGATTCCGGCGAGGAACAGCGCCTGATCAAGACGTTACCGCGCAAGGGATTCCGTTTCGTCGGACAGGTGCGGGAGGCGCGAGAAGGTGCCGGCCCTAATCCCGGCGATCCGCCCGAGAGCGCTCCTGCGCTTCCCGACAAACCCTCCATCGCCGTGCTGCCGTTCGAGAACATGAGCGGCGACCGCGAACAGGAATACTTCGCGGACGGAATGGTTGAGGAGATCACGACGGCGCTGTCGCGTTTCAAATGGTTGTTCGTGATTGCGCGTAATTCGAGCTTTACCTTCAAAGGCAAAGTCGTCGATGTCAAGGAAGTCGGGCGCAGGCTTGGTGTGCGCTATGTCCTTGAGGGCTCTGTGCGCAAGGCGGCGGGGAAAGTCCGCATCGCGGGACAGTTGATCGATACGGCGACCGGCGCGTACATTTGGGCAGACAGTTTCGAGCGTGACCTGACTGACATTTTCGTGCTTCAGGACGAAGTCACGGTCGCCGTCGTCTCCGCTATTCAGCCAAAATTGCTTCAAACAGAAATTGAAATAGCGACGCGGCGGCGACCGGAGAACCTCACCGCCTACGACTTTTATCTCCGGGCTATGCAGCAGTTTTACCTGGCGACCCGCGCAGGGGTGGCCGAGGCGTTGAAGCTGGCTCATCGCGCTTTGGAACTGGCCCCCCAGTTCGGCCTTGCCGCCGCTCTGGCAGGTGCCTGTCATATGCAGAACGTCGTTTCTGGCTATGCTGTCGATCCTCAATTCGACCGCAAGGAAGCAGTTCGGCTTTTTCGCTTGGCATTGAGCCTCGATGATGGTGATCCGGAAACGTTAGCATTGGCTGCCTCAACCTCGGCGTTCATGGTCGGCGATAGTGACAGCGAGATCGAAACGGCTGACCGGGCGGTCGCGCTCAACCCCAATTCACATCTCGCCTGGCGCGGCAGAGGGTTGGTCTATAGAATTGCGGGGCTGCCGGAAGAAGCGGTGCGGAGCTTTGAACGTGCTATGCGCGTAAGCCCGGTAGACCCATTGCTGTACATGACGCATGTTGGGATGGGGATGGCCTTTATTGAGCTTCGTCGCTTTGACGAGGCCATCGTCGCAGGGAAGAAAGCTCAACGTCATAACCCCTCCTATGCAGGAGCCTACTACTGTCTCGCGTCCGCTTTCGCTCATCTCGGACGCGATGCCGAGGCCCGCGAGGCGGCGGCGCGTGTGCTTGAGGTCGATCCCGCCTTCACAATATCCGCGAGGATGGGTCGTCGCAGACAAGCACACGCGAAGCTGTTGATTGAGGGTCTTCGGAAGGCGGGGTTGCCCGAATAAGCCCAAGCATACCCGCGCCGACGCGGTGACCGAATAGAGCCTGTTCGCTGCAATGCGTGAGTCCGGAATTGGCCCATCGCATCATTTGCTGCGGCTGCGCAAGACTGGTCAGTATCGGCGCAAAGCGGACCTCGCTTACGGTACACGGCCTAGATCGGGCGTCACTTTTGCCCGCCGATTGACAACATGCTGATTTTCAGAACTTTCTCTTGCTCCGTCGGGCAAATCAGGCGCACGATGCCATCATCGCGACGTTCCGCCCTCGCCCCTCTCCCCGGCCGGGACGATCCTCGTCAGCATCGGAAAATGCTTGTTGCCGCCCGCGAACGGCGGAAACCGGACGAAGTCCGCGCGCATCCGCTTGATCACGTCGGAGCTCAGCGCCAGCGCGAGGGCTTGCGGGCTGTCGAACATCAGCCTGTTCCGCTGCATGTAGTCGACGCGCTGCGACGGCAGCCGGTCGACCCAATCGATGCGCGTGTAAATCTCGATCTGGCGGACGTCGGGGAAGCTCCGCATGATCGAGGGATGATGCTCCAGGTAATGTAAATTCCAGGCATTCATGTCGTCGGCCGGCCCGGGATAATGCACGAGGTAGCTGCATGGCGTGACCGTACCGTTCGCATACTTGGCGTCGTCGACGGGATAGGCGCGCGTCACCATCGCCTGATGCGTCACGTCCAATCCGACAAGGCTCGGCAGTCCGCGACCTGCCGCAAGACCCGCGAGCACGCCGCCGCGATCCATCGCGGCCTCGCATGCAAAGAGGTTCGGAAATCGCAGTTGCAGCGCAGATACCGGCCCTCGCCCGTCGGCCTTGTAGGGATGATCGACCGATTGCTCCAGCGGCGTAAACAGCAAGCCTTCGGCCATCCCCGGGACCGCCCCCACCATGGCAGCCGCAGCCGCAAGATCGGCCACGTGAATTCGCCGCTCGCCTTTCGGATCGGAGAACGTCATGAACAGCGAGATCATAGCGACGCTACCTGCGTGTCTTCGTCCGCATGTCGATGCAATTCGAGCGCAGCACGGACGTCGTCGGGCCATGGGATCGCGCGATGATCGACCAGCGACGTCGCGGCGAGGATCTGGCGCGCCCGCCAGCGCTCGCCATCTGCGCCGGTGACGACGTGCGTCAAATGGAGTGATGCGCGGCCGACCTTGACGATGCGCAGGCCAAACGTCAGGCGATCGCCGAACTTCGACGGCCGCGAAAAGTCGCAGGTCAGATGCACCGTCGGGGTCCCGATCTTGCGGACCGTGATCAGCTCGGGCCAAGAAAATCCGATCGTGGCCCAAAATTCCTCGACCACGCCATTGAGGATGTTCAGGTAGGACGGGAAATAGGCGATCCCCGATGGATCGCAATCCCCGAAGCGCAGCTCGCGATCGAACGAGAACAGCGTCATCAGACCGCAACAACGGGGTGCCGGATGACGCCGACACCGTCGACGCCCGCCTCGACCACATCGCCGGGCCACAGCCATTCCTGCGGGCTCATGCCGGCGCCCACGCCTTCGGGCGTTCCGGTCGCGATGATGTCGCCCGGCTCGAACGTCATGCCGGACGAGATGTCGGCGATCAGGGCCGGAATGTCGAAGATCATGTATTTGGTGTTGGAGTCCTGCTTCATGACGCCGTTCTTGGTCAGCCAGAGCCTGAAGGCCTGATCCGGTTTCGGGTTGAATTCTGCGGGAAAAGTCAGGCCGCGACCGACTGATGGCCGGCATTGTCGCCATAGGCCTCTTCCCGGTAGAGGCCGAGCCCTTCGATGACAGGCAGGTCGTTGAAGCAGAACAGGCAGGCATCCTCGCTCGCGGAGGCGTTGCCGTGCTCATGCCAGGACCAGGAGGGAACGCAGAAAATATCGCGCTCCTGCCACTCGAACCGCTTGCCGCCGATCACGGAATAGCCGTGCCCTTTGGCAACCTGATAGACGAAGCTTCCGGTGTGTCGATGCGACCTGGTCGTCTCGCCCGGTCGCAGCAGCTGCATGCTGGCGCCGATGGTCTGCATCACATGTCCGCCCGTGATCGGATTGACGTAGTTCATCAGGATGCCGTCATAGGGCGAGCCGTCGGTCGCGGCGGCATATTTCCGCAACGACTCGTAAGTCGGCTCCCACTCATATTTGAACATCGGTGAATAGCCGTTCGACCATCGCGAGCCCGCCGGCCGAAGACCGGGATTGCCCCAGGTCTTGGTCATGTCGTCGACGGGATAGCCCGACTCCTCCTGCTGGATCTTCGGGTGCACGACGAAGAAATTCGCCTCCAGCGCGTTGACGAGCGGAATGTCGAGCCCATCCTGCCAGATACAGACCGAGCCGTTTGCCTCGACGCCATGCTCGTGCCAGGTGCCGTTCGGCGTCAGCACGAAATCCCGCGCACCGAGTGTCATCTTGTGGCCATCGACAATGGTGTAGGCACCCGTCCCTTCCATGATGAAGCGCAGGGCGGAGGCCGAATGCGCGTGGGCCGACGCCACTTCGCCCGGATGCATCACCTGCAAGCCCGAATAGAGCCAGCCGACTGCGGCCGACACGTCGCGGCGCCCGGGATTGTTGAGGTAGATCACGCGCCGTCCCGCCTTCTCCGGCGAGACCAGCTCCACCGAGCGCAGCACGTGCTCGCGCAGATCGCTGTAGCGCCAGAGAACGGGAACGGACGCCGACTGCGGCTGCCACGGCTCGATCTTGTTGGCCACCGTCCACAGCGCGGCCGCTTCGAACTTCTCGAGATCCTTGTAGTAGGCCTTGAGCTCCGGGGTATCCTCGACATTAGCCCGGCCGATGACGTTCTCGCCCATCCTGTCCTCCAAGTCTTATCTCATGACGTCCTGTCGCCACATCCAAAACTGTTGTCCTGGGCTAGTGCGCAATTGCGCACGGGAGCCAGGACCCGTAACCACCGCATTTGATTGTGAAAGGGATTGCGGCCCCAGATCGCTCGACAATGACCATTCGGGGTAATGGGTCCTGGCTTTCGCCAGGACGACGGTGCGGAGGGTTTGCGATTCGTGGCGTCGTTGGATCGACACGTCCCATCATTCCGTCGTGCCTGGAATTGACACGAAGCTCGCGCGCTCCGCGGCAGCTTCAGCATTGGCGCTACCCTGTCGCTGGCCCATACTCGCCGTCTGGAGCAGAGATCCGCAAAGCTTGGCGGCATGGCGCAGCGTTGACTTACTTTACATGTAAACGTATGCTATCGCATATTTCTGGAGGGTGCAATGGCTGAACGGTCTTTTGCTCGTGAGGTCGAGGATCTCCGGCTGGGCGACGGCGACACCTTCCGCGGCGAAGGCATCCTCGCCATCACCAAGGCACTTCTCCAATCGGGCGTTGCCTATGTCGGCGGCTATCAGGGCTCGCCGATCTCGCATTTGATGGATGTGCTGGCCGACGCCAAGGACGTGCTCGACGATCTCGGCGTCGTGTTCCAGAGCTCCGCCAACGAAGCGGCGGCGGCGGCGATGCTGTCGGCCTCGGTGATGTATCCGCTGCGCGGCGCGGTGGCGTGGAAGTCGACGGTCGGCACCAATGTCGCCTCCGACGCGCTGGCCAATCTCGCCTCCGGCGGCGTTACCGGCGGCACCATGATCATCGTCGGCGAGGATTACGGCGAAGGCTCCTCGATCATGCAGGAACGCACCCACGCCTTTGCGATGAAATCGCAGATCTGGCTGCTGGATCCGCGGCCTGACCATGAATGCATCGTCAACCTGATCGAGAAGGGATTTGAGCTCTCGGAAGCCTCGAACACCCCTGTCATGTTGGAGGTGCGCGTCCGTGCCTGCCACATGCACGGCAGCTTTATCTGCAAGGACAACGTCAAGCCGGCCCACACCATCAAGGACGCCCTGAACAATCCGAAGCGCGACGTCGGCCGCATCGTGCTGCCGCCGGCTGCCTACGAGCATGAGCAGGAGAAGATCAAGACACGGATGCCTGCAGCCATCAACTTCGTCCGCGACAACAGGCTGAATGAATGGATGGGGCCAAAGCAGGGCAAGGTCGGCATCATCATGCAGGGCGGGATGTACAACAACGTCGTCCGCGCGCTGCAATATCTCGGGCTGTCGGATGCCTACGGCAACACGCAGGTTCCGCTCTACGTCATGAACGTCACCTACCCCGTGATCGACACCGAGGTCGCCGAGTTCTGCCTCGACAAGGACGCCATCCTGATCGTCGAGGAAGGCCAGCCGGAATATCTGGAGCAGGCGATCAACACGGTGCTGCGCCGCAAGGATATCCAGGCGCGCATCCACGGCAAGGACGTGCTGCCGATGGGCGGCGACTATACCGCGCAGGTGCTGCTCGGCGGCGTGCGCGAATTTATCGAGAAGACCGAGCCGCGGCTGCTCGGCAATCGGCCACCGGCGCCGGACGCGAGCCCCGTGCTCAACCGCCCCGAGGTTGAGAAGCTGAAGCAAATCGTGCCGGCGCGTCCGCCCGGGCTTTGCACCGGCTGTCCGGAGCGGCCGATCTTCGCCGCCATGAAGCTCGTCGAGAGCGAACTCGGCGAGCACCACGTCTCGGCCGACATCGGCTGTCACCTGTTCTCGATCCTGCCGCCGTTCAACATCGGCGCGACCACGATGGGCTTTGGCCTTGGCCCGGCCTCGACCTCGGCCTTCAACGTCAAGGCCGACAAGCGCTCGATCGCCGTGATGGGTGACGGCGGCTTCTGGCACAACGGGCTGACCAGCGGCATCGGCAACGCCGTCTTCAACAAGCATGACGGTGTCTTCATCATCGTCGATAATTACTACACCTCGGCGACCGGCGGTCAGGACATCCTGTCGTCGCGCGCGACGAGCAAGCGGCGCAATACCAACAACTCGATCGTGCAGGCCGTGAAGGGCATCGGCGGGCAATGGGTCCGGCAGATCGACCGCACCTACGATGTCGGCCGGATGCGCGACACGCTGAAGGAAGCGTTGACGACCAAGGAGGAAGGCCCGAAGGTCATCGTCGCCTCCTCCGAATGTATGCTGAACAAGCAGCGCCGCGTGAAGCCGCAGATCAGCAAGGCGATCAAGGACGGCGTTCGCACCGTCAAGGAACGCTTCGGCGTCGACGAGGATGTCTGCACCGGCGACCACGCCTGCATCCGTCTTTCGGGCTGCCCGTCGCTCTCGGTCAAGCAGCTCGACGATCCCTTGCGCGACGATCCCGTTGCGGCCATCGACAATTCCTGCGTCGGATGCGGCAATTGCGGCGAGGTCGCGGACACCGCGGTGCTGTGTCCGTCGTTTTATCGCGCCGACGTCATTCACAATCCGACCGGCTGGGACAAGTTCAAGTCGAAGGTCGCCATGGCCGTGATCGGCTGGCTGCAACGGCGGCGCGATCGCCGGCGTCCGGCGCTCGAGGCCTTGGCATGAGAATCTTGGCATGAGATTTTGGGCATGAGAGACGAAACGGTCCAGCTGGCGCTTCCTGCCGCAGGTGACGCGACCGAGCGGCCGATCTCGATCGCGATCGTCGCGATGGGTGGCCAGGGCGGCGGCGTCCTCACCGACTGGATCGTCCAGCTCGCCGAGAACCATGGCTGGGTCGCGCAGTCGACGTCGGTGCCCGGCGTCGCCCAGCGCACCGGCGCCACGATCTACTACATCGAGGCGATGCCGCCGCTCGACGGCCGCAAGCCGATCCTGTCGCTGATGCCGACGCCCGGCGACGTCGACGTGGTGATGGCGGCGGAATTCATGGAAGCCGGCCGCTCGATCCTGCGCGGCCTAGTGACGCCGGACCGCACCACGCTGATCGCATCCAATCACCGGACGTTCGCGATCGGCGAGAAGATCGCGCCGGGCAACGGCATCGCCGACGGGGGCGCGGTGACCGGCGCCATCGGGATCGCCGCCAAGACCGAGATCATCTTCGACATGAACGCGCTGGCAATCGCAAACGGCAGCGTCATCTCGGCCGCGATGTTCGGCGCGCTCGCAGGCGCCGGCGTGCTGAGTTTTGGCCGCGAGAGCTATCTCGACGTCATCCGCGCCGGCGACAAGGGCGCACAGGCCAGCGTCCGCGCGTTCGAGGCTGCGTTTGACCGGGTGCAATCGAAATCCCCCGACCCGGCGCCGCCGTCGCAATCGGAGGCGGCCGACACCGCGCCCTCCCCGGCAGCGCTGGATCCCCGTCTTGCCGGCCTCGCCGCGCGGCTGGCGCAGGAGTTGCCGAAGGCCGTGCAGGCGATGGGCCGCGCCGGGCTGAAGAAGGTCGTCGATTTCCAGGATGTCGCCTATGGCGGCGAGTATCTCGACATCCTCGGCAAGCTCCACGCCGCCGATCGCAGCGCCGGCGGCGCCGCGCGAGGTTTTGCCTTCACTCAGGCCGCAGCAAAATATCTCGCCAACGCCATGGCCTATGATGACGTCATCCGCGTTGCCGACCTCAAGACCAGGTCCAGCCGTCGCGCGCGGATCGAGGGCGAGCTCGAATTGTCCGAGGGCCAGGTGCTCCAGACCACCGAGTTCATGCACCCTCGCATGGAAGAAGTGATGGGCATGCTGCCGGTGGGCCTTGGCCGCTGGCTTGGCGCCAGGCCGCGCCTGCTCGGCTGGCTCGACCGCCGCGTCAACAAGGGACGCCGGGTGCGGACCTACTCGCTGCTGTCGTTCGTCGCGCTCTATGTCGTCGGCGGGCTTCGCAGCATGCGCCGCCGCTCGCTGCGTCACGCCATCGAGACCGCTCATCGGGACCAATGGCTCACGGCCGCGACCGAGGCCGTGCGAGCGAACTATCAGTTGGGCGTCGAGATCCTGCAATGCCGGCGCCTCGTCAAGGGCTATTCCGACACCCACAGCCGCGGCCTGTCGAAATTCGACAAGACGCTGGCCGCGATCAAGCTGGTCGAGGAGCGCGACGATGCCGCCGACTGGGCGCGCCGGCTGCGGGAAGCCGCGCTGAAGGACAGCGAAGGCAAGGAGCTCGACGGCGTGATCCAGACCATCAAGAGTTTTGCATGATGCCGGCAGCACTCAAGGAGAGCACGGCTGCCGTATTCGGGCAGATTGAAACCCGGCTGTGGCTGCAACTACTGTCCCTGCATGGCGAGCTGTTTGCGTCGCTGAATTCCATGCTGAGCTCGGAATTCGGGCTGTCGCTGGCAAAGTTCGACGTGCTCGCCCAGCTCGATCGTTACAGGGACGGAATGGCGCTCGGGCAATTGTCGCAGAACCTGAAAGTGTCCGGCGGCAACGTCTCGGGCCTGGTACAGCGCCTGCTGGCTGACGATCTCATCAGCAAGGAAATGTCGAGCGAGGATCGCCGCTCGTTCATCGTGCGCCTGACGCCAAAGGGCGAAGCACTGTTCAGGAAGGCGGCTGAGGTGCACAAGAAGCATCTCAGCGAACGGCTCGAAAGTATTCCCGCCCCGGAGCTGGCGGCTGCATTGTCGGTGCTGCGGTCCCTCTCCTCGAAACTCGGCAGCGAAAGCAAGAAGCAGGGTCGCAAGACATAATGGCCAAAGACTCCAGGAGCAGATGGAAATCCGGTCCACCGCGGACACGGGACCAGCTGCAAAGCTACATTCCCTATCTCTTCAACCGGCTCGCCAATCGCTGGAACCTGGATCAGAACCGCGATCTCAGCGAGCACAACATCAACAACGTCGTGTTCCGGACGCTGTCGGTCCTGTTCATCTACAAGACGCTGACCGTCAACGAGATCGCCGTTCTGGCCGTCACCGAGCAGTCGACCGCGAGCCGCATGGTCGAGTCGATGGTGTCATCGGGCCTCGTCAAGCGCGAGATCGCGGAAGAAGACCAGCGCCGCCGCGTCGTCGGATTGACGGCGGACGGTGAGGCGCTGCTGCGAAAGATCTGGCCGATCATGGAGAGCAACTACGACCGGCTGACCGTCGGCATCGATCCCGACGAGATCGAGGTGTGCGCCCGCGTGCTGGCCAAGATGGTCGAGAACATCCGCCAGAACCAGATCTGATCCGCACACGATCAGGGACTGAGGCCGGCAAGGCTGGTGCCGCCGCAGACGTAGAGCACCTGCCCGGTCACGAAGTCCGAGCGCTCATCGAGGAAGAAGCGGATCGCGTGCGCTACGTCCTCGCGTGAGCCGAGCCGCCCGACCGGAACGTTGCGCGCCATCCGCTCCTGCTGCTCGGAGTCCTTCGGGATGACGCCCCAGAAATTGTCGGTCAGGATCGGGCCCGGTGCGACCACGTTCACCGTGATGCCGCTCGACGCCAGCTCCAGCGCCCAAGTGCGCGCCATGCCGTGCACGCCGGCCTTGGTGGCGGAATAGGCCGAGCGCGTGGCCGCGCCCATGGCGGCGCGCGAGCTCACGAACACGATCCGCCCGAACCGCCGCGAACGCATCCCTTCCATCGCCGCCTGGGTCAGCAGCATCGGTGCGCCCAGATGCAACTGCGCCAGTGTCAGGATGTCTTCCGGCTTCGCATCGGCCAGCAGGTTCGGCAGGATGATGCCGGCATTGTGCACGAGGCAATCGACCGCATGATCCCGGCAGATTTCCTGTGCAATCGCCCTGGTCTCCGCCATGCTGGTCAGGTCCACGCGATAGGCGGTGAGCAGATCGTGCGTCCAGTCCGGCTTCTCGAGCCCGACCGAGACGACCCGCTGTCCCTCGCCGACGAGCTTTTTCGCCAGCGCCTCCCCGATGCCGGAATTGCCTCCGGTGATGAGTGTGGTGCGGGTCTGGCTCATGATCACTCCTGCCGCCGCTTGAGGTCGCGAAGATCGAAGAACGCGCCATCGCGCATCAGTCTCGCGACGAACTCCTTCAACCCGGCGCGCTGGATCTTCTCGGTCGCGGTCAGCGGCAGTTGATCGACGAACGAGATCCAGCCCGGCGCCTTGTAATAGGCCATCTGCTCCAGGCTCCAGCGCACGATGTCCTCGGCCAGCGCGCGGTCTGCCCCTGGATTCTCGGCGATGATGACAGCCGCGACCTCGTCGCCGCGTAGCTGATCGGGTGTTGCCGCCACCGCGGCCTGCCGGATCGCCGGATGGCGGTTGAGCACGGATTCGACCTCGACCGCGGCGATGTTCTCGCCGGAGCGGCGGATCACGTTCTTCTTGCGATCGACGAAATGAAGATCGCCATCGGCATCGCGCGACACGATATCTCCGGTATGGAGCCATCCGTCCTTCCAGGCCTCTGCGGTGGCCTCCCTGTTCTTCAGGTACTCGCTGAAGAAGCCGTAGCGGGGATCATCCCCTGCCCGCCGCACCAACAACTCGCCGGGCGTTCCCACCGGCGCATCGTTGCCGGCGTTGTCGACGATCCGAACCTCGACTTCCGTCGCCGGACGGCCGAAACAGCTGGTGCCGATCTTGCGCGGCTCGACGTTGGCGGCGATCACGCCGCCGCTTCCGGTCTCGGTCATCGCCCAGGCCTCGAGCAGCGGAAAGCCGAAGCGCTCCTCGAACGGCGCGTGCAGCAGCCTGTCGACGCCGGCGCCGAAGCCGAACCGCACGGTGTGCGCGCGATCTTCCTGCGTCGGCGGCGCGCCCATCAGCATCGAGGGCATGACGCCGAGATAATGCAGGCAGGTCGCGCGGCTGTCGCGCACCGATTTCCACCAGCTCCGCGGATGGAAGCGATCGAGCATCGTCAGGCTGCCGCCGACCGACAGCATCGCCATCAGCGACACCGCCATCGCGTTCATGTGAAACAACGGCAGCGGCGTGATCATGCGCTCGCCATCACCTCTGAGATCGATCAACCCGCCGACGTCGCGATACCAGTCTCCGGAATAGAGGAAATAGGTGTTGGTCAGCACGCAGCCCTTGGGCTGGCCTGTCGTCCCCGACGTATAGAGCAGCGCGCATTCGCTCGCACCGTCGCCGGGGTCCGCCGGCCGCGCGCCGCCGAACGGGGCTGGAATCTCGCCGCTGTCGGTCGCAACCGGAATCGGCCGGCCGGCCTGCCGTGCCGCCGTCTCGACCTCGCCCCGTCGTTTGGCGAGGACGAAAGCGGCATTCATCTCGGAATGCGCGATGATGTATTCGAGCTCGCTGACCCGCAGATCGGGGTTGATCGGCACCACGGAAACACCGAGCGCGTTCAAGGCGAACCACAGCTCGACGAACACCGGCCTGTTCTGGAGCAGCAGCCCGACCCGATGGCCTCTGCCGTAGCCGTGGCTCGCGAACGCCGCGCGCCAGCACTCCACCCGCTCAAACATGGCGCGGTACGAGATCTCCCCGGCCGCGATGCTGTAGATGTCGGCGGTCTCGGGCAGCACGTTGAGAAAGCCGGCTTCGCCCCGATCGAGGGCAATCTCGCGGAAGCGGGCGTAGACGGTGGTCGCTGTGGTCAAGGCGCACTCACATGAAAAGCTGGATATTGCCGAACGGCGCATCGAAATTCACGAGATCGATGCGCTTGAGCCTGATCTTGAGGTCATCGCCGACCTGAACGAGATCGTGCGACGCCCACCCCGAAAAGCGTTCCAGCGTATCGCCGCGCGTCTCGGTGTAGAGAAAGGACGTCCGCGCCTTGAACACGCCGGCGGCCGTATCGCACGCCAGGATCTGCGGCGCCTGCAGCAAATGATGGCAGCGGCTCTTCGGCTTCTGACTGAAGGTGCGCTCGCCGGCCAGTCGCTCGATCCGCACTTTCATCAGCATCAGGTCTTCGTACATCAGCGAGGGCTGGAGTACCGGATCCTGCTGCTGCCATTCCAGCGGCATCCAGTAGCGGCCCTCCGGGTGGAACAGGTCGAGCCACGCCTGCCATTGCATCGTGTCGAGGAGGTCGGCTTCCCGATAGATGAAATCGGTGATGGTCTTCTCGCTGATCATTCCGCGGCCTCGACGCCCTGGTCCATGCCCATGGTCATGAATTTGGCCCAGGCATGAAACTGGTTCCGCATCTGGCGCTCCGACGTGCCGTTGACGACCGCGGTGACATCAGGCGCTTCGTTGCTCTCGTAGAGCCGGCGCAGATTGACCCATTGATTGCCGTTCGACTTCAGCCCCTCCTGGGCCCGCTCATACATTTCGAGATCGTCGTGCCCGACGATCGAGGTCGGTGCGTTGATGAAGCGATTGTACATCAGCGCCCGCTCGTAGAGCTTGTCGGGTGCGCCGACCAAACGATAGACCCAGCTCTCCACCAGCGTCCGGTCCACCGCGATCGGGATGAAATTGCGCAGGATCTGCACCGCGCCCTTCACCATGATGTTCGGGAAATAGACGGTGTTGTGCCGGACCTCTCCCAGGATCTCGTGGGCCCGCTTCTCGCCATAGGCCGCGACCATCTGGCCGAGATAGCCCTCGACGTCCGAATAGTTCGAATGGATGGAATTGGCGACGCCGGTATGGCCGTGGCCGTTGGGCCAGATCCGGATGCCGCTCTGCTCGTAGAACTCGTACGGGCTCATGAACGGCCCATAGAGCTGCACCGCCATCGGCTTCTCCGTGGAATCGCCCTGTTCGCGTTGCCAGACCTTGATGGCGGTGCCGGCCGAGCTCTCATGCGCCACCATGGGATGGCAGGTGTCGGTCTGGTTCTCGACCAGCATCTTCCAATTGCAGGTGTGCATGTAGCGGATCGGCGTGGCCTCGACGGCCAGCTTCCCCTCCGGCGAGCGGTCGACCATGTTGTCGATGGTCGAGAGGCTTTCACCAAAATAGTCTTCGAAGCCGACGCCGTTTTCGCTCAGGCGCGCGAAAATGAAGTCCCGGTAGACGACGACATTCTTGATCCGCGACAACCCGTCGCTCGCCTGCGTGTCGGCAAAGCCGGTGCCCTCGTAGCCCTTCTTCAGCGGGATCGCGAGCAGCGAGCCGTCGGTCTTGAACGACCAGGCATGATAGGGACAGCGGAAGAACTTTCCGGTATTGCCGCACGGCTCGGAGGCGATCTTGACGCCCTTGTGCGGACAGCGATTGTAGAACAGGTGGATCGAGCCGTCGGTATGGCGGCTGGCCACCACCGGCTGCCGGCCGATATTGGCGGTGATGAAGTCGCCGGCCTTCGACAACTGGCTGGCATGCCCGACATAAATCCAGCTGTTGGGAAACAGATGTTCCATCTCGAGATCGAAGACCTCGGGATCGACATAGACGTCGCGATGCACCTCGGCGTCGCGCACAAGCCCGCCGATCGCGCGGGGATCCTTTCCGTATTTCGCCATGGCGCCTCTTGCCTCCTCTCAGAGATCCAACACCAGCCGGTCCGACTTCGCACGCGACACGCAGATCTGCATGACCTTGTTGGACGCCTTCTCGTCGTCGCTGAGAATGACGTCACGATGATCGGGCACGCCTGCGATCACGCCGCACTGGCAGATGCCGCAATCGCCCCGCCGGCAATCATAGAGCACGTCGAGCCCCGCCGCTTCCAGCGCCCCGATGATGCTCTGATCGGTCGCGACCGTGATGACCTGCCCGGTCGACTTGAGCTCGACCTCGAACGGCTGGTTCGGGGAGCTGGCCGGCTCGGCCTTGAACAGCTCGAAATGGATACGGTCTGCCGGGATGCCCCTGGCGAGCGCCGTTGCCTTCACCGCGTCAATCATGCCGGCAGGCCCGCAGACATAGACGTGGGCATCTGCGGGCGCATCGCCGAGCGCTGCCGCGATATCGAGGCGGGACACATCGCTATCGTAGTGGACCGCCAGGCCCTCTGAACAGATCGCCTGCAACTGCGGCAGGAACGCCAGCAGCCCGGGCGTTCGTCCGGCATAGTGCAGGCGAAACCAGGTTCCCTGCGCCTTCAGCACCGCCGCCATGGACAGGATCGGCGTGACGCCGATGCCGCCGGCAAACAGCAACGCCGGCGCGGCGCCCTCGTGAAGACTGAAATTGTTGACCGGCGCGGTCGCGCTGACGACGTCGCCGACCTGAAGGGCATGCATGAACTGCGAGCCGCCGGTCGACGTCTCCTCGCGCAGCACCCCCAGCGCAACAGCGCCTTCAGGCAGGTCCGGCAATGCCATCAGGGAGTACGGCCGGTCTTCCCCGCCCGGCAGCAACACGCGAATGTGCGCGCCCGCTTGCCACGCCGGCACGGCACCGCCCTCCACACCGAACACGACGCTGCGAATGACAGGCGTCTGCGCAACGATCGACTGCACTTTGAGCTTGAGCGGATGCGCGTCCATTCGGGCATCTCATATTATATGAATTTGCATATTTTTATACATGTAATAATTGCCTGTCAATCGTCGCTGCGGCGGGGACACGGCAACGGGACAGGCCCGTGCCAGGCAGGTCATCCGCAGCGATCATTGCTCGCGCGATCCATTCGGCGGGCAAGACGCCTCCGGTCCCTGGCCTGAGAAAACCGCAAGCTGCGCACGACGCGTGCGCGGTCGCGCTCGGGTTAGTCCGGGTAGCAATGTGTCTGGATTAAGCGGGCGGCCGACCCGGTCGACCATCGCGGGCGGTCGTCATCGATGCATCAGCGTTCAAGCTGTAGTGACGACCGGCGGCGATCGTTTCAGCGGCAAGGACGTACGGCCGCGCACCCCGCTGACAAGTCAACGACAGCGATCGATAGAGCCTCGTCGCCGCCGCATATAGTCGCCCTTCACAAGGCCCGGTGTCAGCTGGATGGAGAGCCGCCTGGCCCTGCATAGGAGACGGCGAGCGTCGCCAGAATTGTCCTGTTGCTGATCTCGAGCTTGCGGAAGATGTGGTGCAGATGAACCTTGATGGTACCGTCGGCCACCTTCAGACGGCGGCCGATCTCCTTGTTCGACAGCCCCTCCGACACCAGGTTCATGATCTGCCGCTCGCGCTCCGTCAATATCGCAAGATATTTCTCCGGCATCGCGGTTTGCGCACGGGAGATCGCTTCCTCGCACGCGGGCGGCGGCAGCATCCTGTGACCGTCCGCGACCTGCCGCAATGTTTGCATGAGAGTCTCAGGCTCTTCGTCGTGGAGAATCACGCCGTGAGCTCCGGCCGCCGCCAACGTCGCGAGATCGCGATCCTCGACGGAGGTAGCGAGAAAGACGAGGCGCACAGCAGGCGTCCCGGACTTTCTAATGTCGATCATTGCCTGCTCAAGAATGTCAGGCATCGACATGTCCAAAATGGCTATGTCGGGCGCTAGATCCCGTACTGCTTCGAAACAGCTCGCAGTGTCACTGCAACGAGCGACCACCTTGAAATCACGTTCTGCTTCGAGCAGGCAATTCAGACCCAATAAAACAACCGGATATCTGCTAGCAATCACCACACGACTGAAATGCATTTACGACCAATCCCTCAGTCCCTCCAGTTCAGCTCGGCGCCCAATTGACTCATAAGCTACTCTAATATGAAGCTTATTCGTAAGGTTTTGTTGTCGCGAAAGCCCGTGAATTTACTGCCCTGAGCATGCCAACAGGCATATTTTCAGCAACGCGTGATCGCAACCCAGAGCTGGCTCACCCAAAGCGGGTGTTCGTCAACGGTGCCCGGGACGCGCGACCATCAAACCACCGGCTTTCCTATGACGGTCGACATCTGAAACGACCGACGACGTCTGAAACAAATGTCTATAACCAACGGTATATAGGGATATTGGGGATTAGCATCTAACATTCTTAAATATTTAGAGTGGGCTCAGGACTTTTTCGTCCTCAGTTCGTTGGTTCGATCGGATAAATCCGAGGAAGTGTTTTTCATACGTCGTTCTTTTTTAGCTGGGTGGATCATCAACAAAATGAGCCGGATTCAACCGACCCGCCCATTGTTTCATTGTAGCGTCCGGGAGAGTTTCCATGAGACGGCGATATCCTTTTGCTATTGTGCTTGTTGGCGAAAATAGTCTTCGTAAGGAAGGTCTTGCCAGAATTCTGAATTCAGAGAGCTTTCAAGTCCTGACTTCGATATCCGATGCCGACGATTTGTTTGGCGACGATGCGCCCCAGAAGACCACCGCCAGTCAGGCATTGCTGCTTCTTATTGTTCACACCGGCGACGATTTTCGCCCGACAATCGAGCAAATCGATTCCTTCAAGCGACGTCACGCGGATGGACGCGTAGCCGTCGTCGCCGATCAATATCGTGTGAGCGACCTGGCTGCGGCACTTCGGGCCGGTGCCACCGGCTACTTCATCGACGTGATGAATTGCGACGCGTTCATCAAGTCCATCGAACTCGTCATGATGGGTGGGATGGTCTTCCCGCCTGCATTCCTGACGTCCACACTCGACGCCGAAGAGCGCGACGCAGACGATACGCCCGCACCCAATGATGACGATCCCGTCGCCGCGCAGGCGGAAGACGGGCTCGCTCGGCAACTTTCGCCGCGGGAAATCTCGATTCTGCATTGCCTGATCGAAGGCGATTCCAACAAGTGCATTGCCCGCAAGATCAACATTGCCGAAGCCACGGTGAAGGTTCACATCAAGGCGATCCTTCGCAAGATCCGGGTTCAGAACAGAACACAGGCAGCGATCTGGGGCTTGCACCATCGACCTGTGGCCTGGCCGAACGGCAACGGGTCTGCGCATCAGACCACCGAAGCCGAGCGGCCGCTCCCGCCCAAGCGGGAAATTCCCAAGATCGCGAGAGCGAGCAGGCCGGCGCCACTTGGCGCGATCGACCACACGGCGAACTATTTTGAAGTGCCGCTTACGAACGGCCACGCCCGCAACGGCATGGGCTCGAAGATCGACGGGGCAATCCGGCTTCGAAAATAGCTGAAGCCGTCCCGCCGGGTCGCCCCCGGCGGGATATCGAGCGGACTGCAAACCGATGCGATGCGCGATGACCGATGCCGGGCTGCCCGCAAAGGCAGCCGGCTTGTCTATCGTTCTCGCAGCGCTTCCTGCTGGTGCGTCGCCAGCGGCGAGAGCACGTAACTGATGATCCGGCGCCGACCCGTCTTGATCTCGACCGTCACCGCCATGCCGGGACCGAGCTTGACCAGCTTGTCCTCCACCTGCATCTGCGTACGGTCGAGAGAAACGCGCGCAGCATACTCCAGCTCCTGTCCTCTGGGCTCACTGCCGCCCTGCACGCCTCCCGGCGTCCGATCATTCGACGCGCCCGGCGCCCTGTCGCGGGTAATGGCATCCGACGATACGCTGAGAACCTCTCCATCGAGGAGCCCGTAACGGGTAAAATTGAACGTATCGACCTTGATCGCAGCCCTCTGTCCCGGATGAACAAATCCGATATCGCGATTGGAGAGCATGGCTTCTATCTCGAGGTGGCTGTCGCTCGGCACCACCACCGCCAGCGCTTGAGCGGGCGAGACCACGCCGCCCACCGTATGCACAGCGAGTTGCTGCACGACGCCGTCGACCGGCGCGGTCAACTGCTGAAACTTCGTCCGCTGCTCCGCCTTCACCACCTCCTGCGCGGCGCTCTTGGCCTTCTGCTCCGCCTTTGCGAGCGCATCGTAGGTGGTCCGCCGATATTCCGCGTCGGCCCTTTCCCTCGTTTCCTTCAGCAAGGCCATCGCGGCGTCGGCTTCGCGCAGCCGACTCTGCTGCACGATAAGATCCTGCTGAAGGCCGACCAGGTCCTGGTACTCAGAAAGGTAGGTGACCTTCGAGCCCAGCGCCTTGTCGAGAAGCGTTTTCCGGATTTCGACCCGCTCCGTGAGCACGGGTATCGTCGCCTGGATCTTCGCGACATTCACCGCAATGGTCGCCCGTTCCGCCTCCTTCTGGCCCTGCTGGCGCTCAATCTCGGCAAGCTTGGCTTGCTGCTCGGCGCGCTGGCTGATCAGAAACTGACGATGCAGATCGATATCGGCGGCACTTGCACCCTGCGGCGCCTGGAATGCCGCGAGCGGATCGCTCGCAAGCGCCGCGCGAAGCCGCGCCACTTCGAGTTCTGCGGCCAGAAGATCGCTCCGGTAACGCTCCTGATCCGCTCCGGTCATCGTCGGATCCAACTCGATCAGGACTTCACCGGCCTTGACGCTCTGTCCGTCGCGCACATGGATGGCGCGCACGACGCCCGTTTCGAACGGCTGGATGAGCTTGGTGCGCCCGCCCGGCACGATCTTGCCGGTCGCGGTTGCGACGATATCGACGTGCCCAAACCACGCCCATGCCAGCGCGAGGCAAAAAGCCGCGATAATGCTCGCCCCGATCGCGCGCCCGATCGGTGACGGCGGCGATTCGGTGATTTCGAGGGCCGCCGGAAGAAACGCGATCTCTTGCTCGCGGCGGCGAACCTCGGCCTTGGGAAACGGAATGATGTTTCGGCTAGCGAGCGTCATGGATACCCGCCTGTAGCTGGTGCAGCCTCGCGTACCGTCCATTCGAACGGATCAACTGATCATGGTTGCCGTCCTCGACGAGACGGCCGTGCTCGACCGCGATGATCCGGTCTGCGTGACGTACCGTAGAGAGCCGATGCGCGATCACGAAAACGGTCCGGCCGGCGGAAATCCGTTTCATGTTCTGCTGGATCGCGCGCTCGCTTTCATAGTCGAGCGCGCTGGTCGCCTCGTCGAAGATGAGGATGCGTGGATCGGTGACCAGCGCTCGGGCAATCGCGATTCGCTGACGCTGTCCGCCGGAAAGGCTGCTGCCGCGCTCCCCCACGACGGTGTCATACCCTTCGGGCAGCTCCAGAATGAAGTCGTGGGCGCCGGCGAGCGAGGCGGCCGCAATGACGCGCTCGATCGGCATCGCCGGATCAGCGAGCGCGATATTGTCGCGAATGGAGCGATTGAAAAGCACGTTCTCCTGCAACACGACGCCGATCTGACGCCGCAGCCAGGCGAGATCGACCATCGCAAGATCGACGCCATCGACAAGCACGCGCCCGCTTTCCGGCACGTAGAGACGCTGGATCAGCTTCGTGATGGTGCTCTTGCCCGAGCCGGAGGAGCCCACGATGCCAATGACCTGGCCCGGCTCGACGCTGAACGATACGTCGTGCAGCACTTCGGGACCGTCGATGCGATAGCGGAACGTCGCATGCTCGAATGTGACCTGGCCACGGATCTCCGGCAGCGCAGCCCGGCCGGGACCGGAGCTCGGCTCGGGAATGGTGTTGAGGATGTCGCCAAGACGATCGATCGACAGCCGGGCCTGATGGAAATCCTGCCAGATCTGCGCAAGCCGCAATACCGGCATGCTCACGCGTACCGCCAGCATGTTGAATGCGACGAGTTCGCCGACCGTCAGCGCACCATCGACCACGAGGCGGGCCCCGAAGTACAGGGTTGCGGCGGCGACCAGCTTGTTGATCATCTGGACCGATTGGCTCGCCGTATTGTTCAAGCTCAGCACGCGGAAGCTCGCGGCCACATAGGCGGCGAGCTGCTCCTCCCAGCGACGTTGCATTTGCGGCTCGACCGCCATCGCCTTGAGCGTTTCGACGCCGGTGACGCTCTCGACCAGAAATGCCTGGTTCTCGGCGCCGCGATCGAACTTCTCGTCGAGACGCCGGCGGAACAGCGGCGCCACGCCCGCTGAGATACCGATATAGAACGGAAACGATGCCAGCACGATCAACGACAGCGACGTCGAGTAGTAGAACATCACCGCAAGAAACACGAAGGTGAACACCAGATCGATCACCAGCGTCAGCGCCGAGCTCGTCAGGAACTGACGAATATTCTCGAGCTCGCGGACACGCGCGACGGAATCGCCGACGCGGCGCGTCTGGAAGTATGCGATCGGCAGTGCCATCAAGTGGTGGAACAACCGCGCACCCAACTCCACGTCGATCCGGTTGGTCGTGTGCGCGAACAGATGGACGCGCAGCGTACCGAGAATGGTCTCGAGGACGGTCAGTACGACAAGGCCCGTGACCAGCACGTCGAGCGTGCTCATGCCGCGATGCACCAGCACCTTGTCGATGACCACCTGGAAGAACAGCGGCGATACGAGGGCAAAGATCTGAAGGAAGAAAGAGGCGACCAGCACCTCGCTGAGCAAGCGGCGATACTTGTGGACTGCGCCGACGAACCAGCCGATATCAAAGCGCCGGGCGGTGTCGGTCAGGGCAGCCCGCCGCGTCATCAGGATGATGTCGCCATCCCACATCGCCTCAAGTTCGGCTTGGTCGACCATCTGAGGCTGCGGGAGCAATGGACGCTGAACCAGGAGCTTGTCGTCGACGATCTTGCCGAGAATCAGGAATCCTCCGTCGCGCAACACGGCGATCCCCGGCAGCGGCGTCACGGCGAGCCGATTCCAGTCCGTCCTTTGCAGTCGGGCCTTCAGCCCAAAATTCCTGGCACAACGTATGATGTCGGTCACGCCGAGGCGGTCCGTGCCGGTCCGATGTCGAATTTGATCCGGGTCGGCCGCGATTCCATGACAGCGCAGCAGGACCGCCAGCGCCATCGCCCCCGATTCATCATCGCCGTCGCCGCGCGCAATTGAGCTCGCTTCAGCGGCAGCGTCGCGTCGACCGGACCAGCGCGCCAGCATCCGGTGCTCACGGACGTACCGCACCAGGCTTTCGCGCAGGTTCCGCAGCACATTGCGCCCGCGGACGCCCAGGCCGGCGAGCAGATGAAACGCCCGCTGCGCGACGTGCCGTGCATCGGTCGAGATCAGACGACCGTCCCAGATTGCCTCGAATTCAGCGCGCGTGATGCGCCTCGGATGCGGCGAGGAAGGATGCAGCACAAGCGCTTCGTTGCCGTCGACCTTTCCGAGCAGCAAGAATCCGCCGTCCTGCAGCGCGGCGATTCCCGGCAAGCGGATATTCGCAAGCCGCGTCCAATCCGTCGTCCACGAGCGTGCCTTGAGATTGAATTCACTGGCGCAACGAAGCATTGCGCGGATACCGATCGTCCCACTCCCGCAAACATCGCGGATCTTGTCGGATTCGGCTTTCACACCATGAAGCCGCAAGAACAAGACCAGGGCTCGGAGCCCGAAATCTGCGGCATCGGCATTTCCATTCTGGATCGCCATTTGTCAGCTCTATCGTTCTGCGGTCACGGGACCGACTTCAACAATTCCCTTTCATGCATTCACAAAGGACGACACGGTATCGCACCCAGCCGCCGGCACCGCCGGCCTCGTTTCCACGCCACCGATGGGCGTGGAAACGCTGCCGGCTGAGCAGCCGCATCAATGGTGCGGCTTGGTCAGAAGCGATTGTTCGTTCCAGCCCCCGCCCTGCGCGTCGGCCGCAACGAGTTGCCCCTGACCGCCGCGGCCGTGGTGACCTGCCATGCACTGGTTCAGCAGCGCGAAGCTTCGATCCGCGGACGAGGCCGTGTGTGTGGTCGTCGCCGGACGAGGATCTGTCACCGTGATGCTCTGCGACGCAGATGTCGTGACGGAGCCCGTCGTCGGGTCCTTTCCGCTTGCCGTGAGCGTGAGCGTGGCGACCGGATGACCGCCACCCCGGTAATTCGACTGCAACGTCAATCCGCTGTCGACCTGCGCAGCAGTGAGCGTGATGTCGCTGCCTTTGTATGTACGGCCATCAAGGTTGTCGGTGATGGTCTCGTACTTCGGTAGCCCCTGAATGTTCACGGTCACAGCGTCGTTGGAATCGGCGGTTGTGACCTTGACTCCGAGATCGACGGTCCCGCCTCTTCCGTTCACCGACAGCGAGGTATCCGCGATCGCGAGCACCGGCGCGACGGGCGTCGGATCGACCTGGAGGCCGGCGAACGTCTTCACCGCGCCGGCAAGATTGGCCGCGACACCGCTGGCGTCCTTGATGCTCGCCGTGCCCGGCAGGTTGACCCCGGTGATGGCAAGTGCCGAGGTCGCCGTATCGGTCGATGCGACGGTCGTCCGGAAGGTCAGCGTGCTGCTTCCCGAGCCGCCAACATAGGTGGCGGTGCTTCCGTCATTGAGCGACAGGGTCGGCGTGCCGGTCACATTCACGGATTCATTGAAACCGAGCGTGAATGTCGCGGTATCGCCCACGTGCTCGATCCCCGTCCCCGGCGAAGCCGCAACCTGGGTGACCGCCGGTTGGATCGTGGGCGTGGTCGGCTGAGTCGGCGGCGTGGCGGTCGTCGGATCGACCTGGAGACCGGTGAACGTCTTCACCGCGCCGGCAAGACTGGCGGCGACACCGCTGGCGTCCTTGATGCTCGCAGTACCCGGAAGGTTGACTCCGGTGATCGCAAGTGCCGACGTCGCAGTATCGGTCGGTGCGACGGTCGTTCGGAAGGTGAGCGTGCTGGTCCCCGAACCGCTGACATAGGTGGCAACGTTTCCGTCATTGAGCGACAGCGTCGGCGTGCCCGTCACATTCACGGCTTCGTTGAAGCCCAACGTGAATGTAGCAGTATTGCCCACGTGCTCGGTTCCTGTCCCCGGCGAAGCCGTAACCTGGGTCACGGCCGGCTGGACCGTGGGCGTGGTCGGCTGGGTGGGGCTCGAAGGAGTGACGTTCGCACCCGTGACGGTGTCGCCGCCGCCGGCCGCCTGATAGAGCTGGATCTGGTCGATCTGCATCTGCATCGTCGACGGGGTCGAACTATCGAACGCCGTATGCCAGCCGGCCGCGTTGGAATTCGCGACCTGATTGCTCATGATCAATTCCATCGGCTCGTTCGGAATCGGCACCTGCGCGCTGGTCACCTGCGCCATCTGCTTTCCGTCGAGATACCAGGTGATGGATTTGCCGGGCACCCAATTGATGCCGTAGGTATGGAAGCCGGCCGTGAGGTCGATGCCGGTGTCGATAACACCGCCGACCGTCCCGGAGGGTGTGTGAAGGTGCCAGGCGAAGGCCTGGTTTGCCGGCCCCGAACCGGTATATCCCCCCTCCTGCATATCGATCTCGAAATTGTCGCCGCTGCTCGAGCCCGCGCCGGGCAACAGCCACAGCCCAGGCCATGCACCGTCGCCGCTCGGCGCCTTCATGCTGATCTGAAGGTAGCCGCCGTCAAACTCGAACTTGCCATAGCTGCTGACGGCGCCGGACGTGACCGGAAATGTCTGAGGCGTGCCACCATTGATGCCGCTGACAGCTTGCCTGATCGCTGTGAGATTCAGTATCCCGTTGTTCACGGTCACCTGGCTCGGCATATCGTAATCGACATCCAACGGGCCGCCCGGCCCGCTGCCGCCTGATCCATTGCTATTCCACGGCCAGCCGTTTGCGGCGCGGCTCGTGATGTAGGGGTGCCAATAACTGTCGAGTGTCGTGCCGGAGAAATTCTCCTCAAAAACGAGATTGCTCGACGTGAAACCTGCTGGCGCGGCCAGGGCCATTCCATGTTCCTTCCAAAAAGTGAACGAAGAATTCCACTGTCGCGAATTGCGCGACCATTCCACTGCCGCGAACCGCGCGACATACCGCATGCCCGCCGCGCGTGATGGCGCGGGCACATTCCAATGCAGTGGAGATTTCGAGGTACGCCCCCTCGACTGCTAGTCGGTTGGCTAAAGATCAAGTATGGCGAAAAATGGTTTCAAATTGAACTTCACACAGACCTTTTGCGCCGTGCCACGCCTCATTCGGGGACAGCGTTGCGCTCGAGCCATATTTCGATTGGGATTCAATTCTCAGGGGACTTGCGACAGGGCTTTTAAAGTCCCGACCGAATCGCAATCGTCCAGGTCGTCACGCGTGCGGTGACACGTCGGGACCGCTCACGAAATTAGATGTGGCGATATCCGTCGGGGTTTTTCAGCTGCCAGTGCCAATGGTCTGCGCACATCTGCGCCAACGACTTCGCCGATTTCCAATGCAACGTCTGTTTCGCGAATGTCGGATCGGCACAACAGATCGCAACATCGCCGGTCCGGCGCTCTCCGATCTCATACGGAATGGACCGACCGCTCGCGGCCTCGAATGCGCGAACCACCTCCAGAACGCTGCTGCCGCTGCCCGTTCCCAGATTGACCGTGAACACCCCGGGCTGCTCGAGGTGGCGCAGGACGCTGAGATGGCCGGCTGCCAGATCGACGACATGAATGAAATCGCGGATGCCGGTGCCGTCCGGCGTGTCGTAGTCGTCGCCCCAGATCCGCAGCTTCGCTCGCTTTCCAATCGCGACTTGCGCCACCAGCGGCACCAGATTGTTCGGAACGCCGATCGGATCTTCCCCGATCAGGCCACTCTCGTGCGCGCCAGCCGGATTGAAATAGCGCAGGATGCCGATGCGCCAATCGTCCTCCGAGCGATAAAGATCCTTGAGCATTTCCTCGATGAAGAGCTTGGTGCGACCATAGGGATTGGTCGGCGCCAGCGGATGCCCTTCGTCGAGCGGCAGATAGGCGGGCATGCCGTAAACGGTCGCGGACGAACTGAAGACAAGCGTCTTGACCTTCGCCCTTTTCATTGCCGACACCAGCCGCATCGTTCCCACGACATTGTTGTCGTAATAGGTCATGGGATGAACGTTGGAATCGCCGACGGCCTTCAACCCCGCAAGATGGATGACCGCGGTCACGCCACAGGCACGAAGTACCTCGTGGACGGCCTCCTCATCCCGGATGTCGACGCAACGAAACGCGACCGGTCGACTGCATATCGATTCGACGCGATCGAGAGAGGCTCGGTTGCTGTTGCAGAGATTGTCGACCACCACGACATCGAAGCCCGCATCCAGCAGCGCAATGCAGACGTGAGTGCCGATATAGCCAGCGCCTCCGGTCAACAAGATCATGTCAGTCACCGTTTCGGTCCAACAGACTTTCCGCGCAACGCCGCCATGGCGCCGGGCTAGGATCTCCGGATTTGCGCGCGCGACGACAATTGCTGTGACAAGGCTTCGGCCATGCCGCCGAGGCGGGTCGTGGCGTAGGCGAACGCGGTCAGGCTGAAGCCCGCCATGATCGCGCCGGCCCGCCGCGCGGCGGCGAATTTGCCGCGCATGGCCGCCATGAGTTCGCTCGCCACGGCACGCGGCAGGACTTCGCGAACGTAGCGCTGCTCGGTCTTCAGCCCGTCGCCGGACCCCGCGATATTCCTCAATACCGCCTTGGCGGTGCCCTCGATCAGGCAGCGGTGGACGAAGTACGTCCAGGTGGCACGCTTGGCCGGCACGACGTGATGCACCTGCGCCCGCTGCCGATATGCAAAGTAACCGCCGGGATACAGACGCGAGGCCCGGATGCACAATTCGGTCTCCTCGCAGCTCTCGGCCTTGCCGCCGAATCTCGCGCGACCACTGACGGAAAATCCGAGCTTGCGGCGTCCGAGATCCGACGTGAAGCCGCCGACGCTCCGCAACACGTCGGCTCGCACCGACATGTTCGCGCCGATCGGGTTGCGGATGCGCCCGTCCCGCACATCCATGCCGGCATAGGTGCAGCCGACGACCCAGCCGAATTCGGCAGGAAACCAGGAAGGCGGCGGTGCTTGCCACGATGGCAGCACCGGTCCCCCCGCCCCCAGCACCGCTGGATCCCGGTAGGCTTCCAGCAGGTCCTCAAGCCAGCACGGGTCGGCAGCAGCATCGTCATCCAGAAAAGCGATGACCGACGCCGTGGCGTGCTCCGCCCCCGTCATGCGTCCACCCGACAGGCCGGGTTGACCGGCGTTCGCAAGAACGGTGACGCCGCCAATCTCCCGCGCGGCACGCGCGCGCAAGGCTTCGTTGTTGTCGACCACCAGGATGATCTCCCGGGCAGCACGTGTCTGGGCGCGGACGGACGCGACCGCGCGCTGCAGCTGGCTCCAGCGGTCGAGTGTGTGCGCGCAAATCACCACGGATGCGTCGATCATGGCGTCTTCCATCCGCTATCCGAGGCGCCGCTGGTCTCGCGAGATTGCTTCGCCCGCGCTGTCGCCGCCTTGAAGACGTTCCAGATCGCGCTTCCGTCATTGCGGATATCGAACTGGTCATGCTCGTCGACGGGAAAGCGCCCGCTGTCCTGACGCGACACCAGCCGCCAGACCACCCAGCCGGCACAATTGGGATCGTGCCCGATCCTATCGAGCCAACCGGCGTAGGCTGCGGCAGCATCCGGATTGGAGCGGGCGTAGCCGAACTCCTCGAGCAGCACGGGCTTGTTGGCGCGCGCCGCGAGCTGACAGAACTCGGTGATGTTGTCGCCGAATTGCTGAACCGTCTGATTGTAGAACAGCGGGTAACCGTGCCAGGTCCCGAAATCGAGCGTCGAGATCGAAAGGTCCGACAATTTGTCGGAGACATTGGCGTGCCCCGAGCTAACCAGATGATTGGGATCGAGGAATTTGACGTAGGCGGACATCTCGGCGGTCCAGGCCAACCGCAAGCTCTCCGGGCTGGCATTGCCCTCGTTCATCAACTCCCAGGCCATGATGGTCGGATCGTCGCGGTAGGCGATGCCGCTCAACGAATTGACGCGCTGCACGACGTGGCGAACCCAGCTCATATAGTCGCGCCGCGTGCGCCGGTCGCGAAAGAAGAACCCGGATTTGTCCTGGCTTCCATACCAGGCCCGCATCTGCTGGGCGCCGCCCGTATAGGCCCAGAAGTCCAGGAAGGCGACGATCAGCTTCAGGTGACGCTTGCCGGCCTCGGCAATCAGGAAATCAACCTTCTGCATCCCGTTCGCGCCGTCATTGAAGGCCATCCCGCCTTCGCGATCGTCCCAGTAAAGTAGATAGGTCCCCTTGACGCCGAGATCGCTTGCGTCGGCCTCGACCCGCCACTGCCAGATCGTCACCATGCTCCCGTCGAGCGATCCGATCACGGGCTGAAGAAAGGTGCGCACAACGTTGGCGCCCATCGCCACCGCGTCGTCGAGAACGCGGGTGACCTCTTGCTGCGAGCCGAAGGTGAGATAGTGGTTGTTCACGCCGGCCACGAAGAACGGTTTCCCGTTAGCCGTGAAGCGCGTTCCCTGAGCCTTGATGAAGGACGTTGGCGACGGTCCGTCCACCGCCGGACCATCGGCTGCGCTCACGACTGCTGGAGCAGCGAGCGAAGCAACCACCAGGACGCAAAGTCCGATGTTGCACAGCCCGTCTTTCGCCCGTTTCCAGCGAACAATCATTCCTCCACGTGACTATCGCGCACGGCCGAACGCAACTTCCCCGAAGGATTACTCCCTTCGGCGTCGTGCTCTGGCGCAGCGTTTTCTCTACAGTGTCGTCCAGCGACGGCAATCGACGGGCTCCGGTTCAAACATGGCGACCTGAGATGCAGCAGTATGGATGATCCGCCATGACAGACACCGACGTGGCGGTGATTGGCGCAGGCCTTGCCGGCTCGACCACCGCAGCGATATTGGGGCGTGCGGGCATCCCCGCCACGCTCATCGACCCTCATCCGGTATATCCGCCGGATCTGCGATGCGAAAAGCTCGATCGCGGGCAAGTCGCGATCCTGCACAAGACCGGTCTCGACGGCATTGCCCTGTCGGCGGCGACGTTCGACGGGGCGACCCGTGATGGCAAAGCCTGGATCGCCCGCTTCGGGCGCGTGATCGACAAGCGCCCGGGTGGACAGTACGGAATCCTGTACGACGACCTGGTCAACGTCATGCGCAGCGCCGTTCCGCCTGAAGTGTCGAACGTCGTTGCGAAGGCAATTCGCATCACCACCGGCGATGACCGTCAGGAGATCTCGCTGTCGAATGGCAGCGTCATCACGGCGCGTCTGGTCGTCCTGGCCAACGGATTGAGCGTCGCACTCAAGGACCAGCTCGGCATCGAACGCACGGTCACGAGCCCCTGCCATTCGATTACTCTTGCCTTCGACATCAAGCCCCATCCGGCAAAGCCATTCGACTTCGCGGCCCTGACCTACTACCCGGAGCGCGCCCGCGACCGGATGGCTTACCTCACGCTTTTCCCCATCGGAACGTCGATGCGGGCGAACCTGATGGTCTATCGGACCATGGACGATCCGTGGCTGCGGGAGATGCGCCACAATCCCGAGCGCGGCCTGTTCGCCTTGATGCCGAACTTGCGCCGCTTGATCGGGGACATCGAGGTCGTTGGGCCGGTCAAGATCCGCCCCGCAGACCTCTATGTCAGCCTAGGCCATCGCCAAGCGGGTATCGTCCTGGTCGGAGACGCGTACGCGAGCTCCTGCCCGGCCGCCGGCAATGGCGCCGGCAAGGTCTTCACCGACGTCGAACGGCTGTGCAACGTCCATATTCCGAATTGGCTCGCAAGCCCCGGCATGGCCGCGGACAAGATCAATCAGTTCTACGATGATCCGGTCAAGCGCGCCTACGACGAAACCTCCACGTCGTGGGCCTACCAGTTGCGGTCGATGTCCATCGAGGAAGGCATCAGTTGGAGCATTCAGCGCAGGCTGCGCTTCTTCGTCGGCGCTGCAATCTCCGCCGCTTGCAAGATCGGCGTGCTCTCCGACGGAAATCAGTTCGTGCCGGAGGGATGGACGCAGCGCCTGCGGGATCGCACCTGAGCCGCTGGCTGACGTTCGAAGGCGGATGCGCTCTCTACCGGGAATGCCGGAACGCATGCCAAATCCGGCCGCGGACGTTGCAAAATTGCTGATACCCCTGGTGCTCCGCCACTTCCATTGCGAAGGCAACCGGGTTGCGCATCCGAACATCGATCAGTGTATCAACCATGGTTCGTCGGCCGGTCCACAGCTGCGACATGATTCCATCGCCTGACGAGCATGAGTCGATTGTAACGGCCTGAGCGGATTCGAGTAGCTCTTCCGTGATCCTGCTGATCAGCAAAGCCCCAGGCGAAAAGCCCGCGAAGCACGCATTGAACGCAGTCTTCCACGTATAGGCCCGGCGGCCGCTGTAAATCAGGACTTGCGCCGCGATCGCGGCACCGTCGACGCGCAACAGCGCGACCGAGGCCAGATCGCGCGCCGCGAGATTTCGGATGAGTTGGCGGGCAAAGCGTGCATCACCGGCGTCGCAAAGCAGCGCCGTTCCCTCCTTGCCCTTCCAGCTTGCGGCCTCGAGTGCGAGAAACGTCTCGAACCCGGCCTCCGTTTCGGCCGGCGTCCGGCTGTTCACAATCTCCACCTTTCCAGTCGCGGCGAGCCGATTCCAATCCTGGCGCAGCTTCTTGCGGGTCGATCCCGATTTCTTGACCCCTGAGCTCTGGTCCGCAAACGGGCGTTCTGCGCGAACAAGCTCCCGATATCGCCCCATGCCCTCGAGCTGCCGGAGCATCGCCGGATAGACAACCGGGTCAGCTTCGAAGGAGCGCAACTTGATGATCTTGGGCAGTTGGACGTCACGCCTGATCGCGTCGAACAATGCCGCCACCACCTCGTCGGCGCGAGCGTTGTCGATCACCGCATTCGAGGTGAACGCGTAATTGTAGGGGAGTGCTTCCAGGAATGCCGGCGCCGTGGGCAGATTGCGCTTCTCGCACAGCGCCCAGAATCCCACTGGACAGCGCGGCTCGACCTCCTCGTCCCAGGCAACCAGGACGTGGATCTTGGCAAACCCGGTTTCGGCGGCCGCCAGTAACGCCGCAGGATGCATGAATGCGTTGCCACCGACACGCGCGACGAGATCGTCCCACGTCCGACAGAGTTCGGCACTCGGAGCGCAGGTGTATGCTGAAATCAGCCCATTCTTCGCCCGCTGCCAGCCCACATTCATGCGTCCAAATGACGCTCCCGACCGGCTGAGCGCAACATCGCCGAAGGATTACCCCGTCTGACATCACACATCCGGGCACGGTTTGGGCATAATTTTGCAGCCGATCGCCGTGGCCTGGCCGTGTGCCGTCAGACAGCACAGGGCCGCTGGATTCCAGCATCGGCGGTCCCGCAGTCGCGGCAGGCGAACAATTGAACGGGCTCGGGGTGTGAATGCGTGTTGGCCTGCATCTTGATCCATCGCGGCTGCTGCGCTGGCATCTATGGCTGGCAGAGGCTCTTGCCGAAAACCCTGGCAACGAGATCTCGTGCAGCTTCGGATCGGATCACCATCCGCTGCCGCTGAATTGCCGCACGCTGCTCGAGCTGGAGCGGCTCGTCTACCGCGTCCGCGGAGACGGCGCTACGGATTCCGTCCCGGCAGCACTCCGGGCCCTCGCGCCTTCGACCACTGCGCCCGATGTCGTGGTCAATCTCAGCGGCGAGGAGCCGGCCACCTCCGAACGGCGCGTGCTGACACCCCTCTTCAACGGCGTGCCCGGCGAAATCGGAGCCCTGGCAGCGTTGGCGAACGGCGAGGACCTGCTCGTCGAGCTGCACGATACAGCGAGCCCCTGGGCCCCCTGGAGGGCACGTCCGGCCAGCGCGGACCGCAACGTGCTCGCGGCGACCCTGGACGGCACCCTCTCATGCGCCGTCCTGCTGATCCTCAAGGCTCTGCGCGAGGAAGGACGGCCGGCCGCATGCGATGTCGCCCGCCCGCGGACGACCGGACCTCCGCGCCCGCCTCCCGCGGCCCTCATATGGGCGAGCGGCAGGATGGCATCGAAAGCCA
This sequence comes from Bradyrhizobium sp. B097, assembly GCF_038957035.1. Taxonomy (NCBI): domain Bacteria; kingdom Pseudomonadati; phylum Pseudomonadota; class Alphaproteobacteria; order Hyphomicrobiales; family Nitrobacteraceae; genus Bradyrhizobium; species Bradyrhizobium sp. B097. The sequence continues at coordinate 5,620,116 of NZ_CP152412.1, forward strand.
TCAGCCTCCTGAATATTATTGCAAGAGGCGGCAAGATGTGGGGCGTCGGCTGGCGCCTCGACGGCGGGACAAGCCTGCTCGACAAGGGCAACGCCGCCTTCCAGGTGCTCGCCGGGGACGCCGGCAGCTACCTTGCCGACCCGTTTCCGTTCACCCACCAGGGACAGGATTTCATCTTTGTCGAGCAGTACTCCTTCAGGAAGAAGCGGGGATGCATTGCCGTCGCAAGGGCAAACCGTGACGGCACGGCCGGCGAGCCGCGGATCGTCCTGGAGGAGCCGCATCACCTCTCCTATCCGTTCGTGTTCGAACGGGATGGACAGATCTGGATGATCCCGGAATCCGGCGAGGCGAGCAACGTCAGCCTCTATCGGGCAATCGAATTCCCCCACCGGTGGGCCCGGGAAGCCTGCCTCATCGACCGCATCGAGGCCTACGACTGCACGCCGCTGTTTCGCAACGGCCGTTGCTGGTTCTTCGTCAGCCCCAGGCAATGGAGGTCCACGTCATGGGACGTCCTCGATATCTACCGCGCGGAGAGCTTGACCGCCCCCTGGGTGCCTCACGCCGCCAACCCCATCCTGATTGATGCCTCGCTCAGCCGCCCTGCAGGCGCCTTCATCGAGCACGGCGGGCAAGTTCTGCGTCCGGTGCAGAACTGCTTGCGCGGCTATGGCGATGCAATAACACTGTGCCGGATCGATGCGCTCCGGCTGTCGGGATTTTCTCAGACCCCGGTCGGTGTCATTCGAGCAGCAGGCTTCGGCTGCCACACCTACAACCGCAGGTCCGGTCTAGAGGTGATCGATATGTTCGGTCGCACCACAGGATTGCGGGAGGTCACGGCCTCCTACGAGCCGTTGTCACCCGGCGTTGCGGTGGCCGCGGAGCGGCGACCGGCGCGGTCATCGATGCCGGCTGGCTTGGCGTAAGAGACAGGAAATCATTGCGGCCGACGTCGGTCCAGCAGAACCATTTCCGCAGTGGCACAAACCGATAACTACAAAGAGCTAATCATCTATCGCGCTTCCACTGCGAAGCACCATCAGCGATCTTTGGCGCCAGGCTTGCTGGAAGAGGGTCGCAAGGAGAGAGTTTCCGCGTTTCAATCTCCCGATGTCTTTTTCATTTCATCTACCTTTTTATTCCGTGCGGGAGGTGCGTTTATGGGCCGATCGAGCACATCCGTGGATGTGGCCGTCATAGGAGCCGGCCCCTACGGCTTGTCGCTGGCTGCGCACTTGCGCGCGCGCGGTGTGGAGCACCGGATCTTTGGTGAGCCAATGGCGTCCTGGAAGAACAACATGCCCCATGGCATGCTGTTGAAATCCTATCCTTGGGCGTCATGTCTCTCCGATCCCGGATCGGAATTCACGGTGAAGTCGTTCTGCACCGAACGCGCCCTGCCCTATCACGACGTTCTGACACCACTGACGCGCGAGCGGTTCATCGAGTATGCTGAAGCCTTCCGGATGCGCTACGTGCCGACCGTGGAGAGCAAGACTCTCACCGCGCTGGAAGCCGTCGGCGGCGAGCTTCGTGCCAGTTTTGACGATGGCGAGACGGTCAACGCGCGGCGCGTCGTGGTGGCAGTCGGCCTGCATCCGTTCAAGCACCTGCCGCCGAACGCCGCACATTTGCCTGCCGAGCTGTGCTCGCACAGCGGCGCCTACGGCTCATTTGAATCGTTGGACGGCAAGGACATCACCGTGGTCGGATCCGGATCGTCCGCGACCGACCTGGCCGCGCTGCTCTATGAACGGGGAATCCCGGTTTCACTGGTTACGCGCGCACAGCAACTGCGTTTCGCCAACCGGCCGCGCAACCGCACTTCCGTCGAGCGGCTGGTCGCGCCATTGAGCGGCATCGGCCCGGGCTGGAGCCTCACGGCCTGCGCGAAATATCCTCAGCTCATCCAGATGTTGTCGGAGGAACGTCGCATCCGGCTCGCCAATCCCAAGGCGCTGGGTCCCTTGGGCGGCGCGTTCGTGAAGGACCGCGTTGTCGGAAAGGTGCCCATGTGGCTCGGTACCTCGATCCAGAGCACCGAGATCCGCAACGGCAAGGTTCAGCTCAACCTCGTCAATGCCGGTCGGCCGGCGCTTGAGACCGACCATGTGATCTTCGCAACCGGCTACAAGATCGATCTAAGCCGGCTCGGCTTTCTGAATCCATCGCTGCTACGCCACATCCGCCTGGTCGAGGGGGCGCCGCAGCTTTCGTCGCATTACGAGACCTCGGTACCGGGCTTGCATTTTATCGGTCCCGCCGCAGCAAACAGCTTCGGCCCGGTGTGTCGGTTCGTATACGGGACCTATCACCCGGCTCGGGCTCTTGCACAATATTTGTCAAGCATACTTGTACGCTCGCGACCTGCGCTCCAGGTCCGGCCATTTGATCGCACGGTGTCACCATGAACGCTCCTGTCCCCAACATCCTCTCCCACATCAGTAAGGTACCGGCGGCTGACGCGATCAATCTCGCGCTGGGTCGACCGTTGATGATGCCGCGCGTGAGCTTCGTCGTCCCGACGCTCAATGAAGCCAAGAACCTCCCTTGGCTTCTGCCGCGCATCCCGACATGGGCGCACGAGGTGATTATCGTGGACGGGCGCTCGACGGACGACACGGTCGCCGTGGCGCGCGGCCTGCGCGAGGACGTGAAGGTCGTGATGGAGCCGCGCCGCGGCAAGGGCGCCGCGCTGCAGGCCGGCTTCCGGGCCGCCACGGGCGATATCATCGTCATGATCGATGCCGACGGCTCGATGGTTCCGGAGGAAGCGATCGTCTTTGTCGGCGCCCTGATCGCCGGCGCGGATCTGGTCAAGGGCTCGCGCTTTCTCCAGGGCGCAGGAACCGACGACATGTCGACGTTCCGGATGCTGGGCAATTGGGGCCTCACCATGTTGGTGCGAATGCTCTACGGCGGCTCGTTCTCCGACCTGTGTTACGGATACATGGCGTTCTGGACCAAGCACGTCCCAACACTCAATTGCGACTGCGACGGCTTCGAAATCGAGACCCTCATCAACGTGCGAGCTCTGAAGAATGAGCTGAACATTGTCGAGGTCGCGAGTTTCGAAGCGCCGCGCATCAGCGGCTTGAGCAATTTGCGCGCCATTCCGGACGGCTGGCGCGTCCTCAAGACGATCCTGCGCGAGAAGGTACGTTCTCCGGTTTCGCTGGTTGCCTATGGCTATCCATAGCCGGCACGAGCGGGACGCGCGTCCACGATGACGGTGGGGAAGCCGAATGCGTATCCTGATGGTGTCCGCGCGCTGCTACCCCTTCGTCGGCGGTATCGAAACCCACATCCAGGAGGTCGGTCCGCGCCTGGTCGCGCGCGGCTACTCGGTCGACGTGCTCACGACCGATCCCTCCGGAAAGTTGCCAATTGAGGAGAACGTCCACGGCATGTGCGTGCGGCGCGTGCCGGCTTGGCCGCGGGAATTGGATCTCTACATCGCACCGCAGGTCTATGCCGCGATCCGCCGTGGCACATGGGATCTGATCCACTTTCAAGGTTACAACACTTTTGTGAGCCCGATCGGGCTGCTCGCAGCCGTCCGCACCGGAGCCCCGTTCGTCCTGACCTTCCATAGCGGCGGGCATTCCTCGCGGCTGCGGAACGCCGTGCGCAGCACTCAGCGTGCGCTGCTGCGCCCGCTGGTGGCGAAGGCCGCGCGGCTGATCGGCGTCTCCGAATTCGAGGCCAACTTCTTCAGCACGCGAATGGGCATTGCTCGCGAACGGTTTGTGGTTGTCCCAAACGGCGCCGCGATGCCGGCCGCCAGCCCTGGCGTCAAGGTCGATCCCTACTTGATCGTCTCGAGCGGCAGACTGGAGCGCTACAAGGGCCATCACCGGGTGATTGCGGCCCTGCCGGAGTTGATCCGGAGGATACCGAACGCGCGCCTGCGCATCGTCGGAACCGGGCCCTACGAGGGCGCACTGCGTCGGCTCGTCAGCACGCTTGGTCTTGACGATCGGGTCACCATTGCGGGCATCCCAGGATCCGAACGCCAGAGAATGGCCGACCTCCTGGCGAGCGCCGGCCTGTTCGTGTTGCTGAGCGACTACGAGGCACATCCCGTCGCGGTGATGGAAGCGCTGTCGCTGCGTCGGCCCGTCCTCGTCAGCGACACGTCGGGGCTGCGGGAGCTCGCGACCAAGGGCCTGTGCTGCGCGCTTCCGCGCGATGCAAGCCCGGGCGAAATCGCCGCGGCCATGGCCGAAGAACTCGAAGCTCCGCGAGAGATGCCCGATCTGGCATTGCCGGATTGGGACGCTTGCACGCAAGCGCTGAGTGACGTCTATCGTGATGTGTCGGGTAACCCGGCGACGGTCAGCCTGCCGCACGACGGTGCACGGGGCTTGCGACCCGCGACGAGAGCGCGGGTCGGATGACACGCGCTCATCCCAACGCCGAAATCGCAATCACGCCAGCGCGGTCCTGGATGCAATCCATCCTTGCCATGATCGGCCCTGACCTGCGTGGCAACAGGGTCGATCCAACGCCAGATCCTGCGAACTCCGGGTGGATCGCGGCGCTCTGCATCGTGGCCGCAACGGCCCTACTCCTGATTGTGGCCGGGCACGGAGCCGGGCGGCGCGGCGAGGCGGTGGCATCGCTGCTGTTCTGGGCCGGTGTTGTCCTGCTGGTCGTCCCGGCCAGCCTGCGCATCTCGTGGCCGAACGTGGCCCGCAGCGAGCGGCTTCTTCTCCTACTCGTGCTTGCTGAAGCCCTGTTCTACTTCAAGATCGTCTATTCACCGACGGGCTTCGCGCACCACGATGAGTTCTTGCACTGGGCCGCGGCGGAAGACCTCGCGACCGGCCGCCGGCTGTTCCTGTCCAACCCGCTGCTGCCGATCGGGCCGGCGTATCCCGCGCTGGAAATCGTGACGACGGCGATCACCAATCTAACCGGCTTGCCGTTGTTTGCGGCTGCGACCCTCCTGTTGGCGATCCTGAAAGGCACGCTCGTCGCGGCCCTGTTTCTGTTCTACGAGAGGATCACCACTTCACCGCGTATCGCGGCGATCGCTTGCCTGACCTACATGGGCTGCTCGACTTTCGTGGTGTTCGAGTCGGCCTTTTCCTACGAGACCCTCGGCTTTGTGCTGTGCATATTGATCCTCTCGGTGGAGGCTGCATCGAAGGATCTCGCCGGACGACCAAGGTTGAGCGCGCTCGGCCTGATCGCGCTGCTGTTGGCGAGTCTTGCGGTCACACATCACCTGACGGCAGCCTTTGCCGCCATCTACCTCGGAATGCTGGCGGCCCTGGAGGCTGTACGGCGCGACGTCTCACTCGGGCTCGAGGCGAGGATCGCCATGGGGATCACGGCGCTGATCGCCATCCTCCTCCCTCTGCTGTGGGTCATGGCCAGCGGATATTCTTTCACCGGTTACGTCGGCCCTGTGGTCGAAACCGGCTTCAAGACGCTGATGGGAAGGATATTCGGCACCGGCATTCCGCCGTCGGAACATCTCGGCGCGCCCACCCAGCCCCTCGGCATGCGAATGACCACGTTGGTTGCGATCCTGCTGCTGGCGCTCGGATTGGCGACGGGTTTCTTTCGATCGCTGGCTCTGACCGCGCCGATCAAATTGCACTCAGGCTGGCGTCCAATCCACGATGTTCTCGGGCGGCGCTGGCGTGACAGCCGCGTTGTGCTGCTCACTTTGCTGGCCTGCGGGTTTCCTGTCTCGGTCGCATTCCGCTTGACCGTCAACGGGTGGCAAATCGGCAACCGGATGGGAACGTTCGTGTTCATCGGCGTCGGACTGGTCGTCGCGGTTGGCATCATCCATTTCTGGCAGGGCCGCGCGCCGCGCGGATGGCGCCGCGTCGCACCATCCGCCGCGCTGGCGGTCATCGTGATGGGCGGGGTGACGGCGGCTGCACTCGAGCCGATCCGTGGACCCTACAAGGTGGCGGCGGACGCGCAATCCATCGAGCGCATGGGCATCGAGACGTCACTCTGGACCAAGGAATGGCTCGGGCCCGGCAACCGCTTCACGGCCGACCGGGTCAATCGCCTGCTGCTGGCCGGCTACGGCCGGCAGGACGTGAGAATCAAGATCAAAGAGGGCATCTACGCTGCTCGTGCGTTTAGGGGTGAAAAGCTCGGATCCGATGATTTCTACGCACTGGCCAGGAGCGACATTGATTTCCTGCTGGCGGATCTCCGCCTGACGACCGCACCGCCGGTGCTCGGCTTCTACTTCGAGCCTTGGGAGTCGCAGCCCGGAACGCGGCTCTGGGCTGCCGAACTGCTGAAGTTCAACGACGTCAAAGGCGTCACGCGCACCTACGACAACGGTTTTCTTGTCATCTACGACGTGAGAGGACTGCATGGCGAGCCCTGACAAGCGGGACCTGCTCGGCGCCTGCCTGTGGGCAGGAGCGACGGTGGCCGTGGTTGCGGCCAGCGACAGCATGGTCCCGCGCACCGTTCTCGGCGTGCCCATGGCTCTCCTCATTTCCGGCCATGCCGTGCTGCGCGCGATCGGCATCAGGACCACGTCGCTGTCGGAACACCTCGCCTATTCGGTTGGCGCGAGCCTCGCCGTCACCGTCGTCGGAGGCTTTGTGCTCAACGTGCTGGGCTCGCTCACGCCGCTTGGCTGGGCGTTCTGGTACCTGGCGGTGACAGCAGCCGCGATGCGGCTGGCTCCCAGCGACATTGACGTCTCAACCCCGAGCGCCAGGCTGGGTTCACTGCGAATACCGCCCTGGCAAGCAGCTGCGATCGCATTGGCGATACTCGTGGCGACGGGAGCCTACGCCCTGGCGATCCACGATCAGACAGTCGAGCAGCAGTTCAAATATACCGAGTTCTGGATGCTGCCGCCGGCCCAAGGCGATCCGGGCCAACTCGTCGTCGGCGTGCGCAGCGCAGAAGCCGAGGCGCACCAATACGACCTCGAAGTCACCCTCGACGGGAAGCCGTTCGCGGTCTTCCGCTCGCTGACGATTGCCCCGGGCGACACGTGGGTGCGGAAGGTTCCTGTGCCCATCCTCGCTGTCCAGCAGAAGGCCGAGGCCCGGCTCTACCGGCCGGCCGACAACAAGCTCTATCGCAAAGTCTCGGCGCTGGTGCCGGCTAGCTGAGGCGGAGGCTCGGTCATGCGCATCCTGCTGCTGTCCCAGTTCTATCCCCCGGTGATCGGGGGCGAGGAACGCCATGTCCGCAATCTCGGCGCGGCATTGGCGCAGCGCGGCCACGACGTGAGTGTTGGGACGTTGATGCGCCAGGGATCGCCGGAGACCGAGCTGGACGGAGCCGTCCGCGTTCACCGGTTGCGCGGCACGCTGCAGCGCCTGTCGAAACTCCATGCCGATCCCGAGCGTCAGCACGCGCCGCCCTTCCCGGATCCCGAACTGGCACTCGGCCTGAAGCGGCTGATCGACCGTGAGAAACCGGATGTCGTCCACGCCCACAACTGGATCTATGCATCCTTGCTGCCGCTCAAGGCGCTCAGCGGGGCCCGCTTCGTGGTGACGCTGCACGATTATGGTCTGGTTTGCGCCAAGAAAAATCTGATGCATCTCGGGGTCCAGCTGTGCAGCGGGCCGGCGCCGGCAAAGTGCCTGCCATGCGCGACCCGGCACTATGGCGCAGCGAAAGCGACCGCGACCACCCTCGGCAACTGGGCATCGAGCTTCGCTGCCCGTCGTATCGTGGATCGCTTCATTGCGGTGAGCCACGCCGTCGCCCATCACACCGGGCTCACCCACGGCAGCGCGCCTTACGAGGTCATCCCCAACTTCGTGCCCGACGATGTCGAAGTGCCTGGTCCGGAGGACTCCTGCCTGCGCGATTTGCCGGACGGTGATTTCATTCTGTTCGTCGGCGACATGATGCGTCTGAAGGGCATCGACGTCCTTCTCAAGGCCTATGCCGGACTGGACCGGCCGCCACCGCTTGTCATGATCGGACGCCGCCTCGCCGATACGCCGACCGAGTTCCCGCCGAACGTTCGCAGCTTCAGCGCATGGCCGCATTCCGCCATCATGCACGCCTGGCGGCGGTGCCTGTTCGGCGTGTTGCCGTCGACCGGCCCGGAGGCGTGTGCAACCGTGATCATGGAAGCGATGGCGTGCGGCAAGGCCGTGGTCGCAACGGATATCGGCGGCATGCCCGATCTGGTCGATCACGGCGAGACAGGACTTCTCGTACCGCCCGGCGACGCGCCGGCCCTCGCCGGCGCGATGCAGGCGCTGCTGGACGACCGTGCCTTGCTGGCCCGCCTCGAGGCGACGAGCCTCACCCGGGTGGGACGCCTCAAGGCCAAAGCCGTCGTGTCCCGGATCGAGCAGCTCTATCGGGATGTGATGCGCGCGGCTCCCGCTGCAGTCGCGATGGCTGCCTACCAGGATCCGGGAAGGCCATGATGCCGATAGGCTTCGTCCGAGCTGCCATCTCGCGACTGCACCAATCACTGCAGAAGAGCGCCGCCCTCGTCATGAATTCCGGCGCGCTGGCGACCGGGACGGTGGCAACGGCTGGTCTTGGTTTTGCCTATTGGTGGCTCGCAGCCCGGCTGCTTCCGCCGGACGCGATGGGCGTTGCTTCAGGCCTGCTGTCCATGATGAGCCTCGTCACCGTGCTCGGCGAGGGTGGGCTCGGGACCTTGCTCACGGGCGAGCTCGTTCGGCATCCCGGCAAGGAACCCGGGCTTGTCACGGCCGCAGCTTCGGTCGGCGCGGCCATGGCGATCGGGTTGGCCGTGTTGTTTTTCGTCGGGCAGACACTCCTCATGGGTTCGGCCGGATCGATCGATGATTGGTCCGCGGGCCTGGCCTTCGTCATCGGCTGCGGCCTCAGCAATCTCACCATCATGGGCGATCAGGCATTCGTCGGCATTCTCCGAAGCAGCAGCAAGACGATCCGCCTGATCCTGTTCGCCATATTCAAGCTGATGCTGCTCGCCGCGGCGGCCGCCCTCGGCTTCACCTCTCCTACCGCGCTGCTCTGGACCTGGGTGGCTGGATTGCTGGCGTCCTGGATCGGCGTCGATCTCTTGACGAGGGGCGGCGCTCGTCATCTCGTCGGCGCCCCCGATTTCAAACTGCTCCACATGCACCGCCGCCGGGTCCGCGACCATTACGCACTTGACGTCGCATTGCTGACGCCGGCCCTCGTCATGCCGTATCTCGTGCTGGTGCTGCTGTCGCCGACCACCAATGCCGCGTTTGTGGCGATATGGATGCTGGTCTCGGTCGCCTCCTTGATTCCGGCAGCCATGGCGATGGTGCTGTTTCCCGTCGTCAGGGCAAGCCCGAAGCAATCCAGGCACGACATCCTCGTGTCGCTGACGGCATCGCTGCTGTTCTCGCTGGCGTGCGCCATCTTCATCTTCACCTACTCGCAGCAGATCCTGGCAGTCTTCAATCCGACCTATCCCAAGATCGCCGGTTCGAGCCTCAGCTTGCTCGGATTCAGCCTGCTTGGATCAACGCTGAAATTCCACGCCTGCACGCTCGCGCGGCTGACCGACAGGATGCTCAAGGCAGCTCCCTGGTTTGCGCTCGGCGGATTGTTGGAGCTATGCCTTGCCATCCTGGGAGCAAGGCTCGGTGGCCTTCAGGGCCTGGTCGTGGGCTGGACGCTCGCCGTCAGCATCGAGGGCGTATGCGCAGCCCTCTGGTTGACGTCGGCCACGAAGTTGGTTGCCGGCACCGACCCCGTGCTGCAAGGCCCGACCTCATCCCCGTTCCAGACCTGAGGAGATCTTCTGGAGACGTCGCCATCCGCAGAGTATCGCCGAGACGATCAGCCTGCGCGGTTCGTCCCGGATGTCGAAATCGCTCCGGTCTTGAGAAGGCGCGCGGCCGCACGGTGCAGGACGTTCTTTGCGGTTTGCGCGACCTCCAGCAAGGCTGGAGCCGGATCGTCCCAGCGCCAGTAGGCGTTGTGAATCCGGTGCTTCGGCGGATAGGAGCAATCGGTGCCGAGCATTCGCGCCGCGAGGAAATCCCTGAACTCGTCGCGCCAGACATGGGTCGGATCGAGGTTCAATACCGGGCGCGGTTGCCGCGCAGCGTCGCAATAAGCGACGTGACAGAGATTGATGCCGCAAACGGCTGACAGCTCCACCTGCAGATCGGTTCGGCCAACGGTCGGCTCGACAAACCGAAAGCTTCCATCACGCACGTCGCGCCTGTATTCCATGCTGGCAAAGCCGTTGGTCAGCCCGACGGAGCGGAAGAAGCGGATCGTCAGATGCTCCAGCTCCTGGGCCACCTCCGGCGCAGCCCAGCAACTCGCGGTCCAGCCAGTCTGCGGTGGAAACGAGCGGCCTTTGCGGCCCGTAAAGCAGACCGGCGTCCCCGGCCCCACATAACACAGGCAAAAATAGATCGAATCGTTCGGACCCTCGATCCACTCCTGAACAATCACCTCCCCCACGACGTCCAGCACCCGCTCGCAGAGCGCTCGCGCGTCGGCCAGGGTCCCGACACGATAGGCCTTCTGAAATGAAGCATCATAGGCGGGAGAACGGCCGTTGGGCTTCACACACAGTGGAAGCCGAAGCCCGTGCAAGACGCTGAGGTCACCGCGGCTCCTTACCAAATGGGTTGCTGGAACCGGAAAGCCGCCGTCTTGTGCCAGCCGGAAAAATCGCTCCTTCAAGGTCAAGTCGACAAGGAGCTGATGCGACGGCAGCTCGAAGCTGAACCGCGGGGCCACGGCGTCACGATACCGCGACACAGTCAGAAGCGGACGGTCATCCGCAAAAAACAATACGCCACCGTGAGGCATCTCCCCCCGCAGCCGGAGCAGCTCAGTGACGAATCCCTCTCCCTCAAAGCCTGAAACCACAGCTCGCCGCGCATATCGCGACATCGATGCAATCTCGACCTTGGTGTCGACGACCACGACCGGACGAATCCCCGCCCGGGCCAGACTGCGCACGACTGACAGGCCGTTGGTGCCGCCGCCCAGCACCACCGCCGTCGGAGCGACATCTCCCGCCACGGCCTGCTGTGCCGGATTCCGTCCCAGCCAGCGGGACACGCCATGTCTGGCGAAGCCGTTCACGGCCCTTGAACGGCCGGAGCCGAGCAGCCAGCGCCATTTCCGGTCGAAACAGGTGCTGTTGGTCCGCTCGCCTGCTTTCGCAGCAGCCGTCCCAGCGCTTGCCTCGCGCGCCGAAGCCTTTCCTCGATGCGGCGCTCCAGGGTGTCGGCGCCCAGTACGATCCACGTCATTGCGTGCTCGGCATTGGCAAGCTGAGACTTGTGTCGGGCGAAGCCCGCGAGGAGATCGTAGCCGCGCTCACCGCGCGACATGCTGTCCTCGATCGACAGCACATGACTGACCAGGCCGGGCTTCAGCCGGCCGTCCGGCTCGTAGAGAAAGCCACTCTGGTAATTCAGGACATGGCCCTCGTGCACGAAATTGTACAACACGCCGATCGTCTGTCCTGCAACCAGCGTCCGCGAGATGCGGATGGCACCGCCAGGGACTCCGCGTGCAATCAGTTCTTCATGAAACGGACGGAAGCCGGGGTTGACGAACGATCCCTTGGATCCCCATCGCGATTGATGAAAGCCGGCCAGCACATCGAACGCGGCAAGCGCCTCCGATGTCGTCTCCATCACTCGAAACTCGATGGGGCCACGTTCGGCATACAGCCGCACGGCGCGGTTGATGGCCTGGCGTGTGCTGCGGCCCAACGAGGCCCGGTAACTCCCGCTCTTGGCGCCGATCTTGGCGAAGTCGACCCACCGCGCAACGTCTGTTGCCCTCACTTCGGTCAAGAGCCCGGCCCGGCCGGCCACACCCGACGCGACGCCCTCGAAATCCAGATCGATGCCTGAGAGCACGAGCTCGTCGGAGGCGCTCAAGCTATGCGCAATGGCATCAAGGCATGCCGCCGTGACGGGAGCTGCCAACGCCCGCTCGGCAAGGATGCCGTTATACTCGATGAACAGCCGGTCGAAGCGAGCGTCTCCGGTTTCGTTGAGCAGCCAGCGCGCCCGACCGTGCGGTCCGAAGCTCCACACCGTCCGCCGGCAAACGACCGCCAGCCCGACGGTTCGCCCGGACATCCGCGCGATCAGAACATGCGGTTGTGCACCGCGCGGCAGATGCTTGAGCCACGTACCGACCCAGAGCCAGGACAGATAGAACGAATGCGTCGCGCGCGCTTCGAGCTCCTTCCAGGAGCTCTCAAGGCTCGCAATGTCCTGCAAGGATTCAATGCGGACCTCGATGGGCGCATCATGGCGCCCGGTTTGCTCGACCGAAGCCGCGCGATCGGGTTCCGGTTCGACGACCGAGACATCATGACTTGCTGCCATATGTCGATCCCAATACTCCAGCGGCTACGGCGGCGATCCCGGAGAACGGCCCGGAATGGTTCTCACCGCAGAAACCTTCATCTCCCGGGTGCGGGATGTGAAGGTGTTATCCCTGGCTACCCATGGCAGACGAGACCCTCCTAGATGGGGGTAGCCCTCCGGGATATCCGACGGGGATTTCAGGCGGAACGCTGCGCCGGGTGATGTCCCGCCGGGCATCAATTCGGACCGGTCGCCTGATCCGCAACCGCTCGGCCGATCTCCTGCCGGTTGGTCGCTCGCCCAACGGACGGCCGATCGGCTGGTGCCGCAGCTGGGGCTGGCGAATTGGCCTGGGTCGAATTTGCCTGGGTCTTCGCGTCGCCGTCGTTTACGATGATGTTCACGAGATCGCCTGGTTGCAGCACGGTCATCCCGAGAGACTCGATACCCACCGGCCCGGTCGGCGTTTGCCGCACGACCTGATAGGTGATCCGGCTTGCCTCTTTCGTGAACTGGGCACGGGTCGCGGGCAGCGTGCTGAGGACGCCTTCGCTCATGTTGAAGTCGCGCTCATTATCCGCGAGCTGGCGTTCGATGGCCTCGATCTCAAGCTCCAGGTCGTTCCTGACATCGGCCTGGATCCGAAATCCTTCGGCCTCAAGCGTCGCAAGGCGCTGTTTGGCCGTCGCGTACTGATTGAGCGCGTCTCGCCGACGCTGCTCCGCATCGGTCAATTCGCTCTGAACCTGATTCAAGACCGTTGCGCTGATGACATTGCGATCCGCGAGCGCGCGCATGCTGTTGACCCGCTCCTGGCGCAGCTTGACGAGCTCGTCGAGCGATTCCAAGCGACCATACACAACAACATCCTGCTTGGCCGATTCCAGCGCGGTCTGAAGCGCGCGCTCGCGGTTCGTGCGGGCGGTGGCGATGGTTTTGCGCCGATCCCCCTGTTCGCGGACCAGGTTGGCGGCTTCGGTCGCTCCCACCAGTTCGATCAGCCGAAGCGGAATCTTGGGTTCGGCGCCGTCGCGTTCGGCCTTCAGCACCGCTGCGCGCGCCAGCAGCTTCAGCATCGCATCAGCCGACGCACTCCGTTTCAGGATTTCCCGTACCGCTTCGATCTTCTGCCACGGCTCCGAGGAGCCCCGGTCGAGCCCGCCCGCCAGCGCCATTGCGTGCAGCACCGTCATGCCGGATACGAATTTGTACGAGCCGGGATTCTTGACAGGCCCCAGCACGTAGATCGGCGAACGCTCGTTCGACAGAATGTTGACCACTCCCTTGCGGCCGAGCAACCGATCGAAGCTTTCCGCCAAATCGGTACGAACCTGCTGGGTTGACCGGTCGGCAACCCGAATGGTGCCAAGCAAGGGTACCGAAATCGTGCCGTCCTCCTGAACCGTGTATGGGCCGCTCAGCTCCGGACGCTGCACGAGACCGCGCAGGGCCGAGCTCGACGACCGCCCCCACTTGTCCTCCTCGGCGTCGACGCGCTCGTAGAACGCGATCGTGAGCTTGTCGCCGATGGCGCACAGGTCTCCGGCCTGCGCGTCCCGCGCCGGGCTGAGCATCTTGGAGCGTTCAGCGATCGCGGAAGCAGGGGTGTCGCTCGCTACGACCGCCGTCATCGGCGGCGCGCTCGGCGAATCCGACGTCGTGACCGCAGCCACCTGTGCTGGCGTCGGAGACGGCTTGTCGGACCGTGTACCGAGCGCAGCAAACGCCTTCTGCGTCACAGCATGCGAGAATATCTCGACGGCTCCCCAGTTCTTGCCCGCAGCCACCCCCACCACGGCGAGGCTGACGATGGCAAGGACAGCTGTCATTCTCCTTCGAGAGCGGAGCGGCACGAGCCGGGTCGGCTCGGACTTATCTTGCACAACCATACACGCGGCTTTCGCGTTCGTTGATGGCGGCCAGGTCGCTGAATGCGAGCGTGGCGCCAAAAACAGCACTATCACGAGCAAAGACACCGCTATCGTGACGCCTGGGCGGAGGACGCACAACTATCCCATTGTGGGCACCCCTTTTGAGCGAATGACCGCTTGCCCCAAGCGGACGACCAACTCGTGGGACGGGAACCGATATGACGTTGTTTGAGCAACGACCTCTGTTCATCGTAGGCTGCGCGGGAGCCATCAATGGCGCCGAGGTGCGACCTGGTCTGCTAGCTCAGCATCGAGATGATCGATTGCAGCTGATCGGATGCCGACGCCACGAGCCCGTCGAACGATGTCTGGCCGTGCGCCGCCGCCCGCAAGATGGATTCGGCAACGGCCGCCTTGAGACCGAACACGGATTGATCGGCCGGCACGCTTGCCATCACCGTCTCCAACGCATCGCGCATCGTCTGGATCAGTTCGGAGCTGAATTTCATGGCTATCCTCCGCATGCTCAGGATAGACCGGGGATGCCACGCCACCACTCACAAGCCCGCGATTCCGGATTGCCTTTTCTTAATGCAACGACAAGCCGGTGAATCGGCGAAAAGCTAGAGGTCCTTCTCGGCCAGCTTGCGGAAATCGTCGGGCACCGAACGAACGACCTCCAGCGCCGCCGAACCGTATCCGATCGCATCCCAGCCGAAACGATCGCGGACCTTGTCGATGGCACAGTCCGCGGCCCAGCGCGCCATCCCGATCGGACTTCCAGGGCGAAGCGCTTGATCGGCCAGTCCGAGCGGGAGCTCGAGCGCAAGATCCCAATGCTCCTCGAGATGCGACACCGAGATCGCCAGCAGCGAGATGGTTTTCTCGCTTGGGTGATCAGCAAGCGTGGCGCGCACCAGCTTCTCGGCGAGGCTGGCGAGGATCACCGTCGTACACACGGGCGCATCGAGCGTCATCGAGCGTGTCACCGATTTCAGGTCGGCGAAGCGAACGCGCACCGTCACGGTTCGTCCGGGCCGGGATTTTGCCCGAAGCCGCGTGGCGACGCGGTCGGCGAGATGAAGCAGCGTCGGCCGAATGACCTGCTCGATCGCGGGCTTTCGGCCAAGCGCCGATTGTGCTCCTGCCGATCGCGCGCGCCGATGCGGCGTGAGTTGTCGCGGATCGCGATTCCAGGCCAGTGCGGCGAGTTTCTCGCCCGCCGCCGGACCGAGCAGCCGCGTCAGCGACTGCTCCGACAATTTGGCGAGTTGACCGATCGTCGAGACGCCGATCGCGTCCAGCCGTGTCTTGGTGACCGGCCCTACTCCCCACATCAACTCAACCGGCAGTTCGTGCAGGAATCCGAGCTCGGCGTCGGGATCGACGACGACAAGCCCGTCGGGCTTTGCAACCTGCGAGGCGATCTTTGCCAGATGCTTGGTGCGCGCGACGCCCACCGAGATCGCAAGGCCGAGCTCAGTGCGCACACGCCGCCGGATCGCCGCGGCTATCTCGGCGGGCGTTCCGAACAGATGCGTGCAGCCGGCAACGTCGGCAAACGCCTCGTCGATCGAAATGCGCTCGACGAGCGGGGTGAAGTCGCCGATCACCTTGATGGCTGCGTCACCCAGCCGTTGGTAATCGCTGAAGTGGCCGCCGACGAAAATCAGTTGCGGGCAAAGCCGGCGAGCTTCCCGTCCCGACATGCCGCCATATACCCCGAAGGCCTTGGCCTCATAGGACGCAGCAAGCACAACCCCGCCTCCGACGGCGATCGGCTTGCCTTGCAGAGACGGCTCAAGCAGCTGCTCGACCGACGCGTAAAACGCATCCAGGTCCGCGTGAAGGATTGTGGCTGCTTCTGCCATCTCAACCCGTTCATCCCTGACCTGACCAGAACTGCGCGTTCCTGGACGCTACAATGGGCACTAGAACAAAACAAGAACAAATTCCAGTCGACCAGGAATGGCCGCCGGCGCTGGCGGTCTCCCGGCGAACGCTGGGAGCGTTGTCGTGCCAAGCATCGATGCGGGCTGCCGGTCGCTGTCGAAGGAATCACCGCAAGGCAGTTGGCAGGTCGCTCGACGTCCACGGGCATTCTCTGCCGAGGGCGAGCGCGACAACGCACGGCTCTCGCGTCCCGCTGCGCCAGTTCGCTCATGAGCCGGCGTTGTTTGACGAACAGGCTTTTTCGGGTAGAGATCAAGGCATGACCGACCACTCTCATCAGGTGGACTTCCAGGCCGCGGCCTCGCTTTACAAATGGCCTTCTCTCGGCAATTCCAGGCGAGAGGATCGCGCGCCCTATATGATCGTCAACGGAACGCTCGACCAATGCATCCGGGACTTCATGGGCAAGCCCGAGAAGACCCGGCATCTCTACGAGATCCGGACCACGTCGCAGCCGCCCCTGGTGCCGGAGGTGCTGTCGCCCGAGCACGTGATCGAGCTCTCCAGGCTTCGCGAGTTCCTCTGAGGCGCTTCAGCGGATGTGATCCCGACGCGTCTCGTTCGCAGGCAGACTTATCCACCTGTCGTGCGCCGGAAGGCGCATTGTTTGCCTCAGATGGAGCCGCTACACTTGCCTGGCTCTCCGAGTGACGGACGTCCGCGCCGGCATGATTGATCCGCTTTGGCCTCGTCTGCGGTTCGCACATCGCCGGCACGGGAGCGGAGCGGCTGCACGACCGGTTGCCGGAGCATCGAGAGGCGCCACATGAGATTCAATCTGGCGATCTTGAGCGTGCTCGCCGCAAGACCCGAGCAACGGATTCCGCTTGAAGAGGTCAGCCGCGAAGTCAAGCGCATGATCGCCGCGGGCGATGCAGCCACGAAGCTGAAGCGATCGTCGGAGCTTGGCGACGCCGACGTCTTCCAATCCGGATGGGCTTCGATCAATGAGGCCGGGCTGCAGATCACGGGCTCGGGCCTTGCGCTATGGCGCGAGCTAGAAGCATCCCGGGTCGAACAGGAACTCAGCGAGCAGGAGCTCGGCGAGCAAGAGGTCGGCGAACCGGAGCCCAGCGAACGACAAGCTGAGCCCGGGGAGACCGTCGCTGCCGACCGGCGCGATGCGATCAGCGATGCTGTTGTCGAACGGCCCGACGTGATTGATCGGCAAATCCCTCGCGTGATGGAAGCAGGCCTTGCCGATCGCACGAGTTTGGGCGCAAGCCGCGCAACGGCAGCACCCGACCTGCCCGCGCGCGCCTCGATCATCCCCGAGCCGGCATTTGGCTCCATTCACGAGACGGACCGAGACGATTCCCGGTTCTCGCGACTCGTAAAACTCCTCGGCACCGGCATGCCCGGATTTACCCGGGCGCGGCGGCGGCGTTCCGAGGGCGACGTGCCGGATCGGAAAACGGCCAAGGGCGTCGGAATGTCGGGGCTGGCCATTGCGTGCCTCAGCCTGATCTCGGTCGTCGCGTGCGTTGCCGCAGCGATTGCGCTCGGCCAGATCACTTCGCTGAAGTCGGACAACGCTGCGCTGCGACGGGAGCTGGTCCCGCTGAGAGATCGTCTCACACGGCTCGAGCAGGACGCCGCAAAACGCGAGGCCGCGCAACAGGAGGCGCAGGACAGGCTTGAGGCAGACAAGAAGGCCTCCGATGCCGGCAGCGAGCAAACTGCGCTCAACCTCTCGCGAGACGAGATTCAGCTGATCAGGGAATACATCAAGGCGGCCCCTTCGGCCGCCGGCGCCGGACCGCCGATCAACGTCGGCGATCCCGTCAGCGGCGGAATGATTCCGTTGCCGTCGCCGCTGACGGAGAAGGCGCCACGACTGGTCGGCGCGAGATTTGCAATCCGCAACGGTGCGATCATCATCAGCGCACGAAGCAGCCGTCGCGTCGATGCCGTGCTGATGGCGAACTAGTGGCCTCCTCCCGGTGTTCGCTCCCGCTTGGGCGAACATGGACGCTTCAGTAAGTTTCACGATCGTTCGGAATGAAGAGACCGCCCTTGGGATTCATTTCTGTGAATGGGTGGATCGGCTGCCGTCGACCGCATCGGTAACCGCGCGCGAGCCGCAGGAATTGCTTTGCACGAGCGCCGTGCCGCGCCGAGCTAACTGCTTTCCGGAGATGACCGTGCACAACGGCTCCGAAGTACTACCTCCTATGGGCTCGCATCGAGCAACGCGACTGGGGGCATAGTGTCTCCGCATGTCCGTTCCGTGTTGCCAGAAACCAGGCTGTTCAGAGCGGCGGGTTCCGGATGCGAGGCAAAACTCATGATCATCTCGAGAAACCATCACATCCAGGCGTTACGCGGAATCGCCGCCTCGCTGGTCGTCCTAAGCCATGCTCTGGAGGTTATCGTCGATCATCACATTCTGCCCGAGTGGTTTAGACCTGTAGGCTTCAGCATTGGTGGACTTGGGGTGACGACATTCTTTGTCATCAGCGGGTTCATCATGGTTACCATTTCTTACGATGATTTCGGCAGCTTGCATAACGCGCTACGTTTTGCCGGACGCAGGCTTGTCCGGATCGTGCCAGCCTATTGGATCGCCACGCTTACTGCGTTCGCGCTCTATCAGGTTTCTCCGCTCTCTCGAAAGCCTTCAGCAGCGGAACTTGTCAGTTCGCTGACCTTCATCCCTTATCCCAATGGTCTCGGTGTCGACATGCAGCCGGTGCTCGGACAGGGCTGGACGCTCAACTACGAGATGTCCTTCTATGCCTTGTTCGCCATCGCTTTGGTCTTGCCTCGACGGATCGGTTTGATCGGACTGTTTTTGCTGTTTTGTGTGATTGTCGCCGGGGGAGCATCGGTAAAACCCCTCTCCGACAATACGCCGGCTCAGACCGTATTCACATTTTTCTCCGATCCGATCATCTTGCTGTTCTTGGTTGGCATGGCTATCGGCGTGCTGAAACGAAACTTCGCCGACCATTTTGTTGTCCGCTATCCGCTATTGGTTGCGGCGGCGCTACTTGCGACACAGATCCTCGTGAACATCGTTTTGCGGATCCCGCCGCGTTTGCCCTTCCCGGAAGTCATCTCGGTCTGGATAGCTGGCGCATTGGCTGTTGCGGCGTGCGCATTCGCTGCGCCCGTATCGGGTGGGGGGTTTGAAGCCGCTGCCGAGGCAATGGGCGACGCATCGTACAGCACGTACCTGTTCCACATCTTCATCGTCGCAGCACTGAAAATGGCGTTCCCGATCACGCCGGTGACTGCGGTCTTCTTCGTGTTGCTGGCGCTGCTGCTCTCGAACCTATTCGGCCTCTTGTTCTACCGAACCGTCGAGCGGTCGATTTCCGCCATGCTTCGAGGATCGCCAATTGCTTGGAGGCCGGTGGTGACGCGAGCGTCTTAGACAACTATCGGATGCCAACCGGCGAAGCGCCGTATACCGTTGACGACCCGATCCGGATCAGGAAGCACGAACCGGAATTGTCCCGCTGGCGTCGAGTTGCCGCAATCTCATCCAGATCACCGCGATCAATGTGGCGCACATGAACGGACCCACGGGCACAAGCGCGATCGGGAACACATATCCCAGCACGAAGATAATGCCGACGCCGAATCGGAAGGACCGCCTTGATGGCAGCGTGATCCGGTCATCGCTCATGAGGAAGACCAGCGCGACGACCAGGACCTGCATATCGTAGATGGCGAAGTAAGGGGAAATCAGAGGCGTTGCCGCAAGCAGGCAGGCGGCCTTGACGGCGAAGCTTACATCGCGCCGCCACGTGATCAGCACCCAGACCGCGCAGGCCGACGCGACAAGGATCTGCAGCGACATGGCCACCCCGTAGCCAAAGCCGGCAAGGCGAAACAGGCCATAGATGCTCTGCAGCTTGTACCACGGCAGCGCGCCGGTGAGATGGAACTGCGTCGTCGCGAAGGTCGCTGCTTCACGAAATCCCGTGAACGTATCCCAGCCGAAGATGGTCCCGGACAGCAGCAGCAGAGCGGACGCCATCAGGGAGGCCGTTACGACAACACTCCAACGTCCAGTGGCGATCAGTACGAGGGGGAGAAGAACGCCATATTGAGGCTTGAAGATGAGAAGCGCGATCAAGAAACCACTGATGATCGGGCGCCTGTCCAATAGCAGCAGGGCGCCCCCCAGCAGCGCTGCCGCAAGCAGCGAGCTTTGGCCGGAAAGAAAATCGTAGACGACGGGCGGTGCCGCCAATGCCAGCAGCAGCGCGCCTGAACGCGGCCGAATGGAGTAGACCACCAACAGCCAGCAAAGCAGCTTTGCCGCGCTCCAGATCCAGAAGGCAGCTGTAAAGGGCAACAGCGCCAAGGGCGCCAGAACCAGAAAAAACACCGGAGGATAGAAGAACGGAACCGGCATTTGGTCGTAGGAATACGGCGCATGATCCGCCGGCTGCATCTGAACGAGCATCTGACGCAGTTGGCCCCAATCATAGGCGGTCGCAGCATGGCCCTTTAGAGCCATGGAGCCGGCGGCCCAAAAACATGAGAAGTCGATACCTGGATGACCGGCTCCACTGATAAACATCAGGGCCAAAGCCAGTATCGTCATACTGAGCAGGACGAGACAGGCAATCGCCTGCGCTCTATCCTCGCCGTCCTCGTGCGAAATAACCCAGGTCATGAAAATCGCGCGATCTCGTCAAAGACCGCAATCTACCATTGCACTTTCTGGCGCAGCAACGGATTGGGGGCCCGTTAGTTAACGGAGAGCCCTGCAGACTTTGAGGACAGTTCCTGCGGCATCCCGAGGTGCGGTCCTCAGCAATCGCTCACATAGGCAAAGCCGATGTTGCCGTGATCCGCGCTACCCGGGGTCAGGAATCATCATGAAAATCGGGCGACCGCCGTGCGGCTGTCAGCCTACGGCTGATTGTTCGGCGGCCTTTCGATGAACTTCCGGCTGCCGTTGAGAAGTTCGAGATTGTTGGCGATGACCGGGTTGCCCGGATCGAGCGAATACGCCTTCTCGAACTTGCGCCGCGCGCCGTTCAGATTGCCGCGCAGCATGAGGGAATAGCCCTGATCGTTGAGGATCTGGACGGTCTCGCCGCCAAGCCGGATCGCCTGCGCGTAGGCCTGATCGGCGAGATCGAAGCGGCGCAATTTGTCATAGCTCGCGGCAAGCCCGACCCAGGCCGTGACGTCCTTGGGCGCCTTCTCGACCGCATCCTTGAAATAGCGCTGGGAGATCCCGTAGTTGCCGCGGTTGTACTGCTCGAGCCCCATCCGCACCGGCTCGTCGGAGGGATAGTATTTGACGTCGGTCGGCTCCTGCACGGGATCACCGCCTGGCGGATCCACCGGAGCGACGATCGCGGCTTCGCGCGTCGTGTAGTCACAGCCGGCAAGGCCTGTCGCCAAGCAGCAACAGATCAACGCTGGCGCGAGACGATGCAATGCTCGCCCCGTTCCCCAAGTCCAGCGCATCTCTTGCCCCATTCGAAACATCATCTCGAAACTACCTACGAAAAACGGACGGCACGACCGAAACATAAGGTCAGCGCCAGAAACCAACGTCGTATTCCCGTTCAGAGTCCCTGCCCCGGCATCTGGCCGACGCTGCAAGGATTACCTGCCGCCGCCTACCCCGACGGCCACCGAGCCACCGGTCCCCGCGCCCAATCCGGTTGTATTGACATTCTGAATTGTGGTGACCGGCGGCGCCTGGCCCATCGCTGTGGTCGGAGCGCCCATGTCCGGAAGCTGATCGACCGGCCGCGACGTGGTGCCGTAACGCTTCACCGCCTCACCCGTCCGCCGCGCGTCATACGCGATCCTGCGATCGCCGACATAGGCCGGCCATGGGTGGATCGTGTGGGTGACGGCGTTGACCTCCTTGGCGTTGCCGGCACTCATCGTGATGGTGTCGGAACGCTGGACGTAGCGGTCCATCTCGTCATGCCCGTAAACGCCGTAGCAGCCGCCGAGCAGAACGGGAGCGAGCAAAGCCAGATATCTGATCGTCATCCCTCGCCTCCTCTAGTTCAGGGTCTTCACGACCGGCTGGTTCGCACCAACGGTCGGCGGCGGAGCGGGTACGACCGCATTGGGCGCGATGATGTGGCCATAGGGTCCCTTCACCTCGCCGCCGGAATTGACGTAGTCGTCGTACCGCTTGCGAACTTCCATCTGGCCGTTGAGGAAGAAATCGACGTCGTTGGCCGGCAGGCGGGAATCGAGCGGCGATGCCAGTTGCTGGCCGGGCACCGCCGGCGCGACGAGGCGCGGCGTCACGATGATGACCAGGT
Source organism: Bradyrhizobium sp. B097 (assembly GCF_038957035.1). Taxonomy (NCBI): domain Bacteria; kingdom Pseudomonadati; phylum Pseudomonadota; class Alphaproteobacteria; order Hyphomicrobiales; family Nitrobacteraceae; genus Bradyrhizobium; species Bradyrhizobium sp. B097. The sequence goes on from NZ_CP152412.1 coordinate 5,642,499, forward strand.
CGGTTTCCTGCTGCTGGTAGGACTTGCTGCTGAACAACGCCCCAAGCACCGGCACCGAGCCGATCCAGGGCAGTTGCGAAATGTCCTGCTGGTTTTTCGTCTGCAGCAGGCCGGCGATGGCAAAGCTCTGGCCATCGCGCAATTCAACCGTGGTGCGCGCGTCGCGCCGGGTCAGCGACGGAACGCTGGTGCCCTGAATCGTGACCGTATTGGTGAAGTCGAGTTCGCTCACCGAAGGCTCGACGCGGAGATTGATCAAGCCGCGCGAGAGCACGGTCGGCACGAAGGCCAGCTCGACACCGAACTTCTTGTACTCGATCGACACGGTCGGAAAGCCATTGGTCGATTGGGTCGGGACCGGCACCGGAAATTCGCCGCCGGCCAGGAAGCGCGCAGCATCACCGGAGAGCGTGGTCAGATTCGGCTCCGCCAGTCGGCGGGCTAGTCCTTTGGTTTCCAGGGCAGTAATCAGGAGGTCCACCGAACTGCCGTTGCTGGTCCTCAAGATGCTGGTCAACAGGCTTCCGAACGGAGCCGGAGATACGCCACCGGCAGCGCCGACAAGCGTACCCAGCGTTCCAAGCACAGGAAGGCTACCTGTGGGAGGGGCACCGACTTGACCGCCCCCGGCACCAAAGGCGCCATTGTTGGTATTGATACCGCCAATGGGATTTCGGCCAGCGGCTACGACGCCGCCCGCTCCCGAAATGCCGATATTGGTTCCATTGGCGTTGGCCGCCATAAGGTTCACGCCGAGGTCACGCCCCGCCTGCCGGTTGACCTCGAGGAAGCGCACCTCGAGCATCACCTGCTGCGGTGCCGCAACGCTCATCGCATTGACCACGATACCGCCCTCGGGAACGCTGCCCTTGGCAATCGTCATCGCGCGCTCCGCGACGACCGCATCGGCAGCCAAGCCGCTCAGCACCACCTGACCTTGGGATGCCGACACCCGAATGCCTCGGGTACCGGTGCCCTCCTGGATGTTCTGCTGCAGATTGCCGATATCGAGGCTCACTTCGACATCGAGGATGCCGATCTGCTTCATCGAGCTGTCGAACAGGATGACGTTGGTGGTGCCGGTCTTCTTGCCCTGGACGTAGATCAGGTGGTCGCTCAGCGACTTCACGTCGGCGATGTCAGGCGAACCCGCGACGATCGACGAAAACGCCGTGTCGACCCTGAACGTCCGCGACTTGTTGATGGTCACCCTGACGCGCTGGACGTCGCTCATCTCGCTGACGAAGACGCCGCTGGACGACGGCGGCGCCCGCCGCTCGGCGGCCGCTACGGGATCGGTGGAATGAAACAGGGTGACAGCGGCGCCAAGCGCCATCGCGCTGAAGGCGACCAGCCTACGTCCCGCACCATCCGAAACGCGACTTCCCATCATGCCATCCCCTTCGCCGCGCCTCCGCGACGACCCCCGTAAACCTACGGCCTCGGCGTCCCGATCACTCCAGTTCGTCCATCACGCCGTAGAGCTTACAGTCTGTCCGACTACAAATAGTTACTTGCGAATTCTCATGCCCCGGCGTGCCGAACCGAACCAAAAACGCAGCTCAGTCCGAGTTCATCCCCACCCGCCGGGCCGCAAATGGCGGCTTCCGGATCATCCCCCGCCGCGCGCCTTGATTGCAAGGAAAGAGGTCCGCCCGGCTCCTGCAACCCCGGAGAAAACTCCCCGATGTTGCCAGCGCGCACCACTTCCATAGCCCGGTTGGGGTATGTCCGACCTGCCGACGCAGCCCCGCCGGCCGCCGGGCTCCGGACAGTCCAATCAGCCCGCAAACGATTCGGGTCTGCTCAGAAGGGAATCTGGGTCGATGCGCTCGGCGAGTTTAGGGACGTGCCCCATATCGGCATCAGCGGGGCGAAGCCTGTCAGGGACACGGTCACCGTCAGCGCAGAGGTCCCCGCGGTCGTGGTCACCGTAGGCGTGAGACCGGCGCCATACAGGAAGGGCGCAGTTGTCTGCTTCTGTGTGGTCGTCAAATAGTCTCCGGTACAGGTGGACGGTGAATTGGACGCCAGCACAGCGGGCGAATAGCAGGTGATCATGTTCGCTCGAGCGGCAGCATCGGCGAGGATGCGCAACGACTGCATCGTGATCGTGTAGCGCCCGAAATCAAAGATGGCGAAGATCAGGGTGAACAAGGGCACGGCGACGAGACAAAACTCGAAAGCCGCCGCCCCGCGCTGGTCGAGCCCTTTCATCACTGCACCAAGCGCACGGTTTGAACGTTAGGCGTTGCCGCCGTATCTGACTTGCATTTGGAATTGTCCAGGGTCGTACTGCCTTGGAAGGATACAGCATAGGCTATGACCTGATAGCAACCTGGATTGGGGGCAATCTGCGCGCTGTTGCCTCCGTACGTGACGGGAGTATTGGGTACGTAAACTGTGCCATTGAAATAGCTATTGGCGTTGCCCGTCACGTTGATGCCATTTTTCGACCAGGCTTCGGGATCGTAGATGAGAAGATCAGCCATCAGCTTCAACACGGTCGATGACGCTAATGGAGCGGGCACCTGAGTCGAGGATACGGTTGAGGGCGCGTTGAGCTGAATCGTTGGGGTGCCCGACACAGTGAGCGTCGCGCCCTTATCTGAGGGGCTCATAAACTTCGGGGGCAACAATACTAGCGTGGCTGTTGCGGGGGACGGGGTCGTTATGCTGGCGTTGCCCTTGATGGCAAGCGCGCCATCAGCGAAGAAGTAGATGCCGCTCAAAGTGTACGTGCCGTTATTAAACGACGTGAACGCGCCAGACACACTCGAGGACAGGTCATAGTAACATTTTTTGGGAGATCCGTACGACGGCAGAGGTGTATTGGTGGACGGTACCGGGCAGACACCATCAGGGAAATCAGACGTTTTTAGCGATGAGATTGCCGTATCCAATGCACTCAGTGGATTAGGAATGGGTTGCTGATAGGTTTGCACACCTGTGCATTGAGTTCCGCCTGTCTGGGAGCAGCCGCCGACCGTATAGCTCGGGGCGTTCACCGAAATACCGGCATTGCCGATGAAACCGATCGCGTTTGACGCGGGGCTGTTCGACGAAATACCGCAGGTTGGCGATGTGACGGTAGCGGCGCCCTGGAAGGTAACAGAGCCCGTGATTGCCAGAACGCATGGGGGCTTCGACAAACTGTCAACTCTGGCGACCGCCGTCGCGGCGATGTTGACCGTCGACATGCCAAGCACCTGAGCCAGATAGGCCGGTTGCTGCTGGCTGACGGTGGCCTGGACGTAAGTTCCCGCGGTCCCGTTCCACGACGTCAGGGAAGCAATCTGGACGTTCTGCGTGACGCCGCTCGTCGTCACACATCTGGAGCCGGGATAGCCGGTGTCACCGGAATTGCAGAACGTATTCTGAGCTGCGGCCTGCTTGCCGCGATAATCGTATGGTTGTGAATTGTTGCAGGTTACACCAGGCTGCGCCGCGCTGCCGCACGCCACCCGCAGGGCCCCCGAATAGGCCGCCGCATCAGCCGCCCCCTGGGCGCGCTGCTGGGTGGCGTACCACGACCCGGCCTCGCCGCCGAGTGCCATCATTCCGATCAACGGGATCAGCGCGAGAACGGTTGCAAACGCGGCCGAACCTCGACGGCAATGGAGCATGTCACGCATGGAACACCTCATTGAAACCGCTCCGAATAGGTCAGCGTGAACGAACAAGGATTGGTATTGGTGCTGGTGCAAATTGCCGACCTCAACACCATCGGTGCGAACGTGATCGTTGTTGAATACACGTAGTACTTCGGCTGGGAGGGATCTGAGTTCGATGAATCGCAGACGGCGTTGCTGTCGCCGCAAATCAGCGTGATGCTGGGGATCGGATATCGGGAATCGGCCTTGGCGAGCGCCGCCGATGCCCAACTGGACGCGTTCGTGACGTCGCCCGGCGGCGAGTACTGGATCAATTGCCCGAACCCGCGCAGCGCCGCGGACGCCTGGATGTATTGAAAGCCGGCCAACGCCAGGTCGGCAAGCGGCAGCAGAATAACCAGGAACAGGAAAAGGAAGACGAACAGCATCTCGAACGCGACGGCGCCGCGTTGATCCGCGATCAGGGAACGCTTGCCGCTCACACGCCTCGTCCAGCTCTGCATGGCAACTCACCAGACATAGGGAATCAATCTCCAGCGCGAGGCCTCGTAGCTGGAATATTCAGGAAGAGTGCGCCGAAGCACGTCTTCTTCGTAATGAATTCGCCAGACCTGGATGCAGATATGCAGGAACAGCAAGGCGACGGTCATCCAGCTCAGATGCTGCAACACAACGCCGACGAACACGATCTCTTCCGATAGGTAGAGCGGGTGCTTGATCCACCGGTACGGCCCGGTCTGCACCACCGAACGCGCCTGCGGCACCAGGCTGAACGACCGTCCGAGATGGCGGACAGTGACGAGGATCATGATCATGCCGGTCAGCACGAAAGCCGTGGATAACAGATTCGGCAATGTGCCTTCGGTCTTCTCGAAAAACGTGATCGTCCACGGCCAGTATGTGCCGACGAACGCGGCGATCCTCGGCAGCAACCCTTCGGCCTGCGCCTTTGCAGGCCCCCGGATCAGGATCAGGAGCGCCAGCATCAGGTAGAACACCGCGACAAAGAAGTTCGATACGAGCGACGGCCACGGCTCCCCCGCCGGTGTCGCGAGCTTGAATGACACGGCAAGCGCCAGCAGGAGGAACCAGGCGCTGCCCAGCATTCGGGTGAGCCGATCGTAGGCCAGGTTCGTCGAAAGGCTCATTGCACTTGCGCTCATGGCTTACTTACCCAGGTCGGCGAATGTACGAATCAGATGAAGGAACGGGCTTCCGCCCAGAATGACGAACATCGCCGGAAGCAAAAACAACACCATCGGAACGGTGAGCTTCGCACCCAATTTGTGCGCGCGCTCCTCGAGCTTGGTGATGCGTTCCCGGCGCAAGTCGACTGCGATGCTGCGCAGGGCCTGGCTCAGCGGCGTGCCATATTGCAGGCTTTGACTGACCATGGTGCCGAAGCGACGGAGGCCCTCCGACGTGGAAGCGAGCTTCTCGAACGCTTCGGCACGGTTCGGCAAGATCCGCAAATCATCGAGGAGACCGCGCAGCACGTGGCTGATGGCGGGATTGGACTCCCGCATCTCGTCCGCCACACGCTCAATCGCGCTCTCCAGGCCCATGCCGGCTTCGCTGCAAACGACAAGCAGATCGATGGTGTCGGGCGTGCCGAGCCGGATCGCCGCATCGAAGCGTCGCTTCACGACCAGCAAGATCAGACGCGGAACCATGATTCCAAACGCCACGCCAATCAGCGTGAAGATCAACACGTCGCTGAGCGGTCGTCCAAGAATCTGCGCAATCGCGAAAGCTGCGATCGGCAACACGAATGTGCTGACCGTCTTGAAGCCGATCCAGATCGGCAGGGTTCGATAGTGATTGAACCCTGCCGACTGAAGAACCATCTTCAGTTGGTCGAGATTTTCCTGGGCGTAGAAACGCCTGTAGCGCGTGCCGACCGATGAAAGCCAGCCGATCAGGTCCCCCGAGTTCGATCGATCGGAGATGCCCAGCACGGCATTCGAGACACGCGTGTTGAGGGCGCGGAGATGCATCTCGCGAATGATCAGCAGGAAGGTCGCAGCCGCGAGTGCAACGGCAAGAGTGGCAAAACCGAGAACAGCCGTCATAGGGTGGTTTCCCTTCTGACCATCCAACGGATCACGAAATGCCCGATCAGGACCGAGCAAGCCGCATAAGCGAGAAGCACGTTGCCTTGCGGATCGAACAACAGCAGATCGATCGACCGCGGATTGATCATGTAAAGCAGCCCGCCGATAACGACCGGTGCGCCGGTGAGCGCACGCGATGAAAAGATGACCTCTCCCGCCAAGGCCTTCGCACGGGCCGCCAGCGCAACCCGCTGGCTCACGGTCTCGCCCAGCGTTTGCAGCGTTTCCGCCAGGCTGCCGCCGGTCTTCAATTGCACCGCAAGGGTCACCGCAAACATCGCATACTCGGGCACCTGCGTTCGCTGATAGACGGCTTCCACAGCCTCCTCGGGCGACCGGCCTGTATTCAGTTCGCTGCAGACGATGGCAAACTGCCCGGATGTCGGTTGCGGCATCTCGCGGGCGATGGTGCGAAATGCCTCGTGGACGGGCAATCCGGACCGGACAGTGCTCGTCACCAGCTGGACCGCGTCTGGAAGTTGCTGGAAGAGCTGATTTGCAAAGCGGTGTCGCTGCCATCCGAACAGCCCGCGCACGACCAGGATAGCGACGCCCGCGGCGGCAATGCCCGCATAGAGGCCCGAAAACTTCAGGAACCCGTTGACATAGATGATTCCCGCCCCTGCCATTCCCCCTGCAAGCAGCACATAAATCGGACGCATCATGTACACCGCGTCGGCACGGTAGTTGGCGATGCGATGGAACATATGCCAACGCGACGTCTTCGCCGCACGACGGATGGACACCAGGGTCGCCGCTTCAGCCGTCGGCAAGGCAATCTCGAGCTGGCGATCCATTCGCCTCTGTCGTGAGTCGAGCCAAAGGGTGTTTGCCCCAGCACACAGCAGAAGCAGCAGGACGATCATCAAGGGCGTCGACATCAGATCTGCCTCATCGCATCTGCCCAGGCTCGATCGAGCCCGTAATAGACGAGGCGGCTCTTGAACTTCGGAACCGCGTTGGTGGAGCGGTAGGTGCCCGATATCCGTCCGTGAACGTCCTCGTCCTTGTACTCGAACAGCGCGATGTCGTTGGTGGTGATCACTTCGCCTTCCAGGCCGATCACCTCGCTGATCTGTATGATGCGGCGCTGGCCGTCCCGCATGCGCTCGACCTGCACGATAAGATCCAGCGCGGCGACGATCTGCGACCGGATCGCGCGCGACGGCAGATTGACCTGCCCCATCTGCACCATGTTCTCCACGCGGGTCAGAGCATCGCGCGTGCTGTTGGCATGCACGGTGGAAATCGATCCATCATGGCCGGTGTTCATCGCCTGCAACATGTCGAATGCCTCGGCGCCGCGCACCTCGCCCACGACGATGCGGTCCGGCCGCATACGCAGCGCGTTCCACAGGAGATCGCGTTGCGTCACCTGTCCGGTGCCTTCGAGGCTCGGGGGCCGGGTCTCCAGGCTGATCACATGCGGCTGCTGCAGCTGCAGCTCCGCCGCGTCCTCGATCGTGACGATGCGCTCGCTGTTGTCGATGAACTGGCTCAAGGCATTCAGCAGCGTCGTCTTGCCGGAACCGGTGCCGCCGGAGACCAGGACATTGAGCCGGCAGCGGGAGGCGATCTCCAGCAACTGTCCCAGCGCGGGCGTCATCGAGCCGTTTGCGATCATCCCGGCGATGTTCAGACGCCGGTTCGGAAATTTTCGGATCGAGATGCAGGGGCTATGGATCGCCAGCGGCGGCAGGATGATGTTGACGCGGCTGCCGTCATGGAGACGGCAGTCCACCATTGGGCTGGACTCGTCGACACGCCGACCGACCTGTGAGGCAATCTTCTGTGCGACGGAAGCGATGTGGTCATTGTCGCGAAACCGGACTGCGACCCGCTCGAGCTTGCCGGCCCGCTCGACATAGACGTTGTTCGGCCCATTGATCATGATGTCGTTGATCGTCTCGTCGAGCAGCAGCGGACGCAGCGGCCCGTAGCCGGTCATGTCGTCGGCGATTTCCTCCGCCAGGAAGAGCTGCTCGCGGCCCGACAGCTCCAGCCGCTCCTGGTTGGCGATGCCGTGGATGATTTCCTCGATCTGCCGCCGCAGGACGTCGCGGGAGACCGTGGTGGCCACCGCCGGCTCGATCTGCTCGATCACCCGTTCACGGAGTGACGCCGACATCACCGGATGATGCGCGGCGGGCTCGTCATGCCTGGGCGCCGATACGAACGGGCGGGACGCCGGTGGCGCCACGCTTGATTCCTCCGGCGGTAAGGCCGGCGGGACCGGTTGCACGCTTGGTACCGCCGACGGCGTGACCAGCACCGCGCCGGGCATCCGCACCGGCATTTCGTCTGCGCGCCTGCCGAACTTTTTCATAGCCCGAGCCACCTCTTCCACGCGGCCTTTTGCTTGGGGCCGACGCCGGTGATCTCCCGCACGATCGGGGCAAGGTGACGCCGCAGCCCGGATACGTGCTTCAGGGCCGGAACGCCGAGGTTGACCGCCTGGGTCATTCCCTTGCCGAGATCGGGGATCACCATGTCCGGCTCTGCGCCCAGGGCCTTGACGATCGTCGCCCTGGGCAGGCCGCCGGCGCGGTCGGCACGATTGAGCAAGGTAAAGACGCGGTCCTTGCCCGCGATGTTGGTGACGGCGTTACGGAGGGCGTGGGCGTTGCGCAGGCCCGTCACTTCGGCCTCCAGCAGCACCAGCACATGACGGGACATCTGAATGACCGGATAGATCGATGCCGGGAACGGCACCGGCACGTCGACAACCACGTAATTGAACCGTTGCCTGAGCAGACCCAGCACGTGGCGGACGCCGGCTTCTGTAATGTCGAGCTTGGCATCGAGATCCTCATCGCCCGAAATCAGAACAACGCGATCGGTCACCTCGATCGCCGCCCGCTCGAGGAACAGCGTGTCGGCTCGCATCGGATTCTCGAGGGCAATTCGCAGTCCCGGACCGGGGCGAACACCCAGCATCACCGCGGTCTCGCCGCCCTGCAGATGCAGGTCGAGCAGCGCCACCTTCGCCTTGGTGGTTTCGGCCAGTTGCAGCGCGAGGTTGATCGCGATGCTGGTCGCTCCGGCGCCGCCCTGCGCGCCGCAGATCGAGACCACATGCCCGCCGCGGTCAGTCTGGGCCGGCACGGCGTCGCCGATCAGTTTCGGACGCAGCTGGTCGAGCACGATGTCCCGGGTGATCGGGGTCGGAAGATACTCGGTAAGGCCGATCTCCATCAGCTCGCGGTAAAAGGTGATTTCCCGGTTGTCGCCGATCAGGGCCACCTTCACATCGGGCGGACAGACACTGGCGAGGCGTTCCAGCTCAGTGAAGGGGTCATCCAGCCCGCTGATGTCGGTCACCAGCGCGTACAGATCGGTGTCGGTCTCGAGCATCCGTGTCGCATGGCGGATAGTGCCACGCCGGATCACCAGATTGCTGCCGTCGAGACCCTTGCGAAGAGCCGCAGCGCTCAACTCGTCGTTCACGAAGCAGACGATCCGGTTGCGCGCAACAAGGGACGTCGTCTCTTCCGGTGGTTCGACCATTGCCATGGTTACACTCATCAACGTTTCTCCAGTCCCTTGCCGACGTCAGCCGCCGCCGCTGTCGTCGGGGTGTCGGCCCCGGACCCGCCGTCGCAGCCTGCACTCGCGTCGTCGTCCAAATCCTGCTTCCTGACCGAGTACTGCTTGACCTCGCTACCGGTATAGATCGCGACCGTCGTGCTCTGGCCGGCAACTGCACTTTGGCGCGCCAGCTCCGGCGACACATCGCAGCTGGACGTGGCACCTGTGTCGGTCTTGTCCCACTGCTCGGCCGCAGCGCGGATGACGAGCGACAGCGTTCCGAGCTGCTTTGCAACGGCAACCTTCTTGACCTGGCTCGGCTTGAGCTCCAGCGAGACGGTTTGCGCCGTTTTGCCCGGGACAGCATTGGTGATTGGACGCCCGCCTTGCGCAATCTCCTGGTCGATCGCGATCACGCGCACATTGGATAGAACGGTCTCGCTGACGGCTCGTTTCACCGGAGCCGACTTCTCGAACACCTGGGTGAGCACCACGTCGACATTGTCACCCGGCCTGATCAGACCGGACACACCGGTCTCCTCGTCGACCTTGATGCTGATGGCGCGGCTGTCGGGCGCCAGGACGCTGGCAAGGAAGCCGCGATCCTTCGGACGCAGGATGTCGTCCAGAGTAATGACGCTGCCGGCGTCGACGAACTTGCGAACCAGCGAACCGGGAAGGCCGGCCTTGGAGTCAGGCGTTTCGAGGATCGCCCCCGCGGGGACACGATTCGGTGCCGTCTGGCGCACGGCGAAATCCTCGTCCCGCGCCAACGTCCCTTTCGACAACGAACGTGTCGTCACAAAGTAGCCGACCGTCGCAGCCGCAGGTGCAGGCTTTTCTTCGACCGCCTGCGCAACAACAGGGTCTTTCGGCAGGTTCAGGCTATAGGCGATGAGCCCGAGCGCCGTAGCCGCAAGGAGCAGCACCATGATGATCGAGACGCGGAGAGCGGACGACATGTCAAATTCCTTTGCTCAAAATGGCCCAGATACCGCCGCATGCGATGGCGACCCCGTAGGGCAGCGGTGCATGTCGCAAATGACGCCAGCGCTCGACCGCGTAGACCCGGCGCATCAACGACGATCCGGCGGGCGCCAGCTTCGGTTGTGGCAGACGGCGCAGCATCAGATGCACTGCGGCCAGAACGCCGCCGGCCAGTGCAGTTGCCGTCAACAGTTCAATCACGCCGGTCAGCGGCAGACCGATCGCCAGGGCAACCAGCAACTTGACGTCACCCCCGCCGATCGCTCCCCGCAGATAGATCACGAAAAGCGCCAGGAACAGGATTGCGGCAACGATCAGCGACTGGCCGATCTGCATCGGACTGGCCAATTGGCCGACGATCCCAAGGAGCGCCAGCGCCAGACAAATTTCGTTTCGGATCAACCGTGTCGCGATATCGATCGTTGCGACATACAACAACAATGCGATTTCCAGACACGAGGTCGTGGACGCAATCCAATTCATGAAATAAACGCCTCAGAAAAAAGGCGGGGGGCAAAAATAATGTCCCCCTCCGGAGCGCTGTCCTCTGGACTTATGCGCTAACCGCGTTGGCAACCGCGGTGCCGATCGAAGTGATCGAGGTGAGCAGTACGCTGCCGATGCCACTGGCGGTACCCGTACCGAACGCCGCGGAAACGGCGGCGACGATACAGGCGGCGACGATCACGTACTCGAACGACACAACGCCGTCCTTGTCCGTGCGCAGACGCTCAAATCCTTCGGTGATCTTGATGTAAGACTGCAACATAGGAGAAAGCCTCCTTAAGGCTTGCGCACATCGCAATTCGGTTGACCGCTGTTGACAGGAGCAATCTGCCAACAGCATTCAACATCCGGAGTTAAGCGGAGACTGCGGTGGCGACCTTGCCGGCGATCGTGGTGATCGAGGCGCTCAGAACCGAGCCGATGCCGCTGGCGGTACCCGTACCGAACGCGGCCGAGACGGCGGCGACGATGCAAGCGGCGACGATCACGTATTCAAACGACACAACGCCGGCCGCATCCGTGCGCAGACGCTTGAAGGCTTCGGTGGTCTGGATGTACAGCTTCAACATAGGAAAATATCCCTTGTATGAGTAAATTTACGCAATATGTTGGCGGGGGGCAAAATCCAGTGCCAACTAGGATTTTCTTATAATGCGTTGCGAGAAATCTGTCGATTGGTAATCGTTTATTAACCCTACTGGCGTAGTCGCTGACGCCTCTCCGCGGGAGCGACGCTTCGATGACAATGCACGAAATACCTTAAATTATAGGGTTTTCGGCATTTCTCGACATTTCATTCTAGCCGCTCCGTGCGAATACGGTGGCGGCATCCAAAGGGTGCACCGGACAAGTTGTCGCGCGAACGACGCCTGGAGTGACGGCCTCACATTCCGGTTCCACAAGGCTCCCGCCGACCATCATGCGTAGGCCGGACCGCTCGTCTCAGTAACAGGTCCCGGAATCCCCTCCGAGGCGGCCGCAGCTCTCCGGGTTGGATTGTCGCCACTGCGTGACCGCCGCCGGCGGCTTGCTCGCGTCGGCCGGCGTGGCCGGCAGCCTGCTGCGCTCTTCGTCGAGAAGCTGCGAATGCAACTTCTGGATCTGGACGTTTCGCTCGAGCAGGGACATGGCTCGCGCTTGAACCTGCTCTGCCAACGTTTTGCGCAGGGCATTCTCCCGATCGAGCAGCTCAGGAAACGGCAACAGCGGCCGGACGAGCTCGGTTGCCTTGATCACGCACGACGCCCGTGCCACCGCTTGCGCGATCTGATCAGGAAAGGCGTTCCGGCATTCCGCGAGTGCGCCGCTCAGGTTGACCGTTACCGCGGCCGGTGCCGTTTCCGCCACCGGTGCCGTTTCCGGTGCCGGTGCCGGTACCGTGGTCGTCTCCGTCGCTGGCTCTGTTGCGGTCTCCGTTGCCGGTCCCGCCTCCTTTTCGATGGCCCGGCGAGCGGCCCCACAACAGGACAGCAGGATGCAGAGCGAGAGGGCAACCAGGCATCTCGCGCGCCTTGGCCAATCCTCCCTGGCTCGCTGCTTGATCCGGCGCCCGATTGTTGTGTCGGTCACGGCAAGCCCCCATCGCGCGCCCCACCTGCCCTCTGCTGATACGAACATCGCATCAAGCAGCGGGTCGATCGCGACGGTTCGCTATTGATAAGGGCGAGAGACTTGTTGCGATGGCGCAATCGACGCACCGCCGCGCATCCGCGCCCGCCAGCACCAACAAACTGCCTGCGCAATGCGGGGACGCAAAGCCGTCCTTTCCCCTCCGGCGAAACTGGTATCGGCGAAAACCTGTATCTGCAAAAAAGTGGTATCTCGAAATATCGCATCGGCACGAAATGCGCCGGTACACCCGATTGATTTTAGATGTAGTTTTGTTGGTGACGCAATAGTCGCCGCCTCTCACGCAGCGGCGCGGCAACTTGTCGGCACCGCAGGCCGCGCTGCACCATTGCCTTATCAACAGGCGCACCATCATCATGGCACCCGCCGGTGTCGAAAATTCTGCTTCATCCCCGCCGAGTCCTTGCTCTAGGATCAGACATTTCAATTTGAGCGTCCAGCATGCGCTCGAGATATTTGCAGAACCAAAACGTACAGCGACTGATCCGGCGTCATGGGGCTTCAGATGACCGATCGCATTGCACTTTTCATCGACGGTGCGAATCTGCACACCACGGTCAAGAGCCTCGGCTTTGAAGTCGATTTCCGGCGATTGCTCTCGGAGTTCGGCAAGCATGGGCAAATCGTCCGCGCCTATTTCTACACGGTCGTGAGGGACGACGACGAGTTCAGCAGCCTTCGGCCACTGGTGGATTGGCTCGATTACAACGGATATGCCGTGAGGAGAAAGGCCGCCAAGCAACACGACGACGGCGACGGACGGCGGCGAATGAAGCGCAGCATCGGCATCGAGCTCGCGGTCGATGCAATGGAAATCGCGCACCGCATCGACCACGCGTTCGTGTTCTCTGGCGATGGCGACTTGCGAGCCGTTGTCGAAGCCGTCAGGCGGATGGGCGTGCGTGTCACCGTCGTTTCCAGCATTCGAACGAAGCCTCCGATGATCGCCGACGAGCTTCGCAGGCACGCCGATGCCTTCGTTGAACTCGAGAGCCTCAGGCCATCGATCGAGCGTCCAGCGCATCCGATAGCGCCGGAGTGACGTTGCGGGCGCCTTCCGACGTCGCGGCCGGAGATCGGCTGGAGACGCGCGCGGCTCGGCCGACCACATCCGTACATCACCGAGTTGCGCTGGCCACGCAGGGACATCAGTATGATCCCAACCAACGCAACTGCAGAGGGAAAGCCAATGTGGAGGTCGGTCGGCTGCGTCTTGTTGTTGCTGGCGACGACGAGCGCAGCGATAGCTGAACCTTCAAGGTTCACCTGTGACACGCCACGAGGCAAACGGGTTGAGGTTGGCCCCTCCGGCAAAGGCGGTGACGTCCAGTGGATCGATGACGATCTGGACACGGTCCGGCCATCCGTCGTGATCGATGGCGAGACCTTCTCGGTCACCTGGGGCACGTCAGTCGCGACGGAAGGCAAGGCGGCCAAGCTCACCACCTATGTCTTTGCGGCCGCGCACCGTACGGCTGCGTCGATTTTTGCGACCCGCATCGACGAGTCCACGGCCGAGATATTCCGGTTCTATTTTGCCAGCAAGTCGCTCTACAAGCTGACGAGCCACCTGGGAGGCCCCGCGCCCGACGCCAAGGCCCCGCCCTTCGTTGCAACCTACCTGGCGACCTGCCGTGAGCAGGAGGGCGCGGCCGGCCGTTAAGACAGACTTAACTGACCTTTTCTGTTCCGGCCGCCGGTGTTGCTGACCGGTACCAGCCCAAATGGTCACTGGACCGCCGCTAAATCGTTGGATTTTAATAAAAATCAAAATATTTCCGGGCAACCGACGCCGCATCTCTCCACCCCACTTAGACCGGCGGTGTGGCTGAAATGTCATAGGTTACGGAACCGTCCGCTGTTAGCTTTCGGTAGATTCTACGTAATAATTTTTGTGTGTTGGGGGCGGGGATTATGAAATCGGCATACACGGTCATCGCGTGCCTCTGCCTGGCGGCAACGCCAGCATGTGCCGAGGTTTTTTCTATTAACGATGCCTTGCGCCAGGCAATGCAGACCAACCCGGGCGTGGGCGAAGCTTCCGCGAATCGGCGGGCGACGGAAAGCGAGCTGAGGCAAACTCAGAGCACGCTGCTGCCGCAGGTGCGCGTTGACGCCAGCTACGGGCCGGAAAAATTCGATCAATCGCCCAACTTCATCAGCCCGTCCCTGCAGGCACCGACTGTGGGTTCAGGGCCGTGGCGCAATGGCAGCCAGGAATCGGTCGTGGTGCGCCAGCTGCTCTGGGACGGCTTCTCGTCGATCTATGACGTCTGGCGCCAGACCGCGCGCGTGAATGCCGCCGCCTCGCGCGTCAAGGAACGAACCGAGTTACTGGCCCTCGACGCCGCCGAAGGCTACATGGACGTCGTGCGTTACATACGGCTGGTTAGCCTTGCCCAGCAAAACGTCGCCAACCACGAAAAGATCTTTTCAAACGTGAACTCCCGCTTCTCGGGTGGCCGGGCCGGCGAAGGCGACCTGGAGCAAGCTCGGGAGCGCGTCGAAGCCGCCCGTGCGGCGCTCGCCGAATTCCAGCGCAGCCTCGATGACGCCAGGGCGAAGTACCGCAAGACGGTTGGCCTTGAGCCAATCAACGTTCGCTTCCCCGCCCCTCTCGCAGGACTGCCGAACAGCCGCGACGAAGCGCTGGCGACCACCCTGCGGTTCAATTCGACGATTGCGGCGGCCCAGTCCGACGCCGATGCCGCCAAGCATGCGTTCAAGGCCACGGACGGAACGTTCGGCCCGAAATTCTACCTCGAGGGACGGGCAACACACTACGACAACTCCTTCCCTTACGTGGCGGCACCCGGAACTCCCGCCGTTACGCATGAGGACTACAGCGGCAAGGTGGTGATGTCGTGGGACATCTTCCGTGGCGGTCAGGATGCCTGGAATCGGTCGGAGAAGGCCGAGCGCTATACCGAAGCCACCATGCGTCACGCGCGCTTGCAGCGCGACGCCTATGAATCGATCGACAAGGCGTGGAATGCCCGTACGATTACGGCCACGCGCATCGCAGCTCTGACGCGCCAGCTCGAGGCCGACCGGAAGACCATCGCGGCCTTCCAGAAGGAATACGAGCTCGGTCAACGTTCGCTGATCGATCTCTTGAACGCGCAGAACCAGTTCTTCAACGCGTCGGTCTCGCTCACCTCGGCACGTAGCGTCGTCGTTTTTGCCGACTATCAACTGCTGGCCGCGATGGGGACCTTGATCGAGTATCTGAAGGCTCCGCCGCCGGTCGACGCAGCGCCCACCGACATGCTTTCGATTGGCCTGCCACGCTACTCGTTCCCTACCCTCCGCGTGAACCTGCCGCAAACCGGCCCCGAACCGCTGCATGTCGCCGTCCCGGCTCCCGCCGCCTCAGTCCGCCCAGCCAAGGGCTACAAGGAGGGCTATGCGGCAGCTCAGGCCAAGGATGTCGGTTTTGCCGATCGCTTCACCGGCTCGACCACGACCGCCGCCGTGCCCGGCTCCGCGGAATGGATGCAGCAGCAAAAGAGCGCTACGGACGGCCCGAATGTCATCTACGCGGATCCGTCGGTCACGGCGAATGCGAGTTCCTATGCGTCGACAAAGCCCCACTGGCTGCTGTCGGCCTTTCCGAGTGGTTCCGCTCGATAGAGCCGCCAACCACGATCAGGACTTCAGAAAGGGCCCCAAACGGGGCCCTTTCGATTCCGTATTAATACTTAAAGCAAGTTTCGCTGATTTTGTTCGCCATTTGTTGTAGCCTGCACGAAATCATCGCATGCGATTTCTGCATTTCCATTTTGGTTGTCGAGGTTTCAGTTGTTGTTTCGAACCCCCAGCGCGGCGGCTGACGCCGTCCGCCCCCCGTCGGATGACCCAACTTCAAAGCCTGCCGCGACAAGTCGGCCGCGCGCACTCGGCGACGATCCCCTCACCGCAACGTTGACGTATCTCGCGGCTTATCACGGCCGCGCCGTCAGCCGCGAAGCGCTGCTCGGCGGACTTCCGATCACGGACGGACGCCTGTCCGTTTCGCTCTATGACCGTGCAGCCAGACGCGCGGGTCTGGAGACCGAGGCCGTCAAGCGCGACATTTCGGACATCCCCGCGCTGGTCTTGCCGGCCGTTCTCATCATGAAGGACGGCTCCGCGCTCATCCTTCTCGGCGTGGACCCGGCGAACAAGGCCATCAAGTTCGTTGATCCGGCGACGCCGAACGCTCCGCGCGTCGCTGAAGTTGCCTCGATCGCAGCGGACTATACCGGCTACGCATTCCTGGTGAGAAGCGCCGCGCAGGCCAATGCGCGCGCCGTCGCCGCAGGAGACATTCCCAAGAACCACTGGTTCTGGTCGGTGGTGAAGACGCACTGGCGCAGTTACGGACACATCGCGATCGCCGCCTTTCTGACCAACATCCTCGCGCTGGCGACGCCGCTGTTCACGATGAGCGTCTATGACCGCGTCATCCCCAACGGAGCGATCCCCTCCCTGATCGCACTCTCGATCGGCATGGGACTCGGCATCGTCTTCGATTTCATCTTCCGCATGGTCCGCAGCCGCATGATCGACGTGACCGGCAAGACCATCGACGTCGTGCTCGCCGCCAACATCTTCGAGCATGTGATGTCTGTGAAGTTGGCGCAGCGGCCGACCTCGGTCGGCATCATCGCCAATCAGCTCCGGGACTTCGACTCGGTGCGCGAATTCTTCACGTCCGGAAGCGTGGTTTCGGCGACGGACCTGCTGTTTGCCATCCTGTTTGTCGGCGTGCTGTTCATCATCGCCGGGCCGCTGGCCTGGATCCCGCTGATCATGCTCCCACTCGTGATGCTGATCGGCTTCCTGCTGCAGCGCCCGCTCGATCGCGCGATGAAGCGCCTGCAGGCCGAATCCGCGGCCCGGCACGGCGTGCTGGTCGAATCACTGTCCAGTCTGGAAACCGTCCGCGCGACCGGCGCCGAGGCCCGCATGCAGACCTTGTGGGAACGCTCGGTCGCGGCGACCGCCCGCTCGGGTGAGGACGTTCACTTCTGGTCGTCGATGTCGCTGACGAGCGCGAGCACGGCCCAGCAGATCACGAGCCTGCTCCTTGTCATCGTCGGCATTTTCCTGATCCTCGACGGCAAGCTGAGCGTCGGCGCGCTGGTCGCCGCAAACATGCTCGCCGGCCGCATTCTGGCGCCGATCGCCGGCATCGCCTCCGTGATCACCAAGGGAACGCAGACGCTAACGTCCCTCAAGGCAATCGACCGCATCATGTCGATCGAGCGCGAGCGATCGCCGACCCGGTCCTATGTCGCAAGACGGATCGACGACGGCAAGGTCGCCTTCGAGAACGTCTCGTTCGCCTACCCGAACGCGCCGGGCAACGCGCTCGAAAAGGTCAGCTTCAAGATCGAAGGCGGAGAAAGGGTCGGCATCATCGGCAGGGTTGGATCCGGCAAGACCACGGTCGGGCGGTTGCTGCTCGGGTTCTACGAGCCGAAGGAAGGCCGCATCCTGGTCGACGGCGTCGATTCGCGCCAATACGATCCTTCGGATCTGCGCGCCGGCATCGGCTTTGCGATGCAGGACACCGACCTGTTCTACGGCAAGCTGCGCGACAACATCGCCCTCGGCAAGCCGGAGGCGACCGACGAGGAAATCCTGCTTGCCGCGCGGCTCTCCGGCGTCGAGAGCTTCATCGCCGGCCACCCGATGGGATATGACATGCCCATCTCGGAAGGCGGCCGCAGCCTGTCGGGCGGCCAGAAGCAGGCGATCGGGCTCGCCCGCGTCCTGATCCGCAAGCCGCGCGTGCTCTTCCTCGATGAGCCGACCGCGCACTTCGATATTCGCAGCGAGCAGGAGTTCCTCGAGCGGCTCAAGGGATTCCGTGACGAGCGGATGACCATCATCATTTCGACCCATCGTCTGTCATTGCTGAACATGGTCGATCGCCTGCTGCTGTTCGACAACGGCCGCCTGGTTGCCGACGGCCCGCGCGACAAGGTGCTCGCCCTTCTGCAAGGAAAGCCCGCGTCCACGGCTCCGGCGCCCGAGAATACGATCCAGCCGAAATCTGCATAACGAGAAAATATTATGGCGTCTTCCGATTTTGCGTTTGCAAATGATATCCGGTCCGCGGCGCTGCTGCGCACGCCCCGCACCTCTCGCATGCTGCTGTGGACGTCCTGCGCGCTGCTCGCGACGTTCGTGACCTGGGCGCATTTTGCCGTGCTCGACGAAGTCAAGCGCGGCAGCGGGCGCGTCGTGCCGTCGCGGCAGATGCAGGTGGTGCAATCGCTCGAAGGTGGAATCGTCGGCGACATCCTGGTGCGGGAAGGCGACATCGTTCAGCAGGGCCAGTCCCTGATGCGCATCGAAGACACGAAGTTCGCCTCCGAGTTCGGCGAAATCCGCGAGCGCCGCGCGGCGGCGGCGGCGCGGGTGGCCCGCCTCGAGGCCGAGGCGCGCGGACGAAGCGAGATCAGCTTTCCGGATGAAGTCGACAAGGTGGTTCCCGCCGCCGTCGCGACCGAGGCCAGCGTGTTCAAGATGCGGGCCCAGAAGGTCGCGCAGGACATCGACGTCCTCAATCAGCAGGTCACTCGCCTCACCGGCTCCCTCAAGCTCCTGGAACGCGAGCAGACCCTGACCCGCAAGCTCTATGAGCAGAAGGTCGTGCCCGAGATCGAGATGCTGCGGCTCGACCGGCAGGCTACCGACATGAAGGGACAGCTGGCGGAGGCGCAATCGAAGATCGCGAACATCACTGCGTCATTCCGCTCGCAGGCCGACGAGGATCTCGCCAAATCGCGCGGCGACCTCGCCGTCCTCGACGAGAACATCAAGTCCGCCCAGGACCGGGTGCGCCGCACCGACCTGAAGGCGCCGGTCCACGGCATCGTCAACAAACTGAACGTCAGCACCATCGGCGCCGTCGTGGCGCCCGGCGCCAACCTCATGGATATCGTGCCTCTGGACGACACGCTGCTGGTCGAAGGCCGGATTCGTCCCCAGGACATCGCCTTTATCCGTCCCAACCAGGACGCGGTGGTGAAGATCAGCGCCTATGATTCCTCGGTCTACGGATCGCTCAAGGGCAAGGTCGAACGCATCAGCGCCGATACGATCGTCGACGACAAGGCGGAAAGGACCGAACGTCAGGAGACCTTCTATCGGGTCATGGTGCGCACCGATAAGAACCATCTCGGCAGCGAGCAGCATCCGCTGCCGATCATTCCGGGAATGGTGACCACGGTTGAAGTCCTGACCGGCGAGAAGTCCGTGCTGGACTACATCGTGAAGCCCGCTCGGCTGCTGCGTGACGAGGCCCTGCGCGAACGCTGATCGGGGCCCCGGAGTGCGTGGTTAACCGATCATGACCTGCGGTCGTTCAATTTCGAACGAACCGGCAAACCCTGGATTGACCGCCTTCACGACAATCCAGGAGCAGCCCCCTCCACTTAACTCCGCTTAAGCGGCCGAGGCGCCAGTCTGCGTCCCGATAACAGCGGGGACGCAGATCGACGCACAGACGTTGACGGTCCCCGACATTGGGGACGTCATTATGAAGTCGCTGAAGATTGCCTCGTCGGCGGTCATGGCCGTGGCCGCATTTTCAATAAGTCTTTGCGCAGCGTCATCCGCATTTGCCGCGGACGCGCTTTCTCTCGGCAATCCCGCCGGCGAGCCCGCGCCGGCCTCGGATGCCGCATCGAACCGCCCGCCTGCCACCTTCTTCACCATCACCGACGTGCTGGCCAAGCTCGACCGGCAGCGCGGCCGTGGTCCGAACGCCATTCGTACCGCCGCGCTCACGCCGCTGAATACGGCGACCGACGCACTTCCCGCGGCCAAGCCGCTGCCGCCCGTTGGCGCCGAGCCGTTCGGCTTGTTTACCTTCCGCGCACCGGAGAACGGCATGTGGCGCAAATGGCGCGGCCTCGAATCCGATCTCGCAAGAGAGCAGACCGTCCTCGAGCATTGCCGGGAGAACGCCGCCAGCTGCCCGGCCAATGCCGCGCAATTCCTGCGCCTGATCAACGCGGTCAAATCCAGATCCGGACGCGACCGGCTGGATGAGGCCAACCGCGCCGTCAACCAGGCGATCCGCTATGTCAGCGACTTCGCCCAGCACGGCGAAGCCGACCGCTGGACCGCCCCGCTCGCCACCTTTGCCACCGGCAAGGGCGATTGCGAGGACTACGCGGTCGCGAAATACATTGCGCTCAGCGAAGCCGGCTTCCCGCGCGAAGATCTGCGCCTGGTGCTCGGCCGCGATCGCGCCATCCGCCAGGATCATGCCGTGCTGGCGGCTCGGCTGGATGGTGGCCATTGGCTGATCCTGGACAGCCGCCGCTCCGAACTGATCGACGACCGCGAACTCGACAACTTCACGCCGATGTTTGCGATCAATGAGCACGGCGTCCAGCTGTTTGCCGCCCCCTACGCCAAGCGGCTTCCGCTGGGCGACGAGCTCGACGCGGCACCGGCGGCTGCCAATGCGGCGGACGCCGAATGGACCGGCGTGGAAGACCTCAGCAGCAGTGGCGCCCAGTTGCCTGGACTACCCCTGCTGCTGTGACCCGTAATCTGCTCCTCGGCCTAGGCGACGTGGATGGCGCCAGCGACTGTTGCGGCGGGAATACCAGTCGACATGTGCGCGAGTTGGACCTGATCCGCCCCGTTTCCGGCCGCTGAGTACCACAGATTATGATTGGTGGTGTCGTAGTAGAACTTGTCTCCGCTGCTGCTTTCCTGCCAGGCCACGCCCCCATTCGTGGGTGCTCCAGCTCCGGAATTGAACTGGGTCGCAGCATTGATGAGCGCCGCGTTGCTGATCGTGAGATTCTGGCTGGCCACGTCGACCACAATTGAGTCGGTGCCCGCCACGCCGAAGTCCATCGTGACCGCAGCTGCGCCGACCTTGCCTTGCAGGACATAGGTGTCGTCGCCGCCATTGCCGTTCAGGATATCGACGCCGGCGCGGCTGGCAATCAGGATGTCGTTGCCTGCGCCTCCATTCAGCACATCCGTGCCACCGGTGCTATTCGCGCCGCCGTCGAGGATACTTCCGGTGCTCGCCGCAGTGAGTGTATCGGCGAACGACGAACCGAAGACATTTTCAAATCCACTGATGCTGTCACCGGCGGCGTATCCTCCACTTGCCGTTGAAGTCGTCAGGTTGACAGTCACACCCGCAGTCGAATTGCTGTAGTCGACCGTGTCGCCACCGCCAGCTCCCCCGACAAGTACGTCGGCGTGCGAGCTCGCGACCAGGACCTCTGCGGCAGCCGTGCCGGTCAGATTGTACCCGCCCGCGCCGTTGGCCGTGCCTACCAGCGAGACCGAGAGATCGGTGGCGCTGTGGGCCGTGTCGCCATCGCCGTCAGTGATGGTCGGGGCAAATGTCAGGGTCGTGCTGCCGATCTGCTCAGCTCCGCTGATGCTGGTGACGAGCAGTTTATTGTCGGCGCTCGTGAAGTCGTGGAAGCTACCATTGTAGAACTGGATCGAGCCGCCGACGTTTTCGACGTCGATCCGTCCGAATGCGGCAAAATTGCCGATGCTGTCGACGGCGCCATTGGCGGTCCCCCAATGCGCTGCATCCACGACAATGGACGTACCGTCGGTCTGCTGGACAAGTTCCGAAGCGATAACGGCGCCGGAATCGTCCCTGATGGTGATTAGGAACGCCTCGAGCGATCCGTTGCTTTTGCCGATACCGATCGTAACCGAGCTCTGGTCGCCGACCCGCGCCGAATCTCCAGCGATGTTGTTGAACTGGAAGAAGACCGTCTCGCCCGTGTCGAGGTTGCCGTTGTTCACACCGAGGCCGCCACCTCCGCCGTTATTGATATAGACCTTGTTGCCGACGTCCGGATTTCCGCCACCGATCGCGCTGGTGTATCCGTCGATCAGGATACTGTTGCCAGCAAGGCTGTCATTGCCGCCGTGAGGCGTGAACACGCCATTGGTAATGGTCGCATAGTCGCTATTGCCAGGCGGAAGCGTCGTGAAATTGAACGGCGCGAACGTCTGCAGAGCGTTCGATACGAGGTGGAAATCATACGTGCCATTCGCCGCCATCGAGAGCGTGAAGAACTCATTATTGCCGAGCGCGGCCTGCGCATCCGCCTGGTTCGAATAGGCGAACATTTCCGACGTATGACTGGATGAGTCGTAATGGACGTACTCGTAGAACGTGTAGCTGGTAGTCGCACTCGTGACTTTGACTGCGAAAACCTCGTCGCCCGCCGCGTTGTGGGTGCCCGTGTCCGTCACGGTGTAGGTCTCGCCGGCGGGCGCGGTCCCCATCGTAATCCCGATCGCCGTGGTCGCATTGAGTCCGTCTGCACCAAACCAAGGCTGCCAAGTGCCATGGGCGTCTGTGTTGTTCACGCTCGGCATGATGGCGTTTTGGATGCCGTTGATTAACGGCACATCGTCGATCACCGTGATCGCCAGCGACGTCGCCGCCGACGCGGTCACCGTGTCGCCGTCGGTGTCGGTTGCCTGGATCATCGAACCGAAGTTAATCGCCAGCGTGTTCTCCACCGCCGTACCCACCGGCGGCGCGGCGTGGTCGAGATGCGCGTCGAGCGTAAACGTGTAGGCACCGGTGGTCTCGTTCAGCGTCAGCGTGAACACCGTGGTGCCGCCCGCCGTCGCGGTCAGCGTCTCGACGCCGGCCACAATCGTCACCGCATAGGTCAGCGCCACGCCGCCCGAGGTCAGGCCCTGCGCCGTCAGGCTGGCCGTGCTGGCCGCAAACGAGTAGTGCACCGGCGCGTCCGCACCGGCGAAGAACAGCGCCGACACGCTGCCGCTCGCCGCAGCCGGCGCGGCAGCAACCTCACCCGGCGCCAGCGCGCCAGGCAGCGAGTCCTCGTCGACCGTGCCGCTCAGCACCGTCGCCGTCGCAACCGGGATGTCGTCGATCACAGTGATCGCCAGCGACGTCGCCGCCGAGGCCGCAACCGTGTCGCCGTCGGAATCGGTCGCCCGGATCATCGAACCGAAGTTGATCGCCAGCATGTTCTCAACCGCGGTGCCGGCAGGCGGCGCCGCATGGTCGAGATGGGCGTCCAGCGTGAACGTATAGGCACCCGTGGTCTCGTTCAGCGTCAGCGTGAACACCGTGGTGCCGCCCGCCGTCGCCGTCAGCGTCTCGACGCCACCCGCGATGGTCACCGCATAGGTCAGCGCCACGCCGCCCGAAGTCAGGCCCTGCGCCGTCAGGCTGGCCGTGCTGGTCGCAAACGAGTAGTGCAGCGGGGTATCGGCCCCGGCAAAGAACAGCGTCGACACGCTGCCGCTCGCCGCAGCCGGCGCGGCCGCAACCTCACCCGGCGCCAGCGCGCCAGGCAGCGAGTCTTCATCCACCGTGCCGGTCAGCACCGTCGCCGTCGCAACCGGGATGTCGTCGATCACGGTGATCGCCAGCGACGATGCCGCCGAGGCCGCAACCGTATCGCCGTCCGAGTCGGTCGCCTGGATCATCGAACCGAAGTCGATCGCCAGCGTGTTCTCAACCGCGGTGCCGACCGGCGGCGCCGCATGGTCGAGATGGGCATCCAGCGTGAAGGTATAGGCACCGGTGGTCTCGTTCAGCGTCAGCGTGAACACCGTGGTGCCGCCTGCCGTCGCGGTCAGCGTCTCGACGCCGCCGGCAATCGTCACCGCATAGGTCAGCGCCACGCCGCCGGACGTCAGGCCCTGCGCCGTCAGGCTGGCCGTGCTGGTCGCAAACGAGTAGTGCAGCGGGGTATCGGCCCCGGCAAAGAACAGCGTCGACACGCTGCCGCTCGCCGCAGCCGGCGCAGCCGCCACCTCACCCGGCGCCAGCGCGCCAGGCAGCGAGTCCTCGTCCACCGTGCCGGTCAGCACCGTCGCCGTCGCAACCGGGATGTCGTCGATCACGGTGATCGCCAGCGACGATGCCGCCGAGGCCGCAACCGTGTCGCCGTCCGAGTCGGTCGCCTGGATCATCGAACCGAAGTTGATCGCCAGCGTGTTCTCCACCGCGGTGCCGGCCGGCGGCGCAGCGTGGTCGAGATGAGCATCGAGCGTAAACGTATAGGCACCGGTGGTCTCGTTCAGCGTCAGCGTGAACACCGTGGTGCCGCCCGCCGTCGCGGTCAGCGTCTCGACACCGGCGACAATCGTTACCGCATAGGTCAGCGCGACGCCGCCCGAGGTCAGGCCCTGCGCCGTCAGGCTGGCCGTGCTGGTCGCAAACGAGTAGTGCAGCGGGGTATCCGCACCGGCGAAGAACAGCGTGGACACATTGCCGTTCGCCGCAGCCGGCGCAGCCGCCACCTCACCCGGCGCCAGCGCGCCAGGCAGCGAGTCTTCGTCCACGGTGCCGCTCAGCACCGTCGCCGTCGCAACCGGGATGTCGTCGATCACAGTGATCGCCAGCGAAGATGCCGCCGAGGCCGCAACCGTGTCGCCGTCGGAGTCGGTCGCCAGGATCATCGAACCGAAGTTGATCGCCAGCGTGTTCTCCACCGCGGTGCCGGCCGGCGGCGCAGCATGGTCGAGATGGGCATCGAGCGTGAAGGTATAGGCGCCGGTGGTCTCGTTCAGCGTCAGCGTGAACACCGTGGTGCCGCCCGCCGTTGCCGTCAGCGTCTCGACACCGCCGGCAATCGTTACCGCATAGGTCAGCGCGACGCCGCCCGAGGTCAGGCCCTGCGCCGTCAGGCTGGCCGTGCTGGTCGCAAACGAGTAGTGCAGCGGGGTATCCGCCCCGGCGAAGAACAGCGTGGACACATTGCCGTTCGCCGCAGCCGGCGCAGCCGCCACCTCACCCGGCGCCAGCGCGCCAGGCAGCGAGTCTTCGTCCACGGTGCCGCTCAGCACCGTCGCCGTCGCAACCGGGATGTCGTCGATCACAGTGATCGCCAGCGAAGATGCCGCCGAGGCCGCAACCGTGTCGCCGTCGGAGTCGGTCGCCAGGATCATCGAACCGAAGTTGATCGCCAGCGTGTTCTCCACCGCGGTGCCGGCCGGCGGCGCAGCGTGGTCGAGATGAGCATCGAGCGTAAACGTATAGGCACCGGTGGTCTCGTTCAGCGTCAGCGTGAACACCGTGGTGCCGCCCGCCGTCGCGGTCAGCGTCTCGACACCGCCGGCAATCGTTACCGCATAGGTCAGCGCGACGCCGCCCGAGGTCAGGCCCTGCGCCGTCAGGCTGGCCGTGCTGGTCGCAAACGAGTAGTGCAGCGGGGTATCCGCCCCGGCGAAGAACAGCGTGGACACATTGCCGTTCGCCGCAGCCGGCGCAGCCGCCACCTCACCCGGCGCCAGCGCGCCAGGCAGCGAGTCTTCGTCCACGGTGCCGCTCAGCACCGTCGCCGTCGCAACCGGGATGTCGTCGATCACAGTGATCGCCAGCGAAGATGCCGCCGAGGCCGCAACCGTGTCGCCGTCGGAGTCGGTCGCCAGGATCATCGAACCGAAGTTGATCGCCAGCGTGTTCTCCACCGCGGTGCCGGCCGGCGGCGCAGCATGGTCGAGATGAGCATCGAGCGTGAAGGTATAGGCGCCGGTGGTCTCGTTCAGCGTCAGCGTGAACACCGTGGTGCCGCCCGCCGTCGCGGTCAGCGTCTCGACACCGCCGGCAATGGTTACCGCATAGGTCAGCGCCACGCCGCCGGAGCTCAGGCCCTGCGCCGTCAGGCTCGAAGTATCCGAGGAGAACGAGTAGTGCAGCGGGGTATCCGCCCCGGCGAAGAACAGCGTGGACACGTTGCCGTTCGCCGCAGCCGGCGCGGCAGCAACTTCACCCGGCGCCAGCGCGCCGGGCAGCGAGTCTTCATCGACCGTGCCGCTCAGCACCGTCGCCGTCACAACCGGGATGTCGTCGATCACCGTGATCGCCAGCGATGTCGCCGCCGATGCCGTCACGGTGTCGCCGTCGGAGTCCGTCGCCTGGATCACTGCGCCGAAGTCGATCGCCAGCGTGTTCTCCACCGCGGTGCCGACAGGCGGCGCCGCGTGGTCGAGGTGGGCATCCAGCGTGAAGGTGTACGCGCCGGTGGTCTCGTTCAGCGTCAGCGTGAACACCGTGGTGCCGCCCGCCGTTGCCGTCAGCGTCTCGACGCCGGCGACAATGGTCACCGCATAGGTCAGCGCCACGCCGCCCGAGGTCAGGCCCTGCGCCGTCAGGCTCGAAGTATCCGAGGAGAAGGAGTAGTGCAGCGGGGTGTCCGCACCGGCAAAGAACAGCGCCGACACGTTGCCGTTCGCCGAAGCCGGCGCGGCAGCAACTTCACCCGGCGCCAGCGCGCCGGGCAGCGAGTCTTCATCGACCGTGCCGCTCAGCACCGTCGCCGTCGCAACCGGGATGTCGTCGATGACCGTGATCGCCAGCGAAGATGCCGCCGAGGCAGCAACCGTGTCGCCATCGGAGTCCGTCGCCTGGATCACCGCACCGAAGTCGATCGCCAGCGTGTTCTCCACCGCGGTGCCGACCGGCGGCGCCGCGTGGTCGAGGTGGGCATCCAGCGTGAAGGTGTACGCGCCGGTGGTCTCGTTCAGCGTCAGCGTGAACACCGTGGTGCCGCCCGCCGTTGCCGTCAGCGTCTCGACGCCGGCGACAATGGTCACCGCATAGGTCAGCGCCACGCCGCCCGAGGTCAGGCCCTGCGCCGTCAGGCTCGAAGTATCCGAGGAGAAGGAGTAGTGCAGCGGGGTGTCCGCACCGGCAAAGAACAGCGCCGACACGTTGCCGTTCGCCGAAGCCGGCGCGGCAGCAACTTCACCCGGCGCCAGCGCGCCGGGCAGCGAGTCTTCATCGACCGTGCCGCTCAGCACCGTCGCCGTCGCAACCGGGATGTCGTCGATCACCGTGATCGCCAGCGACGTCGCCGCCGAGGCGGTCACCGTGTCGCCGTCGGAGTCCGTCGCCTGGATCACTGCGCCGAAGTCGATCGCCAGCGTGTTCTCCACCGCGGTGCCGGCCGGCGGCGCCGCGTGGTCGAGATGGGCATCGAGCGTGAAGGTATAGGCGCCGGTGGTCTCGTTCAGCGTCAGCGTGAACACCGTGGTGCCGCCCGCCGTTGCCGTCAGCGTCTCGACGCCGGCGACAATGGTCACCGCATAGGTCAGCGCCACGCCGCCCGAGCTCAGGCCCTGCGCCGTCAAGCTCGAAGTATCCGAGGAGAACGAGTAGTGCAGCGGGGTATCCGCACCGGCGAAGAACAGCGCCGACACGTTGCCGTTCGCCGCAGCCGGCGCGGCTGCAACCTCACCCGGCGCAAGCGCGCCAGGCAACGAGTCTTCGTCGACCGTGCCGCTCAGCACCGTCGCCGTCGCAACCGGGATGTCGTCGATCACCGTGATCGCCAGCGAAGATGCCGCCGAGGCAGCAACCGTGTCGCCATCGGAGTCCGTCGCCTGGATCACCGCACCGAAGTCGATCGCCAGCGTGTTCTCCACCGCGGTGCCGGCCGGCGGCGCCGCATGGTCGAGGTGGGCATCCAGCGTGAAGGTGTACGCGCCGGTGGTCTCGTTCAGCGTCAGCGTGAACACCGTGGTGCCGCCCGCCGTTGCCGTCAGCGTCTCGACGCCGGCGACAATGGTCACCGCATAGGTCAGCGCGACGCCGCCGGAGCTCAGGCCCTGCGCCGTCAGGCTCGAAGTATCCGAGGAGAAGGAGTAGTGCAGCGGGGTGTCCGCGCCGGCGAAGAACAGTGCCGACACGTTGCCGTTCGCCGAAGCCGGCGCAGCCGCAACCTCACCCGGCGCAAGCGCGCCAGGCAACGAGTCTTCGTCGACCGTGCCGCTCAGCACCGTCGCCGTCGCAACCGGGATGTCGTCGATCACGGTGATCGCCAGCGACGTCGCCGCCGAGGCCGCAACCGTGTCGCCGTCCGAGTCGGTCGCCAGGATCATCGAACCGAAGTCGATCGCCAGCGTGTTCTCCACCGCCGTGCCGGCCGGCGGCGCCGCATGGTCAAGATGGGCATCCAGCGTAAACGTATAGGCACCGGTGGTCTCGTTCAGCGTCAGCGTGAACACCGTGGTGCCGCCCGCCGTCGCCGTCAGCGTCTCGACGCCGGCGACAATGGTCACCGCATAGGTCAGCGCCACGCCGCCGGAGCTCAGGCCCTGCGCCGTCAGGCTCGAAGTATCCGAGGAGAAGGAGTAGTGCAGCGGGGTGTCCGCGCCGGCAAAGAACAGCGCCGACACGTTGCCGTTCGCCGAAGCCGGCGCGGCAGCAACCTCACCCGGCGCCAGTGCGCCAGGCAACGAGTCTTCGTCGACCGTGCCGCTCAGCACCGTCGCCGTCGCAACCGGGATGTCGTCGATGACCGTGATCGCCAGCGAAGATGCCGCCGAGGCAGCAACCGTGTCGCCATCGGAGTCCGTCGCCTGGATCACCGCACCGAAGTCGATCGCCAGCGTGTTCTCCACCGCGGTGCCGACCGGCGGCGCCGCGTGGTCGAGGTGGGCATCCAGCGTGAAGGTGTACGCGCCGGTGGTCTCGTTCAGCGTCAGCGTGAACACCGTGGTGCCGCCCGCCGTTGCCGTCAGCGTCTCGACGCCGGCGACAATGGTCACCGCATAGGTCAGCGCCACGCCGCCGGAGCTCAGGCCCTGCGCCGTCAGGCTCGAAGTATCCGAGGAGAAGGAGTAGTGCAGCGGGGTGTCCGCGCCGGCAAAGAACAGCGCCGACACGTTGCCGTTCGCCGAAGCCGGCGCGGCAGCAACCTCACCCGGCGCCAGTGCGCCAGGCAGCGAGTCCTCGTCCACCGTGCCGCTCAGTGCCTTCCCTATCGCGACCGGGATGTCGTCGATCACAGTGATCGCCAGCGAAGATGCCGCCGAGGCCGCAACCGTGTCGCCGTCGGAGTCCGTCGCCAGGATCATCGAGCCGAAGTTGATCGCCAGCGTGTTCTCCACCGCGGTGCCGGCAGGCGGCGCCGCATGGTCGAGGTGGGCATCCAGCGTGAAGGTATAGGCACCCGTGGTCTCGTTCAGCGTCAGCGTGAACACCGTGGTGCCGCCCGCCGTCGCCGTCAGCGTCTCGACGCCACCGGCGATCGTCACCGCATAGGTCAGCGCAACGCCGCCCGAGCTCAGGCCCTGGGCCGTCAGGCTGGCCGTGCTGGTCGCAAACGAGTAGTGCAGCGGGGTGTCCGCCCCGGCAAAGAACAGTGCCGACACGTTGCCGATCGCCGAAGCCGGCGCGGCCGCAACCTCACCCGGCGCCAGCGCGCCAGGCAGCGAGTCTTCGTCGACCGTGCCGCTCAGCACCGTCGCCGTCGCAACCGGGATGTCGTCGATCACCGTGATCGCCAGCGATCCGGTCGCCACGACGCTATCGCCATCGGCATCCGTCGCCCTGATCACCGAGCCAAGCCCGATCAGAAGATTGTTCTCGCCACTTGCGGCGGGATGGTCGAGATGCACATCGAGCGTGAAGGTGTAGGCACCGGTGGTCTCGTTCAGCGTCAGCGTGAACACCGTGGTGGCGCCCGCCGTCGCCGTCAGCGTCTCCGTGCCACTGCCGACGCCGCTCACCGCATAGCTCAGCGCAACACCGCCGGACGACAGATTCTCCGCCGTGAGACTGGCAAGGCTCGCGGTGAAGGAGAAGCTCAGCGGCGCATCTGCACCCGATACGAACAGCGCCGACACGTTGCCGCTCGCCGTCGCCGGTGCACCGGCGACCTCACCCGGCGCAAGCGCGCCGGGAAGGGAATCTTCGTCGACCGTCCCGACCAGACTCGCATTGATCGCGAGCGGACCATCATCAAGAATCGTCAGATGCGAACCGACATCGGTGGACGCGGTTGCGGACTGGCCGAAATTGTCTGTCACCGTCGCGGTCAGCGTGACCAGGCCGGACGCCAGCGAAATGCCTTCATTGAAGTCGCCGGGTGTTCCCTCATGAACCGCGCGCAGATCCGTCAGCGTCACGTGACCCGTGGCATCAACCGCGACTGTGAAGACGAGATCGCCACCGACGGCCGTGCGTCCTTCGACAACGCCGGCCGCGTTGACCGTCAGCAGCACGTGCTGCCCGGTCCCGGAATCGATCAGACCGGAATCGGCATGCGGTGAACTGATGGACAGCGCATAGGTCAGCGATTGCTCGCCGCCCGGCACAATGACGTTAAACGACACCTGCACAGACGCAACCGTTACCCCTGCCGGACCCTGTCCCGAGCCGGCCACGCCGTGGTTGGTCGCAGCAGTCAGGAAGCTCTCGTCGACGATCAGCTGCGGTACGAGACCGCCGGAAATGGTGGGTGCGGGCGGCGTTGCCTGCGGAAGAACGGTGCCAGTCGGCCCCGTGTCGATGATATTCGGCAGTTCTTCCGGCGGGGCCAAGACGTTGGTGGGCACCGGATCCAGCGGATCAACCGCGAACGGATTGAAGTTCGCACCGCTCGCCTGCGCGTTGCCGTTCGAGTTGCCGCCATTGTCGGCTGCCGGCAACACGGAGGAGTCCGTGCTGATCGGAAACAGGCTTGCAAACTCTTGCACCGAGACGTCGCGGCCAGGCGCCATCTCGATGGTGACGTTGTTCTGCCCATCCGCGCGGGAGTCGAAGAACGGCTCAACCGTGACGGTCGACTGGTTGTCGAACAGGATGATCAGCTTTTCGCCGATATGAACCAGCGTGATCTTTTCATTCGCGATCGACGAGAAGTCGACCTTCGCTTTCTGGTCGTATCCAAGATTGACGACCACTGCCTGATCGGTCAGTGGCTTCGTCAGCTTGTAAATTCGTACGGGAGCCGAATTGGTGGAATTGCCGGTGCCGGTAGCCTGAGCAACCTGAAACGAACCCTGCATTATCAACTCCGCAAAATGCGATTAGAGGAAAAGTTGTAGAAAAATTTAGCTTTAGGCTATTGTTAACCCTCCCTCCGGTCAAGAAATGTATTTGGTTAATCAATGCTTTCCCTGCGAGTGTGGTAAAGATCGAACAGGTCAAAGCTGAAAGAACAACGGCTTAGCCCGTTTGACTTGGTCGAAAGGCAGTATTTGCCCGGCCCGGTTCGTTCTCGCCGGCTATTTGGAGCGCTCGATGCGGGTGATTCTTCTTCTGGCTTGTGCCGCCGTCTTGATTTGGGACTCCTTCGGCGCAGTGGCCGCGCAAGCCCCGCAACCACCCGTCCCGCGCGAGACCACTGTCGAGCGCCAGGTTCAGGCCCTGGCCAACCGGGACACCCAGATCGGCCTCTACCTCAACGTGCTGCCTGACTGCACGTCGGGACCGCTGCCAACCATCCGGCTGGTCAGCCCACCCACCGCCGGGAAGGTCGTGGTGAAGTCAGCGAAGGCCAAGGCCACCAATTACAAGGCCTGCCTGGCACTCGAGGTGCCCGCCTATGTCGCCTTCTACAAGGCGCCGCCCGAATTCCTCGGCGACGACGCCTTGACCCTCGAGGTCAAGTATCAGGGCGGCCGCACCGAGATTCAGAAGATCACCGTCAAGGTGAGCGGGCCGGGTAACCAACAAAAGATCTGACGGCCGGCTGCAGGCCCGAGCAGCGGCCTAGAGCGGCTCGCCGTCGGCCGTTTCCTGCTCGACATCGTGCGAGACCTCGCTCGGTCCAGTGGCCGGCTGGCCAAGCTGTACCCTATCCTCGTGACAATCGCTGATCCGGCGGGCGACCACCCGGTCCATCCGCGGCGCCTGGCCGTGGACTTCGTTGACCTCGGTATAGGCCTCGTCGCTCAGTACCGTGATGACGGTGCTGACCGGCCCCATGTAGTCGCACCGGTTGGAGAAGACGTACCTGTTGCTGATCTTCTCCGGCCTTGAGGAATGGCAATTTCCGATCGACGGCGATGAAAACGTCGCCTTCATCGCCTGGGTCGGGTCGACGCAGCGCGTCATTTCGCGCTCGAGCAGCTTTTGCCGGACGTTCGAGGGCGAGACCAATTCCAGCGTCCGCGTGAATCGCCACATCCCTTTCCGGAAGGTCGGCCCGCTGAAGCTCTCCTCGCCCGCCGCGCCGTGGGAAGCGAGCAAGGACACCGCAAGGGCGGCCACGACGCCAAGCGTGCATGCGAAGACCTTCGACTGCCCGAAGCCCTCACGCGAAGTCATTCGTTGAATCCTTATCGGCTGCACGATGCGCATCGCGTGACTTCACTTGAAGCACGCCCCACCTCACTTCATTCCAGAACACTTCACGTTAAGGTCGAGTAAATACTCGCCCTTTTGGCTGGAGTTCTCCGCAATCAAGACTCGACCCGGCGCGAAGCACGATCAAGGCCGGCTGCGGAAAACCCTCTCCGGAAAAATACGGTCCGCCCCCCCCGGAGCCCGTCGCGAAGCGGGCCCATGCGTCAGCCTCCGAGGAGCCTGACGCTGGCAAGCTGCCTTGGTTGATCAAGGGCTATTGCTGCAAACGCGCCGCAGCGGATTTCGCGGTGTTGGCAACGCCGCCATCGTCGCAGTCGCCGATCCGAGTCGCGACCACCGTGTCGGTCCTGGGATGCTCGCCGGTGCTGACCTCGTTCAGCTCGGTGTAGGCTTCGTCGCTGCGCACCGTGATCACGGTGCTGACCGCGCCCATGTAATCGCACCGATGCCCGAAAGTGTACTGATTGCCGACCTTTTCAGGCTTGTCCGAGACGCAGCTTCCGACCGGGTCTGGTGAGAAGGTAGCCTTCATGGCGAAGGTCGGGTCGACGCAGCGCGTCGTTTCCGCGTTGACCACCCGGTACTTGAAATTCTTGTTCGCGCTCTTGACGACGTCGAGGGTCCGGATAAAGCGCCACAAGCCCTTGCGAAAGCTCGGGCCGGAGAACGATTGATCGCCTTGAGCGGGCTGAGCCGCCGCTGCCCGGCCGTTCGGTTGAGGAGATGGCGTCTGCGCGTGAGCCGCAGGAACGATCATCAAGGTCAGTAGCGAACCTGCAATGGCACCACGGAAGTTCATTCCCACCCCCGATGTTCGCCCCGAAACCCGTTCGCGATGCGATCCGGCCAGGCGCTTGAAGCAGTCGCTGCGAAACGACTCAATTACCCCTCACCACTTGCAGGCCAATTGTGGCCAGTAAAGGCACGTTGTCGCAGCCGGACAGTCTTCGACTTAATTCCGTTCCACTGCAGCAAACTTGCAACACCTAACGCCCAATCCCCAGGGTGATTGACCCGATCCGCCGTGCTGCACCGGGTGGAGCGGTTTGACCTTGGAGGTTTTTTTTGCTCATTTAGCGCGAGATATTTTTTGCTCAATTACTTAGCCTATCGCCGGACGAGGGGGCACTGATGCGTATTCGGATTTGCTACATGGTCGCGGGCCTGTTGGCCTTGGGCGCAACGCTATCAGGCGCTTCCCGGCCGGCGGCGGCCGCGGACCTCGGCTTGGTCACGAAAGCACCGGTCGGCACCTGCACCGAGATCGTCTTCACCTGCGAGAATGGCCGTCAGTATCCGCTGTGCCCGCGCGCCGTGTCGGTCGAGGGCGAAGTGGTCACGGCTTCGCTGCTGACCGGTCATTCCGGCGGGGTGCAT
Organism: Bradyrhizobium sp. B097; assembly: GCF_038957035.1. Classification (NCBI taxonomy): domain Bacteria; kingdom Pseudomonadati; phylum Pseudomonadota; class Alphaproteobacteria; order Hyphomicrobiales; family Nitrobacteraceae; genus Bradyrhizobium; species Bradyrhizobium sp. B097. Next base: position 5,676,341 of record NZ_CP152412.1, read on the forward strand.
GTGCGGCTGGTGCCGATGGGCGTCGGTTATCGCTATGCCGGCCACGGCATCTGGCTCGACGGCTTCCGGGAAAATGCGCTGCTGAACTTCGGCAAGCACCACCAGGTGGCCTGCGCCATCGCGCACTGATCAAAGCCTGATCCGGAAAGCCGCGAAGCGACCGTCCCTGGCGACAAGCGCTCCGCGCTTGCGCGGAGCTCATGCCCAAACAAGACGGTCAAGCGCGTTAGCGATTCGGCCCGGTCTACTGCGCGCTCCGCGCCACCCCGACCGGGGTGACGCGAAGCACGTCATGAAGCCGGCCGCTCCTCACCCCTTGGTGCGGAGCACGACGCGCGACGATCGCGAGAACATATACGCCTTCGGATAGACGTAGACCGGGCAGTGGTCCTGCCACTGATATTGCTGCCAATTCCATTTCCAGCAGCCCGATTGGATCTGAGGCTCCTGCACGTAGTCCAGCCGGTACGGCGGATCCCCAAACGGATAGTCGCCGCATCGCGCCGCCGTCGATGACAGAACGACGATTGAAGCGGCCGCGGCAATGATCACAGAAAATGACTTGTTCATAACGCCCCTCGATCGAATGACGTGACGACGCGAGAGTGCCAAATCCGCCGGTCCTTATCAAGGTGCCGGCCGCCCGCTGCCGGCCGCCCGCGCCGCGACGCCAACCGGCCGTCTACACGGCGCGGTTTTGCGTCGGCGAGCGGCCGCCGCCATCGGCGACCAGCACCGCTCCGGTCACGAAGGACGCCTCGTCGGAAGCCAGGAACAGGCAGCATGCCGCGATCTCGGCGGGCTCGGCCATCCGTCCCAAGGCGATCCGCCGCTCGACGCCGCGAAACTCCGTCTCGGCGGTGGTGCCATTCTGGTCCGCGAGCAGCTGCATTTCATAGGCGCTCATCGGCGTCCGCACCCAGCCGGGCGCCACGGCATTGGCGCGGATGCCGTCGGCGCCGTGGGCGTAGGCCAGCGAACGCGTATAGGCGACGACGGCCGCCTTGCTGGCGGCGTAGCTTGCGCTGTCCGGGCTGGCATTGAACGCCGCAACCGAGGCGATGTTGACGATCGCGCCGCCGCGCTGCCGGAGCAGCGGCAGGGATGCCCGGCAGACCCGCATGGTTCCCGTAAGGTTGACATCAAGCGTCCTGGCCCAGACCTCGTCGGAGACGCTGGCGGGCTGATCCGGCACGATCAGGCCGGCGGCGTTGACGACGATATCGAGCCAGGCGCCGCAGGCGGCGACGGCTTTGGCAATGTCGTCCGGACGCGTGACGTCGCCGTGGACCGCCTGCCCTCCGCACTCCGCCGCGGCTGCTTGCAGTTCGGCATCGCCGAGCCCGAACAGCACGACGCGCGCGCCGCTCAATGCCAGCAGTGAAGCCGTGGCCCGGCCGATCCCTGTGGCTGCGCCGGTCACCAGCGCGGTCTTTCCGTCCAGCCGCGGCATCAGAGCATGATCCGGAAAAGTGGAAACCGGTTTTCCGAAATGATCATGCTCATTGGAGTCCCCACTGCCGTTCGACGGCAAACCCGGTCTCCGGCAGCGTCGAACCGCCGTCGACGACGATGGTCTGCCCGGTGACATATTTGGCCTCGGTGGAGGCGAGATAGAGCATCGCGCAGGCGATGTCGTCGGCGCTCCCCATGTGCCCCATCGGGATGAAGCGCTCGAGCTTTGCCTTGTTCTCCGGCGCGCTCATGGTGCCGCGGCCGGGCTTCTCGATGAAGCCGGCTTCGACGCCGTTGACCGTGATGCCGTCGCGCGCAAGCTCGAAGGCGGCGCCTCGGATGAACGCGTTGACACCGGCCTTCGCCGCCGAGTAATGCGCGCCGCCGCCCATCGCAACGCGCGCCGAGACCGACGATGTCACGAGAACGCGTCCAAAGCCGTTGGTACGCATATGCGGAATCGCAGCCTGCGCGAGCCAGATACTGGCGTTCAGATTCAGCACCAATGTCTCGTCGAGCTTCGCTTCATCGATCTCGTCAAGCGAGGCCCACGGACAACCGCCGGCATTGTGCACGACGATATCGAGCCGGCCGAATTTGGCGGCGACATCGTCAATCATCGCACGCAAGCTGCCGCGATCAAGCCGGTCGAACGGCACGCAACGCGCGGTTCGTCCGCCGTCAGCGAGTTCGCGCGCCAGTGCCTCGGCCACATCGAGCGTCCGGTTGGCGATCACCACGGTCGCACCCGCCTGCGCAAGGCGCCTGACAATGGCCGCACCGATCCCCCTGCCACCGCCGGTGACGATGGCGACCCGGCCGTCGAGATTGAACGGAAGCGCCTGCATCAGATGGCCCCCGCGCCGCGCAGCAGATCGATGAACTGCGCGAACACCGCCGTGTGCTTGTCGACGTCCCGCCCCGACGTCGCCGGACACATCAGCAGCATGGTGTGGAACGGCGTCACCAGAATGCCCTCGTTCATGTAGAACGCATGGAGCAAGGTCTCGAGATCGGGTTGCCGGCCGGCAATGACGTCGGCGCCGCTGCGTGGCGGCCGTGGCATGAACATGATCTCGCCACGCGCGCCGATCTGGGTGACATGCCAGGGCAGCCCCGCCGCCTCGATCAGCCGGCGCGCCTCCTGCGCGAGCCAGGTCGCGGTTCCGATCATCCGTTCGTAATTCGCTGAGGTCAGGACCTTCTCCAGCACTGCGCGCATGGTCGCGACCGTCAGCGCGTTGCCGGCAAGCGTGCCGCCGAAACCAAGATGCGCGGACTGCCGCTCGCGCGGATTGACGTGCGGAACAAGTTTCCAGAGCCGCTCGGCAATCTCCTCGCTCAGACCGAACACGCCGGCGGGGATGCCGCCCGCGATCGCCTTGCCGGCGACGAAGATGTCGGGCTCAAGCCCGTGGCTCTCCGTGTAGCCGCCCGGCCCGCACGACAGCGTATGGGTCTCGTCGATGATGAGCACGGTACCGGCGCGGCGGGTCAGGTCGCGCAACGCCTGGTGAAAACCGGGATCGACCGGAATCATGCCGAAATTCGTCATCAGCGGCTCGGTCAGCACGCAGGCGACATCGCCCTGCGCCAGCGCCGCTTCGAGCGCCGCGACATCGTTGAACTCGACCACCCGGCTCACGGCGTCATGATCGATGCCGTTGGGGTGGATCATGTTGCGCAAGCCGACGCGGCCGTCGCGGATCTCGACATGCGCCTCCTCGACGCCGCCATGATAGCAGCCGGAGAACACCAGCACCTTGCGCCGTCCGGTGATCATGCGCGAGATGCGGATCGCGGCGCGGTTGGCGTCGGTCGCCGACGTCGTCAAGGTCCAGTACTTCGGGCCGAAGCGACGCGACAGCTCGGCGCCGACCCAGATACTGTCTTCCGTCGGCAGCATCATGGTCGCGCCACGCTTGAGCTGGGCCAGCGCGGCTTCCGTCACTGCCTCGGGCGCGTGCCCGCACATGCCGCCGGTGTCGCCGAGGCAAAAATCGATATAGTCGCGGCCGTCGATGTCCCTGATATGCGCGCCGTGCGCCTCATCGGCATAGATCGGAAAACCGCCGGCCCAGCGCCGCATCCAGTGCGACGGGCCGCCATAGAGGTAGTGCTGCCGGCCGTCCTGCCAGGCCGCCGCCGAGCGCGGGTGCAGCGCCCGAAAACGTTCCTGCTCGGCATCGAGCAAGCGGTTCAGAACGCCTGCGCGCTCAGTAGTTGCTGATGTCATAGCGCGATCCAGGCGGTCTTGAGGTCGGTATAGGCGTCGAGGGCGTGGAGCGACTTGTCGCGTCCAAAGCCGGATTGCTTGAAGCCGCCGAGCGGCACCGTGATATCGGCGCCGCCATAGGCATTGACGTGCACGACGCCGGCCTTGATGGCGCGCACCATGCGATGCGCCGTTGACAGACTTCCGGTCCACACCGCCGATGCAAGCCCATAGGGCGTCGCATTGGCAAGTGTCGTAGCGTCCCGCTCGCCGTCGAACCGCGTGACCGCCAGCACCGGGCCGAACACCTCCTCGCGCCAGACCTCCATCGATGGCGTCACCTCGGCGAGGATCGCGGGCGCCATGAAGTTGCCGCCGCTCTCGATGCGGATCTGCTCCCCGCCGATCAGCCGCTTCGCACCCTGCGCTTCCGCGCGCGCAACCGCATTCAGGTTCTTGCGCAATTGCACCTGGCTCGAGATGGCGCCGATATCCGACGTCAGATCGAGGGGATCGCCGACACGGAGCTTGGCAGTGGCATCGAGCAGCGCATCCATGAAGCGGTCATAGATTGCGGACTGCACCAGCAGCCGTGAGCCGGCCACGCAGACCTGGCCCGAATTGCGGAAGATGCCGTTCGCGGAGACCTTGGCCGCATGCTTGATGTCGGGCACATCGGCGAAGACGATGTTGGGCGACTTGCCGCCAAGCTCGAGATGAACCCGCTTCAGGTTCGACCGCGCCGAGCATTCCAAGAGCCGCCGGCCGACCGCGCCCGAGCCGGTGAAGGCCACCACGTCGACATCCATATGCATCGCGAGCGCCTCGCCGGCCGATGCGCCGCGGCCGGTGACGACGTTGAGCACGCCGTCCGGCAGGCCTGCCTCGCTCGCAAGCTCGGCCAGCCGCAACAGCGTCAGCGACGCCAGCTCCGGCGGCTTGACCACGACCGAGTTTCCAGCGGCGAGCGCGGGACCGATCTTCCACGCTCCGATCATCAGCGGGAAATTCCACGGCACGATGACGCCGACGACGCCAAGCGGCTCGCGATGCACGAGCCCGAGCACGTCACCCGAGGTCGGCGCGATCTCGCCATACACCTTGTCGATCGCCTCGGCGTAGTACCTGACGGTGCCGGCCGCCGACAGCGGTTCGGCCTTGTAGGCCATGCCGATCTCGGTGCCGTTGTCGCGCACACCGAGCACCGCGATCTCGAGTGCGTGCTGCTCGATCAGATCGGCGAACCGCAGCAGCACCTTCTTGCGCTGCGCCGGTGCCGCGCGCGACCAGCTGCCCTGCTCGAAGGCCTGCCGCGCCCGCTTCACCGCAAGGTCGATATCGGCCGCATCGCCGTCTGCAATGGTCGTCAGCACCCGGCCGTCGATCGGCGACACCACGTCGAGCCGTACCTCGCCGATCGCCTGCGCCGGCCGTCCGCCGATGAAGAGCTGCTGGGCCGGAATTGCGGCCGAGCGTAACAGATCGATCTGGGCTTGCTGCATGCGGGATCATCATGACGGTGACAAAAGCGGCTCCCCACCGGAGACCGCTGGCATGGCGCAATCCTCGCCAAATCAAGGCTTTGGCAGCAATCAACCGATAGGTGGATGTCGCCGCGGCCGGCGCCCTCATAGCGTGATCGCACGATGGCCGAACGCCCTGCCCGCTGGGTGCAAACCAACTCGTCCACATTCCTCACGCCACCGGCGAGCCGAAGGTCATGCCCGAGATCACGCAGCCCCGTATTCTTCTGATCGGCACTGGAGACACCAAGGCCGACGAACTGCTGTTCATGAGCGCGTGCATCGCCCGCGCCGGCGGCACAACCATCATGATGGACATCAGCGTGCTCGGCGATCCGCCATACCAGCCCGCTCATGACAAGCACGCGGTGGCGTCCGCTGCGCAGACCACGATCGCGGCAATTGTGTCCAGCGGCGATGAAAACTCCGCGATGTCGCTGATGGCGATTGGCGCTGCCAATCTGGCGCGCGAACTCGCGGAGCGCGATGCCATCGACGGCGTGATTGCGATCGGCGGCACGATGGGTACCGACCTCGCGCTCGACGTCGCACAGGCGCTGCCGCTCGGCCTGCCGAAGCTGATCGTCTCGACCGTCGCCTTCTCGCATCTGATCCCGCCCGAGCGCGTCGCCGCCGATCTGATGATGATCCTGTGGGCCGGCGGCCTCTATGGCCTCAACGGCACTTGCACCGCCGTGCTGTCGCAAGCCTGCGGCGCGATCGTCGGCGCGGCAAAGAGCGCCATCAAGCCGAGCCGGGACCGGCCGGTCGTTGCGATCACCTCGCTCGGCAAGAGCTGCCTGCACTACATGGTGGAGCTCAAGCCGCAACTCGAGCAGCGCGGCTATGAAGTGGTTGTCTTCCACACCACAGGCATGGGTGGCCGTGCCATGGAGTCGATCGCAGCCCAGGGCGGCTTTGCCGCGGTGCTGGACCTCAGCCTGCAGGAGGTCGCCAATCAGCTCACCGGCTCGGTGGTCAATTCAGGCGCCGACCGGCTGGAGAATGCGGGCAGAGCCGGCATTCCGCAGATCGTCGCCCCCGGGGCGGTCGACATGGTCGACTTCCCGGCATGGCTCGGGATTCCGAACGAGCTGTCGGATCGGCCGTTCCACGCGCACAACCGGCTGCTCGCATCGGCGACATCGGGAGCCGCCGATCGCCGCCGGATCGCCCACGCGATTGCGGAGAAGCTCGCCGGCGCCAGCGCACCCGTCGCCTTTGTGCTCCCCGCCGGCGGCATCCAGCAATGGGACCGCGAAGGCGAAGCCCTGCACGATCCCGACGCCCTCGCCGCCTTTGTGGACGCGATGCGGTCGGCGGTCCGGCCGCCGGTCGAGCTGCACGAAATCAAGGACCACATCAACAGCGCGACATTCAATGAAACCGTGCTCGGCATCTTCGACCGGTGGGTCGCTGCCGGCATTGTCCGCCCCGGCCGCGGAACGGTTGCCGCATGACGCGACCGCTCGCCCAGGCGCTGGTGCTCGACTTCGGCGGTGTCATCTCGAAGACCCTGTTCGAGACCCATGACCTGACCGAGCGCGCGCTCGGGCTCGCACCGTGCACGCTGAAATGGCTCGGACCATTTGCCCCCGACAGCGATCCGCTCTGGGCCGCGATGCAGCGCGGCGAGATTTCCGAACGCGACTACTGGCTGACCCGCAGCCGCGAGGTCGGGCGCATGGTCGGCGAGGATTGGCGCGACATGGAAACCTTCGTGAAGCGCGCGCGCGGCGCCGATCCCGACACCGTGATCCGGCCCGAGGCGGTGCGCGCGATCACCCTCGCCGCCGACGCCGGGTTCCGGCTTGCGATCCTCTCGAACGAGCTCGACCTGTTCTATGGTGCGGAGTTCCGCACCCGCCTCTGCATCCTGAAGCGCTTCGACACCATCGTCGACGCGACCTATACCAGGATCCTGAAACCCGATCCGCGCGCCTATCAAAGCGTGCTGGACGAACTGGCGCTGGAAGCAGAAGATTGCGTCTTCGTCGACGACCAGCGTCGCAACATCACGGGCGCCGCCGCGTGCAACATGCGCACGGTGCTGTTTGACGTGCGCAATCCAGCCGCGTCCTACAGCGAGGCGCTGCGGCATTTCGGGCTGCAATTCGACTAAAGCGTTTTCGAGCGAAGTGGGTACCGGTTTCGCATGAAGAAAGCGCGTTAACGATAGAGAGCGATCATGCGCGACAGAAACTTCCTGGTTGAAAACAACGCCAAGCCGATCTGGCATCCGATGGCCCATCCCGCCGAGATGCGGGCGCAGCCGCCGCGGATCGTGATGAAGGGCGAAGGCGTCAACGTCACCGACATCGACGGCAACACCGTGATCGATGCCGTCGGCGGCCTGTGGAACGTCAACCTCGGCTACAGCTGCGATCCGATCAAGAAGGCGATCGCCGACCAGCTCAGCGCGCTGCCGTATTATTCGGGCTTCCGCGGCACCTCGAGCGGTCCGTCGATCGAGCTCGCCTACGAGCTCACCGAATGGTTCAAGCCGGAAGGCATGGTTCGCGCCTTCTTCACGTCGGGCGGATCGGACTCGGTCGAGACCGCGCTGCGGCTTGCGCGGCAATACTGGAAGATCAAGGGCCAGGCCGACCGCACCAAGTTCCTTGCGCTGAAGAAGGGCTATCACGGCACCCATTTCGGCGGCGCGTCGGTCAACGGCAACGCCAATTTCCGCCGCAACTATGAGCCGATGCTGCCCGGCGTATTCCATATCCCGGCGCCGTCGACCTATCGCAATCCCTTCAACGAGACCGATCCCACCAGGCTCGCGCAGCTTTGCGCGGCGGCGATGGAGGAAGAGATCGCGTTCCAGGGCGGCGACACCATCGCGGCCTTCATCATGGAGCCGGTGTTAGGGGCCGGCGGCGTGATCGTGCCGCCGGACAGCTTCATGAAGCTGGCGCGCGAGATCTGCGACCGGCACGGCATCCTGATGATCGCCGACGAGGTCGTCACCGGGTTCGGGCGCACCGGCGCATGGTCGGGTTCGCGTCTGTGGGGCGTCAAGCCTGACATGATGACGATGGCCAAGGCGATCACCTCGGGCTATTTCCCGCTCGGCGCGACGCTGATCGGCGAGCAGGTCGCGGAAACCTTCGAGACTGATACGACCGCGTTCGGTTCGATCGGCCATGGCTACACGTATTCGGGCCATCCGGTCGGCTGCGCCGCGGGCCTTGCCGCGCTCGCCGAGACCCGCCGCCTCAAGCTTGACGAGAATGCCGCCGCGCGCGGTGAGGACCTTGCGCATGCGCTGGCCGCGCTCAAGGCCAAGCACCAGCTGGTCGGCGACGTCAGGGGCAAGGGCCTGATGGCCGCGCTCGAGCTGGTCGCCGATCGCGACAGCAAGAAGCCCGCCGACAAGAAGACGATGGCGAAGGTGGCAGATAGCGCCTACGAGGCCCGCGTGATGCTGCGCGTCTCGGGCAACAACCTTATCCTGTCCCCGCCCCTGATCCTCACCTCATTGGATGTGAAGGCGATCGCCGATGGGATCGACGCCGGCCTCTCAGCGGTCGGCTGACAGCGCACTGACACAGGCCATGGCACGCTCGAACAGCGCGCCATCCGCCTTGTCGCGGTCGAGGCAATCGGCGAGCGATGCCACCGACATTCTCTGATCGGTGCAGAAGATCCGCATGAAGTCGGCCGCGAGCGCGACCTTGTGCGGCGTGGATTGGCGCTGCCAGTCGCCGCTGCTCAAATAGAGCAAGGACGCATCTTCAGCGCCGATTTCGGCCGCCGCGCCCCACGCGACCGGCTGCGCCGCCAACAACGCCAGCAGCGCGCCGGCCACCGCTCCCGTGCGATGCACACGGCCACTCATTTGGTGTCCTTGGTGGTATCCTTGGCATTCACCATCGGCGGCACGTCGAGCGCGGGATTGCGATCGAAGAAGTTGAACGGACGGAGCCGGAAGCCATGCCAAAGGCCCGGCATGACCGGCCAATCCTCGGCGCGCGGCACGTGGCGGAAGCCGACCGTGTACCACAGCACGAGGTCGCGGTCCTCGATCGGCCGCTTTGCGGCGGTCCATTTCGGCAAGCCATCGACCTCAGGATTCTCGTTCGGGTACATGCCTGCGGCATATCTCTCGTCCTTGGCGTAGGCCGAGGTCCATAGCGTGTAGGCGCTGAAGCCCGCGCGCAGCTGGATCGGATCGTCCTTGGCGAGCAACGAGACGTCGGAGTGTCCGGGCATCAGCTGATAGCTGGTGCGATAGCCGCGGCTGTTGGTCTTGCCCGTACTTTCGATCCTGAACTGCGCCGCGCTCAGCGGCGTCGTGATCGGCCCTTCGGTCGCGACCGGCCTGGTGTCGACCTGCCAGAGGCTCTTGCGTTGGCCCTCATCCAGCCGGCGGACGCTGAAACGATCCTCGACCAGCCGGTTCGAGGTGCCGTCGACGTCCATGTCGATCCGGAATGTCATGTAGTGATCGTGATTGACGGCCAGCAGCCGCTCGTCGACCAGCGTCCCGTAGGCCGTGTCCTGCTTCGCCGTCGGATCGCTCAAGGTCCGGCTCGCCACGCCCTTGGTTGCATCGATGCCGTAGGCGCCGAGCCGCACGTCGATGTTGCCGGCGCGGTCGAACACGTAGTCCACCAGATAGTCGTAATTGCCGACCACCGGCGCCATCCGCACCACCAGCTCATTGTTCGGCCGCACCTCGGCGGTGTTGTTGATGAGCTCGCTGTGGCGCCAGATCGGATCGCCGGTCGGGCGCTCGAAGATGCAGACCGCGCCCTTGGAGACAACCGGCATGCCCTTGGTGTCCGAGATCGTCAGATCGAGGAAATGCGCGCCTTCGGGGCAATCGATGCCGCGCAGCAATTCGCTGGAGAGCACGCCAAAACCGTATTCGCCGATATCCATATAGGCGCGGAACGACCAGGTCGGCGCCGGATCCATATAGGGCACGAACATCTCGCTCGCGGATATCTGATAGGCGATGTCGCGGAACGTGCCGTGGTCGTCGTAGCGGATCAACGACAGCACCGCGCCGACGCGCGGCTCGAGACGGACATGGAACGACCAGTTGTCCCAGTGGACCTGGCCGCCCTCCACCTTCACATTGCTGCCCTCGGGCGCGGTGATCTCGATCGGCTTCGGCGGCTTGCGGTATTTTCCGGAGTCGGCGTAGGCGTGCGACGGCGTCTGCGGCGGCGGCGGCACCACGCCGAGATCGGTCACCGACAGCACCGTCCTGCTCTTGAGATCGACCTGCGCGACCAGATTCTCGATCGGCTTGCCCCAGAGATTGTTGGCGGCGCCGGTCGTGTCGACACAGGGAACGTTGAGCAGGCGGCGGCCTTTCAGGGCCGGGTCGCTCACCGGACCGACCGACAGCGGCAGGCACATGACGTTGCGGAAATCGGTGATGCCGCGCTTGGCCATCGCGGCGATCCAGCGCGGGTCCTGCTTCGGCAGATCACCGGCCGACATCAGCTCGTCGGTGGTCAGTGCGGCCTCGTGATCCCTGATCTCATCCAAGCCAAGCAGGCTGCGTGCGGCAAGATCGATATGCGCTTCATAGAGATGTCCACTACTCAGCAGCGTCGCATTCGCCCGCCGCGCGAAGGGTTGTCCGGGCTTCCACGCCCGCACCTCGTCCTTGGGGTCCTCGTCGACGGTCATGGAGACGACCCGCGCCGCATCGTCGAGCTTGCCGGCGCCGCGGAGGATCTCGGTGACGGAACGGATTTCGTCCGTTGTCAGCCCATCCATCGGGTGCGTCGCGGCCGCCTGCGGCCACATCCTGCGCTCGGCCTGCGCCGGTAGCGGCGCCGCCATCGTCATCGCAACCAGGCCGGCCAATGCCGATCCGCATCCCCGGAATACCAGAGCCATCACGCCCTCCACTCAAAATCAGAACGGTCAGAATACAAGCAATGGTGACCGCGTGAAGACCTGCCTCATCCGGTAACCCGTTCCGATGCGCCCGGCAGGATGGTGGCCGCGGCCGGCCGTGGCGCGGCACGGTGGACATCGAGCAGCCGCACGCCGAGGCGATCGCGCAAGGCGGGCCAGATGCCGCGCGGCGCCACGATCATCACGACGACGGCAATGATGCCGAGCCCGACCAGATACCAGCCGCCGGACAGGCCGAGCGGCCCGGTCATCAGCTCGCGCAGGCCGAAGAAGATGATGACGCCGAGGATCGGGCCCTCCAGCGTCCCGATGCCGCCGATGATCACGATGAACATCATGTAGACCGACCAGTTGACATCGAAGGCCGCCAGCGGCGCGATGAACAGATTGCCCATGAAGCTCAACGCACCCGCAAGCCCGCATCCCGCCGCCGACAGCACGAAGGCGATGAAGCGATTGTGCCGGACGTCGACCCCGACGCTCATCGCGGCGAGGTCATTGTCGCGCACGCTCATCAGCCCGAGGCCGAAGCTCGAGGTCATCATCTTGTACAGCGCGGCGATCGTGACCAGCGTCAGGCCGCCGGCGAGCCAGAACATGGTCGGCTCGAACCAGTCGAAATCGATCAGCTTGCTGGTGGCGAGCGGCACGCCCGACGTGCCGCCGACCGCCTGCGATTTCATCGTGAAGGCGCCGATGATCTCGGCGAACACCCACATCGCGATCGAGAAATAGGCATCGCGCAGCCGGAACAGCGGAAAGGCGATGATCGCCGCGACGGCAGCGGCCACCAGCGGCGCCACCGGCAGCACCCAGATCGGGGTGACTTCGAGCCAGCCGGAGGTCAGGAACAGCGCATAGGCGCCGAAGGCGATGAAGACCTGATGGCCGAGCGACACCAGCCCGGCATAGCCCGCCAGCAAGTTCCACATCTGCGCCATCGTCAGCAGCAGCAGGCACTCGGTCGCGAGCCGCAGGATGCCCTCGTTCAGCACGAAGGGCGCGCCGGCGATAGCAGCGACGAGCACGATGGCACAGGCGAGGAGAATTGTCCGTGTCGGCATCTGCGTCATACCCTGCTCGACACGAGACCCGACGGGCGGATCAACAGCATGATGAAGAATAGGAGGTGCGCGTAGAGCAGCCCCGCGTTCGGATCGATCTTCAACCCGATCAATTGCGCCATGCCGAGCGCGATGCCCCCGAGCAGCGCGCCCCAGAACGAGCCGAGCCCACCGAGCACCACGACCTCGAAGGCGATCAAGAGCCGCTCGGCGCCCGAGAACGGCGTGAAGCTCGACCGCACCGCGAGCAGCACGCCGCCGATCGCGCCGAGCGCGAGCGACAGGCCCATCACATAGTTATAGACCCGATCCGGCTTGACGCCGGACAGCCGGACGATATCGCGGCGGTCGGCGGTGGCGCGCACGATCCGCCCGAACTCGGTATGGCGCAGCACGAGCTGCAGCGCCATGAACAGCAGTGCGGCGAGCACCAGCGTGAGCAACGGCATGATGCCGATGTTGAGGCCGGCGATCTCGAGGCTGGCGCGCGACAGCTCGCCGACCTGGAGGCTGCGCACGTCGGCGCCGAATATTTCGACCATGACGTTACGCAGGATCACCGAGACACCAAACGTCAGGAGCAACGGCGACAGCGGATCGGGCGACGTCACGACACGGTTGACGATGGCGGCCTGGTAGAGCCAGCCGACCGCAAACGACAGCGCGATCACCGGGATCAGCATCAACAGCGGCGAGACCTGCGGAAACAGGTTGGAAAGCAGCACGGCGCAGAACGCGCTCAGCACCATGAACTCGCCATGGGCGATGTTGACGACGCGCATCACGCCGAACACCAGAGCGAGCCCGATGCCGAGCAGGCCGTAGAGCCCGCCCAGCAGGGCTCCGTTGATCAATGTCTCAACCCAGATCATGTCGTGCCAATCCTGGCTAGTTACCGAAATAGGCGTGCGTCAGCTGCTCCGGCTGCAACCCTTGCGCCGGGCCGGTCAGCGACACCCGCCCCTTCAACAGACAGTAGATTCGTTCGGAGGTCGCGAGCGCACGCTTGACGTCCTGCTCGACCAGCACGACGGCGGTGCCTTCGCGGCGGATGTCGGCAAACGAGCGATAGATCTGCTCGACCACCACGGGCGCGAGCCCAAGCGAGATCTCGTCGCACAGCAGGAGCCGCGGGTTCGACATCAACGCGCGGCCGATCGCCGCCATCTGCTGCTGGCCGCCGGAGAGCTGGCCCGGAAACATCCGCCGCCGCTCCTCCAGGATCGGGAACAGGTCGAACACCCGCCGCAGCGTCCAGCTGCCCTTGCGCCGGTTGACGCTGCCCATCAGCAGGTTCTCCTCGATGGTCAGCGAATCGAACAGCAAGCGCCCCTCGGGCACCATGATGAGCCCGAGCCGCGACACCTCTTCGGCCGGCATCTGCGAGATGTCGATGCCGTCGAAATGCACCGCCCCGCGCCGCTCCTCATTGAGCCCGACCAACGCCTTCAGAAACGTCGACTTGCCGGCGCCGTTGGCGCCGACCAGCGCCACCGCCTCGCCGTCTGCGACGGTGAAGTTCATGTCGAATACGGCCTGGAGATCGCCGTAGAAGATCTGCAGGCCGTTCACATCAAGCAACGCCATCGGCCTTCAATCCCATGTAGATCTCGCGCACCACGGCGCTGTCCATCACCTCGGCCGGCGGCCCCTCCAGCACCTTGCGGCCGAAATCGAGCACCAGGATCCGATCCGACACTGCGCGCAAAGCGTGCGGAATATGCTCGATCCAGATCATGGCGTGATCTGCCTTCACCGACTTGATGATGGCAACAAGGCGCTCGACCTCGGGCTCGGTCAGCCCGGCGGCGATCTCATCGAGCAGGATCAGCTTGGGCTTCGAGGCCAGCGCCTTGGCGAATTCCAGCCGCTTGCGGTCGATCAGCGGCAACGCGCCCGCGAGCTTGTCCGCCTTGGCGTCGAGCCCGGTCCGCTGCAGCACTTCCATCGTCCAGCTCGATGCCGCCTCGCCGTACAGGCCCGCACCGTAGGACGCCGCGACCAGCGCGTTCTCGTACACCGACAGATGCGGAAACGGCTGCGGGATCTGGAACGCGCGCCCGAGCCCCATCCGCGCCCGGCGATGCGGCGGCAGGCCTGTGATCTCGTTGTCTTCGAGCATGATCGAACCGCCGTCGGCCGTGAGCAGGCCGACGATCAGGTTCAACAGCGAGCTCTTGCCGGCGCCGTTCGGGCCGATCACGCCGAGGCATTCGCCGCGCGCCAGCTCGAAGTTGACGTTGTCGGCGACCACGATCTCGCCGAAACGCTTCGAGAGCCCGCTGACGCGCAGAAGCGGTGCCATCTCACGCCAGCTTGGAGAGCAGCTGGAGATCGGCCTGCTTCGGGATGAACGGCGCCGTCCCGTTGTGCACGATCAAGAGCTCGTATTTCGCCTTGCCGCCCTTGGTCTTGCGCCATTGCCCGCCCGACAGCGACGTCACCGCGACGTTCTTGATCGGTGTCCCCTTGAACTTCACAGGTCCGACCACCGTCTCCATGTCGAGGCCCGCGATGGCATCGCGCAACGAGTTCTTGTCCTTCGGGTCGCTGTTCTGCAATGCCGCAAGTGCAACCTCCCACAGGGCATGCGCGTAGCCGATCGGCTGGGTCCACTGCTTGCCGGTGGTCTTCTCCCACTCCGCAGCGAGCTCGGCAGCGCTCTGCCCGGTCAGCGACGACTTGAACGGATAGGCAGGCGTCCACCACACCTCGGTCGACATGCCGTCGCCGCGATCGCCGAGCGCGTTCACCGCACTGGGGAACAGGAATGCCGCTGCCACCGTGCAGATCTGCGGTTTGAAGCCGGCCTGCGCCGCCTGGTTCCACAGCGTCACCCAGTGATTACCGTAGGTGAAGCCGGAGACGATATCGACGCCGTTGCTCTTGAACGACGACACCTGGTTGGTGAAGTCATCGGTCGCGATCTGGAATTTTCCGGCGGAGAATTCCTGATAGCCTGCCCCCGCAATGCCGCCGGGCAAACCGACCTTGGGGTCGGAGAACGCCTGGCCCGCGGGATTGTCGATGTAGAGCGTGCCGACCTTCTTGTTGGTGTCGACCGACTGCCACATGCCGAGAAAATTCTTCACGACGTCATCGGCACCCCAGAAGAAGTGGTAGCTGTAGGGGAAGCCCTTGTCCGGCGTCGACTTGCGCGGGAACATCCAGCCCTGCCACGGCACCATGGTCGAAATCGACGGAATGCCGCGAGCATCGGCGAGCTCCTGCACCGGGGCCTGCGCGTCGCCATCCTCGATCAGGATCAGGTCGCACTTCTCCCGCAGCACCAGTTCGCTCGCGACCACCGACGAGCGGTTCGGATCGGACTGATTGTCCTTGAAGACAAACTCGACCTGCCAGGTCTTGCCGCCGATCTTCAGGCCGTCCTTCAGCCGGGCTTTGATACGTTCATGGATCCAGGTGTCGGGCTCGGCAAACGGCGCGCGGACGCCGGAGAGGCATCCGACCCAGCCGATCTTGATGGTGTTGCCGGCGGCCCGCGCGACGTTGACCAGCGGCACATTCATCGCCGATGCGAGGCCGGTCGCACCAGCCGCCTTCAGCAGCGTGCGCCGGTCGAGCCGGCCGGACGTCTTGTCATTCTTTGCCTCAGTCATGTCCCTCTCCCTCCATAACCAATGATGAAATTGTTCGATCTCGGGCTCACGCCGCCGCCCGCTGGATCGCTGCGCGGCTCACCGCGGCAAATTTGCACAATGTGTTTTCGATGATCTGGCGCGGGATGCCGCGCACGATGAAGACCAGCCGCGAGCGCCGGTCCGCCGACGGCCAGCCCTGCAACGTGATCGGCGGATGGAACACGTGCTGCACGCCATGCACCACGACCGGCGCGTCAGGCTGCTCGGCGACATGCACGATCGCCTTGAAGCGCAGCAGGTCCTCGCCCTTGAGCGCCGCGACATAATCGAGCCAGCGCGCAAACGCGTCGCGCTGGATCGGCTCGTCGATGATCAGGCTGTAGGACGATACACCGGCGTCGTGCGCGTGATGGCTGTGGTGGCCGCACGCCCCACCGTCGCAATCGTGATCGGCGTGATGATGCGGCGCGTTCGCCGCCTGTGACGCCAGATCGAACCAGCGCACCACGTCGGCCGAGCGGGCCGCCGGATCGAACAGCCCGGCATCGAGCACCCTCGCCGGATCGACCATCCCGTTCCGTACATGCGCGCGCGACACGACCGGGTTGATCGCAGCGAGCCGCGCAGCAAGGCGCGCCAGCGCATCTTCGCTGGCCAGATCGGTCTTGGTCACCAGCAGCCGGTCCGCGACCGCGATCTGCCTGACGGCTTCACCGTGCTCCTCGAGCGTATGTGCGCCGTTGACCGCATCGACGGTCGCGACCACGCCGTCGATCCGGTAGCGGCCGACGATATCAGGCGCCGTCATCAGCGTGTGCAGCACCGGCACGGGATCGGCGAGACCCGTGGTCTCGACCAGCACGCGGTGGAACGGCGGGATCGCCCCTGTGGCACGGCGGGCGGCAAGATCAACCAGCGTCTCGATCAGATCCTCGCGCACCGAGCAGCAGATGCAGCCATTGTCGAGCAGCGCCAGACGATCCTCGCTGCTCTCGACCAGAAGATGATCCAGTGCCACCTCGCCGAACTCGTTGATGATGGCGACGACGCCATTGAGCTCCGGCTGGCGCAGCAGATGGTTCAGCACCGTAGTCTTGCCGCTGCCGAGGAAACCGGTCAGCACCGTGACCGGGATCTGATCCGCCGTGTCCATCACGCGCCCCGCTCGTAGACCTTGCGGCCTTCGAAGAAGGTCATCTCGACCCGCGTGTCGGCAAGCTGGTCCGGCGGGATGTCGAAGATCATCTGGTCGAGCACGATCAGGTCGGCCGATTTACCCACTTCGATCGAGCCGATCGACTGGGCGAGGTCGGCCGCGCGCGCGGCATCGATGGTGTAGATGTCGATCACGGTGGCGAGATCGAGCGCCTGCTCGGCCCACAGCGACTTGCCGGGAAAATCCCCGGTTGGATTCTGCCGGGTCACCATGCCTTCGATGCCCTGCCAGGGATCGGGGATCGGAATCACCGGCCAGTCCGAGCCGCCGGCCATCAACGCGCCGGCTGCCTTCAGGTCCTTGTTCGGCCAGAAGCGCTGCGCGCGCTCCTCGCCCATCGCGGCCTTGTGCGCCTCGAGGAAGATGGTCGGATACCAGATGATCGGCGACAGATCGGCCGCGACGCCGAGCTCGGCGAAGCGCTTGATGTCATCGGGCGCGATGTAGCTCGCATGCGCGATCTGGTGCACCAGATCGGTCGCCCCGTTGAAGCTGCGCACGACATCAATCGCGTCGAGCGCCTGCGTCACCGCGGCATCGCCCGCGCAATGGATCTTCGCGGCAAGGCCAAGCTTCTCGCAGCGCCCGAGCCAGCGGATCAGGTCGGGTACGGTCAGCATGGTCGATCCGCGGAAGCAGCAGCCGCGCACGGGATCGGCCAGATAGGGCTCGTGGAACGCCGCGGTCTTGGCGCCGGGCACGCCGTCAAGGAACACCTTCACATAGTCCGGCTTCACATGCGCGCCGCGATACTGCTCACGCAGCGCAAACAGCTCCTCGCCGGCCTTGCCGAACATGAAGCCCGGCTCGACCACCGGCATCGCGCAGACCGCCCAGGCGGTCAGCTCGCCGCGGTCGTCGAGCCCCTTCAGCGCCGCCATGATCGGCTGCATGCTGGCGGCGTCGATGAAGGCGGTGACGCCATACGTGTTCAGCACCGAAATCGAGCGCGCCACCGCCGCGCGGTCCATCTCGGCCGTGTAGTGACCGGAGGCCGCGAGCGCCCGCTCGACCAGGCCCGATGCGGCCTCGATCATGATCCCGGTCAGCGTCCCGGTCTTGAGGTCGCGGCCGATCTCGCCGTCGGTCGGATCGGGGGTCTCGGCCTGCACGCCGGCAAGCCGCAGCGCCGCCGAGCTCGCCCAGCGATTGTGATAGGTGTCGTCGCGCAGCACGACGGGATGTCCGAGGCAGGCCGCATCCAGCAGTGCGCAGGACTCCGCGGTGTTCATCTCGTTCAGGAGATTGTTGCCGAACTGCCCGCCGACGATCCAGGCGCCGGGCGCGGCCACTGAGGCCGCCTTGTGCAACGTCTCGGCGATCCTCGGTACGCTGTCGGCGTTGGAGAAGCGCAGCTCGTAGAGATCGGCCTGCCCGCCCATCATGATGTGATTGTGGATGTCGACGATGCCCGGCATCGCCATCCGTCCGCCGAGATCGACGGTCTTGGTCCCCTCGCCGACCAGCGCCGCGACGTCGCGCTCCTCGCCCACGGCGATGAACCGGCCGGCCTTGACCGCCGCGCATGCCGCCCAGGGCTGCTCCCGGTTCGACGTGTAGATCCGGCCGTTGCGGAAGACCGTGTCGGCGAATGTCCTGTTCATACGGAGCAACTTCTCGATTGGGAAAGTCCGGAGCGTTCAGCCTTTCGCGGTGCACAGCGGCGAACCGCGCACGGCGCCGGCATGATCGGCCAAACGTTCGACATGTCGGCATTTGGAACAATCCACCGTCCGGTGGATGCTGCGCCGCCTGCCGCAATGCGGGCAGTCGGCCCTCTCAGTAGCCCAGCGCCAGCCCGTCCTTGCGGTGGTCGGAAGCGCCGAGCAGAACGCCGCGGGCATGGTCGATGCGGATCGCCTGGCAACCGCCGATCGGCTCCTCGGAGAAGCGGGCATCGTGGCCGCGGGCGCGCAGCTCGTCGCGGATCGCTGGCGATATCGTCGTCTCCAGCGACAACGCGCCGTCGAAGGCAAAGGAGCGCGGTGCCTCGGCGGCCGCCTGGATATCCATCTTCATGTCGAAGATGTTCGACAGCAGATTGGCATGGCCGGCGGCCTGGTAGTGCCCGCCCATCACGCCGAACGACATCACGGTCCTGCCGTCCTTGCGCAGCAGGCCCGGAATGATGGTGTGCATCGGGCGCTTGCGCGGCCCGAGCGAATTGAGATGTCCGGGTCTGGCGCGAAAGCTCCAGCCGCGGTTATGCAGCAGGATGCCCGATCTCGGCGCGTAGATGCCGCTGCCGAACGGATAGAACAGCGAGTTGATCAGCGAGACGGCGTTGAGGTCGCGGTCGACCACCGTGACGTAGACGGTGTCGCGATGCTCGATATCGTCCCAGGCCGCGGGCGCGGAGGCGCGGCGCATGTCGATCTTGCTGCGGATCCTCCCGATATAGTCTTCGGCAAGGAATGCGACGGGATCGATGTTGCTGGTGGTTGGATCGCAGAAGAAGGCGTCGCGCGCGCGGTAGGCGGCCTTGGTCGCTTCGGCCAGCAGATGGATCCGATCGACCTGCGCCAGCGCGCCGACATCGAAGCCGGCAAATGTCCGCAGGATCATCAGCGCCGCCAGGCCCTGCCCGTTCGGCGGACACTCGATCACGTCGTGGTCATGGTAGCGTGCCGAGATCGGGCGCACGTAGTCCGAGGTCTGCGCCGCGAAATCCTCAGTACTGTGGGCACCGCCGAGCCCGCGCAAGATGCCGGCCATCTCGTCGGCGGCCTCGCCTGCGTAGAACGCCTCGCGCCCGTGCTGCGCGATCCGGCGCAGGGTCCGGCCAAGCGCGGGCTGCGTGCGGATATCGCCGACCTCCGGCGCCTTGCCGCCGGGAAGGAACTGCGCCGCCGCATTGGCGTCGATCTCGATCCGCGCACGGAAGCGGCGCCAATCTTCCGCGACGCGCGGTGTCACGCAAAAGCCCTGCTCGGCCGCCGCAATCGCCCGTTGGAAGATCTCCTCCAGCGACCTGCTGCCGTGATCGGCGACCAGCCTGCACCACGCGTCGATGGCGCCGGGCACGGTCACAGCCTCAGGCGCGGTCGGCGGAATGTCGCGCGCGCCGCTTGCGGCGAATTTTCCTGCATCGGTGCCGGCGGGCGTGCGGCCCGAGCCGTTCAGTGCGATCGGCTCGCCAGCGTTGGGCGAATACAGCGCAAAGCAGTCGCCGCCGATCCCGGTCATCTGCGGCTCGACGACGCCCTGCACCGCCACCGCGGCCACGGCTGCATCGACGGCATTGCCGCCGGCCTTCAACATCTCGACCGCAGCAAGCGTCGCCTGGGGGTGCGAAGTTGCGGCCATGCCACGCTCCGCAACCGCCACCGAGCGGCCGATGGCCATGAAATCACGCATGTCGGATCCTCAAATGTTGTGAGCGGAAGCCGCTCGCCAACATTGTCGAAAACGACACCGGTCCTTGACGGAGTCTCGGCCGGCTGCGCGGCGAGCGGCAATCCACCTAACGGTGGATCGGTGAATACAGGCGAGGTTTGTCTCGCTGGACGCTTCCGGACGCGGCGAATTAATCCGACGGCAACGCAGCAAGACCTGTCAAACCTGTGCGTGAGGAGTGCTTTGGCCTATCTGAGTAGTTGCATGTTCGCCGGCTAATTCTGCGGTGGTTAACTGGTTGCCAAGCTCAGAGCGCGATGGCACGCTGTCATGGTCAGTTTGGCTCATGTTTGATTTTCAATGCGGATGTCATCTCGCAAAGAGGTTCATGGCACCAGGCGAAATCAGTTCGGTTGCGGGGCTGGTTGGTTACGCATTGCCGCGCCTCTGATCACACTGTCATGCGGTGTCGTCGTTCGCGATGTGCACGCGGCGTCGCCCACGGAAGAGTCGGGCCCACAGGTGACAGCATCCGAACCGTCGGCTCAAACCGATGCTCGGAACGCGCCGCCAGGTGCGGACCGAGCGAACTCCGAGGCTCTGCCAACGACGGAAACCGAGAAGCAATCCGAGCAAGCATCTCAGACGGCCAACGCTGTCGACTCACTCAAGGCCGCTCCTGACAATGTCGATACGGTCCTGGTCCTGGACGAGTGCTTTGTTGCCGAGGCATGCATCGACCGGTTCCTTGGAGCACTTTACACGCGAGCACCGAAGACCGACTGGATCGTCGTGTACGAGAAAAACGACGTAACGATCAAGCGGAAGGGAAAACAGATCACCGTCACTCGCAGCATCCCCAAGCGGGTCGAAAATGACTTCGGATGGAAGGACCCCAGCGCAGCAGATAAAGCCGGCATGTCTCTGATGGACTACGTAATCGGAGGGATGGATCGAACTTTCAAGGGAAGGCTGTTCTATTTGCTCCATGCAGCAGAACAGGCCGGACTGGCACCTGGGATCACAAGCGGATTCCGAGATGACTATCGCCAATCAATCGCAAGCGGGCTGAAGGCCGCGAATGACAAGTCCTATCACGGTGGCAGTTCGCGAGGAGGCTATGGTCACGGGCTCGCCGCAGACGTCATCAGCATGAACGGCGGGAGCAAGGACGAGCGGGTAATCGAGACCAAGCGATTATGGAAATGGATCGACGAACACGAAAAGCAGTTCGGAGTCGGACGTCCATATTTGAATGGAGACCCAGCGCATCTCGGACCAGTCGACGGTCAGGAATACGTAGCTCATCGTTCAGCACCGAGCCACGCCAGGCTGATCGGCAAGCGACATAGCCGAATTGCAGCATCTTCCAGGCATGGCGTGAAAACGCGAGCAAAGTCAAAGGCAGCAACGAAGCCTGCGACAACGAAAATCAGCTCGCGCCTGTGATCGGCGCACCTGTCGCTGCGCTTCGAATGTGCGCTCCGGCCAGCCCCAGCTCAGGGGGTGAGCTGGGGCCACGGCGGTTGCGGAGACTGTGGCGGCCAGCCTTCAGCCACGACGTTACGCCTCTTCCCTGAATTTCATCCACCAGAAGCCGCAATTGCTGCGCCGCGCTACTACCTTTGCGCTGCTGAGTCTGCTCACCGAGAGATCTGTTACTCAGGGCTAGTTCGGAATGGCAATTGTCGCGCGCAACTGTCGATTTTACTATGTCCTCAGTCGTGCGGATTGGCCGACGTCAACCCCACACTCCGACCATGCACATCGCGCGATCAGGGATCGCCGCTTCGGCCCACGGAGCGACGGTCCCGCCCCATTCGGGATGCGACAAGCTAACCCGACGGGCAACTCAGCAAAAACGTGTCAATCCCTCGCCATCAAAATAATTCGGTTTATCGGAACGGCAACTCAGTGTATGGTTGACGCATCTCACCCGATCGAGGGGCGCTGCGCATCGTCACGGGTGTTGCGGTGAGATGCGGTGGACGTTGATTGCGCAACTGACGAGTGCGCATGAGACGGACGGTGAAGTCGTGTGGTCCTGACGCCCTAGCGGCAGGTGTCCTCTCGCAAGACGCGCAAGCGTCTTGTGAAGGCGGTGACAAGCAAGCCCAGTCTCGCCGGGGAGAGCACGAAGTAAGCCGTAAGCCATCGCGCAGGGAAAGCCGGATTGCTCCGGTTACACCTGTGGTCCTACCCCCGAGCTTTCTACCTTTTGCTCGGGGCCCATGGGTGCGATCGGCACCCGGCTTTCCCTGCGCCCTCTGTTCTCAGAGCGGCGGAACGAAGAGCAAAGCTCGGGCAACAATCATGTCGCGAGAATGCGGAGCCATGTCTCACAGCCGGTGCAACACATTGGCTGTCGTCCCGGCGAAGGCCGGGACCCATAACCACCGCGGCAAATGGTTGCGCGACGCTGGAACGACGAGTCCCACCGACAACCTCTGCTGCGGAGTATGGTCCCGGCCCCCGTGCGCAATTGCGCACTAGGCCGGGACGCGGGGAGGAAAGAGCCGCGCCCTAATGCGGCCGCGACATCAGCGCCACGACGGCGGAGCGGGTCTCGACGCCGAGCTTCTCGAAGATGTGGATCAGGTGCGTCTTCACCGTCGCAAGACCGATGCTCAGGCACTCGCCGATCTCGCGGTTGGTGCGGCCGCAGCACAGCAGCTCGACCACCTCCATCTCGCGCGAGGTCAGTCCGTAGCGCGCCGGCTCGTCCGGATTCGGGGACAGGCGGCTGGTCAGGTTGAACTCGAGGTAATCGTGGATCTTCTCGGCAATGTGCATGCTGCCGTCGGGAATCGTGCAGCCCGGCGCCCAGAGCACGCTCATTCCGGCCACGATCCGGTCGTTGCGGCGGAAGAAGAACTCGATCATGTCGGCGACGCCGCATTGGCCGGCGAAGGCACGGTAGGTCGCCGCCTCCTGGGACGCGCATTGGTCGAGCGCGATGCTCAGCCGGGCGATCGGCCGGTTGCTCGCGGAGCGCGGATGCAACGGATCGAGCCGGTTCATGCCGGCAAGATACTGGTCGTGGAAGCTCGGCGGAACGTTGCTAGAGAGCACGAAGCGGTTGAGGGTCAGATTGCCGTCGACCTCGTAGAACGCGGTCGCCGAACCCTCGAGAATCCCGCGCGCGAACTGGATGGCTTGCGTGGTTGCCGGATCCGGTCGGCCCAGAAGCGCGATCATGACCTACCTCCCGATGTTTCCCGATGGCGAACGTCTACGCGTCGCGTGCCCGGCACGCTGAGACAGACGCGGGGCATAGTCAAGCAATTTGCGGGCCAAACCCACATCCCGGAAACGGTTACGCCGGAGTAACCCGATGCCCCCCTCCACCATCCGGTTGATTGCAAGCGGCGCGACCGATACGGAACTTCTGCACGTCCCCGGTATCATTATTGGATCAACAATGAATTCGCGTCGCATCATGGCCGCCTTCCCGTCGGCGGCCGACGAACAAGTCACGCTCGCCAACTGGCGCCAGCATCCCTTCAGCGAGTGGGCATTCCGCAATGTCCGCGAACTGCTGCCGACCGCCAACATCGCGCGCGCTTCGACGCCGTCCCCGCTGTCCTTTGCTCCGCGCTATCTCGACGACGTCAGCTTCGCTGACCCGCGCGGTGAGACGGTCGGCGTCGGCCAGGCGCTGCGCGCAAGCCACACCGACGGCATCGTCGTGTCGCATCGCGGTCAGGTCGCCTTCGAATGGTATGCCCACGGCCTGGCGCCGGATACCCCGCATCTGATTTTCTCGGTCAGCAAATCGGTCGCGGGAACGCTTGGCGGCATCCTGGCCGATCACGGCAAGCTCGATCCCGACGCGCCGGTGACGCGCTACATCCCGGAGATGGAGGGATCGGTCTATGGCGGCAGCTGCACGGTGCGGCACCTGCTCGACATGAGCGTCGGCATCCGCTTCGACGAGGATTATATGGCGCGCGACGGCGACGTCATGAACTACCGGCGCTCGACCGGCTGGGAGCCGCCCGACCCGACCGTGCCGCCGACCAACCTACGCGACTATCTGCGCACGCTGCGGCCGAACGGTACGCCGCATGGCCAAACCTTCCACTACGTCTCGACCAACACCGACGTGCTCGGTTGGGTCTATGAGCGCGCCTGCGGCATATCCTACGCGAAGATCCTCGCGCAGTATCTGTGGCAGCCGATGGGCGCCGAGCACGACGCCTACATCGCCGTCGACTCGCGCGGCGCGGCCCGCGTCGCCGGCGGCATCTGCGCGACACTGCGCGATCTCGCCCGTTTCGGCGAGATGATGCGCAACCACGGCATCAGCAACGGACGGCAGGTGGTGCCTGGCTGGTGGGTCGACGACATCAGGCAGAACGGCAATGCCGAGGCCTGGTCGCGCGGCGATCTGACCAAGGTGTTTCCGAACGGCAACTACCGCAACAAGTGGTACACGATTGATCGCAACGAAACCCCGTTCGCCGCGGTCGGCATCCACGGCCAATGGATCTATATCGATCCGGAGAGCGAGACCGTGATCGCGCGCGTTTCCTCGCAGCCGCTGCCGATGGACCTCGATCTCGATCACATGTGGATGCGCGGCTATCGCGCGATCGCGGCCCGGCTTGCCAGCAAGGCCTGACGAGCCGCGACACCATTGACGTAGCATCATCCGATCGGCGGCCGCCGCGTATGCCAGTCGGTCACCGATTGGAATGCGGCGCCGGCGCGGACCAGCACGTCTTCGGACAGATGCGGGCCAACCAGCTGCATGCTGAGCGGCATCTGGTCCGACGCCATGCCCATCGGCAGCGTGATGGTCGGGCTGCCCGAGAAGTCGAACACCGCCGTGAAGCGCAGGATGTTCAGGAGGACGTTGGGGTCGGCACCGTATTCGCTCATCTTGGTGAGCGTCGGGATCGGCACCGGCATCGTCGGGATCAGCAAGAGATCGATATCCTCGAACATCGCGGAGAGGCTACCGCTGAACTTCAGCCGCTCGTGATGGATCGCAGCGATATCGACGCCGCTCGTCGTCCTGCCCTGCTCGATCAGCTGGGCGAGGTCCGGTCCATATTCCGACTTCCGCGACGGGTAGGTGTCCAGATGCGCCTCCGCCGTTTCCACCGAGCACATCGCAATCCACTGGCTGACGAGCTTCTGATAGGGCGGGAAATGCACCTCGCGGATGTCGGCACCAAGATCGGCAAGCGCGCGCTCGGCCTGTACCAAAGCGGCGACGACCTGCCGATCGATCCCCTCCTGGGTGTACCTGCGATCGACGCCGATCCTCAAGCCGCGGATGCCATCGCCTGCCCCGGCCAGATAGTTCGGCACCGGCGCGCGCAAGGCGGTCGGATCGTTGGCATCCGCGCCGGCGATGACGCCGAGCATCGCCGCGGCGTCGGCCGCGCTGCGGCACATCGGTCCGATGTGATCGAGCGAGTCCGCCAACGGGAAGACGCCGTATCGGCTGACGCGGCCCCAGGTCGGCTTGATGCCGGTCAAGCCGCAAGTCGCCGACGGAAACCTGATCGAGCCGCCAGTGTCGCTGCCGATCGAGCCGTAGCAGAGCCCCGCCGAGGTCGCGACGCCCGATCCGGTCGACGACGAGCCGACCCAGTAGTTCACATTCCACGGATTGAGCGGGGCCTGAACGGCCGGATGGTGGCTGGTATAGGCGCCCTCCGTCATCTTGAGCTTGCCGAGCGTGACCGCACCGGCGAGCTCGAGCCGATCCACGATCGTGGCATTGAAGGACGGAACGAACTTGGCGTGGATCGTCGTGCCGCCCGCGGTCGGCGCAAACGTTGTGTAGCAGAGGTCCTTCAGCCCGATCGGAACGCCATGCAGCGGGCCGCGCCTGATGCCCTTGGCGATCTCCGCATCGCGCTGCCTCGCCTGCGCCATGGCCCGCTCCGCAAGGACGTGCGCATAGCCATGAAACTGCCCATCGAACTTCGCGATCCGGCCGAGGATCGCCTCCGTGATCTCCGAGGCCTTCGCCTCGCCGCGGCGAATGAGCTCGGAGATCTCGGTGATGGACTTGTAGTGCAATGGATCCGCTGACATGTCGTTGTGGCCCCGGCTAGAACTGAACACCGCGCGTCAAGGCGCCGTCCACGACGAGGTTGGTCCCCGTGATGAAGCTCGCCGCCCTGCTCGCCAGGAACACCGCGGCGTTCGCCATCTCCTGTGGCGTGCCCATACGGCCGGTCGGGTTGAGCGCCAGCGCGGTCTTGTACAGTTCGGGATTGCCGTCCTTGATCATGTTCCAGACGCCGCCCTCGAAATAGGTATTCCCCGGCGACACCGAATTGGCCCGGATGCCTTTCGCCGCGAGCTGGTAGGCGAGGCCCTGCGTGTAGTGGATGATGGCGGCCTTGAAGGTGCCGTAAGGACCGCTGGCGAAATCGACCTCGCGCCCCGACACGCTGGAGATCGTGACGATCGCCGCCGCCGCGCTCTTCTCAAGATAGGGCATCGCCGCGTTAACCAGCCGCACCGTCCCCATCATGTCGGTGGAGAACTCCTTCTCCCAGCTTTCCTCGTCCTGCCCGATCGACAGCGCGCTGACATTGGCGACCACGACATCGATGCCGCCGAGCTTTCCAGCCATGTCGGCGACCCAGGTCTTCAGCGCCGGTCCGTCGGAGACGTCGACCGCGCCGCCGAATGCCGCGACGCCCTTGGCCTTGATCGCGGTCACCGCAGCGTCGACATCCGCCTGGTTGCGCGCGCAGATGCCGACATTGGCACCCTCGGCCGCGAACGTGTCGGCGATTGCGCGCCCGATCCCCTTGGTGCTGCCGGTCACGAGAACCTTTGCGCCCTTGAGTCCCAGATCCATATCCATTCCCTCCGTTGTTATCGATTGTTGAACGCGCACTTCCTCTCCACATGGCGTGGCCGATCAAAGCAGCAGCTGCGCGCGAACATTGTCCGCGTTGACCTCCTCGCCGGCCAGCGATCGCGTGATCTTGCCCTTCTCCATGATGTAGCAGCGCTGGGCGATCGCCAGGATGGTGTCGAGGTTCTGCTCGACGAAGATGATCGTGGTGCCGAGCTCGGCGCGGAACGATTGCAGCGCCTCGCAGATGTGCTGCACGATCGAGGGCTGGATGCCCTCGGACGGCTCGTCGAGGATCATCAGCGAGGGATTACCGATCAGTGCGCGGCCGATCGCAAGCTGCTGCTGCTCGCCGCCCGACATGGTGCCCGCAATCTGGCGCCGGCGCTCCTTCAGGCGCGGAAAATACGCGTAGACGAGTTCCGGCAGCTTCTTTCCGTCGGGTCCGCCGATCAGCTCGCCGACCTGCAAATTCTCCTCGACGCTCATTTGCGGAAACACGTCGCGGCCCTGCGGGATGTAGCCGAAGCCGGCGCGCGCCCGCGCATCGGCCTCGAGCTGCGTGACATCCTGATCCATGAAGGTGATGGTGCCGCGCCAGGACTGCAGCAGCCCGATCAGGCAGCGCATCAAGGTCGACTTGCCGACGCCATTGCGGCCGATCACGCCGACGATCTCGCCGCGCGAGACCGTCATGCTGACGCCCTGCAGGATCGGCGTCGCGCCGTAGCCCGCCCAGAGCCCCGATACGTCCAGGATACGATCAGTGGGCATGGGTCTTACCCAGATAGATTTCCGCGACCTTCTCGTCTTCCAGAATGGACTCGAGGCTGCCGCGCGCGAAGATCTTGCCAAGATGCAGAACGGTGACGCGCTGGGCGACCTGACGCACGAATGCCATGTCGTGCTCGACGACAAGAACCGTCATGCCCTCGGCATTGAACGACTTGATCAGTTCGCCGGTCTTGTAGGTCTCTTCCGGCGACATGCCCGCGGTCGGCTCGTCCAGCAGCAAGAGCTGCGGCTGCAACGCCAGCGCCATCCCGATCTCCAGCCATTGCTGCTGGCCATGCGACAGCGCACCGGCGAGCTTGCCGCTATCATCAGCCAGATTGAGCAGCGCCAGCAGCCGCTCCTCCTCAGCCCGGCATTCCGCGCCCGAAAGCCGCTCCTGCAGCGCGATCTGGATGTTCTGCCGCACCGGCAGTTCCTTGAACACGCTCGGCGCCTGCATCTTGATGCTCATGCCGCGTTGCACCCGCGCGTAGGGTCGCTCCGCGGTGATATCGACGGAGTCGAAGAAGATGCTGCCGGTGCTCGGCGGATAGAAGCCGACGATCAGCTTGAACAACGTGCTCTTCCCGGCCCCGTTGGGCCCGATCAGGCAATGGACCTCGCCGGCATTGACCGTCAGGTCGACGTCGGAGACGGCGGTCAATCCACCGAAGCGCTTGGAGACACCTTTTACATCGACCAGTGCCATGGTTCAGGTCTCATCCGATTGCAGACGGCCGGCATCCGCCAGCGCGGGGGCTTCGTCGCGCCGTCGGCGCCTGGTCCACCAGTCGACAACGAGCTTGCCGATACCGAGCACAAAACCCTGCGGCGCCAGCATCACGGTCGCGAGCAGAAGTACGCCCATCAGCACCAGCGCCGCCTGCTGGCTGTAGACCGTGATGGTCTGGAAGCCGAACAGCAGCAGGAACGATCCGACCAGGGTCGCGGTCAGATCATTGCGTCCGGAGAACGCTACCCACACGATCGGCATCGCGGCCGCGGGCAGACCGATGCTGGACGGCGTGATGAACTGCCCCCAGGACGTGTACAGCGCGCCGCTCAGCCCCGCGAGGCCGCTGCCGATCACGAACGTCAGGAGCTGATACTTGCGGACGTCGTAGCCGAGCATCTCGGCGCGCTGCGGATTTTCCCGCGTCGCCACGATCACATTGCCGATGCTCGAGTTCACCAGCATGCGCAGCGCGATGTAGACGATCACGATCAATGCGATCATGAGGTAATAGAGCGCCGATCCCTCGATATCGAAGCTGCCGACCGTGAGCGGGTCCATTCCCTTCATGCCGTTGAAGCCGTTCAGCCGCGCCGGACCGATATGCCATTCCGGCCCGGCCGTCTGCCCGAGGAAGAAAGCCAGCACCAGCGTTGCCGAAAGCGTCACGATGCCGAAGAAAATCCCGCTGATGCCACCCCAGATCATGAAATAGCCGAGGACCCCCGCCGCCATCATCGCGATGACAACCGAGAGCACGAGCGCGGCGATGGTGGCCGTTCCCCCGCCCATGTTGATGGCGAGCACGCCGTAGCCGTAGCCTGCGATGCCGAAGAAGAAGGTTTGGCCAAACGATAGCATGCCGCCGTAGCCCCACATCAGGCAGAGGCCGAGCGCCATGAAGATCCAGATCAGGAAGTAGGCAAAGTTTCCGACATCATAGGAGTCGGCGAACAGCGGATAGATCAGCGCGCCCGCCAGCACGACGAGAAAGCAGGACCAGAAGTTCTTTCCGCGTCCGAGCGTCTGCGGACCGTCGAGCAGCTTCAACATCAGAGATTCCCGTCTAGCGCCCACGACGAACCAGCACGCTCGATAGCCCTTCAGGCAGCACCCGTATGATCAGGATCACGGCAAACAGCATGCCGATCTGCCCGATGATCTGCCCGTAGCTCGCATTGAGCGCCATCCTGATCATCGCCAGGAACACTGCCGCCGGTGCGGTTCCGAGCAGGACATTGGCGCCGCCGATCACGACGGTGACAAAGCTCTCGACCACGAAGGTCGCGCCCATGGTCGGGATCAGCGTCATGGTCGGCGCGTAGAGCGCACCGCAGAGCCCTGCGAGCGCCGTGCCGATCCCGAAACTGATGGAATAGATGCGGCCGGTGCGTGCGCCGAGCGCCTTCGCCATTGCCGCATTCTGCATCGTGGCGCGCGCGATCACGCCAAAGCGCGTCTTCATGAAGATGATGTAGAGGCCGGCCAGCACGGCCACCGCACAGCCGAACAGCACGAGGCGATAGGTCGAGAACGTGTAACCGCCGATCGCAAAACTTCCTTCCGGCGTGCCGATGCCGCGCACCGCGGACCCGACAATCAGCAGCATCGACTGCGTCACGATCAGGCTGAGGCCCCAGGTGGCGAGCAGCGAGTCGAGCGGACGTTTGTAGAAGCGCCGCACGATCAGCAACTCAACGATCATGCCGATGATCCCCGCCGTCAGCGCGGCCAGAATCTGGGCGATCGGGAGCGGCACGCCGAGATTCACGAGCCCGACCGTCACATAGGCCCCGCACATGATGAACTCGCCATGCGCCATGTTGATGACGCCCATCATGCCGAACACGATGGCAAGGCCCGCGGCCGACAGGATCAGGAACGCGAACACGTCGGCGAACTGATAGAATAGCGAGAAGAGTTCAGCCGACATTCCGCTCTCCGTCATCACGGCGCCGCATCATTGCGGCGCCGGTTCGCTTCAAAGCCATGACGCAAAACACGAGCAAGATTCGTGCCCGCTTGCGTCACGATTTGCTGGGAAGATGACTCGGCGTGTACTGATCCTTGTCGTTCTTCTTGGTGAGGTCGCAGCCGATCTCGCCGAGCCAGTATGGCTGGATGGTTCCGTAGTCCTTCTCGACGGTCACCTCATGCTTGGGCCCGACCGAAATCAGGCGCATGCGGTGCGACGTATGCTGGCTCTTCGGATCGATGCAGACCTTGCCCTCGGGGGCGTCGATGCAGGCATCACCGGTCGCGATCACCTTGCGCATGTCCTCGAGCTTCGTCGACTTCGCCTTCTCGACCAGTGCCTTGTACATGTAGAGCGCGTTATAGGCATTGTAGCCCATGTCGTTGATGTAGAGCTCGTCGGGGAACTTGGCGTGCCAGCGCTTCTTGAAGTCGTTGGCTTCGGGCGTGTCGATCTCCTCGAACCAGTTGGCAGTCGCATGCATGTTGTTGAGCGCCGGCGGCTTGAACCGCTTGTGCTCGAAGCCGAGCATGACCTTGATCGAGGACCCCATCGGCAAATTGAGGTTGGCGGCGGACGCCTGCTCGAAGAACGAGTCCTGCGCGGCACCGACATTGATCGTCAGCAGCCAATCCGGCTTCGCCTTCTGGATATTCTGGATGGTCTGCGCGAACTGCGATACGCCGAGCGGGATGAACTCCTCGCCCACGACCTCGCCGCCGAGGTCCTTCATGATCTTGCGGTTCCACTCCGCCGAGATCTGGCCGAAATTATAGTCGGCCGCGATGACGTAGACCTTCTTGCCGAACTTCTGAACCATCCAGGGGATCAGGGTCGAGAACTGCTGCTCCGGCACCGCGCCCATGCTGACCATGCTGGCATCGCAGACGCCGCCTTCATATTGGTTCGTGTAGAAGTACGGCGTGGTGGTACGATCGACGATCGGACGCAATGCCTCGCGCGACGCCGAGGTAATGCCGCCGATCAGCACGTCGACCTTGTCGCGGTTGAGCAGCCTTCGGCCGAACTCCTGATAGCGGGCATTGTCACCTTGGGGATCAAGGTGAATTAGCTCGATCTGGCGGCCGAGAATGCCGCCGCTTTTGTTGATCTCCTCGACCGCGAGCTGCGATCCATGCAGCTTCGGCATACCCATGAAAGCCAGATCGCCGGAGACGTCCTCCAGCAAGCCGACCTTCAACGGCGGATCGGCCGCCTGAGCAGCACCAATGACAGCCGTCCCGAGTACGGCACCAAGCAAAGCCATTCCGACTATACGCCCCGAATTCATCGCGATGTTCCTTGTCGTTGAAAGATGTGGAAGTCACGCCTTGAGGTAATTCTTCAGGATCGACGCCCCCATCGTGTATTTGGGGTCGACCATGTTGCCGAGCCGCATGCGGCCGGCCTGGCTGAGCAGCATGTAGGCGTCGATCTCGTCGAAGCCGTAGTCCGCGCTCATCCAGCGCACGAGCTCGCGATAGGCGATCCGCGCCGCGTCCTCGAGCGGCCGCGCGCTGCCGATCGTCATGATGAAGTCGCGCGTCTCGAGCCGCGGCCAGGCGAAGCTCCAGTTCTTGATCAGATCGATCTGCAGCGTGACGGTGGCGCGCTGTTCGAGCGCGACGCCCGAGAGTTCGCCGTCGCCCTGCGTGGCGTGGCAGTCGCCGACATAGAGCAACCCGCCCTCGGTATGCACCGGAAAATAGATGATCGAGCCAGGCGCGACGTCTGGCAGGTCCATGTTGCCGCCGTGATAGTCGGGCTGCAGCGAAGAGATCGCCTCGATCTCGGGCGACACGCCGATCGTGCCGATGAACGGCTCATAGGGCAGCGTGATCTTGTCGTTCCAGCGCACGCCGTTGCGGTCGACATGCAGCTTCTTGACGCGCTCCGGCAGCGGCGGATTGAGCAGCGCCGTGGACGCGGTTCCGACCAAGCCGCCGAACTCCGGAATGATGCAGGTGGTGCCTGCCGGCTGCGCGCCGCGGGTCTCGACGTCGCGGATATAGACGGCGAGGCAATCGCCCTTCCTGGCGCCCTTGACCGCGATCGGCCCGCATTGCGGGTTCAGGTAAGGGAAATTCAGCTTCGCCGTGGGGCTGTCGGTCTCGCTGGTGAGCACGCCGCCGAAGGCATCTTCGGTCTCGACGACGACCACCCCGCCCGGATCGATCGACAGGGTCGGCTTGGCATAGGGTCCATAGACGTAATGGAAGCCGCCCTGTTGCTCGATCGTCAAACTATGGGTCGTGCCGGTCGCACCCTTGGCGACGGCGCGCTTGGCCATGATGGAACTCTTCAACCAGTCTTCGGTCATGCGAACGGCTCCTCAACTCAGATCGCGGGATGGCGCTTGTGCCAGTCGGTGACGCGCTGGAAGGCATCGCCGGCACGAACGAGACTTGCCTCGTCGAAATGACGGCCGACAAACTGGAAGGCGACCGGACCACCGTTCGGCGCAAAGCCGCCGGGTAGCGTCACGGTCGGGCTGCCGGTCATGTCGAACGGACAGGTGAAGCGCAGCAGCCCGGTGATCAGTGACGGATCCTCACCGAGCGCCGCCATCTTGGCCAATGTCGGCGCAGCGAACGCCTGGGCTGGAACCGCGATGAGATCGACCGTGTCGAACAGCAGCCGCACGGCGCCGCGAAACGCCTCGCGCCGCAGCACGATCTTCTGATAGTCCATGCCGGACTGCGCCCGGCCGAGATCGAGCAGGCCCGCGAGTGCCGGACCGTATTCGTCCTTGCGCGCCGGATAGGTTTCTTCGTGCGCAACGGCCACTTCGATGCCGCACAGCGGGAACCAGTCCTCGATCACGGCCTTGGGATCGGGGAACGTGATCTCCTTGATCTTCGCGCCGAGATCGGCGGCAACCCGCAGCGCTTCGCTGAGCACCTTGCCGGCAGCCTCGTCGGTGCCCTCGCTGGTCCAGCGCCGATCGACCCCGATCGTTACGCCGCGCAAATCTCCAGTCAGGCCCGCGAGATAATCAGACACGGCCAGCGGCACGGACGTGGTGTCCTTTGGATCCTGACCCGCGATCACGGCGAGGATCGCGCCGCAATCCGCCGCGCTGCGCGCCATCGGACCGATGTGATCCAGCGTTGCGGCGAGCTCGAAAGCGCCGTAACGGCTGACGCGTCCCCAGGTCGGCTTCAGCCCGGTGATGCCGTTGGCAGCTGAGGGAAAGCGGATCGAGCC
Source organism: Bradyrhizobium sp. B097 (assembly GCF_038957035.1). Classification (NCBI taxonomy): domain Bacteria; kingdom Pseudomonadati; phylum Pseudomonadota; class Alphaproteobacteria; order Hyphomicrobiales; family Nitrobacteraceae; genus Bradyrhizobium; species Bradyrhizobium sp. B097. The sequence continues at coordinate 5,710,159 of NZ_CP152412.1, forward strand.
GCCGGTATCGGTTCCAAGTGAACCGAAGCAAAGCCCCGCCGCGGTGGCGACGCCGGAACCGCTCGACGATGCGCCGGACCACAGATCGGCATTCCACGGATTCGTCGGCGGATCGATCTTCGGGTGATGATCGGCATAGGCGCCCTCGGTCTGCTGCAGCTTGCCGAGGATGATGGCACCGGCCTCCTTCAGCCGCGCGACCACGGTGGCATCCTCACTCGGACGGAAGTCGCGATGAATGGTCATGCCGTGCGCGGCCGGCGCCCCCTTGACCCAGCACAGATCCTTGACGGCGATCGGCACGCCGTGCAGCGGCCCCTTGATCTTGCCGGAGGCAATCTCCTTCTCCGCCGCCGCCGCTTCGGCAAGCGCTGCGTCGCCCATCACATGAGCATAGCTCTTGAGCTGGCCGTCGAGCTGCCCGATCCGTCCGAGCATCGCTCTCGTCACCTCGACAGGTGAGAGCTTTTTGGCTTGAATTTGCTGCCCGACCTCAATGAGCCCGAGATAGTGAAGATCCGTCGTCGGCATCGTTTCTCATCCCCGCACTTGGCACGACGCAAGCGCAGGCACTGCCCATCACCGCGCATGCGCCTCCGGCTTGGCGACACGGATGTGTTGCCAATTTGTCTGGCGGCAAAAGCAAAAAGCCACCCGCCCCTCCAAACGAAGGTGACGAATGGCCCAAATGCCGCGGCTATGAACTATCGCGTGGGTCCGGGATCGAACGGAGCACTCTGCGCGGCGATCGGGACGTCATCGGCCAAATCGACGCACGCAAGGTTCGACAGGAAGCCCTGTAGGAGAAAATTCTAAGGAGGTGTGCAGCGCGTTGTCAACGAGGCTGGCTGCACAAATTTCGCGAGGTGCTGCGCAGCAAATCGGCATGACCTCTTGCACCGGCCTCTGCGAAGATGGTTTCCTGCATGCGTTGCACTGAAAGTCGTCGATGACAAAGCCGTCCATTCCCGTTGGCATTATCTGCTCGCAGCACGGGCCCTATCAGGCCATGGGGCGCGAGATCCTGAAGAGCGCCATGATGGCGGTCGACGAGATCAACGAGCAGGCCGAGTTCGACTTCGCGATATCGGCGCATGTCCGCGATCCCCGCGGCGTCATTTCGGAATACCATACGGTCTGCGACGACCTCATTCGCAATGTCGGCGTCGAGCACATCATCGGCTGCTACACCTCGGCTTCCCGCAAACAGGTTCTTCCGATCGTCGAGCGCACCGACCGCCTGCTCTGGTATCCGGCACGCTACGAGGGCTTCGAATGCTCCGACAACGTCATCTATGTCGGCGCCTCGCCCAATCACAACGTGCTGCCGCTGGTGCGCTACGTGCTCGACAATCTGTCGCGCGAGATCTTCTGCGTCGGCTCCAACTATGTCTGGACCTGGGAGACCAACCGCGTCACCCGCGAGCTGGTGACGGCGGCGCGGGGACGGATTCTCGCCGAACGCCTGCTCGAGCTCGGTGAAAGCGCGGTCACGCATATCGTCGACGAGATCGTGCGGCGCCGGCCGCCGGTTGTGTTCAACACGCTGGTCGGCAGTTCGAGCTATGATTTCATCCGCGCGTTTCATGCCGCAACCGCCGCGGCAGGTCTCGACATCCCGATGCTGAGCTGCAGCCTGTGCGAGCCCGAGCTCAAGATCGCGGGCCCCGCATCGGCCGGCTGCATCACGTCGTCGGCCTATTTCGAAAGCATTCGCCTGCCCGAGAACCAGGCCTTCGTCGCGCGCTGGAAGGCGCGTCACGGCGAGCACAGCAGTCCGTCGGTGGACGGGCAATCCGCCTATGTCGCGGTCTATCTGCTGGCCCGCGCGCTGCAACGCGCCGGCACCTCCGATATCGGCGAGGTGCGGCGCGCCGCGGCCGGCCACCGCTACAATTCGCCGCAAGGCCCGGTCTGGATCGACGGCAGCAACAACCACTGCGTCCTGACGCCGCGGCTCGCCGTCTCCAACGCCGAAGGACAGTTTGACATCTTCTGGGAAGCTGAAGCTCCGGTTAAACCGGATCCCTATCTGGCGCAGCTCGACATCGCCGCCGGCCCCGCAAGGGATGGAACGTTGCCGAATGCGCCCCATTTGCGGGTTGTGAAATGAGCAAGCCGTCGTCATTTTCGCTGCGCGGACGCAAGGCGCTCGTCGCCATCAAGGACGAGCGCGACGCCACCATCGTCAGGCGCCAGTTCGAGCGTCTCGGGATCGACATCGTGACATGGGATGGCGGCGCCGATATCGACTGCCGGCCGGACGTGACGCTGATCGACGACGAATTCCTGCCGCTCGCCTCGCCGGCGCAGCGCGCGGCGCTTGGACGAAGCCCGGTCATCGCCCTGCTCGGCACCGAGACGCCGAGCCGCCTCAAGCTGGTGCTCGACCTCGATCCGGCCTCGTTCCTGGTCAAGCCGCTGCGCTCGGCCGGCATCTATGCCGCGCTGGTCCTCGCCTTCGAGCGAAGCGAGCGCACCAACGAGCTGAAGCAGCAGGTGCTCAAACTCGAACAGCGTCTTCGATCCCGCCGCGTCGTGCTCGCCGCCGTCCTTCAGGTCATGCACACCCATGCACTGGCCGAGCCGGCCGCCTTTGCGCTGATCCGGCGCGCCGCCATGGAGCAGCGCAAGACCATCGAGGAGCTCTCGGCCGAGATCACGGCAAACGGCTCCCTGCCCCGCGCGGCGGGCTAGACCAGCATCGCTCAAGCCAAGTCGCAGCGGCCACCACGCAGGCTGGATTCTTGTCTTGACGCGTTTTCCTCACGCGAACCGGTACCCACTTCGCTCGAAAACGCTCTAGTTCGCGACCTGACGGCGCTCATCCGGCGTCAGCTTCTTCAACTGCTCCGCGGTCAACTGGCCATCGCCGATCAATTGGAAGGCGCTGTTCGGGTCGTATTGGCTTTGCTTGTCGTTGCCGCGCCGTTTTGGTTCATCGCTGCCGTCGCCGCCGCCATAGCCGAGCACTTCGACGATGATGACGGAAGGCTGCTCGTTCGTCTGCGGCGGCGGCACGGCCGCCTGCTTGGCCGCGGCGCCCGCCGTGTTCGAGGCTTCGCTCAAGGCGCCCATGTTGGGCGCCTGCACCTGCGGCACACCGATGACGCCACCCTGCGCCTGAATGTTGGCGGCGTTGACGATATGCAATGCAGCGATGTTGACGAAGCTCGACGCGCGGATTCCGGCTTCGCCCGCATCGACGGTGCCGAGCGGCGCGATCAGATCGACGGTTCCGCGCGCCACCTCCGGGATCGGTTGCAATGTTGCGATACCGGCGCCGCTGGACGGCGTCACAGGCGATATCGCGATGTTGCCGTAGTTATCGTAGGCGCGTTTGGGCGGCGTATAGATCACCGTGGTCTTGGCGCCGCGGCCGGCATTGATGTCGCCCTCCGCGGACCAGATGACGATATTGCCACCGAACGTGGTCATGATGCGCGATAGGCCCATCAGCACGCTGTTCTGCGAATAGATCTGGATGTTGCCCGCACCTTGCGTGATAAGGCCGGCATCGGCGCCCGGCAGCAGCCCTTCGGTGCCGATCGTGACGCCGCCGCCCGGAGTCAGGAACTGGATGTCGCCGCCGAAATCGGTGTGAACAAAGCCGCTTTGAATGGCGTAGTTCGACTTGCCCGGCGTGCCGGTTGCCGCGGTGAAGATCGTGATGTCGCCACGATAGGCGGCATCATTCGGGAACAGCGCGGCGATCGCCTCGCGCCCGCGCAAATAGGAGCCGGCGCGCGGGCCGCCGACCTCGTTGTACTCGCGCCCACCCGCGGTCAGCTCGGCGTAGTAAACCTGGCGCAGGAAGACGCGCTGCTGCGCGTCCGGCAGCGTGAGGAAGTAGCCGAGCGCATCGGCCTTGGCCCCGCCATAGCCGAATCGCTCCTTGAGCCATGCGTAGAGCTCGTCTCCATAAGTCTTGGCCACCTTGCCGGGCTGGTCCGCGATCGGCCCCGCGCCCGCAAGATTGTGTGGATCAAGATAGAGCCTGGCAAAGCCGGACCAGTCCACCTGTCCGATGCCGATCTCGCCCGCACCGACGCCGGCCTGCATGACGATAGCAGCGCCGGGCCGGTTGTCGCCGGCGGCGAGCGCTCCGATGCTTTCGACCGTCGCCTTCGATCCCTGATAGATGTTTTTGGCGGCCGTGATTTCGAGCGTACCCGGGCCGGCAATCGCCCAGCCTCCCTTCGCCGCCGATTGAAGTCCCGGCCAGCCTGCATAGATGATGCTGCCGCCGGCCGCGATCGTCGACACATCGTTCTGATCGCTGTGCAGGATCAGGCCTGTCGTATCGACGATGTCACCACCCGCAAACATCTGCAGCGGCCTTGCTGCCTGATAAGTCACGCTATAGACACTCGCGCCAGCGACGAACCGGCTTGTTGTCAGAATCCGGCCATAGGTGACGCTCGTGATATCGCCGTTCACCGCATAGATGCGCGACGGATCGCTTTGGGCCGGCACGGCCCTGTCCTTCACCGTGTTCGCATCGAAGACGAAGGGCTGTCCGCCGGTGTCGTAAGAATAAACGGCTTGCGCGCCGTTGATTTGATCGCTTAGCGCATTGTAGTCGCCCCAGTAGTTCGACGCAGTGATACTCAGTCCATTCGTCAAGCTCGCCCAGCCGGGCCTGAACGGCGTTGCCAGAGCCGACGTCGGCGTCGTCAGGAGACCGGTCTCAAGTGTGTTGCCGAAGATCGATCCTTGCGCGAGAACCTCGAACGCACCGTTCGGTGACGGCAGCAGCATTCCCCCGCCAAGGCCGTAGATGTTTCCGTTCGCGGCGACCGCCCGCACGATCGAGGGCAGGAAGCGCGAGATGGCCGGGCCGCTACCCGGCGAGAGCGAACCACCGGCGGCCATCATGTTGAGTGCGGTGGTCCCGGTCCACAGCGTGAACCAACTCGCTCCCTCGTCGCCATTGCCGGCGGCGGTGAGACCGGTCGTGCCGACACGACCCGGATCGAGAATGGTTCCAACCGCCAGATCGCCACGCGCGCGGATGTCGATCGCACTGTCGCCCGGCGCGAAATCTCCGCCGGCCAGCGTGGTCATTGAATAAGGCGTCAGCGGATTGATCGGCCGCGGATCCGACCCGCCATCGTTACGAAAGTTTGACGCCGTGAGGCTGCCGAAGTCTCCCGTCGCGATGTCGATACGTCCGCGCAGATCGACGAACTGATTGCCGCCGGTGCCGATATTGCTCGCCTTCACCGACAGCGTGCCGCCACCGGTCTGCACAAGGCTGCCGTCGGCCATCACACGGCCGCTGCCGCCGACGGCGATGACGACACCGCGGCCTGCGTCGCCCATCGTGCCTCCGGCTTGCACCGTGACATTGCCGCCACCGAGCGTGCCGAGCCCGGAGAAAGCGGAGAGATTCAAGGCCAACGTGCCGTTGTTGAGCGCCGGATCAAACGTATAGCTACCGAAATTGACGCCCCAGGCGGTTCGCTGGCCGATCTCCGAGCCACCCTGGCGCCATAGCCAGGACCCGATCTCGGTCGTGCGCTTCGTCAGTGTTCCCTTGACGTCGCCTTGCGCGACAAGCAGGAAATCGCCGCCATGCTCGGGGTAATACATCCGTTCCGCGCCGAGCGTCGCCTGATAGGCGGCATTCGCCGAACCAAGCACTGTGCCGTCGGACAACGTGCCTCGGCCGACATTGTAAGGCTCGTTCGCTGCGGTACCGGTCCCCAAGATGGCGGTGCCGGCCGTGTAAACGCCAAACGGTGTCTGTTGATCGTAATTGCCGCCGGCCAGAATTTCGAGATCGCCCGTCCCGGTGCGCACGACGCTGACGCCTGACGTCGTCGGCTTGTTGATGGTGATGTTGAACGGATCATTCAACACGACATTGCCCGAACCAGCGAGCACGGGCGCCGTCTGCAACATGCGGCTGTCGGGGCTGGCGAGATCGGCGCCGCCCACAAGGCGCATCGACCAGGATTGCGTTCCCGGAGCGAGCATCGGGGAGATCGCCCAGATCTGGCGATCGCCCGGTCCAATCAGATTGACGTTCGTCATGCCGGCCGGCAGCACCGTGCCCTTGGGCAGCGGCGTATCGGCGGTGAATGTATAACCCAAGAACAGGTAAAGGCTGGTCCCCGCCGGCAGCTTCACAGGCTGAAGAACCAGATTGTTGGAAAGGGCAGAGTTGATGAAGACCGGCCCGGTAAAATAAACGCCTTTTTCGAATACGGTGCCGGCCGGAAATACTGTGCCAGTCAAAAGCGTATCACCGGGATTGTAGGTTTTTCCCGGCGTGATGATACGCCCGCCATTCAGCTTCCTGGTCTGAACGTTGGCTCCTTTCACAGTGAAGTCCTGCGACAAGGTGACCGCGACAGGGAGCGGATTTGCGGCGTTCGGGCTCTGTCTGACCCTTCCGTCGGTGAGCTTCAGCTCCATGTTGATTGTGCCATTGCTCGGAATGGCCGAACCGCTGCCGAGGACGACGCCATCCGTCCGAACGGTGTAGGCGGCCGGCAGCGTGCCGGAAGCAATCACAGTCACCGCGTCAGGCGACGCCGGCGGCGGTGCGAAGCCGTCCGTGATGCTGCCGTTGATCTTGAGATCGCTGGCGGCACGGACCACAAGCACGCCCGGCTCGCCGGAGCCGAGCACGGCCGGATCGGCCTTTGGCCCATAGCGATAGCCGGAGAAATCGAGATCGCCCTTCGTCGACAGACCACCGCTTGAGGTGATGGCAACGCCGGGCCGCAGATGGAAGGCGGAGCCATAGGCCGCAAGCCCGGCCAGGCGGTTCTGCAAGTCTCCATTCTGGAGCGCTGCGTTGATGAATGCCGTATTGTCGTCGTGCAGACCGTCGAGATAGGCCTGATCGATGACGCTGCCGCCCGGAAGGTTGTAGGTGCGGAAGCCGTTCATCGCAATGCTGCCGGCACCGCGGATATCGAGCAGGCCGCGCGCGTCGATTGCGATATCATTGGCGCCGGCACCATCTCCGCCGGTGCCGCCGCGGCGCGGCGCGTTGAGTTCGAGCTTGCCGCGCTGCACGCCATCCGGCGAGGTCATGTCGATGGTCGCGCCCGCGGCCAGCGTCATGGTGCCGTGCGTGGTGGTGAGTTCGACATGCGCGGTGTTGTTGGCTTCGATCGGCACGCCGTAGCTGTCGATCCAAAGCACATTGCCATGGACGTCGAGCACGGCATTCGAGCTGAGCATGAGATCGTCGCGCGCGGACAGGCGGATGGTGCCGGGCTTCGTCCCGCTCGCGTCGATCCTGCCGTCGACCGTGAGGCTGCCTTGATCGACCGAGACCGTCACATAGCGCGCCTTCACGCCATCGCCGACGACAAGGCTGCCTTGGCGGAGATCGAAGCTGCGGGCGCCGAAGAAACCGGCATCGTTGAGCTTGGCATTCAGCGCGGCGAAATCGCCGAAACTCTGCGCCGCGACCGTGAACTGGCCGCTGTCGTAATCGCCCGTCGACGATCCATTGAGCGTGCCGCCGAACCAAACCTGGCCGTGCGCGGCGTCGATCGCCTTGGCCGCGATCGAGCCCGCCGCATTGTTCGCGGCCGAGACATCGATCACCGAGCCCGCATTCTGGACGATGTTGCCGTTGCTGGAGCTCAGGATGAGATCGCCGCCCCAGCTGTACTTGGTGACGTCGAAGAAGGCGATGCCGCGGCCCGACAGGTCGACGGTGGCGTTTGCGCCGAGCACGACGTCGTGCGTCGCATTCAGCGTCAGCTTGCCGGACGGCAAGGCGAATGCGGTGTCGGCAAATACACTGTCTCCGGTGAAGGAGAGCGTGCCGCCGAGATCCGTCACGCCACGCGTGTCGGCAGGCGCGGCCCCCACTGGTGCGACCAGACGCAAGGCTGCGCCGGCGCTGACGTCGAGCGTAGCCCCGCCGCTCGCCGTGATCAGCGGGGTCGCAATGGTGAGCGCACCGCCCTGCAACGCGCCGGTGCTGTCCTGGCTGAGCCCCACCTTCAGCGTGCCGTTGCTGTTCGCGGTGATGCGCTTCGTAGCCGTCAGCGTGACATCGGAGAAGCCAAGCGCAACGCGGTTCAGCGCTGCGCCATCGGTCGGCTTGCTCAGCGAGGCGTCATAGCCGAACAGAATCTCGCTGGCCGTGATGGCGAGATGCCCCGATCCCGTGCCGGGCCCGCCGGGAAGGACAGCGGCAGGCGCCTGGCTGCCGTAAGGACTCGCAGTGCTGCCGTTGCCCGTGCGAATGCCGTTCCAGACCAGCGTGTCGGCGGTGATGCCGGCGGTGTCGCCCGCGGAGCCGAGGCCATATATCGCCGGTGTATTGAGAACGAGTTTGAGAGAATCGGAGGAGGCACCGCCCCGGCGCGTGGCGTCGAGGTCGACACTGCCGATCAGGTTGAAGGCGCCGCTTGCCGTGATGATGAGCTGCTCGAGTGTCGGGCTGCCGGCAGTCGTCGACGGCCGCATTAGCCTGTCGAGCACACTCTGGGTGAGATTCCAGCCCGATGGCAGTTGGCCTGCGGCCTGCGCCGCGGCAAGCGCGGCCGCGGTGCCGACATTGATCTGCTCCTGCGTGACGTTGAGGTAACGCGCGCCGAAATTGACGTCACCCATCGACAGCCCGCCCGGCGCAGCCAGCACCACGCTGCCGTCCGTGAGCAACGAGGCACCGCTCGCGATGCTGATGTTGCCGGGCCCGACGGCATCCAGGAATTGGAACCGGCCATTGGCGACCGCGAGCACAGCCGGACTATTGGCAGGGTTTGCAGTCGAGTCGGGAGATATGTTGGCGTAGAAGTAGCCCAGCGTGGAATCGACCGCGTTGCTGCTCAGTCCGCGCGTGTCGATGGTCGCGCCGCCCGCCATGTTGACCGTCTTGCCGATCAGGAACACCTGGCCCGCACGTATCGTGGCGCCATCGAGCAGGTTGACGGCCGTGGTCGCGCCTCCGTCAAAATAAATGTTGGCACCGGCCCCGGGATTATCGACCTCGGAGTACACGCTCGCGCCGCCCAGCAACACCGTCGATGCCTTGAAGGCATTGATGTCGTCGCTCGAAATCGACGTATGACCAGCGATAGGTGCAGTTCCCGGCGCCGTGATGTCGAGCACGCCGTAACCCGATGAATCGCGCGGCCTGATGACCAGCGTGCCGTCAACGCCGCCTTTGGCGCCGTCGAACAGCGCGGTGCCGGCGAAGGACAGCGATTTCGTATTATCCGGCGACGGGAAGAGATTGAATACGAGGACCTTGCCGTCTTCCGGCAGACGATACCGGAAGCCACCGAACTGGGCGGCCTGTGCGCGCTCGAAATCGGCATAGCCGGTCTCGTTATACTGCGAATAGAGCCGCGTGGTCTGGCCGGAGGTCAGGATCACCCGCGTTGGCAGCGTGTCCCTGATTCCGGCGTTGGCAACGCCGAGATAGCCTGACGTGACCACCGAGCCATTGCCCGCGGTCACGGGCGCCATCATGGTCGTTCCAGTCGCGCCGAGCTCGACGCGATAACCGCCAGGCAACAGCGCGTAGCTCGAGGGGAGCAGCGTATAGGTCCCGGCGGGCAATCCCGGCGTCCCCGACGGAAGCGTGATCTGCTGGCCGATCACGGGATCACCGGCGCCATTGGATGCGATCACCGGCGCGTAGTCGGCGGCGTAACCGGGCAGGATGGCGTAGACCTTGTTGCCTGCGGCGCTGTAGCTGTTGACCGGATTGGCGTTGACGAGCGCGGTCTTCAACACATCGACCGAACCGCCACGGCCGGAGATGAAGCCCGCGCCGGCGAGCGTGCCGCCGCCGGAGAGATCGAGCACCGAGCCCAGCTCGCCCACAACAGATGCGGCATTGATCGAAATTCCGCTGGCGATCCTTACATTGCTCGAATGATCGTCATAGAACGCGCTCGCCAGATTGTGCAGCGTGCCGTCCGCGCCTTGATAGGTGATGCCATCCGAGGTGCCGCCAAACGGCATGATCAAGCCGGCCGCGCTCGCGGAGGTGATGCTTCCGCTGCGGAAGACGATCCGCGCGTTGGATGGCCCGGTATCATTGTTGAGCCAAATGCGCCCCAGCGGCGCGCGAAGAACGCCACCCTGGTCGATATTGCCGGCAACAAAAATCAGGTCGCCGAACACCGAAGCCGGTACCGCCGGTGTCTGGTCGTCGTTGCGGCGGATAACGAGACGGGCGTCGGGATCATAGGCGACATTTGCTCCATTCGGACGGAGCCCAACCGCGATCGTGGCAACCGCGCCGCTCAACGGATAGATCTGGTCGGCGGTCAGCGCGAGATTCTCGACATCGAGCCCGCCATTGCCGAACCGGATATCGCCACTGCTCTGCAACGCGACCTGATGAAAGCCGCGGGCGTCGAACGGAATGCTGACAGGACGTCCGAGACCGAGATCTAGCGCCCCACTGCCCTGCGAGCCAGTGGCTCCGAACAGGACAGAGCCGTAAACGTCGATCAAGTTGCCTGCGACGGTGAAGCTGCCGCCCACGGCCGGATTCCGGACGTGAAGATCGTTGATCCCGGGAGCATAGCCCACGGCCGTCTGCGCATCTGCGGGGTTGTAGACGCCATCAAGACGGACATAAGGCGCGGACAGATGAATTGTGCTGTTTGGCGCGTCCGACGCCGCGGCGATGACGCCGCTCGACAGCCGAAGGCTGCGCGAGAGGCTGAGGTCCACATTGCCGTCAAAGATGAGCAGGTCGCGCGTATAGAGCGCGAGCGAGCCGAAGCCCCCCTTCTGGACCTGGTTGACCCCAATGACCGTCCGCCCGAATTGCAGAGCCGGATCGGCCTGACCGGGCGACAGATCGGTGTTTAGACCGGTGCCCGCAGCGTCTTGCACGAGCGTGATATCGCGCGACCTCTGAAACGCCTCAGGCAGATCGCCGCTGGCGTAGGGCGCATTTGCATTCGGCTGCCCGACGATATAGCCGCGCCAGGACATGATCAGGTTCAGCGCGCCGCCGGACGCGCCGCTGCCGCCGGACGCCGCGCGCAAGGTGCCGTCCAGCGCCATACCGAAGCTGGAATACAGCGAGATCGTCCCGCCATCGCTGGCGGCAAGCGTCGGGATGTAGCCGTTGCCGCTCTGGACATCGACCACCGCGGAGGTGCCCGACGCATCGATCAGCGCGCCCGGGCGAACGATCACGAAGGCATCGCTGACGACGGGATATTTCGGATCCAATGCCCCGGTGCCGCCGATGCGGATCGTGCCGCCGTTCGGCACAGCTGCATAGGAGATCCCGCGGTCGTCGCGTCCCACCGCATCACGCGCGGAAACATCCAGCGCCGCGTCATCGCCGATCCAGAACGAACGGGTCAGGCCGAACTCGCCGTAACCCATATTGTAGCGGGTGTCGCCCGGCGCGTCCTGCAGGCTCGTGATCAGGATATTGCCGGCGGGTGCCTTGATCGCACCGTCGATGACAGTCTGGCGATTGGCGAAGATCGAGACCGAACGCCCCGGATCGACGTTGATCGACGCGCCCTTCGCCAGCGTGAAATCATGCAGGCTCCAGAACGTCAGATCGGCGCCGACGCGCTGCGTGGCGCTGCGCGTGAAGGAATTGATCGTGAACTTCGGAGGTGTCCAGAGGTCCGCCGCCTCGGTGACGAGGCTCCCGCTGGGCGTGATGAAGCTGCGCGGGGTGAAGCGATAGACCGGCACCTCGGCGTCCACACGGGCGCCTTCGCCGATCCGGATGCCCGTGTTGCTGCTGATGTTGTAGGCCGTGAAGCCGGATCGGAAGATCGCCGGATCGAGCACCAGCGCATCGGCCACGGCTTCGCCGATCGAGATCTCCTGGCCGGCGTTCAGCGTCAGCGTGCCGCCGCCACCGAAGCCGTAAGCGCGAATGGTGCCGTCGAGGATGAGCGGATTGGTGAAGAACTGCGTCCAGGCTAGATGCGAATAGTCATTGGCGACGAGGCTGACATTGCCGCCCTTGCCGCCCTGTGTCTTGCCGTTCGCCAGGATGGCGCCACCCGACGACACATCGATGAGCGACCCGCTCGCAAGCGTGATGCCGCCCGTGGTCGAAACGGTGAAATTGCCACCATCCAGATGCGCCCGGCCGGAGCCATCGGTTCCGGTCAGCTCGTTGCTCCACAACCCGCTGAGATCGACGGCGACGCTCCGGCCGATCGTGACCTGCGACTTGCCGCTCGCATCGTTCAGCGCCCACCATAGCTCGTTCTGCCCCTGGCCGAACACGGCATGCATGAGATTGGTCAGCGTCACGCTGCCACCATGCGCCGCGACGTTCGCGCCGATCTCGACATTCGGCGCCATGAAGGTCACCTGCGCGCCAGGAGCAAGCTCGAGCGGCGCCTCGACGAGGATTTCCTTGCTGCTCGCAACGCTGAGACCGCCCAGCCTGGCGGCATTGAGCGCGTCCGAATTGAACAATGCAGTCCCGATCCGGTCGTCGGGCAAGACCGACGTGGCGTTCAGCGCATCGGTGATCTCAGGCGTGCGGCCGAAGACGACCTGCGTGGCGGATGCACTGGTGAGGCCAAGCCCCGAATAGCCACCGAGCGCGAGCTTGCCCTGGAGCGGCGCGACGTTCTGAGACAACTTGTAGCCGTCGGTGGTGCCGTCCGGCCGCGCCGTCGTCTGGCGTGAGCCGGTGACGACATCAGCGACGATATCAGCTTCAAACACTGCCGTCGGCGTGGACAGGACGAGAGAGCCGGCGTCACGGCCGATGGTGTAGCCGTCCTCCCAGCGGGTCGTCACGCGGCCCTTGCCGAACGGGCTGGTCCAGACCTCGGTCAGATTCGGCGCAACCTTGCCGCCGAGCTTGTGCTCGCGAATGAAGCCGGCGCCGAAGCCGTAGAACTGCATATCGGCGCGTGCCTGGTTGACACCGTAGAGACGGCCGTCCGCGCCAAGGAAATTGCTGGTGCGGATGTAGCCGCCCTGATAGCTGATCGAGCCGCCGGAGACGTCGAACACCGCCCCCTTCTGCGCGACGACTTCCTGCGCCGCCAGCGTGACGGTGCCGCCGACCGCGGCCCATTCGCCGATCCGGTGGGCGGTATTGGCGAGATATCCCGAGACCTCGAGCAGGCCACCCGGCGTATAGTAGCGGTCGGTCGCATAGCCGCCGGTGCCGGCCGGCACCAGCACCAGATCGCGCGCGTCGATCCAGACGTCCGCGTTCTTCAGATAGCCCTGGTCACGATTGACGGGCGAGTCGCGCAGCTCATTGCCTTGCACGTTGATCAGGAGGTTATTGGTCGACATCGGCAGCAGCACGCCGCGCACGCCCGAGACGTCGATGATCGATCCGCTCTCGGCGAAGACGCGGCGGCCGGCGCTGACCGCCACCTGGCCGCCTTGCGCCTGCGTGGTCGAGCCGTCCTTGAAATTTACAGTACCGCCGCTGACGATCTCGATACGTCCCTGGTCGAGCCGGTCGGCGAGCTGGGAAAGATTGTCGAACTGGGCGTTGGCGACCGGGGCGTGGGTGAAGGCCTTGGAATCGGCGACCAGCTGGCTGCGTTGGCTGTCGAGCGCGGTATCGCTGCTGTCGAGCTCGGGCAGGATCGCGGTCAGGCTGCCACTGGCGAGCGTGATGCTGCCCGCGGCATCGGACGCTGCGTCCAGGAGATGGATCGTGCCGCGGGTGTTGACCGAGGTCGTGGCGACAAGCACCCCATCCTGGGTGATGCTGCGGCCCGCAAGCGTGATGTCGCCTTGCTGGGCGAAGATCAGGCCGGAATTGCCGACAGCCGCGATCGCGTCGCGCACGATCGGCGAGATTTCGTTGCCGCGTGTGGTCGAGGCCTGGTTGGCATCCGTGCTGTAACCCGGCCGCAGCAGAAAGTCGTTGCCGGCGGCGAGCTGCACCTGGCCTCGCGGTGCGCTGATCGAGCCGGCATTGCTGACCTCGGTTCCCATCAGCAGCACGAAGCCGCCACCCTGCGTCACCGAGGAAGGTGCGTTGGTCGAGATCAGCGCGCCGGCCTCGACCCTCACCGCGCCGCGGGCATCGGTGAAGCTCGGCACGTATTGGCCACTCGCCTGCTGCGAGTAGATGCCATTGCGCAGGAACTGGGTGTCGGTGATGATGGCGGTCGAGGCGATCAGCGAGCCGACATTCACCTGGCTCGCACCACCGAAGATGATGCCGTTCTGGTTGATCACATAGACCGAGCCGTCGGCCTTGATGTTGCCGAGAATCTGGCTCGGTGCCGCGCTGCCGACCACGCGGTTGAGCGCCACCCAGTTCGCATGGCCTTGCTGGTCGAAGGACAGCGTGGTGCGCGCGCCGACGTTGAATGAATTCCAGTTGAGGATCGCCTGCGCCCTGGTCTGCGCGATGCCGACCTGGGTCTGGCCGGCGGCATCGATCGCCTGCGTCGGCGCATTCGCGCCTTGCCATCCCGGCGCTACCTGCAGGCCGCCGGTCGCAAGGCCGTTGGGCACCGCGACCTGCGGCAGCGTCACCGAACGCTGCGAGGTCTGCGCCGCGGCGCGCGCCGCGTTCTGCAGGCCCTGGATCGCCTGGATGGCGCGCGTGGCCCGCGCCATCGCATCCTGGCCTTGCTTGGCGGCTGCCGCCGCGTCCTGCGCTGCCGACTGCGAAGCCGCAATCGCCGCGGCTGACGGTGACACCGTCCAGCTCGATCCAAACGGGCGCGCGACCACCGGCGTATTGGCGAGAAGTGCCACGACGCTGACGCTGCCGAACAATGCGGTGCGAACGGTCGCGCGGGTGAGAGACCTGGAGAGGCGGGGAACCATGGAATCGCTTTCTTGCGCCGGGCGACGACAGCCGAAGATTTCGCGTCTCAGCGCCAGCACCGAGACCCTCGCGGCTGTGACGATCCCGAATGGGCCGACCCGCACGCCGGATGCGAAATTTTTTGCAAACCGCTAGAGGCCTCCTCAGCCGAGCAGCACAATGCCGCCGGGAAGCGTTTTGGCTTTCACGCCAAAGGCTTGTTCGAGCTGCAGGAGGACCTCGTCGATCCGATCGATATGGAAGCGGCCGTTGATCAGATGGGCGTTCAGCTCGGCATTGACGATGAAGATCCGGCCCGACCGGTACCGGTTCACCTCCTCCACCACCTTGGGCAAGGGCGTGTAACGGAAGATCAGCAATCCCTCTTGCCAGGCCGCCTCGACGGCCGGATCGATCGCGACGATGTCGCTCATGCGCCTCTCGTCATAGGCGATCTGCTGTCTTTCACGAACGGTACGGGCGTTTCCCTGATGCTCGACGCGAACCTCGCCGCCGAGACAGGTGACGCGCACCTCGGCTGCGAGGTAGCGCACGTCGAACGAGGCTTGCGTTGCCACCGTTTGACCGCTGGACGCAATCACCGTCACCGGTCGGGACTGCTGCGGGGCCGTCGCGATCGATGCCTGTCCCGTGATCAGCTCGATGCGGCTGCTGTCACCATGGTCCGGGCGCAGCGCGATGCTGGTTCGCGTGTCCAGGTTGATCGACACATTGTCGTTCAATGCGAGCTTGCGCTGCTCTCCCGTACCCGTCCGGTAGTCGGCCGCAAGCTCGGACCATGACGGCCAGAGCTCGAGCGGGGGCCGCAGCGTCACCACTCCGACGGCGGCCGCGGCGGTTGCAAGCCCGCCGCCGAGCACCAGCCTGCGCGTCATCACGCGCTTCGCTTCGCCGTCGAGCAACACACCAAGCGACGCGGGGTCATATCGGAGGTTATGGCCGGCCGTGCCAACCGTCTCCCAAAGCTTGCTCGCCTTCGCAAACGCAGTCGCATGGGCAGCGCTCTGCTGGCGCCACAGCTGGAATGCCTCGGCATCCTCGACCGTCGCGTCTCCGGACGTCAAGCGCCTCACCCAGGCATGTGCCTCCCGCTCCATCGCGCCGAGCCCTATCGTCGATTTGCCGCCTTCGTACGTCATGCGGCCTTGCCTCGCCGCGCACGCAAACGGCAGCCTCTGCGGCCGAACCGTCCGCCTATCCACTTGACGTTCGCGATAGCCATCAACCGCACAACTATTTTCCCAGCTTCAGCGCGCAGTGTTCCTGGGCGAGGCGGAGTTCCTTCTCGACCAGACGCAACGAGACCCCCAGCCGGCTGGCGATCTCCCGCTGCGGCATTCCCTGAAGCCGCGCGGCCAGCAGGATGACCCGGCGGCGCGGCGTCAGTTCCGCGATCGCCTTCTCCAGAGCCTCGATCTCGAAGCGAGCCTCCGTGATCTGACCCGGCCCGGGCGCATCGTCCACAATATGGAGCAGATCCTGAACCTCATTGCGGGCCAGACGCCGCTTCTCGGCCCGCTGCCGGTCGATTGCGACGTTGAAGGCCATGCGGAACAGATAGGCGGCCGGGCTTTGCACCGAACCCGCCACCTCGGCCCGCCCGAGACGCACATAGGTGTCCTGCAACGCATCGCTGGCAAGCTCCGCCGATCCGAGACGACGGCTCAGCCGCAGCTTGAGATCGTCGTAGCGGGCAGCCAGGAAGCTGCGCAGCATGGTCCGGGTCGCGTCGCTCATCGCAGCACGCTCAATTCACCCCACCGCTGGTCCGGATGGCGTCGATCCCGGCGCAGTCCTGCGTCCGTTTCGACGGACGCGCCGCAACGACCATCGTGAGGGGTTGCGAGATGCCGGGCGGCGGCACCTCGTTCATTCTCAATCCGCGAAGCGTCGTCTCGATCGCGCTGTCGACACGGTCATCGCCTGTCTTGCTCAAGAGTCTGGTCTGTTGCACGGATCCCGTTGAAGCGATCCAGAACTGCACGGCGATCCGATAGCGGCCGGGCCGCAGCAAAATGTCCTTGCAGAAGGCGTCGCGAACGCGCTTCTGCACCACGGCATAGTAGCGGGCACGAATGACCGGATCGCCTTTTCGCGCATCGACGTCGGGCGTCGTTAGCTGCCCGGCGGCCGGAGACGAGGGCACGATCACCACGGCATTCTCCGACGTCAGGCGGCCGACAAGCCCGGTCCCATCGAGCAATATCTGCAGGGCTTCAGACGGCGCGAAGACGCCCCTCACCTCGCCTGAGAGCCGGCCCGTCGCAAGCCGCGCATCGTAGAGCACCTCACGCCGCGACGTGGCGCCATAACTTTCCAGTGCGGATGTCAGGGGTTGCGACGGAATATCGAAGGTGAGGCGCGGCGCAGCAGCGATCGGACTCTCCTGCCCGATCGCGACATCGCTGCCCGCGCCCAGCATGCAGAGGCAGATCAAAACGCACAATCGACGAGCGTCTGAGGGGCGCCCTGCCAAGCCCCTCGAAAGATATCCAATGCTCATCGTATCCGCGTCGATTGTTTCCCCGGGGCGGGCGACTGTGTCCAATCTGCAACGTTAGCGTCGAAGTGTGACAGCGGTGCGTAGGCCCGTGGAACGAGGATCCGAGCCCGCTCGGGATGGCAGCACTATTTCTTCAGTTCCGCATAAAGCTGCATCACCCGTTGCGGCAATACCTCGATACGGGGCACCCGGAGCGCATGGCGCTCGCCGAAAATGCGATCGAGCTGGGGAAATCTGTCCTCACCGATGCCGAAGGCAAAAATATCGGTGCCGCGCCGCCGCAGCTGCTGAGCGGCACGGCGCGCGTCCTCCACCAGATATTGCGGATCGGGCACATCGACGTCGGACGGCTCGCCGTCGGTCAGAACCAGCAGCACCTTGCGGAATGCGCGTCGCCCCGCGAGGTAGCCCCCGGCGTGGCGCAACGCGGCACCGAGCCGGGTGGAATGGCTGCTGCCAAGGCCCGCGAGACGCGAACGCACCACGGCGTCCATCGGCTCCTCGAAGCCTTTGATGCGGAGATAGCGCACACGCTCGCGGCCGTCGGAGCTGAATCCGTGCACCGCGATCGCGTCATTGGCGGCCTCGACCGCCGTCGCCATGATCGCGGCGGCCTTGCGCTCGACGTCGAGAACCGTCCGGCCGCGACGATCACGGTCCGCGGTCGATTGCGACAGGTCGAGCAGCAGCAGCACGGCGAGATCGCGCGGTCCCGGCGCATCGCGCTGATAGACCCTGGGCTCGCTGATACTGCCGGCGCGGCGCTCGATCGTCAGCGCGATTGCCGCGTCGATGTCGAGCGCGTCGCCGTCGCGCTGGCCCTTGTGTCGGATGCGGCGGCCGATTGAGGCGTCACGGGTCAACTCGGTGATCCAGCGCATCGCCTCGGCATCCATCGAAGGGTCGAACGGCTGCGCGGAAACCGCTGCATCAGCCTCCAGGATCGTGGTCCAGTCCGCCCGCTCGGTGCGCGTGGCATAGTCCCATTCCGAGTAGGTCGCGACCGGAAATCCGTCCAGCAGGGTCACCGCTGCGGCCTTCGCGCGCAGTGTCTCGTCGGGCTTCGCGTCGTTGTCGGTGGACTTTCCACCGGCGTCGTCGCGGCGCTCGATCCGCACTGAATCGACTGCAAGTTCGATCGTCTCGGCCGGGCTGTCCGGCTGATCGCCAAAATCCCACAGCGCCAGATTGTCATCGCGATAGGCCGGCTCGACGACATAGCTCTTGGCGTTGAACTGCAGCCGCATCTGCCCGATATCGTTGCCGAGCAGCCCGCCGATCTCGCGGCTGATGGCAGGATCAATCCAGCGGTCGGCGGCTTCGGCAAACAGCGCTCGCCCCTTGGTCACCCACGCATCCGGGTCCTGATAGTCCGGATCGATCAGCGCCCGCGCGAGCCGCATCATCAGTCCGGCGGCAGTTGCCTGGCTTGTTGGCGTCGCACTGTGAAACGGCAACCACAGCCGGCGTAGCCCTGGCATCTCGCGAAGCGCCAGCGTCTCGACCCTGGCATCCTCGATCAGCGAGACCAGCGCGATCTGCAGCGCCTTCAGCCGCCCCACCGGAAAGCGGACGGTGGAATGCACCAGATGCGCGCCGGCATGCGCGACCGCGGCGAGATAGATGGTGTCTGCTCCCTCGCCCGCGAAGCCGGGAAAGGTCTCCGGGAGACCGATGAGGCCGGCGGCGAGCGAGACACGCCGCGGCACCGGCGTCGGTGCAACGGCCAGCTTGCGGAAGCGCGGCTTCCTGTTCCACAGGGCGATCGTGGTTGCGGCGAGGCGCTTTTCCAGGCGTGCAAAATCATCGCCGGTTCGGCCGACCGCGAACAGCCGCACCGAGAGCGGATCGTCGAGCGCGAAATAGGCGCGCCGGCGCGATACGCGGCCGCCGCTTGCCCGCAAGCCGGCCGAAACCCAGGCGGAAAAATCGTCGGCGCCAGCATGCGCGAGCAGCGGCTCCAGCCGGCCGATCGCAAGGCCCACCGATTCCGGGCCTGCATCTGCGAGTTGGCCAAGCGCGGCAAGAACGGCGGTGAGTTCTCCAGCACCCGCAAGCCGCGGCAGCACTTTGGACAATTCGGTCAGCAAAGCCTGGGCAGCGCGGCTTCCGGCGCTGCGGCCGATATCGCCTGCGGCGTGTCCGATCGCGATCAGATCATCGGTCGATCGCAGCGCCTGCCATTGCGCCGATAGCTTTAGAAAGCCCAGAACCACGGCCTGGCCGAGGTTGGCCTCGAACAGGTCGTGCACCGCCTCGTCCCAGGCCGCCAGACGATCGAACGCCCCCATCCGGTGCAAGGCGGCCCGCGCCGCCTGCACCGCCACGGCAATCTCATCGTGGCCGCGCAGGAGCTCCGCAAGCCGGCGCCCGGACCGGAAGCCATCGAGCGAACTGATTTGCGCGACCGCCACCTCCGAGTTTCCGTCTACGCAGAGGCCGAAATCACGTCACGCAACGTGTTCCTGGTGTCCGCATCGTCGGTCAAGGGAACGACGATCGTGGTCTCGCACGCCTTTTCGAGGCTGATGCCGCATCCGATCAAGCGGCCGGCATTGACCAGCATCCGGGTCGAAGCGCCTTCGTCGAGACCCTGGCCCTTCAGGTTGCGGCTGTGCTGGGCGATCTTCACCAGGAGATCGGCGAGGTTTGGTTCGATGCCGGCCTCGCGCGACACCACCTCGGTTTCCGCCGACCGGTCGGGGTAACTGAAATCCAGCGCCGCGAAGCGCTGCTTGGTGGATTCCTTGAGGTCCTTGATCGCGCTCTGGTAGCCCGGATTGTAGGAAATCACGAGCTGAAAATCGGAATGCGCGTGGATCAGCTCGCCGCGCTTTTCCAGCGGCAGCACACGCCGATCGTCGGTCAAGGGATGGATCACGACCGTCGTGTCCTGGCGCGCCTCGACGATCTCGTCGAGGTAGCAGATCGCGCCGAGACGCACGGCTGTCGTCAGCGGCCCGTCGCTCCATACCGTACCCTCTGCATCGAGCAGCCACCGTCCCACGAGATCCGCCGCCGTCATGTCCTCGTGACAGGCGACCGTGATGAGCGGACGGCCGAGCCGCCAGGCCATGTATTCGATGAAGCGGGTCTTGCCGCAGCCGGTGGGGCCTTTCAGCATCACCGGCATGCGGTTCGCATAGGCTGCACCGAACAGTTCGACCTCATCCTTGAGCGGCCGGTAATACGGCTCCTGGCGGATGCGGTACTGGTCGAGCAGCAAAGCGGGATTGGACAAGCTCACGCCTCCCATGATCGTGCAGGCAGCCGTTCGCAACCGATTGAACTCACGATGCGAGCAGTTCCTTGAGCTTGGTATCGATGAAGGCGACATCGACCGGGTTCGTCCCCGGCCCGCCCGCGAAGTGTCCCCAGATCGACGGCACCGGCACGAACTTGGCGTTCGGCATATTCGCGACCTCGAACTCGCTATCTTGGGGCGGGAAGTAGAGATCGGTCTGCCCCGGCATGACATAGGCCTTGGCCTTGATCGCCTTCAGCGCAGCCTTGAAGTCGCCCCTGTAGATCTCGTTATCGCTGATGTCGCCGTGCTGCCACGTCCACAGCATCGTCAGCAAATTGTTGGCATCCTTCGGCAGGAAGAAACCCTCCCAGAACGCCACCAGGAAATCCTCCAGCGACGAATAGCCCAACGTCTTGATATCGAGCTGCTCGCGATAGAAGGCCTGCGAAAAGCCCCAACCGGCATAGACCCGTGCGGCAGCACGCAGGCCGCGGGCCGGCTTGCCGGTGTACCAGCCCTCGTTCCACGCCGCATCCGCCGTGAGTGCGGCCTTGACGCCTTCGAGGAACACATAATTGTGGCGTGAGCATTTGGCCGAGCCGCAGAACGGCGCCAGCAGATCCATCATATCGGGATAGAGCGCACCCCAATGGAACGTCTGCAACGCGCCCATCGACCAGCCGACGACCAGACGGATGTGCTTGATGCCGAACTTCTCGGTCACCAGCCGGTGCTGGGCGCGGACGTTGTCATAGGCCGTCACCTGCGGAAAACGTGGCCCGTTATAAGGCTCCGGCGTGTTGCTCGGCGACGACGACAGGCCGTTGCCCAACATATTGGGAATAATGATGAAGTACTTCGCCGGATCGAGCGCCATGCCCGGCCCGATCAGCCATTCATTGTCGTAGTGCTGGCCGGAGTACCAGGTCGGATAGACGATCACGTTGTCCTTGGCCGCGTTGAGCTGGCCAAACGTCTTGTAGGCGAGCTTGCAGTCGCGGAGGGTCGCGCCGCGCTGCAAGGCCAGATTGCCGAGATCATGGATCTGATAGTCGACGCTCATTGATGTATCCTTCTTGCTTGATCGAGCTTGTCGCTTAGGCGGGACGCGCCACCTTTTCGGCGGAGGATTCCACCCGCGCGATCGCCCCGTACACGATGCCGGCGACCAGCGCGGCGGATATCGCAGTGGACAACCCCGGCATCAGATTTTCAACCGCAAAGGCGCACAGCGACCCGATGCCCCAGGCGATGAACGGCTTCGCGCGCCAATCGACGTCCGCGCGCGTCCCGGTTCGCAACAAATACTGATCGACCAGGATGATCGCGCCGATCGGCGGCACGAGGACGCCGAGCAGCGACAGCCACTGGATGAAGAACGCCCAGACATTCCCCGCGGCAACCACGATGCCGATGGCGCCGAGGATCACGGCCATCAACCGCATGTTGGTCCCGAGGATACGGGACCAGCCGGTGGCCGCATTGTAAAGGCAGTGCGAGCAGACCGATCCGAGATTGGCGTAGAGGAAGATAAAGGCGAGAATGCTGAGCCAGGTGAGCTGCTTGCCGTTCATGTAGCCGAACATGTTATCGACACCGAACGGGTTGGCGTTCGGCACCGCAAGCGCGGCCGTCATCACGCCGCCGACCAGCATCGCCACCAGATTGGCGAACGGAAACGCGCTGAACGTGGCAAACAGGGACGCCCGCGGGCTCGGCGCCCAGCGGTTGAAGTCCGCCGTCACCGTGCCGGCATCGATGAACAGCGCAAGCACCACCGTGAGGCCGACGCCCATCGACATGCTGGCGACGCCATTATTGCCGGCATAACCGAAGATCGCCGCTGCCGTCGTGGTCGAGGCAGCATCGGCCGCGACCCAGAGACCGAGGACGACAAACAACGGTACCGACGCCAGCCCGATATAGTGCAATCCCTTCACGCCGACGAAGGTGATCCCGATATAGAGCACGCCTGCGACGATGGTCATCGCTACATAGTTGAGACCGTAGGTCGAGGAGATCAATGCGCCGGTGATGCCGGTCTGCACCGCATACCAGCCGAGTAGCAGGGTCGACAGCAGGCCCGACGCCAGCACATAGCCCTTCTTTCCGAACACGATGCTGGCGATCAGCGCGAAGTTCATGCCGCGCCTGGTGCCGATCAGGCCGAGCGCGCCCACATAGGCGAACATGATCAGATTGCCGATGATCATCGCTACCAGCGCATTCTTGAAGCCCATGCCCAGCACCAGCAGCGATCCCGTCATCGCCCCGGTGATGATCATCGGAAAGCCCAGCCACACCATGGTGACCGAGAAGGCGCTGCGCCGGGCGCTGATCGGCACCGGCTCGTGCTCGAATTCATGGCCGAGAAGGTCGTCGATCTGCCCCTCGGTCTGATGCACCAGTCCGCTATTTGCTTCGCTGCTCATGGTAACCCCCGTTTCCCGCTGCAACAGTTTCAGAACCGCGCCGGCGCGAATGATCGCGCCGGCACAGCTCGGCTTTTCCAATCAACGATGTGCGACTTTCTGGTTCGGAATGCCCTCGATCGGACATTCGTCGGTCCCGACGGTCGGACGGGTCATGGCTTCAACCATTTCCCGCGTACCTTCGGGGTCCGTGATCCAGTTCTTGTAGAAGGTGTAGGGGCAGACCGCGTGGCCGCGATCGCCCTCTCCGGAGTTGATCAGGCCGGTATAGCCGCGGTGCATCAGCTTGAAGAGATGGTTCTGCGACTGCATGTTGCGGCGGGCATCGCGGATCAGCGACACCGAGAGCTGGGCGTACTGGATGCCGTTCTCCTCGGTGCCGCATTCGCCGAGCGTCCGGCCGTCGAAGCCGATGAGCGCGGAATGGCCGAAGTAGGAATAGACGCCGTCGAAGCCGGAGGCGTTGGCGACCGCGACGTAGCAGTTGTTGGCCCAGGCCATCGATTTCGAGATCTGGATCTGCTGCTCCTTGGCCGGATACATGTAGCCCTGGCAGCGGACGATCAATTCGGCGCCGCGCATCGCGCAGTCGCGCCAGATCTCCGGGTAGTTGCCGTCGTCGCAGATGATCAGGCTGATCTTCAGGCCCTTCGGCCCCTCGGAGACGTAGGTGCAGTCGCCGGGATACCAGCCCTCGATCGGCACCCACGGCATGATCTTGCGATACTTCTGGACGATCTCGCCCTTGTCGTTCATCAGGATCAGCGTGTTGTACGGCGCCTTGTTGGGATGCTCCTCATGGCGTTCGCCGGTGAGCGAGAACACGCCCCAGACCTTCGCCTTGCGGCAGGCATCGGCGAAGATGCGGGTTTCCTCGCCCGGCACTGACGAAGCCGTCTCGTACATCTCCTTGGAGTCGTACATGATGCCGTGGGTCGAGTATTCCGGGAAGATCACGAGGTCCATGCCCGGCAGACCGAGCTTCATGCCCTCGACCATCTTGGCGATGTTGCGCGCGTTATCCAGCACCTCGGCCTTGGTGTGCAGACGCGGCATCTTGTAATTGACCACGGCGACGCCGACCGTGTCCTTGCTGCTCGATATATCTCCATGCAACATGTCTCGACTCCCTTTCTGAACGATAATTCCCGCTACACGGCCATGTGCAGCTGGATGAGATCATCGGTGAGTTCACCGATCGCGCCCTTGGCGACGACGCGTCCCTTTTCGAGCAATGCGAAGCGGTGGGACGCGCGCCGCGCGAACGCAACATTCTGTTCGACCAGCACGACCGTGATGCCGCGGTCGCGATTGAGCTTGACGATCACGTCCTCGATCTGCTCGACGATGTTCGGCTGGATGCCCTCGGTCGGTTCGTCCAGCAGGATGACTTTGGGCTGGGCAAGCAGCGCGCGTGCGATTGCAAGCTGCTGCTGCTGACCGCCGGAGAGATTGCCGCCGTAGCGATTGAGAAAATCCTTGAGCACCGGAAACAGCTCGAGCACCCATTCCTCGATGCCGTTGGCCGATTTCGCCGCGAAGGTCCCGAGCGTCAAATTCTCCCGCACGGTGAAGCGCGGCAGGATGCCGCGGCCCTGCGGCACATAGGCGATGCCGGCCTTGGCGCGCTGATGG
This sequence comes from Bradyrhizobium sp. B097, assembly GCF_038957035.1. NCBI lineage: Bacteria > Pseudomonadati > Pseudomonadota > Alphaproteobacteria > Hyphomicrobiales > Nitrobacteraceae > Bradyrhizobium > Bradyrhizobium sp. B097. The sequence goes on from NZ_CP152412.1 coordinate 5,734,725, forward strand.
GTCCGCAGCGGCGAGATGTCGGCGCCGTCGAGCGACAGGCGTCCGGTGCACCGGTCCATCAGGCCGAGGATGCTGCGCATCAGCGTGGTCTTGCCGACGCCGTTGCGGCCGAGCACCGACAGGAATTCGCCATTGCCGACCATCAGGTTGATGCCCTGCAGGGCGCGGCTGTTGCCATAGAATGCGTCGACGTCGGTCAGCTCAAGCATGGCTGATGCCTCCCGATCCGAGATAGGCGCGGCGCACTTCCGGATGCGCCTCCACTTCCGCGGCGGTGCCCTCGGCCAGCATCTGGCCCATATGCATCACCGAGATGATGTCGCCGATCGCCTTGACGAAGCCCATGTCGTGCTCGACCACGATCAAGGTGTGCTTGCCCTTCAGCCGTACGAACAGTTCGGCGGTCTTGCGGGTTTCCTGGGCCGTCATGCCGGCGGTCGGTTCGTCCATCAGGATCAGCTCGGCGTCCTGGGCGACCAGCATGCCGATCTCCAGCCACTGGGTCTGGCCGTGCGACAGATAGGCGGCCGGCCGGTCGAGCTGCTCGGTGAGCCCGACCAGTTCGGCAAGCCGTTCGATGTCGTCACGCCGGGCATTGCCGATGCTCCAGCGCAAATTGCCGAACACGGAGGTGCGGCGCGCCCGCGCCACTTCGAGATTGTCGCTGACCGAGAGCTCGCGGAACACGCTCGGCACCTGGAACTTGCGGCCGACACCGGCGCGGGCGATCTCGTATTCCTCGAGATCCTGCAGCGCGGTGCCGTCAAAGCTGATGGTGCCGGCGCTCGGCTTGACCTTGCCGCAGATGATGTCCAGCGCCGTGGTCTTGCCGGCGCCGTTCGGCCCGATCAGGCAGCGTAGCTCGCCCTTGCCGACGCTCATGTTGAGCGAATTGAGCGCCTTGAATCCGTTGAAGCTGACCGAGACGTCGCGGAGATCGAGATGGGAGCTCATGTGCTGCCCTCCGTCTGGCTGACGCTTCGTGCAACCGCGCCGCTGGCGGCCTGTCTACGCTGGGCAACCCAGCGCCGGGTGGCCTGCGCGAGGCCGGCGAGCCCCTTCGGCAGGAACAGCACCACGAGCACGAACAGCGCGCCCATCACCAGCGTCCAGGTTTCGAGGAACGCCGCGGATTCCGACAGCGCGCCCTGCATGCCCGCGACCAGCACCGCGCCGAGGAACGCGCCGACCAGGCTCTGCCTGCCGCCGACGGCGCACCACACCACCACCGAGAGCGAGAGCTGCACGCCGAGGAAGGTCGGCGAGGCAAACTCCATCACCACCGTGTAGAGCATGCCGGCGAGGCCTGCGATCGCGGCCGACAGCGCGAACACGAAGATCTGGTAGAGCGCGACGTCGTAGCCGAAGTAGCGCACCCGGCTTTCGTGATCGCGGATTGCCTGCACGATCAGGCCGGCCCTGGACTTGGTGAAGGCAAAGGCAACCAGCAGGCCAAGCAGTACACATCCGGCAACGAGATAGTAGGTCGCGCGGCCATAGGCATCGAACGCGACGCCGAACAGCTCGAGCTGGGCGAGATCGGTGATGCCGTTGAAGCCGCCGGTGTAGCTCTGCTGGTCGATGATCACGAGATTGATCACCACCATCGTTGCGAGCGTGATGATCGAGACGTAGACGCCGGTGACACGCCCCCGGAACATGAACCAGCCGAGCGCTGCTGCAACCAGCGCCGGCACGAGCAGGCCCGCGGCGATGGCGAAGCTGAGCGACCGGAACGGCTCCCAGAACCAGGGCAGATGCTGGACATTGTTCCAGACCATGAAGTCCGGCAGTCCGCTCGCCCCCGTATGCACCGGCACGGTCTTGAGCTTCAGCGCCATGGCCATCGCGTAGGAGCCGAGCCCGAAGCTCATCGCCTGGCCGAGATTCAGGATGCCGCCGAAGCCCCAGGACAGCCCGAGCGATATCGTGAGGATGCCCAGCACCAGATAGCGCGCGACCTTGTTGAGCAGGAAGTCATTGTTGAGCAGCACCGGGAGCGCGAACACCAGCGCGGAAACGATGAGCAACGGTGCAAGTTGCGCGATCAGGCGCTGCAATCCGCTGGAGTTAGAATTATTCGACGGCATAGATGAGCGATCTGTCTCAGGCCCGCACACGTGCGGTGAAAAGCCCCTCGGGGCGGAAACGGATGAGCACGACGATGGCGAGCAGCACGATCGTCTTGGCCACGGTGTCGTTCTGCAGGAAGGCGATGCCGCCGGAGAGCTCGCCGAGGATGAAGGCACTCGCCACGGTGCCGGCGAGGCTCTGCACGCCGCCGAGCACCACCACCATGAAGGCGTCGACCACGTAGCCGGTGCCCATATCGGGCGAGACGCTCTTGAGCGGCGACACCAGCGCGCCGGCGAGTCCGGCAAGGCCTGCGCCATAGGCGAAGGTCAGCGCATAGACCCGCTTGGCGTTGATGCCGAACGAGGCGGCAACCGAGCGGTCCTGGATGATGGCACGCAGCTTCATCCCGACCGTGGTGCGGTTCATGAGCAACCAGGTCGCCCCGAACAGCGCGATCGACACGACGAACAGGAACACCCGATACGACGATATCGGGATGCCGAACACGTCCATGCTGTCGGCCAGCGCCGGCGGCAATTGCACATAGCGGAGTTCGCTGCCGACCATCAGCCGTACCGCCTGCTGCAGCATGATGCCGACGCCCCAGGTGGCGAGGATCGTGTCGAGCGGCCGGTTGTTGAGCAGGCTGAGGACGTAGCGTTCGATGACCCAGCCGAACGTGGCCACCACCAGGAAGATCGGAACGAGGCTCGCGAGCAGGCCGAGCCCAAGATAAGTGTGGAACACCCAGGCGGCGTAAGCGCCGAGCATCACGAACTCGCCATGGGCGAGATTGATGATGCCCATCGAGCCGTAGATGATCGACAGTCCCAGCGCGACCAGCAGCAGGATCGACCCGATGCTGAGGCCTGTGACGATTTGTTCGATGAATTGGTCCACGTCGGGATCCGCTTTCGATGTTGGTTTGGGCGCCCTGCGCCGCTCGCACTTCTGCGAGAGGCCGCTTTCGTTGCGGAAGCCGGCCGCCGGCGCCGCACGCCGACGGCCGTCGTCAGCCCCCCGTCAGCTCTTCTCGACCAGGCCCTTTTCGGTGCAGGACTGCCCGGGATAGGCCGCGTACGGCACCGGCTTCAGCCAATCTTTGGCCTCGACGAGAATCTCGAACTGGCCGTTCGACTTCGCCTGCGCGATCTTGGGCCACAGCCAGGTGTGCAGATTCTCCGACTCGATCCGGACCTTGCCCTGCGGCGCGATCACTTCCTGGCCCTTGACCGCGTCGCGGATGTTCGGCGGCGTGAGATCGCTGGTCGCGAGCTTCTCGACCGCCTGCTTGAACAGGTAGGTCTGGAAGTAGCAGGCCTCCGAGACGAAATGCGTCACCTTGTCGGCGCCCCAGCGCTTCTTGTAGGCCTCGACGAATTTCTCGTTCTCGGGCGACTTGTGCACCATGAAGTACGGCGCCGAGGTGAAGTGACCGGCGGCAGCCTCTCCGCCCATCGCCGCGACCTCGTTTTCGGAGGTCGTCAGGCTCGCCATCGGCATCTTCTCAGGATCGAGACCGGCAGCCTTGTACTGACGATGCAGTGCGACCACGGAATCGCCGACCACGGTGGAGAAGATCACGTTCGGCTGCGTCGAGCGGATCTTGTTGATGACGGAAGAGAATTCGGAATGGCCGAGCGGCACATATTCCTCCGCCACGACCTCGCCGCCGAGTTTCTCGAGCAGCTTCTTGCAGTAGTTGTTCTCTTCCTTCGGATAGATGTAGTTGGAGCCGATCAGATAGAACTTCTTACCGAACTTCTTGACCAGCCAGGGCACGAATTCGTCCTGCTGCTGGTTCGGCACCGCGCCGGTGTAGATGACGTTCTTCGAGCACTCGCGGCCCTCATAGAGCGTCGGATACCAATAGAGGTTGTTCTGCCGCTCGAAGACCGGAAGCACCGCCTTGCGGCTCGCCGAGGTATAGGAGCCGAACACGCTCACGCATTTGTCGCCGACGACGAGCTTGCGCGCCTTCTCCGAGAAGGTCGCCGGATCCGACGCAGGATCCTCGACGATCGGCACGATCTTGCTGCCCTTGATGCCGCCGGCGGCGTTGATTTCCTCGATCGCAAGCAGCGTCGCCTTGTTGAGCGATTCCTCGATGATCGCGGTCGTTCCCGTCAGCGAGAACAGCACGCCGACCTTGATCTCGCCGCCGGCCGCGTAAGCGAGGTCGGCGTTCTTGATCCAGATATGCGGCAGTCCGGCGCCGGCAAATGCACCAAGCGCCGCGGTATTCCTCAGCAAAGTCCGCCGTGAAATGCTCATCCCTAGCTCCCTTCAGGACTGAAAAAACAAAAAGCCCTCCCGATGCGCGCTTACGCGAGCATTGGGAGGGCTTTGTTGCCGGTTGTGTCGAAGGCGGCTCTGTCGCCGCCGGCCCCGCTATTGGGGCTTACTGTTGATGATCGTAGCCAAGCAGTTCGAACGAGTCAACAATCGCCGCGGCGACTGCACTTGCCGACACGCGACGATCCATCGCCTGTCGTCTGATGAAGCCATAGGCTTCGGTTTCCGGCATCTGCCGCGTCGCCATCAGGATGGCTTTGGCGCGTTCCACCGTGCGCATCGAGCGCAGATTGTCGTCGAGCTTCTCGATCTTGCTGCGGAGCCGCCGTTCGTAGCTGAACTGGCTGCGCGCCAGCACGAGGCTGGACAGCACTGCATTCTGCGTGAACGGCCGCGGCAGAACGGCGTTCGGCGTTGCATGACACAGCGCATCGGCGTGAACGGCTTCCGTCGCCGGCAGGATCACGACCAGTGCGGAACGCGCATCGCCGGGAATCCACGGCAGGCGCCGCGCCAGATCCGGCGAATATTCGCAGTACACCACGTCGGCATCGGCCGGCACGCTCTCCGGCATCGGCCAGACCTGACGCACCCGCATCCTGAACCGCTGCAATTCGCGCAACAACATGCCGACCTGATCGTCGACCGGCGCAACCACGACGGCCGACAGATCGGCAAGTTCCTGAACCATGGTCTTGCGTCCGCCGACGTCTCGGCTCAGCGACGGCTTACGCGACTGCTCGTTCATTGGACGCTTCCTGTTTGCGTTGCACGACCATACCCGATCAGGAACGGATCCGCATGCACCGGCTCCTTCGACTGGCTGACCACATCGAACTGTCCCTGGCGGTTGGCGCGTCCGATGCGTGTCCACAAATCGGTATGGCCCGACATCGGGTTGACGGTGACGGCACCTTGCGGTGCATCAAAGCTGGTGCCGAACACCATCGAGCGAAGCACTTCCGTATCGAGCGAATTGACCTGCTCGAGCGCCTTCGCAAACAGATGCAGCTGGAAATAGGAGGCCTCTGCGCACATGTTGGTCGAGATATCGGCGCCGAACCGCTTCTTAAAGCGCTGCACAAACGCGCTGTTGGCGCTGCCCTCGACGCCCTGGAAATAGGATGCCGCGGTGACATGTCCTTCGCCGACGTCGAAACCCATGGCGGCGATTTCGGCTTCCGTCGTGGTCAGGCTGGCGATCGGCACTTGCTTTGGATCGAGCCCGACATTCGCGTAGGCCTGATAAAGGAAGACCGTGCCTTCCCCCACGACGGTCGAGAAGATCACGTCGGGCCTGACCCGCTTGATGTCCTGGATGATCGGGACAAAGTCCTGCCAGCGCGCGTAGACATTGACGTAGCGCTCACCCACGACCGAGCCGCCATTGCTCTTCAGCAGCTCCCGCATCACCCGGTTGGACTCGCGCGGATAGATGTAGTCCGACCCCACGAAATAAAATCGTGTTCCGAACGTATCCATCAAATAGCGGCACAGCGCGAGGCTGTTCTGATTCGGCGAGGCGCCGGTGTAGATGACGTTCGGCGACGCCTCGAAACCCTCATAGAGCGTCGGGTACCAGAGCAGGCCGTTCAGCCGTTCGACCACCGGCAGCACCGCCTTGCGGCTCGACGAGGTGTAGCAGCCGAATATAGTGCTGACCTGATCCTCCACCATCAACCGTTTGGCGTAGTGGCCATAGGCGGCCGAGTCCGAGCCAGGGTCGTAGGCGACGGGAACCAGCTCGCGGCCGCAGACCCCGCCTCCCTCGTTCACCTCCTCGATCGCAAGCTGCGTGCCCTGATACTGGGTCTCCTCGATCACCGACATGAAGCCGGTTCGCGAGAACAGCACGCCTATCCGCCACGGAGCGGAGGTCGCTTGGGTAAGGTTCGACATGATCAGGCCCTCGACAGAATTGGAGGGACGAGAGGGATTATTGTTCTTGTTGCTCTCGAACAGCATTGCCGGGGGCGGAAGATTGCATGTCATCTGCCGCGAGACAAGGACCCAGGCAGCTCATCCTGTCAGCGGCGCTGACGCGAAAGCAGGCAAACCAGATGTCGCCCGCAAATGATCACAGGTGCAGCGGTCTATGGACCGTCTATCTCCGGTAGACGCGCGATCGATTGCCCGTATCAGGCGCAGGGATCGATAGTAACTCCGGGGAAACCTACGCCCGGCGCCATTGCAGCAAGGAGAAAGGCGGATCGGACTCCGGGTGATGCTCGAAGACCCCTTCGACATCTGCGCCCATTGCAACCGCCTGTTCGGGATCGCCGAGCAGATTGCCGACCATGCGAATGCCGCCGGCATGCGGCAATTCGACAAGCACCGCGATGTACGGTCCACGCCCCTTCAGCGCCGCATGCGACGGATGCCACACGCGCTCCCAGCTGAAGATCCGGCCGCGCGGCGCGACCTCGGTCCAGACCGGGTCGAAGGCGTGGCAGCGGTGGCAGAGCCATTCGGGTCCGAACTGCCACGTGGCGCAGCGGCCGCAGCGTTGCACCAACAGCTTGCCCTGACGCAATCCTTCCCAGTAAGGCGCAGAGAGGCCGTCAGGTTCTGCAACCGGGATCGGCAGGCCTGCCGGGAGATAGCGCGCGCTCGGCTTGCTCATAAGGTGGCCTCCGAACCCAAGATGAGGTTGCTCGCGGGAGAGACCATCGGACCTCCGATGACCATTGCGACGTCGCTGCATCGAGCCTGGCTCGTCGAGGTGCCGCGCACCTGGCGAACCGCTTCCAGCACGAGCTCAAAACCATGCATGTAGCATTCGGCGAGGTTGCCGCCGCTGGTGTTGAGCGGCAGCCGCCCCGACGGCGCGATCAGGTTCTCGAATGTCAGGAAGTCGTTGGCCTCCTCAGGCTTGAAGAACCCGTGCTCCGCCAGCGCCATCACGACACCGCCGGTGAAATTCTCGTACGCCTGGACCACGCCGACATCGGCCGGCCCTACTCCGGCCATGCGGTAAAGGTCGGGCGCGACGGTGTCGAAGCTCGCCGTGGCGTAGAGCGGCGCGTTGTGCGCCGTCGCCGCGGCGCGATGTCCGGATCCGAAGGCGGCACCGAGCAGATAGGCCGGTTTATTTCGGAATTCTGCGGCGCGCTCCGCCGATACCAGCAGCAATGCCGCCGCGCCGTCATTTTCCATGCAGCAATCGTAGAGATGGAACGGCTCCACGATCCAGCGCGAGGCATCGTATTTCTCGACGTCCAGCGGCCTGCCATGCATCACGGCGCGCGGGTTGGCCTGGGCGTGGTGATAGGAGGCGAGCGCGATCGCGCGCAACGCCTCTTGCCGTACGCCGTGCTCGTGCATGTAGCGCTGCACCCGCATGGCAAAACGCTGCGGCGGCGCCAACACACCATAAGGCATCAGGTAGGACCGTTCGCCCGAAACCGTGTGGATGCCGCCCGCCTGTCCGAACCGGCCATATTGGCCCTGCGCCAATGAGCGGAACACCACGACACAATCGGCGAGGCCCGCGACGATCGAGGCCGCCGCGTTGGCAACCGCAGCACAGCAACCGCCGCCGCCTCCACCCCATTGCATGGTCGCTGAACGCAATCGATGCGTACCCAGCGCCGCGGCCAGCCGCGAGGCCTCGCTGCGATCGTCGCTGTAGGACGAGAACCCGTCGATCTCGCGGGGATCGAGGCCAGCGTCCTCGCACGCCGCCAGAATGGCTTTCAGCGCGAGCTTGAATTCCGGGTCGGGAGAAGCGCCGTGGCGACAATATTCGGTTTCACCGATCCCAATCACGGCCACACGCCCCCGCAGCGTCCGCTGGTCTCGCCCGCGCGCCGTCACGGCTTGGCATCCTGTCGCGAGGGCTGGCTGCCGAAGGCACCGCCTGCGGCAAGGCGCGCGATCTCCGCCTCATCGTAGCCGAGCAACTCACGGAGGACATTCTCGGTGTGCTGCCCGACGGCCGGTGCCGCGACGGGATCAACGATCGGCGTCCGCGAATAGCGGATCGGCAGGTTCACGTTCGGCACCCAACCCACCGTCTCGTGCGGGATCCGGGTGACGATCCCGCGCTCCCTTGCCTCCGGGGAGCGGATCGCTTCGCCGACGGTGCGTACCTGACCGCAGGGCACCCCGGCCGCCCGCATTCGCGATTGCCAGTGCGACCAGGGCTGCTGCGCAAAGGCGGCGCCAAGGATCGCGAACAGCTCCTCGCGCCGGCGGATTCGATCCGGGCCGGTTGCATAGATCTCGGCCGCCGCGAGGTCCTCGCGCTCGAGAACCTGCGCCATCAGGCGTTGGAAGATCTTGTCGTTGCCGCAGTTGATATAGAAGGCGCAATCGCTGGCCAGGAACACACCCGACGGACAGGTGTCCGGGCTGGTGTTGCCGCTTCGCTTCGGATCGGTGCCGCTGAAGAGCGACTGCATGGTCGCGTAGCCGGTCATCAGGACGGCATTCTCGAACAACGACACCTCGATGGCCTGGCCCTGCCCGCTCCGCTCGCGCGCGAACAACGCGCCAAGGATCGCATTGCTGGCCATCATCGCGGTGCTGATATCCATCACCGGTGACAACGCGCGCACGCCCTCCCGGTCGGCATAGCCGTTCATAGAGACAAAACCGCTCTCGACCTGCGCGATCGGATCGAAGCCGAGCCGGTCCGAAAATGCCCCGTCACGGCCATAGGCCGACACCGAGCAATAGACGATCTCGGGCTTGATCTTGTGGCAGCTCTCATAGTCGAGCCCCAGCCGTGCCATCACATCAGCCGAAAAATTCTCGACGAGGACGTCCGCCGTCGCGATCAGCTCGCGCGCGACCTTCAGGCCCTCCGGCGATTTGAGATCGAGGGCAACGCTGCGCTTGTTGCGGTTGGTCCAGAGGAACGGCGCGCCGTGCCTGAGATCGGGATGCACCGGGGGATAACGGCGCAAATCGTCACCGCGGCCCGGCGCTTCGATCTTGATTACCTCGGCGCCCATGTCGGCAAGGATCATGGTCGCAAACGGTCCCGCGATGAAATGCGAGAAATCGATCACCCGGACCCCCTCGAGCGCCCTTGGCGCATCGACAGGGCGCGGCGTGTGCTCGGGGAAGTCGGCTTCAAGCTGATCCAGCATCGGGACATCCGTCAGTTTGAGAAGTGTTGATCCGAGGGCCGCAGCCGTCGTCGTCAATTGCTCTTGGGCGGCTCGACGAGCGAGCATCCGCCCTGGTCGAGCGGCCGAAACGCCTCCGGACCGGACAGCACGCCGACCTGCTCCAGCAGGTCCCACTTGCTCTTCGACGCATTCGGGCTCTTCACTTTGAAGATGTACATGTTGTGAATGGCGCGGCCGTCCGCGCGCACCACGACCGGCCCGAACAAGGCGTCGTCGATCGGCTTCTCCTTCAACTTCTGGATCACGGCCGGCGCGTCATTGGTTCCTGCCGCCAACGCCGCGTTGAGATAGGCCAGCACCGACGAGTAGACGCCGGCGTGGAACGCGGTCGGCAATTGCCCGCGCTGACGTGCGCTGAACCTGGCCGACCAGGCACGGCTGGCATCGTTGAGGCCCCAGTAGAACGGCTGGGTGATGATCAGTCCTTCGCCGACCGCAAGTCCGCTGGACTCGACATCGTTGGTGGTGGTCAACAGCGCCGCGAAGGTGCGTCCGCTCTGCTTCAGCCCGAACTCGGCGGACTGCTTGATCAGGCTGACCGTGTCGCCGCCGGCGGTTGCGAACGCGATCACGTCGGCGCCGGAGCTCTCGGCCTGCAGGATGAACGAGGCATAGTCCGCATTGTTGATCGGCACATTGACCGATCCGAGAACCGTGCCGCCGCCGGCGCCGATCACCGCCGTGCCGTCGCGCACCATCGACTTGCCGAGCGCATTGTCGGTCGCGATGAAGTACCATTTCTTGCCGCCGTGACGCACGAGATAGGCACCGATCGTGTGCGAGGCCGCCCAGGTGTCGAAGGTCCACTGGATCGTGTTGGGCGAGCAGTATTTCCCGGTCAGGTCGGAGGACGCCGCACTCGATGCAATCAGCGCCGCCTTGGTGCCGCGCACGACTTCGTTGACGGCGAGCCCGACGGCCGAGTTCGGCACGTCGGCGACCGCATCGACCTTCTCCTGATCGATCCAGCGGCGCGCGATTGCGGCGCCGACATCCGCCTTGTTCTGGTGATCGGCCGAGACGATCTCGACCTTGAAGTCCGGATGAAGCAGCATGAAATCCTCGGCAGCCATCCGGGCCGCCGTCACCGAACCTTCGCCGGCATTGTCCGAATAAGGGCCGGATGCGTCGTTGAGCACGCCGATCTTGAGGGAGCGCGCAGCGTCCGCCGACGCGGGCGAACTGGCGCAGGCGGCCAGCAGGACCACTCCGGCAATTTGCGAAAGATACTTCATTGTTCCCACCCGTCGTATGTTGTTGTCTTAGAGATCGAGCACGAGCGTGCGGGACTTGGCGCCCGAGCAGCAGATCATGACGCTCTTGTTCGCCGCCTGCTCTTCCTTGCTCAGAAACTGGTCGCGATGATCGGGCGTGCCCTCGAGTACGCGCGTCTCGCAGGTGCCGCAGACCCCTTCGCTGCAGGCGTAATTCGCGGTGATGCCGGCATCCAGCAATGCATCGAGAATCGTCTTGCCGGGCTCGACCGCAATCGTGCGATTGCTTCGCGCAAGCTTGACGTCGAAGCCGCCCTCCGTTGAGGGCGCTTCCCGCGCCTGGAAGTATTCGACATGCACGTGATCGGACGGCCGATCGGCCGTCGCCGCCTCGAATGCCGCGAGCATCGGCACCGGACCGCAGCAATAGAGATGCGCCCGCGCCGGCGCGATTCCGACAATTGCCGGCAGGTCGAACAGACGCCCCGATCGCTCGTCGTCGAAATCGACATGTATCCTGGAACGAAAATCAGATCGGAATGGGCCGAGCTCGTCGAGGAATGCGGCGGCCGCGCGCGTCCTCGCGGCATAGAACAGCTCCCAGCGGCGCCCGAGCGCCTCCAGACGCCGGATCATCGACAGCAATGGCGTGATGCCGATGCCGCCGGCGACCAGGACCGAATGCTCCGCCTCTTCGTGCAGCACGAAATTGTTGCGCGGCCCGGAGATCGTCATGATGTCGCCGACCTTCACGGAGTCGTGGACGAAGCTGGAGCCACCGCGGCTCTCGGCATCCTTGTTGACAGCGATCACATACCGGTGTCGCTCGCGCTGATCGTTCACCAGCGAGTAGCTCCGGATCATGCCGTTCGGCAGATGCAGGTCGATATGGCTGCCGGCCGTGAACGGCGTCAGCTCTCCGCCCGTCCGTGCGATCAGCTCGTAGGAATTGATCCGCTCGGCCTCGTAGCCGATGCGCTTGACCAGCACGTCCTGCGTCACGTCAGCCATGGCGGGATGCGCTCACAGCTCGTACCCGAAATCTGCGCCGAGCTTCGCCCGCATGAACGGCGCGCCGACATCGACCCAGGACTCCTCCGGCGGCAGCCGCAGCGACACCGCCCGCACCATGAACACGTCGGGGTCTAAGACGCCCTTGGGCTTGATCGCGTGATCGCGATAGGCGCCGAGCGCCTCCAGAATGAAGCGCCGCGTCATCGCGATGCCGGTATCGCTGGAGCAGAGCGTCTCCCTGGTGCGATCGAAGATCGGCGAGACGCCGCTCTGGCAGGCGCCGTCCTGCACCCACAGCCCCGGCAGGCCCGAGAACCAGGTGGTGCGCTGCGCCTCGTAGTCGAATTGAAAGCCGTTCTGCGGATTGTATTTGGTCCAGTAGCCGGCGTACGGCACCGTCACCGGGTGCTGGATCAGCGCGTGGCGGCTGGCATGGCCGCTCTCGCGGCCCTTGTGGCCTTCGGCGAAGACCTGCCGCGTCTTCTCCAGCAGCGGCTCCGACGGATGATAGGAGAACATGATGCAGAGCGTGTTCTCGTCATCGATCGGCACCCAGGCGTGCCCGCTCAGATCCGGAAACGGAGACAGCGGGGGCACCAGCGTATAGAACGGCAGCATGAATTGGTTGACGCGCCAGTACAGCGTGTTGGCGTCGTAATTGCGCCGCGCGGCGATGCTCATGCCGAAGTCTTGCTTGATGCATTCGAAGGTCGGCCGCAGGTCGCGCTTCTGGATCCAGGCGCTCGTCGTGCCCTGGGCGTCGAGCCGACCGTGCAGCAGCGGCGCGTGCGCCGAGTCGATCTCGCCTTCGACCGCCTGCAGCCAGTTGCACTCCTGGACGCGAACCGAGATGTGCACCTGCTCGGCCGGCACCAGATTCCATTCGAGGTTCGGCAGCGGCGGAAGTTCGGCCTGGTCGGGACCCATATAGGTCCAGATCATTCCGTTGCGCTCCTTGCAGGGATAGGCCTTGATCCGCACGCGCTCCTTAAGGCGGCTGCGCACCGGCTCGGCCGGCATGTCCGTCACCGCGCCGGTGACGTCGAATTTCCAGCCGTGATAGACGCAGCGCAGCCCGCAATCCTCGTTTCGCGCGAAGACCAGCGGCGCGCCGCGATGCGGACAGGCCTGATCGACCAGCCCGACCCGCCCCTCGGTGTCGCGGAAGGCGACCAGATCCTCGCCGAGCAGCCGGATGCGCTTCGGCTGTCCATCCTTGGTGAGGTCTGCCGACGGCAGGAAGGGAATCCAGTAAAGCCGAAACAGGTCGCCGAGCGGCGTGCCCTTGCCGACCCTCACCAGGCGTTCATTGTCTTCGCGCGAGAGCATGGATTTGCCTCCTTCAATTGCGTGTGGCCGGGCCCGCCGCACCGCCGAGAAGCGCGGCGACGCGGTCAGACAGTCCGAGATCCTGAGCGGTCCAAAGCGGATCGGATGCGGTGAGCGGCTTGCGTGGAATGGGAGGCTGCTTGCCCTGCTCCATCAGGCCGACGATCAATTCGATGCGCCGCCGCTCGAGCTCCCGCAAGGCGTCCTCGACGGCGGCGGCTTCCGCCGTGCATCCCGGCAGCTCCGGATAGGCAAGCCGAACCCGCCACTGCCCCGGCTCGGTTTCGACGGCCTCGGCCTCGAGCAAATAGGGGATCGACAGCAGCTCACGCAGGTCCAAGTTCAACCTCCCTGAACGATGTCTTCGCATCGCATGTGATACGTATACGTACTACATTGCGGGATGGCTGACAAGGCGAAATCAAAATTGCATCGTGCCGGGAACAGACCGGGCTGCGGTTCACCGCAGGGTTGAGGACGTCAGGCCAAGCTGCTAACGGCTGAGGCGAATTCGAAAAATCGGGGTCCAACGACGGCATGGCAGCCGACAAGGGTATGAAAACGAGCTCGGCCGCCGACATTGCGCGCGACTGGCAGCTCGAAGGCGGCGTCGGGTTTCTGCTGCGGCTGCTGGAGGCCCGCTATGACGGGCTCTATCAGAGCATGACCCGCCAGAGCAACATCACGCCGCGGCAGTTCGGCCTGCTGATGGCGCTGTACCAATTGGGTCCGCTCACCCCCTCAGTGTTGGCGGAGCGGATCAGCTGCGACCGCAACACGCTCAGCGAAATGCTGAAGCGGATGGTCACGCGCCGGCTGGTCTCGAAGAAGAACAATCCGGACGACCGCCGCTCGCTCCAGGTGCAGATCACCGCCAAGGGAGAGGAAGCGCTGCTCGCCGTCATCCCGGCCGCCGCCGAGCTGCAAAACATCATGCTGGCTCCCTTGCGCAAGGAAGACCGCGCGCATTTCCTGAAATGCCTGCTCGCGATCGCGAAGGCTCCGCCGCCGGACGCCCCGTCCGATACCTGAGATCGCCGACGTCCGGTGCCTAGGCCTGCGTCCTGCCAAACGTGCCCGCAGCGGCGAGCGCCGCAATTGCGTCCGGCGACAATCCGAGGATCCGCGACAGCACATCGTCCCGCTGCGCGCCGATCCCGGGCACTTGACTTCCGATCGATGTATCGGCCCCGGACATCTGCCATGGCGCATTGACGCCGACGAATTCGCCGGCACCATCCGAGACCGTCCCAAACACGCCACGTTGACGCAAATGGGTGTCGGTCAACGCAGCACCCGGCGTCCGGTACTCGGCGCAGGGAACGCCGGCGCGATCCAGCGCCGCGATGCATTCAGCGACGGTGTAACGCTCCGTCCACTTCTCGATCACCTGCATCATGGCGGTCCAGTTGGCGCCGCGGGCCGGAATGCTCGCAAAGCGCGGATCGTTCGCCAGCTCGTCCTGCCCCGTGACCTCGCACAGCGCCACAAAATTGCGCGGCGTGACCGGAGCGATCAGGATATCGCCATCGCGCGTACGCACCGGCCCATAGGTTGGACGCGGCGAGCGGATCGGGAACTGGGCTTCCTGGAGTTCATAGACCAGCAGGTTGAGCATGCAGTCCATCAAGGCCACATCGACGCGCTGCCCCTTCCCGGTGCGTTCGCGCTGGACCATCGCGGTCTGGATCGCCGAATAGCCGAAGATGCCGCCGAGGATGTCGGCGACAAAGATCGCGCCGGCGGCCGGACGCTCCCGGTCGCCGGCATAGCGCATCAGCGAGGTATCGAACCCGCTTTCGGCGTGCACGATCATGGCGTAGGCCGCGCGCTCGGCAGCGGGGCCTGTCTGGCCATAGCCCGAGATCGAGCAATAGATCAGGCGCGGGTTGATCTCGCGAAGCGCGTCATAGCCGAGGCCGAGCCGATCCATCACTCCCGGGCGGAAATTCTCGACAAGGATGTCCGCCTCTGCGACCATGCGATGCACGAGCTTGATGGCATCGGCGTTCTTCAGGTCCAGCGCCAGGCTGCGCTTGCCGGCATTGAGCTGGCCGAAATAGGTGCTGTGGCCTTCGCGCAGCGGCGTCCGCAGCCGCATGTCGTCGCCTTCCGGCGGCTCGATCTTGATGACCTCGGCCCCGACGTCGGCGAGCAGCCGCGCGCAATACGGCCCCGCCACCATGATGGAGAAATCCAGCACCCGCACACCGGCGAGCGGCGCCCTGTCGCCATCCTTCTGCATCCGATCTCTCCTACCTCGGCAGCCCGAGCGCGCGTTGCGCGATCAGGCTGCGCTGAATCTCGTTGGTCCCGATGCTGATGACCCACATCAGCGAATGCCGCAGGTTCTGCTCGAAGCGGCCGTTGTCGATCGCGCCCGGCATCTGTTCGGAGAGCGCGGCGCGCATCCCGAGAATGTCGAGCGCGGCCTCTCCGAAACGCTCCATCAGCTCTCCGGAGAACACCTTGCTGATCGCTCCATACTCCGGCGGAGTCATGCCGTCGGCTGCGAGCTCGGCACAATGCATCATCAAGAGACGGCCGATCTCGATCTCCGATGCCAGGGTCGCCATCCTGTCGCGGACGAGGGGGTCATCGGCCAGAGACGGATCGCCGATGACATGCAAACGCAGCTGCTCGAAGGCGTGTGCGACCTTCAGGACGATCCCGCCACCGACCAACCCTCGCTCGAAGGCCAGCGCGCCGGTCAGCACCTTCCAGCCGCCATTGACCTCGCCAACAAGGTTCTCGGCGGGGATCCGGACATTGTCGTAGAAGATGTTGGCAAAGGTGCCGTCATACATGGTGACAGATGGACGGATGGTGATGCCCGGCGCATCCATCGGCACGATGAACATGCTGATGCCGGCGTGCGGCGGCTTTGCATCCTTGTCGGTCCGCGCGGCGAGGAACATGTATTTGCCCCACCAGGTGGTGGTCCAGATCTTCTGGCCGTTGATCACCCAGTGCTCGCCGTCCCTGATCGCACTGGTGCGCAGCGCCGCGAGGTCCGAGCCCGCCTGCGGCTCGCTATAACCCATGCCGTGCATGGCTTCGCCGCGCAGGATTTCCGGAAGATATTTCTGCTGCTGCTCTGCCGTGCCGAACATCATCAGCGCGTTGGCCTGGATCGCCGCACCGATCCGTGGTGCCTCGCCCCGCTCCATCGTCTCCATGAAGGCGATCTGCTCCAGCGGTGAGCGCGCCTGGCCGCCGAACTGCTCCGGCCATCCGAGGCCGATCCATCCGGTCTCGCCGATACTTTGGGCGAAGCTCGCATCGAACTCGCGCTTGGCGAACGGCCTCTGGTCGAACGCCTGCTTCGTGTCTCCGGTCCAGTTTTGTTCGAGCCAGAGCCGGACCTGCTCGCGAAACGCATTTCCGGCGGGCCCGAGGTCATATTGCGGCAGCCCGGCGCCGCCCGCATCCAACAGTCGCGCGGCCAACCTTTGCTTTGCATCCGAGGCGCCGCCGAGCGCGATCGTATCGAGGTGCACGCGCTTGAAATGGATCGGCGCCTCGTGCTCCTCGGCATAGCCGATCGCACCGAATGTATGCTGGGTCTCCAGCGAGACCTGCCGCAGCGCATTGCCGGAGAACGCCGATGCGCAATCGGCGAAGTAGCGCCAATCGTCGTCGCCGCCATCATGCAGTCTGGCGGCATGCTCGAGGATCAGCCTGACGCCTTCGAGCGCGATCAGGCAATTCGCCAGCTTGTGCTGGATCGCCTGGAACTTGCCGATCGGTTGTCCGAACTGGTGCCGTTCCCTGGCGTAGTCCACGGCCAGCTCAAAGGCACGCCGCGCCGCGCCGTAAGCGCGCGCGGTCGACGCCGCCTTGCCCTTGATGCGGAGATCGTCCAGATCGACCATCCCGACCGGAATGCACGTGAGCGGCGCTGCGTTCAGCCTGACCTCGGAGAGCCCCCATGCCCCCATCGCGCGGGTCGCGACGCACTCGACACCGGGTCCGGCAAGATCGATCAGCGCAAGATGAGCCTGATCGAGCGCGACTAGAAGATGCGTGGCGGCTCCCGCAGTCTCGACGAAGCGGAGCACGCCCGTTGCCTTGCGGTCCGTGACTTCCACCGAGCCCGCCCCCGGATCGCGATCCAGCGCCCCGAACGAGAAGGCGACGATCGCCTTCCCGGAATGCGGCCGCTCCAGCAGATCCACCACGACGTCGTCCTGCGATCCGGAGATCGCAAGATTGGCGAGCGCCGCGGACCACATCGGCGCCGGACACCCGGCGCGGCCAAGCTCCGCCATGACGACGAGAATCTCGGCGAGCCCGCCTTCGCCGCCCTCCGCACCGAGCGCGGCGACGCCCTGCCCGACCAGCTTGCGCCAGATCGCCGACACCTCGTCCGGCGAGGACGACGCCGCTGCGCCGCGCGGACGCCAATGCTCGTCGAGGAAGCCGCGCAAGGAGTCGCGCAGCATCCCCGCGACATCGTCGTTCGACACTTCGGTCGCACTCACGGCCCGGCCCCGAGCTATGCCTGGCCGAACCTCGGCTTGCGCTTCTCCTTGAACGACATCGTCGCCTCCTTGTGGTCGGCGGTCTCGAACGTCACCTGCTCCAGTGCCATCGAGGCCTCCAACAGCATGTTCACGCGCTCCTTGACGATCTGGTTGATCGACAGCTTGGTCCAGCGAATGGCCCAGGTCGGACCGTTCGCGAGCTCGACCGCGATCTCGCGGGCCTTGGCCAACACTTCGGCGCGCGGCGCGACATGGTTGACCAGCCCGATCCGCTCCGCTTCCTTGCCCTTCAGCAGCGTGCCGCGGATCAGGAACTCCTTGGCCTTGTTGATGCCGACCAGCAGCGGCCAGATCACCGTGCCGCCGTCGCCCGCGACCAGGCCGACGCGTGAGACGTGGGTGTCGCCGATCCGCGCATCCTCAGCCATCACGGTGATGTCGCAGAGCAGCGCGTGGGTCGCAGCTAAGCCGATCGCGTCGCCATTGATCGCCGCGATGATCGGCTTGTCGAGCTCGAGCTGGCGGGTGACGCCGCGCCGGCTGATCATGGGATCGTGTACCTCGCCCTCCTCGAGCACGTCGCCGCCCGGCCGCTCGGACATCGCCTTTACGTCACCGCCGACGCTGAAGAAGTCGCCGGCGCCGGTCAGGACCACGGCATTGACGGCGTGATCGTCGGCGAGGTCGTCCCAGATCGTTCGCAACTCGCGGATCAGCTTCTGGTTGATGGCATTGCGCGCCTGCGGGCGATTCAAGGTCACGGTCGCGACCTTGTCCGCGACCTCGACCGTCAGGCACTCATAATTGGCGTAGTTGGACACGTTTGCCTCCATTGTTATTGCTGTTTGAGTTGTTGATCTACCGGCACGGTTGGCACGCGCTACCGTCGCAGCCCGGGCTGCACGTCGGCCAATGCGACATGAAGCGACATCGCTCCCGGATCCTGCTCCAGCATGCGCTGCACGGATTCCAGGTGCGATCGCAGCAGCCGGCTCGCCAGCGCCACGTCTCGCTCGTTCAGCGCCGCCAGGAACTGCCGCCGCTTCTCGGCGAGCCGCGCCATCGCGACCCCGCTGGAAGCAACCTTGGCATAGACGAAGCGCATGTGGATCTCGGTGACCGAGTCCACGATCATCGCGATTACCTTGTTGCCGGTCGAGGCCGCGAGCAGCTTGTAGAACTCGCGCGAGCATTCGACCCGATCGAGCAGCCTGCCTTCCTTCGTCGCAAGCTCGGTTCGCTCGATATTGGCTTCCAGCGCATCGAGGTCGGCCCTTCGCGCATTTGCACATGCCAGCTGCACCACAAGGTCCAGGACGTGGACCCGCGCCTCCGACAATTCCCGCACGGATATCGTCCCGAGGCTCAGCATGTCGCGCATGACCTCGTTCATGCGCCGGGTGTCGCCCTGCTGGATGAAGGCGCCGCCCTTGACGCCCTTCTGCAGTCGCAGCACGCCGGCCATCTCCAGGCTGCGCAGCGCCTCCCGCAGCACATTCCGGCTGACGCCGAGTTGCTGGGCGAGCTCGCGCTCGGCCGGCAGCTTGTCGCCGGGTTTCAGCACGCCGAGCGCCAGTTGCTCGCGAATGCGCTCGCAGATCTCCTCGAACGTCCGCCTGGTGTGGATCGGCTTGAACGTCGGTGTGGCCGCGGTGGCGGCCGCACGGAGATCGGTGGCGCGCTCCCTGCGGTTCGGAGAGGCGGTGCGGGGGCGCTGCGGCGCGCGAGGGCTTGACTTGGTGCTCATGCGGTGAATTATTAAATGGATCACCCATTCAATGGAAGCCCCTTTTTGGGCTTCCGGCAAAGAAACAGACGGGGAGTTCGTATGAGTTTTTCCGAGGAGCAGGTCGCCTTCCGCGACAACGTCCGCAGGATGGTCGCCCGGCACGTGGCGCCGATCGCCGCCGAAATCGACGAAACCGACCGCTTCCCGCTCGAGCTGGTCAAGCTGTTCGGCGAGATGGGATTGATGCAGCTCTGGGTGCCGGAGCGCTATGGCGGCCCGAACGGCAACCTCACCATGGCCTGCATCGCGCGCGAGGAAATCTCGAAGGTCTCGCCTGCCTGCGCATCGATCGCGGCGCTCAACACCATGTTCATCATGCCGTTGCTGCATTTCGGCTCGGAAGAGCAACGCGAGAAATATTTGCCGATCATCGCCCAGGGCGGCGTGGTCACGGCGATCGCGATCTCGGAGCCGCAGGCCGGTTCCGACGTCGCCGCGCTCAACACCCGCGCCCGCAAGGACGGCGACAGCTATGTCCTGAACGGCCGCAAGCAGTGGTGCAGCTACGGCGTCGTCGCCGACTACATCGTGGTGATGGCGCGGACCAGTGACGGTGCCGGTGCGGACGGAATCAGCGCCCTCATCGTCGAGCCGAAGAAGATGCCGGGCATTACGTTCGGCCGCCATGAGCGCAAGATGGGCTTTCGCGGCGCCCCCAACACCCCGATCTTCTTCGACAATGTCCGGGTCCCGGCCGAGAACCTTGTCGGCGAGGAAGGCAAGGGGTTTCGCGCGTCGATGCGCGCGCTCGACCTCAACCGCCCGACCATCGGCGCCCAGTCGGTTGGCCTCGCCCAGGGCGCGCTCGATGCCTGCATCGCCTACGCCAAGGAACGCAAGCAGTTCAAGCAGCCGATCGCCGAATTCCAGGGCGTGCAATTCATGCTCGCCGACATGGCGATGCAAATCGAGGCGGCCCGCGCGCTGGTCTACGAATGCGCCCGCGCCGGCGATGCCGGCGACTGGAAGCGGCTCAACGTGCTTGCCAGCATGGCCAAATGCGTCGGCAGCGACATGGCCATGAAGGTCACGACCGACGCGGTCCAGATCTTCGGCGGCTACGGCTACACCATGGACTACCCGGTCGAGCGCATGATGCGCGATGCCAAGCTGACCCAGATTTTCGAAGGCACCAACCAGATCCAGCGCGTGGTGATCGCCCGCGAGCTGCTGCGCTAGCGCAGATCGATTGCAACAAGAAACGAATTGCAGGGAGAAACGACCTTGAACCACATCATCGACCGGGCGTTGGTGGCCGTCGCGCTGTCAGCCCTGCTGGCGGCGCCCGCCTGCGCGCAGAAGGCTTACGGACCCGGCGCCAGCGACACCGAGATCAAGCTCGGCCAATCGACGCCGCTGAGCGGCCCCGCCTCCGCCTTCGGCGCCGGCGCCGGGCGTGCCGTGGTCGGCTATTTCGAGATGCTGAACGCGAAAGGCGGCATCAACGGCCGCAAGATCAACTTCACCCAGCTCGATAATGCCTACAGCGCGCCGAAGGCGGTCGAGCAATCGCGCAAGCTGATCGAGGACGTCGGCATCTTGGCCGAGGTCGGCACGATCGGCACCGCGCCCAACGTCGCAATCCAGAAATACCTTAACGGCAAGCAGGTGCCGCAGCTCTTCATCACCGCCGGCGGACGCCGCTTCAACGATCCCAAGACGTTCCCGTGGACGATCCCGCTCTATCCGGACTTCGAAACCGAAGGCCGCGTCGTCGCCAAATACATCCTGCGCACAAAGCCCGACGCCAGGATCGGCGTGCTCTACCAAAATGACGACTACGGCAAGGACTATCTCAAAGGCCTCCGCGCCGGTCTCGGTCCGAAGGCCGAGCTGATCGTTGCCCAGGCCTCCTACGAACTTGCCGACCCGACGATCGACTCACAGATCGTCCAGTTAAAAGCCGCCGGCGTCGACACGCTGATCGAGCAGTCGTCGTCGAAGGCCGCCGCGCAATCGATCCGCAAGGTCTATGAGCTCGGCTGGAAACCGCTGCACGTGATCGGCGGCTCGACGGCATCGGTCGAAACCATCCTGAAGCCCGCGGGCCTCGAAGCATCGAAGGGCCTGGTGACCACCCAGTTCCTCAAGCAGCCGGGCGACCCGGCCTGGGCCAATGACGACGAGGTCAAGGCCTACAAGGATTTCCTGAAGACGTACGCAGCTTCGGCCAATCCGGACGACTATTCGGTGCTGGTCGCCTATATGAACGTGCACGCGGTGGAGCTGGCCTTGCGCAAATGCGGAGACGATCTCACCCGCGAGAACCTGATCAAGCAGGCGACATCGCTGAACGGCGAGCGGCTGCCGATGATGCTGCCGGGCGTCTCGATCAGCACCCGGCCCGGCGACTACACGCCGTTCAGGACCTTGCGGATCGCGACGTTCGATGGCGAGAGCTGGTCGCTGACCGGCGAGCCGCTGTCGGCCGACTGAGGCCGGGTTGGCGAGAACCGTTATCAGTGGCTTCTCGCCAACGTCAGCTCAGGCGCGCAGGCTCGGCAGATCGAGCCCGTTGGCCTGGGCCCACTCGATCGCCGTTTCATAGCCGGCGTCGGCGTGGCGCATGACCCCCGTCGCCGGATCGTTCCACAGCACGCGCTCGAGCCGGCGCGCCGCCTCCGGCGTGCCGTCCGCGACGATCACCATGCCGGCGTGCTGCGAATAGCCGATACCGACGCCGCCGCCGTGGTGCAGCGACACCCAGGTGGCCCCGCTCGCGCAGTTGAGCAGCGCGTTAAGCAGCGGCCAGTCGGACACCGCATCGGAGCCGTCGCGCATCGCCTCGGTCTCGCGGTTCGGGCTTGCCACCGAGCCGCTGTCGAGATGATCACGGCCGATCACGATCGGCGCCTTGAGCTCGCCGCGCGCCACCATCTCGTTGAAGGCAAGGCCAAGGCGATGGCGGTCGCCAAGGCCGACCCAGCAAATCCGCGCCGGCAGCCCCTGAAACTTGATGCGCGCCTTCGCCATGTCGAGCCAATTGTGCAAATGGCCATCGTTGGGCATCAGCTCCTTGACCTTGTCATCGGTCTTGAAGATGTCCTCGGGATCACCCGACAGCGCCGCCCAGCGGAACGGCCCCACGCCGCGGCAGAACAGCGGACGGATATAGGCCGGAACGAAGCCTGGAAAGTCGAACGCCTGCTTCAGGCCCATGTCCTTGGCCATCTGGCGGATGTTGTTGCCGTAGTCGAGCGTCGGGATTCCCTGGGCGTGGAAATCCAGCATGGCCTGCACGTGATCGACCATTGAGGTCTTGGCCGCCGCCTCGACCGCCTTCGGGTCAGCCGCGCGCCGCGCTTCCCAATCGGCGAGCGTCCATCCCTTCGGTAGGTAACCGTTGATCGGATCATGCGCGCTGGTCTGATCGGTCACGATGTCCGGGCGCACGCCGCGGCGCACCAGTTCGGGAAAGATCTCGGCCGCATTGCCGAGCAGGCCGACCGAAACGGGCTTTTGGGTCTTGGCCGCGTCGGCAATGATCGCCAGCGCTTCATCGAGCGTCGTCGCCTGGCGATCGAGATAACCGGTGCGCAGCCGCATCTCGATGCGGCTCGGCTGGCACTCGACGGCGAGCATCGAGGCGCCGGCCATGGTCGCAGCCAGCGGCTGGGCGCCACCCATGCCGCCGAGGCCCGCCGTCAGAATCCATTTGCCGGCGAGACTGCCGCCATAGTGCCGGCGCCCGACCTCGACAAACGTCTCATAGGTCCCCTGCACGATGCCCTGGCTGCCGATATAGATCCACGACCCTGCCGTCATCTGGCCGAACATCATCAGGCCCAGGCGATCGAGCTCGTTGAAGTGGTCGAGCGTCGCCCAATGCGGCACCAGGTTCGAATTCGCGATCAGGACGCGGGGCGCATCGGCATGGGTGCGGAAGATGCCGACCGGCTTGCCGGATTGCACCAGCAGCGTCTGGTCGCCTTCGAGCTTGCGCAAGGAGGCGGCGATCCGGTCAAAGCTCTCCCAGTCGCGCGCCGCACGCCCGATGCCGCCATAGACCACAAGCTCGCTCGGACGCTCGGCGACGTCAGGATCCAGATTGTTCATCAGCATGCGCAGCGGCGCTTCCGTCAGCCAGCTCTTCGCGCTGATGTCGGTGCCGCGGGGAGCGCGGATGATACGTTCGTTATCCAATCGGCGGTTCATGACGGATGTCCCTGTCGGCTAAGCAAGTTTTGGAAACGGATCGGACGAAAGGACCGCGATCGCAGCGGCCGGTAACGCGTCGGCTTCGACCAGCGACGCGGCCCGCGCGAGATCGTCGGCCATGTAACGGTCCGCGGCGAGCGCCGGAACATGCTCGCGCAACGCGGCAATGACCGCAGCGAGCGGTGCGCTTGTCGAGTGTGGTGCGCGCAGCGTGATGCCTTGCGCGGCGACCAGAAGCTCGATGCCGAGGATGGCCGCAAGGTTGTCGGCCATGTCGGACAGCCGGCGCGCGGCATGCGCGGCCATCGAGACGTGATCCTCCTGGTTGGCGCTGGTCGGCGTGGAATCGATCGAGCACGGCATCGCGCGCTGCTTGTTCTCGGCATAGAGCGCGGCCGCCGTCACCTCGGCGATCATGAACCCGGAATTGATGCCGGGCTCGGGCGTCAGGAACGGCGGCAAGCCGAAGTTCAAGGCAGGATCGACCAGGGTCGCGATCCGGCGCTCGCTGGTGGCGCCGATCTCCGACAGCGCCAGCGCGATCTGATCGGCGGCGAAGGCCACCGGCTCAGCATGAAAATTGCCGCCCGAGACGATCTCGCCGGTGTCGACCAGAACCAGCGGGTTATCCGTCACGGCATTGGCTTCAATGGTCAGCACGCGTGCGGCGTGTACGAGCAGGTCGAGCACGGCACCCGCGACCTGCGGCTGGCAGCGCAGGCAATAAGGGTCCTGCACGCGCTCGTCGCCTTCGAGATGCGATCGCCTGATGTCGCTGCCGTCGAGCAATGCAGTCAAGGCCGCAGCCGCAGCGATCTGCCCATCATGGCCGCGCAGAGACTGAATCTCGGGACGAAACGGCACCGTGGAAGCCATCGCCGCGTCGACCGACAGCGCACCGGTCACCAGTGCAGCACACGCAAGACGATGTGCGCGCAGCAGGCCGGAAATCGCATAGGCCGTCGAAAATTGCGTGCCGTTGATCAGCGCGAGCCCCTCCTTGGGGCCGAGCGTCAACGGCGCGAGACCGGCAGCGGCAAGCGCTTCATGACCCGGCACGATCTTGCCATCAAGGAATGCCTGCCCTTCCCCGATCATGACGGCGGTCATGTGGGCGAGCGGCGCCAGGTCGCCGGAGGCGCCGACCGAGCCCTGCTGCGGCACCAGCGGTGAGACGCCGCGCGCCAGCATGCCCTGCAATTGCTCGATCACATCGCGGCGCACGCCGGACGCGCCGCGCCCGAGCGAGATCACCTTCAACGCGATCATCAGGCGCACGATCGGTTCGGGCGTAGCCGCGCCCACGCCGCAGCAATGCGACAGGATGAGGTTGCGTTGAAGCAGCGCCGTCTGGTCGGGGGCGATACGCGTCGAGGCCAGCTTCCCGAAGCCGGTATTGATGCCGTACGCGGGCACGTCGGTCTGCGCCGCTTTCGCCACGATCTCCGCAGTTGCCTCGACGCGCGGCCAGAACGACGGATCGAGCACGATGGGCACACCGTCAAGCACGCGCGCCAGGACGTCGAGGCCGACCGCTCCGGGCTTCACGACAATGGGGACATCCGGATCGCTCATTGCCCCCTCCACACCCGCCGGTGCAGCGGATTGAAGCCGATGCGGTAGACCAGCTCGGCCGGGCGCTCGATGTCCCAGATCGCGAGATCGCACCATTTGCCGGCCTCTAGCGTCCCGGTCTCGGCGAGCGTGCCGAGCGCGCGCGCCCCTTCCCGCGTCACCCCGGCAAGGCACTCGGCGACCGTCATCCGGAACAACGTTGCGCCCATGTTCATGACAAGCAGAAGCGAGGTCAGCGGCGAGCTGCCGGGATTGCAGTCCGTCGCCAGCGCCATGTTGACGCCGTGGCTGCGGAACAGCTCGACCGGCGGCTTCTGCGTTTCGCGAATGAAATAGAACGCACCGGGCAGCAGCACTGCGACCGTACCGGCCTTGGCCATCGCGGCGGCGCCGGCTTCATCGGTGTGCTCCAGGTGATCGGCCGATAGCGCAGAGAATTTTGCCGCGAGTGCCGCGCCGCCGAGATTCGACAGCTGATCGGCATGCAGCTTCACGGGCAGCCCCAGCGCACGCGCCGCCGCGAACACCCGAGCGGTCTGCTCGCCGGAAAATGCGATGCCCTCCATGAAGCCGTCGACGGCATCGGCAAGGCCGGCCTTGGCCACCGTCGGCAGCATCTCGTTGCAGACCAGATCGATGTAGCGGTCCTTGTCGCCATCGGCTTCTGGCGGCAATGCGTGCGCACCTAAAAAAGATGTGCGGATCGCAACCGGCCGCAGGCGGCCGAGGCTGCGTGCCGCCGCAAGCTGCCGCATCTCGGTCTCGACGTTAAGGCCATAGCCGGACTTGATCTCGACGGTGGTTACCCCCTCGCCGATCAGCGTGTCCAGCCGTGGCAGTGCGCCGGCGACGAGCTCGGCCTCGGTCGCGCTGCGCGTCGCAGCTACGGTCGAGACGATGCCGCCGCCCGCGCGCGCGATCTCCTCATAACTTGCGCCCTTCAGACGAAGCTCGAACTCGTGCGCGCGATTGCCGCCGAAGACGAGATGGGTGTGGCAATCGACCAGCCCGGGCGTGATCCAGCGGCCGCCGCAATCGATCCGTTCAACCGCGTCCGCATCCGCAGGAAAGTCCGACTGCACGCCTGCATAGACGATGCGGCCGTCGCGCGCCGCGATCAGGCCACGGTCGATCTCGCCGAGATCGGCGCCATCGCCGCGCATCGTGGCGAGCCGGGCGTTGTGCCAGATGCGGTCGAAACGCTCTGCCATGCGATCGTCCCCTTACGGTGGGATGCTTGACTTATATGTCTAGACATATAATCGTGTCGGGGTTCTGTCCAGCCGGCATGGAAAAATGACACGACTGCATTTCGCATTCGCGCTGCTGCCCTCGGGCTGGGCCAATGATGTGCAAATCGTGGTCGCCGACGGCACGATCGCCTCGGTGACGGCAGGCGTGCCCCCCGCCCCCGGCGATGAACGTCACCAATTGGCAGTTCCGGGATTGGCGAGCCTGCACAGCCACGCGTTTCAGCGCGGCATGGCCGGCCTTGCCGAACTGCGCGGCGACACCACCGACACGTTCTGGACCTGGCGCGAGACGATGTATCGCTTTGCGCTGACGATGACGCCGGACGACGTCGCCGCCGTCGCGACCCTGCTCTATGTCGAGATGCTCGAGCGCGGCTTCACGCGCGTTGGTGAGTTCCACTATCTCCATCATGATCGGGACGGCTCGCCTTACGCCAATCCGGCCGAGATGGCCGTGCGCATCGCGGAAGCGACTGAGGCGTCCCGCATCGGGCTCACGTTGCTGCCGAGCTTTTATGCACATGGCACCTTTGGCGGCGCAGCACCGCATGCCGGGCAGCGTCGCTTCATCTGCTCGGTCGATCAGTTCGCCGCGCTGATGGCGGCCTCGCGCGAGGCAATCCGAAAACTGCCTGGCGCCAACATCGGCATCGCCCCGCACAGCCTGCGCGCAGTGGCGCCCGATGAGCTTGCGGCGATCATTCCACTTGCCGGCGCCGACCCGATCCACATCCACGCCGCCGAACAGGTGCGCGAGGTGGAGGATTGCATGGCCTGGTCGGGGCAGCGACCGGTGGAATGGTTGCTCGAGCACGCGCCCGTCGATCGACGCTGGTGCCTGATTCACGCGACTCACATGACGGAACGGGAAGTCGCAGCGCTCGGCGGCAGCGGCGCCGTTGCAGGCCTCTGCCCGGTGACCGAAGCAAGCCTCGGCGACGGCATCTTTTCGGCCCGCGAATTCCTCGCCGCGGGCGGCCGGTTCGGCATCGGAACCGATTCCAACGTGCTGGTCGGGGTCGCCGACGAACTTCGTCAACTCGAATACGGCCAACGGCTGAAGCATCGCGAGCGCAATGTGCTCTCCGGGCGTCCGGGTGCATCCACTGGCCGTGCCCTGTTCGATCACGCGCTCGCGGGCGGCGCGCAGGCCCTGGCGCAGACCAACGCTGGCCTCGTACCCGGCGCCCGCGCCGATATCGTCACTCTCGACACTTCACACCCATCCCTGGCGGGACGGTCGGGCGATGCCGTTCTCGACGGCTGGCTGTTTGCGTCCGGAAGCGATGCGATCGACTGCGTCTGGGCCGGCGGCGACAAGGTGGTCGCGGGCGGACGGCACAGGTTGCGCGACAAAGCGCGCGAGCGGTTCAATGCGAGCGTCCGGAGGCTTGTCGCATGAGCCTCGCCTCCGATCGGGCCCGCCCTGCCGCAGCCAGCAAACCGACGCTCTACAAGCGGATCCGGCTCGATATCGAGACACGGATCCTGACCGGCGAATGGCCACCGGGCCACCGCATCCCCTTCGAGCACCAGCTCATGGCGCGCTATCGCTGCTCGCGCATGACGGTGAACAAGGCGCTGTCGGAGCTGGCGCAGGCTGACCTGATCGAGCGGCGGCGGCGTGCCGGCTCATTCGTACGTCGTCCGCAGCATCTGTCGGCGGTGCTCAAGATCGCCGACATGCGCGCCGAGATCACCGCGCTCGGCCGCACCTACAGCTATCAGCTGATCGATTGCCGGCGCCGCACCGCGACCGCGGCCGATCGCGTCCGGCTCGGGGTGAGCACGGCCGGCAAGGTGATCGCGATTGCCTGCCGGCACAGCGCCGACAATGTGCCGTTTGCGGTCGAAGACAGGCTGATCGATCTCTCCACGGTTCCGGAGGCCGCGACGGCGGACTTTGCGCGCGAACCGCCGGGATCATGGCTGCTGCATCACGTGCCGTGGACCGAGGCTGAACATACGATCAGCGCGGTTGTTGCGGACGATCGCACTGCGAAGGCGCTCGAGATCGCAGTCGGCGCGCCCTGCCTCGTGATCGACCGCTACACCTGGCGCAGCGCGCGCACGGTGACGGCGGTGCGGTTGCATTATCCAGGCGAGACGCATCGGCTGGTCGCTCGCTTCAAGGGAGGCTGAGACGGCTTGCGCGGCATAATTCATGCAATGCATCATGGGCCACCATCCACCGACATGCTTTATGCGGCAATCCGCCGCGACTGACGTGAAGACATCAACAAGGTTCAATCCATCGTTCAAGGGGTCGACAAACATGCGTTCGTTCAAGCTATTGCCCGCAATCGCAGCCTTGCTCGCGTCCACCGCCGCGTTCGCGGATGACGTCAAGGTCGGCGTCGGCATCTCCGGCTGGACCGGCTTCGCGCCGCTGACGCTCGCCAAGGAGGCCGGCATCTTCAAGAAGAACGGCCTCGACGTCACCTTGAAGAAGATTCCGCAGAAGGACCGGCATCTCGCGATCGCTTCGGGCGACATCCAGTGCGCGGCGACGACGGTGGAGACCTGGATCTCCTGGAACGCCAATGGCGTCGCGACCAAGCAGATCTTCCAGCTCGACAAGAGCTATGGCGCCGATGGCATGGCCGTGCGCAACGACGTCGCCGCGATCAAGGACCTCAAGGGCAAAACCGTCGCGGCATCCGCGCCGGGCACCTCGCCCTACTTCGCGCTGGCCTGGATGCTGAAGAAGAACGGTCTCACAGTGAAGGACGTGACCGTGGTGAATCTGGAGCCCGCCGCCGCGGCGCAGGCTTTCGTCTCCGGCCAGAACGACGCCGCGATGACCTACGAGCCTTACCTGTCGACGGTGCGCGCCGCCCCCGACAAGGGCAAGATCATCGCCACCACGCTCGATTATCCGATCGTGATGGACACGTTCGGCTGCACCCCGAAATTCCTGACCGACAATCCGAAGGCGGCCCAGGCGCTGGCCGACAGCTATTTCGAGGCGCTCGACATGATCGCCAAGGATCAGGCCAAGGCCTATGAGATCATGGGCGCGGACGTGAAACAGTCCGGCGAGCAGTTCGGCAACTCGGCAAAGTACCTGCGCTGGCAGGACAAGGCCGCCAACCAGAAATTCTTCGCCGGCGACTTCCTCACCTTCAACAAGGATGCCGCGGAGCTGCTGCTCGAGGTCGGCATCATCAAGGCCGCGCCGAAGGTGGAGGACATCTACGACGCCACCTTCATCAAGTAATGCAGCCATCATTTCGGCCGGTCCCGCCTTGCGACAAGCCGGGCCGGACTAGTGTATGAGACACGCCCGGATCAATTGATGCGTCCCCTTGAGCCCACAACATCGAAGCAGCGCGTGGTCTACGGCCTTGCCTTCTTCGTGCTGTTCGTCGCCCTCTGGTCCTGGGCAACGTTCGGCGGCCATGTATCGAAGACATTCCTCGCCAACCCGCTGACGATGGTGCAGGAAGGCTATGAGCTGCTCGCCAAGCAAGGCTTCCTGTTCGACATCGGGATGACGATCTGGCGCGTCATCGGCGGCTTCGTCCTTGCCGCTATCATCGCGGTGCCGATCGGCGTGCTGATGGGGGCCTACAAGCCGGTCGAGGCCTTTCTCGAACCGTTCGTGTCCTTTGCACGCTATCTGCCGGCATCCGCCTTCATCCCGTTGTTGATCCTGTGGGCTGGCATCGGCGAATTACAAAAGCTGCTGGTGATCTTCATCGGCGCGGTGTTTCAGATCATCCTGATGGTGGCCGTGACCGTCGGCGCCACACGGCGCGACCTGGTCGAAGCCGCCTACACGCTCGGCGCCGGCGACAGCGGCGTCATTCGCCGCGTACTGCTGCCCTCCGCCGCGCCCGAGATTGCAGAGATCCTCAGGCTGGTGCTCGGCTGGGCCTGGACCTACGTCATCGTGGCCGAACTGATCGGCTCATCGTCCGGCATCGGGCACATGATCACCGACAGCCAGGCGCTGCTCAACACCGGCCAGATCATCTTCGGCATCATCGTGATCGGGCTGATCGGCCTGGTCTCCGATTTCCTGTTCAAGGCGTTCAACGCCTGGCTGTTCCCGTGGAAGCTCGCATGACTGCGCTCAGGATCGATCAGGTCTCGCGAACCTTCCCCGCCCGCGCAGGCAACGCGCCGACAAGGGCGCTCGAGCCGACCACGCTCGACGTTGGTGACAACGACTTCGTCACCATCCTCGGGCCCTCCGGCTGCGGAAAGTCCACCCTGCTCCGGATCATCGCCGGGCTCGACCGGCCGACCAGCGGGCGCGTCACGCTCGATGGTCGCGAGGTCACCGGCCCCGGCGCGGATCGCGGCATGGTGTTTCAGTCCTACACCCTGTTTCCGTGGCTGACCGTGCGCGAGAATATCGCCTTCGGCCTGCGCGAGCGCGGCGTGTCGCAAACCGGGCGCTATGACATCGCCGACGCCTTCATTCGCCGGGTCGGGCTATCCGGCTTCGAGAACCATTGGCCCAAGCAGCTGTCGGGCGGCATGCAGCAGCGCACCGCGATCGCCCGGGCGCTGGCCAATGATCCGAAGATCCTGCTGCTCGACGAGCCGTTCGGCGCGCTCGACAACCAGACGCGTGCGCTGATGCAGGAGATGCTGCTCGGGATCTGGGAGCGCGACCAGAAGACGGTGTTGTTCGTCACCCACGATATCGAGGAGGCGATCTTCCTCGGCAGCCGCGTCATCGTGATGAGCGCCCGTCCCGGCCGCATCAAGGCCGAGATCGCGGTCGACCTGCCGCATCCGCGTTCCTACAAGATCAAGACCACGCCCGAATTCGTCGGACTGAAGGAGCGGCTGGTCGAGGAGATCCGCACCGAGGCCCTGAAGGTCGCCGAACAGGCCTGAGAGCCTGTTTCGAAGCGCGAGCAATGACATCGAGATTTCTTAACTAGCTCCGTCATGCCCGGCCTTGTGCCGGGCATCCACGTCTTTGCTTCAATCGGGCAAGAAAGACGTGGATGGCCGGGACAAGCCCGGCCATGACGATGCAGCGCCAGTTTGAGGAAAACCGACGATTGGCTGCGCTGTCAGTGGCTGATCATCCAGGGACGCGCGGTCGGAAAACCCTTGGCGCCGCTCCTGGTCTTGGTCATCAGCCGTGCAGGCTTCTTCTTGTCCGTGGAGCAGCAGCCGCAGCCCGGGCCGTGCGCGGCCTTGTACTGATCGAGCGTCTTCGGCGCGTGCCGGCTCTGCTCGTTGGTGGCGTGCGCCTTGCGCTTGTCCGAGGGCATGCAGAAGAACGCCGGGGCGGTGAGGATCACACGCGGCGACGTCGCCTCGCATTGCGGGCAGTCCTGCGGCAGGTCGCATTCCGCCATCGGCCGCATGTCGGTAAACGGGCCGCAGTCATTGCAGAGATATTCGTAGATCGGCATTTCCTTAATCCTTGCGCAGTCGTGTGTGACGTCTGGCGGCGGATGCGGGGCGGCCAATACGCAGCCGTCCCGCATCCTTCGCGCAGGGATCACTTGAAGGATCACTTGTCGGGCGAGATCGGCATCTGCACGTCACCCTTGATATGCTTGATCGGTCCCGCCGACGACGGCATGACGTCGAAGTCGAAGATCTCCGTCGGCAGCCAGAGCGTAGCGCAGGCGTTGGGCACGTCCACCACACCGGAGATGTGACCCTGGCACGGCGCGGTGCCGAGGATCGAATAAGCCTGCGCGCCGGAGTAGCCGAACTTCTTCAGGTATTCGATCGCGTTCAAGCAAGCCTGGCGGTAGGCGATGTGGACGTCGAGATAATGCTGCTTCCCGGCCTCGTCGACCGAGATGCCCTCGAAGATCAGATAGTCCTTGTAGTTCGGCGTGATCGGCGACGGCTTGAACACGGGGTTCTTGATGCCGTACTTCGATACGCCGTCCTTGATGATGTCGACCTTGATGTGCAGCCAGCCGGCCATCTCGATGGCGCCGCAGAAGGTGATCTCGCCGTCGCCCTGGCTGAAATGCAAATCGCCCATCGAGAGCCCGCCGCCCGGCACATAGACCGGGAAATAGATCTTCGAGCCGCGCGACAGATCCTTGATGTCGCAGTTGCCGCCATGCTCGCGCGGCGGCACGGTGCGGGCGCCCTCAAGACCGATCTTGGCCTTGACGTCGCCCTTGGCCTGGCCGGCATGCGCGGTCGGCGCGAACGGCGGATTGGCAAGACCGGGCACGCGGGTGGGATTGGTCGCGATCAACTCGGCTTCGCGCTTGTTCCAGGCCGCCAGCATCTTGGCATCGGGCAGACAGCCGATCAGGCCGGGATGGATCAGGCCGGCGAAGTTGACGCCGGGGATGTGACGCGACGAGGTGTAGAGACCCTTGATGTCCCAGATCGACTTCTGCGCCAGCGGGAAATGGTCGGTGAGGAAGCCGCCGCCGTTCTGTTTGGAGAAGAAGCCATTGAAGCCCCACAGGCTCTCCTTCAACGGACCGACGTCGAGCAGGTCGACGACGAGGAGATCGCCGGGCTCGGCGCCCTTGACGCCGATCGGACCGGACAGGAAGTGCACGATCGACAGATCGATGTCGCGCACGTCATCGGCGGAATCGTTGTTCTTGATGAAGCCGCCGGTCCAGTCGACGGTCTCGATGATGAAGTCGTCGCCCGGGCTGACCCACTCGACGATCGGAACTTCCGGATGCCAGCGGTTGTGAATCTTGTCGTTTTCATAGGCCGACTTGCTGAGATCGACCTTGATCAGTGTATCTGGCATCGAGATGCTCCCCTTGGTTACAAAGTTAAGATTTTGAGCGTGATCTGGTCGGAAAACCGCTTCACACTTTTCCGGATCACGCTCGGCTAGACGGACAAATATTTGGAGATCTGCGCGGCATCGACGCTGGCGCGCGGATCGTCGCGGACGATCTCGCCGTTCTCGATGACGAGCACGCGGTCGGCGATGTCGAGCGCGAAGCTCAGCACCTGTTCGGAGACGACGATCGACAACCCCCGTTCGTCGCGGATCCGTTTCAGGGTGCGCGCCATGTCCTTGATGATCGACGGCTGGATGCCTTCGGTCGGCTCGTCGAGCAGCAGCACCTTCGGCTTGGTCGCCAGCGCGCGGGCAATCGCGAGCTGCTGCTGCTGCCCACCCGAGAGATTGCCGCCGCGGCGGCCCTTCATCTCGAGCAGCACCGGGAACAGCTCATAGATGTCGCCGGGCACCTCGGAGCCGCCTGACACCACGAGCCCGGTCTCGATGTTCTCCTTCACCGTCATGGTGGAGAAGATCATCCGGCCCTGCGGCACGTAAGCGAGCCCCTTCGCCACTCGCTCGTAGCTCTTCATCGCACCAAGCTCGGTGCCGTCCATGGTCACCTTGCCGCTCTTGGCCGGCAGGATGCCCATCAGGGACTTCATCAGCGTCGTCTTGCCCATGCCGTTGCGGCCCATGATCGCGACGATCTCGTTGGGCGCGACGGAGACGTTGAGGCCGTGCAGCACCTCGCTCTGGCCGTAGGCGACATGAAGATCATTGATTGCCAGCATCAATCGCTCCTAGAAATCGGGCACCGTTCTTCACCTCTCCCCCTGTGGGAGAGGTCGGATCGCATCGCCAGATGCGATCCGGGTGAGGGGTTGCGCGCTCCCGTGGGACCTGAAGGCCCTCACCCGGCGCTGCGCGCCGACCTCTCCCCGACGGGGAGAGGTGAACCGAGTTCGCGGCTCGACCTATCGTCACCATGCGTCAGTGGCCCAGATACACTTCGATGACTTTCGGATCGTTCTTGACGTGCTCCATCGTCCCCTCGGACAGGATCTGGCCCTGATGCAGCACGGTGACCTTGTGCGCGATGTCCTCGACGAACTTCATGTCGTGCTCGATCACCAGCACCGAACGGTCCTTGATGATGCGGTTGAGCAACTCGGCAGTCTTGGCGCGCTCGGAGACGCTCATGCCGGCCACCGGCTCGTCCAGCATCAAGAGGTCCGGGTCCTGGATCAGCAGCATGCCGATCTCGAGCCACTGCTTCTGGCCATGGCTGAGCTGGTCGGCATAGGTGTTGAGGCGGTCCTTCAGGAAGATCATCTCGGCGACCTCCTCGACCCGCTGCTTGACCGCATCATCGCGCTGGAAAGTCAGCGAGCCGAACACGGTGCGGCCGCGCGGGTAGGAGATTTCGAGGTTCTCGAACACGGTGAGGTCCTCGAACACCGACGGCGTCTGGAACTTACGGCCGACGCCAGCCTGCACGATCTCGTTCTCGCGCAACCTGGTCAGCTCCTGGCCGCGGAACTGGATCGAGCCTGACGTCGCCCGGGTCTTGCCGCAGATCAGGTCGAGCACCGTGGTCTTGCCGGCGCCGTTCGGGCCGATGATGACGCGGATCTCGTTCTCCTCGACATAGAAGGAGAGATCGTTCACCGCCTTGAAGCCGTCAAAGGACACGGTGAGTCCGGAGACCGCGAGCAGGAAATCCTTGGGCTGATGGCCGACGAGCATGATGGTCCCTCCTCACTCGGCCGGTGCGCCGTCGGCGACAAGGCCCGCCGATTTTGATCTTCGCGATGCCAGCAGGCGATCGATGCGCGGCTGGATATGGTCCGCCCAGACACCGGCGAGCCCGTTCGGGAAGGCCAGCACCACCGCGATGAACAGCGCGCCGAGGCCGAACAGCCAGAGCTGCGGGAAGGATTCCGAAAGGCTGGTCTTGGCGAAATTGACCAGCAGTGCGCCCCAGACCGCGCCGAAGATCGACATCCGGCCGCCGACCGCGGTGTAGATCACCATCTCGATCGACGGCACGATGCCGACGAAGGACGGCGACATGAAGCCGACCTCGAGCGTGAACATGGCGCCGCCGATCGCGGCGAACACTGCCGCGGCGCAGAACGCGAAGATCTTGAAATTGGCGACGCTGTACCCGGAGAAGCGCACGCGATCTTCCTGCTCCCTCATCGCCACCAGGATGCGCCCGAGTTTTGTCAGGCGGATGAATTGCGCGGTAACGATGCATCCGAACAGCAGCACAACCTCGACGAAATACAGAATGAACTTGGCGTGATCGGTGCGGATGTCCCAGCCGTGCAGCGTGCGCAGATCCGTGATGCCATTGATGCCGCCGGTGTAGCCCTGCTGCCCCACGATCAGGATGGTGAGGATCGCGGCGATCGCCTGCGTGATGATCGCAAAGTACACGCCGCCGACCCGGCGCTTGAACATGGCGGCGCCGATGATCAGCGCGAAGAAGGCAGGAACCAGCAAGATCGCCAGCAGCGTGACCGGAAAGCTGTGGAACGGCTTCCAGAACAGCGGAAGCTGCGTGATCTGGTTCCAGTCCATGAAGTCGGGAATACCGGGCGTCGACTGGATCTTGGTGTTCGCGACACTCGACGCCTCGAGCTTGAGGTACATCGCCATGCAGTAGCCGCCGAGGCCGAAGAACACGCCCTGCCCCAGGCTCAGGATGCCGCCATAGCCCCAGCACAGCACGAGGCCGATGCCGACGAAGGCGTAGGTCAGGTATTTGGCGACCAGGTTGAGGCGGAAGATATCCAGCGACAGCGGCAGGATGAGAAGCAACAGCACCGCGAGCGCAAGGAAGCCGAGCAGTTCGGAGCGATTGAAAAAGCGCGAGTTGATGACCATGACCTGCCTGCTTGTTCTTATTTCCGGACCTTGAGCGCGAAGAGCCCCTGCGGACGCACCATCAGGATCGCGACGATGGTCAAGAGCGTGATCACCTTGGCCATCGATCCCGACAGGAAGAACTCCAGTGTCGACTGGGTCTGCGAGATCGAGAAGGCGGAGGCGATGGTGCCGAACAGAGAGGCCGCGCCGCCGAACACGACGACCAGGAAGGTGTCGACGATGTAGAGCTGGCCAGCGGTCGGCCCGGTCGAGCCGATCATGGTGAAGGCCGAGCCCGCGATGCCGGCGATGCCGCAACCGAGGCCAAAGGTGTAGCGATCGACCTTCTCGGTATTGATGCCGACGGCGCCGGCCATCACGCGGTTCTGCACCACGGCGCGCACCTGCTTGCCCCAGCTCGACCAGAACAGCACATAGGCGACCGCGATCGTGATCAGCATGGTGAGCGCCATCACGAACATGCCGTTGATCGGGATCTGGATCGAGTCGGTCGCCTGCCAGGAGCCCATCATCCATTCCGGCAGCTCGACGCCGACCTCGCGCGCGCCGAAGATCGAGCGATAGGCCTGCTGCAGGATCAGGCTGAGGCCCCAGGTCGCCAGCAGCGTATCGAGCGGGCGCTTGTAGAGATGGCGTATCAGCGCCCATTCGACCAGCATGCCGAGCGCGCCGGACGCGATGAACGCCAGGATCATCGCGATGAAGAAGTAGCCGGGGAACAGCCAGGGCGCGACGTGCTGCACGGCGTTCGACGTCATCCAGGTGACGTAGGCCCCGAGGATCATGAACTCGCCATGGGCCATGTTGATGACGCCCATCTGGCCGAAGATGATGGCAAGCCCCAGCGCCATCAGCACGTAGACGGAGAACAGGATGAGCCCGGCAAATCCCTGCATTGCAAGGATGGCGCCGAGATCACTGATCGAATAGTCGCCGAACATCGTGGTTCTCCGTCATTCCAAGGGGCACACGCCACCGGTCAAGCGACGCTCGTTCCGTGGCGTGGACGATGACGTCCACGCCGCGATGCGTTGTGGAGTTTCGTAGCCCGGGTGAGCGGGTGCGATACCCGGGACGGCCCCGCATATCGCTCCGCTCATGCGGGCTACTGGCTCAC
This sequence comes from Bradyrhizobium sp. B097, assembly GCF_038957035.1. Classification (NCBI taxonomy): domain Bacteria; kingdom Pseudomonadati; phylum Pseudomonadota; class Alphaproteobacteria; order Hyphomicrobiales; family Nitrobacteraceae; genus Bradyrhizobium; species Bradyrhizobium sp. B097. The sequence goes on from NZ_CP152412.1 coordinate 5,771,765, forward strand.
TGGTAGCCCTTGGGGAACGGATCCGGCTCGACGAGATCGGCGGTCTCGTAGATCAGCTCATACTGGCCATCGGCCTTGGCGCGTCCGACCCGGGTCTTCGACCACAAATGATGGTTCTCGTGGATCCGGACATAGCCTTCCGGCGCACCCTTGAACTCGACGCCGGGGGACGCCGCAGCGATCTTGTCGATGTCGAAGGAGCCCGCCTTCTCCACCGTTAACTTCCACAGCCACGGGCCGAGATAGGCTGCCTGTGTCACGTCGCCGATCACGGTCTTCTCGCCCCACATCTTCTTGAACGCGGGCACGAAGGCCTTGTTGTTCGGATTGTCGAGCGACTGGAAGTACTTCATGCAGGCATAGGCGCCGGCGATGTTCTCGCCGCCGATGCCGTCGATCTCGTCCTCGGTGACCGAGATGGTCAGCAGCGTCTGCTTCGACAGGTCGATGCCGGCCGCCTTGAGCTGCTTGTAGAACGCGACGTTGGAGCCGCCGACGATGATCGCGTAGATCACGTCAGGCTTGGTCAGCTTGATCTTGTTGATCACCGAGTTGAACTGGGTCGAGCCGAGCGGGAAGTATTCCTCGCCGACGACCTTGCAACCCTGCAGATGGTTCTCGATGTGCTTGCGCGCGATCTTGTTCGAGGTGCGCGGCCAGATGTAGTCCGAGCCGAGCAGATAGAAGCTCTTGGCGCCCTTGGTCTTGTTGACCCAGTCGAGGCCGGCGATGATCTGCTGCGTCGCCTCCTGGCCGGTGTAGATGACGTTCTTCGACTGCTCGAGGCCTTCATAGAAGGTCGGGTAGTACAGCATGCCGTTGTACTGCTCGAACACCGGCAGCACCGCCTTGCGCGAGGCCGAGGTCCAGCAGCCCATCACGGCCGCGCATTTGTCGTTGACCAGCAGCTTCTTGGCCTTTTCCGCGAAGGTCGGCCAGTCGCTCGCGCCGTCTTCCTGGATGAACTTGATCTTGCGGCCGAGCACGCCGCCGGCGGCGTTGATTTGCTCGATCGCCAGCTTCTCGGCCTCGACCGACCCGGTCTCCGAGATCGCCATGGTGCCGGTCACGGAATGCAGGATACCGACCGTGACTTCGCTATCGGTGACTGCAAGACCTGTGGTGTTGACCGCGGAGGTTGCAGGAACGTCGGCAAAAGCGGGACGCCCCAGCATCGAAACAGCCGGCAAAGCCGCCATTCCCATCAAGAGCTTGCGGCGGAGCGGAGACTTCAGGCCTGGTTTGGTTTCGTCTGACATGAGCACCCCATTGGTTCGAGAACGCTTATTGATCAGGCGAGGATTGCTCACTTTTGTGCAGCGCACTGATACGTGAGATCGCGTATACTGCACCGCAAAATAGCGACGTAGGTTTTTGGTACGGGATTTGCCCGCGATCAGAGCATCGTGGACCAGGAGTAGAGCGAGTGGCAGGGCGGCAGCGGATTGACCGCGTCAGGCGCCAATACAATCAATGGGTCGCCAACCAGACGCTGGAAGACTATGCGCTGCGCTTCACCGCCAAGAGCGCGCGGCGCTGGTCCGCCGCCCGCGTCGCCAACACCGCGCTCGGCGCGATCTCCTTCCTCGCGCTGGAGGCGATCGGCGGCACCATCACGCTGAACTACGGCGCGATCAACGCCTCCGCCGCGATCCTGGTCGTCAGCGTCATCATCTTCCTCTGCGGATTGCCGATCGCCTACCATGCCGCGAAAAGCGGCATCGATATCGACCTGCTGACCCGCGGCGCCGGCTTCGGCTATATCGGCTCGACCATCACCTCGCTGATCTACGCCTCCTTCACCTTCATCTTCTTCGCGATCGAGGCCGTGATCCTGGCCAGCGCGCTGGACATGTGCTTCGGCATCCCGCGGCCGATCGGCTACCTGATCAGCGCGGTCGTGATCATTCCGCTCGTCGTCTACGGCATCACGCTGATCAGCCGCTTCCAGCTCTGGACCCAGCCGCTGTGGGTGATCCTCCACATCATGCCGTTCGCGGCCATCGCCTGGGCCAATCCGCATTCCTTCACCGAGTGGCGCAAGTTCGCCGGCGAGCACGGCGATCCCACGGGCAATCTCGATCTCCTGCTGTTCGGCACGGCGGCCTCCGTCGTGTTTGCGCTGGTGGCGCAGATCGGCGAGCAGGTCGACTTCCTGCGCTTCCTGCCGCGCGACCGCCGCACCTCGCGAAAGGCCTGGTGGATCGCACTGCTCAGCGCCGGTCCCGGCTGGATCGTGCTCGGCGCGCTCAAGCTGCTGGCCGGCTCGTTCCTCGCCTTCTTCGCGCTCAGCCACGGCGTGTCGGCCGAGCACGCGGCCGAGCCGGCAAACATGTATCTCGAAGCCTTCCGCTACGTGCTGTCGCAGCCGGATCTCGCGATGGCGCTGACCGGGACCTTCGTGATCCTGTCGCAGGTCAAGATCAACGTCACCAATGCCTATGCCGGCTCGATCGCCTGGTCGAACTTCTTCTCCCGCCTCACCCATTCGCATCCCGGCCGCGTGGTGTGGCTGGTGTTCAACGTCGTGGTCGCGCTGCTGTTGATGGAGATCGGCGTCTACAAGGCGCTGGAGCAGACGCTGGCGCTGTACTCCAACGTCGCGATCGCCTGGGTCGGCGCGCTGGTCGCCGACCTCGTCATCAACAAGCCGCTCGGCCTGCGGCCGCAGCACATCGAGTTCAAGCGCGCCCATCTCTGCGATATCAACCCGGTCGGCGTCGGCGCCATGACGATCGCGACCGTGGTCTCGATCAGCGCGTTCTACGGCCTGTTCGGCCCGACCGCGAAGGCGCTGTCCGCCTTTGTCGCGCTTGCGGTCGCCTTCATCACCGCTCCGCTGATTGCGTGGGCGACCGACGGAAAGTATTACATCGCGCGCAAGCCGAAGCGGAGCTGGCAGAACCTTGAATCGATCCAGTGCTGTATCTGCGAGCATGCGTTCGAGCCCGAAGACATGGCCGCCTGCCCGGCCTATGCCGGCCCGATCTGCTCATTGTGCTGCTCGCTCGACGCGCGCTGCCACGACCTCTGCAAGCCGCATGGGCGGATCGGTGCGCAGGTTTCGGACGCCCTGGGCAAGGTGATGCCGCAGCCGATCTACGCCCGCATCAACTCGCAGCTCGGACATTACCTCGGCGTGTTCGCAGTCTCGGCCGGCCTCGTGGCGCTGGTGCTCGGCCTGATCTACCTGCAGACCACGGCGGCCGTGCATGCCAACGAGCTATTGGCCGACGTGCTGTGGAAGGTATTCTTTGCGCTGACCCTGATCATCGGCGTCGTCGCCTGGCTGTTCGTGCTGGCGCAACAGAGCCGGCGCGCCGCGGAAGACGAAACACGCCGGCAGACCACGCTGCTGATCCAGGAGATCGACGCCCACAAGCGCACCGATGCCGAATTGCAGCGCGCCAAGGAAGTCGCAGAGGCCGCCAATCTCGCCAAGAGCCGATACGTCGTGGGTCTCAGTCACGAACTTCGCTCACCGCTCAATGCGATCTCCGGCTACGCGCAGCTGCTGGAGCAGGACGACAGCCTCCCGGTGCGGCCACGCGGGCAAGTGCGCGTGGTCCGGAGGAGCGCGGACCATTTGTCGGGACTGATCGATGGCATTCTTGATATCTCCAAGATCGAGGCCGGCCGCCTCTATCTTTCGCGCGACGAGGTGCGGCTGAACGATTTCCTCGAGCAGCTGGTCGGCATGTTCCGTCTGCAGGCCGCAGCCAAGGGCATCGACTTCGTGTTCAGGCGGCCGGCCGTGCTGCCGGTCGTGGTCTATGCCGACGAGAAGCGGCTGCGGCAGATCCTGATCAACCTGCTCTCGAACGCGATCAAGTTCACGCAGACCGGCAAGGTGCAATTTGTGGTGCATTACCGTAGCCCGGTCGCCGAGTTCGAGGTAATCGATACCGGGCCGGGCATCCAGCCCGACGATCTCGAACGGATCTTCGCGCCGTTCGAGCGCGGCGCGCTCGGCGTCACCCAGCCGCAGACCGGCACCGGGCTCGGCCTCACCATCAGCCGCCTGCTCGCGGGTGTGATGGGCGGCGACATCAAGGTCTTGAGCACGGTCGGCACCGGCAGCACCTTCCGCGTCAAGCTGCTACTCTCCGAAGTCACCAATCCGCGCCGCGATGCGCCGGTCGACGCTCCGGTGTACGGCTATCACGGCCCGCGCAAGACGATCCTGATCACCGACGATGATCCGACCCACCGCGACCTGCTGCGCGAGATCCTGGCGCCGCTCGGCTTCATCCTGCTCAGTGCGCCGGACGGGCCAGGCTGCCTTGCCCTCGCGCAGCATTGCCGGCCGGACATGTTCCTGCTCGACATCTCGATGGCGGGCATGGACGGCTGGACGGTCGCTGAAACTTTGCGCTCCGAAGGCCATCACCAAGCACGCATCCTGATGATATCCGCGAGCGCATTGGAAGCCCATGGCGCGCCGCTGGCGCAACCGTTCCACGACGGCTACCTCATGAAGCCGATCGACATCCCGCGGCTGCTCGAGAGCATCTGCCAGCTGCTCAAGATCGAGTGGCAGTATGAGGCCGAGCAGATTCCGCCCCCGCAATGGAAGCCCGACACTGGTTCGCGCCCGCCGGTGAAATATGTCGAAGAGCTGATCAGCCTCGGCCAACTCGGCTATATCAGGGCGATCCAGCTCAAGCTCGATGAGATCGGCAACGAATGTCCCGAACATGCCGATTTCGTCGGCCAGATGCGCACGCTGATCGACCGGTTCGATCTTGATCAATATATGGCGACGTTGAAAACATTGCACAGCTATGACCACTGAACAGCGAAAGCGCGACGTCGCGCTCGTCGTCGACGACTCGCCCGAGACGTTGCGCCTGCTCACCGACGCGCTCGACGGCGCCGGCATGACCGTGATGGTCGCACTCGACGGCGCCTCCGCGATGCGCATCGTCGACCAGATCACGCCCGATATCGTGCTGCTCGATGCCGTGATGCCCGGCATGGACGGTTTTGAGACCTGCAGGCGGCTGAAGCGCGACGCCGGGCTCGACGGCGTCCCGATCATCTTCATGACGGGGCTAGCCGAAACCGAGCACATCGTGCGTGGGCTGGAGGCCGGCGGCGTCGACTATGTCACCAAGCCTATCGTCGTCGAGGAGATGCTGGCGCGCATCCGGGTGCATCTCGCCAACGCGCGGATGACGCAGAGCGCTCGCGCCGCGCTGGACGTCTCCGGCCGCTATCTGCTCGCCGTCAACAGCTCGGGCACGCTGCTATGGGCAACGCCGCAGGCACAGCGACTGCTGTCGGATACGCTCGCCGACGCCGCCGACAATTTCGTGCTGCCCGAGCCGATGCCGCAATGGCTTGACCAGGCGCAGAAGGGCAAAGCCGGAGCGAAGACCGCAACCGTGGCGCCATTCCCCGGCAGCGAGCAGCTTCGGCTGCAGTTCATGGGCAAGCTCGGTCCCAACGAATTCCTGCTGCGGCTCGCCAAGGACACCAGCGGCGACATGCCGGCCGAGTTCTCCAGCGAGCTCGGCCTGACCACCCGCGAGGGCGAGGTGCTGTCCTGGCTCTCCAAGGGCAAGACCAACCGCGACATCGCGCAAATCCTGGGCCTCAGCCCGCGCACCGTCGACAAGCACCTCGAGCAGATCTACGCCAAGCTCGGCGTCGAGAACCGCACCGCCGCCGCCGCGATCGCGGTCAATGCGAGGCATCGCAAGTCGTAGCCTGCCGGCTCCGCTGCCGACGCGCGTCCGGGAAATGGCCAATCGCCTCGGACCGTGACAGGATGGGCATGATCGCTCATTCCTGTGGAGAATAGCCATGGATCGTCTGGCGGCGATGGAGACCTTCGTGCGGGTGGTCGAGACCGGCTCGTTCTCCGCAGCGGCGCGACAGCTCCGGGTCGGCCAGCCGGCGGTCTCGAAATCGGTCGCACAGCTCGAGGAATTTCTCGGGGTCAAGCTGCTCACGCGGTCGACCCATGGACTCACCCCGACCGAAGCGGGGCTCGGCTATCTCGAGCGCGCCAGGCGCGCGCTTGAAGAGGCGGCCGAGGCCGAGATCGCGGCGCGCGGCGCCGGAGCCGGCCTCAAGGGACGATTGCGGGTCTGCGCCGCCGTCACCTTCGCCCGCATCCATCTCATTCCGATGCTGCCGAAGTTTCTCGCGCAGCACCCGGAGTTGGAGCTCGAAGTCGTGCTCGACGACCGCCAGATCGATTTCGTGCAGGAGGGCATCGACGTCGCCCTGCGGATGGGGAAGATGACGGATTCGACGCTGACCGCGCGCCGTGTCGCACGATGCAAGCGCCTCGTGCTGGGTACGCCGGCCTATTTCGACCGCGCCGGCACGCCGGCCACGCCGAGCGAACTGAGCCGGCACCAGGCCGTCGTTTATCTCCGCGAGGGCAGCGTGTGGTCGTTTCAGCGCGAGAGCACTGAACTCGCCGTCACGGTGCGGAGCCGACTGCGGGTCACCGCAGCCGAAGGCGTCCGGGCTGCGGTGCTCGCCGATGCCGGACTCGCGATCGCGTCGGAATGGATGTTCACCCCCGAACTCCAGGCGGGTGCCGTGCGCGCGGTCCTGCCGGAGTGGGGCCTCCCCGCGCTCGATCTCTGGGCGGTGCTTCCGACCGGGCGCGCCGCGACCGCCAAGGCCCGCGCATTCGTGAACTTCTTCGAGCGCAGCTTCAATGCATGACGCGTGATCCGCCGGTTGAAGTGATTCACGCTTATTCCGGTCGGGAATAAGCGCTAGTCCAGCGGCAGCGCTACCCTGCGCGGCCATCTGCTTTAGCTTCCTGCGTGTGATTTCAACAAACGGACGGCGCTGCCGTCCACCACGCAGAAGCCAAGGAGAACCGCCATGTCGCTGCAAGCCAAGCTCGACGCTTTCAAGGCCGATTTCGAAGCCGGAAAGCCGCCCTACAACGTTCCGCCAGCCGTCATCGAGATCATGCACCGCGCCACCGCGGAGCTGATCGCATCCGGTGCCGCCCAGCGCGCCAAGAAGGCGGGCGATGTCGCCCCTGCCTTCTCGCTCCGGGATCCGGACGGCAATATCGTCAACTCGGCCGACCTGCTGAAGCGCGGCCCGCTGGTGCTCAGCTTCTACCGCGGCGTCTGGTGCCCGTATTGCAACATGGAGCTGCAGGCGCTGGAAGCCGCCAAGCCGGAATTCGACAAATACGGCGCTTCGCTGGTCGCGATCTCGCCGCAGACCGCGCCGAACAGCCGGAAGTCGGTGCGCCAGAACAAGCTCTCCTTCCCGATCCTGTCCGACGCGAAGGGCCAGATCGGCGATGCCTTCGGACTGCGCTTCCATCTGCCCGACTATCTGGTCGAACTCTACAAGCAGCTGAAGAACGATCTGCCGACCTTCAACGACGATCCGAGCTGGACGTTGCCGATGCCGGCCCGCTACGTCATCGGACAGGACGGCGTGATCCTCTACTCGGAGGTGAACCCCGACTATACCCGCCGCCCCGAGCCCGAGGACATGATCGCGGTTCTCCAGCAGGCCGCCGCCGTGAAGGCATGACGGTGCGCAGTGCGGCCGATGGCGATTGCCCATCGGCCGCTTGCCTGTCGTGGGTCAAACTTGTACTGCGCCTGCCGGATCACCCGGTGCCGCGACACCCATCACGGCATCCGGTTCGGACGGTTGCGCCTTTCGCCACTGCGCCGGTGTCACGCCCATATGGCTCTTGAAGGCGCGCTGAAATGCGGCCTCGGACTGGTAGCCGACCATCTCCGCAACGGCGCCGGTCGAAAGCGATGATCTCTTCAACTCGTTCGCCGCAAGCGTCATCCTGATATCGGTGAGCAGATCGCTGGCCGATCGCCCAAGCTTCTCCTGGAACTGCCGTGCCAGCGTGGCCCGCGACATGTTGCAGAGACGCGCCAGCTCCGGCAGCGACCATGCGCGCGCAGGCTGGTTGAACATGGCCGCCACCGCCGGCGCCAGACGGGGATCGCCGACCAGTGCCAGCAGACCGTGTGACCTGTCATCGGTCTCGCTCGCCAGCCGCAGCACAAGCGCAAACATCGCCGTGGACAGCGCGTCCAGCATGGCGCGGCCGCCCAGATGATCGTCGGCCGTTTCGCTGCGCATCAGGGACACGAGCCCGGCGAGCTGTGCGGCCGTTCCCTTTCCCGTCCGCGGGCCGGCATGCACGACAAGACGCGGCGGAAGATAGGTGCGCAACAAACGGTCGTGCGGAGGTGCAATCGCGAAGTGTCCGCACAGCAGGTCGAGCCGCTCGTCCGAACCCAGGTTTTCGCTGATCGTGAAATTCTGTGCCGCCCGGTTGCGCGCCGGAAGCGGTGTCGCCCCGCTGCCGTCATGCATCACGTGTCGCGGGTTGCCGGGCAGCAGAAGAATGTCGCCGGTCTTCAGCAGCAACGGCCGGCCGCCTGCAGGATCATCCAGGATCGCCGAGCCGGCAAGCACCGCATGATAGGGGATCTCGTTGGACGCGCCCGGCCCCTGGTCGATGCGCCAGGGCACGCTGTAGCTGCAACGCAGGTCGAGCCGCCCGCGCACCGGCATCATCGCGAACAGCCGGCTGAGCCAGTCCATGGCAGTCCCCCAAAGCGACCGGATTGAGACGATTGAGCATATATATGAGCCTAATCGACATTCAATGTCTCACATCTCGATCCTATTGTCACTCCGCAATCGTTCACCAACCCCAACAAGGAGTGCCACCATGTCCCGTCTCTCAGTCCCCAATCTCGAAACCGATACCGGCCCGTCGGGCCAGATCTACGCCCAGATCAAGAAGGCGGCCGGCAGCGTCCCGAACGCCTACGCGGCGATCGCCGCCCACGGCCCGGCCGCGCTCAAGTCGATGCTCGCCGCCGATGCGGTGCTCGCCGGCGGAAGCCTTTCCAAGCGCGATCGGGAGATCATCAAGCTCGTCGTCAGCGCCGCCGGCGGCTGCGACTACTGTGTCGCCGCGCATTCCCATCTCGCCAAGCTCGCCGGTGTGAACGCGGACGTCCTGCAACAGATCCGCGACGGCGCTGCGACCGGTGACGCCAAGCGCGATGCGCTGGTGCATTTCATCCGCAAGCTCGCACAGTCGAGCGGCACCGTCAGCGACGCGGATTTCGCCGCGATCAAGGCCGCCGGCTACAGCGACGCGCAGCTGGTCGAGATCAGCCTGGCGTTCGCGACCATCGTCTTCACCAACGTCTTCAACCGCATCAACGACACCGACATCGACTTCCCCGCGGTCGCCTAGAGCGACCGCGCGATGTCACACGAAGGGATCACGACCATGACCACGCTTACCAACACCACACAGAATCCGCTTGTCCGCGCACTCTACAGGTCCGGCCTGCTCGCGGATGATCTCGACTACCACGTCGTCCGCGCCGCGATGGTGATCACGTTCCTGTTCTTCGGTTACCAGAAGTGGTTTCCGTACGAATTCGAACGGCTGGTCCCGTTCATCAGCAACGGGCCGCTGATCTGGTGGCTCTATCCAGCCTTCGGCCATGCCGGCGCCAGCTACTTCCTCGGCGCCTCGGAGTGGACGTTCGGCTCGCTGCTGCTGGCGGGCTTCTGGGACAAGCGCCTCGGCGTGCTCGGCGCCCTCGGCTCGACCGGCACCTTCATCGCGACGGTCACCATCATCCCGTTCATGCCGGATGGTTGGGACGTTGCCGCCGGAGGCTTCCCTGCAATGACCGGCAACGTGCCCTTCCTGATGAAGGACGTCGTTCTGCTCGCCGTGTCGCTCTACCTGCTGAGGCAGGACGTGGTTCGCCTGACGCGGCAATAGGTGGCGTCCGCTGATGGCGATGGATCGCCGGCGAACCCAGCGTTCGCCGGCGATCGCGCGTTGATCGGGGGTCGGGGAAAGCGCGGGCGTCGCGACATCGCAGCCATTGTTGCGGTGCGAGCGAGGTCGGATCGTGCTTCGACGTCACGCCATAAGTTGTTGCTGAGTTTGCGGAATGCGTTGCAGTTGCCGGTCCGTTCCTGTGCGGGATCGGACTGGCGATCCGGATGTTCGATCTCGATCGCATCGGCGTTGCCATGCAGGAATGATCGGTCGCTCTCCCGGCCATGACCATAGTTCTGCCGTGTGGTCTAGGTTACAAAATACCGCCGGTGTTGTTCTGGGGTGAGTTGATGAAGAAGGACGACGTCACATGTCCGCGCTGCGGAGCTGGATTCCGGCGCCTTGAGCTGGCATCCGGATCAGGAAGCAAGGGCGAGTATCGCTGCCCGGTCTGCGAGACAACCCTCGAGCAGTTCGAGGGAGACACGCTCGTGGCTTACCGCCTGACGATCCAACCCTCGATTCGCGGGCTGAAGACCGGATAGCCGCCCCGCTACATGGAATGCCGACGCAATCCCTCGATCACGATCGCCGCTTGAGGACGTAGCTGTCCATGATCCAGCCGTGCCGCTCACGCGCATCGCGGCGCGCGGCGACGATGCGAGGGCCCGCCTCGGCCAACTCCCCTGCCATGAGGATCTGATCGGGCATGCCGAGATAAGCGCCCCACCAGATCTTGAAGCCTTCCGGATCCAGCGTCTGGAATGCGGCGCCGCCGTCGAGCATCACGACGATGGTGTCGACGCCCGGCGGCCAACCGGCCTCGCGGAGCCGCCTGCCGGTCGTGACCAGGAACGGCTCGCCGATCTCGTTGAGCGGCAGCGCATGCGCCGCGCACAGTGCCTGGATCGACGTGATGCCCGGGATCACCTCGATCGATGGCAACGGATCGAGCCGTTGCGCAATCCGCAGGCTCGAATCGTAGAGCGAGGGATCGCCCCAGATCAGCAGGGCGACGCGGCCCTCGCCGCCGAGATGGCGCGCTATTTCCTGCGACCAGGTTACGGCGACCGCATCGTGCCAATCGTCGACGCCCTTGCGATAGTCCTCCTCGCCGGCGTCACGCACCGGCAGGTCGAACTCGGCAATGCGCGTGCGGTCGTTGTTCAACGCCGCCGCGCAGATCGTTCGGCGCAAGTCGGCGAGGTCCGCCTTCGCGGTCCCCTTGCATGGGATCAGGACCAGGTCGGCGGCATTGATGGCGGCGATCGCAGCAAGCGTGAGCTGCTGCGGATCGCCGCAACCGATACCGATCAGGGAAAGCGTCAACATGGCCGTATCAACCTTGCTCCGGCGCCAGCGCACCGAACAGGATAACAGCAGCCGCGGTTGCAGCGCCTACATGCGCGAGCCGCTCGGCGAGCTCTGCGATCGTGGTGCGGACAATCCGCTCGTCGGCATGACCAAGCGACTCCGCCAACAGTGCAGGCGTCTCGGGAGCGAGGCCATGCGCGATCAGCTTCGCGGCCAAGACCGGGAAGGTGCGCCGGCCCATATAGACGACGGTGGTCGCTTCCGGATCGGCCAGCGCCGCCCAATTCAGATCCGTGGGCAACTCGCCCGTGACATCGGCACCGGTCACGAACTGGACCCGGCGCGAGGTCAGCCGCCGCGTCAGCGGAATGCCGGCTTGCGCCGCGGCGACCGAGGCCGAGGTCACGCCGGGAATGATCTCGTAGCCAATGCCGGCCGCGCGCAACGCCTCGATCTCCTCCTCTAGTCGTCCAAAGATGCCGGCGTCGCCGGATTTCAGCCGCACCACGCGCACGCCGGCCGCGGCGTAGTCGACCAGCAGCCGGCTGACATGATGCTGCTTCGCCGAGAGGCGGCCGGCGCGTTTGCCGACTGCGACGAGATTGGCGCCCATGCGCGCGAGATCGAGGATCGCGCCCGAGGCAAGGTCATCATAGAGCACCACGTCGGCCTCGCGCAGCCGCGCGGCTCCCTTCATGGTCAGGAGCTCGGGATCGCCGGGGCCGGCCGAGACGAAGGAGACGAATCCGCTCACCGGTCCTCCGCAATCAAATGGAAGAATGTACCCGTTGCGTTGCGCCGCCGCGATCCGGTCTCCGCCACGATCGCGCCGGTCGCATCGCGCACCACCGCAAGCGGCGTATCCGGCTGCGCGATGATCGTCGAGTAGTGAAATTCGTGGCCGCGCAGGCGTGCGCCCGAACTGTGCCCGGGCATCGCAGTGGCAAGCTCGGCGAGCCGGTAGCCCAGATGCATGCGGCGCTTGGCATAGCTGGTCTCAAGGCCGAGCAAGCCCGACATTTCGTGGCGCACGCCTTCGGCATCGGTCAGCGCGGCGCCCAGCACCATGTAACCCCCGCACTCGCCGTGCACCGGCTTCGTCTCCGCAAAGGCGCGCAACTGCCCAAGAAATCGCGTGTTGGCAGCAAGCCGGCCGGCATGCAGTTCAGGATAGCCGCCGGGCAGCCAGCACACATCGGCATTCACGTCGGGGCCTTCGTCGGCGAGCGGCGAGAACGTCACGATCTCGGCGCCGGCCGCACGCCAGGCTTCCAGCATGTGCGGGTAGACAAAGGAGAACGCGGCGTCGCGCGCGAGCGCAATGCGCTGACCCGGCGGCGTGATGTCGAGGCTGCGCACGGCCGATTGCGGCGACCAGGCGCGCGCCGATTGCAACACGGCGTCGAGATCGACATGCTCGACGACGAAGCGTGCGGCCTCGTCGATCAGACCGTCGATCTCGGCCTGCTCCTCGGCCTGCACCAGGCCGAGATGACGCTTCGGCAAGGCGATCTCGGCGTGGCGGGGCAGCGCACCCAACACCGGAATGCCCGCACCCGCCATGGCACTGCGCACCAGCGCTTCGTGCCGCGCACTGGCGACACGGTTGAGCACGACACCCGCAAGCCGCACCCCGGCGCGAAAATCGCGCAATCCCGCCGCGACCGCCGCCGCCGTCTGTGCCTGGCCGGAGGGATCGATCACCAGCAGCACCGGCCATCCCATCATCTCGGCAATATCGGCGGTGGCGCCGGTACCCGAGACGCCGCGCGTTGCGACGCCGTCGAACAATCCCATCGAGCCTTCGGCCAGCAAGAGATCAGCGTCCGCGCCGCGGTTTGCCATATGCGCGATCGCATCTGATGCCATCGCCCAGCTGTCGATGTTGACGGATGCGCGTCCGGTCGCGACCGCATGAAAGGCGGGATCGATGTAATCCGGCCCGCTCTTGAGGCATTGCACCCTCAGCCCGCGATTGCGATAGGCGCGCGCCAGCGCCAGGGTCAGCGTCGTCTTGCCGACACCCGATGCCGGTGCAGAGATCACGAGCCCCGCGGTCATCGCGATGGCTCCGGAAAGCGCGGCTCCGCTCCGACCGGGCGATAGCGGCGGTCATAGTCGGCCGCATAGAGCCGGCTCTCGGCGAATTCACCGGCGCCGAGCGTCTTGCCGACCAAGATGAGCGCGGTGCGCTCGAGCTCGGGGCCGACGGCGGCATCGAGCGTTGCGAGCGTGGCGCGCACGATGCGCTGCTCCGGCCAGCTCGCGCGCCAGACGATCGCTACCGGACAGTCCGCGCCATAGTGCGGCGTGAGCTCGGCGACGACCTTGTCGAGCAGATGGATCGACAGATGGATCGCGAGCACCGCGCCGGTCGCGGCAAAGGCCGCGAGCGTCTCGCCATCAGGCATCGCGGTGGCCCTACCCGGCGTGCGCGTCAGCACCACCGACTGCGCAAGGCCGGGCAGCGTCAGTTCGGCCTCCAGTGCCGCAGCGGCCGCGGAAAACGCGGGCACGCCGGGCGTGACCGAATAGGGAATCTGCAACGCGCGCAACCGGCGCAGCTGTTCCCCCATTGCCGACCAGATCGAGAGATCGCCCGAATGCAGCCGCGCGACGTCCTTGCCCTCGGCATGCGCGGCAGCGATCTCAGTGATGATCTCGTCGAGCGACAGCGACGCGGTGTTGACGATGCGCGCATCCTTCGGGCAATGCGCCAACACGCCCTCGGGGACCAACGATCCGGCGTAAAGACAGACCGGGCAAGCGGCGATGAGATCGCGGCCCCGCAGAGTCAGGAGATCGGCAGCGCCCGGCCCTGCGCCGATGAAATGCACCGTCATTCACCGTCTCCTTCCGCGATCGCCGCGGTGGCCGTCCGATCCTGCGACACGGCCCTGACCGAAATCAGGCGCGCGCCGCGCCCAGCGGCTGCGACCGCGGCTGCTTCGGCGACCGAACCCGTCCCGAACCTGGACCTGATGATTTCGGATTGCGTTGCGGTCTTTATCTTTGCCAACATCTCGGCAGGAATGCTCTGAATCGGCAATCCCAATTCCTGGGCCAGCGCCTTCAATGCCGCCGCATCGGCCTTGTCACTCACTGTTGCAATCGCCGCAAGCCCCTTGGAACCGCCGGCCGCATCGAGCGCATCGCGCAAGGACGCGACACTGGCATTGCTCCTGAACCCCAGGCCCGCGACCTTCATCGGACCGCGCTCCATTGCACGATCGGCCGCGCGGCCTTCCAGGAGCGGTACCGGCCCAACGGCTCGGCCTGCGCGATCTCCACTCGCATCAATTCGCCGCCATGGCGCTGGTGCAGATCGGAGAGCAGCGCCTCGGTTTCCAAGGTCACGGCATGCGCAACTAGTCGTGCGCCCGGCGCGATGCGTGGCCAGATCGCATCGAACATCGCGGCATCAAGACCGCCGCCGATGAACACGGCATCAGGCGCCTCGAGGTCCGACAGGACGCCGGGCGCCTCGCCTTCGATGACGGTGATCCGGTGGGTCAGGCCGAAGCTTGCCGCATTGCTGCGGATGTTGGCGGCGCGTTCGGCGCGGGCCTCGACGGCGATCGCCGTCCCGCCGCAGAGCGCCCATTCAATCGAGATCGAGCCTGAGCCCGCGCCGATGTCCCACAGCCGCTCACCAGGCCGCGGCGAAAGTGCCGACAGCGCAAGCGCGCGGACCGGCCTCTTGGTCCGTTGTCCGTCATGCACGAAGAGTGCGTCGGGAAGACCCGAGCTGCGCGCGATCCCCTGCGTTCCCCTCGCCTCCAGCGCAACCGTGACCAGGCTGTCGCTTGAATCGCCGGCATAGCTGTCAGCGCGATGCTGCGCGATGAACTCACGCGGTCCGCCAAGCGCGGACAGCGTCCATATCGCTGACGCCCCCCAGCCGCGCCCCGTGAGCCATCGCGCGAGATCGGACGCCGCGCTGCCATCGCGCACGAGGCAGATGATCCGTGCGCCACGCGCGAGATGCGGCAATAGCCGCTCGAACGGTGCGGCATGAAGACCGAGACAGATGACATTCTCGAGCCGCCAGCCCAAACGTGCCGCTGCCAACGAGAACGTCGACGGCGCGGAATGCGCGACCCACTCACCGACCTGCAACTTCCCGACAAGGCTTCCTCCGACGCCGTGCCAGAACGGATCGCCCGAGGCGAGCACAGCGGTCGGACGACCGCGGCATTCGAGCACGATGTCCGCATCGAATGGCACCGGCCAAACGTGGCCGCGGTCGGTGATCCCGGCCAGCGCGAGATGCCGTTCACCGCCGAAAACAGTTTCGGCTTCACGCAGCGCCTTTCGGCTTGCGTCGGAGAGCCCAGCAAGGCCATCTTCGCCGATGCCGATGATGGTCAACCACGGATTACCCATGATGCGCGCCCTGATCCTGGGCGGAACAGCCGACGCCAATTCGCTCGCCGCGACAATCGCGCGCGCGGGGATCGATGCGGTCTATTCCTATG
The DNA here is from genome assembly GCF_038957035.1 of Bradyrhizobium sp. B097. NCBI lineage: Bacteria > Pseudomonadati > Pseudomonadota > Alphaproteobacteria > Hyphomicrobiales > Nitrobacteraceae > Bradyrhizobium > Bradyrhizobium sp. B097. The sequence continues at coordinate 5,787,338 of NZ_CP152412.1, forward strand.
GCGGGCGCACCGCCGCTCCTGCCGAACAACCTCTGCCGACCCGGATCGGCGGCTTCGGCGGCGTCAGCGGTCTTGCCGATTATCTGCGTCGCGAAGGCATCACGCATGTGATCGATGCGACGCATCCCTTCGCGGCCGAGATGAGCCGCAACGCGATCGCCGCCTGCGCGCAAACCGCAACGCCGCTGCTCGCGCTCGAACGCGCGCCCTGGGACAAGACATCCGGCGATCGCTGGTTCGAGGTCGCGGACGTCGTATCGGCGGTCGCGGCGTTGCCGGACAGCCGCGCCAACGTTTTCCTCGCGATCGGCCGCCAGCACATCGCGCCGTTCGGCAGCCGGCCGCAGCATGCCTATACGTTGCGTTTCGTCGATCCGCCCGAGGAGACGCTGCCCTTGCCCGGTGCCGACGTCATCGTCTCGCGCGGCCCGTTCACGCTCGAGAGCGAGCTCGCGCTGATGCGTACGCGCTCTGTCAACTGGATCGTCGCCCGCAATTCCGGCGGAGGTGGCGCGCGCGCCAAGATCGACGCCGCCCGCGTGCTTGGCCTTCCCGTCATCATGATCATGCGGCCGCTGCTGCCCGAGAGGCCGCGGGTCGAACGCGTGAGCGAGGTGATGGAATGGCTCGGTCATCGGACCTGCCTCGGCGCATAGACCCAGCGGCCGACCCGCCGCGTCGTCGAATTACAGACGATCACAAGCGTCCGCATATCGGCCATCTCGGGCTTGGCGTCGCGCAATTCGACCGTTTCGATGCGCTGCTCGGGTGTGCTGACGGCGCGGGCGAACACCACGATCCGCTCATCACAGCCCGCCTCTTTCAAAATCTCGAGCGTCCGCGCAAAGCCATCAGGGCGGCTGGCTGAGCGCGGATTGTACATCGCGATCGCGAAATCGGCTTCGGCCGCGAGCCGCAGACGCTGCTCGATCAGCGGCCATGGCTTGAGATTGTCGGAGAGGTTGATCGCGCAGAAATCGTGACCGAGCGGCGCGCCAACGCTCGCCGCCGCCGCCAGCATTGCGGTCACGCCGGGCAGCACGCGAATGGAGAGGTCGTGCCATTGCGCTGCGTCCTCCAGCGCTTCAAACACGGCCGAGGCCATCGCAAACACACCTGGATCGCCCGAGGACACCACGACGACGTGCCGGCCCTCGGAAGCCAGCCGCAGCGCCTCGCCGGCGCGCTGCAACTCAACGCGGTTGTCGGAGGGATGCAGCGTGAGCCCGGCGCGCGGCGGCACGCGCGTAACATAAGGCGCATAGCCGACAATGTCGGTCGCCATCGCGAGCGCAGCGGAGACCTCCGGCGTGATCAGCGCTTCGTCGCCCGGCCCCAGCCCGGCGATGGTCAGCGTGCCGGTCATTGCGCGGCCTCCCTGCGCCGGCCCTGCCCGTGCACCAGCACGATCGCAAAATACGGGCAGTCGGCCTCAGCGAGACCGGCGAGCCGCGCGACCCGCTGATCCGGCATGGTGCCGCGTTCGACGAGCCACGCATCGTCGAGGCGGCCGGCGGACGCGAGCGCGCGGCGGATCTTCGCCAGATTGCGGCCGGTCTTCATCACGACAAGGGCGTCGGAGCTGCGCATCCGCTGCGCGAGCTCAGCCTCGGGCAGCGTGCCCATCAGCACGGTGGTCACATCGTCGGCAAGCGCAATCGGCTGGCCGACCGCATTCCAGCAACCGACCATGCCGGGAATGCCGGCGACCACCTCGATCTCGACCCGTCCCTGCAACCGCGCACGCAGGTGCATGAACGAGCCATAGAAATAGGGATCGCCCTCGCAGAGCACGACGACGTCGATCGCGCGCGCAAGCCGCGCCAGGCGCTCGGCCCATTCGTCATAGAAGCCCGCTAGCAGCCGCGCATAGTCCGGACTGTCGAACGCGATCTCGGTGGTGACCGGATATTCCATCGGATATTCGCTGACGCCGGCGGCGAGCATGCCTTCAACGATGCGGCGTGCCTGCCCCAGCTGCCCCTTCTTGCGAAAATAGGCGACATGCTGCGCGGCGCGCACCGTGCGGTCGGCGCGCACGCTCATCAGGTCGGGATCGCCTGGGCCGAGGCCGCAGCAGATGATACGTCCCATCGCTATTCGCTCCGGCTCGCCAGCGCATTGACAGCAGCAACCGTGATCGCTGATCCGCCGAGACGTCCCTCGACCGTCAGCGCCGGTACCGGCGACGCGGCCATCAAGGCCGCCTTCGACTCAGCCGCGCCGACGAAGCCGACCGGGCAGCCAATGATCGCCGCCGGCCGCGGACAGTCGGCGTCCTCCAGCATGTTGAGCAGATGGAACAACGCCGTCGGCGCGTTGCCGATCGCGACGATGGCGCCGGCCAGATGCGGCCGCCACAGCTCGAGCGCCGCCGCCGAGCGTGTATTGCGCATCGATTGCGCGAGTGCCGGAATCTTGACATCGCCGAGCGTGCAGATGACGGCGTTGCCGGCCGGCAGCCGTGCGCGCGTGATGCCCTCCGACACCATGCGTGCATCGCAAAGAACCGGCGCACCCTCCTGCAAGGCTGCCCGTGCGCGCCCAGCCATACCCGGCGTGAAACGGACATGCGCTTCCAGGCCCACCATGCCCGCGGCATGGATCATGCGCACGACCACCGGCTCCTCGTCTGATGTAAAGCGGGCAAGGTCGGCCTCCGACCGGATCGTCGCAAAGGACTGCCGATAGATCGTCGCACCATCAGTCTCATAGACGTGCGGCATCAGTGGCCTCCCATCAGCACGGAGGGATTTGCGAGGAGGTCCGAACGGGTGAGCCCTCGCAGGACCGGCACGTCCCGCGTCGTGCCGCAACGGATGAGGTCAAAGCCCGCGCTTGACGCAACGAGGGTGACGTCCACCGAGCCGGAATGGGCACAGCCCTTGGCGCAACCGGACACATGAAGCCGAGCATCAGCCGGGACAAACGATGCCAGCGCCGATGCCAATGCACGCGTATCGGCATGCGCCTCACGACAGCGCGGTGCGCCGCTGCAAGCGATCACGCGGAGCGCCGGATCATTGGGATCAGTGACGAGGTCCGCGTCACGGGGCATCTCATGCATGCCCTCCGCGAGCAGCATCCGCCAGGGCGTCATGCGAAGAGCTTGCGCGCAGCCGGCAAGATGGCTGAGCGTCTGGTGCGGCATTTGACCGAAGGCTACGCTAACCAGCGCGCCAGTCGGATAGAGGCCGGGCACAGGATCTGCCGATCGAGCCACGGGCGCCGCGTCGCCGCGAAGCGACTGCGGCAAGCTCGCGCCGCCGGACAGATGAGACGCCATCCGTCGTTTCTCAGCTTTGGCTCCGCCGGAGGTGACAAACCATTCGGCCATCGCGAGCGCGATATCCACCGCCTCTCCGCGCCAGACAGGGCGACCGTACCGTGCGCCATCGGGAAGCACCAGCAGTCCGCCGTTGCGAGCGCGCTCGATCCTGATATCCGCCGACGCGCCGGCCAGCACGCGCTTGCTGCCGTCATCGATCGCGAAACCGAACTTGGTGGGAAGATCGAGCCCCGCGCCGGCGAGCGCCCGCTCAAGCTCGGCCGCGAGCACGCGAGTATCGTCATCGGCAGTCCAGAATGGCGTCACCAGAATGTTGCGCTGCGCCTCGGTATCCGAATCCGCGTCAAGCAACCCGAGCCCGGCGAGCTCATCGATCAAGGCTGGATAACCCTCATCGCTGACGCCGCGGATCTGGAGATTGGCGCGGCTGGTCAGATCGATCAGGCCGTTGCCGTATCGCGCAGCCAGGTCGGCAATTCCCGCCGCCTGCGCCGCCTCCAGCCGTCCGCCGCGCGGACGGATGCGCACCACGAGGCCGTCGCCCGACTGCATCGGCCGCAGCGCCCCGGGACACCAGCCCTTGATCGCGATGGCGCTCATGAGGCCTCCTGCAGCGCTGCCGCAATCGAATTGCGCCGCGTCTGCCAGAGCGACGCGTCATGCAGCCGGGTGAAGCAGGTTTCGATCGCGGCCAGCGCCGCCGGATTCTCGCGCGCCATGAAGGCGCGGACGTCGTCATTGCCGAGCGTCGCGTCGTAATAGAGGTCGAACAGGTGCGGCGGCACAGCACCGGCGAGATGCGCGAACGTCGCCATGTGCTCCAGCGTCGCCGATATCTCGGCGGCGCCACGGAAGCCGTGGCGCATCATGCCGGCGATCCACGCGGGATTGGCGGCGCGCGCCCGCACCACCCGCGAGATTTCCTCGGTCAGCGACCGCGCATGCGGCTGATCCGGCCGCGTCGTATCGAGGTGATAGAGCGACGGGACTTTTGCGCCGAGCCGCCGGGCCGCCGCGGCGATACCGGCCTCATGCGCGGCATAGTCCGCCGCCAGCAGCAGATCGGTCTCCGGCAAATCCTGGGTGTGGACGAAGCTATCGGCAGCAGCGAGCCGTGCCTCGATGCCGGCGCGGTCAGGCCTGATCTCGCCATCAGATGCAATGGCCCAGGACGATGCCGACAGCCAGGCTTCGCCGGCCGCGTCGCGCGCCTCCTCCGTGAAGGCGTCCGGGACGGACGCGATGCCGGCGCCATAATGTCCGGGGCGAGGCCCGAACACGCGCGAGACGCGCTGCCGGTAAGGATTCTCGTCGCTCTCCTCGCTGCGTTCGGACAACGCCTCGGTCGCAGCTTCGAACAACTGCGCAAGTCCCGAGAAGACGTCGCGGAACAGCCCCGACACGCGCAGCGTCACGTCGATTCGCGGACGGCCAAGCTCTGCCGGCGCGATGATGTCGTAGCCCGACACCCGGCCCGATCCATGATCCCAGCGCGGCGCGATCCCGGCGAGGTGCAACGCCATCGCAAAATCCTCGCCGGAGGTGCGCATCGTCGACGATCCCCAGAGGTCGACGACCAGCCCTGTCGGCCAGTCACCGTGATCCTGCAAATGACGGCGCAGCAGCTCCTCGGCGAGCTTCACGCCCTGCGCATGCGCCGACGGCGTCGGCACCGCGCGCGGATCGACCGCAAACAGATTGCGTCCGGTCGGCAGCACGTCGCTGCGCCCGCGATAGGGCGAGCCCGACGGCCCCGGCGCAATGTGCCGACCGGCAAGCGCATCGCGCAACGCTGCCCGCTCTGCATCGCCGCAAGCGCCCTGCCCGAACACATGCAGGCCGTCGCCGAACTGGCTTTCCTTGAGATCGCAGACGAAACGATCGATCTGGGGAATGGCTTCGGCCGCGGAGACTGACGCCGCGAGACCGAGATCGTCCTCCAGCCCGGCGATGCGCGCTTCTTCGCGTATCGCGGCAATCAGGCGCTGCCGCCGCGCCGGATCGAGGCCGTCCGCAGTCGAATATTCATCGAGCAAACGCTCGAGCCTGCGCAAGCCCTCCGGCACCGCCGCCTGCGCCAGCGGCGGCGGCAGATGGCCGATCGTCACGGCACCGATCCGGCGCTTGGCCTGCGCGGCCTCGCCGGGGTCGTTGACGATGAAGGGATAGACGACGGGCAGATCGCCGATTAGCGCTTCCGGCCAGCATGCGGATGACAGCGCAACCGACTTGCCGGGCAGCCACTCCAGCGTGCCATGCGCGCCCATATGGACGACGGCATCGATGCCGTGCTGCCTGAGCCACAGATAGAAAGCGACATAGGCATGGCGCGGCGTTCGCGAGAGGTCGTGATAGTCCGTATCGCGCTGACCGACGTCACCGCGCTCCGGCTGAACCGCGATGATCGACTTGCCGCTCCGGATCGCCGCGAAATGAAACGCACCGTCACGGCAATCGGGATCAGCCTGCGGCGCGCCCCATGCGCGCGCAAGATCGTCCTGGAGCTGCTGCGGGAGGTTCGAGATCGTCGCGCGATATTCGGCCACGTCCCATGTCAGCTTCCGGTGCAGCAGCACGCCGCCCAGCGACTCCACCGGCTCCAGATCAAAGCCCGCAGCCACGAGGTCGGCGAGCAACACCTCCACCGAGGCAAGTGCATCGAGACCAACGGCATGCGCGATCTGATGCGGGCGGCCTGGATAGTTCGAGAGCACGACGGCGAGCTGCTTGTCCCGGGCGGGTTTGCCGGCAAGCCGATGCCAGGCTGCCACACGCGCGGCGACCGCGGCGACGCGCTCGGCATCCGGCCGATGCGCAAGATGCGCGAACTGCAGATCCGGATCGCGCTCGCCGGGCGATTTGAAGCTGACGACACCCGTGAACAGGCGGCCGTCGACCTCCGGCAGCACCACATGCATCGCGAGATCGCCGGGCGACAGGCCGCGCAGCGACAAGGCCCAATCCTCGCGCCGCGCCGTCGACAGAGCGACCTGGAACACCGGACATGATGCGGCATCGAACGGCGTCGTGCCGTCGTCACCGGCCGCGGAGAATGCGGTTGCATTGACGATGGCGGCCGGCGGGCATTGCGCGAACTGAGCGCGTAGCCAGTCGGCCACGCCCGCCGCCTTCAACGAGGTGACGAAGACACCGTGGGCGTCGAATCCCTTTTCGCGCAAAGCCTCGATCAGCGCATCGACCGGAGCCGCGTCGCCCGCCGCCAGATAGGAGCGATAAAAGGTCACCAGCACAAGCGGCCGGCCATCCGATGCCGGCAGCGCCGCGACGGCACCGCGCCGGGAATCGTAGACGCCGATCTCGGGAAGATCGATCTCACCGACAACCGGCCCGGCATAAAGGCCGGACGCCAGCGCCAGTTGCGCGATCACGGCCTGTGCGGCAACGGGGCCGCCCTTGTCGCACAGCACCTTCAGGCGGCGCAGCGTCGAGACCGGCAAGGTCGAGAATTCATCCAGCCGCAAATCGTCGCGGCCATCCGCCGGCAGCACCACCAGGGCGATGCCGCGCTCCTTCGCCAGACGATGCACCGCGGCCAGCCCGTAAGACCAATAGGGTTCGCCGCCGATCAGCCGAACCAGGATGCCGCGCGCATGCGACAGTGTCCGCTCGATATAGGTATCGACCGAAAGCGGATGGCGCAGCGCCGCGAGATTGGCGAGCCGCAGCGACGGCAGCGCGGCGCGGCCCCGCCGCCAGCCGGCCGCGAAGGCAGCGAGATCGCTGTCGGAAAACGACAACACCACGAGATCGGCCGGATCCTGGCCGAGGTCCCTTGGTGTCGCGGTCTCCTCAAGGCCGCGGCTCTCGCGGAAGATGACGTGCATCAGACACCTAGTCGCGCCCTGATCGCGGCTTCGTCGATGTCGCCGTGTTCGCCGATCACGACGAGCTTTGACTGCCGCGCCCGCGCGCCCCAGGGCATGTCGAACTGATGCCGCACCCGCTCGCCGACCGATTGCACCAGCAACCGCATCGGCTTGCCTTCGACCGCGATGTAGCCCTTGGCGCGCAGCACGTTCTGCTCGCGTGCCAGCCCCTTGATCGACGCGATCAGCGCATCGACATCCGCGATCTCCGGAAGATCGATCACCACGGAATTGAAGTCGTTGTGCTCGTGTTCGTCCTCACCGTCATGATGGGACGGCCGCGACGCGAGGTCGTCCTCTGCCGCAGCTTCGAGGCCCAGGATCACGCGGGCATCGATCGCACCGTCGACGATGGGCAACATCGGCACCTCGCGCGGCATCTCGGCCGCAATTACCGCCTTAGCCGCTTTGATCCCCTCGGCTCCGGCGAGATCGGCCTTGGTCAGCAATACGATGTCGGCACAGGCGATCTGGTCCTCGAACACTTCGGACAGCGGCGTCTCGTGGTCGAGGTTGTCGTCTGCGGCGCGCTGCGCATCAACCGCGGCCGGGTCAGGCGCAAAGCGGCCGGCGGCAACGGCCTCGGCATCGGCCAGCGCGATCACGCCGTCGACCGTGATCCGCGAACGGATCTCCGGCCAGTCGAACGCTTTCAGCAGCGGCTTCGGCAAGGCAAGGCCGGATGTCTCGATCACGATGTGATCGGGCCGCACAGGGCGTGCGAGCAATTGCTCCATCGCCGGGATGAAGTCGTCGGCGACGGTGCAGCAGATGCAGCCGTTGGCGAGCTCGACGATGTTCTCGGTCGGGCAATTGGCGTCGGCACACGACTTCAGGATCTCGCCGTCGACGCCTTCGCTGCCGAACTCGTTCACCAGCACGGCGAGCTTCTTGCCGTTGGCATTGCGGATCAGATGCTGGATCAGCGTCGTCTTGCCGGACCCGAGAAAGCCGGTCACGACGGTGACCGGAACCTTGGCGAGCGTGGTCATTCTGCGGCCTCCGGCACGACGGCGAGGGGTGGAATGCGGGCAAGCGATTGCTTGCGAAAGATTTCGGGACGGCTGCGCCACGGCACGATGCCGTCAGGCGCCGCCGCATAGGCAGAGGCGCCGGCGATCACATCCTTGGCATGATCAGCGGACAGGCGGCCGTAGACATAGGACCACCGCCCCGGCGCGCTGAGCGCAACCGAGCAGCCCTGGCTGCAAGCCGACAGGCATTCGACCGGAACCAGATTGACGTCATCGGGCACGCCGACCTCAACAAGCGCGGCATGCAGGCGCGCACCGGGCGCGACCTCACCTTCGGCCAGCGTCTGGCCGGCGCGACAGGTGATACAGACATGAAGTGTAACGCTCATCGCCCTTCCTGGATTGACTGCGGGAAGCGATGAGGCACACGAACCTGACGTGAACAGGTTCGTTCCCCGTCGCGGAACACCCCGTCCGCCGGTCTCAAACACACTGCGTCGGCAGGTCTCCCGGCTTGCGGAGTAGGATTTCTCCCTTGATGCCCACCTTCCCGACTCCATCAGGAAATCAGTGGCTTGGGCATCTCTCCGGTCACGGTCGCGGGGGCGGCTGCGCTTCGGGCAAACCTTGCGGTCTGAGCCCTATCGCATTCCCTCTTCGCCTGTCGTAGGACAGGAACCAACGCGGGGTCACCATTCGTCCTGGCCTCGCACTTGTCAAGCCGAAGGAACGTGATGATTTCTGATGGAAACGACGCTGAAGATCGCGCCGTCGGCACCGACCCTTCGCTGGATGCGCGGCATGCCGCCAAAATGGCGAAAAAGAAGGTCGCCCGCGACAAGATCATGGCGACCAAAAGCGGTGAAAAGGGCCTGATCATCGTTCATACCGGCGCCGGCAAAGGAAAATCCTCCTCCGCCTTCGGCATGATCGTGCGCTGCGTGGCGCATGGCTTTCCCTGCGCCGTGGTGCAATTCATCAAAGGCGCCTGGGATACCGGCGAGCGCCGCCTGCTGACCGGGCATTTCGGCGATCTCTGTCAATTCCACGCGATGGGCGAAGGTTTTACCTGGGAGACGCAGGATCGCGCCCGCGACGTCGCGGCAGCGCAAGCCGGTTGGGAAAAGGCCAAGCAGCTGATCGCGGATCCGAGCTTGCGGATGGTCGTGCTCGACGAGATCAACATCGCGCTGCGCTACGATTATCTGGCGATCGCCGATGTCGTCGACTTCCTGACCAATTCGAAGCCGCCGATGACGCATGTCGTGCTCACCGGGCGCAATGCCAAGGACGAATTGATCGAGATCGCCGATCTCGTCACCGAGATGACGCTGGTGAAGCACCCCTTCCGCTCCGGCATCAAGGCGCAGCCGGGCGTCGAGTTCTGACGGTCAGCACCATGGCGCGCGCGTTGATGATCCAGGGGGCCGGCTCGGACGTGGGCAAGTCGCTCATCGTCGCCGGCCTCGCGCGTGCCGCGCGACGACGCGGCCTGCGCGTGCTGCCGTTCAAGCCCCAGAACATGTCGAACAATGCCGCCGTGACCGTCGACGGCGGCGAGATCGGCCGCGCGCAGGCCTTGCAGGCGCTCGCCGCCGGCGTCGAGCCGCACACCGACATGAACCCGGTGCTGCTGAAGCCGGAAACCGATGTTGGTGCCCAGATCATCGTGCACGGCAAGCGGATCGCGACCGCCCGCGCGCGCGAATATGCCGCCATGAAGCCGTCGCTGATGGGCGCGGTGATGGCGAGCTTTGGGCGCCTGAAGCAGCGCGGCGACCTGGTGCTGGTCGAAGGCGCCGGCAGCCCCGCCGAGGTCAATCTGCGCAAGTCCGACATCGCCAATATGGGCTTTGCGCGCAGGGCCGACGTGCCCGTGGTCTTGGTCGGCGACATCGACCGCGGCGGCGTGATCGCGCAGCTCGTCGGCATCCAGGCGGTGATCGACCCCGATGATGCCGCGATGATCCAGGGCTTTGTCATCAACAAATTCCGCGGCGATCCGACGTTGTTCGACGACGGCTACCGCCTGATCGAAGCCCGAACCGGGTGGCGCGGCTTCGGTGTGCTGCCCTGGTTCGCTCGCGCCGGTGAGCTACCTGCCGAAGACGCGCTCGGGCTTGGCGACGCGCGCAAGCCCGGCCAGTGCAAGATCGCGTTTCTGGCGCTGTCGCGGATCGCCAATTTCGACGATCTCGATCCGCTGAAGCTCGAACCCGGCGTCGATCTCGTGATGGTGCGGCCGGGCGAAGCCATTCCGGGCGACGCGAAGCTCGTCATCCTGCCCGGCTCGAAATCCACCCGCGGCGATCTCGCCTTCCTGCGCGCGCAAGGCTGGGACATCGACCTGCTGGCGCATCATCGCCGCGGCGGCCACATCCTCGGGCTGTGCGGCGGATACCAGATGCTTGGGCAAAGCGTCGCCGATCCTGAGGGGATCGAGGGGCTCGCCGGCGAAACGCGCGGCCTCGGGCTACTCGATGTCACCACAACCATGACCGAACAGAAGACGCTGACCCGCGTCAGCGCGATGCATGCTGCGACCCGTCAACCGATCAGCGCCTACGAGATCCACATCGGGCGCACCGATGGCCCGGATCGCGCGCGGCCTTTTTCAATGCTTGACGGCTCGCCGGAAGGCGCCATGTCGCGTGACGGGCGCGTTCACGGCAGCTATCTGCACGGCCTGTTCACCTCGGACGAATTTCGCAAGGCGTTTCTTGCACAGCTCGATATCCCTGCGGCGGATCAGCCGTACGGCGCCAGGGTCGAGAGCGCGCTCGACGCGCTTGCCGAGCACATCGAGACCCATCTTGATGTGGAAGGCCTGCTCGCGCTGGCGCGCTAAACCATCAGCGCGACAACGCGGCGGCAAGACGGGACCATTCGGCCTCGCTGCCCGGCAGACCGAGACGCAACCATCCGGGCTTTTGCTGGAAGACGCGCGACCAGATCAGCGCTCGAGCAAGCCTCTCCTGCGCGGCGAGCGCATCGCCAACGTCGTAGAGACGAAACAGCGGCGTGCCGCCGAGCAGCGTCCAGCCCTGCGATCGCGCCGCCGCATCGAGCCTGACACAGTCATCCGCCAGCCGTGCGATCGTCGCCGTTGTCCAGTCGTGATCGAGCAAGGCGCGCCGCCCGATTGCGATCGCGGCCCCCGAAACCGGCCATGGTCCCGCCATCGCCGCAAGCGCGGCGATATCCAGCTCGCTGCCGATAGCGAAGCCGAGCCGCAAGCCCGCAAGTCCGTAAAACTTGCCGAATGAGCGCAGGATCAGGAGCCCGGATTGTCCGGCCTCTCCTGCAAGCGACAGGTCGGGTACAGCGTCCACAAAACTCTCGTCAATCACGAGCCGGCCAACGTGCGGCAGCAGCGCGAGCAGTTCGTCCCGATCATGGCACCTGCCATCCGGATTGTTCGGATTGACGACGATGGCAGTGTCCGCTCCCGCAAGCGCTGCGAGATCGGACACCTCATCGACGTCCCAACCGGCGGCCGACAACATCCCGGCGTACTCGTTGTAGGTCGGCGCAAGGATCCGTGCCCGCCCGCGCGGCGCCAGATGCGGCAGCAACTGAATGGCGGCCTGCGCACCGCTCATCGCCACGATCGGCGCGTCGGTGCGGTAGGCCTGCCGCGCGGCGTGATGGAGGGATTCAATCTCGGATCGCGACGGCAGCGCGTTCCATTGCCGCAGCTCGACATCGACGTCAGGATAAGGCACCCGATTGATCCCCGTCGACAGATCGATCCAGTCTTCCGTAGCGCCGCCGAAGCGCTGCTGGGCGACATCGAGATTTCCGCCGTGCTCACGCATGCGCCGCTCCTCACGCCAGCGCCAGGGCGACGAACGCCGCGACCAACAGCATCATGGCGTAACGATAGAGCTTCAACCCGGCGAGGACATCAGCGGCAGCCGGATCGCGCGCGCCCTCGTTCAGCCAGGGCTCATCCGCGATGCTGCCGTGATAGATGCGAGGCCCGCTGAGCCGCACATCGAGCGCGCCGGCCATCGCGGCTTCCGGCCAGCCGGCATTCGGCGAGCGATGGCGGTGCGCATCGCGCAACATGCACGACCACGCCTGCGAAGGCCGCGGGGCAAGCAACACGAACAGCAGGCCGGTCAGCCGCGCCGGAATGAGGTTGGCGAGATCGTCGATCTGGGCGGCAGCCCAGCCGAACGCCTCGTGCCGCTCGGTACGATGGCCGATCATGGAGTCCAGCGTGTTGATCGCCTTGTAGCCGAGGATTCCCGGCAGGCCGAACAGCGCGCCCCAGAACACCGGCGCCACGATGCCGTCGGAGGCATTCTCGGCGAGGCTCTCGATGGTCGCGCGTGCGATGCCGGTGTCGTCGAGCGTTGCGGGATCACGTCCGACAATCTGCGCGACCGCCGAACGCGCCGCCGCGATGTCGCCGGCGGCAAGCGGATTGGCCACCGCAGCCACATGGTCGTGCAGCGAGCGCAGCGCAACCAGCGGCCACGCCAACACGCCCACAACGACAATGCGTAGCCACCCGGATGCGAGCACGGACTGAACGGCCCAGCCAAGCGCCGCCGCCAGCGCGATCACGAAGATCGCGGCCGCAACACCGGCCATGCGCCGAAACGCCGGTGGATCGGCGGCCCGGTTCCATTTGGTATCGAGAAGCTTGATCAGCCGGCCAAGCCAGGTCACGGGATGGCCGATGCGGGCAAACAGCACCGACGGCCAGCCGATCAGGGCATCCACAGCCATCGCCACCGCCATTGCTCCCGCAAAAAACACGCACCCTCTCCTTGTCGCGAGCCCCCTGATGCGCAAGACGTGGACCGAGCGCAAGCCCTCCGTGACGGATTTCGGCTTTGTCTTTCACCGCGATTGGTGGTTAGAGCGTTTCGGGCGAAGCGGGACACCGCGCGCAACAGGGGATCTTATGGCCGTCGTTCTGATCACGGGTGGAGCCCGGTCCGGGAAAAGCCGCCGCGCCGAATTGCGCGCGCGCAGCTTTCCAGGTCAGCCGGTCTATATCGCCACCGCCGAGGCGCTCGACGCGGAAATGGACGCGCGGATCGCCACCCATCGCGCGCGGCGCGGCAATGACTGGATCGAACGCGAGGTGCCGCTCGATCTCGTGGAGGCACTGGCCAAGACCGATGGCGGCGGCGCAAGGCTGGTCGATTGCCTGACGCTTTGGCTGTCCAACCTGCTGCATGCGGAGCGCGACTGGTCGCAGGAGGTCGCGCGGCTGGCGGACGCGTTGTCGCGCCAACGCAGCCCGGTCATCATGGTTACCAACGAAGTTGGCCTCGGCATCGTGCCTGACAACGCACTGGCGCGGACGTTCCGCGACGCCGCAGGTCTCATGAACCAGAGCATTGCCGGCGCGGCGGACGAGGTCGAGTTCGTCGTTGCGGGGCTGCCGATGAAGCTGAAATGAGCAACACGATCGAACCCGGCAAAGGCCCCGCGATGGTCTCGTTCGACGATGCGTTTCGCCGGCAACTGCACGAACTTTTCGTGTGGCGGCGCGACGTGCGCCGCTTCCGCACCGATCCGCTGCCTGATGGTACGATCGAGCGGCTGATCGAGATCGCCTGCCTGTCGCCTTCGGTCGGGTTGAGCCAGCCCTGGCGGTTCGTCATTGTCGACGATGCGGCACGGCGCCGCGCTGTCATCGAGGACTTCAAGAGCTGCAACGCCGACGCGCTGCGATCCTATTCCGGCGAGCGTGCAGCAAAATATGCCGCATTGAAGCTATCGGGCCTCGAGGAGGCGCCCGGCCATCTGGCCGTGTTTGCCGAAAAGACCGACCAGATCGGCTCCGGCCTGGGGCGCGCCACAATGCCGGAGACAACAGAATACTCGGTGGTGGCCGCGATCTGCGCGATGTGGCTTGCTGCGCGCGCGGAAGGCATCGGGCTCGGCTGGGTCTCGATCTTCAATCCAGGCCGCGTTCACGAGATTCTGGAAATACCCGATACGTGGAAATTCATCGGCTACCTCTGTATCGGTTACCCCCAGGCGGAATGCGACCGTCCTGAGCTCGAGCAGGCCAAGTGGGAATCGCGGCGAGGTCCCGATGAATTCACCATCCGGCGCTGACGAATCTCCGGGCGGTAGCGGCGCCCTGAACGGCGCAGCCCACTGGCGCGCCGACATCGCCTCCCTGGTCTTTCCCATCCCTGAGCGCGGCGCCATCTGCGCGGTGCATCGGGGCGCGTTTCGAACATTGCTTGGCGTCGACCCGACGCCGGACGGCTGCATCGGTTATTTCGCACGGTTTGAAGACGCGTTCAGGGCCGCGGCGCGCGCCAAGATCCTGCGCAAGCGCATCTCCCTTGGAACAAATCTGCATCTTACCAGTCGCGACATCGCTCGAAAGCTGCTAGAAGCCGACCAAATCGAATGTGGAGAACGACCATGAGCCAATCCCAGGCCGCGCAAACCCAGGTCATGCAATCCCAGGTCACGCATCTGCCGGTCGCGACCGGACGGGTCGGACGGCTTGCCCAGTCCCTGATGGCGATGTCGCTTGGTCTGTTCATCGTCGGGGTGGTCGGCTTCTCGCACATCGACGTGATCCATAACGCCGCGCACGATGTGCGCCATTCCAACGCATTCCCCTGTCACTGACCCCGCCGGTATGAGCACGTTTCGCTCGATCGTCTTCTCGTCGGTCATTGCCGGATTCATCGTCGGCCTGATCGTCACCGCGGTCCAGCAGTTCGGCACCGTTCCGCTGATCCTCAAGGCCGAGGTCTATGAGAAGGCGGCCGAGCACAAGCACGAAGCCTCCGCGCCGCCGCGGGCCATCCTCGTCCACGATCATGCGGAACATGATCACGGCGCCGAGGCGTGGGAGCCGCGCGACGGCCTGGAGCGCAATCTCTATACCGCGGGAGCAAACATCCTGACCGCGATCGGCTTTGCGCTGCTGCTTTGCGGCTTCTTTTCGGTTCGCAGCGGCGCGACCGGCGAGCCGATCTCGTGGCACGAAGGCTTGATGTGGGGCCTCGCAGGCTTTGCCGTCTTCACGATTGCGCCGGGCCTTGGGCTGCCGCCTGAACTGCCGGGGGTCCCCACCGCACCACTGTTGTCGCGTCAGATCTGGTGGGTGACGGCGGTGCTGGCGACATCGGCCGGCCTCGGGCTGATCGTCTTTCGGCGTTCGATGCCGGCCGCCATCGCGGGCGTGGTCCTGATCATGCTGCCGCATTTGATCGGCGCGCCCGAGCTGGAGCATGTCGAGACCAACGTGCCCTCGTCATTGTCGCATCAGTTCGTGGTCGCGGTCACGCTGACCAGCCTGGTGTTCTGGTCGCTGCTGGGCGGCCTGACCAGCGCAGCGTTCGCCTATTTCGATCGGCCCGCATCGGCGTGACGCCCCTGCCTGAGAGCGTGGCCGCTCAGCTCGCCTGCCTGAGCGGCTTGCCGGCCCGCAGCTCCCTGTCCTGCACCAGCACCTTCTCCGCATAGAGCTGGTCGATCTCCTGCTCGGACAGCCCAAGGTCGCCCAGGATCTCCTCATTGTGCTCGCCGAGCAGGTCGGCCCTCAGCTCGGTGCGCTGCGGCCATTCCGAGAAGCGCATCGGCGCGCCCGGAATCGCAAATTGGCCGATCCGGGGATCGCTGACATGGCGGACCGTGCCGCGCTCGATCAGATGCGGCTGAGCCATGGCGTCATTCAGGGTCAGCACCGGCGCACAGGGGATCCGTTCCTGCTCCAGTGCGGCGATCGCCGCATCGCGTGACGGAAACGTCTTGAGCCAGACTTCGACGATCTCCCCCACCAGCACCCTGTTGTCGGCCCGGGCGCGTGCGGACTCGAACCGCGGATCTTTCTCGAGCTCCGGCCGCCCCAGCGCGCGAACCATTTGCGGCCATTGATGCGCCAGCGCGCAGATCACGAGAAACTCACCCCGGCCGCAATCGAACACGCCCACCGGGCCGCCATTCGGGTGCAGCGAGCCTTCCCGCTGCGGCACGAAGCTATCCCCGCGCAGCGAGACCTTCGGCACATTTGCCTCGTGCATGTGAAAGTAGGTGTCCAGCAGCGTCGATTCGATGAACTGCCCTTCTCCGGTCCGCTCGCGGTGCAGCAGCGCAAAGCCGACCGCCATCGCCGCGGCAACGCCGGTCGAGGCGTCCCCGATCGCGACCGGCACCTGCGCCGGCTTCCCATCGGGATCGCCGATCACGCCGGTGATGCCGGCGAAGGCCTGCGCGATGTAGTCGAAGCCGGGCTTGTCGCTCAGCGGACCGGTCTGTCCGGCGAACGAGATCGAGCACATGATCAGCCGCGGATTGATTTTCCGGAGCGTCTCATAGCCAAGTCCGGCGCGCTCCATCACGCCGGGCGTAAAATTCTCCACCAGGACGTCGGCCCTGGCGGCGAGCCGGGTCAGGATCTGGCGGCTCTTCTCATGCTTGAAATCGAGCGCGAGGCTACGCTTCGAATGGTTCTGCTGGAAGAAATACGTGCTCTGCGAGGTGTTCTTGTACGCGGGATCGCGCGGCTTCAGACCCTGGAAGCGCGACCGGTCGCCGAACGGCGCGAGCTCGATCTTGATCACGTCGGCGCCGGCTTCGGCCAGCAGACGCGTGCAGGTCGGGCCTGCGACGAACTGGGTGATATCGAGCACGCGATAACCGGTCAGCATTTTCGGAGGCAGAGTCATCTCAATTGTCCAGTTGTTGTGACTGAAGAGCTTCGGCGGGCGCGTGTCCGCGCGCCGGCCTCGTTCCAAACAGATTGCTGCGCGCCTGCGCGTCGAGCGTCTTGCGCACCGCGCGCCGCCCGACCGCGAGCCCCTTCTGGAGCAGCGGCCGTGCGCGCAGCTCTGTGAACCAGCGCCTGACGTGCGGGACATCGTCGAGCGTGAAGCCTTGCGCCTTATGGGTCATCACCCAGGGAAAGCAGGCGATGTCGGCGATCGAATAGTCGTCGCCCGCGACATAGGTGCTTTCGCCCAGCCGATCGTTGAGCACACCGTAGAGACGGCGGGCCTCGTTGCCGTAGCGCTCGACCGCATATGGAATCCTGCTCGGCGCATAGAGCGAGAAGTGCCCGTTCTGGCCCAGCATCGGCCCGAGCGCGCTCATCTGCCACATCAGCCATTGCTGCACGCGGGTGCGGCCATGCAGATCAAGCGGAGCGAACCTGCCGGTCTTCTCCGCGAGGTAAAGCAAGATCGCGCCCGACTCGAAGATCGTCAGCGGCTCGCCTCCACCGGGCGGATCCCTGTCGACGATGACAGGGATCCGCCCATTGGGATTGAGCTTGCGGAATTCGGGCTTGAACTGGTCGCCGCGCGTGATGTTGACCGGCACGACGGTGTACGGCAGCCCGCACTCCTCGAGCATGATCGAGACCTTCCAGCCATTCGGCGTCGGCGCGAAATGAAGATCGATCATCGGAGCCTCCGGCACGGCTCAGGCCAGTTGCTTTTCGCGCGACAGCGACAGTCCGGCCTCCTGCAGCCGCCGCTCGAGCATCGGCACCCGGTCGTTGCCCCAGAACTGCTCGCCGCGGAAGACACAGATCGGCACGCCGAAGATATGATCGCCCTGGCTCTCCTGCTGTGCCTCCTCATATTCGCGCCGGCCGTCACCTTCGAAATAGCTGCGGAATTCAGCGCCGGACATCCCGAGCGATTCGATGAAGCGCTCCACCGCATCGATCTCGTCGACCGCGAGCTCGCGCCGGAAGAACAGCTCGTAGACCAGGCGGCTGTATTCGATCAGCCGCCCCTGCTTCTCCGCGAACAGTCCGCCGATCAGCGCCGGTGCGGTGTCGAAGATCTTCAGCGGGCCGCGGATGATCTTCTTGTCGCCGCGCTCGTTCGCGGACCGCCGCGCATCCATGTAGGAATACTTGACCTTGTATTCCGAATAGACGCTGCGCTGGCCGGAGCCCTTGATCCGGAGCTGGAACGGCCGCCACTGCACCTTGATGTCGAACTTCTTCTCCAGCTCGAACACCGGATCGAATGCCAGCCAGGCATAGGGGCTCTTGTAGTCCGAATACATCTTGAGAACTTCGCGGGACATTGTCTCTCCTTTGCCGATGTCATTGCGATTGAGCGACGAGCGGGCACTGGCTCTCCGACAACGGCTGCGCCGCCTCGGATGCCGGAATGACCTTCTCGATGGTGTAGTAATCCCAGGGCTTCCTGACCTCGCCGGGGGCCTTGATGCTCGCCATGTAGAACGGATGCATCAGCCAGCCGTCGGCGCGCACAAAACCGTTCTCGACATACATGTCGTTGACCGGCAGCTTCCGGATCTCGTCGGCGACCTTCAGACCATCGAGCGTCCTGGCGGCAGCGACGGCCTGGAGATAATGCAGCGTTCCCGAATAGACCGCGGCCTGGTCCATGGTCGGCATCGCGTGATGCTGCCTGAAGAAGCGCTCCGACCAGGCTCGCGTCTTGTCGGTGCGGTCCCAGTAGAACGGGGTTGCGAAGGTCAGGCCCTGCACATTGGCAATCCCGAGTGCGTGCACATTGGTGATGTAGGTCAGGGGCACCACGATGTGCTGGCCGCCCTCGGCGATGCCGAACTCCTTGGCCTGCTTCAAGGCATTGGTAGTGTCCTCGGCCGCCGAGATCAGCCAGATCACCTTGGCCTTCGACGCCACCGCCTGCAGCAGGAAGGAGCTGAAGTCGGGATTGTTCTGCGGGAAGCGCACCGAGCCCAGCACCTTGCCCCCGGCCGCCTTGATCGCACCCGCCGCAGCGTCCTCCATCGCCTTGCCGAAGGAATAGTCGGCCGAGAGGAAGAAGAACGTATCGAGCCCTCGTTCGATCAGCGGCTTCGGCAGCGGCGCCGAAATAGCGTAGGCGTTGAGCGACCACGAGAAAGCGGTCGCCGCGCAGGCCTGCTGGGTGATTGCAGGGCTTCCCGTCACGCCGTGGATGACGATTTTGTTGCGCGTCCGCGCCAGCTCCTGCACGGCGAGCGCCACGGCGGATTGCGCCACGTCGACGACGACGTCGGCACCGCCATTGTCGAACCAGTTGCGGGCGATCGCCGCGCCGACGTCGGCTTTCGCCTGGTGATCGCCGGAGATCACCTCAATCGGACGATCCAGCACCTTGCCACCGAAATCCTCGACCGCCATCCTGGCAGCGAGCACCGAGCCCGGCCCCATGATGTCGCGGTACATCCCCGACATATCGGTGAGCACGCCGATCCTGACCGGCTGCACATCCGCCGCCCGAACCGGCGTCAGTATCGCGCCGCCGACCAGCAACGCGATCGCTGCAGCTGTGCTTGTTCGTTTCTTCACCACGACCATCTCGACGCTCCCCCGCTTGGGACGGCATGCATGTGCCGGCCTTCTTGCTTTCAGATGATCCGCCTGGACCTCAGATCGTCGATCCGCTGCCCGGAGAGGCCGAGCAGCCCGCCATAGATCTCCTGATTGTTCTGCCCGAGCGTCGGCGCCGGCGCGGTGTATCCCTTGTGCGTCCGTCCCATCTTGATCGGGAACCCGGCGCCGATGACGCGCTGCTCCAGCGGCTCGGTCGGATGCACGACCGCCTTCAGCATGTCGCGCGCGCCGAGATGCTCCCAGGCGAGGATGTCGTCGATGTCGCGGATCGGGCTCGCGGCGACATCGCCGCGATTGAGCGCCTCGATCGCCTCGAGCGTGGTGCGGCCCAACGTCCATTCGCCGACGATCGCATCGACGATCGTGTTGTTGGCGACGCGCCAGCCGGTGTTCATGAACTTTGCGTCCGCGGCGAGGTCGAGCCGGTCCATCACACCCAATAGCGCCAGCCAGTCCTCATTCGTGGCGGCGCCGAGCGCGATCGCACCGTCGCGCGTGGCATAGGTGTTGAAGGGCGAGAACCGCATGATGCGATTGCCCTGCCGTGGCGCCATCCCCATCTGCTTGTAGCAATCCAAGGGCTCGTCGAGCACCAGCGACAACAGGCAGTCGGCCATCGCGACGTCGACGAACTGGCCTCGTCCCGACACGCGCTGCTCGGTCAGCGCGGCGAGGATGCCGGAGACGGCAAAGGCGCCCGTGATGCCGTCCGCAAGCGCGGTGCCGGCCTTGCTTGGGCTGCCGTCAGGCGCACCGGTGATCGACATCAGACCGGACGCCGCCTGGATCATCAAATCGTAGGCCTTGAGACGCCGGTCGGCGCCGGTCGAGCCGTAGCCGGTCAGCGCACAATGCACGATCGCGGGGTTGACCTGGCGGTTTGCCTCATAGTCGACCCCGAGCCGCTCGGCCGCGCCGGGACGCAGATTCTCGACCAGGATGTCCGACTTGCGCAGCAGCGCATGGAACAGCTCCATGCCCTCTGCCGTGCGCATGTTCAGCGTGATCGACTTCTTGTCGCGGCAGCGCTTCAGATAGGCGAGGCCGAGGTCGCTGTCATGCTTGCGGTCGAGCGAGACGCCGTCCCTGCCGAGGAACGGCGGTCCGGTCATGGTGGGATCACCCTGCTCCGGGGTGTCGATGCGGATGACCTCGGCGCCGAAACCCGCCAGCATCAAGGTCGCGAACGGACCTGAATAGAACCGCGTCAGATCGAGGACGCGGACACCGTGCAGCGCGCCTTGCCGCGTCATCGTCGGGCTCGCCGTCATCTGCAATTTCCCTTCCCGCCTGCCGCGCTGTCGTTGTCTTCATCGTTGACGCGGCGGGCATATAGGTCAAATATTTTCCGATCCGGATTATTGATGCGAAACTGGAATGAATGATGCGCGAGCGACGCCCACGCCGGTTCGAGGTCAGCCTCAAACATCTTCGCGCCGCCAACTCGGTCGCGGTGTATGGCAGCTTCACCGCGGCTGCCGCCGACCTCGGCATGACGCAGTCGGCGGTGAGCCGTCTGGTGCTGCAGCTCGAACGCCAGCTCGGCGTCTCGCTGTTCCTCAGATCGACGCGCAACGTCATCCTGACCGCGCCGGGCCGCGAATTCACGGCATCGACGCAGCGCCTGCTCGCCGATCTCGGCGCCCAGGTCGACAACGCCCGCGCGCTCGGCGAACAGATCAAGGGACGCCTGATCATCTCCTGCCTGTTGTCACTCACGCACCACGTGGTGCCGGAGGCCGTGCTGAAATACCGGAAGGCGCATCCCGGCGTCGAAATCCACCTGCGCGAGGGCCTCGGCAGCGAGGTCTATGAGGATGTGCGCAGCGGTCTTGCCGATTTCGGCGTCGGCAACGTCACCGCGCTCGGCCAGGAAGTCGTCAGCGACGACGCGGTGCAGGAGTCCTGCTTCGCGATCCTGCCCTCGCGCCATCCGCTGCGAAACAAGGCGACGCTGAGCCTCCGCGAGCTGCGCAACGAAACCTTCGTCTCGCTTCCGACCGGCTCGGGCCTGCGCAAGCAGATCGACAGCACCGCGACCGCAAGCGGCATCGTGCTCAATCACAGCACCATCGTCGAGCAGTTCGGCACGCTCTACGATTTCGTCGCGGCCAATGTCGGCATCTCGATCGTTCCGGCCTCGGCGGTGCCGCCGCGGGCGCCGCGCGGCGTGGTCGTCAAGCGGCTGGTATCGCCGCCGCTGGTTCGTAAGATCGGGATCCTGCGGCTGAAGAACCGCCCGCTGACGCCGGCCGCGACCGGATTTCTGGATATCTTCCGGCCGCTGTTCCTGAGCGCGTCACGCCGATAACCCAAGAATCATTTGAGATTCGCAGCGGAGCCTGATTAGGTTCGCCGACGCCGTCTGCTGCGCGCCGCAACTGGCACGCATGGCGGCGGCAATGCCGAACCGACAGGGCCCGACCACCGATGACCAGGACGCGACGGACACGACCGACGATTCGTGACGTCGCGGCCGAGGCCGGCGTCTCCGTCTCAAGCGTCAGCCGCACGCTCAATGGCGGCCTCTATACCAGCGCCGAGCTGCATGCGCGCATCATGCGCGCGGTGAAGCGTCTCGGGTTCGAGCCCGACCAGGCGGCGCAGGCGCTGCGCTCGCGGGCCTCCAACACCATCGGCTGCATGGTGGCCGATTTCTCCAACCCGCACTACACCGGCATGGTGAGCGCGGCGGAGGAGGAATTCCAGCGCGCCGGCTTCCTCTTGATGCTGGCGGCGACCAAGCATGAGGAGGCGCGCGAGGCGGCGTTCCTGTCGGCGGTGCGGCGGCGCCAGATGGATGGATTGCTGCTGTTCGCCGGCGACAATTCCCACAAGGATTTCATGAAGGGGCTGGCGACGCTCGACCTGCCCTGCGTGACCGTCGACCGCGAGGTACCCGATAGCGTCATGGTTCGCGTCGATCACCGCGGCGGCGCGCTGGAGGCAACGCGCTATCTGATCGGCCTCGGCCATCGCCGGATCGCGTTGCTGACCGGAAGTGCTGCGGTGCTGCCGAGCTCGGAACGGCTTGCGGGCTACCGGCAGGCGCATCAGGAAGCGAAGATCGAGGTCGACCCGACCTTGATCCGCCCGCACATGCAGGGCGCCAACACCGCCTTCAGCTCGGTGTGCCAGCTGCTGCAAATGACAAAGCCGCCGACCGCGATCATCTCGCTCGGCACCAGCATGCTGGCCGAAGTGCTGGAGGCGATCACCAGCAACGGCCTGCGCTATCCGCAGGACGTATCGATCGTGTGCAGCGGCGACACCGACCTCGCCCGCCATGCGACGCCCGCGATCTCAGCCCTGAGCTGGGACATGAACGAGGTCGGCCGCACCGCCGCGCGGCTGTTGCTGGAACGGATCCGCGAGCCCGACAAGGCCGGTAGCAGCGCCCCCGTGTTCCTGCCGACGCGCCTCGTCCTGCGGCATTCCTGCGCTGCGCCGCCAGCGCCCACCCGAGGTCGGAAGTAGTCTGGCGGATTAAGCGAGTATTGGAAACGGTTCCAGCCGCTCAGATCGAATAGCTCCATCCACGTCATTGCGAGCGAAGCGAAGCAATCCACAGCCACCGCATGTGCGGATCGATGGATTGCTTCGCTGCGCTCGCAATGACGGAGAGAGACGGCGCTCTCAGCGCAGCCCGAAACCCTCATAACCGCGCTGCGCGATCTGCGCGATGCGGTGCCGGTAGCCCTGGCCGACATAGGGCATGAACACGCGCGGCTTGCCCGCGATGTTGGCGCCCTGGTACCAGGAATTAGCCTTCGGATAGAGCGTGCGGCTGGCGGCGTCGGCGACATGCGCCATCCAGGCCCGCTCGGCATCGCGTTCCGGCTCGATCCGAGTCAATCCCTTGGCGCGCATGTTGTCGAGACAGGCCGCGATCCACTCAACATGGTTTTCGCAGGCGTGGATCACGTTGCCGATGACGGAGGGGCTGCCCGGCCCGGTCACGACGAACAGATTTGGGAAACCCGACACCATCAGGCCGAGATAGGCGCTGGGCCCATCGGCCCAGGCTTCCTTCAGGGTCGTGCCGTCCCGCCCACGGATCTGCATCGCGGCGAGCGCCCCGGTCATTGCGTCATAGCCTGTCGCCAGCACCAACGCATCGAGCGTAAAGGACCGCGTCGCGGTCGCGACGCCGGTCTGGGTGACCGTCGTCAGCGGCTCCGTGCGCAAATCGACCAGCTCGACATGCGGCAGATTGTAGGTCGCGAAATAACCGGTATCGATGCAGATGCGCTTGACGCCGAGCGGATAATCCTTCGGTGACAACGCCTCCGCCGTCGCCCGGTCATTCACGATGCCGCGGATCTTGTCGCGCACGAAGTCGCAGGCGACGTCGTTGACGGCTGCATCGGTCAGGATGTTCGGGAACGCGGTCAGGATGCCGCCGCCGCCCTGCTCCCAAAGCTGTTCATAGCGCGCCCACTGCACGTCCCGCTCGGGCACGGGCGCGCCGAAGGCATTCGAAGGCACCCGTCCGAACTCCGGCGTCTCGAGGCTTTCGCGATATTTCGCGATCACGGGCTCGGCGGCAGCGATGTCGGCTTCGGACAGCGGCGCATTGCGTGCAGGCACCGAGTAGTTCGGCGTGCGCTGAAATACGGTCAGGCGGCTCGCCGCCTTGGCGACCATCGGGATCGTCTGCACGCCCGACGAGCCGGTGCCGATCACGGCAACGCGCAAGCCGGTAAAGTCGATCTCCTGATGCGGCCACTGCCCGGTGTGATAGACCGGGCCACGAAAACGCGCGAGGCCCGCGAGCTTCGGCTTGTTGGGCACCGAGAGATTGCCGGTTGCCATCACACAAGTCGATGCGACGATGCAATCGCCGCGATCGGTGCGCAACGTCCAGCTCTCGCCGGCCTCGTCCCAGTCGGCGCTGGTCACGCGGGTGTCGAAGCGGATCAGGGAGCGCAGATCGAAGCGGTCGGCGACGCGCTGCGCGTAGCGCAGGATCTCCGGCTGGGCGGCGTACTTCTCACTCCAGCGCCATTCCTGCCGCAGCTCCTCCGACCAGCTGTAGGAATAGAACAGGCTCGGTATGTCGCAGCGCGCGCCGGGATAGCGATTCCAGTACCAGGTGCCGCCGACATCGGACGCCGCCTCGATGCCGATCACCTTCAGCCCGAGCTCGCGCAACCGATAGATCGCATAGAGCCCGCCGAAGCCGGCGCCGACCACGACGGCATCGCATTCGGCGACCAGCGGCGGCCTCGCGCCATGGTCCGGGCTCGTCTGCTCCAGTCTGCTCATTTGTCACATCTCTCCGGCCGCAGGAATATTGCCATCGGTGGGAACGCGCGCTAGTCTGGAAACGTTTCCAGATCGGAAGCGCATACGATAATTGTCGTCGGGCGTCAACGCACCGGCCCTCGGCAGGGGGCTGCGCGCACGTCACAAGGCGATCAGCGGACAATCAGGGAGTGATTGA
Organism: Bradyrhizobium sp. B097; assembly: GCF_038957035.1. Classification (NCBI taxonomy): domain Bacteria; kingdom Pseudomonadati; phylum Pseudomonadota; class Alphaproteobacteria; order Hyphomicrobiales; family Nitrobacteraceae; genus Bradyrhizobium; species Bradyrhizobium sp. B097. Next base: position 5,812,254 of record NZ_CP152412.1, read on the forward strand.
GGGATGTTGGACGGATTTTGTCTTCGTGCGTGCCTGGCGGCCGCGGTAACGATCGGCGCGCTGTCGCCGGCACTCGCGCAGAAGAACTACGGCCCAGGGGTCTCGGATACCGAGATCAAGATCGGCAACATCATGCCCTATAGCGGCCCCGCTTCGGCCTACGGCGCGATCGGCCGGACCGAGGCGGCCTATTTCAGGATGGTCAACGATCAGGGCGGCATCAACGGACGCAAGGTCAACTTCGTCAGCTACGACGACGGCTTCTCGCCGCCGAAATCGGTCGAGCAGGCACGCAAGCTGGTCGAGGGCGACGAGGTGCTGCTGGTGTTCCAGCCGCTCGGCACCGCGCCCAATGTCGCGATCCAGAAATATCTCAACGGCAAGAAGGTCCCTCACCTCTTCATCGCATCGGGCGCGACGCGTTTCGGCGATCCGCAAGGCTTTCCGTGGACGATGGGTTGGCAGCCGAACTACCAGAGCGAAGGGCGGATCTACGCCAGATACATCCTGGACAAATTCCCGAACGGCAAGATCGCGGTGCTCTGGCAGAACGACGATGCCGGCAAGGATGCGCTCAAGGGGCTGCGCGACGGCCTCGGCGACAAGGCGAGCAGCATGATCGTCGCCGACAAGTCCTACGAGCTGACCGATCCCACGCTGGATTCGCAGATCGTGGCGCTGCGCGCCTCCGGCGCCGACATCCTGTTCACCTGGGCGGCGCCGAAGGGCGCGGCGCAGACCATCAAGAAAGTCGCCGAGCTCGGCTGGAAGCCGACCTTCTTCCTGACCTCCACCGCTACCTCGGTCGCCTCGGTGATGCGCGCCGCCGGCATCGAGCATTCGCAGGGCATCATCTCGGTCGCCTACCTCAAGGATCCGACCGACACGATCTGGAATGACGATGCCGAAACGAAGGAATGGCGGGCATTCATGGACAAGTACATGCCCGACGGCGACAAGACCAACGGCAATCACGTCTATGGCTACGCCGCCGCGCAAACGCTCGCGCAGGTGCTGATGCAGTGCGGCGATGATCTCACACGCGAGAATGTGATGAAGCAGGCCGCCGGCCTGAAGAACTTTGCGCCGAAGATGATCCTGCCCGGGATCAGGATCAACACCAGCGCGACTGACTTCCGTCCGATCGAACAGTCGCAGCTGATGCGGTTTGAAGGCGAGAGCTGGAAGCTGTTCGGCAACATCATCACCGGTAGCGAATAGTGCCGCCGTGCCCTCTGTTCAATGAGAGGGTGGGACGAGACGCAAAGTTGAGGCAACTCGTATCGCGAGAGCGCGCAAGTATGACTCACATACCGTACAACACATTCGAGGTCGTCCCTGCGAAAGCAGGGACGACACCGAACTAGCTGTTTGACAGTTGAATCCTATCCGACCCGTCATCCTGAGGTGCGAGCCTCTTCGGCGAGCCTCGAAGGATGAATCGGCCACAGTGGGGCCGTGCATCCTTCGAGACGCGCTACGCGCTCCTCAGGATGACGGGGCTAATGGCGACGCATGCGCAGGGACGACACCGAGCGGGTTGCTTGACAGTTGAGCGCGAAACTCTATTCCGAACGCACATCATCCACCTCTAGCCGGCTGGCGTCAGGATCGCCTGCCGGGCCGCATGCCAGCTCGCTTCGTCGGGCGCGCAGAGCAAACCGCCGGTCAGATTGACCGGCTTGTAGGGCGATCCGTCGAAATGCGCGCTGTAGCCGCCGGCCTCGCGATGCAACAGCCAGCCCGCGGCATGATCCCACGGCATCAGCTTGTTGTAGAACAAGAGATGGCAATGGCCCGACGCCGCCATGCGATACTCGTGCGCGGCGCATCTGAGCCAGGCGCTGACACCAAGCTTGGACAGATTGCCGGCGACGATTGGGCGCAGCGCCTCCGGCAGAAAGTTGACGCCGATCACCGCGTCCATCTGCTTGACAGGCACTGCTGGAGCCACCCTGAGGTCATGCCGCCTGCCGTCCGGCATTTCGAGCCAGGCGCCCTCGCCGCGCAGCGCGAAGGCGGTGTCGTTGCTGACGGGATCGTGGATCGCGCCGAACACGATCTCGCCGCGCATCGTGGCGGCCACCATGGAGCCGAACAGCGGCAGGCTCGAGGTGAAGTTCCGCGTGCCGTCGATCGGATCGATGATGAAGGCGAGGTCCGCGGTTCCGACCTGATCGAGCGCGGCCGGATCGCGTGCCGTGCCCTCCTCGCCGATCACGACCGCGTTCGGAAACGCCCGGAGCAGCGCCGCCGAGATCGCCTGCTCGGCAAGCTCGTCAGCTTCGGTGACGACGTCGAATGCCGACGTCTTGGTGCGGACCTCGATCTCCCGGACGCGGCGAAACCGCGGCATGATCTCAGTGCGGCCGACTTCGGCGAGGATGTTTCCGATGTTCAGCGCATCGGCATGGGACAGTTTCACGCGGCGTTCTCCTGCGTTGCGCCGGCTTCCTATCGCAGGATCATGACTGCGCGGCAATCAGCGGCGCTGGTTGTAGACGTCGATGCAGACGGCGCCCAGCAGGACGAGCCCCTTGATCACCTGCTGGTAATCGATGCCGATGCCGAGGATCGACATGCCGTTGTTCATCACGCCCATGATCATGGCACCCACCACCGCGCCGCCGACCCGGCCGACGCCGCCATAGGCCGACGCCCCTCCGATGAAGCAGGCGGCGATCACGTCGAGCTCGAAGCCAAGGCCTGCCTTCGGCGTCGCGGTGTTGAGGCGGGCAGCAAACACCAGCCCGGCGAGCGCCGCCAGCGCGCCCATGTTGACAAAGGTAAAGAAGGTCAGCCGCTCGGTCTTGACTCCCGAGAGCTTCGCCGCCTTGGCGTTGCCGCCGACGGCATAGATCTGCCGGCCGATCACGGTCCGCCGCGTGACGAAACCGTAGAGCGCGATCAGCACCGTCATGATGACGAGCACGTTCGGCAGGCCGCGATGCGAAGCGATCAGATAGGTGAAGTAGAGCACCGCGCCGGCCAGTGCGATGCTCTTGGCGATGAAGAACGCATAGGGCTCGACCTCGATGCCGTGCGACTGCTCGCGCGCCCGGCTCTTGGCGCTCGCGAGAACCAGCGCGAACGCCAGCACGACGCCGATCAGCAGCGAGGTCGGATAGAGCGTGCCGGCGCTCGGAAACAGCTCGGGGATGAAGCCCGACGACAGCTTCTGGAAGGTCGGCGGAAACGGCCCGACCGACCGGCCCTGCAGCACCGCGAGCGCAAGGCCCTTGAACACCAGCATGCCCGCCAAGGTCACGATGAAGGAGGGAATCTTGAAATAGGCGACCCAGTAGCCCTGCGCCGCGCCGATCGCGGCACCGATCAAGAGACAGACGATGAAGGCGATCGGGTAGTCGACATGGTAGCTCACCATCAGCACCGCTGCGACCGCGCCGACGAATCCCGCGACCGAGCCGACCGAAAGGTCGATATGCCCGGTGACGATCACCAGCAGCATGCCGAGCGCCATGATCACGATATAGCTGTTCTGCAGCACGAGGTTGGTGAGATTGACCGGCTGCAACAGCGTGCCGTCGGTGACGATCTCGAAGAACAGCATGATCGCGAGCAGCGACAGCAGCATGCCGTAGTTGCGCAGATTGTTCTTGATGAAGCCGGAATGCTTCGGGGTCTCGGGAAGTGACACCGTCTTGTCGGTCATTGTGCTCTGCCTCCCGCCCGCGGCTCACCGGCAGGGGCGCCGTTTCCGGACAACCTGACATTGCGCATGATGGCGCGCATGATCTTCTCCTGCGTCGCGTCGTCCTTCGCGAACTCGCCGACGAAGGCACCGTCATTCATCACGCAGATCCGGTCGCAGATGCCGAGCAATTCCGGCATTTCCGACGAGATCACCACGACGCCCTTGCCGGCCTCCGCGAGCTCGTTGATGATACAATAGATCTCGTATTTTGCCCCGACGTCGATGCCGCGGGTCGGCTCGTCGAGCAGCAGCACCTGCGGATCGGTCATCAGCCATTTCGACAGCACCACCTTCTGCTGGTTGCCGCCCGAGAGCTGCCCGGCCTCCTGATAGACGTCGGAACAGCGGATCCGCATCCGGTTGCGGTAGTCGCTCGCGGCCTTCAGCTCGACGACATCGTCGATTACGCCGCGATCCGACACCTGGCGAAGGCTCGCCAGCGTCACGTTCTTGCGGACGTCGTCGGCGAGGATCAACCCGAGCTGCTTGCGGTCCTCGGTGACATAGGCAAGGCCGGCATGAATCGCAGCCGGCACGCTGGCAAGGTTGGCCTCGCGGCCGTCAAGGCTGATCCTGCCGGAGATATTGTAGCCCCAGGCCCTGCCGAACAGGCTCATGGCGAACTCGGTGCGGCCGGCGCCCATCAGGCCGGCGATGCCGACCACCTCGCCGCGGCGCACCTTGAAGTCGACGTTCTTGATCACCTGCCTCCCGGTATGCAGCGGGTGATACACCGACCAGTTCTCCACCGTCATCACGGGATCGCCGATCGCAACGTTTCGCTCGGGGAAACGATGCGCGAGATCGCGGTTGACCATGCTGCGGATGATCCGGTCCTCGTCGACCTGCTCGGTCCTGCAATCGAGGCTGTCGACGGTGCGGCCGTCGCGCAGCACCGTGATCCGGTCGGCGACCCGTGCGACCTCGTTCAGCTTGTGCGAGATCAGGATCGAGGCGATGCCCTGCTCGCGGAATACCAGCAGCCGGTCCAGCAGCGCGGCGCTGTCCGCCTCGTTGAGGCTCGCGGTCGGCTCGTCCAGGATCAGGAGCCGCACCTGCTTCGACAGCGCCTTGGCGATCTCGACCAGCTGCTGCTTGCCGACGCCGAGATCGGTGACCAAGGTGTCCGGCGATTCCCGCAGGCCCACCTGCGCGAGCAGCTCGGCCGTTCGCCGGTACACCGCGTTGCGGTCCACCACCCCGAACCGCGATGGCGCGCGCGACAGAAAGATGTTCTCGGCGATCGACATCAGCGGGATCAGCGCCAGCTCCTGGTGGATGATGATGATCCCCAGCGCCTCGGAGTCGTTGATGTCGCGGAACCGGCGTTCCTCGCCGTCGAACAGGATCGACCCTTCATAGCTGCCGGCGGGATAGACCCCGCTCAGCACCTTCATCAGGGTCGACTTGCCCGCACCATTCTCGCCGACCAGCGCATGGATCTGCCCGGCTTCCACGGTGAAATTGACGTCGCGCAATGCCTGCACGCCGGCAAAGCTCTTGCTGACGTTACGCATCTCAAGCATCGCCGTCATCGGATCACATCCCGCAACGTCACTCGGCCTCGGCGCTATCAGCTCCGCTCGCCCGCCTTAGTCGAATTGCGAACGCTTGTAGTAGCCGCTGTCAATCAGGACTTTCTCCCAATTGGTCTTATCCACCACGACCGGCTTCAGCAGATAGGACGGAACCACCTTGACCCCGTTGTTGTAGGTCTTGGTGTCGTTGACGCTGACCTCCTTCTTGCTCAGCACGGCATCGACCATGTCGGCCGTGACCTTGGCGAGATCGCGGGTGTCCTTGAAGATGGTCGAGTACTGCTCGCCGCGCAGCATCGCCTTGATCGAGGGCACCTCGGCGTCCTGACCGCTGACGAACGGCATCGGCTGATCCTTGCTACCGTAGCCGACGCCCTTCAGGGAGGAGATGATGCCGATCGACAGGCCGTCATAGGGCGACAGCACCGCATCGACGCGCTTCTTGCCGTAGAAGGCGCTGAGCAGATTGTCCATCCGCGCCTGCGCGGTCGCACCGTCCCAGCGCAGGGTCGCGACCTTGCCCATGCCCGTCTGGCCGCTCGCGACCACGAGCTTGCCGCTGTCGATATAGGGCTTCAGCACCGACATCGCGCCGTCGTAGAAGAAATAGGCGTTGTTGTCGTCGGGCGAGCCGCCGAACAGCTCGATGTTGAAAGGCCCCTTGCCGTCCTTCAGCCCGAGCGCATTCACGATCGACCCTGCCTGCAGCACGCCGACCTGGAAATTGTCGAAGGTCGCGTAATAGTCGACGTTCGGCGTGTCCCGGATCAGGCGGTCATAGGCGATCACCGTGATGCCCTGGGCCTTAGCCTGCTTCAGCGCATCGGACAGCGTGGTGCCGTCGATCGCCGCGATGACCAGCACCTTGGCGCCCTTGGTTACCATGTTCTCGACCTGGGAGAGCTGGTTCGGGATGTCGTCGTCGGCATATTGCAGGTCGGTACCGTAGCCGCGTTCCTTCAGCACCTTGACCATGTTGTTGCCGTCGTCGATCCAGCGCGCCGAGGATTTGGTCGGCATCGCGATGCCGATGGTCGGCTTGCTCTGGGCCATGGCGTCGCGATGGGACGCCGTCGCGGCAAGGCCGGCCAGCGCGAGCGCGAACACGGTGGTCTTCAATTTGAACATGCTTCACTCCCTTGGTTTTTTAGTTGGGATACCGTTGCCGTGGTCAGCGCCAATCGACGGCTATCGTTCGTGGGCTGGCCGCAGATCTAGGGCGATGTCGGATCGGCGCCGGGGCCGTCACCAACCGAAATTGCGGAATGTCGATCGAACCCGTCAACAGCACCAATGCTCACTCCGCACGATCAGCCGTGTCGATCCTACAATGCCGGGGTCACCCGCGAGTCATGTTGTGGGACGGACGAGGCGCAGGAATGACGTGGAGGATCATGAGGCGCCTGTCTCCCAGAATCGTTGGCGAGCGGCGGCCTCCGCCAGAACTTCTGGCGGTGCGGCACTTTGCTTCTGGCAACCTTTGGTGGACGTCGTCCCAACCATATGGTGGCAAGCGCCAACTGGTCATTTATTTAAGAAGCAGAATAAATTGACCGGAGAGCGGCGGATCATAAGGCATTATCTCCCGAAATTGCTGGCAGGCCCACAGTCCGCTGGGGTGTGGCAGGGCTTCTCGCAACCTTTGGTGAGATTGTGCCTCTACTATGCGATGGACGCAAGTACCATTTATTTCACTGCGCGAATAAATTAATCGAACTGCCACGCGACGGCGGCAGCGGCCTTCAGGCGTCGATCTCGGAGAGATCATCGACGACCAGCAGGGCTCCGGCGAAATCGTCGTCGCTGAAATAGGTGCTGCGCGTGATGACCACGGAGATGCCGGCCCCAGCCGCGGCGGCGAGACCGTTGCCGGAATCCTCGACCGCGATGCAATCCGCCGGCCCGAGCCCGAGCCGCGCCAGCACCTCGACATAGACGTCCGGAGCGGGCTTCTTCCGCGGCACGTCGTCGCCGGCGACAACAGCCTCGAACAGGTCGGCCCAGTCCAGCCCCAACGCGACCGACAGCAGCGCATCGATATTGCCATGCGAGGTGGTCGTGGCGATCGCCAGCCGTTGGCCGCGGCTGCGCGCGCCGGCGAGCCAGGCCCTCACGCCCGGCCGCAACGGGCAGCCGCCTGCCGCGATCAGCGCGGCATAGCGCGCGGTCTTGATCCCGTGCAGGTCGGCGATATCAGAGAATGTCAGCGACGGGACCGCGTTCCTCTGGTCGAAGGCGCGGATGCGCTCCTTGCCTCCGGCGACGCGAAGCAGCCGCCCATAGATGACCTGGTCCCAGAACCAATCGAGGCCGGCCTCGGCGAACGCCTCATTGAAGGCGCGACGGTGCACCTCCTCGGTCTCGGCGAGCGTGCCGTCGACATCTAAGATCAGGGCGCGCGCGCCCGCGATGATGTCGCGCATCCCGGCGTTCCTGATGCCGGCGAGCGCCTGGTTCATCATCCCTCGCCCGCCGCGCCCGCCCCTTTCGCGAACACGCGGCTCGCAAGCACGTCGCCGGCCTCGATCGACATCACGTCGTCGGCCGTGAGCGTGCGGTCGAGCTTTGCCACGATCCGGTTGGCCTGGCGCAGCCGGATGCGGTCGAGCGCGTTGCGGATCGAGCGCGCATTGGAGAACAGCGGCTGTTGCTTGCGGATGCCGATGTACCGGGTGAAGGCCTCGCGTGCTTCCGGAGAGAAACGATAATTCTGCTGCTGCAACATCAGTTCGGCGATCCAGAGCAGCTCGCCGTCCGAATAGTCGGGGAAGTCGATATGATGCGCGATGCGCGAGCGGAACCCCGGATTGCTCTGGAAGAATTTCTCCATGCGGTCGCCATAGCCGGCCAGGATCACCACCAGATCCTCGCGCTGCTGTTCCATGATCTGGAGCAGGATCTCGATCGCCTCCTGGCCGTAGTCGCGCTCGTTTTCGGGGCGGTATAGGTAATAGGCCTCGTCGATGAACAGCACACCGCCCATCGCCTTCTTCAGTATTTCTTTCGTCTTCGGCGCGGTGTGGCCGATATATTGCCCGACAAGGTCATCGCGCGTGACGCTGATGACGTGGCCGCGGCGCACGAAGCCGAGCTTGTGCAGGATGCCGGCCATCCGCAGCGCGACCGTGGTCTTGCCGGTGCCGGGATTGCCGGTGAACGACATGTGCAGGGTCGGGAACGTCGTCGCCAGCGCCATCTTCTGCCTGATGCGTTCGACCAGCAGCAGCGAGGCGATCTCGCGGATGCGCGTCTTCACGGGCCTCAGACCGATCAATTCGGAATCGAGCTGATCGAGCACGTCGCCAATGCCGAGGTCGGCGAATTCATGCCGGAGGTCGATGCTCTCTAGCGGCGTCTCGCGGATTTGTTCTTGCGGTTGCGTCATTATCCTCTCGCTTCGAGAAAAGCTCCGTCGCCGCGGCGGCGACGACGGAGAAGTGCATCCGGACCAGACGGTCGAGGGAGCAACCCGCCTGGCTTGCAAGCCGGACGCGGTCAACGATCGGTGTAGCGTTCGCCCTCGGGGCGACCAGCCGCATAGGAATGCGTCGCGTAATGCAGGTTGCGTCCGGCCGCCTCCTGGCGGTCGAGCCGGAAGCCCGGCTCCTCGCGCGGCCGGTTGACGATGAAGGAGATGCGAACCGACTCCCAGCCTTGACTGGAATCGAAGCCGGAGAACCGGATGTAGCGGTCGCCATAGACCCGCCGGCAATCGGCGAGTTCCTTCATGATGCCCGCCGCATCGCGCAGGTCGAACATCGGCAGGCCCCACATGTCCCAATAGGTGTTGCGGGGATGCGGATCGTCGGTGGACTCGAGGTTCACCGCCCAGCCCTTGTCGAGGCAGTATTGCACCTGCGCAGCGATCTGCTCATCGGTGAGATCGGGCAGGAAAGAGAAGCAGCCTTGGGTCACGCGCATGAGAAACTCCTGTCAGACCGCCATGCTCGGCGTGGGAACGAAATCGGGGGCGTCGGTCGACTCGTAGTTGAAGGTGACGTCCTTCCAGACGTCGAGCGCCTCGCGCAACGGCGTGCAGGTCTGCGCCGCCTTGGCCAGGATCTCCGGCCCTTCGTGGACGTAGTCGCGTCCCTCGTTGCGGGCGAGGATCATGGCTTCCAGCGCGACGCGGTTGGCGGTGGCGCCGGCCTGGATGCCACGGGGGTGGCCGATCGTGCCGCCGCCGAACTGCAGCACGACGTCCTCGCCGAGCAGGTCGAGCAGCTGGTGCATCTGGCCGGCATGAATGCCGCCGGAGGCCACCGGCATCAGCTTGTTGAGGCTCGCCCAGTTCTGGTCGAAGAACACGCCGTGCTCGAGCTGCAACGGATTGAAGTCCTCGCGGCAGATGTCGTAGTAGCCGCGCGTGGTGTTCGGATCGCCCTCGAGCTTGCCGACCACCGTGCCGGCATGGATGTGATCGACACCGGCGAGCCGCATCCATTTCGCGATCACGCGGAACGAGACGCCATGGCTGCGCTGCCTGGTGTAGGTCGAGTGACCGGCGCGATGCAGATGCAGGATCATGTCGTTCCGGCGCGCCCACTTCGCCATCGACTGGATCGCGGTGTAGCCGATCACAAGATCAATCATGACGATATTGGAACCGAGCTCATGGGCGAACTCGGCGCGCTCGTACATGTCCTCCATGGTCGCCGCGGTGACGTTGAGATACGTGCCCTTAATCTCGCCGGTCGCGGCCTGCGCGCGGTTGACCGCCTCCATGCAGTATAGGAAGCGCTCGCGCCAGTGCATGAAGGGCTGCGAGTTGATGTTCTCGTCGTCCTTGGTGAAGTCGAGCCCGCCTTTCAACGCTTCATAGACGACGCGGCCATAGTTGCGGCCGGACAGGCCGAGCTTCGGCTTCACGGTGGCGCCGAGCAAGGGACGGCCGAACTTGTCGAGCCGCTCGCGCTCCACCACGATGCCGGTCGCCGGGCCCTGGAACGTCTTCACATAGGCGACCGGAAGCCGCATGTCCTCGAGCCGCAACGCCTTCAGCGGCTTGAAGCCGAACACGTTGCCGATGATCGAGGCGGTCAGGTTCGAGATCGAGCCCGGCTCGAACAGGTCGAGATCATAGGCGATATAGGCGAAGTAGCTGCCCGGCGAGTTCGGCACCGGATCGACGCGATAGCACTTCGCCCGGTACTTCTCCGCGGCGGTCAGCCGATCGGTCCACACCACGGTCCAGGTCGCAGTCGAGGATTCGCCAGCCACCGCCGCGCAGGCTTCGGTCGGATCGACGCCGTCCTGCGGCGTGACGCGGAACAAAGCGATGACGTCGGTGTCCTTGGGCTCGTAGTTCGGTTCCCAATAGCCCATCCGCTTGTATTCCATCACGCCGGACTTGTAGCGATCCTTGCCGCGCACGGTAATCGATGGCTGTATGTTCATCTCAATCTCCTGTCGTCGTTCGTCGCCGTCTGCTCAGGCGGCCTGGGTGATCTTTCCAATCTGCGGATCGAGCGCGCCGGCGCGGTAGCGACGGGCCATCTCCGGCAGTGCAACCACCTTGATCCTGGCGGCATTGCCGGCCGTGCCGAACTGCTCGAAGCGGTCACGGCAGAGTTCGCGCAGCGCATCCATCGCCGGCTTGAGGAATTTGCGCGGATCGAACTCGCTCTTCGACTGCGCGGCGACCTTGCGGAAGGCGGCGGCCATCGCCAGGCGGCAATCGGTGTCGATGTTGACCTTGCGCACGCCGTGCTTGATGCCGCGGACGATCTCCTCGACCGGGACGCCCCAGGTCTGCGGCATCTCGCCGCCGAACTGGTTGAACATGTCCTGCAGCGCCTGCGGCACCGAGGACGAGCCGTGCATCACCAGATGCGTGTTGGGCAGGCGCGTGTGGATCTCCTCGACCACGCGCATCGCCAGGATCTCGCCGTCGGGCCGCCGCGTGAACTTGTAGGCGCCATGTGAGGTGCCCATCGCGATCGCGAGCGCATCGACCTTGGTGGCACGGACGAAATCGACCGCCTGGTCGGGATCGGTGAGCAGCTGGTCATGGCTCAGCTTGCCTTCGACGCCGTGACCATCCTCCTGCTCGCCGCCGCCATGCTCGAGCGAGCCGAGCACGCCGAGTTCGCCTTCCACCGACGCGCCGACCCAATGCGCCATATCGACCACCCGGCGGGTGATATCGACATTGTAGTCGTAGTCGGCCGCGGTCTTGGCGTCGGCCTTGAGCGAACCGTCCATCATCACGGAGGTGAAGCCGTAGCGGATCGCGGTGGCGCAGGTCGCCTCCTCGTTGCCGTGATCGAGATGCAGGCAGAGCGGGATCTGCGGATACATCTCCTCCAGCGCATCGATCATCTTCGCCAGCATGATGTCGTTGGCATAGGACCGCGCGCCGCGCGAAGCCTGGATGATCACAGGCGCATCGCAGGAAGCCGCCGCCTCCATGATGGCGAGGCCCTGCTCCATATTGTTGATGTTGAAGGCCGGCACGCCGTAGCCGCGTTCGGCGGCATGGTCCAGCAATTGCCTCAATGTGATCCGCGCCATGGTGGCGTCCTCCTCTCAATTCGCTCGTTGCATGAGCTGTCTTGCCGCCGCGGCGACCGCCGCCGGCGTGATGCCGAATTCGCGGTACAGCACGTCGGCCGGCGCGGACGCACCGAATCCGGTCATGCCGACGAACGCACCGTCGTCGCCGAGCCAGCGCGCCCAGTCGCCCTCGACAGCGGCTTCGACACCGACGCGCGGCGCGTTGCCCAGCACCTGGGCGCGATAGTCGCGCGGCTGCTGGCGGAACAGGTCGAAGCACGGAGCCGAGACGACCGCGGCCTTCACCCCTGCTTCCGCCAGCAGCTTTGCGGCTTCGAGCGCGATCGACACCTCCGAACCCGTTGCAATCAGGGTGACGTCACGCCCGAAGGCCGGCTCGACGAGAACGTAAGCGCCGAGCGCGACCTGGTTGTCCTTGCTGCCGTCGCGAACCGTCGGCAGCGCTTGCCGCGACAGGCAGAGGATGGACGGCGAGGTCTCTGACTTCAACGCACAGTCCCAGGCTTCCGCGGTCTCGACCGCATCGGCCGGACGGAACACCAGCAAATTCGGGATCGCCCGCAGCGCCGCGAGATGCTCGACGGGCTGATGCGTCGGCCCATCCTCGCCAAGGCCGATCGAATCATGGGTCATCACATGGATGACGCGGATGCCCATCAATGCCGCGAGGCGGATCGCCGGCCGGCTGTAATCGGCGAAGCTGAGGAAGGTGCCGCCATAGGGGATAAACCCGCCATGCAGCGCGATGCCGTTCATCGCAGCCGCCATGCCGTGCTCGCGGATACCGTAGTGGATATAACTGCCGTCGAGTGTTTCCGGCCGCACCGAAACCTGCGACTTCGCCAGCGTCAGGTTGGAGTGCGTGAGGTCGGCCGATCCGCCCAGGAGATTGGGCAACGCTTCGGCGATCACGTCGATGACCTGCTGCGAGGCCTGCCGCGTGGCAAGTTTCGGCCGCTCGGTCGCGAACCGACCGACGAGCTCTGCCATCGCCTCGGCATAGGCGCAGGGCAACTTCCGGTTCAGCGCGTCGTGGAACGGAGACCGCTCGCCCTTGTCGGCCTTGCAGGCGCTGCGCGAGCGCTCGATCCAGGCCCGCCGCGCGTCGCGGCCGCGGCCACCGAGTTCGCGCCACTCGGCCAGCACCGCATCGGGGACCTCGAAGGCCGGATACGACCAGCGCAGCGCGGCACGGGTCTTCGCCGCCTCGTCGGCGCCGAGCGGTGCGCCGTGCACCTTCTCGCTGCCCTGCCGGTTCGGCGCACCGAACCCGATCACCGTCCGGCAGGCGATCAGCGACGGACGGTCGCTCGCTCGTGCCTGCCTGATCGCCGCAGAGATTGCCTGCGGATCGTGGCCGTCGATGCGGCAGACGTTCCAGCCGTTGGCCGCAAACCGTGCCGTCTGGTCGTCCGAGCAGGACAACGAGGTGGCGCCGTCGATCGAGATCTGGTTGTCGTCGAACAACACGATCAGCCGGTTCAGCCGCAAATGGCCGGCGAGCGAGATCGCCTCGTGGCTGAGGCCTTCCATCAGGCAGCCATCGCCGGCGATCACATAGGTGTAGTGGTCGACGAGATCGTCGCCGAAGCGGGCGTTCATCAAGCGCTCGGCAAGCGCCATGCCGACCGCGGTCGCGATCCCCTGCCCGAGCGGCCCGGTCGTGGTCTCGACACCGGGCGTATGACCATACTCAGGATGTCCCGGGGTTTGCGATCCCCACTGCCTGAACGCCTTGAGCTGATCGAGCGTCATGCTTTCGTAGCCCGTCAGATAGAGCAGCGCGTAGAGCAGCATCGAGCCGTGACCGGCCGACAGCACGAAGCGGTCGCGGTCGGGCCAGGACGGATCGGCCGGGTCGAATTTCAGGAAGTCGGTGAACAGCACGGTCGCGACATCGGCCATGCCCATCGGCATGCCGGGATGGCCGGATTTCGCCTGCTCCACCGCGTCGATGGCGAGGAAGCGGATGGCGTTGGCCATCTCGTCGTGGCTGATTTCAGGCCGGCTGGCAACGGACGCAAGTGCGGTCATATCGTTCGCCTCTTTCGTTCGATCAATTGCAGGATCAGCGGGGTCAGGATGAGCTGCATCGCGAGGTCGAGCTTGGCGCCGTGAATCACGATCGAATTGGCGCGCGACATGAAGCTGTTCGGGATCATCGAGAGCAGATACGGGAAATCGATGCCGCGCGGGTTCTTCAACCGAATCACGACCATCGATTCATCCGGCGTCGGGATCCAGCGCGCAATGAACGGGTTCGACGTATCGACCGTCGGCACGCGCTGGAAGTTGATGTCGGTCTCGCTGAATTGCGGGCAGATGTAGTTCACGTAATCCGGCATGCGGCGCAGGATGGTGTCGGTCACCGCCTCGGTGGAGTAGCCGCGATGGCTGCGATCGCGATGCAGCTTCTGGATCCATTCGAGGTTGATCACCGGCACGACGCCGATCTTGAGATCAGCGTGCTGCGCGACATTCACCTTGTCGGTGACCACGGCGCCGTGCAGGCCCTCGTAGAACAAGAGGTCGGAATTCTCCGGCAGCGCCTCCCATGCGGTGAAGGTGCCGGGCTTGGCGCCGTAGAGCCGCGATTCCTCTTCGTCGTGCACATAGTGCCGCGTCGTGCCGGTGCCGGTCTCGGCATAGTCGCTGAACAGCTTCTCCAGCTCCTCGAACAAATTGGTCTCGGGGCTGAAATGGCTGAAATGCTTGTCGCCGCGCTCGGCCTTCTCCAGCATCTGGCTGCGCATCTCGGCGCGGTCGTAGCGATGGAACGCGTCGCCCTCGATATAGGCCGCGACCACATTCTCGCGGCGGAAGATGTTCTCGAACGTCTTCTTCACCGAGGTGGTGCCGGCGCCGGACGAGCCGGTGATCGAGATGATGGGATGTCGACGAGACATACGCTCCCCCTCAGCGGAACAGGCCGCGCCGCGCGAACAGCGGGGCATCGCTGCTCTCGAACAACGGCTCGACGGTCAGGTGGATCGCATCGACGTCGCGCACGGCGCGCGCCGATCCCATGATCAGCGGCACGCGCTGATGCGGCGTGCGTGCCGAGAGTTCGAGAATGCGCGACCGGCCGCTGGACGCGGCGCCGCCCGCCCACTCCATGATCAGCGCGATGGGATGCGCCTCGTACAGCAGGCGGAGCCGGCCCTCGCGGTAGCCCTGGCGCGCATCCGCCGGATACAGGAACACGCCACCGCGCATCAGGATGCGGTAGGCCTCGGCCACCAGCGAGCCGATCCAGCGCATGTTGAAATCCTGCCCGCGCTCGCCGTTCACGCCGGCAAGGCAGTCGTCGATGTAGTTGCGCACCGGGCCGCTCCAGTGCCGCCGGTTCGAGGCGTTGATGGCGAATTCCTTAGCATCCTGCGGCACCCGCAAATCACGCGCAGTCAGGACGAACTCGCCGGTTCGCGGATCCAGCGTGAAACAGTCGACGCACTGGTCGAGCGCCAGCACCAGCACGGTCTGCGGACCGTAGATGAAGCAGCCCGCGGCACATTGCGCCGTACCGGGCTCGAAGAAGGTCGAGATGATGTCGTTTCCCTTCGGCCGGATCGAGAAGATCGTGCCGATCGAGATGTTGTTTTCGAGATTGGCGGATCCATCGAGCGGATCGATCGCGACACAGAGCGGCGCATCGGGATCGAGCGTCTCCGGCAGCTCGACCTCTTCCGACAACACCGCAGCGACGGGCGCCGTACGCAGCGCGTCGCGCATCAGGTTGTCGGCGACGATGTCGATGGTCTTCTGGCGATCGCCGTCGGGATTGACCCCGCCGCTCTCGCCGCCGATGCCGGCGAGCGGCCCCGCGGCGATGATGCGCGAGAGCTCGATCGCGGCGCCGGCAAGGGCTTCGATCACCGCAACGGTCGCGGCGCGCAGCGGGTTGTGCTGCGTCGGCCACTCCAGATGGGCATGCAATGCAGAACGAATCTCCACCGGCCTCTCCCTTTGATCGCGCCCTCTGTCCCGAGGTGTCGAGAGGCGACCGCAGGGGAGTCGCCTTCGCCCTATCAACGCGCGAATTGCCCAATTAGGGAAATTTCATTATCTTGGGTCTGGGCAAAGTATTCCTTATGGAGCTTGTGATGGCCTTCTCGCGGGATCTCACCATCCGCCAGCTGCGTGCGCTGTCGGCCGTGCACGCGGCCGGCTCGATCACGTCGGCGGCCAACCAGCTCAACCTGACGCAGCCCGCGGTGACGCTGCAGCTCCGCAACCTGCAGGCGCTCGCGGGATTGCCGCTGATCCAGCGCACCGGCGACGGCATGGCGCTGACCGATGCCGGCGCGCATGTGCTGGCGCTCATCGAGCGGATCGAGGCGGCGCTGAAGGACTGCGAACAGTCGCTCGACATGATCGCCGGCCGCAGCGGCGGCCGCGTCGCGATGGGCGCGGTCTCGACCGCGAAATACTTCGTGCCGTTCGCGATCGCGGCGTTTTCGCGCCGCTTTCCCAAGATCGAGGTCACGCTCAGGATCGGCAACCGCGAGGAAATCCGCGACGCGCTGCGCGGCTACGATCTCGACATCGCAGTGATGGGCCGGCCGCCGGCCGATGTCGAAGTCGAGATGAAACCGCTTGGCCGGCATCCGCACTTCATCATCGCCGCACCGGATCACCGGCTGGCGCGGCGGCGGCACGTCGCGACATCGGAGCTCGCCAATGAAACCTTCATCACCCGCGAGCAGGGATCGGGCACGCGGATGCTGATGCAGCAATATTTCGAGCGGGTCGGACTGGAGCCGAAACTCGGCATGGCGATGGACAGCAACGAGACCATCAAGCAGGCGGTGATGGCCGGGCTCGGCATCGCCTTCATTTCCCAGCACACCGTGTTCCATGAACTGGAGGATGGCCGGCTGGTGGTGCTCAAGGTGAAGGGCCTGCCGATCGTCCGGCAGTGGCACGCAATCAGGCGCACCGACAAGATCCTGCTGCCACCCGCGCAGGCGATGCTGGACTTCCTGGGCAAGGAGGGTTGGCGTTATCTCCCGAATTCGCGCTAGCCGCGCGCTGCTTCGACACCAGTTCGATCGAAAAAATCGAGTTAACGCCGTATGTTAAGCATTGAAGTTCCCGCGAACGCGTGCCACATCTTAACTGCGGTCACGCGCGGACCGTATCCCTGCGAGGGAGGATGAACTGCAAAACCAGTCCCCGCCGATGCCTGACTTCAAGGCGTTATTCGAGGCGGCGCCCGGCCTCTATCTGGTGCTGACGCAGCCTGACTTCAGCATCGTGGCAGTAAGCGACGCCTATCTGCGCGCCACCAAGACCGAGCGCGCCGCGATCCTTGGGCGCGGGCTGTTCGACGTATTTCCCGATAATCCGGACGATCCGGCCGCCGACGGGGTGCGCAACCTGCGCGCCTCGCTGGAACGTGTGGTCCAGTTCCGCCGCCCCGATACCATGTCGGTGCAGAAATACGATATCCGCAAGCCCGAGTCGGAGGGCGGCGGATTCGAGGAGCGCTACTGGAGCCCGCGCAATACGCCGGTGTTCGGGCCGAGCGGACAGTTCAGTTACATCATCCATCGGGTGGAAGACGTCACCGGCTTCATTCAGCTAAAGCAGCGCGGCGCCGAGCAGGACAAGCTGACCGACCGGCTGCGCGAGCGCACCGAGCAGATGGAAGCTGAAATCTTCATGCGCGCCCGCGAGGTCGAGGCCGCGCGGGAGCAGCTCGAAGCCGAGCAGAAGCTGCGCCAGGTGCAGAAGATGGAGGCCGTCGGGCACCTCACCGGCGGCATCGCCCACGACTTCAACAACATCCTGACCGTCATCACCGGCCTGATCGACATCCTCGCCGAGGCCGTCGAGCACGACGCCGCGCTGTCGTCGGTGACAAAAATGATCAGCGATGCCGCCTTTCGCGGCGCCGAGGTGACCAAGCATCTGCTCGCCTTCTCGCGCCAGCAGCCGCTACAGCCGCGTGAAGCCAACCTCAACACGCTGGTGCAGGACACCGCGCGGCTGCTGCGCCCCTCGCTCGGCGAGCAGATCGAGATCGATACCGCGCTCGAGCCCGACGCCTGGCCGGCTTTCATCGACCCCAACCACATGGCGACCGCGCTGCTCAATCTCGCCGTCAATGCCCGCGATGCGATGCCCGACGGCGGCAAGCTGATGCTGGAGACCAGCAACGTCATCCTCGACGAGGTTTATGCCGCCGCCAATCTCGACGTGCGGGCGGGTGAATATGTGATGGTCGCGGTCAGCGACACCGGCGGCGGAATCCCGGAGGGGATCCGCGAAAAGGTGTTCGAGCCGTTCTTCACCACCAAGGATACCGGCAAGGGCACCGGCCTCGGGCTGAGCATGGTCTACGGCTTCATCAAGCAGTCTGACGGACATCTCAAGATTTATTCCGAAGAGGGCCACGGCACATCGATCAAGCTCTATCTGCCGCGCAGCATGGGCGACATGGTCGACGTCGAGCCGCCTCCTCCGGTCGACATGCGTGGCGGCCACGAATCCATCCTGGTCGTCGAGGACGATCCGCTGGTCCGCAATTACGTCAGCGCCCAGCTCGAGCAGCTTGGCTACCGCACCATGGTCACCGCCAACGGCCCGGAAGCATTGGCCGCGGTCGAGAAGGGCTTCGTCTGCGACGTGCTGTTCACCGACGTCATCATGTCCGGCGGCATGAACGGCCGGCAGGTGGCCGATGCCGTGATCGCCAAGCTGCCCTCGGTGCGCGTGCTGTTCACCTCGGGCTATACCGAGGACGCGATCATCCATCACGGCCGTCTCGACCCGGACGTCACGCTATTGCCCAAGCCCTACCGCAAGGCCGATCTCGCCCGGATGATCCGGCAGGTGCTGACGCAGCCTCCCGCATCGGTGGTGGCGGCCAAGTAACGCGGCTTTGTAGCGCGGCTTGCTCAGGGACCAAAGCTCGAGCGGCTCTGGATTTTCCAGGCGCCGCCGAGCAGGCTCAGCACATAGAGGGAATCGTAGATCCCGATGACCGATCCGTCCTCGCGGTAGCGCGTATAGCGGACGGCGTAATGCGCCTTGGTCGGCGACGACTGCACGAGCTTGGTCTCGTTCCAGGCGCTGTGATGCCAGCCATCCTGTTTGCGCAACCGCTCGAACAGGTCCATCGGATTGTTGCCGGGCTGCTGATAGACCGTGACCACGCCGCCGGCGATCCGCACATGCGGGAAGTGCATCAGTGCGTCCATGGCGGACGCGTCATAGCGATTGAGCGCCGCCATCCAGCGCGTCAGCACATCCTCGCATTTGGCCTGGTCGTCGCGCGCGATCTGCGCCTCGACGGTATACGTCGCGGCCGGCTCCGGCATCACGCGCCTCCACTTTGCTTGTTGATCCGGTCGGCCGGCACGGCGCATCCGGACAGGAACAGCGCGGCACAAGCCTTGGCGCGCGCGGCCATCTCGCTGTGCACCGGCGCGGGCTTGTGCCCGAACATGACATCGCGCTGCGGCTTGAACACGAGCATGCCGAGCAGCATGCCCGCTGCGGCTTCGGTGTCATCGAGCACGATCCGCCCTCGCCGCTGCTGGATGCCGAGCCAATTCGCCAGCGCGGCGATCGAGCGCTGCATGGCCTTTTCGTAAAACGTCTCGGCGATGTCAGGGAATTTGTCGCTCTCGGCCAGGATGATCCGTTGCAGCGCGATGACCTCGGCATCGAGAACGAGCTCGGCGCAGGTCAGCAGCGCGGCCTCCAGGGCCGCCGCAACATTGCGGCCGTCGCAGGCGCCGAGATTCACGATGGACACGAACCGGTCCACCCGGTCGGTCACCATGCCTTCGAACAGCGCCAGCTTGGTCGGGATCAAACGATAGAGCGTCTTGGTGGAAACGCCGGCGCGGCAGGCGACGTCGGCGATGCTGGCCGCGGCGAAGCCGCGCTCCGAGAACTCACGGCGCGCGGCCTCATAGATCAGCGCGCGCGTCTCGTCGTCGGAACGAAGCTGCGGCCGCCCGCGGCCGCGCCGTTCCGGCGCCGGCGCCGGCGCCGGCGCGGTCTGCTCTGTCTGGTCTTTGTCATTCCGGTTCATCCGCGAGCCATGCTTTTAGATGATGACTGTCATTCTATTGACAGTCCCAATATGGGCTCTATTTTGGAAAACATCAAGTTTCCTAATTATCCCGGGCCGCCGAAATTCAAATTCATACGGTTTCCCAGCGGGATAGAACGATCAGGAGCGCCTGCCATGAGCCAGCACGAAACGTCCTTCAAGGCCGAGAGCCAGGTTCCGGCCGAGACCGCCAAGCAGTTGATCGCAAATCCGGAGGCGGCCAAGCCCCCCGCCGCCAAGGGCAAGCTTCGCCGCCTGCTCATGACCGGCGCGGCCCTCGCCCTGCTGGCGGGTGGCGCCTGGTATGGCTGGGATTACTGGACGGTCGGCCGCTTTCAGGTCTCGACCGACGACGCCTATGTGAAGGCCGACAACACCACGATCGCACCGAAAGTGTCCGGCTATCTCAGTGCGGTGCTGGTCGGCGACAACGAGCATGTGCGCGCCGGCCAGATCCTGGCGCGGATCGACGAGCGCGATTTCAAGGTCGCGCTGGACCAGGCCAAGGCCGACGTCGCCGCCGCCGAAGCCGCGATCACGAGCAAGCGCGCCCAGCTCGACGTGCAGCACTCGGTGATCGAAGCGGCGCGCGCAACGCTCGCCGTGGATACCGCGAACCAGACCTTCGCCGAGCAGGAGAACAAGCGTTACACCGACCTCGCCGGCACCGGCTACGGCAGTGTGCAGAACGCGCAGCAGGCGCAGTCGCGCTATGCCAGCGCGCAGGCCGCCATCGCCCGCGACACCGCAAACCTCGCCTCCGCGGAGCGCCAGGTGGAACTGCTCAAGGCTGACATCGCCCAGGCCGTCGCGGCGCAGGCACGGGCGACCGCGCTCCAGCATCAGGCCGAGTTGAACCTCGGCTACACCACCATCATCGCGCCGATCGACGGTGTGGTCGGCAACCGCACCCTGCGCACCGGCCAGTTCGTCCAGGCCGGCACGCAACTGATGTCGCTGGTGCCGGCCACCGGCGCCTACGTGATCGCGAACTACAAGGAGACGCAGCTCACCAATGTCCGCAAGGGCCAGCCGGTCGAGATCGAGGTCGACATGTTCCCCGGTCAGGTCGTACGCGGCCATGTCGACAGCCTCGCGCCGGCGAGCGGCCAGGAGTTCGCGCTGCTGCCGCCGGACAACGCCACCGGCAACTTCACCAAGGTGGTGCAGCGCATCCCGGTGAAGATCGTGCTCGACGCAACCAATGTCGACCTGCGGCCGGGCATGTCGGTGATCCCCTCCATCGCGACGCTGTCGCATCCCGCCGAGGAAACTCCGCGCTCCAGCGCCTCTCCCAAGCTCGCTGTCGCCTCTTTCAAATAGGTGATGTCATGTCCGACCTCGCGCTCTCCTCCCCGGCTGCTGCGCCTCGCGCAGTAGCCGCAGCAGTCGACCCCAACCGTGCCAGCATGGCCGTCTGGATTTCCATCGTCGCCGCGATGATCGGCGCCTTCATGGCGATCCTCAACATCCAGATCACCAACGCCTCGCTGCTCAACATCGAGGGCGGCATCGGCACCGGCGTCGACAACGGCTCCTGGATCTCGACGTCCTATCTGATCGGCGAGATCGTGGTCATCCCGCTGACCGACTTTCTCAGCCGGGTGTTCTCGTTCCGCAAGATCATCATTGGCTTCGCCACCCTGTTTGCGATCTTCTCGGTCGCCTGTGCCTTCACCCACGACCTGCCGTCGATGATCGCGATGCGCGGCCTGCAGGGCTTCTTCGGCGGCGTGCTGATCCCGATGGCCTTCACGCTTGTATTCACGAAGCTGCCGAAGGTGCAGCAGCCGATCGGTCTTGCGATGTTCGCGCTCGCCGTGACGTTTGCGCCGGCGATCGGCCCGACCATCGGCGGCTACCTGACCGAGAATTACGGCTGGCAGACCATCTTCTTCGTCAACGTGATTCCGACCGCGGTGATGGTCGTCACCCTTTCTCTCACCCTGGAACGCCAGCCGATGCAGCTGCATCTGCTGCGCGAGGGCGACTGGCTCGGCATCGCCACGATGGCAATCGGCCTCGCATCGCTGCAGGCCGTGCTCGAGGAAGGCAACAAGGACGACTGGTTCGGCTCGCCCTTCATCGTCAAGCTTGCGGTGATCGCAGCCGTCAGCCTGACCTTGTTCGTCTGGATCGAGCTCGTCGTCGAGAAGCCGCTGCTCCGGCTGCGGCTCCTGACTCAGCGCAGCTTCGGCTTCGGCACCATCTCGGCGGTGTTCGTCGGCTTCGCGCTGTTCGGCTCGGTTTACCTGCTGCCGGCCTATCTCGGCCAGGTGCAGCGCTACAATGCCGAGCAGATCGGCCAGGTGCTGGCCTGGACCGGCCTGCCGCAGCTGATCCTGATCCCGCTGGTGCCGAAGCTGATGCAGCGCTACGACCCGCGCTTCATCGCCTTCACCGGCATGATCCTGTTCGCGATCTCCTCCTTCATGAACATCCAGATGTCCCTCGACTATTCCGGCGACCAGTTCTTCTATCCGAACATCGTTCGCGCCGTCGGCCAGGCGATTACGCTGGCACCGTTGTCCGCCATCAGCCTCGGCAGCGTTGCGCCGCAGGATGCACCTGCGGCCTCCGGCATCTCCAACATGATGCGCAACCTCGGCGGCGCGATCGGCACGGCGCTGCTCAGCACCATCGTCACCAAGCGCGAGCAGTTCCACTCCAACATCATCGGCCAGTCCGTGCATCTGGGCCGCGAGGAGGTGCGCACCCGGATCGCCGAGGTCACCAACTACTTCCTCAGCCACGGCATCTCCGACCCCGCCACCGCACACAGCCAGGCAATCGTGGCGATCGGCAATATTGTGAAGCGCCAGGCGCTGGTGCTCGGCTTCAGCGACGCTTTCGCGGTCATCGGCGTGGTGCTGGTGCTTGCCGCGATCGCGATCGTGCTGACCGGCAAGCCGAAGAATGTCGCCGGCGGCGGCGCGGCGCATTGATCTCTCGGGGCGGCGGCCGCAGGCCGTCGCCCTCCCCTAACTCGCCTCGCGCAGCTTGAAGCGTTGGATCTTCCCGGTCTGGGTCTTCGGCAGCGCTTCGACAAAAGCGATCGCGCGGGGATATTTGTACGGCGCGATCGTCGCCTTGACGTGATCCTGCAGCAGCCTGACCTCGACATCGTCGCTGCGCGCGCCCTGCTTCAGCACGATGAAGGCCGAGACGATCTGTCCTCGCTCCTCGTCAGGCGCGCCGATGACAGCGCATTCCGCGACATCGGGATGTCCGAGCAGCGCGGCCTCGACCTCGGGACCAGCGATGTTGTAGCCCGCCGAGATGATCATGTCGTCGGCGCGCGCCACGAATGACAGCCGGCCATTCTCGTCGCTGACGAAGGCATCGCCGGTGATGTTCCAGCCATCGCGGACATATTTGGTCTGCCTGGAGTCGGCGAGATAGCGGCAGCCGGTCGGGCCGCGAACCGCCAGCTTGCCGACCTGCCCCGGCGGCAACTCGTTCATGTCCTCGTCGACGATCCTGGCCTGGTAGCCGGTAACAGGCGTACCGGTGGTGCCGGCGACGGCGCTGCCGGCGCGGTTGGTGATGAAGATGTGCAGCAGCTCCGTGCTGCCGATGCCGTCGAGGATCGGCTTGCCGGTCTTCTTCGTCCAGCTCTCGAACACCGGCGCCGGCAGCGTTTCGCCGGCCGAGACCGCGAGCCGCAACGACGACAGATCGGCTCCCTTGTCCATCGCGGCCATCATCGCCCGATAGGCGGTCGGCGCGGTGAAGCAGATCGTCGCCTTGTAGGTCTCGATGATCCGGATCATCTCGCTCGGCGCCGCATTCTCAAGTAGCGTCGCGGTGGCGCCATAGCGCAGCGGGAAGATCGCGAGCCCGCC
Organism: Bradyrhizobium sp. B097; assembly: GCF_038957035.1. NCBI lineage: Bacteria > Pseudomonadati > Pseudomonadota > Alphaproteobacteria > Hyphomicrobiales > Nitrobacteraceae > Bradyrhizobium > Bradyrhizobium sp. B097. The sequence goes on from NZ_CP152412.1 coordinate 5,835,936, forward strand.
AAGGCCAAACGTAAACGCGAGCGGCGGCGAGCCGACGAACACGTCGTCCGGCGTCACCTTGAGCACTTCCCTGGCATAGCCGTCCGCGACGATCAGAAGGTCGCGGTGGAAATGCATCGTCGCCTTCGGTTCACCTGTGGTGCCCGACGTGAAGCCGAGCAGCGCAACGTCGTCGCGGCCGGTCTTCACCGCATCGAACTTGACCGGCTTGTTCAGCGCGATCCGATCGAGCTCGGCATCGTGGTTTTGCGTGCCGTCGAAATTGACCACCTGCTTGAGGAATTTGCTGGTCTTGGCGCAGGCCACCAGCTCATCCGCGATGCGGCTGTCAGTCAGCGCCAGCGCAATCTCGGCCTTGTCGACGATCTTGGCCAACTCGCCGGCGCGCAACATCGGCATCGTGTTGACGACAACAGCGCCAGCCTTGGTCGCCGCGAGCCAGGCCGCGACCAGCGCCGGGTTGTTTCCCGAGCGGATCAGGACGCGATTGCCGGGCTTGACGCCGTAATTCTCCACCAGCGCATGCGCCAGGCGGTTCGACCAGTCGGTCAATTCCTTGTAGGTGCGCTGGCGGCCGTTGCCGATCAGCGCGATGCGATCGCCCATGCCCTGCTCGACGATGCGGTCGGTCAGTTCGACCGCGGCGTTGAGATAATCGGGATAGCTGAATTCGGGCCGATCGAGCAGCAGCTGCGGCCATTGCGCCGACGGCGGCAGGTTGCGCCGCGCGAAATCGTCGACATGCCCGGATGGGCCGAGCCCGGGAAATTCACCTGACATTCGATTGCCCCTCGCTTTCCATCCAGAAAGGCCAAGACCAACATCAATATCGAGGACGCCCGGCAGCGTTCCGATCGCCAATCATTTTATACTTAAAATAATTTGGCGCAAGGGTGGAATCGCGCGGAGATGGCGCGGTCCCGCAAACCTCAGATCTGCGTGAGCTGCTTCAGCCGCGCGACCATCGTCGAGCCCGGGTCGGCGAGCGGTGCGATCGCGGTGAAATGATTGGCATTGGGCACGGTGCCGAACCGCGTCGCCACGCCGGCTCCGCCCCAGACGTCGACGATGGTGCGGCTCTGCCGGTGATATTCGGCGCTCTCGGCGCCGCCAACCACCGCATCGAGCGTGGCGCCTGCGGGCGCTTTCCAGAGCAGCGGGCTCACTGCCCGTGCTGCGTCGCGGTCAAGGCCAAGCGCCTTGTTGATGGAAGTCCCGACCAGCGGATCGAGTTCGAACAGGCCGGAGATCGTGTAAGCAGCCTTGACCAAATTCGCCGGCAGCGACGCATCGTAGGCCTGCCAATCGGTCGCAAGCATGCATGCGGCAAGATGCCCGCCCGCGGAATGCCCCGACATGACCAGCGGCCGGCCGAGCTTCGCCAGTTCGCGTGACGCCGCGCGCATCTCGCCGATGATGTCGCCGACCGTCACATTGGGGCAGAGGTCGTAACTCGGCACCGCGACGCTGATGCCGTGACCATTGAGGCCCCGCGCGCAGTGGCTCGACGACGAGCCATCCAGCGCCTGCCAATAGCCGCCGTGAATGAAGACCACGAGCGGTCCGTCGCGATCGCCCTCAAAGAGATCGATGACGTTGCGGCTGCCGGGACCATAGCTCAGCCGCCGTGGCGGGTGCTGCTCGCGATAGGCCGCCGAGTCCCTCGCCCAGCCGGCCATCAATGCCGGATTTTCCGGCACCCGGGCCCGGTTGTTGTATTCGACTTCGTAATCGATCTCGCTCACGGCTCAAGCTGACCTCGCCTTGGCGGCGCGCTGCGCCGAGCCCTTGGCCTTGGCGAGCAGCCGCATCAGTTCGCGGATATCCTTCGGCGAGAGATCGCCGAAGATATCGGCGATCCATTTCTCGTGCTCGGCCGCCATCTTGCGGAACTCGGCGCGGCCAAGCTTGGTCAGCCGGATGAACTGCACGCGGCGGTCGGTCTCCGAGGTGCGGCGATCGAGATGGCCTGACTCGACCAGCCGCTCGACCAGGCCGGTGACGTTGCCGTTCGACACCATCATCCGCTTCGACAGGTCCGACAGCGTCATGCCGTCGGACACCTTGTCGAGCTGGGCCATCAGGTCGAAGCGCGGCAGCGTAACGTCGAACTTCTCACGCAGCCGGCTGCGCACCTCGCCTTCGATCAGCGTGGTGCAGGTCAAGAGACGCAGCCACAGCCTGAGCTCGGTGCCGTGATCGTCGGGCAGTTCGACGGCTTTGGTTTCGGAATCGAGGATCATGCGGCGATCGTGCCTCCGCGGCGGGTTTCGGTCGGACTGATTGCTTTCAGCTTCAAGCAATTCGTCGCGCCCCGCAAGGACAAATGCGAATCCCGCCCAATACGCGCGGCCGATCCCGCAATTTCTTTAAACTTCAAGCAATTGGCGCGCCGCTTGCATGTGCAGCGCCTGCTTGGTGCGCGGCGGATCGCCCTGACGCAATGCCACATCGCTTGCAGCGGTCGCGCGCGTCAGACTAAGCTGAGGCCAAACGGGCTGAAGCCGAAACATCAAGTCAGTGGTTGGGGGAGAGACATGAAACAATTGACGAGGCTCGTGGGATTGACGGCGCTGCTGGGTATCGCGGTGACCCCAGCTATCGCGCAGGAAAAGATCAAGATCGGCGTGCTGGTGACGACCTCGGGACCGGCCGCGGCGCTTGGTCAGCAGGTCCGCGACGGCTTTGCGCTCGCGATCAAGGATCTCGGCGGCAAGATGGCCGGCCGCGAGGTCGAGATCGTCAACGCCGACGACGAGCTGAAGCCCGACGGCGCCGTGGTCAAGGTGCGCGGCCTGCTCGAGCGCGACAAGGTCGACTTCGTGGTCGGCCCGATCTTCTCCAACATCCTGCAGGCGATCCACCGCCCGGTCACCGAGAGCAAGACCTTCCTGATCAGCCCGAATGCCGGCCCCTCCAGCTACGCCGGCAAGGAGTGCAACCCGTTCTTCTACGTGACGTCGTACCAGAACGATCAGGTGCACGAGGTCCTCGGCAAGGTGGCGCAGGACCGCGGCTACAAGCGCGTCTATCTGCTGGTGCCGAACTATCAGGCCGGCCGCGATTCCGTCGCCGGCTTCAAGCTGGACTACAAGGGCGAGATCGTCGAGGAATCCTACACGCCGCTCAACACGCTGGATTTCCAGCCCGAACTTTCCAAGATCGGCTCGCTGAAGCCGGACGCGCTGTTCACGTTCATGCCGGGCGGCATGGGCGTCAACCTCGTGAAGCAGTACAAGCAGGCCGGCGCCACCGTGCCGGTGCTCTCCGCCTTTACCGTCGACGAATCGACTTTGCCCGCGCAGCAGGACGCCGCCGTCGGCATGTTCGGCGGTGCGAACTGGGCGCCGAACCTTGACAATCCCCAGAGCAAGAAGTTCGTGGCGGCCTATGAGGCGGCCTACAACGGCGTGCCCGGCACCTACGCGATGCAGGCCTATGACGCGGCGCTGTTGATCGACAGCGCGGTCAAGGCCGTGAAGGGCGACCTCTCCAACAAGGACGCGGTCGCGGCCGCGCTGAAGAAGGCCGACTTCACCTCGCTGCGCGGTAACTTCAAATTCAACAACAACGGCTATCCGATCCAGGATTTCTACCTCACCAAGGTCGCGAAGCGGCCGGACGGCAAATTCCAGACCGAGATCGTCGAAAAGGTGTTTTCGAATTATGGCGACCGCTACGCCAAGGACTGCGCGGCCAAGTAGCTCACGCGAAGCGTTTTCGAGCGAAGTGGATACCGGTTCGCGCGAAGAAAACGCGCAAAATGGAACCATGGAGGAAGTACAAACATGAAAGACGAGATCGCCGGCATCACCCGCGCCAATGAGGGCATTCAGGGCATTTCCTGGAGCATCCTCGGCCAGACCTATGTGCCGAAGAGCCGCACCGAGCATTCCTTCTCCTGGCACGCCACCTTCCCGCCGGGCACCTTCGTCCCGCCGCACATCCATCCCGACCAGGACGAGTACCTCTACATCCTCGAGGGCAAGCTCGACTTCATGCTCGACGGCGCCGATGAAGCGGCAACACCCGGCGATCTGGTACGCCTGCCGGCCGGCAAGCCGCACGGCATCTTCAACAAGTCGCAGCAGCCGGCCAAGACGCTGTTCTGGGTGTCGCCGACCCGCAGGCTGTACGACCTGTTCTGGGCGATCCACAACATGAAGGAACAGAACCCGGACGACGTGGTGCGGCTCGCCGCCGAGCACAACATCCACTTCCTCCCGCCGCCTCCGGCTTAAACGCGCAGGCCTCAATCCCGTCATCCTGAGGAGCGCGTAGCGCGTCTCGAAGGATGCACGGCCCGGCTGGTGGCCGTCGACCCTTCGAGACGCCGCTTCGCGGCTCCTCAGGGTGACGGATCGGGTGTTGCGCGCCTCGTCATCACGAGGGGCTGTAGCCTCGGGACTCGTGCGGTCTCCGTCCGACTTCCCTACTGCCGCGCCACCACGCGCGCGGCAAAGCCGGCCTTCGCGGCATAGCCGCGCACGATCGCCTCGCGCGCCTCGTAGTTGAGGATGGTGTCGACGTCGGTAAAGCCCTGCGGCGCGAGCTGCTCGACGGCGTCGATCACGCCCTCCGGCCCGCCGCGGCGGTTGGAGGCGACGATGTCGGCGGTCATCGGCAGCCGCTGCCGCTCATAAGCCGCCAGCGCCTGTCGCGGATGCTCCGACCGCGCCAGCATGTCGGCGAGGCAGCGCGCATCGAGAATGGCCTGCGATGCGCCGTTCGAGCCGACCGGATACATTGGGTGCGCGGCGTCGCCGAGCAGCGTGACGCGGCCGCTCGACCAATAGGGCAGCGGATCGCGGTCGCAGCACGGATACTCCCAGAACTCCGGCGTCGCGTTGATCAGGCCGGCGAAGTCGACCTGCGGGATCGTGAAACCAGTGACATAGGGCATCATCTCGTCGCGCCGGCCGAGATTGGACCAGCCCTCGCGCCGCGGCGGCGGCGAAGAGCCGTCGCCGATCCGCACCAGCACCGCCCAATTGGTGAGCCGGCTTGCCGGGCTCGATCCCGGCGCGATCGGATAGATCACGGCCTTAGCGTTGAGCCCGCCGGCGATGATCATCGAACGTCCGGTCAGAAAGGCCGGCCAATCGGTGGCGCCGCGCCACAGCATCAGCCCGTTCCAGCAGGGCCCGCCCTCATCCGGAAACAGCGTCTGCCGTACCTTGGAGTGGATGCCGTCGGCGCCGATCAGGATGTCGCCGCGCGCAGTGTGCACATGGCTGCCGCTGCGATCGAAGAAGTAGGCGGACACACCGCCCTCGTCCTGTGTGAAGGAGCCGAGCCGGCAACCGGTGCGGATCGCATCCGCGCCAAGCCGGTCGATGACGGCCTGATGGATCACGCTTTGCAGGCGGCCACGATGAACGGAGAATTGCGGCACGTCGTGGCCGGCATCAAGCCCGCGCTTCTCGTGCCAAACCTGCTGGCCGTGCCGCGTCAGATAGAACAGCTCAAAGGTGCGGATCGCGACCTCGTCGAGCTTGTCAAGCAGGCCAAGCCCCGCCAGCTCGCGGATCGCATGCGGCAACGTGTTAATGCCGACGCCGAGCTCGCGGATCGTCTCCGACTGCTCGTACAGCTCGCAACTGATGCCGCGCGAGCGCAGCATCAGCGCAGTGGTGAGGCCTCCGATTCCGCCTCCGACGATAATCGCCTTCATCGTCCCTTACTCCACTCACAACAGGACGTTTTACGCTTTCGCCTAGGGTCGCACGGCCCTTTGTCCGGCCGCAAGCGGCTTTGTCGCCCAGGACTTGGACCGGCCTGCGATGATTGAGCTTAGGCTTAACATTGGCTCAGCGGACTCCAATCTATCCCCGTCACCCTGAGGCGCGAGCGCAGCGAGCCTCGAAGGGTCGACGGCCAACGGCCGGGCCGTGCATCCTTCGAGGCTCGCTCCGCTCGCACCTCAGGATGACGGAACTGGCAGGAGCGCGCTCCCGTCAATCCGGCACCACGGCGATCGCCTGGATTTCCACCTTGGCGCGGTCCTCGATCAGGCCCGCAACCTGGATCGCGGTCATCGCCGGAAAGCGCCGGCCGATCACGTCGCGATAGACGGCGCCGATCTCCTTCAGCCGCGCGGAATATTCCTTGCGATCGAGCAAGAACCAGGTCATCGACACGATGTGCTCGGGACCGGCCCCGCCGGCGGCGGCCACCGCGACGATGTTGCGCAGGGTCTGGCCGATCTGCGCCACGAGATCGTCGCTCTCGAACACGCATTGCCCGTTCCAGCCGATCTGGCCGGCAATGAATATCTGCTTGCCTCGTGCGGCCACGCCGTTGGCGTAACCGATCGGCTTCGCCCACCCTTCCGGTTGCAGGATCTCGATCATCTCAATTGCCCTCGAAGGCGGGTTTCTGCTTGGCGGCGAAGGCCTCGAAGGCGCGGCGGAAATCGCCGGTCACCATGCAGATCGCCTGCGCCTGCGCCTCGGACTCGATCATCTCGTCGACGCCCATCGCCCATTCCTGGTTGAACATCGTTTTCGTCACGCCATGTGCGAACCACGGTCCATCCGCAAGCGAACGCGCGAGGTCCTGCGCGGTGGCGGCGAGCTCGGCCGGCGGCACCAGGCGGTTGTGAAAGCCCCACGCAAAGCCTTCGTCGGCACTCATCGCGCGGCCGGTGTAGAGCAGATCGGCGGCACGGCCCTGCCCGATCACGCGCGGCAACAATCCGCACGCCCCCATATCGGCGCCGGCGAGGCCGACGCGGGTGAACAGGAATGCGGTCTTGGCCTGCGGCGTCGCCAGCCGCAGGTCGGACGCCAGCGCCAGCATCGCGCCGGCCCCGGCGCAGATGCCGTCGATCGCGGCCACGATGATCTGCGGGCATTTGCGCATCGCGCGCACCACCTCACCGGTCATCCGGGTGAAGGCGAGCAGGTCCGGCATCGCCATCCGCGTCAGCGGCTCGATGATCTCGAACACGTCACCGCCGGAGCAGAAATTGCCCTCGGCGCCGGTCAGCACGATGGTGCGAACGTCAGAAGCATATTTCAGGTTGGTGAAGAGATCGCGCAGCTCCTCGTAGGACTCGAAGGTCAGCGGGTTCTTCTTGTCCGGCCGGTTCAGCGTGATCGTCGCGACGCGCCCGCTCGCATCCGCCTGCCAGCGGAAGTGCTTTGCAGGATAATCCCTGAACGGACGCAGCTTTGCTTTCATCTCGGACATGATGTGTTCCTTCACCCGGTAAAGACTTCGCCGCCGGCGACCGCCACGGCTTGTCCATTGATTGACGATGCGCCCTCGGACGCGAGCCAGAGGATGCTGTCGGCGACCTCCTCCGGCGTGACCAGCCGCTGCATCGGATTGACCTTGGCGAGCGAAGCCCGCGCCTCCTGCTCGCTGCGACCGGTCTTGGCGACGATGTTGGCGGCCGCATCCGCCACCAGCGGCGTATCGGTGTAGCCGGGGCAAACCGCATTCACGGTGACGCCGCGCCGCGCGTACTCCAGCGCCAGCGAGCGCGTCAGGCCGACGACGCCGTGCTTGGCGGCGACATAGGCCGAGACATAGGCATAGCCGGTGAGGCCGGCGGTCGAGGCCACGTTGATCACGCGCCCGCGGCCGCGCTGCGCCATGGCAGGCAGCACCGCATGCGTCACCAGGAACACGCTGGAGAGATTGCTTGCCAGCATGTCCGCCCACAGCGCCACGCTCGTCTTGTCGAACGGCGCGCTCGCAGCCCTCCCGGCATTGTTGACAAGGATGTCGATCGGGCCGGCCTCGGCCTCGATCTGCGCGATACCCTTGGTCACCGCCGCTTCATCGGTCACGTCGATCGCGACAACAGCGCCAGCGCGCGCCCCGAGCAACGAAGCCGTCGCCTTCAACGCATCGATCCGCCGTCCGGCGATGCTGACGCGCACGCCGGCGTTTGCGAGCGCGATCGCCGTCGCCGCGCCGATGCCGGAACCGGCACCCGTGACGAGCGCATGGGCGTTGGGCCAGAACCCTGTCATGCCTTCACTCCCGCGGCTGCGCGTTCGAGATTGGCCTCGTATTGCGACTTGCCCGACAGATACTGCTTCGGCCAGGCGACCTGCTTGACGCCGATCTTCGCAGCCTCATGCAGCGTCCAGGCCGGGTCGGCGAGATGCGGCCGCGCGATGGCACAGAGATCGGCGCGGCCGGCGGCGATGATCGAATTGGCGTGGTCCGCCTCCGAGATCGCGCCGACCGCGATCGTGGCGATGCCGACCTCGTTGCGGATCTTGTCGGCGAACGGCGTCTGGTAAAGCCGGCCATAGATTGGATGATCGTCGGCCCAGACCTGCCCCGAAGAGCAATCGATCAGGTCGGCACCGGCTTCCTTGAACAGTTTTGCAAAGGCGAGCGCATCCTCGGGCGTGTTGCCGCCCTCGGCCCAGTCGTGACAGGACAGGCGGACCGACATCGGCTTGTCCTCCGGCCACACCGCGCGGATGGCGCGGAACACCTCCAGCGGATAACGCGCGCGGTTCTCGATCGATCCGCCATAGGCGTCGGTGCGGCGGTTGGTCAGCGGCGACAGGAAGCTCGACAGCAGATAGCCGTGGGCGCAGTGCAGCTCCAGAATATCGAAGCCGGCGCTAGCGGCGCGCCTGGCGGCGGCAACGAACTGGTCGCGCACCTCGTCCATCTCGGCGCGGCTCATCGGCTCCGGGATCTGGCCGTCGGGCAGATAAGGCACTGACGAGGCCGACACCAGCGGCCAGTTATGATCCGACAGCGGTTCGTCCATGCCTTCCCAGGCGACGCGCGTCGAGCCCTTGCGGCCGGCATGGCCGAGCTGGATGCCGATCCTGGCTTGCGAATTGCGATGCACGAACTCGACGATCCGCTTGTAGGCCACAGCCTGTTCGTCATTCCACAGACCGCAGCAGCCGGGCGTGATCCGCGCCTCCGGCGAGACGCAGGTCATCTCGGTGAACAACAGCCCGGCGCCGCCGAGCGCACGAGAGCCGAAATGCACCAGATGGAAGTCGTTCGGCACGCCCTCCTCCGCCGAGTACATCGCCATCGGCGAAACAATGATCCGGTTATGCAGCGACAGGCCGCGGATCTGGAACGGCGTAAGCATCGGCGGCGTGACGCGCTCGTTGGTCGCCGGCACCCCGCTGCGCTCGGCAAACCAGCGTTCATAGCCTTCGAGCCATGTCTTGTCGCGCAGCCGCAGATTCTCGTGGCTGATGCGCTGCGAGCGGGTCAGCAGCGAATACATGAACTGCTCCGGCTCGAGCGTATCGGCATAGCGCGAGCCGACCACCTCGAACCATTCCATCGCGTTGCGCGCAGCATTCTGGATTCGCGCCACGTCGACCCGGCGCAGCTCCTCGTAAGCCTTCAGAACGGCGGGAATGCTGTCCTTGGTCGCGCCGTGGATCTTGAACTGGTTGGTGAGCTCGATCGCATCTTCGAGCGCGAGCTTGGTCCCCGAGCCGATCGCGAAATGCGCGGTGTGGGCGGCATCGCCCATCAGTACGACATGGCTGTTGCCGTTGAACGCGGTCCACTTGCCGCAGATCAGCCGCGGAAACGACAGCCAGGCCGAGCCGCGCAGATGCCGCGCGTTGGAGACCAGATGATGCCCCTCGAGGATTTCCGCGAACACGTTCTCGCAGAACGCGATGGATTCTCCCTGATCCATCTTGTCGAGGCCGTGGGCGAGATAGGCCTCCTCGGTGGTCTCGACGATGAAGGTCGCCGCGCCCTCCTCGAACTTGTAGATGTGCGACTGGAACCAGCCATGCTCGGTCTTGCGGAAGTCGAAGGTGAAGGCATCGAACGGACGGTTCGTCCCAAGCCAGATATAGCGGTTCGGCCGCATCAGCATGTCGGGCTGGAAGGTCTCAGCGTATTTGGCGCGGACCTTCGAGTTCACCCCGTCGCACGCCACGATCAGGTCGGCGTCGGGGAATTCGAGATCGGAATTGACCTCGCGCTCGAAGATCAATTCGACGCCGAGCTCCTCGGCCCGCGCCTGCAGGATGTTGAGCAACCGCTTGCGGCCGATGCCGACGAAGCCGTGGCCGGTGGTGCGCATCCGGCGGCCCTTGATCAGGACCTCGATGTCGTCCCAGTGGTTGAAGGCCTGCTCGATCGTATCGGCGGTGACCGGGTCCCATTTGCGCATGTTGTCCATGGTCGCATCGGAGAACACCACGCCGAAGCCGAACGTGTCATAGGGCCGGTTGCGCTCGACCACGGAGATCCGGTGCGCGGGATCAAGCATCTTCATCAGGATGCCGAAGTAGAGCCCGGCCGGCCCGCCTCCAATGCAAACGATGCGCATGGCGTTCTCGCCTTTCCGTTTGAGCATGATCGCGTCGGAGAACCGGGTGCCACTTTTCCGGATCATGCTCTGGCTTCGGCCAGGGTCGGTTTCCCCGCCAGCCGATACGGCATATTATTTTATACTTAAAATAATTGTCAAGGGTGGTTGGCGCCCCACCCACAATCGTCGTCCCTGCGAACGCAGGGACCCATAATCCCAGGCCTTGGTTGTTGAAATGAACTGTGGCCTCAGCGCTGCAAACCAACAGCAATCGGTGGTTATGGGTCCCTGCGTTCGCAGGGACGACACCGAGTCTGTTGCCCGAGCGGTGGCCGACGCGTCTGCATACGCGCGGCGCGATGGCGCCTGCGCGCTTCACTTCTCGTCTCTTCGCGACAGGGCGCCGAGGCCGCCGGGCAATTCGGCGCCGGGACGCTCCCATCTACTCGTCATTCCGGGGCAGCCCGAAGGGCTGAGCCCGGAATCCAATAAGCCGCATCATGCGCGGCGCAATGGATTCCGGGCTCTCGCTTCGCGAGCCCCGGAATGACGACGTGGAGAGACCGCGCCGTGCGCCCTCAATGCACCGCGGCGTACAGGATCTTGTCCTGCGTCGCGTCCGCCGCGTCGAACTCGGCGACGATGCGGCCGGTGCGGGCGACCAGGATGCGGTCGGAGACGGCGAGGATCTCTGGCAGATAGGACGAGATCACCACCACCGCCTTGCCCTCGTCGGCGAGCCGGCGGATTTCGCCGTGGATGTGCGGGATGGTACCGACGTCGACGCCGCGCGTCGGCTCGTCGAAGAAGATGATCGACGGCTCCTGCACCAGCGTCTTGGCCAGCACCACCTTCTGCTGGTTGCCGCCGGACAGCTCGATGATCCTGGCCTTGCGCTGCAGGGCGCTGATCTTGAGCCGGTCGACCCAGTAATTCGCGAGCTTGCTGCGCCTTGCGCGCGACAGCAGGAAGCTCCAGCCCTTCTTTGTGGCAAGGCTGCCGATATAGACGTTGTCGTCGACCACCATGGTCTCGAAGAAGCCGTTGGCCTTGCGGTCCTCGGTGATGTAGGCGATGCCGTCATTGATCGCCTGCCGCGGCACGCGATAGCGGATCGGCTTGCCGCGCAGCCGGATGGTGCCGCCATTGACCAGGTTGCGCTTCAACGCGCCGTAGACGATCTTGGCGATCTCGGTGCGGCCGGAGCCGATCAGGCCGGCGATGCCGACCACCTCGCCGGCATAGACCGAGAACGACATGTTCTTGACCGCCATGCCCATGGTGACGTTCTCGACGGTCAGCACCTTCTCGCGGCGCTGATGGGTCTTCTCTCTTCCGCCATAGACCGCCTGCGCCACCTCGCGCCCGACCATGTGCTGCACCAGCGCATCGCGGGTGAGCTGCTTGGCGGGCGCCGTGATCACCAGCTTGCCGTCGCGCAGCACGGTGATGCGGTCGGCGATCTGCAGCGATTCCTCCAGCGCATGCGAAATGTAGATGATCGAGACGCCGCGGGCGCGCAGGTCGCGCACCAGGTGGAAGAAGTGGACGATCTCCTCCGGCGTCAGCGATGCGGTCGGCTCGTCGAAGATGATGATGCGGGCTTTGTTGTAGATCGCGCGCGCGATCTCCACCATCTGCTTCTTGGCGGTGCCGAGCAGCGCCACCGGCGTCGCCGGATCGACGTGGAAATTGAGCGACTGCAGCAGCTGCTGGGCCTGGATGTTCAGCGTGCGGAAGCGCGTCAGCAGCTTCTCATTGCCGAGCTCGATGTTCTGCGCGGCGGTCATGGTCGGCACCAGGCTGGTCTCCTGATAGACCATGCAGATCCCGGCATCGAGCGCGTCGCGCGGCTGCTCGAAATTGGCGGGCTTGCCGTCCAGCAGGTAGTCGCCGGAAGTGAGATTGATCGCGCCCGCGATCGCCTTGCACAGCGTCGACTTGCCGGCGCCATTCTCGCCGACCAGCGCATGTACCTCGCCGGGATAGAGATCGAAATTGACCCCCTCGATGGCGTGGACACCGCCGTAGATCTTCGAGCCGTTGCTGATCTGCAGCACCGGCTCGCGGGGTGCGGACTGGGTCGGGGTCGCCGCCTGCATCACGCCGTCATTCATCGCAGCTCTCCCGTGTAGCGCAGCAACCGCCCGGCGCCGCGCGCCGCGATCACGATGCCGGAAGGCGTCGCGCAAGCGGCGGTGATGCCGTGGAAGCGGCCGCCGGCGCGGCTGTGCAGGCTGTCACTGGCCTCGCCCTCGGCATCGAGATGCACCAGCAGGCCATAGGAGCGCGGCGGCGCCCATGGCTTCTGGATGCCGAGCGCCTTGACGCTGCCGATCTGCATCGGCTCCAGGCAATCGCTGCCGCCGACCAGTGCAGGCGCGACCCAGTAATCGGGCGGCATCGTCGCCATCATCTCCTCGCGGAAATCGTCTTCCTTGAGCACGAACTCGATCAGATGGGTGCGGCGCGCGAACACGCCGAGCAGCACCCCACCATGGCCGTCCGGATGCAACCGCGCTGGATAGCCCGGCATGTTGGCGGCGACGCTCTCGCGCGGGCCGAGACCAGTGCCAGCTAGCGCGAACCGGCTGAGGCGATGCGCCCAGCTCTCGGTGAGCCACAGGCTGTTGCCGTCGGCCGAGACCATCACGCCATAGGGATATGGCAGATCGCGCAGCAGCACCTGCGGATCGTCGAGACCGGCGCCGCAGCTGATCAGGCGGCCGCCGGCGCGCTTCTCCATCAAATCGTGCCGCCACTCGCCTGGGCGGCGGCCGGCGCTGCCTTCGACGGCATAGATGCGGCCATCGGGCGCCGCCGTGACCGACAACAGCCCGGCGAGCGCGTTGCCGCCGGCGGCTTCCAGCCAGCGCGGCGCGGGCTTGGCGGGATCGATCGCGGCAAGCCCCCTGCCCGCGACGCAGACCAGGAGGCGGCCGTCCGGATGCAGCGCGAGCCCACCGGCATCATCCTCGAACTCGGCCACAACCGTGCGGGTCGCGAAATCACTGCCGCTGAACTTCAACACCTGGCGGCCGGCGGAGACATAGATCGCGCCGTCGCCGGCGGAGATGACGTCGTCGACGCCAGGCACCGGCTCGCCGATCGGCACAGCGGTGTCGAGCCGGTCGTTCGGGCTCATCGCGCCGTCGAGCGGGGGGATCGCGTTCTGGCCGCCGTCACGGTCGATGACGCTGCGGATGTCGCGCAGCAGATGATCGAAAAATCCCATTACTTCGCCACCCTGCTTTTGGCACCCCAATAGGCATCGTAGCCGGTCCAGCTGTCGTCGACGCCGTCGAGCTTGATGCGGCCGATCCGGTTGTTCTCGAGCCCGCCGAGATAGAGATAGCCCTGATGCTCGCGCATCGAGGTCAAGGTCGAGTGCGAGATGCCGGTCGGATCCCACCACGACTCCAGCGCCTCGCCCTGCTCGTTGAACTTCAGCACGCAGCCATGGTTCAGCGCGGGCGCCAGCCACTCGTCGGTCGGCACCTGCTTGACCATGCGCAGGCGGAAGCCGGGCTTTCGCGCGGCAAGGTCGAAGGTCGGCGTGCGGATGCCGACCAGCGCCAGCCAGTAGGTGCCGTCGGAGGCCCGGTTGATGTTGTCGGGGTTGCCCGGCAACTCGTCCATCAGCACCTCGGTCTTGCCCTTGTTCGGCCCCTCGATCCAGTGGCGGAACACCTTGCACAGCGAGGTCGACGCAATCAGGATCGACTTGCCGTCATGGGAGACGCAGATCCCGTTCGGGAAATAGAAGTGGTTGATCACCGTGCGCGTGGTCTTGGTCGCCGGGTCGTAGCAGACCACGCGGCCGTTCGGCCGGCCCTCGAGGATGTCGAGGGTGTTGGTGGTCATCTCGTAACGCGTGGTGCAGTCGCTGAAATAGATCCTGCCGTCGGGCGCGATGTCGAGATCGTCGGCCATGCGCAGGCGGGAATCGTCGTTCAGCTTGTACCAGGTGCGGTTGGTCTCGTCGGTGACCTTGAAGATGCGGCCGTCGGGCGCGATGCCGTAGACGCCCATGCCGGCGACCGCGACGATCAGATTCTCGTCGCGATCGAACTGCATGCCGAGCGGCCGGCCGCCGATATGGGCGAACACCTCGCGGGTCTTGAAGTCAGGCCCGGAGAAACGGATCACATTGCCGTCGCGGGTCGAGCCGTACAGCCGCCCCTGCCGGTCGAGGATGACGTCCTCGGGACCCTCGACCTGGTCGACGCCGATCGCCTGCGCGTTGATCAGCCGGTCGTTCTGCGCGTAGGGCGAGGCCGCGCCCGGCTGCACCGCCGGGGCCGAAGCGAGCGGCACGAATGCCGGATTGACATAGATCTTCTGGATCGCCTTGCCGCGGTTCTTCGACCATTTGACGTCGATGCCGACGGCGGCGAGCAGGATCATGCCTGTTACGGCGGACGTCACGTAGCCCGGGATGCCCATGCGCACGAGGCCGTTGATCAAGAGGAAGATGATCAGCGCGCCGATCATCGCCCGCCACACTGTGCCCTTGCCGCCGGCCAGTGACACGCCGCCCAGCACCACGGCGGTCAGCGCCTGGAATTCCCACCCCACACCGGTGGTGGAATCCGTCGAGGCCTGACGTGCCGCGTAGAAGATACCGCTCGCCGCGCACAGCGTGCCCGACAGCACATAAGTCATGAACAGCATCAGACGAACGCGGATGCCGGCATGGCGCGCCGCCTTGCGGCTGGCGCCGATCGCGGTGAGATGCCAGCCATAGCGCGAGCGCGACAGGAAGATGTGGCAGATCAGCAGCACCACGAACAGCGTCGCGGCATTGACGGGGATGCCGAGTACGCTGCCGCCGCCGATGAAATCCCAGGCGTCGCTCTCGACCGAATTGGTCGCGAACACCTGGGCGTAGCTGGTGTTGAGCAGATTGACCGAGGCGCGCAGGATGATCAGCGTCACCAGCGTGGTCAGGAACGGCCGCGTCTTCAGGAAGCCGATCAGGAAACCGTTGATGCTGCCGAGCAGCGCGCCGACCAGAAGCGTCGCCGGCACCGCGAGGCCGACCGGCCATTCGCGCACCAGCAGGAAGTAGAGCGCTGCGAAATTGCACAGCGCGAAGATCGCGCCGACCGAAAGGTCGATGCCGCCGGTGACGAGGCAGAAGCCCATCGCGAGCGCGACGAAGCCGAATTCGGCGAACAGCCGCAGCAGCGACACCGAGTTCTGCACCGAGGCGTAGTCGGGGATGGTGAGCGCGAAATACGCCCACAGCCCGATCATCACCGTGAAGGGAACGACCGGCTCGAACCACTGTTTCAGCAACAGCTCCGACAGCAGGAGCCGGGGTGAAAACCGCCGCACCGATGCGGCAAAGGAATCAACTGCCATCGACATCGCCAAAGCACTCCCTGATCCGGTTTCATGTTTCCGGATTCTGACCCGTGATACAGCCGGCGCGGGAATGCCCCCCGCGCCGGCTGTCTCGCGCCTTGTTAGTTTTTCTTGGGTAGCGCGAAGCAGGTGCCGCCGAGCGAGGCGTTCGACTTATCGATCCAGATCGGCCGCGTGTAGTAGGACAGGTTTTTCGAGCCGGGCTTGTCGCCGGACATCAGCAGCGTCTCGGCCGCGAACATCAGATCGTGGCCCTGCTCGGTCGCCTTGTAGCTGAGGAACTTGCTGAAATTGCCTGACGTGACCTGGTCGCAATCGAGCTGCGAGCCCTCGCCCGAGGCGAACACCTTCACATCGTCGATCTTGCCGGCATTGCGGATCGCCTGCGCGGCGCCCGACTCCATGATGCCCCAGAAGCCGATCGAGGCGCAGAGATCGGGATGCTGCTGGATCACGGTCGCGGTGATGTTGAGCGCGGTGTTGGCATCCCAGTTCGCCGCCTGGTTCGACACCACCTTGATGTTGGGATCCTTGTTCAGCACGTCCATGATGGCGCCGACCTGATCGACGCTGGCGGCTGCGGTCAATTCGCCCTGCACGATCTGCACCTTGCCCGATTTGCCGGAGCCGGTGCCGCAGGCCTTGACGGCTTCGTTCGCGAGCATCCTGCCGATCTCGCGCCAGTCGACGCCGACAAAGGCGCCGGACTTGTAGTTGGAGGCCATGTTGACCTGGATCACATGGGTGCCCTGGCTTTCGGCGCGCTTCAGGTCCTTCATCAAAAGCGTCACGCTCGGGTTCTGCACGATCAGGACGTCGGGCTTCTGGTCGACCAGCGCGGTCAGCGCCTGCTGCATAGCGGATGGATTGTTGTTGGGATCGCGCACGATGTATTTCATGCCGCGCCACTCGGCCTCTTCCTGCACCACGCGGCCCCATTCGTCGGACAGCGGCACGCCGAGCGCGATCGGCAAATAGGCGACGGTCTTGCCCTGCAGCGACTTGTCGTAGGCGGCGCGCAACTCGCGCCCGGCCTTGGTACCTTCCTCCTGCGCCGATGCCGCGAACGGCATCGCGGCGAGCGTCACCCCGGCGAGCAGGATCGTCCAGAACTTGGTCGTCTTCATCGTCTCCTCCACACAAAATTCTTTTGATTGATTTGGAATTGTTTTGATCGGCGCGAGAGGCGCGCTCAGTCGCCCTGTTTCAGTCGCCTCGTTTCAGTCCCCTTGCCGCGCGGTCTCCTCGTCGCGGGGGTGCAGCCAGTTGTCGAGCACGATCGCGGCCAGCAGCACCACGCCCTTGATGATGTTCTGCACCTCGCTGTTGACGTCCATGATGGTGAAGGCGTTGAGCAGCGTGCCGATCAGGACGCAGCCGACCACGACGCTGAACACGCTGCCGCGGCCGCCGATCAGGCTGATGCCGCCGATCACGACGACCAGCACGACGTCGAAGATCATGGTCCCTTGCGTGATCGCCATCTGCATGCTGCCCGTGGTGCCGACCCAGACCAGGCCTGCAATCCAGGCGAGCAGCGCAACCAAGACGTGCTCCAGCACGATCAGCGGACGCAGCGGAATTCCGGTCAGCCGCGCGGCCTCCGGATTGTCGCCCTGCGAATAGATGAATCGGCCGATCGA
Source organism: Bradyrhizobium sp. B097 (assembly GCF_038957035.1). Lineage (NCBI taxonomy): Bacteria > Pseudomonadati > Pseudomonadota > Alphaproteobacteria > Hyphomicrobiales > Nitrobacteraceae > Bradyrhizobium > Bradyrhizobium sp. B097. Next base: position 5,853,228 of record NZ_CP152412.1, read on the forward strand.
GGTGCGCGACAGGAACAGGTGCATCGCGATCGCGCAGACCGCGAACACAAGGATCGGAACCGGGATGCCGAACAGCCGCCCGGCGCCGAGATACATCAGGCCCGGCGCGTCCTTCGGCGCGTAGACCACCCAGGCCGGCGCGATCCAGAACGCCAGGCCATAGATCACGAAGCCGGCGGCCAGCGTCACGAACAGCGCCGGCGCCTCCACGAAGGCGACCATGACGCCGTTGACGAGGCCGATCAGCACCGCAACGGCCAGCGCCAGCAGCACTGCCGTGAAAACAGGCATGCCGTTCTGCATGTAGATCAGGGCGATCGCCCAGGAACCCGCCATGATCGCGACCTCGGAGAGGTCGATGCCGCGGCTGATCACGATCAGCCCCATGCCGAGGCCGAGCACGCCAAGGATGGAAATACTGCGCAGCAGATTCAGGAGATTGGAAACGCTGGCAAAACCGTTCAGCGTCAGGCCGAACACCACCAGAAGCGCGATCGTGATCAGGAGCACGATCTGCTCCTGGCTCGGTTTTGCGAACATTGTGCCCGAGCGAGATGATGCCGCAGGGACAGCAACGCCGCGCGATGGCGATTGCACGCTCATCGTTTCCTCCAGGTATTATTTTGCTTGAGACTTTAAGAGCGCCAACTCATATTCGTCAAATGCATTCGACGGATACGGATTGATTATTTCCATGCATGTGCGCGATATCGATCTGAACCTGTTCGTCGTGTTCGACGCGATTTACACCGAGGGCGGCGTCAGCCGCGCCTGCTTCCGCCTCAATTTGACCCAGCCCGCGGTGAGCCATGCGCTGGGCCGGCTGCGCGTGATGTTCAACGATCCGCTGTTCGTGCGCCGCCATCACGTCATGACGCCGACCCCGCTGGCGCGCCAGATCATCACGACCGTGCGCCAGGCGCTCAATGGCCTGGAAACGACGCTGACCCATACCAACCGCTTCGATCCGGCCAAGACGCCGAAGCGGTTCGTGATCGGCCTGCGCAATAATCTCGAGGCGCCGATGCTGAGCGCGCTGATCAACCGGATCAGCACGGTTGCGCCGCTGGTCGAGATCGCCACCGTGCGCAGCGAGCGCAACAATCTGGAGCGGGAGCTTGCCGCCGGCACGCTTGATGTCGCGATCGATACGCTGCTGCCGCTCTCGACCGAGGTGCGGCGCGAGCAGATCCTGACCGAGCATATCGCGGTGTTCGCCCGGCGCGGCCATCCCGAGCTCGGCACGCGGCTCGACAAGAAGGCGTACCTACGCATGGAACACGTCTGCGTGACATCGCGGCGCAGCGGCCTGTCGTTCGAGGACTTCCAGTTCCAGCGGCTCGGCCTGACGCGCACCGTTCGCCTGACCTGCCAGAACTTCGCGACCGCCTGCCATGTGGTGAGCCGCAGCAACATGCTGCTGACGGCATCCGAGAGCGCCGCCTCCGTGCTGGAAGACCCCAGGCTATTGCAGTGCTTCCCCTGCCCGTTCCCGATCAGCCCGCACGTCAATTATCTTTATTGGCATGCCACCGCCGAGGGCGACACCACCAATCAGTGGCTGCGCGAGCAACTGCGCGCCGCCGCGGCGTTGCTCGCAGGCAGCCGTTTCAGCAAGAAGAACCGGCGCGCGGCAAAGACCGGCCCCAAGGTGACAATCCCGATCCCGACCACCATCGCCGCCGAATAGCGGCGCGCCGGTCACATTCCGCTCAGGCCGCTGTCTACCGCAAGCGTTTGCGCGGTGACGTAGACGCTTTCATCCGACATGAAGAACAGCACCGCGTAAGCGATCTCCCACGCCGTCGCCTGGCGGCCGAACGGAACCTGGCTTTTGCCGCGCGACGGTCGGCCCGCACCGGCCTCGCGGCCGTTCGGGGTGTCGACCAGCCCGGGATAGACCAGGTTGGCGCGGATGCCGCGCCGCGCGCCGGTATGCGCGATGTTGCGCATCAGGCCGCCGAGCGCGGCCTTGGAGGAATCATAGACCGCCATCTGCGATCCCGCCTTCAGCGCCGCGATCGAGGAGATGAAGACGATCGAGCCGCCATCGGTGAACTTCGGCAAGGCGGCACGGCAGCACAGCATCGGGCCGCGGACATTGACGTCGTAAATCCTATTCCATTCCTCCGCGCTGACATTGTCGAGCCCGGTCTTGCCGAAGGTGCCGATGTTCAGCACCATGCCGTCGAGCCCGCCCATCGCGTGGTGCGCCTCGGCGATCATCCTGATGACATCGGCCTCGCTGGTGACATCTGCAGCGATCGCGAAGGCTCGGCCGCCGTCATCGGCTATGCGCCCGACCGTATCCTCGGCGGAGGTACGATTGAGGTCGGCGACCGCGACATGCGCGCCCTCGCGCGCGAACAGCAGGCTCATGGCGCGGCCGTTGCCGATCGGATCGGTTGCGGCATCGAACACGCGCTGGCCGCCGCCGACCACCAGGATGCGGCGGCCGTTGAGCCGCCCCCGGCCCGGCGCCATGCCTGAGGATTCCGCGCTCAACGGACGGACATAGCGCTCCGGCTTGTTGTCTTGCGAGGTCCCTTGCTTGGCCTCTTGCGAAGTCTCCGACATCCCATCAACCCCGCTTCTTGCCGCCCTCATAGACGGCCATGCCGGCGGCCGGATCGAGATCGGTCTCGGTCGCCTCCGTCAGCCGCGCCATCATCATGTAGAAGCCGAGCGTGACGATCGCCTCGACGATCTCCTGATCGCTGAAATGCCGGCGCATGCCGGCGAAAGCTGCCTCGCCGACGCGGACCTTCTCGACCACCTCGCGGCCGAAGCCGAGCAGCGCACGCTCGGCCGCGTTGAGCGCGGCATTCTCGTACTCGCCGCGCTCGACGGCATCGATCTGCGCCTGGGTGACGCCGACGCCAAGCGCGATCGGCACGTGCTGGCGCCACTCATAGGCGCCGCCCTCGAGCTGCGCCGCCTGCAGGATCAGCAACTCGCGGTTGACCGCCGACAGCTTCTGCTTGTGCAGGATCGAATTGGCGAGCCGCATCGCCGGGATCATGTTGGCCTCGGCATGGGCCATCATGCGGAAGATGTTGAGCTTGACCGGCATGCGGTCGAACGCGGCGCGGATATCGCCGCTCGTGGTGTCCGGATCAATCAGGGGCAGCCTTGCCATGCGTCTCTCCCTTTTTTCGTTGCTTCTTGTCCGATGTGTCTGCGTCCTTTGCCGCAATCAGCGACAGGAAGAACGCGAGATAGCGGTCGATCGCCTCGATCACCTTCGGCCGCGGCGAGGCCTGCGCGCCCATCACATAATGTTCGAGCCTGACATAGATCAGGCCGGCCGCGAACAGCCGTGCCGCCTCGCGCGGGTCTGAGGTCGAGATCAGCCCGGCGAGCGCAAAGCCGCGGAAGTAGTCCGTCATCAGACTTTGCTCGCGCGCATAGAAATGGTCGGCGAACTTGGCGCGGATACCGGGCACACGGTTGCGCTCGGCGGTGATGACCTTCTGGAACTGATGCTCGCGCGGATCCGACCATTGTTCGACGAGGTCGAGCGCGAACTGGCGGCAGAACGCCGCCGGCTGCCGCGCGAGCTGCCGGTAGCGCGGCGCCTCGAGCCGGTCGGCCGAACTCGCCGGACCGTGCTCGCTGACGATCGCTTCGAGGATCGCGGCCTTGCCCGGGAAATGATTGTAGAGGCTGCTCTCGCGGATGCCGACGCGGCGCGCAAGCTCGCGCATCGACGCGCCGCCATAGCCGCTTTGCGCGAACAGGCTGAGCGCCTCGCTGAGGATGCGCTCGCGGGTGGAGGTCACGACCGCCTCGGCCGCGCTGGATGTGGAAACCGCCATGGCGCCTTGACTAGCGAACGATCGTTCGTTAGTCAACGTACGAACGATCGTTCGTCTGCATGGCAACGGTCACGGCCCGCAAGCCGCGCAGGCGGCGGGCGACGTATTCGCGTTTCAACTCCGCCCGAAGAGGCGGAGAGCAGTCTGGGGAGATTCCGTCATGGCGCGCCTCGTCCGCACTCATTTTCGCGCGGCCCTTTTGCTGCTGCCGCTGATCGCCGCCGGCACCGTCCATGCCGAGAGCGCGAAATATGACTCAGGCGCCGATGACAAGACGATCAAGATCGGAACCACCGCGCCGCTGTCCGGCCCCGTCTCGGCGTTCGCGCAAATCGCGAAATCGGCGGAGGCCTATTTCCGCAAGGTGAATGACGAGGGCGGCATCAACGGCCGGCGGATCCAGATGATGATCGCCGACGACGCCTACAGCCCGCCCAAGACGGTGGAGCAGACCCGCCGCCTGGTCGAGAGCGACGAGGTGCTGTTGATCTTCGGCGGCGTCGGCACGCCGACCAACAGCGCCGTGCACAAATATCTCAACGACAGGAAGGTGCCGCAGCTCTTCCTCGGCTCGGGCGCGGCGAAGTGGGACGACCCGAAGAATTTTCCGTGGACCGTCGGCTGGCAGCCGACCTATCGCGACGAGGCGATCGCCTACGCCAAATACATCAAGGCGAGCCACCCGAACGCCAAGGTCGGTGTGCTCTATCAGAATGACGACCTCGGCAAGGACTATCTGAAGGCGCTGGAGGAAGGCCTCGGCAGCACCGAGGCGATTGTGGCGCGCGCGGCCTACGAGACCACCGCCCCCACCGTCGATACCCAGATCCTGCTGCTCAAGAGCAGCGGCGCCGACGTCGTGCTGGTCGCGGCTACGCCGAAATTCGCGGCGCAGGCGATCCGCAAGATCGGCGAGATCGGGTGGAAGCCGACCACCATCATCTCCAACGTCTCGGCCTCGATCAGCGGCGTGCTCGAACCCGCAGGAAAGGACAATTCCACCGGCGTGATCTCGAGCCAGTACCTGAAGGACTCGACCGACCCGGCGCTGAAGGACGACGCCGGCTACAAGGAATGGGTCGCCTTCATGGACAAATATCTGCCCGACGCCAACAAGAGCGACTGGCTCAATGTCTACGGCTACACCATCGCGCAGACGCTAGTCGCGGTACTGAAAGCCGCCGGCAACGACCTTACCCGCGCCAATGTGATCAAGCAGGCGACCGGCATCAGGGATCTGCATCTGCCGATGCTGATCAACGGCACCGCGGTCAGCAATTCGCCGGAGCGGTATACGCCGATGACCAGCCTGCAACTGATGCGCTACGACGGCACGCGCTGGGTGCCGTTCGGCGACCTCATCAAGAACTGAGCACCGCATGCGCCAGATCACAATCGGCAGCATGCGGATCGATCGGCTGGTCGAAATCCCCTCGCTCGCCTTCAACAAGACATGGCTGTTCGCCAACGTCACGGACGAGGTGATCGCCGCGAACCGGAGCTGGCTTGATCACCGCTATATCGAGCCGGAGACCGGCCGCTTCATCCTGAGCCACCACTCCTATCTGGTGCGCACGCCGCGCTGGACCGCTGTTGTCGACACCTGCTGCGGCAATCACAAGCCACGTCCGCGCGTGCCGGCCTGGAACAATCTCGACCAGCCCTATCTGGAAAACTTGGCCGCGCTCGGTGTGCGGCCCGAACAGGTCGACTTCGTGATGTGCACGCATCTGCATGTCGACCATGTCGGCTGGAACACGCGGCTGATCAACGGGCGCTGGGTGCCGACCTTTCCGAAGGCGCGCTATCTGATGGGACGCGCCGAGTTCCGGCACTGGGAGGCCGCGCACCGGGCGAACCCGCGGACGCCGGTCAATCACGGCTCGTTCGAGGATTCGGTGCTGCCGGTCGTCGCGGCCGGACAGGCCGAATTCGTCGAGACCGATCACCTGCTGTTCGACGACCGCGACGCGGGCCTGCGCTGTGCACCGGCGCCGGGCCACACCGCCGGCAACATGCAGATCCATCTCAATGGCGGCGGCGATCATGCCGTGATGTCGGGCGACGTGATCCATCATCCGATCCAGTGCGCGGAGCCGTGGCTGTCGAATGCCGCCGATGTCGATCCCGCTGCGGCGCTCGCCACCCGCGTGACGCTGCTGGAGGAGTTGGCGGATACGCCGAGCTATCTGCTGACCGGGCACTTCCCCGCCCCGACCGCAGGCCGCGTGGTCAGACATGGCGAGGCCTTCAGGTTCAGGTTCGAGGATTGAGCGTCTGAGACAATCGGATCGGGAGGGCGCCGCGAAACGAGCCGCGGCCCGTCTCCTGCGTGCCGTCGCCACAGAGGCCGAGATCGAAGTCAGATAGCGGGGTTCTGCCATGCGGTTCCGCGCTTGAATCGGCTGCTGCGGGCGGGCATAAGGGCTGCCATCTCCCCTAAAAAATGGCCATAGCCCAAGGATTTACCATGCCCGCCTATCGCTCCCGCACAACCACCCACGGCCGCAACATGGCGGGTGCACGCGGCCTGTGGCGCGCCACCGGCATGAAGAACGAGGATTTCGGCAAGCCGATTATCGCGGTGGTCAATTCCTTCACCCAGTTCGTACCCGGCCACGTCCATCTGCAGAATCTCGGCCAGCTCGTCGCGCGCGAGATCGAGAAGGCCGGCGGCGTCGCCAAGGAATTCAACACCATTGCGGTCGATGACGGCATCGCGATGGGCCATGACGGCATGCTCTACAGCCTGCCCTCGCGCGAGCTGATCGCCGACAGCGTCGAATACATGGTCAACGCGCATTGCGCCGACGCGATGGTCTGCATCTCCAACTGCGACAAGATCACCCCCGGCATGCTGATGGCGACGCTGCGCCTCAACATCCCGACGGTGTTCGTCTCGGGCGGCCCGATGGAATCCGGCAAGATCCTGCTCAAGGGCAAGAAGCGCGCGGTCGACCTGATCGATGCGATGGTCGCCGCCGCCGACTCCAACGTGTCGGACGAAGAGGTCGAGGTGATCGAGCGTTCGGCCTGCCCAACCTGCGGCTCCTGCTCCGGCATGTTCACCGCGAACTCGATGAACTGCCTGACCGAGGCGCTCGGCCTCGCGCTGCCCGGCAACGGCTCGGTGCTGGCGACGCATGCGGACCGCAAGAGCCTGTTCGTCGAGGCCGGCCATCTGATCGTCGATCTCGCCCGCCGCTACTATGAGCAGGACGACGCCAAGGTGCTGCCGCGCAATATCGCGAACTTCAAATCGTTCGAGAATGCGATGACGCTCGACATCGCGATGGGCGGCTCGACCAATACCGTGCTGCATCTGCTCGCCGCCGCGCGTGAAGGCGAAGTGCCGTTCACGATGGCCGACATCGACCGACTGTCGCGCAAGGTGCCGGTGCTGTGCAAGGTGGCGCCGTCGGTGCCGGACGTCCACATGGAGGACGTGCATCATGCCGGCGGTATCATGGCGATCCTGGGCGAGCTCGATCGCGCCAGGCTGCTCACGACCGACGGACCGATGGTGCATGCTGAGACGCTCACCGACGCATTGAACCGCTGGGACGTCGTGCGCACCACCAGCGACAAGGTTCGCAACTTCTACTGCGCCGCGCCGGGCAACGTGCCGACCCAGGAGGCCTTCAGCCAGGACCGTCGTTTCGATGAGGTCGATCTCGACCGCGAAAGCGGCGTCATCCGCAACGCCGAGCACGCCTATTCCAAGGACGGCGGCCTCGCCGTGCTGTTCGGCAACCTCGCCGAAGACGGCTGCATCGTGAAAACCGCCGGTGTCGACCAGAGCATTCTGAAGTTCTCCGGCCCGGCCCGGATCTTCGAGAGCCAGGACGCCTCGGTCGACGCCATCCTGACCAACAAGGTGAAAGCCGGCGACGTCGTGCTGATCCGCTATGAGGGTCCGCGCGGCGGCCCGGGCATGCAGGAGATGCTCTACCCGACCAGCTATCTGAAGTCGAAGGGCCTCGGAAAGGCCTGCGCGCTGATCACCGACGGCCGCTTCTCCGGCGGATCGTCGGGCCTGTCCATCGGCCACGTCTCGCCGGAAGCCGCCGAGGGCGGCCTGATCGGTCTCGTCGAGGAAGGCGACATCATCGAGTTCGACATCCCGAACCGCAAGGTCAACCTTAGGGTCGACGATGCCGAGCTCAAGCGCCGCCGCGCGGCGATGGAGGCCAGGGGCAATGCGGCCTGGAAGCCGGCCGCACCGCGCAAGCGCGCCGTCTCGACCGCGCTGAAAGCCTATGCGGCGTTCGCAAGCAGCGCGGCGAAGGGTGCCGTGCGCATCCTGCCGGAGTAATGAACGACGAGGTTGCCGTGCTTGGCTCCAGTCTCGCGGCAGATTAGCTGCACCTCTCCCGCTTGCGGGGGAGGTCGACGCGCGTAGCGCGGTGGGTGGGGGCTCTCTCCGCAATGTGACTCGTGGAGAGAGCCCCCACCCCAGCCCTCCCCCGCAAGCGGGAGAGGGAGCGCAGAGCAGATCCGGCTGCTACTCGACCTCGCATCAGGTCACTTGCAGGTCGGCCGCTTCGATCCGAATGCGGTCGGCGTGCAGTGACCAGTCGCAGAGCGCCTGTTCCTGACAGAATTTAAGCTTGGCCATCTCGGTGGCCTGGCCTTCGCTCGAGGCGTCGACCTCAAGTTCGCCCTGGCAAACCTCGCGCTGGCGGCCGTTGCCGCCGAGCACGTCCTTCATGAACTGAACGACGAAGCGTGACATTGAACCCTCCCTGCTGCGCCGGCAGAGCCCGGGGGTACCACGTTAGCACTAACGCGAAATGGCGTTGAGTTAATTCGGCGCGGGTGCGCCGCCGCAAGGTGGAAAACTACGCGCCGGCCTGCGGCAGGCTGGCGGCAGCGATCGCGACGATCTGCGCAAGACGGCGGCCGATCCTGGCGGGCGCGTTGCGGAGCAATGACTGGACCTGTCGCATGACACTTCTTCCTTCCGTGCCCGGAATGGTCGGGGACATCAGGAAGATGGCGATTTCGGGCTAAGCCGTCGATATCTCAGGGGAAATAACAACGGACGCGTTGTAAGGTGGTGCTTTGGCAGTGGGTTTATTGCCTCGATCGAGGCTACGACGAAGGAGATTTTCTCCGGTGTTTTTGCGCGAGCAACAGCACTCACACGACCGGCCATTTGCGCGAGGGACGCGCCGCCGGCGCAATCCCCTCCGCCCTTGCGGTCTCTCTCCCGCAAGGCCGGGCGCTTGCACGATTTCTGAATATTGGAAATGTACCCCTGAGTTGCCCGACGCGTCAAGTTGCCTGGTCGAACCGCCGGCAGCCGCCAGCTTTCTTTGCATGGGGTTGTTTTCGATATTTTGGCCGCGCGCAGCCGCAGCCCCCACAAGGCGGAGGCCTGACCAGCGTGCTCACCTCACCTGGCTGACTTCACCGTTGACAGCAATGATCGTCGATCTACCCCGGCATAAACCCGAACGCCTTCTCGAACCTTCTCGCGTACACCGGCCAGACCTCGGGATTGATAATGCGCGGCGGACGCTTGCCGTCGAGCGCATCGAGGATCTGCTCGGCTGCAATGCGGCCCATGTTGATGCGTGCCTCACGGGTGACGCCGGCGATGTGCGGGCTCGCCAGCACGTTGTCGAACTGCAGCAGCGGATGATCCGGCGGCGGCGGTTCCTTGGACCAGACGTCGAGGCCGGCGCCGGCGATGCGCTTTTCGCGCAGTGCATCCTCCAGTGCCTTCTCGTCGTGGATGAAGCCGCGCGCGGTGGTGACGAAATAGGCATGCGGCTGCATCAGCGCGAATTCGCGCGCGCCGATCATGCCTCGGCTCTTGCTGTCCAGCGGACAGGAGATCGAGACGAAGTCCGCGCGGTGCAGGAGATCGTCGAGCTCGACCTTCTCCCCGCCCCGCTTCGCCATCTCCTCGGCCGTCAGATACGGATCGTAGGCGATCACCTTCATGTGCAGCAGGCCCTTGCACAGCTCGGCGATGCGGCGGCCGACATTGCCGAGACCGACGATGCCGACGGTCTTCTCGTTCAGCTCGTTGCCGATCAGATCGTTGCGGTTGACGTTGGCCTCGCGCCGCAGCCTGCGGTCGGACTGAATGATGCGCTTCGACAGCGTCAGCATCATGCCGAGCGCGTGCTCGGCGACCGAGTTGGCGTTGCCGCCGGACTGGTTGACCACCAGTACGCCGGCCTTCGTGCAGGCATCGACGTCGACGGGATCGAAGCCGGCGCCGTTCGAGGACACGATCAACAGGTTCGGCGCGCGCTCCAGCAGCTCGGCATGGGCATGGAAATGCGGCGCCAGCTCATCGCGGGCGGCGCCGATCTGATAGGCATGCGCATCGGCGAGAACCGGCGCGAACGTCGCCTCCGGCGTCTCGTTCTCGAGACGGTCGAGCCGCACATCCGGCCGCTTCTTCAGGATGTCGACGTAGATCTCGTGGGCGAGGTATTTGACGTAGAACACGCGCTTGTTGTTGACGGTCATGTCTTCGGGCAGCTTTCAGTTTGGGAAGCCATAGAGTCGTGCGGGATTGTCGACGAGGATGCGGTGGCGGGTCGCGGCGTCCGGCGTCCATTCCTGGAACAGCGTCAGCAGGTGGCCGGCGTCAGGCATCTCGCCCTCGACGCGCGGATGCGGCCAGTCGCCGCCCCACACCAGCTGTTCGGAGTTGGCTGATATCAGCGCCTCGTGGAACGGCCGCGCATCCGGATAATCCGGCGCGCGCTGGCTTAGGCGATGCGCGCCCGACAGCTTGACCCAGCACCAGCCCTCGCCGACCGCGCGCAGCAGGCTCTGGAAACCCGCGGTGTTGATGCCGGCGGCCGCATCGGTGCGGCCCATGTGGTCGACCACGACCGGCAGGCCCAGTGCCTTCAGCGTCGGGACCGTGTCAGGCAAGTCCTTGACGTCGATCCAGAGCTGCAGATGCCAGCCGAGTTCGGCCATCACGCCCGCGTGCGTCTCGGCGACATCGAGGGGAATGCCACCGCGATAGTGCAACTGCCCGCCGCGGAAGAAATGGTTGAAGCGCAAGCCGCGCACGCCGAGCACATGCCACTGCCGCAGCGTGCCCGCCGCCACATCGGCATCGGCCACCGCAACGCCGCGCAGCCGCGCCGGCTCGCGCTGCAGCGCGTCCAGCATCGCCGAATTGTCGTGGCCATGCGCGCTGCCCTGCACCAGCACGCCGCGGCTGAACCCCAGCGCATCGAGCATGCCGAGATAGCTCGCGAGCGGCGCGTCGGGCGGTGTGTAGCTGCGACCGGCGGCATAGGGGAAGCGATCCGCCGGGCCGAACACATGCGCATGGGTATCGCAGGCCTTTGGCGGCAGCTTCTCTCTCGGCGGCGTCACCGGACGCGGCGGCAGGCAGGCGGGAATCCCGGACGCAGCCATCTTCCTACTCCGCCTTCATGCCGGCGGCCGTGATGATCGGCCCCCATTTGTCGTAGTCGGCCTTGATCTTGGCGGCGAACTTGTCCGGCGTCGAGCCGATCGAGATCGCGCCGAGCTTGCCGAGACGCTCCTTCACGGCATCCGTATTCACCGCCGTGACGAAATCATGCGAGATCTTCGCGACGAGATCAGCGGGCATGTTGCCGGGTCCGAGCAGCCCCCACCACACCTCGGTGTCATAGCCCGGCACCGTTTCCGATATGCTGGGTACATCTGGCAGGAACGGCGCGCGCGAGCCCGTGGTCACCGCCAGCGCGCGGACCGTGCCGGCCTGCAACTGTCCGGCCGACTCCGGGCCGTTGTTGAACGACATCGGAATTTGCCCGCCGAGCAGATCGTTGATCGCGGGCGCGCCGCCCTTGTAGGGGATGGCGTTGAGATCGATCTTGGCAAGGCTGTTGAGCAGCTCGCCGGCCAGATGGGTCGAGGTGCCGTTGCCGGCATGGGCGAACGACAGGCTGCCGGGCTTCGCCTTCGCGGCCGCGATGACGTCACTGACCGCCTTGAATGGCGAGTCCGCGCGCACCAGCAGCACGTTCGGCGACGACGCGAGCAGCGAGATCGGCGAAAAATCCTTGAACGTGTCGTAGGGCAGTTTTGGATAGAGGAACGGATTGGTGGCGTGGCCGCTCGCGACCATGATCAGATTGTAGCCATCGGGCGCGGAGCTTGCGATCGCCTGCGAGGCGATCACCCCGCCGGCGCCGGGCCGGTTCTCCACCACGATCGACTGCGTCCAGGTTTTCGACACGGCTTCGGCGAGCGTCCGCGTCAGCACGTCGACGCCGCCACCCGGCGAATATGGGACGAGAATATGAACGGCCTTTGCCGGGTATGGCTGCGCGGACGCAAGGCCGGCCACGACCGTGGCCGCTGCCGCAATGGCGGTCCGCCAGACCCATCCGGCCATCGACGCCTCCCGTCCTTTGATCGTTCCGTCCCTTGATCGTTACCGCCTGTATCGCACGCCGGTTCGGCATTACGATGGCCCAATTCCGCAGATCGCGTTGCGGCCGCGACATGTTGACAATCACATGGTCAGCGTCAAGTTTCATGGCGCAAGCGATCATCAGCGTCGCGCGAGAGGGAGAACAGGATGGCGGCCGCGGAACAAGCCTCGTCCAAGGATAAAGCCAAGGATAAGTCCCAGGATGCGGCGACCACCTGGCACGGCATCGTGCTGCAGACGCTGAAGCGGAACGAGATCAAGCTGGTGCCCTATGTGCCCGACCGGGTGCTGACCACGCTGATCAAGGACCTGCACGCCGATCCGTATTTCACGACGTTTCCGACCGCGCGCGAGGAGGAGGCCGTCGGCATCGTCTCAGGTGCCTGGATGGCGGGCACGCGCGGCGCCGTACTGATGCAGACCTCGGGCTTTGCCACGCTCGCCAACGTGCTGGCCTCGCTCGCGGTGCCCTACCAGATCCCGCTGATCATGTTCGTCTCCGAGCGCGGCACGCTCGGCGAGTTCAACTACGGCCAGGCGCTGGTCTGCCGCACCATGCGCCCGGTGCTGGATTCGCTGGCGATGGAACACCACACCATCACCCGGCTCGACGAGCTCGAATTCATCGCCGACCGCTCGATCAAGCAGGCCGTCACCACCCAGGCGCCGGTGGCGCTGATCCTCTCGCCGCTATTGACCGGCGGCAAGACCTTCGACAAGTGAGATCAGCCATGACCAACGCACCAGCGCGCAACACCAAGGTGATGAACCGGTTCGATCTCACCCAGCGCCTCGTCGCCGGGCTGAAGGACGAGGCCGTGATCGGCGGCATCGGCAACACCAATTTTGATCTTTGGGCCGCCGGCCATCGGCCGCAGAATTTCTACATGCTGGGCAGCATGGGGCTGGCGTTCCCGATCGCGCTCGGCGTTGCGCTGGCGCAGCCCAAGCGGCGCGTGTTCGCGCTCGAAGGCGACGGCTCGCTGCTGATGCAGCTCGGCTGCCTCTCCACGATCGCGACGCTGGCCCCGAAGAACCTCACTATGGTGGTGATGGACAACGGCATCTACCAGATCACGGGCAGCCAGCCGACGCCGGCGGCGGGGCATACCGACCTCGTCGCGATCGCAATCGCCAGCGGCATCGCGAACAGCTCCTGGGCCGCCGACGAGGACGATTTCGAGCGGCTGATCGAGCAGTCGAAACAGGCCTCCGGCCCGACCCTGATCGGCGTCCGCATCGACGACAAGCCCGGCACCGGCACCACCCGCCGCGACCCCGTGCAGATCCGCGAGCGGTTCATGCACGGGATGGGAGTCAGGCAGCTCCTGTAGGGCTGGTGCAGCAAAGCCGCAGCGCAACCGCGTGACTGTTCGCTAAAGTATAGTTGCACTCGCGCTATAGTTGCGCTTTGCTCGCCGTAAAAGCTGGGGCTTTTAATGATCAGGTTATTTGATGCGGCGCTTGCCGTGGCGGTTTTTTGCGGCACCACAGGAGCAGCATTGATTACATCCGAACGCAACGCTCAGCGTCGACTATCGATGTTCGCTGACGGCGATTACGGCTGGCATCATGGGTGAACTCGTCGAAGGAGATGACGGCCTCCAAGTAGAGGAGGTCGGGCGATGGGCGAAGGACAAAATCGCTTCTCTATGTCGCTACATCGAGATTTCGCGCGCAGTGCGTAAGAAGTGGTTAGGACCAGGAAAAGGTGGCGCGGCCTACGTCGAGCTTTTTTGTGGCCCCGGAAGATCCAGGGTAAGGCGAACGAACGAATACATCGATGGTAGTTGCGTGGCCGCGTGGAAGGCGAGCCTCGCCTCCAAAGCGCCATTCAGCACTGTTTATGTTGGCGACGCGGATGAGTACCGAAGATCACTCGCCATCGAGCGCTTGAAAAGGGCTGGGCACCCGTCGTGGAATTAAGCGGGACTGCCGTCCAGGCTGCTCACGAAGCTCGTTCTTTGCTCGGCGCGAGTGGACTCAACTTTGTATTCGTTGATCCCTACAATCTGGGCGCCTTCGAGTTCGAAGTAATGAGGGCATTCGCCGGCCTTCGATATATCGATATGCTTGTCAACGCCATCCCGCGATCCGTCGCGAGGTGTTCGAATATTGGCGTCGAAAAGTCGCCGAACTCGGAATTTCTACTTCGGCAGATATGCAACTAATTACGGGAGAAGGTGGTCAGCACCTGTACTGGTTAACTCTCGTCGCCAAGCATGATCTAGCGCACAAATTCTGGAAGACCGCCTCTAACAACTCAGGACAGCGTAACCTCCTCTAGGACCGGCATTTCATCGTAGGTCGTGCCATTCAACTCTCGCCCCGCTGCCTTCTTATTTTTCCCGCCCCATTGCTTGAAGAAGAAGGCGGTGCCGTGCCTGCGACAGGCGGCTTCGACCTCGTCGACCCATGCTCGTTTCATCGGACGTGCACCGGGCCCACTCTCGCCGCCGACGATCGCCCAATGAATGCCACTAAGATCGGCAACCGCAACCGAGCCTATCAACGGCTCAAATGAGATGAACCTCACTGCTGCACGTACGCGGCGCAGATCAACAATGCGATCGAGATAGTCGGCGCTTTCAACGCTGGTGCCGAGCCAAACATTGCGCAGGACTGGCAGCGCTGTTGTCACTTCGGCCATCCGGTCCGGCCGTTTGGTCAGGATTTGGTAGGTATGATGCGGCGTCTCCTGCATCGTCGACCAAACGTCAGCCACGAAGGTTGCGGGCACATCCGCGTGGAACAAGTCCGACATAGAGTTGACGAAGATTTGGCGCGGCTTCCGCCAAGCTCTCGGCGCTTCGAGAGACTTTCGGTCCAAGTATAGCTTGCCGGTCCACTTTGCCCGGCCGCCGGTCTTTCGAGTGAGACCACGGTACTTTTCAGCACCCATAGCGTCGAGGCGAGCGGCCATTCGCATCGCGTAGCAGTTGGTACATCCTGGCGAAAGGATCGTGCATCCGGCGACCGGGTTCCAAGTCGCATCAGTCCACTCGATTGTGGTCTCGGCCATGCGCTTCTCCTATGTGAAAAATATCCTGACATGGGCCGGTAAATCAACTCTAAATGTTCTATATCTGTTCTAAATAATCATGTCTATCTATATGATTTTACTTACATCAGCATTGAACGAGAAACCGTCCTCAATTCATCCGCAACTCCGTGATGTGCCGCGGATCCGGCGCGAGTTCGCCGCGCTCGACGCGCTTGACGATATCGGTCAGCGCGGCGTTGGCATTGCAGGCGAGGCCGAGCTTTTCGCCCTCGCGCACCACAAAGCCATTGAGGAATTCGATCTCGGTGCGGCGGCCCTTCTGCATGTCCTGGCCCATCGAGGGGCGCTGCGCCGATGACGTGCGCTTACTATCCTTGAAGCGCTGCTCGTCGCAGGCGCGGGTCGCGGCCTCGTCGCCCTCGCCCGCCCGCGCGATGGTCTCCGGCGGCAGATGCAGGATCTCTTCCAGCTGATAGCCGTGCGCCTGGCCGACGCGGATCGCCTCGCTGCCGAGCCGCGTCGAGAAGCGGCGCAGCGGTTCGCTTTGCAGCACCTCGCCGCCCGCTAGGCCCGTGCAGGCCGAGAGCCCGTTGCCCATCACGTTGGCGACGAGTTTCGACCAGCGCTCGCCCCAGAGATTGCCGGTCACCTTGGCGCTGTCGGAGGTGCCGACCAGGCGGCAAACCTCCTCCGCCCGCGCGGTGATGCGGCCATGCACCTCGCCGGCGCGGAACACGGTATGCGCCGCGCCGCCTTTGCCGGCGCCGCGGTGGATATGGCCGGGCTCGGGCAGATTGACGGTGATGCTGCTCGCGATGCAGCCGAGCGTCTTACCCCAGCCGACGATGCCGGCGATCGTCTCCTCGTTCATGCAGTTCTGCAGCGACACGACGTAGCCGTCGGCCGCCAGATATTGCCGGATCAGCATGGTCGCCCAGGCGGTGTCGTAGGACTTCATGCAGACGAAGGCGATGTCGACCGGCTTCTCCTTCGCCAGCTGCTGCGCGTCGGTGACATCAAGCGCACGCACCGGCACCCAGAACTCGGCGACATCCATCGCGTGCGTGACGCGCAATCCGTGCTTGCGCATCTGCTCGACATGCTCGGGCCAGGGATCGATGAAGGTGACGTCCTCACCCGCCTGCACCATATGCGCACCGGCATAGCCGCCGACCGCACCCGCGCCGACGATCGCGATCTTCCGACCCATGTTTCCACCCTGCCCTTGATTGAGGCGGCCGCTGGCTGCGTCCGCTTGTTGCGGACCAGTCTAGGGGATCGGGCCGGCAGGCCAACCGCTCGCTTCATGAAAAAAGCGGGCCTGTGCCATGCCGGTATTCATGGGACCACGAAAATCCCCGCGGGCGACAAGCCCGCGAGGATGTCCGCAGTCAGAAATTGAGATCAGTCGATGATCTTGACGATCCGGCGCGTGCGCGGCTCCACGATCACGCGCCGATCATTGACGATCGCGTAGCGGTATTCGGTGTAGCGCGGCACCGGACGCAGCACGACGGTGTCGGGCAGCGGCTCGCCGACCACGACGCGTTCGCGCACCACGACCGAGGGTTCGTCGCGCGGGATCGACGTGATCACCGCATTCGGAATCTCGAGGCCGGCGCCGACCGCGGCACCAACGGTGCCGCCGACGATCTCACCAACCGGGCCTGCGATCTCGCCACCGGTCCGCGCACCGTTCGCGGCGCCCGCCGCAGTCGTGGACTGTGCGAACGCCGAACCAGACGCGAGCAGCGACGCAGCGGCAACAAGGGAAACGGCAAAACGCTTGTTCATGATTCTCCTCCTCCGAGTTATGAGACGCCCCTTCAACATCGCAGGGAACGAGACGTTCCAGTTCCAACGCCGGCAACTCGTGCGCAAACTCCAGTTCCGCAGCAACTCGCCTTAGTTCCAGCACAAATGAAAATGCTGCTCCGGATATTGTCCAAAGCAGCATTCATCGTTGGTTCAGATTCACAGATGGTTCAGAGCAGGAGCGCGCTGCGCGCCGTTCATTCCGGCGGTTTTTGATCGGCTCGTCGTCTTGGCGTTCGCCGTCTTGGCGGCGGTGCGGCCGCCTGCTTGATGCGGATTCGCGTCGTCCCGCCCTTGGGCTGTTCGATCTCGAACGCATTTGTCCTGCGCACCAGTTCGCTCAGGGTGCGGAAGCCGTAAGTCCTTTGATCGAAATCCGACGCCAGATTGGCAAGCTGCCGTCCGACCTCGCCAAGCGTCACCCAACCGTCCTCGCTGGCCATCTGGCCGATCACCTTCTTGAGGATGGGCGTGGCGGCGTCGGGCGGCTGCAGCGGCTGGGCGCGCACCGCGGCGTCCTGATTGCTCGTCACGCCGCCGCGCAAATTCTCGGTGTAGACGAACCTGCGGCAGGCCTGCCGAAAACTCTCCGGCGTCTTCTGCTCGCCGAACCCGAACACGTCGATGCCGTGCTCGCGGATGCGGGCGGCAAGGCGGGTGAAATCGCTGTCCGACGACACCAGGCAGAAGCCATCGAACCGGCCGCTATGCAGCAGGTCCATCGCGTCGATCACCAGCGTGATGTCGGAGGCATTCTTGCCCGTCGTATAGGCGAATTGCTGCTGCGGGATGATGGCGTGCTTGGACAGAATGTCGGCCCAGCCCTTGGACCTCGGATTGGAGAAGTCGCCATAGATGCGGCGCACGCTGGCCTCGCCGATCTTGGCGATCTCCTCGAACAGCCCATCGGCGATCCTTGCAGATGCATTGTCGGCGTCGATCAGGACCGCCAGACGGGGCGAACGGAGTTCGGAAGGCATGGCTTCTCTCTGCTGGGATACGATGGATCAAGATGCGCGGACAGTTCCGGAACCGGCGCAGCCGTCGCATCGGAGCACATCGCGCGTCCCAAGCATAGGGTCGGTGGCATCGCCGGGACTTTCGCGGCGAAAGCACCCTCGGGCGGTGTGGTCAGAGCACCTCGCCTATATCGATCGCGCGCCTAGCGAACTCGATGGCCTTCTCCGCGGTGATCGCATCCGCTGTCGTCGTCGCCTCGTCCCGCACCGACGGCGGAGACGCGATCCGGATCTTCTTGCCGTTCGACCGGCGGATCGTCGCGCGCCAGCGATCGACATCGCGCCGGTAGGCATCGATGACAAAATCCCGATAGGTGACGCCGCTCATGAGCGGCTGAAGGGACGCCGCTTCGAGACCGGCCGGCTGGCTTGCGACATCGCGCACCATCTCGACAATCATCTCGACGGCATGCTCACGCGCGGCACCGGTCGCGTCCCTGAGCAGATAGCTCACCGCCGCGCCGATCTGCGCCCGTGCGCGATCGTCGCTCGCGAAATCCAAATCGACCTGAACTGACATGATGGGAAAACGCCTCCTCCGGACCCGATATCGGATACCTCCAGGCATCCGGTACGTCGCAACCAAAGAGCTTTAGTCGGCCCCCCATTAAAGCCGGATTATCGGACAGGCCCCGATTTCTCGGATGCCGTTAACCGGGCTTTGATGCCGCTTCGGAAGATGTCCGAAGCGGCATCGAACCTCGATCGGATCACAGCAGACCGGCGCCGCACGCCGATTTGTCCCCGACCCTGTCCGGCGCGAAGGCCGGCTCGCTCCCGCCAATTCGCGCGTGATCACCAATTGACATATCACTGCTATCCGTGTGACATTTTATGGAACGGGCCGACAAGAGCCCGGCAACGTCCATCTGGGGAGGACAGCAATGACCATTTCCGACGTCACCGCCGCGGCCGGAAGCCGAGCTCCGGCCGCCGTCGCGCGCACCGCGCAAGCGCAGCAGGTCGCCGACATCGCGGCACGACTCGAACGCCTGCCGCTGACCTCCTATCAGCGATGGATCTTCGGCATCATCGCAACCGCGTGGTTCTTCGACAGCATGGACCTGGCCGCGCTGACCTTCGTGCTCGGCTCGATCCGCCAGACCTTCGGCCTGTCGACAGCGGAGACCGGGCTGCTGTCCAGCATGAGCTTCCTCGGCATGTTCGTCGGCGCCGCGTCCGCCGGCCTGCTGGCCGACCGTTTCGGCCGTGCCCGCGTCTTCCAGGTCAGCATGATCTTCTGGGGCTTGGGCAGCCTGTGCTGCGGTCTCTCGACGACCGCGACCGCGCTTGGCGCATCCCGCCTGCTGCTCGGCTTCGGCATGGGCATGGAGTTTCCGGTCGCGCAGTCGATGGTCTCGGAGATCATGCCGGCCCGCAACCGCGGCCGCTACATCGCGTTCCTCGAAGGGTTCTGGCCGCTCGGCTTCATCGCGTCGGGCCTGTTGACCTACTTCGTGCTGCAGGCCGCCGACTGGCGCTGGGTCTTCATCCTGCAGGCGATCCCGGCCGTCTTCGTGCTCGTGGTGCGACGCTACGTTCCGGAATCGCCGCGCTGGCTCGCTTCCCACGGCCATTCCGAGCGGGCCGAAGCGACCGTGCGCGACATCGAGAGCAGGGTCCGCGATCGTCTCGGCAGCAAGGAGCTGCCGCCGGTGGTGCGCCAGGCCGCCGCACCCGCGTCCGAAGTGACCGGCCTGAGGACGCTGTTTTCGGGCATCTACGCCAAGCGGACCACGATGTTGTGGACCTTGTGGTTCTTCGCCCTGCTTGGCTTCTACGGTCTCACCACATGGCTCGGCGCGCTGCTGCAGGCCAAGGGATTCCCGATCACCAAATCGGTGTTCTACACCATCCTGATCTCGCTCGCGGGCATCCCCGGCTTCCTGGTCTCGGCATGGCTCGTCGAATCCTGGGGCCGCAAGGCGACGCTGGTGATGAACCTGCTCTGCGGCGCGATCGCCTGCCACTTCTACGGCTCGGCGGCGGACCAGACCCAGCTTATCATCGCCGGCCTCTGCATGCAGTTCTTCCTGTTCGGCATGTGGTCGGCGCTCTACGCCTATACGCCTGAGCTGTACCCGACCCATGTCCGCGCCACCGGAACCGGTTTTGCCTCCGCGGTCGGCCGAATCGGTTCGCTGATCGGCCCCTATGTGATCGGCGTGATCCTGCCCGCGGCGGGGCAGAGCGGCGTGTTCGCGCTGGGCGCCGGCGCGTTCGTGGTGGCGGTGCTGTTGCTCGGCGAGGAAACCCGCGGCCGCACGCTGGAGAGCATTTCGCACTGATGATGCGCCGCTGTTCGCTGCACGCGGCCGGATTCGGTGCAGCGCCCGTCGAGTGGCCTTGTCACTGCCGGCGGGGCGTGTGAGATATCTGCTGTACAGCAGCACGCAAGATCCCGATGGCCGATTCGAACAAGCGATCCAGCACGCTGCGCGCCCGCGCAGCAGGAAACCGCCGGCCGGCACGGCCATCGTCCGCCGCCGCCGGCAAGCCGCGCGCTGCCGCGCAGGCCCGTCTCCCGCAAGGCGACGTCACCCTCACCGATCGCGCCTATGCGGAGCTGGAAGAGCTGATCGTGACGCTGCAACTGCCGCCCGGCACCGCGCTGTCCGAGCTCGTGCTCGCCAAGCGGCTCGATATCGGCCGGACCCCGATCCGCGAGGCGTTGCAGCGGCTGTCGCGCGACGGCCTCGTCAACATCCTGGCCCGTCGCGGCGTGCTGGTGTCCGAGATCGACCTGCGGGCCCAGCTTCGCCTGCTCGAGGTGCGGCGCGAGCTCGAACGGCTGATGGCGCGCGGCGCCGCCGAACGCGCCACCAGCGAGCAGCGCGCGCAATTCACCGAGATCGCTGCCGGCATGCGGCGCGCGGCGGAAAAATCCGACGATCTGCTGTTCATGCGGCTGGACCACCAGTTCAACACACTGATCTCGGCGGCGTCGCGCAACGAGTTCGCCTCCCGCGCCATGGGCCTGATGCACGGCCTGTCGCGCCGATTCTGGTACCAGCATTACAAGGAAGCGGCCGACCTGCCGCTCGCGGCGCGGCTGCATGCCGACGTCGCCGAAGCCGTCGCCGAGCGCCGTGTCGACGCCGCCGGCGCGGCGTCCGACAGCCTGATCGACTACATCGAAAGCTTTGCGCGTTCGACGCTGTGAGCGTCTGAGATCATGATGCGATTACATGAAATCGCATCATGATCTCATCTCTTTGTTTGAGCATGATCTCTTCGGAAAACCGGATTCCACTTTTCCGGATCATGCTCTAGAACTCCACGATCGTGCGGATCGAGCGGCCGCGCCGCAACGCCTCGAAGCCGTCATTGATGCCGTCGAGGCTGCAGCGGCCGGTGATCAGCTCGTCGAGCTTGAGCCGGCCGTCGAGGTAGGCCTGCGCCAGCAAGGGGAAGTCGCGCCGTGGCCGCGCGCCGCCGTAGCTCGAGCGACGAAATCGCTTCTCCCCCATCAACGCGCCCCAGCGGAAACTCACGTCTTGCGTGACGTCGATCTTGCCGAGCCAGATCACCTCGCCGCCCGGCCGCACCGCCTCCGCGGTCTGCCGAAACGCCAGTGGATGGCCCGCCGCTTCGAGGATGACGTCGGCGCCCCGCCCGCGCGTCGCCTCCTTGGCGAACTGGACCGGATCCTCGCGCGCCGCGTTGACCGCGTGCGTCGCGCCGAGTTGCCGCGCCAGCGCAAGCTTTGCATCGTCGAGGTCGACCGCGATAACAGCACCGGCGCCGGCGAGCCGGGCGCCCTGCACTGCAGCCAGCCCGACCGCGCCGCAGCCGGTGACCATCACGGTATCGCCATAGCCGATGTCGGCTATGTTCAGCGCGGCGCCGACGCCGGTCATGACGCCGCAGCCGATCAGGCACGCGCGATCGAACGGGATGTCCTTGGGCACGACGATCGCCTGCTGCGCCGGGAGCACGACATATTCCGAGAACGCGCCGAGGAACATCAGATGCGACAGGCTGCCGCCACCCGCGAGCTGCGCCTTCGACGCGCCGTCGAAATGCATGCCTTCCGCGCCCCTGGCGAGATAGCTCTCGCACAGGATCGGCTGCGCGCGGTCGCAGTAAAAGCAGTGCCCGCAATGCGGATTCCAGGACAGGATCACGTGATCGCCGGCGTGCACGTCATGCACCGCGCTGCCAACCTCCTCGACCACGCCGGCCGCCTCGTGCCCGAGGATCATCGGCAAGGGATAGCGCAGCGACCCGTCGATCACCTCCAGATCGGTGTGGCAGAGCCCCGCGGCACGCACTTTCACCACGACGTCGGTCGGCGCAGGTGCTGCAAGCGAAACGCGCTCGATGGAGAGCGGCGTTCCGCTTTGATGCAGCACGGCCGCGCGACAGGTCAGGGTCATCTCAAAGAATTCTCCGGCGGAGAAATCCGCGTGGGGTCAGGCCGTTTGTCCGGACCGCAGCGCCGCGACCGCCTCATCGAGATCGGCCGAGGAGAGTTCCCATTCATTGCCGAAATTGGCGACGATGCGCCGCATGAAGCTCTCGTGCAGCGCCTTCGCCGCGGTCGCGTCGTGCAGATGATCATAGAGCAGCGCGAAGGCCAGCTGGGCCGGCTCGGGCCCCTCATAGCTCCATTCAAAGCCGTGTTCGGTGAGCCGAAGCTGGTCGTAATGCGGTGACAGCGGCTCGCCGTCGACCAGCACGGAAATGCCGTCGATGGTACGGTCCCCGGCATAGCTCGCCATCGGAGTCTCCCTATGCTGCAGCATCATATCAGGATCCCGGTGGACGCATCTTGAGGTCCTTCTTGACGACCTCGGGGAAGATCCACATCGCGACCGTGGCGAATACGCCAAGGAAGGCGACCGCGTAGCTCGGTCCCTGCTGTCCGAGATAGACCATGAAAAAGTATCCGCAGGCCGCCGTGGCGAGGCACGCCAGCGACAGCATGAGCTTGATGTGGCTCGGCATCGAGACCTCCCTCTAGGTCCACATGTGGAACGATGGTGCGGCCACGCCGACGAGCAGCGCCAGCGCCGCAATCATGGCGCAACATGACAGCCGCAATCCCGCACGTCCGTCGCGCCACCATTCCGGCAGCGCCTGAAACAGCCCCGGCAGGAACAGGAACAGCACACCGCCCACCACAACGACGGTGGTCCAGCGCAGCTCGACCAGGGCGAATGCCAGCGTGCCGACGAGCAACATCGCCCATAATGCGGTCGTCATCGTCACCGGCAGAACGGCGCGTCCGCGCAGCGGATACATGCCGGCCAGCTGCAGGAAGCCGATGCAGCACACGCTCCACAGCAGGCCGAACCAGGCGAGGCCGGCGAGATTGGGTTCAAGCTGCGGCATGCGGCACCGATTGCTCTTTCACCACCACCCGCGGCGTCCGCGCCGTCCGTCGCATGTCGGTCTTCACGTAGCGCATGCTGTAGCCGTTGAAGATGTGGCCAAGCAGGCCGCGGTTGAGGTCGGAAGTGCCGAATACATAGTCCATCACCGGGAAGGTCAGGTTCATGTTCCGCTCCATCATGATCGACTGGTTGTGATGGGCGGTATGATGCCGGCGGATGGTGTTGACGAACGGCATGTTGCGCACGAAGGCATTTTCCTCGACGTGGCAGCAGAAGTGCATGAATTCGTAGATCAGGTACATCGACGTGGTCGTGGTGATCAGCAGCCAGCCGGTATTGGCCGAGATCACCAGACCGGCGACGATCGCCGGCGGGATCGACATCAGGGTGAACACCACCAGCGCATAGGGCGGGAAGAAGGTGACGCGCCAGTCGTGATGATCGGCAAAGCGCATCTCCTCCTCGGTGAAGAACTGATGGTGCATCAGCGTGTGGCGGCTGTAGATCGCGCGCAGCAGCGGCACGTTCGAGGGCCTGTGCATGACGAAGCGATGCACCGCCCATTCGAAGAAGTTCGCAATCAGGAACACCGCCGGAATGGTGAGATATTCCCACCACTTCAAATCGTGCACATTGGCCAAATAGACGTACAGCGCCGTGAAACCGATCGTGTAGATCAGCACGACGTGCAGCCAGCCATTGTACCAGCCCACCACGCGCTCGCGGTAGGTCGCGCGATATTTGCGCTGGCGGTCGGTCATCCCTGTTGCAGCCAACTCCATCGCGGCGTCCTCCATCATTCTTATCTGACATATCAGTAGCACATCAGATGCGAAAGGCAAGCTGCCTTGGCGGACAAGACGCGGTCGAGAAAAAAGGATGGTGCGCGGAACCGGCGCAAGACGGAGCAGGAAATCGGGAGCTAATTTCGAACGCTCGGGCTGATGCCGCCCTGCCCGTCCACCGCGGCGGCAAGGCTCAAACGGGGGCGACCTCATGAAAAAGCCGCCCCGGACGATGTCCGAGGCGGCTTCTGGTCTTCGACAGATCAGACGATCAGAGCAGTCCCGCGCCGCGGGCCCACTTGTACTTGGCGCCGAGCACCTCGACTGGCAGCTCGGTCGAATAGGCGTAGGCCGGAATGCCGTTCTGGTAGAGATATTCGGCGGCTTCCTCGACCTCGACGTCGCCGGCGAGCGAGGCGACGATCGGCTTCACGAAGCCCTTGGCCTCCATCTCCTTCTTCACCTCGACCATGTTGCGCGCGAACACCATCGGCGGCGTCACGATGGTGTGCCAGTAGCCGAGGATCAGCGCGTGGATGCGCTCATCGGAGAGACCGAGCTTCACCGTGTTGACGTAGGTGATCGGCGGCTCGCCGCCGGTGATATCCACAGGATTTCCAGCCGCGCCGAACGGCGGGATGAACTTGCGGAACGCCGCATCGAGATCCGGCGGCATCTGCATCAGCGACAGGCCGTTGTCGACGACGGAGTCGGAGAGCAGCACGCCGGAGCCGCCGGCGCCGGTGATGATCAGGACATTCTCGCCCTTCGGCGTCGGCAGCACCGGCACGCCGCGGGCGAACTCGAGCAACTGCCGCAGGCTGCGAGCGCGGATCACGCCGGACTGCTTGAACACGTCCTCATAGATCTTGTCGTTGCCGGCAAGCGCGCCGGTGTGCGACGAGGCCGCCTTCGCACCCGCAGAGGTGCGGCCGGCCTTCAGCACGACCACCGGCTTCTTCTTGGAGACGCGCTTGGCGGCCTCCGCGAAGGCCCGGCCGTCCTTCAGGTCCTCGCAATGCTGCGCGATCAAATTGGTGTTGGGATCCTGCTCGAAGAAGGCGAGCAGATCGTCCTCGTCGATGTCGGACTTGTTGCCGAGGCCGACGATCGCCGACACGCCCATCTTGGCCGAGCGCGAGAAGCCGATGATCGCCATGCCGATGCCGCCGGACTGCGACGACAGCGCCGCGTGGCCCTTGACGTCATAGGCGGTGCAGAACGTGGCGCAGAGATTGGCCGGGGTATAGTAGAAGCCGTAGATGTTCGGCCCCATCAGGCGGATGTTGTACTTCTTGCCGACCTCGACGATCTCGGCCTGCAATTCGGGCGCGCCGGCTTCGGCAAAGCCCGAGGGAATCAGCACCGCACCGGGGATTTTCTTCTCGCCGCACTCGACGAGCGCGCCGGCGACGAATTTCGCCGGGATTGCGAACACCGCCGTGTCGATCACGCCGGGCACGTCCTTGACGCTCTTGTAGGCCTTGTAGCCGAGGATCTCCTCGGCCTTCGGGTGGATCGGATAGATCTCGCCCTTGTAGCCGCCGTTGATGAGGTTCTTCATCACGGAGTTGCCGATCTTGCCGTCCTCGGCGGAGGCGCCGATCACCGCGACGCCCTTCGGCTGCATGATGCGGCTCATCGCCGCGACGATCTCTTCGGTCGGGCGCGGCGCCGGACGCGGCTTGTAGTCGAAGTCGACGACGATGCGGACGTCGGCG
This sequence comes from Bradyrhizobium sp. B097, assembly GCF_038957035.1. Taxonomy (NCBI): domain Bacteria; kingdom Pseudomonadati; phylum Pseudomonadota; class Alphaproteobacteria; order Hyphomicrobiales; family Nitrobacteraceae; genus Bradyrhizobium; species Bradyrhizobium sp. B097. Next base: position 5,879,139 of record NZ_CP152412.1, read on the forward strand.
GCGATCGCGTTCTTGCTGGTGGCGAACACCGGATTGAGGTCGAGTTCGACGATCTCGGGGAAATCGCTGACCAGCTGCGACACCTTGACGATGATTTCGGCGAGCGCTTCGCGGTTGACGGGGTCGCCGCCGCGCACGCCCTTCAGCATCTCATGGGCCTGGATGCCGTCGAGCATCGACAGCGCATCGTCCTTGGTCGCAGGCGCGAGGCGGAAGGTGATGTCCTTGAGGATTTCGACCAGCACGCCGCCGAGGCCGAAGGCGACCAGCTTGCCGAACGAGCCGTCGGTGATCGAGCCGACGATCACCTCGGTGCCGCCGCCCAGCATCTGCTGGACCTGGATGCCCTCGATCTTGGCATCGGCCTTATATTTCTTGGCGTTGGCCAGAATCGTCTCGTAGCTCTTCTCGGCGTCCGCGGCGCTCTTGACGCCGACCACGACGCCGCCGGCCTCGGTCTTGTGGAGGATGTCGGGCGAGACGATCTTCATCACCACCGGGAAGCCCATGTCGGAGGCGATCCGGGCGGCCTCGGCGGCCGACTTGGCAACGCCCTCCTTCGGCACCGGAATGCCGTAGGCGTCGCAGACCACTTTGCCTTCGGGCGCGGTGAGGCTCGTACGCTTGTCGGCCCTGACCGCATCGAGAATTTTGCGGACCGCATCCTTCGAATTTGACATTGGCTTCCTCCTGGGACAGATTTCGTGGCATTTGGTATGCCAAAAACGTAATTGTCAAGGTCGGTCGATGCCCAAAAATATCGAAAAATATGGGTAGCTTGACATTCTGGTATTTGGCATGCCAAAAATCTAAGGTACTTTCTTCTGCTAAGAAGACGTCTCCAAGAGGAGGAGACGAGTCGTGCCAGAACCGAAACAGACCAAGGCGTCGCCCACCATGGCTGACACAGATATCGCCATCGTCCGGATCGCGCCGGAGACGAGCTTCAAGAACAAGGCCTATGAGGCCTTGAAAGAAGCGATCCTGAAGATGGACATCTACGCGACGCCGGAGCCGGTGATGCTCGACGAGCGCGCATTGTCCGAGCGCCTCGGCGTCAGCCGCACGCCGATCCGCGAAGCGATCGCGATGCTCGAGCAGGACGGATTCGTGAAGACCGTGCCGCGCCGCGGCATCGTCGTGGTCCGCCGCACCAAGGCGGAGATCGTCGACATGATCCGCGCCTGGGCGGCGCTGGAAAGCATGGCGGCGCGCCTGATCACGACAACAGCGCGCAAGAAGGACATCACGGCGCTGCGCGACTTCTTCAAGGACTTCAGCGACGATCGCCTGCCGCAGGATCACGTCGAGGAATATTCCAAGGCCAACATCGCCTTCCACCAGGCGCTGATCTCGCTGTCGGAATCGCCTGTGCTGGTCGACCTCACCAATGACCTGCTGCTGCATGTGCGCGGCTATCGCCAGCTCACCATCGGCCGCAAGGATCGCACCGCGACCTCGCTGCCCGAGCATCTCGGGATCATCGAGGCACTGGAAGCGCGCGACACCGAGCTGGCCGAAAAGCGCGCCCGCGACCACACGCTCGGCCTTGCCGCCTATGTCGAGGCGCACGGCCAAGAATTATTCACGTAGAGAACCGTTCACGTAAGTTTGAGAGTCCACACCCGCTTCAGACGACGATCAGATCGTCCGAACCAAGAACGATCAGGGAGACGATGCCGATGCTGAATACCGCTACGAAGTCCGAGGCACCGGGCACCGAGCAGGAACTAACCGATGGCTTCCACCTCGTCATCGATGCGCTCAAGCTCAACGGCATCGACACCGTCTATGGCGTGCCGGGGATCCCGATCACGGACCTGGGCCGCATGGCCCAGGCGGCGGGCATTCGCGTGCTCTCGTTCCGCCACGAGCAGAATGCCGGCTATGCGGCCTCGATCGCCGGCTTTCTGACCAAGCGCCCCGGCGTCTGCCTCACGGTGTCGGCGCCCGGCTTCCTCAACGGCCTCACGGCGCTTGCCCACGCCACCACCAACTGCTTCCCGATGATCCTGATCTCGGGCTCGTCCGAGCGCGAGATCGTCGACCTGCAGCAGGGCGACTATGAGGAGATGGACCAGCTCGCGATCGCCAAGCCGCTCTGCAAGGCGGCGTTCCGCGTGCTGCACGCCCAGGACATCGGCATCGGCCTTGCGCGCGCGATCCGCGCCGCGGTGTCGGGCCGTCCAGGCGGCGTCTATCTCGATTTGCCCGCAAAGCTGTTCGGCCAGGTCATGGACGCGGCGGCCGGCGAGAAGTCGCTGGTCAAGGTGATCGATGCTGCGCCGGCGCAGATCCCTGCCCCGTCGGCCGTCAAGCGCGCGCTCGACGTGCTGAAGAACGCAAAACGTCCGCTGATCATCCTTGGCAAGGGCGCGGCCTATGCGCAGGCCGACGAGGCGATCAGGAATTTTGTCGAGAAGAGCGGCGTGCCTTTCCTGCCGATGAGCATGGCCAAGGGCCTCTTGCCCGATCTGCATCCGCAATGCGCGGGTGCGGCGCGCTCGACCGTGCTGAAGGATGCCGACGTCGTCATGCTGATCGGCGCCCGCCTCAACTGGCTGCTGTCGCACGGCAAGGGCAAGACCTGGGGTGAGGCTCCGAAGAAGTTCATCCAGGTCGACATCGAGCCGAAGGAAATGGATTCCAACGTCGAGATCGTCGCCCCCGTGGTCGGCGACATCGGCTCCTGCGTGTCCGCGTTCCTCGACGCCATGGGCGCCAACTGGTCGGCCGCGCCGAGCGACTGGCTTGCCACCGTGGCGAAGAAGCGCGACGACAACGTCGCCAAGATGGCGCCGAAGCTGATGAGCAACGCCTCGCCGATGGATTATCACGGCGCGCTCGGCGCGCTGCGCACGATCATCGCGGAACGTCCGGACACCATCTTCGTCAACGAAGGCGCCAACACGCTCGACCTCGCCCGCGGCGTCGTCGACATGCACAAGCCGCGCAAGCGGCTCGACGTCGGCACCTGGGGCGTGATGGGCATCGGCATGGGCTATTCGATCGCGGCCGCGGTCGAGACCGGCCTGCCCGTGCTCGCGGTCGAAGGCGACAGCGCGTTCGGCTTCTCCGGCATGGAGGTCGAGACCATCTGCCGCTACAAGCTGCCGATCTGCGTCGTGATCTTCAACAATGACGGCATCTATCGCGGCACCGACGTCAACAGCGCGGGCGAGGATCCGGCGACCACCGTGTTCGTCAAGGGCTCGCGCTACGACAAGATGATGGAAGCCTTCGGCGGCGTCGGCGTCAACGCCACCTCGCCCGACGAGCTGAAGCGCGCGGTCAATGCGGCGCTGGATTCCGGCAAGCCGACCTTGATCAACGCGGTGATCGACCCTGCGGCGGGCTCGGAGAGCGGCCGCATCGGCAACCTCAATCCTCAGAGCGTTCTGAAGAAAAAGTAAGCAGTCCCCTTCAACCCATCACTCCCTGCGGGTGCAGGGGCAGACCAGAGTACGGAGCATAATATTATGACCAAGGCGCTCAAGGGCGTTCGCATTCTCGATTTCACCCACGTCCAGTCGGGTCCGACCTGCACGCAATTGCTGGCCTGGTTCGGCGCCGACGTGATCAAGGTCGAGCGTCCCGGCGTCGGCGACATTACGCGCGGCCAGCTGCAGGACATCCCGAACGTGGACAGCCTGTATTTCACCATGCTGAACCACAACAAGCGCTCGATCACGCTCGACACCAAGAACCCGAAGGGCAAGGAAGTGCTGACCGCGCTGATCAAGCAGTGCGACGTGCTGGTCGAGAATTTCGGTCCCGGCGTGCTCGATCGCATGGGCTTCCCCTGGGAGAAGATACACAGCATCAACCCGAAGATGATCGTCGCCTCGATCAAGGGTTTCGGCCCCGGCCCGTATGAGGATTGCAAGGTCTACGAGAACGTCGCGCAGTGCACCGGCGGCGCAGCCTCGACCACCGGCTTTCGCGACGGCCTGCCGCTGGTCACCGGCGCCCAGATCGGCGACAGCGGCACCGGGTTGCACCTCGCGCTCGGCATCGTCACCGCGCTCTACCAGCGCACCCATTCCGGCAAGGGCCAGCGCGTCACCGCGGCGATGCAGGACGGCGTGCTCAACCTTGCGCGCGTCAAGCTGCGCGACCAGCAGCGCCTCGCCCACGGCCCGCTGAAGGAATACAGCCAGTTCGGCGAAGGCATTCCGTTCGGCGATGCCGTGCCGCGTGCCGGCAACGATTCCGGCGGCGGCCAGCCCGGCCGCATCGTCAAGTGCAAGGGCTGGGAGACCGATCCCAACGCTTACCTCTACTTCATCACCCAGGCGCCGGTCTGGGAGAAGATCTGCGACGTGATCGGCGAACCCGGCTGGAAGACCCATCCCGACTACGCCAAGCCGCCGGCCCGGCTGTCGCGGCTGAACGAAATCTTCGCCCGCATCGAGCAGTGGACGATGACCAAGACCAAGTTCGAGGCGATGGAGATCCTCAACAAGGACGACATCCCCTGCGGCCCGATCCTTTCGATGAAGGAGATCATCGAGGACCAGTCGCTGCGCGCGACCGGCACCGTGGTCGAGGTCGATCATCCGACCCGCGGCAAGTACATCTCGGTCGGCAACCCGATCAAGCTGTCGGATTCGCCGAGCGAAGTCGCCCGCTCGCCGCTGCTGGGCGAACACACCGACGAGATCCTGCGCGAGGTGCTCGGCTTCAGCGATCACCAGGTCGCCGATATCCACGACTCCGGCGCCCTCGATCCGCCGCGCAAGCAGGCGGCCGAGTAGCGGCTGCACTCGATAGAAATCGACAAATGGCCGCGGGCGACCGCGGCCATTTTTCGTCGGCCGGTCGTCTGCTCTCCGCGTCAATGGCGGACGTCAATGAGATCGACGTCCATGTCCGCAAAGGGCCCAATGGCGGACATGCGGACTATCATTTTCGTTTCGCCAATGGTTTTGCGAGCTCACGGGCGCTGTCGATGAACAGCTGCGAAACCGGGCTGAGTGCGCGGTCTTTGAGGGTCACGATGCCGTTTGGTCGACGGGCCATTGGCAATTCAACAGGCAAGGCCTTGAGCGCCGAGCCCGTGGCAAGAAATCTCAATGCCGAAGCGGGGAAGACCGTGATAAAGCGCCCGGTTTCCAGAAGGCTGACCCGCATATGAGGTGAATCCGTGACCACCGTCGCGCGAGGATAATCAAGCCCGCTGGCGCGAAAGGCTTCCATGATGACTGATCCGATCACGCTTTCGGGCGGCGGCAATACCCACCGCTCCGCCGCCAGATCGGAGATCTCGATCTTGCGCCGTCGAGCCCATGGATTACCTGCACCCGCTGCTACGACATAGCGATCCTCAAAAAGAAACTCGAAATCCAACCGCTTGTCGGTATTCGGGCCGATGCTTCGCACGATCAGTAGATCAACCTTGCGTTCGCTCAGTTGTCGGTGCAGCGGCTCGATGTAACCGGTCACCAGATGAAATGCGATCCGCGGATAGCGCCGCGAGAGCCGATCGATGAGCGCGGAAACAAAGCTTGCCGCCAAGAATGCGGTGCTGCCAATCCGCACTTCCCCAGCCGTCGGCTCGACCAGGAATTCGATGTGCTTCACGCCCTGACGTAGATCGTCGAAGACGATCGCTGCGCAATCGAGCAAGGCGCGGCCGCATTCGGTCGGCTCAACTCCTCGCTGGTGGCGGTTGAGCAGGCGGACGCCGAGCGTCTGCTCAAGATCGCCGATTGCTCTCGAGACATTTGGCTGAGTGGTATTCAAGATCAACGCCGCCTTGCCCATGCTGCCGGCCTGCACCACCGTCGTAAGCACGTGCAGGTCCTGCAGCTTCAGCCGGCTTCCGATTCGATCGCTCATCTGCATGGGTCGCCCATTTCCAGTTTGAGATGATGCCATCAGACAATAGCCTTATGCAGGTATGACGGCATCAAGTAAGTTGGGACGCTCAGCAGAACATCGCGCGAATGCGGGACGGGAGAGCGAGCTAGTGACACATTCCCGACGGCAGCTTCTCCACCTTGCAGCAAGTGCTGCCGCGCTCGCTGCGCTGCCAGGGTTGTCGTGGGCTCATGCTTATCCGTCGCGGCCGGTGCGCATCATCGTCGGCTTTGCTGCCGGCGGCCCGAACGACATCCTCGCGCGTTTGATCGGCAATTGGCTGTCGGAACGGCTCGAACAGCCATTCGTCGTCGAGAACCGGCCCGGCGCCGGCAGCAATATCGCCACTGAGGCGGTCGTGCGTGCGCCTCCGGACGGTCACACGCTGCTCCTGGTCGGTACGCCAAACGCGATCAATGCGACGCTTTACGACAATCTCAACTTCAATTTCATCCGCGACATCGCACCGATTGCGGGCTTGGTCCGGGGTGCCCTTGTCATGGTGGTCCATCCCTCGGTTCCGGCCAAGACACTTCCCGAGTTCATCGCCTATGCCAAGGCTCACCCGGGCAAGCTCTCCTACGGTTCCGGCGGCGTCGGCGGGATCACGCACATCACCGCCGAGCAATTCAAGCAGGAGGCCGGCGGCCTCGACATTGTGCATGTACCCTATCGCGGCGTGGCGCCCGCGCTCACCGATCTGCTCGGCGGGCAGGTCCAGATACTCTTTACAAACCTCGCCCTGTTGATCGGATATATCGAGACCGGCAAGCTGCGCGCGCTCGCAATGACTACGGCGACACGCTCGGAGGCGCTGCCAGAGATCCCGGCCATCGGCGAGTTCGTCCCGGGCTATGAGGCAAGCTCGGTGTTTGGCCTCGGCGCGCCCAGGAACACGCCCACCGAGATCATCGACAAGCTCAGCAACGAGATCAACGCCGCGCTCGCCGATCCCGGGTTCAAGGCGCGACTTGCTCACCTGGACGGCACCGCGCTTGGCGGCTCGCCCGCCGATTTCGGCAAGCTCATCGCGGAGGAAACCGAAAAATGGCGCAAGGTGATCCGGCTGGCCAATATCAAGCCGGAATGAGATTGACCGCCACATATTGCGCAGAATTGGAGAGAGTTCACATGCAGCGGCTCAACGCCACGGACCGGACGTATGACGTTGAACGTCGCGTCCATCACGCTGTTCGGCCCGGTTTCCGCATCGCCGAGATCCAGATCGGTCCGACCCAAACGATACCGGCATTACCACACGGAAGCGCAGGATACGTTCTACGTCATCAACGGAACGATACGTGTTTCTACGCGCGAGCCCGAAGAGGAGGTGTGCCTGACGGTCGGCATGACCTATTCCGTTCGTCCGGGACGTCCTCACCTTGTCGCTAACGCCGGTGCCATCTCAGCCGTCTTTCTGGTCCTGCAGGGAATGGGCGAGCACGATTTTGTCCCGCTCATCTGATGACGAGCGGCTCGCCGCGCCGTCCAAGGTCGAGAAGCGGACAACCCATTCAGCTTTTGCGACGAAGCAGCCTGTTCAATGACGGCGTCGGCACCGTCGGGCAAATGCCCACGATGGTGCGACCGGTCAACTTCTGCGCACAGCGTCGGTCGTGCTTGACGCCAAGGATACGCCGGATGATCGCGCTGATCTCGGCGGCGCAAGATCCTGGATAAAGTCTCTCAGCGCCTCGGTATCGAACGGCTTGCGGAGTATTCTCAGGCTTGGCGGAGCTGCTTTTGCGGCATCGCTGTAACCGGTTGTGAGGGCTATGGGCAAACCGGGGTACCGCGACCGAACTTCCCTCGCGAGCCCGACGCCATCGATTGTCCCTGGCATGACGATATCGCTGAAGACGAGATCGATCTTCGTACCGGTATCGAGCAGTTTCAATGCCGCTTCGGCCGAGTCTCGGTAGATGGTTTCATAACCCAGATGCTCGAACAGCGATGATGTCACATCCGCCACTTCGGGGCTGTCGTCGACCACGAGAACCGTCTGCCGCGGCGGCTGCCTTGGTCTTGCCCGGGCAGCGGCGAGCTCTTTGCTGGTGATCTGCTCGTCCACACAGGACGGCAGATAGATTGTAATTGTTGTTCCCTGTCCGACCTTGCTATCCGCCGTCACGGTTCCGCCCGCCTGGTGCGCAAAACCATAAACCTGGGACAAGCCGAGCCCGGTCCCTTTGCCGACCTCCTTGGTCGTGAAAAACGGATCGAACATCTTGGACAGAAGATTTGGCGGAATACCAGTGCCGGTATCGCCAAGTGTGATCGCAAAGAAGGCCTTCCCACGGCGATCGCCGCCGGTTTCCTGATTTGCGGTGACCGCGTGGACGGACAACGTGAATGTGCCGCCGCTTGTCATTGCATCTCGCGCATTGACGGCGATGTTGACGATCGCAAGCTCCAGCTCGGCGAGGTCAACCTTGACCGGTGAAACGCCGTCGCCAACGTTCTCGTTGTACACGATGTTCCCGCGCAGCGAGCTCTCAATCATGGTCCGCATGTTCTTGATGGACGCATTCAGATCAACGACCGTCGGGCTGAGATGCTGGTGACGAGAGAATGTCAACAATTGGCGCGTGAGACTTTCGCCGCGTTTGGCCGCGGTTTGTATGGCTTCGATGGCCTTTGGCAGTTTTGGATCAAGCAGGCGTTGAAATATCTGGGCACTGCCTCCGATGATCATCAATAAATTGTTGAAGTCGTGCGCGATCCCGCCGGTCAGCTTGCCGATTGCCTCCATCTTCTGAGACATCGCGAGCTGTTCGCGCGCCTGGACCAGCTTCTCCTCCGCGTCGCGCCGCTCCGTCGCGTCGCGCAGGATACTGATAAAACCGATCAGATTTCCTGCGTCATCACGGCTCGAAGAGACTGAGCCTGTGATGAAAAACGGCGTACCATTCTTTCTGATACGCCAACCCTCTACGTCGTACTTGCCGCTTTCGATTGCCGACTCCAGCGCATGTGTCGGTGAACCCGCGCGGCGTTCATCCGGCCGATAGAATATCCCGAAGTGCTTGCCTATGATTTCTTCCGAGGTGTAGCCGATGATCTTTTGAGCGGTGCTATTCCAGCTCGTCACGTGTCCTTCTCGATCAAGCGCAAAGATTGCATAGTCGACAACGCCTTCGATAAGGGTCTGGAAGTGCCGACGAATGTTGTCGAGCGCCAAAGCTTTCCGTTCAAGCTGACTGTTCAGCTGGTCCTGGACGGAAAGCAAATGGGCTTCCCTGGCCTGACGCGTCGCGCTTGCCGCGGCCAGGGCAAGCGGAGGCGCCGACACGATGATCGAAAGCACGAACAAGGATAACAGCGCCCCGTTCGGATCGATTTTCGAAAATGGATCGTTCCCCACCGAGAACCCCCACACGGCCGTTCCGATGAAAATCAACGCGGCCGTCGCCACGGTGCATCGATCGCCGCGCAGACCGGCCCAGATCAAGGGCAGCAGAACCAGAAAGCCCAGAAGGCTCCGATGCGGCAGCAACACGTCGAGGCCGTTGCTGACGAGATCGCTACCGATCAGCGGACTGTAAGCAGCGAGCCCGATGATACCAGCGAGGGCAGCGACCGTGATCCATTCCAACAGAGTCCATTTGGAAGCCATGCGTAGGGGCATCGTCGCCCAGAGCACGATGACCGGAGCAATCACCAGGGCCCCGGCAGCGTCCGCGAGCCACCAAGTCAACCCGGCGACGACGGAATCGGAGAAGCTCGATTCGTTGGCGAGCGTGAATCCGGCCAAGGCGATGGCTGAACTGATGATCGTGGTCGGCGCAAAGCAAATGATTGCAAACTTTGCGACACCGGATGGTGTGGCAAACGTCTGCCGACCGTTCGACCAGCGGCCGATCAGCCATGTCCCGGCACATGCGGCAAGGAGGCTGCCGATCCCGGCGGCGCCGATCTCCAGGAGCGATCGGTCGGCCATGAGGTAAGGTGAGAGAGCCCCTACCAGGATCGCGGGCCAGATCCGGTAGCCGCGCAGCAGGACCAGCGCGAGCGCAAGCCCGGTTGGTGGCCATAGCGGTGTCGCGGCTGGATTTATTGCGGGAAGCAATCGCGCGGATTCGGCAAGGCCAGCATAAATCGCGGCAACTACCAGGATTTCGACCGCGTAGATCGCAACGCTCCGAGCGTCGCCAAAAGCGAAAATCCTGGCCTTGGCGAAGCTTGCCCTTTCCATCGCGAGCCTTTGCAGTGGGCATCTCAACAATGCGGACGCAGTTTTGACCAAAACATGGCCGCACGATCGTGAGTAGAGAGGCGCTAGCCAACTTCGGAACGAGGGGCCATCGGGCAGCACCATTGACCTAACAGCGATGGTACACTACGCGCGGCAGTATGCGGAATACGAATCGGTCCGATCCCGCCGCGTGTCGGTGAGATCATCAGCAATCATTTTCCCTGTTGGCGCAAGAACTCTCGCTGTCGCTCCCATGACCGCTTCGGGTTAAGAGCTGGCGTGAGGCTCAATTACTCCGCTCGCTTCCAAATCACGTCGACTACGTCTCCAGCCGGAGGACGAACGGTCAGCGTCAGTCGGTCTCCCGCAATCGCAACGAAGCGCTTCTGATCGGTGCCATTCCAGTTTGGAAAGGAACTGCCTTCGACGTTGATTGCGATGCTGCTATCTGCCTCGTTTATTGAATACGTTCCGAAGTAGGTTATCGTGCCGTCGGCCGTTTCTTTGTTTTCCTCAGGGGTGCCTTGCCACAAGGCATTGCTCGCGTATTTGGCTCGATCTGGTCGCATCACCGTGATGATGTAGCGCCCACCCGCATCAAAGAAGGCGATGCCCCTCGGGCTGGTCCCATAACGCTCGACCTTGGTGCCGTCGCTTTTCTTCTGCTCCCACGAAAGCAGCGTCCAAGTGCCCACCAATTGCTCTTTGAACGATGTCTGGCCCAGCGCGTCGAATGTCATCATGAACGATCCAAAAGCCGCAATGGCGCATGCGGCAAGAGCCACTCGCAAATTCATTGTTCTCTTCCAAGGAGAAGGATTGATAGCGTCGATCGAGCACTGCGATCCCCGGACGTTTTACCACGCTCGGTCGAAGCACGAAAGACAAGGTCGGCATGTCCGTTGAACGGGCGCATCCCGCCAAGTGTCACGACGATGCTTCGCGATCGATCCTGCTGTGGATCAGCCGCCCTCGCCGCCTTCGGCCTCACCCTCATCGCCCGGCACATATTCCAGAATGTCGCCCGGCCGACAGTCCAGTTCGCGGCAGATCGCCGACAGCGTCGAGAAGCGCATCGCCTTCGCCTTGCCGGTTTTCAGGATCGACAGGTTCTGGATCGAGATGCCGATCGCCTCCGCGAGGTCTCCGAGGCGGCGCTTGCGCTTTGCGAGCATGACATCGAGGTTCACCACGATGGGCACCAGCATTCACCTCAGATCGTGAGCTCGTTTTCGGACTGCAGCAGGATGGCGTGCTCGATGACGAACTTCAGCGCCATCAGGAAAACGCCGCCTGCGATGGTGCCGACGTCGACGCCGTAGCTCGGCAGGAAGAACTTGATGTCGCCGAGCTTGTACAAGGCATAGGCGACCGCGTTGGTGGTGATCGTATCGACAAACGGCCAGACCACCAGGAAGATCCCCATCCACCACACACCCTGCAAGGTTTCCGACACGAAGATTCGCCCGTTGGCGAATCGGTTCACCATGCGATGAAGGATGCCGATCAGCACGGCATAAAACGATACCCCAAGCGCGAACAGCGCCCAGAACAGCATCTGCCCCTTGGCCGACATGGCGAGCGGGTCGGCGACGATGGCCGCGCATTTCGCCTGCTCGCCGGTGAGGCTTTCGGCGATCGCGCCCGCGGCAGTCGTGGTGCGGTAATAGGCCAGCCACAGCACGACCGGCAGCGCGGCCCAGATCACCCAGAAAGCCCGATCGAGCCGGCGAAACCAAAGCTGGCGCTGCTCGCGAACCGATTTCCTCATCACATCCATCCGATAATTTTTTGCCCGTACAGGCCGTTACGGCCGGGTCGCATCATGCTGCGGTAATGTTGTTGACTCAACCTTAAACGTGATTTATTTCATGTTTATCATGAAATTTTTCATGAAGAAGGTGGATGATGACGTTACCCCCAGATATTGACGGCCTTGCCAGCGCCATGAAACAGCTGATCCGCGCTCACCTCACGCGCCGCCTGATCGTGGCAGCGTTCCACATTCCGCTGCTCGGCAGCGCCGCCGATGCCGCCAAAGCCAATGACAAGGCCAACGATCCGGCCGGCGTCTGGCTGACCCAGTCCGGTGACGCCAGGATCAAGGTCCAGCGCTGCGGCAGCGCGCTATGCGGTCGCGTCGTCTGGCTGAAGGAGCCGACCGACAAGGCCACCGGCAAGCCGCAGCGCGACGACAAGAATGCCGATCCCGCGCAGCGGACCCGGCCGGTGATAGGCATCTCGCTGTTCATCAACATGCAGCCCGCAGGCCCGAACAAATGGGCCGGCAGGATCTACAACGCCGATGACGGCAAGACCTATGAGAGCTCGGTGACGCTGGTGTCGTCGGGCACGCTGAACGTTCGCGGCTGCATGGGAACGCTGTGCGCGGGCGAAGACTGGACGCGGTGAAGGGATCTGGCCCCGACCCTTCATCGGCCAAGAAGAAAAGCAAACCCAGTCACTCAAGGCCGCCCCGTCAGGCGGCCTTCTTTGTGACGGCAGCGACGACGTCGGTCGGCCACATTGAAATGCACCGCGCAGGAACGGCACGATTCCCGGGCTTGGGGAAGCCCCGCGCTGGCGTGGATTTGTCCGTCGCTTCAATGCGCTCCCCTTCAATCTGGGATGCCAACCCACCCATCTTGTTGCGTTGCACAATCTGCCATGCTGCTATGCAAACAAGCCCGTTGTCTCTGGCATCTGGTATACATAATTTGGCTGCAGATGATGAGCCGGCCCGTTGCTGGCCCTCCAGCCAAAGGGGACACCAATGTCCAAGACCACTGCCCTCACGCTCGCGCCCTCCTCCACCCTGTTCGGCCGCCTGATCGCCTCGATCGACCGCCTGCTGATGAAGAGCGCTGAGATCTCCAACCGCAATGGCGACCTGCCGCACTTCGGCCTCTGAGGCTAGATGATTCCGCGCGCGCGGCACCGAGATCGTTTCGTCGCAAGATGCGACCTGACATTGAACCTTCGACCAATGGCCCCGATTTTCGGGGCCATTTTTTTGCGCCCTGAATTACTCTCACTGCGGTGACCGCCTTCAGTGCTCTGCGGCATATGCGCACGCAACCTCTGCGACAGCTTGAACCTTGGCATATCAAATACCAAGATGACCGAGCCGCGCCACAAGCAGAATGACCAAGCGCGCACTGGGAGGATCAATGTCGGACATGGTTCAGGCAACTGCGGCCCCGGCGGCCGCGCGGGTCAGCGATACCTATCGCTGGACGCAACTTGCGATCGGCGTCGCCGCGATGGTGATGATCGCAAACTATCAATACGGGTGGACGTTCTTCGTCCCCGACATCCAGAAGAAGTTCGGATGGGATCGGGCATCGATCCAGTGGGCCTTTACGCTGTTTGTGCTGTTCGAGACCTGGCTGGTGCCGGTCGAGGGCTGGTTCGTCGATAAATACGGTCCGCGCCTCGTCGTGCTGATCGGCGGCATCCTCTGCGCGATCGGGTGGGCGATCAACGCGCAGGCGACCTCGCTGAACGGCTACTATCTCGGCATGATCATCGCCGGCATCGGCGCTGGCGGCGTCTACGGCACCTGCGTCGGCAACGCGCTGAAATGGTTTCCCGACAAGCGCGGACTTGCGGCGGGCATCACCGCAGCCGGCTTCGGCGCGGGCTCCGCACTCACGGTCGCGCCGATCCAGGCGATGATCAAGGACTCCGGCTTCCAGACCACCTTCCTCTATTTCGGTCTCGGCCAGGGCATCATCATCGTGCTGCTCGCCTTCTTCCTGCTCGCGCCGAAGGCCGGACAGGTGCCGGCCGTCGTCGCGAATGCCAACATCATCCAGACCCGGCGCAACTATCAGCCGACCGAAGTGCTGCGGCAGCCGATCTTCTGGCTGATGTACTTCATGTTCGTGATCGTCGGCGCCGGCGGCTTGATGGTGACGGCGAACCTGAAGCCGATCGCGGTCGACTGGAAGGTCGACAGCGTGCCGGTCACGCTGATGGCGGTGACGATGACGGCGGTGACCTTCGCGGCCACCATCGACCGCGTCCTCAACGGTCTGACGCGTCCGTTCTTCGGCTGGATCTCCGACATGATCGGCCGCGAGAACACGATGTTCGTCGCCTTCGGCATGGAAGGCATCGGCATCTGGATGCTCTACCTGTGGGGCCACGACCCGGTGTGGTTCGTGCTGCTCTCGGGCTTCGTGTTCTTCGCCTGGGGCGAGATCTATTCGCTGTTCCCGTCGACCTGCACCGACACGTTCGGCGCCAAGTTCGCGACGACGAATGCGGGCCTGCTCTACACCGCGAAAGGCACCGCCGCATTGTTGGTGCCGATCGCCAACTACATGCAGCAGTCGTCGGGCCATTGGGACAACGTGTTCATCATCGCAGCCGGGGCCAACATCCTTGCCTCGCTGCTCGCGATCGCCGTGCTCAAGCCGTGGCGGAAAATCGTGGTCGAGAAATCGGCGGCGATGGCTTAAGCAACGCGCCACGCTTCTACTGACGAAAGCGCCCGGCCAACGCCGGGCGTTTTCATTTTTCGGCGTCCGTTATGGGCTCGAATCCGAGGCTGAACCGGCGCGTCGTATGCCAGTTTTGCTGCAACGCAGCAGAAAGATGGGCTTGCTTTCTGGAATATAGTATACCAACCTCCGGCCAAGCGCTTGCGACGATACGCCACAAGAATTGCGACACTGGGTCACAACAAGACCAGGCGCGCTCGGGAGGATTTGATGGTTTCCAGCAATGCTGCCGTAACACAAGCACAACCTTCGTCCAGTGGCTTCCGCTGGCTGCAGCTCGTCATGGGCATCGTCTGCATGGCGATGATCGCGAACCTGCAATATGGCTGGACGCTGTTCGTCGACCCGATCGACGGCGCGCATCACTGGGGCCGCGCGGCGATCCAGTTCGCCTTCACGATCTTCGTGGTGACGGAGACCTGGCTGGTGCCGGTCGAAGCCTGGTTCGTCGACAAATACGGCCCGCGGATCGTCATCATGTTCGGCGGCGTCATGATCACGCTGTCCTGGGTGCTGAACTCCTACGCTGACTCACTCACTTTGCTCTACGCCGCGGCTGTGATCGGCGGCATCGGCGCCGGCTCGGTGTACGGCACCTGCGTCGGCAATGCGCTGAAATGGTTTCCCGATCGCCGCGGCCTCGCCGCCGGCGCAACCGCCGCGGGCTTCGGCGCCGGCGCGGCGCTGACCGTGGTGCCGATCGCCAACATGATCGCCTCGAGCGGCTATCAGACCGCGTTCTTCGATTTCGGCATCGGGCAAGGCCTGATCGTGTTCCTGCTCGCCTTCTTCATCCAGAAGCCTGCGGTCACGATCCCGCCGAAGAAGAAGCAGCTCAATCTGCCGCAGACCAAGATCGACTTCACGCCGCCGCAGGTGCTGCGCAGCCCGATCTTCTGGGTGATGTATCTGGTGTTCGTGATGGTCGCCTCCGGCGGCCTGATGGCGGCGGCGCAGATCGCGCCGATCGCGCACGACTACAAGATCGCCAACACGCCGGTCTCGCTCGCCGGCTTCCAGATGGCCGCGCTGACCTTTGCGATCTCGCTCGACCGCATCTTCGACGGGTTCGGACGGCCGTTCTTCGGCTGGGTCTCCGACAATATCGGCCGCGAACACACCATGTTCATCGCGTTTGGTACCGGCGCGCTGATGCTGCTGACGCTGTCGACCTGGGGCCATAACCCGCTGGTGTTCGTGCTGGCGACCGCGGTCTATTTCGGCGTGTTCGGCGAGATCTACTCGCTGTTCCCGGCGACCTGCGGCGACACCTTCGGCTCGAAGTTCGCGACCACCAACAACGGCATGCTTTACACCGCGAAGGGCACCGCCGCGCTGTTGGTGCCGGCCGCCAGCATCGTTGCCGCCAGCTATGGCTGGCAGGCGGTGTTCGTGATCGCGGTCGCGCTCAACGCCACCGCGGCGCTGATGGCGCTGTTCGTGATCAAGCCGATGCGCCGCGCCTTCATCAACGGCAACGAGGCTGCCGCCGCAGCCGAGACAGCGACGAATGCCAAGACAGCCTGAAATGTCGGCCTGAAATGTCGGCCGGATTTGACGGCCCGAGTTCGGGACGTCCCGCCGAACTGATGGAGGCGCATTTCGGTGCGCCTCTTTCGTTTTGGGAAGCACAGGGATGCCAGATGCCAGATACGCCAAGCGCGGCAGATGGCCAGCCCGCGCACACCAGGTCACAATCGTCTGAAACGTCAGCGACTCTGCCTATTTCGGCGGTTTCCTGGTGATAGATTTCCGCAGCGGCCACGTTGACAATTGGCATTTTGTATACCAGAATCCTGTCAACGATAACCAAGGAGGTTGCCATGCAAGTCGGAGATATCCTGCGCAAGAAGACCCCTCGCGTTGCCACGGTTCGCATGAACGAGACGGTGGCGATCGCCGCGCAACTGATGCGCGCCAGCAATATCAGCGCGCTCGTGGTCAAGGATGTCGTTCGCACCGAGGGCAACACCGCCGTCGGCATGTTCACCGAGCGCGACGTGGTGCGCGCGATTGCCGAGCACGGCGCAGCCGGCGCCAGCATGAAGGTCTCGCAATTGGTCTCGGTGCAGCAGCTGGTGTCGTGCACCTCGAGCGACACGCTCGAGCACATCCGTCATCTCATGACCAAACACCACATTCGCCACGTGCCCGTGATCGACGATTACAGCCTGATCGGCGTCGTCAGCATGCGCGACATCGCGGCCGCGTTCGACGAGGAAACCTCTGCATCGAAGAAGGACGCGGTGCCGGCGTAACAGGCATCTCGCTTTTCATTGCTCTCGGCCAGGCGCTGCGTGCCGATCACCAGCGCCTGCCGCAATAACTTAAAACTCCGCCCTCGCCTGACCTGCGCGCCCCGTCATTTCCGCATGGGCGCGCCGCAGGTCGCCGGTAGACATTTGCCGGACAGGACTGCATCCTTCCCTCGACATCCAAAAACAACACCGTGCGCGGCCGTCCGCGTCGCGGAAAATTCTGATGGAAACGAGGGCAGAATGATCAAGACACGCTTCACCGAAATGTTCGGCGTCGACCACCCGATCGTGCAGGGCGGCATGCAATGGGTCGGGCGCGCGGAGCTGGTTGCCGCCGTCGCCAATGCCGGCGCGCTCGGCATGATCACCGCGCTGACGCAGCCGACGCCGGACGATCTGCGCAAGGAAATCGCGCGCTGCCGCGAAATGACCGACAAGCCGTTCGGCGTGAACCTGACCATTCTGCCCGCGATCAAGCCGCCGCCTTATGCCGAATACCGCCAGGTCATCATCGAGAGCGGCATCAAGATCGTCGAGACCGCCGGCAACAAGCCGCAGGAACATGTCGACGAGTTCAAGAGGCACGGCATCAAGGTGCTGCACAAATGCACCAGCGTGCGCCACGCGCTGTCCGCCGAGCGCATGGGCGCCGACGCGATCTCGATCGACGGCTTTGAATGCGCCGGACACCCCGGCGAGGACGACACCCCCGGCCTGATCCTGATTCCGGCCGCCGCCGACAAGGTGAAGATCCCGATGATCGCCTCGGGCGGCTTCGGCGATGCCCGCGGCCTCGTCGCAGCGCTGGCGCTCGGCGCCGAAGGCATCAACATGGGCACGCGCTTCATGTGCACCAAGGAAAGCCCGATCCATCAGCTGGTGAAGGAACGCATCGTCGCCAATGACGAGCGCGAGACCGAGCTGATCTTCCGCACCATGCGCAACACCTCGCGCGTCGCCAAGAATGCGATCTCGACCAAGGTCGTGCAGATGGAGAAGGAAGGCGCCAAGTTCGAGGACGTGCGCGAGCTCGTCGCCGGCGCCCGCGGCAAGATGGTCTACGCGACCGGCGATGCCGACGAAGGCATCTGGTCGGCCGGCCAGGTGCAGGGCCTGATCCACGACATTCCGTCCTGCGCCGAACTGATCTCGCGCATCGTGAGCGAGGCGGAAGCGATCATCCGCGAGCGTCTGGACCGCATGACATCGGTCGGCAAGCGCCAGGCCGCGGAGTAAGCATCGAGTAGTGATCCGTCACCCTGAGGTGGCCGCTCTTCAGCGGCCCTCGAAGGGTCGACGGCCACCGGCCGGGCCGTTCATCCTTCGAGGCTCGCAAGAGCTCGCACCTCAGGATGACGGAACTCAGAGTGATCTCGAATTCTACGACACAACGAGAAGAAGCCCATGAAAGCCTATGTGTACGGAGCCAACGGCCCTGAAATCACCGACGTTGCGAAGCCCGTGCCGAAGGGCACGCAGGTGCTGGTCAAGGTTCACGCCTGCGGGCTGAACCGCGCCGATCTCGGCATGACCAAGGGCCACGCCCACGGCGCGGCCGGCGGCGTCGGCACCGTGCTCGGCATGGAATGGGCCGGCGAGGTCGCCGAGCTCGGCCCCGATGCCCGGGGTGTCAAGGTCGGCGACAAGATCATGGGCTCGGGCGGCGCGGCGTTCGCCGAGTACACGCTCGCCGATCACGGCCGGCTGTTTCGCGCGCCATCGAACATGAACTTCGACGAGGCGGCCACCCTGCCCGTCGCGCTCGCCACCATGCACAATGCCGTCGTCACCAATGGCGCACTGCAGGCGGGCCAGACCGTGCTGATCCAGGGCGCGAGCTCCGGCGTCGGCCTGATGGCGATGCAGATCGCGAAGCTGACGGGCGCCAAGCTCGTGGTGGGATCCTCGACCGATGCGATGCGCCGCGGGCGCTTAAAGGAATTCGGTGCCGATCTCGCGGTGGACTCGAAGGATCCCGGCTGGGTCGATCAGGTGTTGCAGGCAACCGGCGGCGAAGGCGTCGATCTGATCGTCGATCAGATCTCCGGACCCGTCGCAAACCAGAACCTCAAGGCGACCAAGGTCAAGGGCCGCATCGTCAATGTCGGCCGGCTCGGCGGCACCCACGCCGATTTCAACTTCGACCTGCATGCGGCGCGCCGCATCCAGTACATCGGCGTCACCTTCCGCACCCGCTCGATCGAGGAGATCCGCGATATCTTCGACGAGGTGCGCAAGGACATCTGGCCCGCGGTCGAGGCGCGCAAGCTGCAGCTGCCGATCGACCAGGTCTACAAATTCGCCGACATCGGCAAGGCGTTCGAACACATGGAAGCCAACAAGCACCTCGGCAAGATCGTGGTGACGTTGTAGCGACGCACACTGCTCCGTAGGATGGGTAGAGCGAAGCGAAACCCATCGATTGTATCCGCGCGGTGAGATGATGGGTTTCGCTGCGCTCCACCCATCCTACGACCCTAATCTCGGTCTCACCTGCGTGATGGCGACGCCGGAGATCGCGAGCAGCGCGCCGACAGCCAGCTTTGGGGTCACGCGTTCGCCAAGGAACATCACGCTCGAGATCAGGGCGAACACCGGAAGCAGCAGACCGAACGGGGCGACGTGGCCCATCGAGCAACGCCCGATCAGCCAGAACCAGAGGCCAAAGCCGACAATGCCGCCGATGAAGATGGTGTAGGCGAGCGCCAGCCAGCCGTGTTGATCCGCCGTGCCAAGGCTCGCCAGCTGTCCATATTCGAGCAGCAACGACATCAACATCACCTGCGGCACGGTGAGCAGCGACGACCAGCCCATCAACATCAGCGGATCAAACGGGCCGTAGCGTTTCGTCAGGACGTTGGACACCGCGAACGCGAACGCCGCCCCGACCACAAGCAGCAGCGGAAGCGCGTTGGTCGACAGCCCCGGCCCCGCCGCCAACACCACCACGCCGGCGAATGCAAGCACCACGCCGGCTGACGTGACGAGAGACGGCCTCTCCGCCAGCAGCGGCCAGGCCAGCAGGACGGTGAAAGGCGGCGCGAGTTGATAGGCGACAGCCGATATGCTTCCCGAGCCGAGCCCAAGACCAACATAGAACAGCCCGAAGTTCAGTCCACCAAGGAAAAGCGAAATAGCTGCGATAGGGCCGAACTGTTGACGCGTGGGCCTCTTGACGAACGGAACAAGCAGCAGCGCGATCGCCAGGAAGCGCAGTGCGAGGAAGAACAGCGGCGGAAACTCCGCGACGCCCACCTTGATGGCCACGAACTGAAGACCCCAGAGCAAGGGAACGGCCACTGCGCAGACGATCTGGATGGCAGTCATGGCATCATTCCTTTCAAGACCGATCAGTCTAGATATGGACGCACCAATAGCGAAGGCGTCCACGGGTTATTGCTTATCTGATGAAGCGATCGAGCAGCGCGTCAGCGGTGGCTTGCCATGTGACCCGTGTCTGTGCCGTTTTGGCGACCACTCGCAACCCCCAAACGAAACAGACGAGAATTCGGGCGGCACTTGCAGGCTCGACACTATCGGCCAATCTGCCGGCCGCCTCCGCGCGGGACAGTACGTCTGACAACCTGGCTTCCATGGTTTTGAAAAAGCCCGCGACGCGACGTCCAACCTCGGCATCCTGGCCGGCCAGCTCCATGACCGTCGCCACCAGCAGGCATCCGCGCCGGCCATTGGCGCCGCTGGCGCGCTCGACGTAACCGGCAAGGTAGGCCCGTAGACCGGCAACCGGTTCCTTACGAGGGTCGAGTTCGACATCCATCCGCGTCAGCGCATCGGCGATGTAGCGATCGAGCGCGCGCAGGAACAGCGAGTGCTTATCCCCGAACGCGGCGTAAAGGCTACCACGCGAGAGCTTCGTCGCACGCAGCAGGTCCGGCAGCGCCGTGGCATGATAGCCGCGCGACCAGAACACATCCATCGCGCGTTCGACGGCGGCTTCCATGTCGAAGCTTCGCGGACGGCCACGGGGCAGCTGCATGGCGGTTTGGCGGCTCATGACCAATATATAGACCAATTGGTCTAGATATCGCAAGTGATAGTTTCAGGCGATTGACGTGCAGGATGGGTGGAGCGGAGTGCGGTGGACCACCTCTCCCTTCGTCATTCCGGGGCTCGCGAAGCGAGAGCCCCGAGCCTGTCATCCGGCGCGCGTTCGCGCGACCCGTTGGCAGGTGTCTTCTCGCGAGACGCGATGCGCCTTGCGAGGACGGTGACAAGCAAGCCCGGTCTCGCCGCGGAGAGCACGAAGTAAGCCGTAACGCCATCGCGCAGGGAATGCCGGAGTGTCTCCCGCTGAACCTGTATGCTCGTGTGTGTCTTTGTTTCCACTTTTGCACACGAGACCGCGGGTGCAGCGCGCACCCGGCATTCCCTGCGCCCTCTTCGAGTAAGAGGGCGGAACGAAATCCAAAGCTCGGACAAATCGTGTCGCGAGAATGCGAAGCTGCGTCCTCACCCACACTGTCATCGCCCGGCTCGACCGGGCGATCCAGTACGCCGCGGCCTCTCGATTCAAGCACCGGCGTCTCTGGAATACTGGATCGCCCGGTCGAGCCGGGCGATGACACCGAGATGAAGTATACAATGACGCTGCGTCGTATCGCGCGAGAACCATCCTCATCGTCGTCCTGGCCAAGTGCGCGATTGCGCACCAGGCCAGGACGACAGCGTGATTTTGGCGCAAAGATGCAATTGCAAGTGAGTGGCGATTGCGCGTGACGACTGACACTTGATGTTCACGGACTCCCTGCTAAACCCCCGCCCATGAGTTCTTCCAGCACCAGCGCACCCAACACCAAGACATCCGTCGCCGCGATCTCGATCCTCGCCAGCGGCAGCATGGCCGTGGCGAAGTTCGTCGTCGGCATCGCGATCGGGTCGCTGGCGCTGATCTCAGAGGCGCTGCACTCGTCGATCGACCTGATCGCCACCATCATCACCTGGGCGGTGGTGCGGGTGTCGGACCAGCCGGCCGACGCCGAGCATCATTACGGCCACGGCAAGTTCGAGAGCGTCTCGGCGCTCTTTGTCATCGCCCTGCTTTATGTGCTGGCCGGCGGCATCCTGGTGCAGGCCTATAGCCATCTGCGCGAAGGCGCGCCGCCGCCGTCGATCTCAGCCATTCCTTTCGTCGTCCTCGTCCTCGATATCGGCGTCAATCTGTGGCGGGCCCGCGCGCTGCACCGCGCCGCGCGCGACACCAAGAGCCAGGCGCTCGCCGCCGACGCACTGCATTTCGCCTCCGACGTGATGGGATCCGCGGCCGTCATCGTCGGCCTGGTGCTGGCGGGCTTCGGCTTCTGGTGGGGCGATGCCGCGGCCGCCATCGCCGTTGCCGTGATGATCGCCCTGCTCGGCCTGCGCATGGCGCGCGAGACGGTCGAGACCCTGCTCGACCGCGCGCCCGAAGGCGCGCTGGAAAAGGCCACCGCGGCCATCAAGGCCGTGCCGGGCGTGGTCGACGTCGAGCGCCTAAGGGTCCGCATGGTCGGCGCTACGCATTTCATCGACGCCATTGCCGCCGTGCCGCGCACCTACCCGATCGACCGCGTCGAGGACATCAAGCGCAGGGCGCAGCAGGCGATGACCAAGGCGTTCGGCGACGCCGACCTCACCTTCACCGCGGTGCCGGTGGCGCGCGACAATGAGAGCGTGCGCGAGCGCATCATGGTGATCGCGCGCAACTCCGGCCTCGCCATCCACCACGTCACCGTGCACGACATCGGCGGCAAGCTGATCGTCGGCATCGACCTCGAGGTCGACAGCAACATGGCGCTGGACGCCGCCCACGACATCGCCCACGAGCTCGAGCGCGCGATCCGCGAGGATTTTGGCGAGGACGTCGAGGTCGACACCCATATCGAACCGCTCGAGCCGGAATTGCCGTGGGGAACCGACGCCGCGCCCGACCGCGTCGAGGCCATCAAGACCGCGCTGACCGGATTTGCCGATGGCGGCGCGATCCACGACATCCATAATGTGCGGGTCCGCAACACCGACGCCGGCGAGGTCGTCAACTTCCATTGCCGTGCTGAGCCCTCGATGAGTGTGATCAAGGCGCACGAAAGCGTCGACCAGATCGAACGCAAGCTGCGCCGCGCGTTCCCCACCGTGAAGCGTGTGATCAGTCACGCAGAACCGACGCGCGCGTAATTCTACGGAGCCGTTCCTGTTTCGGACTCACTTTGCGCCTGCTGATTCTCTCTTGGACAAGAATTTTTTCGCATTAACGAATCGTTGACTCTCGACAGCCCGGGAAATCTGGATTCAAATCATCATGATTCGGATGCGACGTGGGGAGCATCCGGTCCGGGTAAAAAATCAGCTTAGATGGGGGTCTAAGGCATGGCGCGCGCGCATGCAGCGAACGCTTGTGTCCAATCCGATTCGATCAAGGGATTGGCGCAGTCGATCGCGAAACCGGCCTATCACAGGCTCTTGACGGCCGAGCCTGCACTGCGCCGCGCTGTCCCTACGCTGATCATCGCCTTCCTCATCACGATCTGCCTCGGCGCCTTCGTCCAGGTGATCGACCAGAACCGGCAGAAGCGCGGCGCGATGAAGCGCGACCTGGCCGCGCTCTCCGACATCCTCGCCGAGCGTCTCGACCGCCTGACCTCGGTGCGGCGCGACCGGCTCGCCAATATCGAGCGGATGCAGGAGCTGCTGCCGGATCTCATTCCGTCCTGGGGCATCGCCAACGGCCGCCATGTCATCATCACCAGCGCCGATCACCGCGTGCTGGCGCGCGTGCCGATCGACGGCGCCGGCGAGAACGACCGCGTCCTCGACATCGTCTCCACCGCGCAGCTCCTGGTCGCACCGGGCCAGCAGGGCGCGGTCAGTGACATGACCCTGCCGGGCGGCACCGGCGCGCTGGCGATCTCGCAACTCGTCAAGTCGCTGCCCGGCCAGGTCGTCGTCATCCAGGAGATGAACGAGCCGATCTGGGGATCGGACGCCGCGCTCTCGGTGACGCTGTCGGCGACCACGAGCTTCGTGGTGCTGATCCTCGGTTTCGCCTTCCACTGGCAATCGACCCGCGCCCGCGAGGGCGACCTGATCAACGACGCCGTGCGCGGCCGGATCGACACCGCGCTCAATCGCGGCCGCTGCGGATTGTGGGACTGGGACCTGTCGCGCGGCCGGATCTTCTGGTCGCAGTCGATGTTCACCCTGCTCGGCCTCGATACCCGCAACGACCTCCTCACCTTCGGCGAGGTCAACGCGCTGGTGAACTCCGACGACATCAATCTGTTCGACATCGCCGAGCAGCTGATCTCGGGCAAGATCGATCACATCGACCAGAGCTTCCGCATGCGCCATGTCGGCGGCCACTGGATCTGGCTGCGCGTGCGCTGCGAGCTCAGCCACGCCGCGGCCGACAGCGGCCTGCACTTGATCGGCATCGCAGTCGACATCACCGAACAGAAGAGCCTCGCCGAGAAGTCGGTGGAAGCCGACCTCCGGCTGCGCGACGCCATCGAGACGATTCCCGAGGCCTTCGTGCTCTGGGACGCCGAGGACCGCCTCGTGCTGTGCAACTCCCACTTCCAGCGGCTGCACAAGCTGCCCGATTCCGCCGTCAGCCCCGGCACGTCCTATGAGACCGTGATCGAGGTCGGCAGCATGCCCGAGGTGCGCACCCGCCTGCACGAGAGCGGCGTGCCCGCGCCGGGCGCGCGTACCTTCGAAGCCCAGCTCGACGACGGCAGCTGGCTGCATATCAGCGAGCGCCGCACCAAGGACGGCGGCTACGTCTCCGTCGGCACCGACATCACCCGCATCAAGGCGCACGAGCAGAAGCTGGTCGACAACGATCTCCGCCTGCGCGCCACCGTGATCGACCTGCAGCGCTCGCAATCCGAGCTGGAGCGCCAGGCCGTCGAGCTCGCCGACCTCGCCGAAAAATATTCGCAGGAAAAGACCCGCGCCGAGGACGCCAACGCCGCGAAATCGAAATTCCTCGCCAATATGAGCCATGAGCTGCGCACCCCGCTCAACGCCATCATCGGCTTCTCCGAGATCATGGGCAGCGGCCTGTTCGGCACGCTCGGCTCGGACAAGTACGCGGAATATTGCCACGACATCCTGACCTCAGGGAAATACCTGCTCGAGGTCATCAACGACATCCTCGACATGTCGAAGATCGAGGCCGGCCGCATGAAGTTCGACATGGAGCCGCTCGACCTCTCCGGCATCCTCGCCGAGTCGCTGCGGGTGGTCTCTGGCCGCGCCGAGCACAAGGGCCTGTCGCTGGAATCGGATATCGAAAGCACGATCTCGGTCGTCGCCGATCGCCGCGCGGTCAAGCAGATCATCGTCAACCTGCTCTCCAACGCCGTGAAGTTCACGCCCGACAACGGCCGCGTGCTGGTGCGCGGCCAGATGCTCGATGACTCGATCGTGCTGCTGATCGCCGACAGCGGCATCGGCATCGCGCCGGAATCGCTGCGGCGGCTGGGCAAGCCGTTCGAGCAGGTCGAGAGCCAGCTCACCAAGAGCTACCAGGGCTCGGGCCTCGGACTTGCGATCGCGCGCTCGCTCACCAACCTGCACGGTGGCTCGATGAAGCTGCGCTCCAAGCTCGGCGTCGGCACCGTCGTCCGCATTACCCTGCCGCGCGATCCGCGTAGCTTGCGGGCGAAGCTGCAACAAGCGGCCTAGGCTGGCTACGCGCTCTCCAGCTTCGGCGCGACCTCGCGCGCGACCTGCACCAGGGCTGCGATCAAGGGTGTCATCGGATCACGCTGCGGGATCACCAAGCCGATGCTGTAGTCGACGACGGGATCGACGATCGGAATGCTGCGCACGGCATCGGCAAGGCCGAGCGTCTCGGCGAGCTTGGCCGGCATCACGCTGGCCCAGCGTCCGGTCTTCACATGGGTGTAAAGCACGAGCAGTGAATTCGACGTCAGCGTCGGCGTCGCCTCGGCACCGACCGAGGTCAGCGCGCGATCGATGATGCGGCGGTTCTGCATGTCGGGCGTGAGCAGGCACAGCGGCACGGTGCCGACTTCCTTCCACGTCACCTGCTTGCGGTCGCCGAACATCGCATCCGGCGCCGTCAGCAGACGATAGCTCTCGTTGTAGAGCGGGATGGTGCGGACCTTGCCGATCGGCTCGTTCTCGATGTAGGTCAGCCCGGCATCGACCTCGAGATTTTCAAGCAGGCCGAGCACGTCGGCGGACGTGCACGACTGGATGCGAAACCGCACATCGGGATGGCGCGCCCGGTACGGCGTGGTGAGCGAGGCCACCATGCCGAGCGCGGTCGGGATCGCGGCGATCCGGATCTCGCCGGACAGCTTGTCCTTGAGGCTGTTGATCTCCTGCTTCATCGCCCGCGCATCGCCGACGATGCGCCGCGCCCAGTCCAGCGTCCGTTCGCCCTCCGGGGTGAAACCCTGGAAGCGGGATCCCCGCTGCACCAACATCACGCCGAGGATTTCCTCGAGCTGCTTGAGACTGGTCGACATGGTCGGCTGGGTGACCCCGCAGGCCTCCGCAGCCCGGCCGAAATGCCGTTCCTTGGCCAGCGCCAGCAGAAGTTCCAGCTTGTCGATCAAGGTTCAAATCCCTTCGGAAGCGGCGCCCCGAATGGCGCCCGACGTGTCCATAGGTAGCACGATCGGGGTGCGATCCCGAAATCCAAAGCGCCCCGGAAGTCCGTGATTCCAGAACATTATTGCGATCCCGGATCGACCCATTCGGCAACGCTATTAATCGCGTTTCGCAATCGCCGCATGAGACAACTTTATTGATGTTTCGAAGGATTCCAATTCTCATGTGCAAAGCAAAAAACTGATCGTGAGAAGCGCTGATGACGGTGGGATATGAACCTTGGGACAAGGCGCGCGGCGCGGAGATCATCGCCGAGCATGCCGGGCTTGAAGGCGCCACGCTGGTGATCCTGCACGCGCTGCAGGAAGCCTTCGGCTACGTGCCGGAGCCCGCGATCCCGATGGTGGCGGAGGCGCTCAATCTGTCCCGCGCCGAGGTGCACGGCGTGTTCACCTTCTACCACGACTTCCGCAAGCAACCGGCCGGACGCCACGTCCTCAAGCTCTGCCGCGCCGAGGCCTGCCAGGCCGCCGGCGGCGATCGGCTTGCGGCGCGCGCGGAGACGAAGCTCGGCGTATCCTTAGGCAATACCACCGCGGACGAGCGGGTGACGCTGGAGCCGATCTACTGCCTCGGGCTCTGCGCCACCGCACCCTCGGCGATGCTGGATGGCCGGCTGATTGGCCGGCTCGATGAAGCGCGCATCGACGCGCTGGTCGCGGAGGCACAGCGATGACGATGCGCATCTACGTCCCCCGCGATGCCGCCGCTGTCGCGGTCGGCGCCGACGATGTCGCCCTCGCCTTCGCGCAGGCCGCAGCGGCGCGTGGCGCAGCGATCGAGATCGTCAGGAACGGCTCGCGCGGACTGTGCTGGCTGGAGCCGATGGTCGAGCTGGCAACTGCCCAGGGCCGGATCGCCTTCGGCCCGGTGACACCTAAGGACGTGCCGTCGCTGCTCGATGCGATGGCGGGCAGCGGCCAGCATGCCCTGCGGCTTGGTGTCACGGACGAGATTCCCTGGCTGAAGCGCCAGACCCGCCTGACCTTCGTCCGCTGCGGCGTGGTCGATCCGCGCTCGGTCGACGACTACCGCGCCCATGGCGGCTACAAGGGCCTGGAACGCGCGCTGACGCTGAGCTCCGATCAGATCCTTGCCGACGTCACCACCTCGGGCCTGCGTGGCCGCGGCGGCGCCGGCTTCCCCACCGGCATCAAGTGGAAGACGGTGGCGCAGGCCAGCGCCGACCGCAAATACATCGTCTGCAATGCCGACGAAGGTGACAGCGGCACGTTCGCCGACCGCATGATCATGGAAGGCGACCCCTTCGTCGTGATCGAGGGCATGACGATCGCGGGTATCACGGTCGGCGCCACCAAGGGCTACATCTACATCCGCTCGGAATATCCGCACGCGGTCGAGGCGATGAACGCGGCGATCGTGGCCGCCCGGCGCGCCGGCTTCCTCGGCAAGCGTATCGGCGGCACCAAGCATGAGTTCGATCTCGAAGTACGGGTCGGCGCCGGCGCCTATGTCTGCGGTGAAGAGACCTCACTGCTGGAGAGCCTCGAGGGCCGCCGCGGCATCGTGCGGGCCAAGCCGCCGCTGCCCGCGCATAAGGGCCTGTTCGGCCGTCCGAGCGTGATCAACAACGTGCTGTCGCTCGCGGCGATCCCCTTCATCCTCGACAACGGCGCCAAGGCCTATGCCGATTTCGGCATGGGCCGCTCACGCGGCACGATGCCGATCCAGCTCGCCGGCAACATCAGATATGGCGGGCTGTTCGAGACCGCTTTCGGCGTCACGCTCGGCGACCTCGTCGACGAGATCGGCGGCGGCACCTTCAGCGGACGCGAGGTACGCGCGGTGCAGGTCGGCGGCCCGCTCGGCGCTTACTTCCCCCGCGCGCTGTTCGACACGCCGTTCGACTATGAGGCATTCGCCGCGCGCGACGGCCTGATCGGCCATGGCGGCATCGTGGTGTTCGACGACAGCGTCGACATGGTCAAGCAGGCGCGCTTCGCGATGGAGTTCTGCGCGATCGAATCCTGCGGCAAATGCACGCCGTGCCGGATCGGCTCGACCCGCGGCGTCGAGACCATCAACAAGATCATCAACGGCGAGCGCGTGGCGGAAAACCTCGCCGTGATCGAAGACCTCTGCAACACCATGAAATTCGGCTCGCTGTGCGCGCTCGGCGGCTTCAC
The DNA here is from genome assembly GCF_038957035.1 of Bradyrhizobium sp. B097. NCBI lineage: Bacteria > Pseudomonadati > Pseudomonadota > Alphaproteobacteria > Hyphomicrobiales > Nitrobacteraceae > Bradyrhizobium > Bradyrhizobium sp. B097. The sequence goes on from NZ_CP152412.1 coordinate 5,907,751, forward strand.
GCCCTACCCCGTGATGAGCGCACTGAAACACTTCCGGGAAGATTTTGGCGGAGATTTAGGTCCCGCACCGGCCCGGCTGCAGGCCGCGGAATAGCAAGGAGATCACGATGTCGCTGATCCAGGAAATCGATTTCGGCACGCCAAAATCCAAATCCGAGGCGATGGTCACGCTGACCATCGACGGCAACCAGATCACGGTGCCCGAGGGCACCTCGATCATGCGCGCGGCCATGGAAGCCGGCACCCAGATTCCAAAGCTCTGCGCGACCGACATGGTCGACGCCTTCGGTTCCTGCCGGCTCTGCCTGGTCGAGATCGAGGGCCGCGCCGGCACACCTGCCTCCTGCACCACGCCGGTGATGCCCGGCCTCGTCGTGCACACCCAGAGCGATCGGCTGAAGAAGCTGCGCAAGGGCGTGATGGAGCTCTACATCTCCGACCACCCGCTGGACTGCCTGACCTGCGCGGCGAACGGCGACTGCGAATTGCAGGACATGGCGGGCGCGGTCGGCCTGCGCGACGTGCGCTACGGCTATGAAGGCGAGAACCACGTCTTCGCCAAATCGCACGGCTGCGAAAACGACAACTGGATGCCGAAGGACGAATCCAATCCCTATTTCACCTACGATCCCTCGAAGTGCATCGTCTGCTCGCGCTGCGTCCGCGCCTGCGAGGAAGTGCAAGGCACCTTCGCGCTGACGATCTCCGGCCGCGGCTTCGACAGCCGCGTCTCGCCCGGCATGAGCGAGAGCTTCCTCGGCTCCGAATGCGTGTCCTGCGGCGCCTGCGTGCAGGCCTGCCCGACCGCGACGCTGACCGAAAAATCCGTGATCGAGATCGGCCAGCCCGAACACTCGGTCGTCACCACCTGCGCCTATTGCGGCGTCGGCTGCGCCTTCAAGGCCGAGATGCGTGGCGAGGAAGTGGTGCGCATGGTGCCGTGGAAGGACGGCAAGGCCAATCGCGGCCATTCCTGCGTCAAGGGCCGCTTCGCCTGGGGCTACACCACACACAAGGAGCGCATCCTGAAGCCGATGATCCGCGAACGGATCGAGGATCCCTGGCAGGAAGTGTCGTGGGACGAGGCGTTGAATTTCGCCGCCGCCAAGTTCAAGGGCATCCAGCAGAAATACGGCCGCGACGCGGTCGGCGGCATCACCTCGTCGCGCTGCACCAACGAAGAGACCTATCTGGTGCAGAAGCTGATCCGCGGCGGCTTCGGCAACAACAATGTCGACACCTGCGCTCGCGTCTGCCATTCGCCGACCGGCTACGGCCTGTCGCAGACCTTCGGCACCTCGGCCGGCACGCAGGATTTCGATTCGGTTGAGGACACCGACGTCGTGCTGATCATCGGCGCCAACCCCGCCTCGGCTCACCCGGTGTTCGCCTCGCGGCTGAAGAAGCGGCTGCGTCAGGGCGCCAAGCTGATCGTGCTCGATCCACGCCGCACCGAGATGGTGGAATCACCGCATGTGAAGGCGCTGCATTTGCCGCTGATGCCCGGCACCAACGTCGCCGTGCTCACCGCGCTCGCCCATGTCATCGTCACCGAAGGACTCGTCGACGAAGCCTTCGTGCGCGAGCGCTGCGACTGGAGCGAGTTCGAGGATTGGGCCGCCTTCGTCGCAGAGCCGAAGCACAGCCCCGAAGCCACCGCGATCATGACCGGCGTCGATCCGAACGATCTGCGCGAGGCGGCGCGGATCTACGCCACCGGCGGCAACGGCGCGATCTATTACGGGCTCGGCGTCACCGAGCACAGCCAGGGCTCGACCACGGTGATCGCGATCGCCAACCTCGCGATGGTGACCGGCAATATCGGCCGGCCCGGCGTCGGCGTGAACCCGCTGCGCGGCCAGAACAACGTGCAGGGCTCCTGCGACATGGGCTCGTTCCCGCACGAGCTGCCGGGCTACCGCCATATCTCCGGCGATGCCGTGCGCGAGCAGTTCGAGGCGATGTGGAACGTCAAGCTCAACAACGAGCCGGGCCTGCGCATCCCCAACATGTTCGATGCCGCGATCGAAGGCAGCTTCATGGGGCTCTATGTGCAGGGCGAGGATATCTTGCAGTCCGACCCGAACACCAAGCATGTGGTGGCGGCGCTGTCGGCGATGGAATGCGTCATCGTTCACGATCTCTTCCTGAACGAGACCGCGAACTACGCCCACGTCTTCCTTCCCGGCTCGACCTTCCTCGAGAAAGACGGTACCTTCACCAACGCCGAACGCCGCATCCAGCGCGTCCGCAAGGTGATGACGCCGCTCAACGGCTATGCCGACTGGGAAGTGACGATCATGCTTGGCAAGGCGATGGGCTACGAGATGAACTACAGCCATCCGTCCGAGATCATGGACGAGATCGCCGCGCTGACGCCGACTTTCACCGGCGTCTCCTATGCCAGGCTCGATGAACTCGGCTCGGTGCAGTGGCCTTGCAACGAGAAGGCGCCGGAAGGCACGCCGGTGATGCATATCGGCGGCTTCGTGCGCGGCAAGGGCAAGTTCATCATCACCGAATATATCGCGACCGACGAGCGCACCGGCCCGCGCTACCCGCTGCTGCTCACCACCGGCCGTATCCTTAGCCAGTACAATGTCGGCGCGCAGACCCGCCGCACCGAGAACGTGGTCTGGCACGCCGAGGACCGGCTCGAGATCCATCCGCACGACGCCGAGCAACGCGGCGTGCGCGACGGCGACTGGGTACGGCTGGCGAGCCGTGCCGGCGAGACCACGCTGCGCGCGCTGATCACCGACCGCGTGGCACCGGGCGTGGTCTACACCACGTTCCACCACCCGGACACCCAGGCCAACGTCATCACGACCGACTTCTCGGACTGGGCGACCAACTGTCCGGAGTACAAGGTCACCGCCGTGCAGATCTCGCCGTCGAACGGTCCGTCCGACTGGCAGAAGGCCTATGACGAGCAGGCCCGCAACTCCCGGCGCATCGCGCCGGTGGTGGAAGCCGCGGAGTAGCGATGCGAGAACCGGTCCACAAGGCGATACGGAAGGTCTGGCGCGACGGCGTCTTCAGTGAGGGCGCGCGCCTGATCCCGGAAGAGACGCCGCTGGCGCTGACCTATAATGGCGGCACCTACGCCGTCATGATGGGCTCGCCCGAGGACCTCGGCGACTTCGCGGTCGGATTCAGCCTGAGCGAAGGCATCGTGCAGTCGGCCGACGAGATCGAGACCCTCGACATCGTCGAGCTCGATGACGGCATCGAGCTGCGGATGTGGCTCAAGCCTGACAAGGCCGAACGGATCGCGGAGCGCCGGCGCAACATCGCGGGCCCAACCGGCTGCGGCCTGTGCGGGCTTGATTCCATCAGCGAGGCGGTCCGGCCGGCCGCGGTGGTGCCCGCGGGCCGCGTCTTCGCGCCGCGCGAGATCATGACCGCGGTTGCGGCGGTCGCGCCGCTGCAGGAGATCAACCACCAGACCCGCGCGGTGCACGCCGCCGCGTTCTGGACGGCCACGCGCGGCATCGTCGCGCTGCGCGAGGATGTCGGCCGCCACAATGCGCTCGACAAGCTCGCCGGCGCGCTGGCCCGCGACAAGGTCGTCGCGAGCGACGGCATGGTGCTGCTGACCAGCCGCGTCTCGGTCGAGATGGTGCAGAAGACCGCGGCGATCGGCGCGCCGCTGATTGCTGCCGTGTCGGCCCCGACCGCGCTTGCGGTACGGATGGCGGATGCCGCCGGCATCACGCTCGCCGCGATCGCCCGCGCCGATGGATTTGAAATCTTTACGCATCCGGAACGCGTCACAGGCGCGGTGCCCGGCAAGGAGTCCACTTATGTCGTCGTCGCCTGACAAACTGGTCTATATGGCGAACCAGATCGGGAAGTTCTTCCACAGCCAGGGGCACGACCGTGCGGTGCAGGGCATTTCCGAGCACATCTGGAAGTTCTGGGACCCGCGGATGCGCAAGCAGATCTTCGCCCATCTCGACACCGGCGGCGCCGGCCTCGACCCCGACGTCCGCGACGCCTTGCAGAAGCTGAAGCAGCAGGCGTAGCGAGGGGCTGCACCCAGCTCTATCACCGTCACCCTGAGGAGCCGCGCAGCGGCGTCTCGAAGGGTCGACGGCCCTGCTCCTTCCGCGTGAATCTACGGGGGCCGTGCATCCTTCGAGGCTCGCTTCGCTCGCACCTCCAGCGACAAAGGCGAAGCCTTTGCGCGGGGATGACGGGTCGGGTACCCCTATCCCACGATCGCGTTGAAGACGCGGCGTACCTCGCTCTGGGTCTCGCGCAGGCGGGCTTCCAGCGCGGAGAAATCCGGCGCGTCGCCGGCTCGCGCCATCACACGCCGCAGATCCTCGCCGGCCGTCTCCGGATTGAACTTGCCGGTGACGCACAGCCGCAGGATCTGCGTCAAATCGTGGTAGAGCCGCGCCGCCGAACGCAGGATCTCGGCCTCGGACTGGCCGAGCAGGCCGAGCTTGGCGGCATGCTCCAGCACTTGCAGCGTCGAGACGCTGAGGATCTCCGGCTTCGCTGAGGCATGCGCGAGTTGCAGATATTGCGCGATGAAATCGATGTCGACGAGCCCGCCTGCGGCAAGCTTGAGGTCCCAGACATCGTCCTCGCCCTTCTCCAGCGCGATCGCGCGCCGCATGTCGGCAACGTCGGCCGCGGTCGACGCCGCATCGCGCGGCCGGGTCAGCACGCTGCGGATGATCGCCTCGATCCTCTCGCGGAATTCCGGCGACGACGAGATCACGCGGGCACGCGTCAGCGCCATGTGCTCCCAGGTCCACGCCTCGCGTTCCTGGTAGTCGGAAAACGAGTCGATCCGCGAGGCGACCGGACCGGCACGCCCCGACGGCCTCAGCCGCATGTCCACTTCATATAGGACGCCGTAATTGGTCCGGGTCGTGAAGGCGCTGATCAGGCGCTGGGTGAAGCGGGCAAAATACTGCGCGCCGTGCAGCGAGCGCTCGCCGTCGGAGTCCGGCGCCTCGCTGTCGAAATCGTAGAGCAGGATCAAATCGAGGTCGGAGGACGCCGTCATCTCGCGGCTGCCGAGCCGGCCCATCGCGACGATCGCGGTCTCCTGCCCCTTGATCCGGCCATATTGCGCGGCGAACTGGTCGGTGACGAGGCCGTGCACGGTGTGCACGATACCCTCGGCGACATCGGCAAACGCCGTGCTGGCGTGCTGCGCCGACACCGTGCCCGACAGGATCCGCGTGCCGATCAGGAACAGACTCTCCTGGCCGAACAGCCTCAGACGATCGAGGAAGTCCTCATAGGACGAGGCGTCCTGCAGCGTGGCGGCAAGCCGCTCCGACAGCTCCTTCTTGTCCGGCATCGCGCCGAAGAAGCGTGGATCGACCAGGCCGTCCATGATCTGCGGCTGCCGCGCCAGCATGTCGCCGAGCCGCGGCGCGGCACCGAGGATCAGCGCCACCAGCGCGACGAAATCGCGGTTCTGGCTGAGCAGCGAGATCAGCCGCCCGCCCCGCTGCAGCGCGCCCAGGAAACGGTCGAATGCCGTGACAGCATCGTCGGGCTCCTCGGCATCCGCGAGGCCGTCGATCAGGCCGGGAATGAACTCGAGGAACGCCGCGCGCGTCGCTTCCACGCGGAGCGCGCGATAATCACCCTCGATCCATTGCTGCACGGTGCCGGCGACCATGACCGGCTTCTTGAAGCCGAGACTGGCGAGATGCTCGATCAGGCGACCGTCTTCGGGGCCCGCCCCGTAGTCGACATCCGGCAGCTTCGCGCTCCCGGTCGGATCGTCGCCCTCGAACAGCTTGCCGTAATGGTTCTGCACGATCTTGAGCTGGCCGAGCAGATCCCTGGCGAAGGCCTCGCGATTCTCGTAGCCGAAGAAATGCGCAAAGCGCTCGACTGCTTCAGGCTCCTCGGGCAGCGAATGGGTCTGCTCGTCGGCGATCATCTGCAGCCGGTGCTCGACCCTGCGCAGGAATTCGTAGGCCGTGGTCAGCTCGTCGCGCGCCTCGAAGGTGATCCAGTTGCTCTCGGCGAGCACATTGAGCGCCTCCAGCGTCGGCCGCACCCGCAACTCCGGATGGCGGCCGCCGGCGATTAGCTGCTGGGTCTGGGCGAAGAACTCGATCTCACGGATGCCGCCGCGGCCGACCTTGACGTTGTGGCCCTCGACCGAGATCTCGCTCTGGCCGCGATAGGTCTGCATCTGCCGCTTCATGTCGTGGACGTCGGCCAGCGCGGCAAAGTCGAGATGCTTGCGCCAGACGAACGGCGCGAGCTCGCCGATCAGCGCCTCGCCGGCCCTGGGATCGCCGGCACAGGGCCGCGCCTTGATCATCGCGGCGCGCTCCCAGGTGCGCCCCTCGCGCTCGTAGTAATGTAAGGCCGCGTCGGTCGAGATCGCGACCTGGGTCGAGGCCGGGTCCGGACGCAGCCTGAGATCGACCCGGAACACGTAGCCCTCGCCCGAGCGCTGCTGCAGCATCCGCGCCATCGCCTGGGTGACGCGGACGAAGAACGGCTGCGGCTCGATATCCTCGGCGAGCGAGGTGGCCGTGCGATCGAAGAACACGATCAGGTCGATGTCGCTGGAATAGTTCAGCTCGCCCGCGCCCATCTTGCCCATCGCAAGCACGATCAGGCCCGAGCCCGCTTCCGGATGCTCGGGATCCACGGCAGTCATGCGGCCGCGGGCGATCTCCTGCAGGAACAAATATCGCAGCGCCGACTGCACCGAATTCACCGCAATGTCGGTCAGCGCCGCCGTCACCCGCATCACCGGCCAGACGCCGCCGATGTCGCACAGCGCGATCATCAGCGCGGCCTCCGCCTTCATGCGGCGAAGCAGAACCATCACGTCGGCCTCGCTGCCGGCGGCGAGCACGTCGCGCGAGGTGGTCTCGATCAGATCAGCCAGATGCGACTCCGGGTCGCATGACAGGATCCGGATCAGCCGGGCGGCATCAGCCCGCGCGAGCTCGAACAGATAGGGCGAGAATTCGGCAATGCCGCGCAGGATGTCCCGTGCGAATGGGTGCTCCAGCAGCGCCGCGAGCGCAGCCGATTGCGCCGGCTCGAGCTCGGCGAACCAGTCGGTCAGGCGCTGATCGGCGGATACGGAAACGGCGACACGCGGTCCGTCCGCGAACCGCGCGGCCAGATGGTGTCGATCCGCGTTTCCCGGCGCGGCGGCATTCATGCCGCCTTCTGTGGCACATCCTGCGTTTGAGCCGCAAGCCTGTCACTGCCGCCCGCCCGCGCCGGCAGCACCAGGGTGGCCACCAGCCCCGGATGGGCATCGCCAAGCCGCAGCTCGCCGCCGTGGAGCGTGGCAACCGCCGAGGCCAGGCTGAGGCCGAGACCGGAACCGGGTAAGGTGCGGCTCGCCTCGAGCCGGACGAAGCGCTCCACCGCGTGCTTGCGGTCACCCTCGGGGATGCCCGGACCGTGGTCGGTGACGCTGAGCAGAACCTGATCGCCCTCGCGCCGGGCCTCGATCAGGATCTCCCGCGCATCGGCCTTCATCGGCTCCACGCCCGGTTCGGGCTTGCCATATTTGATGGCGTTCTCGACCAGGTTGGCGACCGCCTGGCTGATCAATTCGCGGTTGCCGTGAATCGGCGCCGGCGCGGTCTTCACCTGCAGCGTCATGCCGTCGTCCTCGGCGAGCGGCTCGTACAATTCGTGGATGCCGTTGGCGACGTCGGCGCCGTCGAAATCGTCCATGTTGCCGCGCGCCTGGCCGGACTCGGCGCGCGCGATCATCAGCAGCGCGTTGAAGGTGCGGATCAAGCCGTCAGACTCTTCGATCGTCCGCTCCAGCGCCGCGCGATAGTCGGCCTCGGAGCCCGACCGCGCCAGCGCCTCCTCGGCGCGGTTGCGCAGCCGCGTCAGCGGAGTCTTGAGGTCATGGGCGATGTTGTCGGAGACCTCCTTCAGCCCGGTCATCAGCGCCTCGATGCGCTCCAGCATGACATTGAGATTTTCCGCGAGACGGTCGAGCTCGTCGCCGCTGCGGCCGACCGGCAGCCGGCCGGACAGATCGCCCGCCATGATGCGTTTGGTGGTGCCGGTCATGGCGTCGATCCGGCGCAGCACGCGGCGCGCGACGAAGATGCCGCCACCGATGCCGAGCACGACGACGACGAGGATCGACCATTGCGCGGCCTTGGCGACGATGCCGAACAGCCGCCGCCGCTCCTCGAGGTCGCGCCCGACCAGGAGGCGGAATCCGTTGTCCATCTCGGTGACCCGCACCAGCGCGCGGTGATCGGTCTTGTCCTGGTCGTCGAACCGGCGATAGGCGGTCTCGCTCCAGCCCTGGATGCTCATTACCCCAGGCGCCAGCGAGCCGACATTGCCGGCCAGCGCCTGCCCGTTCGGCGCCGTCAAGAGATAGAGGTTGGCGCCCGGCCGCAGCGCACGATTGCCCATGGTGGTCAGCAGGCCGTGCAGGCCGCGACGGTTATAGATGGCGGTGATCTCGCCGATCTCGACGTTGACGGTGGTCGTGATCTGCTCGGTGATCAGCCGTCGCGTGTTCCAGGCGAAATAAGCCAGCAGCGAGGCGGCAAACAGCGCGAACAGGAACAGGTAGACCAGCGTCAGCCGAAACGCCGTGGTCCGGATCAGTTTACCGAATGCCGTCACGGATCATATACCCCGCGCCGCGGATGGTATGCAGCAGCGGCCGCTCGAAGCCTTTGTCGATCTTGGAGCGCAGCCGCGAGATGTGGACGTCGATGACGTTGGTCTGCGGATCGAAATGATAGTCCCAGACGTTCTCGAGCAGCATGGTGCGCGTCACCACCTGGCCTGCATGCTTCATCAGATATTCGAGCAGGCGGAATTCGCGCGGCTGCAAGGTCAGCTCATCCTTGCCGCGGGCGACGCGATGCGACAGCCGGTCGAGCTCGAGGTCGCCGACGCGGTAGGTGGTCTCCTCGGCCGGCCCGACATTGCGCCGCGATAGCACCTCGACGCGCGCGAGCAGCTCGGCGAAGGAATAGGGTTTCGGCAGATAGTCGTCGCCGCCGGCGCGCAGGCCCTTGATGCGGTCGTCGACCTGGCCAAGCGCCGAGAGGATCAGGACCGGCGTCCGGTTGCCCTTGTCGCGCAGAATGCCGATCAGCGACAGGCCGTCCCGCTTCGGCAACATGCGATCCACAACCAGCACGTCGTAGTCGCCGGTCTCCGCCATCGACAGGCCTTCCTCACCGTCGGAGGCGAGATCGGCGATATAGCCGACTTCACGGAATGCCTTGACCAGATAGTCGGCTGACTCGCGGTCGTCTTCGATGATCAGGATGCGCATTTGCGGAGCGGTTGCGGTCACGGGAATGGGCCCTCTGTCAGCATGGCGCGGCCGGCCTGCACATGCAAGACGACCGCGAATATTCCGGATTGTCTGAAAAAAGTGGGCGGTGAAGCTGGGGGACCTCACCGCCCTGAGACCTTCCGACAGAGGGGGGCATATTCCATCGAAAGGCAGCATAGGGAGCGAGCAAGGGGCCCGCCCCCCGGAACGCGCCGTCGGCGGGGGCGACTAATGCCGGCGACGCGTCCCAACTCATAGATAGTTATCCCTTGGCCAGCGGCACTGCCACAAAGCGCGACGAACCGCCGCTCTTCACGCGCATGAGAACGCTGTTCTTGTTGTCACTGCGCGCCGCGGTGATCGCATCACGCACCTCACCGGCGGTGCCGACGGTCTTGCCGGCGACCTCGAGGATCACGTCGCCTTCCTTGAAGCCCCGCTCAGCGGCAGCACTCTTGGGATCGACTTCGGTCACGACCACGCCTTCCTTGCCGGCGCCGGCCACGCTGTTGGCAGGTGCCACAGTGAGGCCCAGCTTCGGCACGTCGGTGCCGCGGGACGAATTGCCCTTGTCACCGTTGTTGTCGGTGTCAGCTTTGGCTTCCAGGGTGTTCGGCAACTGGCCGAGCGTCAGGTTGACGGTCTTGTCCTGCCCCTTGTGCAGCACGTTCAGCTTCACGGCATTGCCGGGCGCGAGGCCGCCGATGGTGCGGGCGAGTTCGCGCGCATCCTTCACCGGCTCGCCATTGACGGCGGTGATGACGTCACCGGATTCGATGCCGGCCTTGGCCGCGGGGCCGTTGGCCTGCGGTTCGGCAACCAGCGCGCCTTCCGCCTTCTTCATGCCGAGGCTGTCGGCGATGTCGGAGGTCACCGGCTGGATCTGGACGCCGATCCAGCCACGGCTGACCGAGCCCTTGTCCTTCAGCTGGGCAACGACGCTCTTGACGGTCTGGGCCGGGATCGAGAACGCGATGCCGACGCTGCCGCCGGACGGCGAGTAGATCGCAGTGTTGACGCCCATCACCTCACCGGACACGTCGAACGCCGGGCCGCCCGAATTGCCCTTGTTCACGGGCGCATCGATCTGGATGAAATCGTCATACGGGCCGTTGCCGATGTCGCGGCCGGAGGCGGAGACGATGCCCGCGGTCACGGTACCGCCGAGGCCGAAGGGATTGCCGACCGCCAGCACCCAGTCGCCGATACGCGGCTTGGTGTCGGAAAGCTTGGCAAACTGGAAGTTGGAGCCGCCGTCGACCTTGATCAGCGCGAGATCGGTGCGCGGATCGGTGCCGATCACCTTGGCGGAATAGGTCTTGCCGTCATCGGTCGTGACTTCGACCTTATCGGCGCCGTCGACGACGTGATTGTTGGTCACGGCGAAGCCGTCAGCCGAGATGAAGAAGCCGGAGCCCTGGCCCGTCACCACGCCACCGCCACGCGGTCCACCGCGCAGACCCGGGGGCAAGCCATCCGGACCGCCGAAGCGGCGGAAGAAGCGCTCCATCGGCGAACCCGGCTGGAACGGCGAATCGTCATTGTTGTTGCTGTCGTCCTTCGCGACCTTCTCGCGAATGTTGACCTTGACCGAGATCACCGACGGCTTCACGCGCTCGACGATGTCGGCAAACCCGACCGGCTGCTGAACCTTCTTGACCTCGTTATTGACCTGCGCATGCGCGGGGGTCGTGAACAGGTCGGCCGGGTTGTGGGTGGGGCTGAAGCCGTAGGTGGCGGCACCGAGGCCGGCCACGACCGACGCCATCAGCGCGAGTTTGCGGGCAGAGAACAGCGAGCGCTTCGGCGCCTTGTAGGACGGAAGGGTCGAGAGGTCGGGACGGTCGGTCATGTCTTGAGATCTCCAGGGCCAGAATCATTCGGTGCCGGGGCGAGCACCTGATGCGCCTGAACATGGGGTCATCAGCCTTACGGCGCGCTGGCTGCGGAATTAAACTTTGGTAATTGAGCGGACCCGTGCTGCGGCAGAATAGCGCGGGCAAATTAAGGGCTTAGAAAGGAACTAAAGCGGCTTGTCCGGCGCGGATTCGGCCGCCAGCAGCCGTTCCAGGCGCGCCTCTTCGTCGGGCGTCAGCCCTGGGGCGGAATCGCCCTCGCCGGGGTGCGGATTTGCCTTGCGGCGGCCGAGGCGCCAGAGCGCGAAACCGCCCAGCAAAAGCGCCAGCGGCGGGGTCAGCCACAGCACAAGCGTATGCTCGTTGAGGCGCGGCTTCAGCAGCACGAATTCGCCGTAGCGGGCCACCAGGAAATCGATCACCTGGCGGTCGCTGTCGCCGGCCGAGATCCGCTCGCGCACCAGGAGGCGGAGGTCGCGCGCCAGCGGCGCCTCCGAATCGTCGATCGACTGGTTCTGGCAAACCATGCAGCGCAGTTCCTTGGAGAGCTCGCGCGCCCTCGCCTCCTTCGCCGGGTCCGCCATGATCTCGTCGGGCAGCACGGCCCGGGCGGGCATCGCACCGAGCACCAGGGTCGCCGCAAGCGCGGCGGCTGCAAGGGCGCGCGACCGCATCACTCGGCCGCCTGCAAGGCGCGCGCCGCTGCTTTGGCCGGCTTCGGCGCACCGACCCGCAAGCGGCGGTCGGACAGCGACAGCAAGCCGCCGAAGGCCATCAGCACCGGCCCCCACCAGATCATCAGCACCAGCGGCTTGTGATAGATCCGCACCGCGATCGCACCGTCGGCCGAGGTATCGCCGAGCGAGATATAGAGCTGACTCGCACCGCGGGTCAGCAGCGCGGCCTCGGTCGTCGAAGCGCCGCGGGTCGTGAAGTTGCGCTTCGACGGGGTCATCACGCTGACCTTCTCGCCGTCCCGCGTCACGGTGAATTGCGCGACCATCTCGCGGAAATTCGGCCCCTGCCGCGGATTCAGGCCGTCGAGCCGCAGCTCGTAGCCGGCGACCTTGGCGACGTCGTCCGGCTTCATGGAACCGATATATTCGCTGTTCCAGGTGGTCTCGCAGACGATTCCGATCAGTGCGACGCCGAGGCCGGCATGCGCGAAGACCGTGCCCCAGGTCGCCCGCGGCAGGCCGCGTGCGCGGCGCAGCGAGAGCGACAGCGGAATCCGGAACAGGGCGATGCGTTCGGCGAGATCGCACAGCGCGCCCATGATCACGAAGGCCGCAAGCCCGATCGCGAGCGGCGCCAGCGTCGCGCCGCCATAGGTCCACGCAAACACCACCGCGATCGCAACCAGCGCGACGATGCCGGCGACCATCAGCCGCTGCGCGGCGCCGAGCAGGTCGCCGCGTTTCCAGGCCAGTAGCGGCCCGAATGGCACCGCGAGCAACAGCGGCACGAACAGCGGCGCGAAGGTGAAATTGAAGAACGGCGCGCCGACCGAGATCTTCTCGCCGGTCAAGACCTCAAGCGCCAGCGGATACAGCGTGCCGATGAACACCGTCGCGCAGGCGGTGGTGAGCAGCAAATTGTTGAGCACCAGCGCGCCTTCGCGCGAGATCGGCGCGAACAGCCCGCCCTGCTTCAGCGCCGGCGCGCGCCAGGCATAAAGCGAAAGGCTGCCGCCGATGAAGACGAACAGGATCAGCAGGATGAAGACGCCGCGGGTCGGATCGGTGGCGAAGGCGTGGACCGACGTCAGCACGCCGGAGCGCACTAGGAAGGTGCCGAGCAGCGATAGCGAAAACGTCAGGATCGACAGCAGCACGGTCCAGACCTTCAGCGCGTTGCGCTTCTCCATCACCAGCGCCGAATGCAGCAGCGCGGTGCCGGCCAGCCACGGCATCAGCGAGGCGTTCTCGACCGGATCCCAGAACCACCAGCCGCCCCAGCCGAGCTCGTAATAGGCCCAGTAGGAGCCCATCGCGATGCCGAGCGTCAGGAAGATCCACGCCATCAGCGTCCACGGCCGCACCCAGCGCGCCCAGGCGGCGTCAATCCGCCCTTCGAGCAGCGCCGCCACCGCGAACGAGAACGAGATCGAGAACCCGACATAGCCGAGATAGAGCATCGGCGGATGCACCGCGAGGCCGATGTCCTGCAGCACCGGATTGAGGTCGCGTCCCTCGATCGGCGGATTGGCGATGCGCAGGAACGGGTTCGAGGTGATCAGGATGAACAGGTAGAAGGCGCTGGCGACCCAAGCCTGCACCGCCAGCACATGCGCGCGCAGCGACAGCGGCAGGTTGTTGCCGAAGGCGGCGACGAGGCCGCCGAACAGCGCCAGGATCGACACCCACAGCAGCATCGACCCTTCATGGTTTCCCCACACGCCGGTGATCTTGTAGAGCAGCGGCTTCAGCGAATGCGAATTCTCGAAGACATTGGCGACCGAGAAATCTGAGGTGACGTGCAGCGTCACCAGCGCCGCGAACGACGCCGCGACGAACAGCAATTGGGCGAGCGCGGTCGAGCGCGCGACGTTCATCAACGCCGCATCGCGCCAGCGCGCGCCGACGATCGGCACGATCGACTGGATCAGCGCGAGCGCCAGCGCGAGCACCAGGGCATAATGTCCGCTTTCGGCGATCACCGCATCGCTCCCTGGGTCGGCGCCGCGGAGGCGCTCGGCATGCTGTTCGGCTTGGCGCCGTAATCGTCCTTCCAGTGGCCCTGCTTCTTCAGGGCGTCGGCGACGTCCTTCGGCATGTAGGTCTCGTCATGCTTGGCGAGCACGGTGTCGGCGCGGAACACGCCGTCCGCATCGAGCGCGCCTTCGGCAACCACGCCCTGCCCCTCGCGGAACAGATCCGGCAGGATGCCCTTGTAGGCGACCGGCAGCGTCGCGCCGCCGTCGCCGACGGTGAAGGTCACCGCGAGGTTGTCGCCGCGCTTGAGCGAGCCCTGTTCGACCAGGCCGCCGAGGCGGAAACGCTTGCCCGGACCGAGATGCTTTTCGGCGACCATCGAGGGCGTCGAGAAGAACACGATGGAATCGCGCAGCGCATTCAGCACCAGGCCCGCGGCGATCGCGAGCACGACGAGCGCGCAGCCGATCAGTGTCAAACGCCGTTGCTTCCTGGTCATGGTGCTTCCTTGCGCATGACGTCCGCCGAAAACCGCTGCACATGTTTCGGCATCATGCGTTATCCATCCAATCCGAGACTCTTCAGCCCCTCATTGAGCTGACGCAACCGATCCGCATCATTGCCCACCGCCTGACGGGCATCCGCGAGCGCGCTCATCGCCTTGTCGCGCTCTCCCATCACGAGATAGGCGCGGACCAGCCGCAGCCAGCCCTCGACGTCGTCGCCGTTGGTCTTCAGCCGCGTCGCCAGCCGATCGACCATACCCTTGATCATGGTGCCGCGATCGGCCTCGCTCATGTCCTTGGCCGCCGCCACCGCGCCATCCGGCAGCGCGGGCGCGCTCACGCCGCCAACGCGAACCAGCGCAGCCTGCACCAGCGGCCGCCATGGCGCATCCGACGGCGCCTTCGCCAACATCTTCTGCCAGAGCGCAGCGGCATCAGCCTTGCGGCCGTCCTGCTCGGCGGCGAGGCCGAGGAAATAGTTCGCCTTGGCGTCGTCGCCGTTCAGCGCAACGGAGCGCTCGAACTCCGCCTTGGCGTCCGCGGTGACGACGCCGCCGGCGCTCCCCATCAACGCCTCGCCGAGATCGGCGCGGCGATCGGCGGTGTCGCCAGCATAAATGATGGCATTGCGATAGGCACGGACGGCATCATCGTAGCGGCCAAGTCGCGACAGTACCGGCGCCAGCACCGTCCAGCCGCGGCCGTCAGTCGGGTTCTTCTCCAGATGAGCCTCGACCTGCGCCACCAGATTGGTGAGCGGCTGGTTGGCATCGGCCACCTGGCTGCGCTCGGCGAGCGGAAAGTCACCAAGCCGCGGCGAGCCGAGCGCGAGATAGAAGCTTGAGGCAATGACCGGCAGCCCGACCAGGGCCACGATCGCAGCAGTGCGCCGCAGACTGAGACTGCCTGGCACCGGGGCTTCGCGCTCGCTCTGGTCGGCGGCGGCCAGCAGCCGGCGGCTGATCTCGATCCGGGCAGCATCGGCCTCGGCGGCGCCGATGATGCCTGAGGCCATATCGCGGTCGATTTCGGCGAGCTGGTCGCGGTAGACCACGACCTCGCTGCCGCCGCTATCCGCCCGTCCGCGGCGGCTGAGCGGCCACAGCACGGCAAAGATCGCCGCGACCGTCATCAGCGCGAACACAAACCACAGCGTCATCAAGCGGTTCCCGGATGGAACGGCGGCTTCCGGCAAGCCGCCTTAGAATCGCTTTACACTACCGGCGCCGAGCCCGGCAATTGACAATTACTGGATCGACCGAAGGTCGAAATCAGCCGGTTTCCGGCGCCGTTCCGGCGGTATTGCAACGGCGCCTCCGGGCGAAGGAGCCCGCAACCAAAATATCGAAAACAACCCCATGCACAGTAGCAGGGGCCGCCGGCGCCCGATTGACGACTTGACATGTCGGGCAAATCAGCGCCACACTTCCATTATTCCGAAATTGTGCAAATGCTTGTCATCCAGCCGTGTGGGGGGCGTCGATTTGCCGTCGAACATGCTCAGGACTTGCGCTTGATCTATAAGATTGTCCGGCAGTGCTTCCCGTCAGGGCGCGACTTTGCAATTGAATGCACTGTCACCGTAATCTGAGCCTCAACATGACTGAAGAACAACTTATTTCGGATGTTTGCAGGCGAGCCAGCAATCCGGCGACGCAGACTGATTACTCGAAAATAAGAGTCAGGGAAGTCGGTCCTCCAGCGACATCTCAGTCAATCGAAGCTACTGAAAGAAGGCTCGGCTTTTCCCTTTATCGCCTCCACTGCCGCTTGTTGAAAACCGTAGGAAATGGCGGCTTTGGGCCCGGAGATGGTTTGATCGGGACTGCAGATGGATCGCTAGACGTCGACGGACGTTCGCTGTGCGAGTTGAAGGAGGCCTTTTGGCCGGATACCGAAGTTGCGCTCGTACCGCTTTGCGATTGGGGAGATGGAATCTGGTCTTGCCTTGATACGGCGACGGGCTGTGTTGTCAGTTGCAGCGAGTTTGGACTGTTCAGTACGGGCCAAACCCTTCATTCTTGGCTCGAGAAGTGGGTAGCTGGCGACAATCTGTGGCTGGAGATGGTCGTGCCTGGAACTACGATCGTCCAAAATCCGAGCACAAGCGAGTACGTCACCGTCGCGACAGTACAAGGAATGAAAGGTGATCCGTATATATTGCCAGCGCGCGATGGCAACGACGGCCCGCATCACACATAGTGAACTCGACCAAGCGTAGAAATGCGAAGACGGTGTTCGAACTACGGAATTCCGGTGACCACTGTCACAAGAATTATCGTGTCTCACTTAGGGGTGTAGTTCAGCGCCGTGAGCGCAATTCCCAGTTCTGTCTCGCCTGCAAGTCCCGCGATCCCGCTACCCCGCGCGAGACGACTTCCGCTCGCCGGTCACGGCATTCTCCGCCGCCCGGTTCATCAGCGAGGCGTAGTCGTGGCCGAACAGCACTTCGCAGAAGCGGATCGCGGCCTTGACCTGTTGCTGGCGGAAGGCCCGGACCCGGGCGTCGCCGCCGCGCAACGACTGCACCAGCCCCTCGGTCGACTGCTCGACATAATGTTGCAGGTCCGAGAAGGTCCGCAGCGTCACCTCGTTGATGGCGAGCTCGCTGGCATAGGTGCGGCACACCGCGACGAAATCGATCAAAGCGGCGGCATCCTCGACCTCGGACGCATCGATCTTGGCGCCGGCCGTAATGTCCTTGTCGGCGCGCTGGCGCAGGATGCGGCGAACCCGGCCCGGCACGCTGTCGATCTCCGATTGCAGCGCGTTGGAGGTATCGGCGCGCACCGAGGTCAGCTGGCGGCCCCAGGTGGAATCGTTGCGCAGGTCGAGCTCGGTGCGCAGGCCGCGGACGCCGTCATGCAGGGTCTTGAGCTGCTCGCTGACATAATCGAAATGTCCGCGCCTGATGTCGGTGCGCAGACAGGCCGCCACGAATGACAGGTCATGCAGCGCGATGGTGACGGCGATGCCGTAGGGCGTTGCCGCGACCCGCAGTTCGTCGTCGGAGGCCGCCATCTTGATGGCAAGGCGGATGAGCTGCCACGGCGCGGCAAGCCGCTGCGCGATCAGCGACAGCGCGAACGGCAGCAGTTGCGGCGTCTGCAGCGACGGCAGCTTGAGCGCCTCCATCGCCGAGGCGATCTGGGAATCGGAAAACACCCTGATCTGGCTCGGCAGCCGGCTGCCCAGGGTTTCCAGGGCTTCACGGGCCTGCAGGACGAGGCCGATCGGCAGCAGATCCTCGACAACGTTCGGCGGGCCCACGCGCGCCAGCGCGCGCTGACGGTCGTCCTGCGCCGGCCCCGCGATCTTGAGGATGGCTTCCGCAGCCGCCAGCTGGAACTTGCGCGCGGCGATCTCCATCGGGCCGCTCTCCGAGGCCGCCGCCAGTGCCTTCTCGAATTCGCGGGCGGCCTCGGGCGCGCCCTCGCGGGCGAGCCACTGCCAGATCGGCAGCAGCGAGGCACGGCGGAGCTGGCCGGCTCGGGTCGGGAAATTGGTCTCGGCAAGGAACGGCTCGAGCGGCCGGAACAGAAGCCGCGCCGGATCGTCGCTGCGCGGCTGGATCTGCTCGTCCTGCTCGACCCCGCGCACGATCTTGCGCAGCTGCTCCAGGACCAGATTGGCGATCGCGACATCATCGCCGCGTTCGACGGCGCGCTCCAGCTCCCGCATCAGCAGCGCCTGCGATTGCGGCGGAAGCTGCGCGAGATAATCCCTCAGCCGCTCGGTCGATTTCTGGCTCATGCCCGGTCGTGAAACTTGGTGCCCGGCAAACGCCGCAGCCCGTCCGCCCGCAATGATAGAGGTGGGCGCGTTAAGAAGCCGTTTAGGAATAATGACGGCCGCGCGTCTGCTGGAGCTTCGGCTCTGATTGAATCAGAACCGAAGCTTCTAGTCTGTTGTATTGACGCGTTTTCTTCACGCGAACCGGTATCCGCTTCGCTCGAAAACGCTCCAAAGGCTACCCCGTCCGCCGGACTACACCGCCGGCAGCACGAGCTCGGCCCGCAGACCGCCGATCGGGGCGTCATTCAGCACGAGCTTGCCGCCATAGAGGCCGGCGAGATCGGTCACGATCGACAGGCCGAGCCCCGAGCCGGGCTTCGATTCGTCGAGCCGCTGGCCGCGCCGCGACACCTGGGCGCGCTCGGCCTCCGACAGGCCGCGCCCGTCGTCGTCGACCACAATGCGCAGCCTGGGACCGGCGCCCGACGCCTCCGGCGGGACCACGCTGACCTCGATGAAGACCTGAGAAGCCGCCCATTTGCAGGCGTTGTCGACGAGATTGCCGACCATCTCCTCGAGGTCCTGCCGCTCGCCGCGAAACCGCGCCGCCGGGTCGGCCTTCGCCTCGATCGCGAGGTCGCGATCGCGATGGATCTTCTCCATGGTCCGGCGCAGCGCCTCGATGACGGGGGCGACGTCGGTGATGGTGCTGACGATGGTGGCCCGAGCGGCGATCCGTGCACGCTCGAGGTGATGTGCGACCTGGTCGCGCATCAGGTCGGCCTGTTCCAGCACCTTGCTGGCAAAGGGATCGCCGGCATGCGCGCCCGCTTCGTTCACGATCACCGACAGCGGCGTCTTGATCGCATGGGCGAGGTTGCCGACATGGGTGCGCGAGCGCTCGACGATCTCCCGGTTGGCATCGATCAGCGCGTTGGTCTCGCGCGCCAGCGGCGCGATCTCGACCGGAAACCGGCCTTCGAGGCGCTCGGCGCGGCCGGAGCGGATATCGGCAATCGCATCCGATATGCGCTTGAGCGGCGCGAGGCCGTAGCGCACCTGGAAGATCGTGGTCAGCAGCAGCACGATGCCGAGGGCAGCGAAGGTGCCGCCGAGATAATAGTCGAAGCTGCGCGTCTCATCGAAGATCTCGGTGGCGTCGCCGGCGACGCTGACCAGGAACTTGCCGTCGGCGCCGAGGTCGACCGGGCGCTCGACCACGCGCAGGCTCTGGCCCTCGGGTCCATCGACATAGCCGAGGCGGACGCCGGCTGCGGTCAGTTCGGCGCCGTGCTCCTCGAGCTTCGGCAGCTTCTTGTCCCACAGCGAGCGCGAGGCGCGGGTCTCGCCCTTTTCGGTATCGGTGCGGGTGATCTGCCAGTACCAGCCCGACAGCGGCAGGTCGAACAGCGGCTCGCCGAGCGACTGGAACTGGCGGTCCGCCGGCTCGTCCGGCGTCGCCACCTCGGCGATCAGGGTGCGCAGATAGAGATTGAGCCGCCGATCGAAGGCGCGCTCGGTGGCGTCGCGATAGACCGACGACAGGATGACGCCGGTGATCGCCAGGATCACCACCACCCAGGCGGTCGCCGAGACGAACAGGCGGGTCGCAAGCGAGCTGCCGCCCATCAGAGCACGGGCTCGAACGGCGTGTCAGCGGCAACAGACATCAGGGATTCAAACATTGGCGAATCCAGTTCTCCCGGCGCGGATCATGCCAATGCCCGTGTACGCCGATCAAGCACTCTAAGAGCATGATCCGATTGAACAGGATATGCTCTCATCCTTTTGTTTGGTCACGCTTTCTTCACGCGAACCGGTTTGTTTGAGAAAGCGCTTTAGGTCGGCGGCGACAGCATGTAGCCGAGGCCGCGAACAGTCTGGATAATATCGACTTCCAGCTTCTTGCGGATGCGGCCGACGAACACCTCGATGGTGTTGGAGTCGCGGTCGAAGTCCTGGTCGTAGAGGTGCTCGACCAGCTCGGTGCGCGAGACCACCCGCCCGGTGTGGTGCATCAGATAGTCGAGCAGGTTGTACTCGTGCGAGGTCAGCTTGATCGGGTTGCCGTTGACGGTGACCCGCTTGGTCCGGGTATTCAGCGCCACCGGCCCGCAGGTCAGCTCGACCTGGGCATGCCCGGTCGCGCGGCGCAGCAGCGCGCGGATCCGCGCCAGCACCTCCTCCAGATGGAAGGGTTTTGCGACATAGTCGTCGGCGCCGGCATCGAACCCCTGAACCTTGTCACTCCAGCGGTCGCGCGCGGTGAGAATCAGCACCGGCATCACCCGCTTGTTCCGCCGCCAGGCTTCGAGCACCGAGATACCGTCCATCTTCGGCAGCCCGATATCCAGCACGACCGCGTCGTAGGGCTCACTGTCGCCAAGGAAATGCCCCTCCTCGCCGTCGAACGCGCGATCGACCACATAGCCGGCGTCCGTAAGCGCGGTGGTGAGCTGGCGGTTCAGATCCGGGTCATCCTCAACGACGAGCAGACGCACTTTAGCCTCCGAGAGTGAGCATTGCGATATTCCGGCATCAAATGAGGCTCCCGGCCGTGAACGGCTTATGAATGGAGCCGCAGGGCAAACCTTATTTTTTCGTCAGGTGCACCATCCCGGGAACCCGCGCAAGCGCGACGGGCTCCCGCTCTGAGATGCGCACCAAGTGGGATTGAGTTTCAGCATGTGGTATTTTAATACCTTATCATTTAGCACCAGGACGACCGGTCGCGTCTGTCACAATCGGCGGGCAAGTTAACCTTCGGCGACCATTTCCATGTCGCTGACACAAGTGATGCGCTAATCCAGCCCGGGGTCGTCTGCGGTACAGGACCGGGAATACTTTGTTGGATATTTCGAAGATACGGAAGTTCGGCGTGATTGCGGGCTGGCTTGCGCTTGCCTTTATCGCCTTCGTGACGCTGTCGCCGATCCAGGACCGTCCGTCGTTTTTCCATCCTCAGACCGAGCGCTTCGCCGCGTTTGCAGTGATGGCAATGGCCTTTGTGTTGGGTTACCCGCGGCGTACCGCGCTGATCTTGCTCTTTGTCGTCTTCAGCTCGTTCACACTCGAAGCGATGCAACTGCTGACACCGGACCGTCACGGCCGCCTGCTCGACGCGATCGTCAAGGTGGCGGGAGGTCTTGCCGGCATCGGCACGGGTCACCTCATACTGCTGGTGCTGCGCAGCCAGTTCGGCCGGCTGAGGTCGGGCGCGGACGCAGCCTAGTCTTCCGCCATTTTGAGCATGATCTCCGCGCAAACGCGTTCCGCGTTTGTCGCGACGGAAAGCCGCTTCGCACGCTTCCGGATCATACCCTATCGCCGGCGCGGGTGCGCCTTCTGGTGCCACGCCCAGGCCGAGCGAATGATGTAGCCGAGATCCGACCGGCTCGCCTTGAAGCCGAGCCCGCTTTCCGACCTGGTGGGATCGGCAACCAGGATCGGCGGATCGCCGGCCCTGCGGTCGCGCACCACGCTCGGCACCGCTTCACCGGTCTCGGCGCGGATCGCGTCGAGCACCTCGCGCACCGAATAGCCGGTGCCGGTGCCGAGATTGAACACACCGCCGGCGTCGCCCTTCAACAGCAGCTCGAGCGCCGCGATATGGGCGGCGGCGAGATCGTCGACATGGATGTAGTCGCGCACCGCGGTGCCGTCAGGCGTCTCATAATCTTCGCCGAAGATCGCGAAATCCGGCACATGCCCGAGCAGCGCCATCAGCGCGCGCGGAATCAAATGCGTCTCCGGATCGCGGAGCTCACCGATGGTGCCGGATGCATCGGCGCCGCAGGCGTTGAAGTAGCGCAGGCAGATCGATTTGAACTGATAGGCGGCGCGATAGTCATCGAGCATCTGCTCGATCATGAACTTGGACCGGCCGTACGGATTGACCGTCGGCCCTGCGGCGCTCTCGGGAATGGGATCGCGCCCGGCATTGCCGTAGACGGCGCCGGTAGAGGAAAACACCAGGCGGTCGCAGCCTGCCTCACGCATGCCGCGCAGCAAACCGAGCGTGCCGGCAACGTTGTTGCCAAAGTATTTCTGCGGATCCGCGACGGATTCGCCGACCGCGCTGAACGCGGCGAAGTGCATCACGGCCAGCGCATTGTGCTCGCGGATGGTGGCGGCGATCTTGTCGTGATCGGCGACGTCGCCGATCACGAGCGGTCCCCATTGCACGAAATTGCGATGACCGGTGGAGAGGTTGTCATAGACGACCGGGAGAAACCCGGCCTCGGCGACCGCCTTGGCGCAATGCGATCCGATGTATCCCGCGCCGCCCGTGATGAGGATCGAACCCCTGCTCGCCATTGAAAATGCCGTCCCTGCGCGGACCAATCCAGCGCCTCAACCACCGCAATGATCGCATGGGTACGACATTCCGTCTGGCGCAGCAAAATGCCGATGGGAATAGCGTTAAGAGCGAACGGATTTGCTGCCGCAGTGACGGTTAACGCGATCCCAGCGGGACGTTGGTCTGCTGCCCAACCGGTGCCGCGTGTCGTGGTGACCTTCCATAGGGGTAAACCGGTGTTGCCGGCGGGACCGGCTGGGTCGCCTGCGGCCGCGATGTCGGGACACCGCCGCCCGGGCCGTCGATCGAGTAGCGCGTTGCGCCCTGTGTGGTCTGCCCGGTGCCCTGTGCGAGCACGGGACCGGCTGTGGCGACGACCAGCGTCGCAATCGTGACAAGGCCGGCCAGCTTCATGTCGATGCCTCGATGGGTTGCACCGGGATCAACCGGTCCGGCCGCCAATCGTTCCGGAATGTTGTCGCAGCGCCCTCGCAATCTTCATCATCCCTCATACGAAAAGCGGCGCGGCGAAATGTCTCGCCGCGCCACGTTCAATCGATGGGGCTAACTCAGAAGTTCAGGCGCCGGCCTGCGCGACGGCGGCCCAGTGATCCGGGTTCGCCGGGGTCTGCATCCTGACCCAGCGATAGCGCGCCTGCGACCAGCTGCGGATTTGCGCGTTCAGATTGTCGAGCACGACGTCGCCGCCATCGGCGCGGACCACCAGCACGAGATGATGCTCGCCCCAGGACGTCACCACCTCGCTCAGCAGCAGGTTGCGCATCGGCCAGCCGCGCGCCAACAGTTCATGGCGCTTGCTGACGGCGTAGTCGTTGCAATCGCCGCGTGCCGGATTGATCAGCCATTCCTCGCCGGCGAGGCCGCGCTCGTTGCGCTGTGGCGCGATGCTGCGATTGACCGAGGCATTGACCTCGATCAGGTCGGCGATGCGCTGCTTGGTGAGACGTGTGGCGCCGCCGCGGAATACCATGCGGGCGCGGGGCTTCTGCTTGCATTCGTCGGCATAGCGCATGCAGAACATGGTGTAGGCCATCGGCGCCAGCGTCGGCTCGCTGAAGCGGATCTTCTCGACCACACCGCGCAGCGGCAGCGGGAAGCCGATCATTCCAGCTTGCGTGTGCTGCGCGCTTGTCCCGAGCGCCACGATGGCCAGAAGCAAGGCCATCACTTTCCTGACGTTGTACATTCTTCACTCCCCACCGTGACGGGAAGCATGTACGGGAAATGTCTTGAGCTTAGGCTCAAGCGCGCGGCGGCATTTGCCTCAAATGCCGAGATGCGCGCGAGCGGTCCGTTAACCAAGCCAGGTTCCCGCGCCGGTAAGCCTTTCGGCTGCCGAATGATAACGCGCGTGAAGGTCAACGGATCGCGGCTTCATCGCGCTTGCGGCGCTTTTTTTCCTGTGGTTTCTGCGGACGCCGCCGTCAGATCAAGGGGCAGTTGCGGCGCGGGATCGCTTGGTCCCATGCGGGCATGGTTACCCGATGTGAAGCAGCCGGAGCGCTCTGTTAATCTAGACCGTCACGCGCTGCCGGGGAGCAATCCCGCACCAGCTCATGACGAGATCGGCGAGCGTCTTGATCTCGAGATCCGCGGGCGTGCCGCTGGCGAAATCGGCAACCGATTGCCCCAGCGCGACGGCGCGAACATAGGCCGAGCGGCTTCCGATCATCGGCCCGATCTCTTCGTCGAGCGTATCCAGCTCCTCGATCAGCTGCTGGCCTTCGAGCGTGCGCTGGTCGACGCGGTTCGGCACGATCATGGCACGGAGTGCGGTTCGCCGCGCTGCACGCACCTCCCGCACGATGTCGATCGTCCGCGCGGTGGCCTCGATGTCGAGGCCCGACGGCGTACACGGCATCAGCACGATATTGGCGACCGCGAGCACGGCGCCCAGCACCCGGTCGTTGGGCGCGGAATCCACGACGATGATCTGATGCGGAATCTGGCGCATCAGCTTGGCCCATTCGGCAACCGGGCGGGTTTCCGGATCAAGCTGGTAGACCGGGAACGACAAATTGCCGGGCTCGGCCCAGTGACAGGCGGACGCCTGGGAGTCGGCGTCGACCAGCCCGACCAAGCCCGTACGGCGATCCAGTTCTGCCGCCAGCAAGACCGCAAGAGTCGTCTTTCCGACCCCGCCCTTGCGCTGGGCAACCGAGATGACAAGCGGCATTGCTAGCTCCTGGCGTTATCCCCCGTGCGTGCGCGGGAGGACACCTTCATCGACGAGCGTCAGCATCCGGGGCAGACAGACCCGCTTTGCGTCGTAATTGTCTCGCACAAAGCTCCTCGCCTTCATTCGCATCTTCTTGAAGGCTTTCGGCCGTGACAGCACCGAGACTACCTGATCCGACAACGCATCAGTATCAAAAAACGGCGCCAGCAGGCCGTTGCCGTCCGAGATGATATCGCGAAGCGGGGCCGTGTCGGATGCCACCACCGCACATCCCGCACTCATCGCCTCCAGCAGCGACCATGACAGCACGAAGGGATAGGTCAGATAGACGTGCACCGAGGAGATCTGCAGCAGCGCGAGATACTGTTCCCGGGGAATCCGGCCGAGGAAATGCACGCGGCGCAGATCGATGTCCGACCTGATCTCGTCCAGGAACATCGACTTCCAGCTCGAGCCCTTCGGCGGATTCGCGCCGTAGGATGTCCCGCTGCCGCCGACGATCACCACCTGCGCATTCGGCCGCGCAGCCAATATCCTCGGCAGCGATCGCATGAAGACATGGAATCCGCGCACCGGCTCCAAATTGCGCGAGACGTAGGTGATCACCTCGTCGTCCGCCGACAATGTCGCACCGTTCGGAAGCTGAAACCTGGCGACGGGATTGGGCTTCACCTCGTCGGTGTCGACGCCCTCGTGGATGACATCGATCTTGCTCTGAAACTCGCGCGGAAAGGTCGACCTCTGCCATGGCGTCGGCGAAACGCCGGAATCGCATTCCGTGAGCGCCAGCAGCGTCGTCGCGTTCTTCAGATGAAGTGCGACATTGCCGTCGAGGCCCGTCATCGGAAACTCGGGATCAAAGCCGACGTCCCTGCCCTCGGCGCCGTAGTAGAATTCGCAATAGAGGATGATCCGCGCTTTCGGAAACATCGTGCGCAGCGGCAGCGTCTCACCCCAACCGGGATGCGCGAAGATCAGGTCGGGCACGAAGCCCTGCCCCGACAGCGACGACAGCGCATACAGGACCTCTTCGGCGCGCCGCGCTTCGACATCGAAGCGGCGGGCAAAGGGATGGACCATCGCGGAGTCCGACTTGGTCGTCGAATATTTCAGCAGCCGGATATCCCGCGTCGTGCTCGCGGTCGATGAACCGACCGCAACGACCTTGTTTCCGGGCTGCTCCGCGAGCGCACGCGCAATGTGGCGATACTGGGCTGGAAAGTTGTTGTGGACGAAGAGGACGTTCATTGGCGGGCGGGCGCGCCCCCCGGCCGCGCGGTCGTCGATTGGGGTCATGCTCGATATCATGACCGGCAGGGTGTCTTCGATATGCACGTGCGAACTATCTCACCGGATTAACATTAAGCCCCCTTCTATCACATAGATTTTTGGGGCACACTGTGGGAAACATATCGACCCATTCCGTTAGGCTCGCAGGCGACCATGAACGAACAGATTCAGCAGAAAACCATTGACCTGGCACGGGGTCTTTTCCTGGTTCGCTACAATGGCGCGGAGGACAAGACATCACCTCCGGTGGTGCGCGTCTATGCCGATCGCGCCAGCCTTAACAATTGTAACATTATTACCGGGCCCGATGCGGCCAATGGAACCCTGTTTGCGCCGGAGACCGCGCTGGTCGTGTCAGTGGCCCGGCCAAGCCGCCTGATCGTCGAGGTCACGGCAGGGCGCGCCGGCGGCTCGACCGCCGCCAATATCAAGATCGAACCGCTGAGCCAGGGCCAACCGGCCGTGCAGCCGAGCGGTCAGCCGGCCAGCCAGCCATTCGACACCGATGAGCCCGAGGCCGGCCCTGACGAGCTGAGCGCCCTCAAGCTGCTCGCGCATGTCGCGGGTTTGGGTGACGTGACGGTCGGCCCGAATACATGGATCGCCGGACCGGCCGCGCCGGCCCGTATCGAGGGAATTTCGCTCGAATGGCCGAACAAGCCGTACGATCTCAACCTGCAATACGCAGTCAAGTTCGCCCGGCCGCAGCGCGGCGACAACCAGTTCGTTCCGCTGGGAACCTTCGCCGGAACCCGGGGGCGCGCGCTGGCCATCACGGGGTTCTCGCTGGAAGCCACCGGCCCCGGCGCGGATCGCTACGCCATCGCGGCCGAAACCATCTTCCTCGGGGCTCCCGCCTTGCGCGTGACCGGGAACCGGATTGTGGTATCGGGCCCTTCAGGCCGGGAACCCCTGGTGGGCCTCAAGCTCAGTCTCGAAGAGCACCGGGCGCAGGCAGCGCCCCTCGCGCCCCGGCAGCCAATGCGCGCTGAACCCGCCCCTCCGATGCCGCGCCAGGAGGCACCGCGCCTCGAGGGACGCGTGCGCGTGTTCCGGAGCCGGCAGAACGCCGTCAAGACGGCGGGCTGACCATGCGGGCAGACAAGGGCGACACTTGACCGCCGACGCGCGCAGGATCGCCTTTACGTCCAAAACGCTCCACCACGTCGAGCTCGAGCGAGCCGCCGTTGGAGCGCTCGAGGCACGTGATTTCCGCCGCGCATTCGCGCTCGCCGACCGGCGCTGCCGGATCCTGCCGCATCCGGGCGCGCGCGCCCATTTGCTGCGCGCAGAAGCGCTGTTTCGCCTCGATCTCACGGATGCGGCCATCGCCAGCGTCGCCAAAGCGCTCGAACTCGAACCGGACGATCTTGCCGCCGCTCGGCGAATGATGGCTTGGGGCGACGGCCTTGCGCGGATCGACGCCGCCCGAAGCGTCGCGGGGCGCGATGACGATCCGGATTCGGTCAGGACCGCGCTCCTGCTGCTCGAGCAGAACGGTCAGGACAGCTGCGCCCGTATCGACTTCCTCGATGAGGAGGTGAAGGGATGGGTGACGTGGCGAGGCGCGGACGATCCCCACCTTTCACTGGCGCAAGCCGATCAATCCAGCACCGTCCAGCTTCCCGCCGATCCCCGTCACAGGTTTGCGCACAATGGGCGACGCGCCGCAAGCTTCCGTCTGATGCGGCCGGCGTCCGCGACCTCGCAACACCTCGAGATCGCACAGGCGGGCCACATCATCGCGAGCCTTCAGCTCCCGGCCAACCGCGCGCCGGATCGCCGCGAAGCGCCACAACGGCCGCCTCGCGCCGGGAGCGCCGAAACTCCGCCGCTCACCATCATCATCCCGGTGTACCGGGATCTGGCCGCGACCCGTGCCTGCATCGAGAGTGCGTTGACGGCCGTGGCCTGCACGCCGGGCGCGACCATCGTCGCCGTCGATGATGCGTCGCCCGAGCCCGACATCAAGCGCCTGCTCGGCGAACTGGCGTCCGAGCAGCGCATCCGGCTCCTGACCAACGCGCACAATCTCGGCTTTGTCGGCGCGGTCAACCGGGCGCTTGCCGAGACTGATACCGGCGACGTCGTGCTGCTGAACTCGGATACGACGGTGCCGAAATACGCGCTGCAACGCCTGCAAAGCGCGGTGCAATCGACGCCGGGCGTGGGCACGGCGACCCCGCTCTCGAACAACGGCGAATATACCAGCTTTCCAATTCCGAACCGGTCGAACCCCCTGCCCTCGCCCGACGAGTTGGAATTGCTGGACGAGCTTGCCGGCACGGCGAATTCCGGGATCGCCATCGACATTCCCAATGGCATTGGGTTCTGCCTCTACATCACCCGCGAATGCCTCGACGCCGTGCATGAGCTCTCCGACGACTTCTATCGCGGCTATCTTGAAGACGTCGACTTCTGTCTGCGCGCCGCGGAGGCCGGCTTCCGCAATGTGTGCATCCCGTCGGTCTTTGTCGGACACGAAGGTTCGCGCTCGTTTCTTGGCGAGAAGCGTTCCCTGGTGCTGCGCAATCTTCGCGTGCTCGAGCACCGTTACCGGCGCTATGCGACGGAGTGCGCGGCGTTCCTGCTTGCCGATCCGCTGCGCGATTGCCGCGCGGCGCTTGAGCTCAAACTGCTCTGCAACGAACAGCGCGCCACGAGCCCGCACGTCATCCTCTGCGGCTCCGCCGTTGGCCGCGAGATTGCCGTCAGGCGGTGCCGGCAGCTCGCGGCGGACGACAGGCGCGGGCTGATCGTTCACTTCCGCGCCGAGGGACGACGCCAGCTGGCTGCGATCTTCGCGCCGGATGGCGGAGCCCCGCAGTCGATCGCACTCGACGTTGCGACAGCTGCGGGCCGCGAGGCCCTTCTGAGGTTTCTCACCGATCTCCAGGTCCGCTCGCTCGAAATTTCGGAACCGAACCGCATCCCCGGCGCATGTCTCGCGCAGCTCACGCAGCATTTCGCCTACGAGCTCCTGATCACCGACAGCAGACTTGCCGAGCGCGCCGCGATTGGATCCGGCCTCCATCCGGACTGGACCGGTCTCGTCGAACGGGCCCGAGGCGTGATCGCGATCGGCGAAGACGGGGCAGCCTTTTCGGTCTCGGTTCTCGGCCTGCAAGTGGTCAGGCCGAGCGACCCGCTGGTGCGGCCAGCGCGGCATCCTGCGGCGAGCGGCCCGGCGCGTCTCGGCCTGCTTGCCCTACGCGGCAGCGCGACGGAATTTCGCTTCATCAGAGCGCTCGGCGATCAAATCACCAATGCCCATGCAGACACCGAGATCATCGTGCTCGGCACCACCCTCGACGATCTCAAGCTGATGCAGCGGACGAATGTCGTGGTCACCGGCGAAATCGCCGTCGACGACGTCGCGACACTCATCGAGGGTCACGGCATCACGAAACTGGTTCTCGACATCGGCGAACCGGCATTCGGGCATCCGCTGGTCGACGCGCTGCTGGCGAGCGGATTGCCGGCCGCCGCGACGGAATGGCTTCCGACACCGCCGGGACGTGGCCGAAAAACCGACCTGAAGCTCCAGCCCGGTTTTGATACCGATGAAACGGTTGCCGCCGTCCTCGGCTGGGTGGTCGAAGATGTGCAGTTACATCCCGATCGGAGGAGCAGTCGGCACAGGCGGGAGGTTGGCGCGCGGCTTCCATGACCGCGGCGGCCATGCCAGCGACGAGAACGGCGTCGAGTCCAGCCCGAGCAGCGGGCTGTAATAGGGATCGTCGAGCAGCACCTCGCCCCACTTCGCGCGCAGCATCGCCAGCTCGCGCCCGAAGCGTGCCTTGCGGTCCGGCGCGGAATCGCGGCCCCGGCTTGCCGACTCCAGGTGAACGAGTTTCGCGTCCGGCGTGAATACGATCCGCTTTCCGAGCTGGCGCAGCTTCAGGCACAGATCGATATCGTTGAAACTGATCGGAAAGCGGATCTCGTCCATGCCGCCGACGGCCACGAAATCGCGCTTGCGCATCAAGAGGCACGCGGCCGTCACCGCCGAACATTCGTGCGCCACCTGGAGCAGATCGCCGTAGCCGGGATCACCATCCATCCGGTCGTTGAAGGCATGCGCAGCGGAGAAATTCGCCCCCAGTACCACCCCGCCATGCTGCACGACGCTGCTCGGCCAGAGCAGCTTTGCGCCGACGGCTCCGACGTCGGGAGCGGACAGCCGCCACAGCATCTCCGCCAGCCAGCCGTCGTCGAGCGCCTGGACGTCGTTGTTGAGGAAGCAGATGTTCTCCGTGTCGACGCAATCGACGGCGGCGTTGTTGATGGCTGCGAAGTTGAACGGCCCCTCGACCGAAATGACGTCGATCTCGTCCGCTGAGAGACCCTCGAGATAGTCCAGCGCTTCCGGCTCGCTCGAGCTGTTGTCGACAACGAGAATCCGGGCGTTGGTCTCATGTGCGGCCGGCAGGACCGTCTCGATGCAGCGCTTGAGCAGTTCGGCGCGATTCCTGGTCGGGACGATGATGGTGGTGCGCTCGTTCCAATCGACCGCGCGCTTGACCCGCACAGCTGGAAGAAGCCCTGCCTTCCGCGGCTCGACATTCGCCTCGACGCCAGTCCTGGCAAAATACGCCTGGCTTGCAGCGACCAGTTCGGTGGTTGCGGCGGACGCATCAATTCGCGGCAACGCCGCAACAGATCCCGGCAGATGATAGGTTCGCTCAGCATCCACGCAGCCAATGAAGATGTCGTAGAGCGACGTCGCCGATCGCAGCGCTTCCACGGCACGTTCCCGGCACACCGCAAAGCAATACGCGCCATAGCCCTGCTCGAGCGCACGTTCGCGATCGAATGCCGAAAACGCCAGCGGCCAGACAGCGCCGGCGCCGGCCGCGACCTCGACGTCGCCATAGACGAGCTCGCAACCGGGCTCGGACGCGAACACATCGGCGAAGCGCTGCAAGGCATCTTCCGCAAGGATCGTCCCGCTCAGGCAGAAGACGAAGAACGCGCTGTTGGCGGCATCGCCGTCGACGAACTCGCGCGCAGCGCCGGAATCGAACTGACTGAACCCCCGCGCCGGCAGAGACACCGCCGACCAGGCCGCGTGCCGCTGGGCCTCCAGGCTCTCGATGCTTTCGTCCACCCTGGCATCCCCGATCAGGACGACCGCGGCCTCGGATGGAACGTCGGACGGTGCTGTCGGCGAGAACCGCTCTTTCCAGTTGCGATAGGTGTGGAACGGCACCGAGGCAGGCAAGAGCTGATCGAACAATTGCCCGCGCAGCCGCTCGCTATCCCAGCGTCCGAGCTCCGCGATGGTCTGCTCCAGGCCGCGCTCGAAAGCGACGAATGCGACCGGCTCCGAGATCAGGCTCCGTCCCGAAATTGTCCGCGCCGACAGGCCGCGCACGCGACCGTCGGCGAAATGCTCGGGCAGGTGAAAATCGATCCGGCGGCCGACGCCGAACTCGCTGCCCCGCGCAACGTTGGTCCACCCGATCGGCTTCACGGTCATCACCGGCCGTTGCGCGATCAGGATCTCGATGTCTTCGTCGACGTCCTGCGAGAGCCAGCCCTCGAAGCGCAAGCCTCCGGCCCATTTGATCTCGCCGATTCGGTGCCACTGCGCTTGCGGTGCAGCGACATCGCAGCGAATCGGAGCACCGACGGGACTTCCGATATTCGCCAGTCTTGCCTCGATGATCGCAGCGTTCGAGCTGACCTCGTCCTGCACGTTGAACGTAAAGCCAAATCGACCGTCGCCGATTCCGGCATCGGCAAGCTCTGTTACAAACTCGTCACACAATGATGACATGTATGGCTCGCCGTCGACCAGCAGTTCGACGGCGTAGCGTCGGGTCGGATCGGCGCGGTCATAAACAAATCCAGAAAACGTGGTGCGATCGTATCTGGAGAATTGCGTCTGCAACGACGCGTATTCAGCTCCTGAGGGCCTCTGCTTGCCAATCGTCTTCGTGCTCATGTCCACCCCTCAAACGGAAGCTCGATTGTCGGTCGATTTCAAGTTGAGAATGTGTCCATGGCGCGCCCAAGCTGACTAGCCAGCACTCAACTGCACTGAGGCCATCACCGTTTGCACAAAAAGCCGCCGCGCTTCAACACAATCGATACGCGATAAAACTTGGCGTTATCGGCACCAATTGTGCTAGTGCTAACTCCTCCTCTCCACACTGATCGACGAGCGGATTCATGAAGATTGCAATGGTTGGAACGGGATATGTAGGTCTCGTATCCGGAGCGTGTTTTGCCGATTTCGGCCATCAGGTCGTGTGTGTCGACAAGGACGCCGGCAAGATCGAAGCCCTGAAGCGCGGCAAGATCCCGATCTATGAGACCGACCTCGATAAGCTCGTCGAGACCAATACCGCCGCCGGACGGCTGACCTTCACGACGGAGCTCGCGGGCGCCGTCGGCGACGCCGATGCCGTCTTCATCGCGGTGGGAACACCCTCGCGGCGCGGCGATGGCCATGCGGACCTGAGCTACGTCTACGCTGCCGCCAAGGAGATCGGCGCAGCGCTGAAGAAGTTCACCGTGGTGGTGACGAAGTCGACCGTGCCCGTGGGCACCGGCGACGAGGTGGAACGCCTGATCCGCGAGACCCGTCCCGACGCGGATTTCGCGGTCGCTTCGAACCCCGAATTCCTGCGCGAAGGCGCCGCGATCCAGGATTTTCGCCATCCCGACCGGATCGTCGTCGGCACCGAGGACGATCGGGCCAAGAGGGTGATGGGCGAAGTCTATCGCCCGCTCTATTTGAACCAGGCCCCGATCCTCTATACGGCACGACGCACGGCGGAATTGATCAAATACGCCGCAAATGCCTTCCTCGCCACCAAGATCACCTTCATCAACGAGATCGCCGATCTCTCCGAAAAGGTCGGGGCGAACGTACAGGAAGTCGCGCGCGGCATCGGGCTCGACAACCGGATCGGAACCAAGTTCCTGCATGCCGGCGCAGGCTATGGCGGCTCGTGTTTCCCGAAGGATACCCGCGCCTTGTTCAAGACGGCGCTCGATCACGACGTCCAGCTGAAGATTGTCGAAGCCACGCTGACCGCGAACGACAACCGCAAGCGCGCGATGGCGCGCAAGGTCGCCAACGTGCTCGGCGGAGAGCTGCGCGGCAAGACGATCGGCGTGCTCGGCCTGACCTTCAAGCCCGATACCGACGACATGCGCGAGGCACCGTCGATCCCGCTGATCAATGGCCTGATCGACTTCGGCGCGAGCGTTCGCGCCTACGATCCGGTCGGCATGGAGCAGGCCCGCAAGGAATTGCCCGAGATCGCGTACTGCAAGGACGCCTATGAATGCGCCCGCCAGGCGGATGCGCTGGTGATCGTGACCGAGTGGCGCCAGTTCCGCGCGCTCGATCTGAAGCGCATCAAGCAGGAAATGAAGCATCCGGTCGTCGTCGACCTGCGCAACATCTACCGGCCGGACGAGATGGCCGCGCACGGCTTCACCTACGACAGCATCGGCCGGCCGCGCTAAGCGGCCGCGCCGGCGCCGTCCAATCCCAAAGCGCGATGAGGTTGAATCCTCATCGCGCTTTTTGCTTGTTGTCTCAGCATCAACTCAGCGCAAACGCCCGGCATTTGCCGCAGGAAATCCGGTTCGCACCTTGAGCCCTAGGCGTGGGCGGGCACGCCGAGCTGGACATACGAGTCCAGCTCGCTTGCGAGCGCTTCCTGCCACGTCGGCATCGCGACCCCGAACTGCGTCTTGAGCCGCGTCAGATCCAACCGTGAATTGCCCGGACGGACCGCTTTGGTCGGGAAATCGGCCGTCGCAATCGGAACGATGTTGTCGACCGCGAGCGTGACGCCACGCGACCTCAGCCCGCCGACAATGGCGGTTGCAAAGCCGTGCCAGCTGGTTTCGCCGGCGCAAACAAGATTGACGACACCGCCCCTGCGCGCGAGCTGATCGTGCAGCGTGGCGATGTTCGGCAGGACGATGCCGGCGACCGCGCTCGCAATCGCCTGTGCCGTCGTCGGCGCGCCGATTTGATCGGCCACGATCCGCAGCTCCTTACGCTCGCCGGCGAGCCGCGCGATGGTGCGCAGGAAATTCGTGCCCTTTGCGGCATAGACCCAGGAGGTCCGCGCGATCAGATGCGCCCCACCCGCCGCCTGGATCGCGACATCGCCGGCAAGCTTGCTTGCGCCGTAGGCCGACAACGGTTCGGTCGGGCTGTCCTCGCGCCACGACCGGTCTCCTGAACCATTGAAAACGTAGTCCGTGGAGAAATGCACCAGCGGCACGCGGTTCGCTGCGGCCCATTTCGCGAGCGCTTCGGGTCCCCTGGCGTTGATCAGGAACGCCAGCTCGCGCTCGTCCTCGGCGCGATCGACGGCCGTATAGGCGGCGGGATTGATGATGAGATCGGGCTTCAGTCGCTCGAGCTCGTCCGTCAACATCTCCGGTTTCGCGAGATCGAACTCCGCGGTCGGCGGCGCGATGATGGTGCCGTGGCCTTCCAGCAGAGGCTTGAGCGCACTGCCAACCTGGCCGCGCGTTCCCGTCAAAAGAATCCGCATCAGATTTGTCCATAGGTCGGAAGATTGCTGGCGTCGGCGAGCAGCGGCGCATCCGCATCCTTGGCCGACAGCTGTGGCTTATCGACGCCCCATTTGATCCCGATCGCCGGATCGTTCCACCGGATCGAGAGCTCGTCCTTGGGGCTGTAGAAGTCATCGCATTTGTAGAAGAAGTCGGCGGTTTCCGAGAGCACCACGAAGCCGTGGGCAAAGCCGCGCGGCACCCATAGCTGCCGGCGGTTGTCCTCGCTCAATTCGACCGCGACGTGCTTGCCGAAGTTCGGGCTGCCGACACGCACGTCGACGGCAACGTCCAGCACCTTGCCGCGCAGCACGGTCACGAGCTTGCCCTGGGTGAGCGGGTTTTGCAGGTGCAGCCCGCGCAGCACGCCGTAGGCCGAGCGGGACATGTTGTCCTGCACGAAGGGGCGCGTGATGCCGTGCTCGACATAACGGGGCGACTGGTAGGTCTCGAGGAAGAAGCCGCGCTGGTCGCCGAACAGCTTCGGCTCGACGATCAGAACTTCAGGAAGCTCGGTCTTGATGACGTTCATTTAACATTTGTTCCAGTTTGACGCGCCCGAAATGTTAATTTCCACCTCATAACAAACTTGTGCAGCGCACGCTATATGTTATGTTCTGATAATCAAATTGTGAGGGACCATGAAAGGCATTATCCTTGCCGGTGGCACCGGCTCGCGCCTCTACCCCGTGACCACCGTCGTCTCCAAGCAGCTGCTGCCCGTCTTCGACAAGCCGATGATCTATTATCCGCTGTCGACGCTGATGCTCGGCGGAATCCGCGATATCCTGATCATCTCCACGCCGCAGGACAAGCCGCTGTTCCAGCGCCTGCTCGGCGACGGCAGCGAGATGGGTGTCCGGTTCGCCTATGCCACCCAGGAGACCCCGCGGGGCCTCGCCGACGCCTTCATCGTCGGACGCGAGTTCATCGGCGATGACTCGGTCGCCCTTGTGTTAGGGGATAACATTTTCTACGGCCACGGCCTGCCGAGCATGCTGTCGGCCGCCTCGGTCCGCAAGAAGGGCGCCACCGTGTTCGGCTACGTCGTCAACGCGCCGGAACAGTACGGCGTGATCGAGCTGGACGGCACCGGACGGGCGCTGTCGATCGAGGAGAAGCCGAAGCGGCCGAAGTCCAACGTCGCGGTCACCGGTCTCTATTTCTACGACAATGACGTGGTCGACATCGCCGCCGGCATCAAGCCGTCGCCGCGCGGCGAGATCGAGATCACCGACGTCAACAAGGCCTATCTCGAGCGCGGCGACCTCTATGTCGAGGTGCTCGGCCGCGGCTTTGCCTGGCTCGACACCGGCACCCATTCCTCGCTGGTCGAGGCCAGCCATTTCGTACAGATCCTGGAGCAGCGCCAGGGCCTGCGCATCGCCTGCCCCGAGGAGATCGCGCTGCGCCAGGGTTACATCTCGCTGGAAGCCTTCGCGAGGGTGGCACAGAAGACCGCCAAGAGCAGCTACGGCGAGTATCTGCTGTCGGTCTACCGCTCGTTCCAGGGTCAGCCCCGCACTGCCGAGGTATTCAAACATGCGGTTTAAGGGATCGACGATCTTCGTCACCGGCGGCGCGGGCTTCATCGGCTCCGCCGTGGTCCGGCACCTGCTGCGGGACACCCACGCCCGCGTCGTCAACATCGACAAGCTGACCTATGCGGCGAACCTGGCCTCCCTGCCCGGCTCGGCCGAGAGCCTGAACTACACCTTCGAGAAGGCCTGCATCTGCGAAGCACAGGTCCTGCGCCGGCTGTTCGAGAAATATCAGCCCGATGCGGTGATGAATCTTGCGGCGGAAAGCCATGTCGACCGCTCGATCGACGGTCCCGGCGAATTCATCCAGACCAACATCGTCGGCACCTTCACGATCCTGCAGGAGACGCTGCGCCACTGGCGCACGCTCTCGCCCGAGAAGCGCGACCAGTTCCGCTTCCTGCACATCTCGACCGACGAGGTGTTCGGGTCGCTCGGCGACGAAGGCCTGTTCACCGAGACCACGGCCTATGCGCCGAACTCGCCCTATTCGGCCAGCAAGGCCTCGTCCGATCATCTGGTGCGCGCTTGGCGCGAGACCTATGATTTGCCGACCCTGGTGACCAACTGCTCCAACAATTACGGCCCCTATCACTTCCCCGAGAAGCTGATCCCGCACATGATCATCAAGGGGCTCGCCGGCGAGCCGCTGCCGGTCTATGGCGACGGCCAGAACGTTCGTGACTGGCTGTTCGTCGAGGACCACGCCAGGGCGCTGACCTTGGTGCTGGAGCGCGGCGAGGTCGGCGAGACCTACAATGTCGGCGGCCGCAACGAGCGCACCAACCTGCATGTCGTGGAAAGCATCTGCGACCTGCTCGACGACGTCATGCCGGCTGCGGCCGGCCCGCGGCGGCAGCTGATCAACTTCGTCGCCGACCGGCCGGGCCACGACCGCCGCTACGCCATCGACGCCACCAAGCTCGAGACCGAGCTCGGCTGGCGCGCCGAGGAGAATTTCGAGACCGGCATCGCCAAGACGGTGCGCTGGTATGTCGACGAGCAACCCTGGTGGCGCGCGATCCTGGAGCGCGGCTACAAGGTGGAGCGCGTCGGGCTGAACCAGTAATCGCCGCTCTCTCCAAATCACGGGCGTGGATGGCGATGATGTTGGCGCGTATGCACGACCGGATTCGAATTTGTGAGCTATAGGCGGGAATGAACTGAGCAGCTGATCTGGATCGCAACGGCGTGCCGGCATTAGGCATGTCGAGCGCCCCGGCGACGACAAGTTGCTCTCGGTCACGGACATGGAGGAGACGTCAATTGCTACCAAGAATGTCGAAAGAAGAAGCGGATCTTTTCCTATCATTCGTGAGAAATAGCCGCGACTACGTCGAGTTCGGAACGGGCGGAAGTACGGTCATTGCATCAAGGCACGTCAAGAATTCAATTACGTCCGTCGATTCCTCACGGGGATGGCTGGACCAGGTCGATCGCGCCTGCACCTCAAGCCGCACAAAACCTCTCTTGACATTCATCGACATCGGACCGACCGGCGAATGGGGTTTTCCGATCGATCCGTCAACGAAGCCACGTTGGCCGGATTATCATTCGACCATCTGGAATACGCCGGGCAGCGCCAACGCCGATCTGTATCTCGTCGACGGTCGCTTCCGAGTTGCATGCTTCGCCCAGATTGTCTTGCACTGCAATCCAGCAGCAATCATCGGCATGCACGACTTCAGCTCGCGCCCGGCCTATCACTGTGTCAGAGAGATAGCTCGCGAAATTGCAACGGCCGGCGACATGTCGTTCTTCGTGCCGCTTGCGAACAGAAAAGCTGCGGAAGCGATACTTGAGTCGTCTTGCGCAGAGCCGTCCTAAGGCGCTTTCGAACGAAGCTGGCACCGGTTCGCGCGCCTCAAAGCAAGACGCTGAGCCCCGGCAATCAGAACTGAGGCCGCAGCCGGTAGGACCCCGCCGACAGGTCGAAGACTACGTTGGGTGGCCTGCCGTCCGATCGCTATCGGCGGCAATGGCCCCCGGCAACCAAGGCAGATCCAACCTCAAGAAGGCAGCATCTCAGCGCAAAGTGCGCCAAAGGAAGCGCCGAACTCGGCAAAGACGCGCGCCTCATCGGGCGATGCAAACTCAACTTTACCCGACTGCTCAATTCGCATCGATCCGCGTCCCAAGGGAGCGAGTTCGGATCCGGGATCTTCTCGGAGAGAGAGCAGCCGCTTGATCTCGGTTACGTACAGCTTCTCGTTTTCTGTCGCTCGCGATAGGTCTCGCTCCAGAGCCTTCTCAACCGAATCTCCGGACTGCAAGAAGCCTCGCGCAATCAGCTTGTTCATGTTGGCGCGAACCCGCTGCGCCGGCGACAAGGTCGCCATATGCAGCAGGAAGAATCCGAACCACGCCGCAGGGGCCTTCTTTCCCTTGGCGATCTGGCAATTGTGATTGACCTCTCCCGACAGGGGCGCCGCGGCTGACCGGATCAAAGGCTTGCCCCAGGCCAACCCATGCCGAAGCGTGCCCAATTCGGTGCCGCACAGCATTCTGTCGCGATAGGAAGGAGCGTTGTACAGCCAGGTCGACGGGATAAACGCGCCGCCTTCCTTGTCTTTCAAGCGATCCAACATCGCAGCGTCGCGGATGAACCGTTCGCCGTCATAAAACGTGAGAAATTCGTCCGTATCCAAAAAGCAAAAGAAATCGGAAGACGCAGAAAGGCTTGCGTAAAGACTTTCGAATTTGTTGGCATTGTGCAGGTCGTTGTGAAACCCGCCGAAACGGGCGACCAGCAGGTCCGGAACCAGATTTTCGTAAATCGACAGGACCTTGGCGTCGGAAGATCCGTTGTCAAAAATGATC
This sequence comes from Bradyrhizobium sp. B097, assembly GCF_038957035.1. NCBI lineage: Bacteria > Pseudomonadati > Pseudomonadota > Alphaproteobacteria > Hyphomicrobiales > Nitrobacteraceae > Bradyrhizobium > Bradyrhizobium sp. B097. The sequence continues at coordinate 5,946,498 of NZ_CP152412.1, forward strand.
AGGTTCGAGTCACCGACAATTTGCCTGTGATGGGCTGCCCAATCGGCAAGGAAATACGGGTCATCCTTCGTCTTGAGGACAATCTTGAGCGTTCCACGGGTGCTGCGGATACGGTCACAAATCGCAGTAGACTTATCTTCCCATGCAACGAGCGGCATCAAACACGGTCCCTGTGCGTAGCAATTAACATCGATCGGTTTTAGCCGATCTAAGTTCATCGCGCAGAAAAAGTTTGGCCTAACATTAGCCTTACCATCCCTCGATCATTAGGTTGTTTTTGAGGAGAAGCAACAGGATGTTTGGCAAAACAACCACGAGGCCCTCGAGGATGCTGACACGACGATTGTTCCTGGCCTTGGGCTCTGCTGGCATCAGCTATGCGTTTGGCCGCCGCCTGGCCGCCAGGCAAGTCGCGCCTCCCACCGACCGCCCCCTCGTGGGCGCGATCAGGTGGGACGCATGGTATGCCCCCGGGTCGACGTCGACCACAGCGGTTCAAACATCGCTCTCTCCCGCGCAGTACCATTGGCGAGTTCCATTCTTTGCGAAGGAGACCACCGGCAAGGGCCGCAGCGAGGTTGCCTTTCCGGAGATCACGCAACAAACGATCGACAAGGAAATCAAGCAGGCCGTCTTCGCAGGCATCGACTACTGGGCCTTTGTCGCCTACGGCTCGGCCGACCCGATGTCGAGAGCCCTGAAGGTGTTCAGGGAAAGCCCTATCAAGAACGAGATTTCGTACTGCATTTTTACGGAATTCCCGCGATGGGGCTCCCACGACAAGCCAAGCCCGATGATCGATGAACACGTCAGTCTCATGGGCGACAAAAACTACCTGAGAGTATCGGGCGGGCGGCCAATGTATTTTCTCGGCTTCATCCATGAGGCCGACGTTCAAAAACGCTGGGGTGGGGTGGAGAACCTTCGGTCCCAGATCGAGCAATTCAGGGCGCGTGTAACGGGCGCGGGGCATGGAAATCCGTATCTGGTGCTCACCGGCGACAAGAAGCTGCTTTATGAACAGGGTGCTTTTCTAACGGCCGATGCTGTCAGTTCCTATGCCGGAGTTTACGGTAGCGTCCGTGGTTCTTATGCCGACCTTGCACGTGGCGCGGAGCGGGATTGGAATGAGCTCGCCAAGAGCCAGCTCCCCGTCATCCCCACCGTGATGACTGGCTGGGACCGCCGTCCACGCATCGAACGTCCAGTCCCCTGGGAGGCCGCCAAGCAGCGCCCGGGCGTTGGAATGGAAAACTTCTTCATTGCACCGACCGGGCCGGAGCTTTCCGATCATCTGCATCGCTCGATCGCATGGAGGTCTGCTCAACCGGAGGAGCTGAAATCCCCTGCGATCCTGATTTACGCATGGAATGAAAACGATGAGGGCGGATGGCTCGTCCCTACATTGCCGTGCAGAACCGAACGCCTGGAGGCGTTGCGCAAGGTCCTGAAGGACCTTCATAACGAACAGTCCAAGAGCCCGAACCTTTGCTAGCATCGAAGCCTTGCTAGCATCGAAGCCTTGCTAGCATTGGAGCCTTGCTAGCATTGGAGCCTTGCTAGCATTGGCAATGCGAGGCGTGAACGCCTACAGGCCTCTTCAGCCTGCGGTCTCGCCTCGGCCGCATTTCTCTAATGCCATTCAGCCGGAACCGTCCACTGGTTCTTCTCCACCGTCCTGTGCTCGGCCATGTAAGGCGCGTACAGTTGCCGCATCCAATAATTGAAGTTCGGGTAGTTCTTGATCAGCCGATAGAAAGCATCCCCCATGTTCAGAGGGCTGAGACAAGTCCGGTTGGACGGTTTGGAGACCATCGCGCGCAGCGAATAGGTCTGCATGCAAGCCCTCGTTTCGCTTTCGGCCACCGAACTTAGTCCACGAAAACTATTGGATGCGTGCAACCGATACATGTACTGATCGGCTTCGACATATTTTGGCTCAACGATCGTGATCGCTCGCAGCGCGAATTCCCAATCGTGACAATATTTGAGGTCGGCAAACCACCCAGTCCGCCTCAACAATTCTGCGCTCAACACAAAATTTCCCGTTGAAGCTGCTATCTGCGACTCCAGGAAAGACCAAGACAGCGGGCGATCGGCACCTGCAGCCTGACTCGTTGCGTATCTGAGGCGCGCCGGAAACTGATAGCTCTTGATCGATTTCCCGTTCTCGTCGATCGGCTCAATCGAGGAAAAACCGAAGAACAGCTTTTCAGCACCATGGCGACCGACAAATGCCTCAACCCGCTCCTTCGAAAAGGCATCGTCCGAGTTAAGCAAGAACAACATTTCGCCCGTTGCGAGAGACAACGCACGATTCCAGGTGAAATGCGCTCCCATGTTCGTGGGATTCTTCAGCAACTTGCACGATGCAAAGCGCTTGGCGAACGATTTCCGCTTCAGGAGCCTCTCGGCCAACTGGAAGCTGTTGTCCGGCGAGTTGTCGTCGACGATGATCAGCTCGAGTTCGGGATATGTCTGATCGAAAACCGTCTCGAGGCAGTGCTCGAGATAGGCCTCGTGCTTGTAGCAAGCAATCACCACGCTGGCTAACATTTGATCCTCAACTCAATGCCGAACGACCAGAGAATGGCTTGATCCAACAATCAGGTTTTCTCCTTCGCCGACCTCGAGAATCGAAAGCCTGTACTGCCCATCCGGCAATCCCTTAAGCAGAAAACCCACCTCGAAGCCGAAGCAGCACTCGCGGGCGGTCGCCTTCATATACTCCGTCACGTCCATTCGCTCGTGCCAATCGACCACCAGGCAATACCCGCTTTTGCCTGCGTTGGTTTCTCCTTCCGGAGACAACACCAAAAATGCGATGCGATTTCTGAGCGGTTCGAAGCCATCCTTGGCAAAAACCCAACCTCGGACCAGCACCCTGTAGCGCGGGTCTACCACCACGCGCTCCTCCGTTTGCGAATTGATGCTCTCAATCACGAACATGGAGCCATCAGGGCTCGCGACGGCTCCCTCCATTTCGACCGGCAAGCCCTCTCGAAGGTTCTGGAATCCCGTCAAGGCGGCTTCGCTACGCTGCAAATTGGCGAGCACCTCGACATGAACCGCAGCTCCCTTGATGGCCTGCTCAAGCTCCGATCGGCTCAGGCAGTCCAGCAGAGCGGAGTTCGAGCGTAGCTCCGCCGAGATCGAATCGCCCGCAGACACCCGCCTGACGACATCCAGATAGGCACGGCCGTAACGGGAGTCCGGCTCCAAGTGAGCCCCCTCGGCCCACTCGTTCCACGAATTAATGAATACGATCGGCTCTCCCACAGAACTCCGACGAGCCCGCTCCGCCGCCTCGCGCAGCCAGACTTCGAAAGCCTCGGGACTTGATCTGACGAACACATGTCCTCGCGAGCCTTTGCGTGGAGTGTTGTCCCAACGCGGCATGACCGAAGGAAAGAACGGAAAATCGTAGACCTTGCCGAGCGTCGAGCGCATGGCTTCAAGGTAGTCGTAGAGCTTTCCGGTGAAGTCCGACGGCGCCTCGACCTCCGCACGGCTCAGCTCTCTGGCAGAAACGGTATGGGGCGGGAATTCCACTGCGGCATCGCAATGGAATTCCCGAGGATCGAACTCGCCGAAAGTCATGGCATTGCAAATCAGCAACTCTCCAATGCCGAGTTCTTTTGCACGGAGCCGCCAAGTCTGGAACAAGCGCTCTTTGTCCGGGATCAGCGAGGGACGGTAGATGAGCAGTATCTTCCGACCGTCGACGGTGATGTAGCGATCGTCAAGAAGGATATCCGCCATGTCATCAATGAAGCGGACATCATCTTCAAGCGCGTGATTCTGGCCGAGAAGAAGCTCGGTATCGGAACCGTCCCATCGGCGCGACCAGTTTTCGTTCGCCCAGCAGATGCAGAACGGCAAGTTTGGCTCGCCGTCCTCCAGCAGAAGCTTGAGCGGCTGCTCCAAAAGTCTTCGTCCCTGAAACCAATAGGCATAGTAGCAAAAGCCATGAACGCCGTAACGGCGAGCCAACTCTGCCTGTTGCCGGCGCGTCTCGATCAATCTCATATCGTAGAAACCCAGATCAGCAGGCAACCACGGAGATTGGTGCGTCGGAAACTGCGGACGCATCTGGGAGACGTTGGTCCATTCGGTGAAGCCAGGTCCCCACCATCGATCGTTCTCCGCGAACGAATGGAATTGCGGCAGGTAGAAGCAGACGAAGCGCACTTCTTTCTTGGAGGCGTCGACCGATCCGGCGACTATCTTGTTGTCGCTGTTCGGAAACAACAGATCGTCGTAGTCGTCGGTCGAGAAGCCGAGTGCGAGGATCACTTCGCTGCTCGATGCCAGTTTCTCGAACAGCGGTATTTCGTAGTATTCGCCATCGTTTAGACTGATGCGAAGATAAATCTGCACGGGGTCGCGTTCGACAAGCGTGTTTCTCAGGGCGCGCGCCAGACGGCGACGCACTCCCGGCTTGGATAGATCGATACGAAAACCGGGACGGCCGATCGCACTCTGCGGACCAATGCTCGCCCGAACCGGCCGCCCCGTTCGTCCCTCTTCGACACAGTGGGAGCCGATGAAAAGCGCGAGCGAGACGGTTGAAGCGGGCGACCGGGCGTCGACGATCCAGCCGGATATTCCTCGCCCCGAATATTCGAGGATAGCGCCACGCAGCCTCTGCCCCGCCTGGAGATCACCCACATCGGGATCCAGGAACAGGCTCTGCGAGATGTCGTCCTGCTGAACCGGACTGGCAACGGGCAACATGTCCTTCGTATCCCTGACGCTCCGTTCGACCATCTTGTTCATTGCCACTCAATCTCCTGCCAACGTTTAACGCCGGCTCCAGTTTCTTTCCCGGTCACGCGGAAGTTCGATCCCGGGACAATGTTGCCTGACACGCCGTCGCTCGTGACCTCGCGGTGCTTATCGACCATCTTCACACAACCTGAGATTACACGAGCATTGTTCGGCGAATGCCACATTAACGCAATCTCTCTGTCGTCGATATGAAAGCCATTGTTAGTTCTGCTCAGATTGTCACGCGGATCTGCCCGCTTCCGTGCCTTCGCGCCCAAAAACAAAGCCGTTCACCATCGATCGTTGACTGCATGCGACGAGATGCCCGCATCCAACAATCTCAGCCGACACTCTCGCCCATCGCCTGCAGACGACGCTGCGCACCTTCGTTGTTCTGCTGCGCCGCTTGCCGATACCAGCGCAGTGCCTGATCACGGTCCTGCGCGACACCGTTGCCGGCGCGCAGCGCATCACCAATCGCGAGCTGGGCTTCGACCATGCCCTGCTTCGCTGCTGCTTCGAACCACGCGGCCGCCTTCGCCGGATCGGCGTCGCAGCCCTGCCCGCGCCCCACCATCACCGCAAGGTTGTATTGCGCGGTGGTGTGGCCCTGGCGCGCTGCGGCCTCGTACCACGTCACGCCCTGGGCGAGGTCCTGCTCGACGCCCTGCCCGGTGCAATACATAACGGCAAGCTTGAACTGAGCCGCCGCGTTGCCGCCGTCTGCAGCCTTGACGATCCAGCTCGCCGCGGCCTGCGAATCCTTGAGGCCGCTCTTGGGATCGGAATACAGCAGCGCGAGCGTGTGCTGGGCCTCGACATGGCCGGCGGTTGCCGCACGCTTGAACCATTGCGCCGCGGCCGGCAGATCGACGCTGCCGCCGGACCTTCCCATGTGCAGCCCGCCGAGCTGAAATGCGGCGGCAGGATGACCGACCTCGGCCGCGTCGGTCAGGAGCGTGCGCGCTTCCGCGAGACGCGCTTCGGACGGCTCTTCCTGCATCAGGAACACGGCATAGGCCGTCTTCGCATCGGCGTCGCCGCCGTTGGCCGCCTTGCTCAACCACTCCGCGGCGCGCGCCTGATCACGCGGCACGCCATTGCCTGCCGAGTAGAGCCGGCCAAGCTGCACAGCCGCGGCACTGATGCCGCCTTCGGACGCGCGCTCGAACCACTTGATCGCGGTCGCGACATCGCGCGTCACGCCGTTGCCATTGAGATAGAACACCGCAATGTTGTGAGCCGCCGTGGCGTGGCCGCTCTCGGCCGCACGCTCGAACCATTTCGCCGCCTGACGAATGCTGGGCGGAACGCCGGTGCCGGTGGCATAGAAACGCCCGGTGAAGAATTGCGCCTGCGCATCGCCGCGCTCGGCCGCCTTCTCGTACCAATACGCCGCCTCGCGCAGATCCGGCTCGGCTGAGGTGCCGAGCGCATAGAACTCGGCCAGCGCCTGGATGGCCGGCAGATAGTCTTTCCGCGCTGCCTTGCGCAACGCGGTCTCGGCCTTGTCGATATCCTTGGCAACGCCTCTGCCGGCGAGCCGCAACAGCGCAATGTTGTAGAGCGCGATAGTATCATCATGGGTCGCGGCGCTCTGGAACAGCCGCGCGGCTTCGTCGGCATTCTCGGGAAGCCCGGTGCCCTTGAGGCACATGAACGCGAGCGCCACCTGCGCGCGCACATGTCCCTGCTCCGCGGCCTTGTGATACCAGATCGCAGCCTGCGCGAAATCAACGGGAACGCCGCGGCCCTGATAATGCACATCACCGAGCGCGAATTCGCCGGACGCAGCCTTCTGCTCGGCCGCGGCCTCGTACCAGCGCAACGCGGTTGCATGATCCTTGGTGCAGCCCGCCCCACTGGCGTACATGTCGCCGAGGATCGCCTGCGCGTCCGCCTTGCCGGCTTCCGCCGCCACCGACATCCAGAGGAAGGCGGCGTCGACATCCTTGGGCACGCCGATGCCGTTCGGGAAGACCATATCGTGGAGATTGGTCGCCTTGTCGCCCAGACGCTGTGCAGTGGATTGCCGCCACATCTCGGGCCTGTTCGGACCGACCGTCGGCTTGACCCCGTTGAGGTAGATCACGCCAAGCTGGAATTGCGCTTCGGTATATCCCTTAAGGGCAGCGCGCTCGTACCACGCAACCGCGTCGGGGAGGTTGCCGATGACGCCCTCGTTCCGCGCATACAGCAACCCGATACGGTAATCTGCCTCCGGGTTGCCCGCTTGCGAGGCAAGCCTCCAAAGCCGCAGGGCCTCGAGATACTGCCGGTTCTCATACGCCTCCAGCCCCCGTTCAAACTGCTTTGGATCTGAACGGGATGTACTGGGCCGGAAAAGGCCAATCAGGGATGGTGACAACACTGTCATGGCTCGCGCATGGACTCATTCATGCCGCGCAGCATGCCGCCGAGCAGATACATCGCGACCGAGCGTGTCCCGACATTGACATCGCCCTGCAGCGTCATGCCGGGGATAAGGCGGAAGTTCGCCGGAACATCCTTGAAGTTGGTGTGGTCGACCGAGCAGCGCGCCTTGTAGTAGGCATCGACGGGCTTTCCGTCATCATCGGTCGTGAAGGCGCCTTCGCTGATCCAGCGAATCTTGCCTTGCGCCGTGCCGTGCTCCGCGGCGTTGAAGGCATCGATCTTCATCGTACAGGGATCGTTCGGCCGGACAAAGCCGACGTCACGCGACAGGATCCGGATCTCGGCTTCGAGCCGCGTCTTGAGCGGCATCAGCGTGATGAAGGGATCGCCGGGCTTCAGCACGGATCCAACCGAGAGCTTGGCCAGGGTCAGGACGACCGAGGGCTCGGCGGCCGTCCAGCGGACGAGATCCTGATGCTTGACGGCCTTGTCATAGGCCGCGCGGGCGGTATCCAGGCTGTTGCGCGTCGTGACCAGATCCTGGCTCAACTGCGCGTTCCATTGCTGGATGAACGCCCTGCGATCCGCCTTCAGCGAGTCCAGCTGGTGTTGCGCTTCCAGCAGACTGTTGTGCGTATTGTCGATCTGACGCAACAACTCCAGGCGGGTATCCTGCGATAGATAAAGATTCAGCTTGGACCCGCTACCGCTCTCGGCGAGCGTCGAGCGCATGTCCTCGATCTTGCCGGCGATCTCGGCACGCTGACCATACCGCTCGTCGTCCTTCTTCGCCTTCAGGATCGTCGCTTCGGTCTGGCTGATCTTGGAATCGTAGCTGGTCACCTGCGCGGTGTACTGGGCAACGCGCTGGTCGTAGAGCGCCTTTTGCAGGGCGTTGTACCTGGTGACATCCTGATCACTGGATTGGCCGTATGACAGCGGCTTCCCGGACAGTTCGGCCTCATCCCGCGCAACCTGTGCGTCCAGGCTCGCGATCTGCAGCTTGTACTGAGTGACGTCAGCCACGGTGAATGTCGAGTCGAGGGTCGCGAGCAGTTGCCCGGTCTCGACCTGCTCACCTTCCCGAACATCGATCGTCTTGATGATCGACGGGTCCAACGCCTGCAGCACGTTGATCTGATCGACGGGAACCATCCTGCCCCCCACGCTCATGATCACCCGGTCAAGGCGCATCAAGCACATGATCGCCACGATCGATACCAGGAATGCTGACAGCACGAACAGCGTCGCGCGGGCCAGCTGCGGCTCGGCGGCTTCCCGGATGGCATCGGTTTCGGACTGGAACTGGCGAACGGTCGCGAGCGAAGCTTGATTAGGAGACAAGGGTCGGACTCCTGAAGTTCTTGTCGCTGCGACCCGTCGGCGCGAGGTGCGTATTCTGCTGGTACCACAGCGAGCTGTAGATATCGTTTCGTTCCAGAAGCTCGTCGTGGCGCCCGATGTCGTTGACCACGCCGCGATTGAGCACGAGAATCGCATCGGCCTTGGTCAGCGACGACAGGCGGTGCGAAATGATGATCAGCGTGCGCCCATGCGCGATCCGCGAGATGTTCGCATTCACGATCGTCTCGCTCTCGGCATCGAGCGCGCTGGTCGCTTCGTCCAGGATCAGGATCGGCGGATTGACGATCAGCGCGCGCGCGATCGCGAGGCGCTGGCGCTGGCCGCCGGAGAGATTGGTCGATCCCTCGTAGATATAGGTCTCGTAGCCGCGCGGCAGCTTGTCGATGAACTCCTCGGCACCGGCCAGCCGCGCCGCCCTGACGATTTCGTCGAACGTCGCATCCGGCTTTGCCGCCGAAATATTCTCGCGGATCGTGCCGCTGAACAGGAAGTTTTCCTGCAGCACGACGCCAATATTGCGCCGGAGATGGTCGACGTCGTATTCGCGAACATCGATGCCGTCGACCTTGATCAGCCCGCCATAGTCGGAATGCAGGCGCTGCAACAGCCGGGTAATCGTGGTCTTGCCCGAGCCGCTCTTGCCCATCACGCCGAGCGTCGTGCCGAGAGGAATCTCGAAGGAGATGTTGTTCAGCGCCGGCGATACCGCGCCCTTGTACTTGAACGTGACACCGGCGAATTCGACCAGCCCCTTCAGCGGCACCCTCACGCCATGGCCGGTGCGCCCCTCCTCGGGCGGCTGATTGACCAGCTTGCCGACGATCGCGACAGCCGTGCGCGCCTCGTCATACTGGTTGACGAGTTGCGCCATCTGCATCAGCGGACCGGCGACCCGCTGCGACAGCATCAGAAAGGCAAACAGCGCGCCAATGTACATCGGATCATCGCTCGTTATGGCCAGGTAGACGCCGAGCGCATAGGGCGCGCTCACCGCCAACCGCTCCAGCGGACGTACCACCGTCTGGATGGCAATTCCGCTCATGCCTTCCGCAAGACGCGCATTGGCGACGCGCGCAACCAGCACATCCCACATGTGCCGCTGACGTGAATCGAGCGCCAGAGACTTGATCGTTCTCATTCCGTTCAGGCTCTGGATCAGGAACGCGCCCTGCGCGCCTTCAGCCGCGAGAACTGCCGTCGACCTTTTCCGGTAGATCGGCAGCATCAAGACAAGCCAGGTGACGATCAGTGCTGCGAAGGAAAGCACAATCAGCGTCATGATCGGACTGAAGAAGAACATGACGGGCAGGAAGAAGATCAACGTCGTCGAATCGAGAATTGTCCCGAACAACTGCCCGGTCAGGAAGCCGCGAATCCGGAACACCTCGCGAATGTCCCGGGAAATAAGGCCGACAGGGTTCTGTTCGAAGTAATCGATCGGCAGATTGAGCACTTTTTCGAACACGTAGGTCGACAATTTGACGTCGAGACGTGCTGTCATGCGCTGGACGAGGTACTGCCGCAGGAACGAGAACGCGGCCTCGAACGCGATGATCACCAGCATCGTGACGCACAGCACGTAGAACGTGTTGAAGGCCTTGTAGTAGATGACCTTGTCCGAGAGCAGCCGCCAGAACATGATCGGCGCCAGGCCGAGGAAGCCCAGGATCAGCGCTGCGATCGCGACGTCGCGCAGGATGCGCCGCTCGCGGAACACAAGGGCGGCGACAAAGCCGAGGCTGAACGGCTGGGTCTCGTCGGAGATCTCGTAATCGCGCTTGGCCATGACGACGTCGCCCGACCAGATGTCCTCAAAGCGCGGTTGATCGATGACGAGCAGCGCATCCTCGCTCGCGTTCGGATCCTGCAAGACCACCCGGGTGCTGTTTTCATCGCCTTCGAGGCGCAGCAAGACCATGTGGCTGCCATCGCGCAGGCGAACGATTGCCGGCAGCGCCCGCTTGAGATGGCTCAGCCCCCTCCAGTCCAGCGTGACGGCCTTTGCCGTCATGCCCGAGGAATTCGCGCACTTCAAAAGCTCGGCAAGCGTGACTTCCTGGTCGCCCAGCAGATTGTCATGGATGAGCTGGGACGGGGTCAGGTGCAAACCATGCTGTCTTGCCACGATGACGAGACAGGCGAGACCCGAGGGCGGCAGCGCCTCCACCGAAGGTGCGCCGACGAGCGAGAGGTGTTTGGTCATGGAAGCCTCGAGGTTTCGACTGCGCAAGATCCGGTCCCTAGCGAGATATAACTTATCACTGTTAGTTCGCTAATGCAGCATTTTCAGCGCATCGTTCCGAAAAGATATGTGTCGCAACAAGCACAGAAGCCAGTTCCGGCCATTGCTACCGGTGGTTTAACCACGGAACCCTTATAACATTATTTAACATCTACAATCATGGAGCGGCGGCCTCCGTCTCCCGGAAGTCGAAGCCGCAGGCCTCGAGCTGCGGCCGAATCCGCCTCTCCTCGGCCTCCGGCATGAGCGCCAACGCGCAGACCTCGAAGTTCCCGCTGCGAACGGACACCGTGGGAAACCCGGCGCTCAGCAGCAGGTTTCCCATCCGGTCGCACGAAAACCCGGTCTTGTGCGCCATGTGGTGGCGTCCCTGCTCGATCGCGCCGGAATGCCCGTAGATCATGTCAAGTGGCCGTATCGGACCGGCCGGCGAGACATAGGCGACCGCACCGAGGCCCTGGGTCAGCATGTGCTGAGCCACCGCTTCCAGGTCGGGCGACATGATCAGCGCGAATCCGTCCGGCTTGAGGACCTCGCGGAACTGGACGAATGTGGGGTGTATCTCATGGGCATAGAGATGTTCCATCAGATGGGAGCACCAGATCGCGTCAAACGAGGCCGGCCGGCACAGTTTGGCGAGATCGGTAATCGAGCCGACGATATCCGGACTCAGGCTACCGTCGACATCGAGGCGAACCTCCTCCCACTCATGCGACGTCAGGAGCGGCTGGATCCGCTTGGCAACCGTCGATCCAGCACCGGCGTTCAGCATTTTCTTCTTGGCCAATTCGTGAGCTCCGCGGTTCGCGCATTAAGCGGCTGATTTCTGCAGCGATCGCTCGTCTCGACCAAAGTTGCCGGCGCTGCGGGAAACCATCGGCCACGGCACCACTCAATCGAGCGAGCCACACGCCTTTACAAAAGCTACGTGGTCCGAATGTGACGAACTAACGTTCTAACGTCCGTTAACGGAATGCCTGGAGCGGAACTTGAGACGGAGCTCGCCCGATCCGATGGCAAATGATCGACAAGTTCCGATCACCTTGTTCGTACACCAAAGAAAGCGCCGCCCAACCGAGGTCGAGGCGGCCCCCTCACTTCGTGAAGACCTGGGATGTTACAGCCTGGTCGAGTGACCATCGTTGAAGATCAGGTATTCGATGTTGCTGATCTGGGTCACCTGGCCATTGCTGAAGTTGATGTCCAGAGAACCGCCCTTGCCCGCACTGATGTCGGTCACGTCAGTCGAGGCGTGATCCAGGAAGGTCAGCGAGTCCTTGTTGCCGGCGCCACCGTCAATAGTGTCTTTGCTGTGGAGGTTGGACAAATAGAAGTAGTCCTGACCCGAGCCACCGACCATCGAGGCCGTGCCGGTGGCGGAGCCGACGAACGACGAACCGCCATTGCCGCCGATCAGCGTCTGCGTGCCCGAGCCGGCAACCATCGTATCGTGGCCGGAGCCGCCATACAGCGTGTCGTTGCCGGCACCGCCATAGAGCGAATCGTTGCCGTCGCCGCCGGAGAGCGAGGTCGCGTGCGACGCATCGCTGCCCGAATAGAGCGCGTCGTTACCGTTGCCGCCGTATTCGGCAACAGTGCGGATATCGCCAACCAGGAGGTCGTTGCCGGCGCCGCCATCCAGCGAGTCGGCACCGGTACCGCCATAGAGCGAGTCGTTGCCCGCACCGCCGTCCAGGATCGTGCCGTGCGATGCATCCGAGTGCGCGTAGATCGCGTCGTTGCCGCTGCCACCATACTCCGCAACAGTCCCGGCAGCACCGATCAGCAGATCGTTGCCGGCACCGCCGTCCAGCGTGTCGGAACCGATATTGGCAGGATTATACCCTGCACCGGCAACCAGCGTGTCGTCGCCCGCACCGCCATCGAGCAACGTGCCGAGCCCATAACCGGCGCCTGAGTAGAGAGCGTCGTTGCCGCTGCCACCGTACTCCGCAACAGTGGCGACGCCGCCCTTGAGCAGGTCGTCCCCGGCGCCGCCATCCAGCGTGTCGGCTACGGCGCTGGCACCACCCTCCAGCGTGTCGTTGCCGTCACCGCCCGACAGGTACGAGCCGTACCACGCAAACAAGTTCGCGTAGAGCAGGTCGTCGCCGGCGCCGCCGTAGAGCTGATCGCTGTATGTGCCGGCGACCAGCGTGTCATTGCCCGCGCCGCCGTCGAGCGTCTCGTTGTAGAAACCCGCGCTCAACCAGTCGTCACCGGTGCCGCCATACAGGCGATCATTGCCCCAGCCACCGAACAGCACGTCGTTGCCGCTACCGCCGTCCAGCGTGTTGATCCGGTCCAGTGATTCCAGCGAGCTGCCGGACAGCAGGGTATCGTCGCCGCTACCGCCATGCAGGTCCGACCAGTCACTGCCATAAAGCCAGTCATTGCCGGCGTCGCCGTAAAGCAGGCTGTGACCCACGCCGCCACCGTACACCGTATCGTTGCCCGCGCCGGCAAGAACCGTGGTACCGCGGTTGTTGTTGATGGTGATATCGTCGTTGCCGTCGCTGGTCGCGATCACCACCGGGGCGGCGCCGTTCACGGTCAGCGTCACGTCGCTCTTGGTGGCTTCGATGATCGCCTTCAGCTTGGCATCGAGCTTGATCGTGTTGTTGGCGTTGGTTTCGATCAGAACATTGGCGTTCGGATCCGGGTTGCTGATCCCGGCGCCCACCTCGACCGGGATGGTCGCGCCGTCATCCGGGCTGGTGTAACCGATCCCCGCGCTGATCAGATAGTCGAGAATCTGTTGCCGGGTTGCGTGATCGATCGTGGAGCTGATCGCGGCCTTGAGCTGCGTCTGGTTCAGGTTTTGCGTCACCATCGATGGAGCCCCTGCTTCGATGCGCTACATCAACGCTAAGCAAATACTCAAATGATCTCGATGATTCACAATTGGAGCAGGCAGCAACGCTGCGACATTATCAGACAGCGCTTCATAACACCACCTGCAATCGAAAAAAGCGCCGCCTCAACCAGGGTCGAGACGGCGCCTTCGTTTAGTGCAGACCTGAGATCTTAGTTCAGGATTGGGATCTTACAGCTTGGTCGAGTGACCATCGTTGAAGATCAGGTATTCGATGTTGCTGATCTGGGTCACCTGGCCATTGCTGAAGTTGACGTCCAGAGAACCATCCTTGCCCGCGGTGATTCCGGTCACATCGGTCGAGGCGTGATCCAGGAAGGTCAGCGAGTCCTTGTTGCCGGCACCGCCGTCAATGGTGTCGCTGCTGTGGAGGTTGGACAGGTAGAAGTAGTCCTGACCAGAGCCGCCGACCATCGAGGCCGTACCGGAGGCGGAACCGACGAACGAGTCGTTGCCGCCGCCGCCGAGCAGCGTCTGGTTGCCCGAGCCGGCGACCAGCGTGTCGCTGCCGGAGCCGCCATACAGCGTGTCGTTGCCGGCACCGCCATAGAGCGAGTCGTTGCCGTCACCGCCAAACAGCTTCGTCGCATGCGACGCATCGCTGCCCGAGTAGAGCACGTCCTTGCCGGCGCCGCCGTACTCGGCAACGGTGCCGGTACCGCCGACCAGCAGGTCGTTGCCGGCACCACCGTACAGGGTGTCGGCACCCGCACCGCCATACAGCGAGTCGTTGCCGGCACCGCCGTCGAGGATCGAGCCGTGCGACGCATCCGAGTTCGAATAGAGCGCATCGTTGCCGGCACCGCCGAACAGCTCGTTGTTGCCCGAACCGCCGATCAGGACGTCGTTGCCCTTGCCGCCGTCGAGAATCTGGTTGCCCGAACCGCCGGTCAGCGTGTCGTTGCCGTCGCCGCCGAACAGGCGATCGTTGCCGGCACCGCCGTACAGCGCGTCGTTGCCCGTGCCGCCAAGCAAGATGCTGGAATTGCCGACAGTGCTGCCGGAGACCAGCACGTCGTTGCCGCTGCCACCCAACAGGGTCGACGAGCTGCCGCCGTAAAGCGTATCGTTGCCGGAGCCACCGATCAGGGTGTCGGCACCGATCCCGGACAGCAGATCATCGCCCTTGCCGCCATCGAGCGTGCTGTGACCGGAAACGTTGTCGATCAGGACGTCGTCGCCGTTGCCGCCGGAGAGCGAGTCGTGACCCGCGCCACCGAAGATCGTGTCGTTGCCATTGCCGGCGAGAACCGTGGTGTCACCGGTGTTGTTGATGAAGATCTGATCGTTTCCGTTGCCGGTCGCGACCAGCACCGGGGTGCTGCCGTTCACCGTCAGCGTGACGTCCTGGTTGGTCGCCTCGATGATCGCCTTCAGGCTGGCGTCGGTGGTAACAGAGTTATTCGGGTTGGTTTCGATGAGAACGTTGGCGTTCGGGTCGGGGTTGCTGATGCCGGCGCCCACTTGCACCGGGATCGAGCTGCCGTCATCCGGGCTGGTGTACCCGATGCCTGCGTTGATCAGATAGTCAAGAATCTGTTGCTGGGTCGCGTGATCGATCGTGGAGTTGATCGCATGTTTGAGGTCAGTCTGGTCGAGATTGTAAGTCGCCATCGATGTAGCCCCTGCTTGGGATACGAGGATTCAAGCCGCTCGCCCGCACGTAAGCTGTTGATTCACAACTGGTTTGTTGCGACGCAGCTCAAATGTGGACACACGTTACGAACTTGTTAAGTCCATTGTTAAGTCCGCAATATCGGAGTGTCAATCAGCAATGCGCTATTAACGTCTGGTTCCATGAGACTTATGTGAGACTTAGCACCATCTCGGTCGCGGACTAACATTCAGCGCAGGCAGCTCACAAATGTTAGCCGCGATGCAAAAAAGGGTAGTGATTATACGGGGTTTCATCCGGTCCCAAGATGGCGCCAGGGCGCCGAATTTCGCAGCCTTTGTGCACGCTTCGACGCGATTTTCTGATCTGAAAAAATATTTCTGCGCCGCGTAAGCGCTTTTTCAGAAAAGCGTCAAACGTCACAACCGGCCGGCCAGCGAGTGGCGTTATGCCGGGTTCTGGTTGCAGGCTGCGAGCGTCAAGCGGGCAAAAACCGGGGAATCGATCGTAGAATCGGGGCAATTCGGCCCCGCGGCCAAAGCCGGAGGGGCGCCCAAACAAGCACCCGATATAACAAATTAACATTAGATTCGCCGCAATCCGTTAGGGACAAGAGCGCGGCAACGGGCAAGACGGCGCCCGATCACGGGCGGAGCAACCGTCTGCGGCGATCATCCAGCGGCGCGCGCGTAGATGGCCTCGAGCAGCCGCAGATTCTCCTCCGGCGCGTAACGCTCGATATAGGCGGTCCGCGCAGCCTGCCCCCATGCCGTTGCGAGATCGGGGGCGCCCAGAAGCTCAACAATCCGCTGTCTGAGCCCTGCCGCGTCGCCCGGCGGCACCAATGTGCCGGTCTTGCCGGCGCTCACCACCTCGGCAAGTCCGCCGATCTCGGATGCGATCACCGGCGTCCCCTGTGCGAAGGCTTCGACCACGACCATCGGAAATCCCTCGTACCATAGCGACGGCACGACCAATGCCCGGGCACTCGCCATTTGCCGAAGCACGTCTGCGCGCGAGAGCGCGCCGAGGAACCTGACATTGGCGGGCGCCCGAGCTTCAAGCGCAGCGCGCTCCGGCCCCTCGCCCACGATCCGCAACGGTACGCTGGTCCCGGCAACAGCGTCGAGCAATACGCCGACGCCCTTCTCGCGGCTCAGCCGTCCGACATAGAGCAGCCCGGCGCGCGGTATCGCCGGATCGGGTGCACCCGGATCGGCCATGAAGTTCGGCTTCACGTCGATCCGGCGGGCATCGAAGCCGGCCTGCGTGAACAACGTTCGGGCAAACTGCGTCAGCGCGATCAGGCGAACGCCGGGACGCGTCCAGGTGCCGCGGCGCTGGTGCCGCGCGATCATGTAGGCCGAGGCCAGCGAGCCCGGCAGCGATCCGCGGTAGCAGCGATGCACGACACCCCAGAGATGGCCGCGGTCCAGGCATTTGTGGCAGATGCGGCCGTCGCGCAGCAGCATGCCGCCGGTGCAGATAGTGCGGTAATTGTGCAGCGTCACCACCGCAGGCACGCGCTGCTGCCGGCAGACATCGAACACGGCAGGCGAAAGCAGTGGGAAGAAATTGTGGACGTGGACGATGTCGGGGCGAAAGCGGCCGATCACCTCCGCCATGGCCCGTTTTCCCTCCACATTATCGGCGATCGACAACGTCGTCGCGATCCGCGCGGCAAGCGAATTGATCGCTTCGTTGCTGACCGTGAGCGTCTCAACACTGTGTCCAGCGTCGCGCAGCAGGTCGACTTCCGCTTCGAACACGACGTCTTCGCCGCCGCGTCCCTGATACCTGTTGTGAGCGACCAGGATCTTCATGATCGGCGTGCCGGCTCGGGAAACCAGCGCAGCTCCGTCACCAGGCTTTGGCCGGCGGCCAGCGTTCCGGAGCCGATCAGCGTCGTCGCCGGCACCTTGAGATCGAACGACGGCGAATACCACCCGGCCGGCACGGTTTCGTCACCGCGATACGGCGTCCAGCTGAGCGCCGCCGGCAGCTCGAGCTCGCCGCGTCCGCCGGGCCATGACAGGCGCGCGTGACGCCCTTCGAGCTTGCATTCGACGTCGGGACCGAGATGCCAGCTGAGGCTCGCCGGCACCGCAAGCCCCTCATCGGCAAGCACAACATCGGTAACGACGAGCCGCGCCGCCTGACGCTGCAATTGCACTGAACGGCGATGCACGAGACGATCTGCCGTGTCCTGATATCCCGAATGCTCCGCGACCCAGCTTGCGTCCGCATCACGATCGTCCAGGCCGCTCAATGCGATCAGCCGGCTCTGCGCGTGCCGCGTCCACAGAAACGGCCCGCCCGACACCGACTGGTCGCGCCCGAACAGGCAGAGCGTGTTGTGCGCCAGCGTGGAACGGAAATAGGCGCGCCATCGCGGATCGCCGTGATAGCAATAGGTGCCGGGGTCGGCGAGGATATCGACGCCGCCGATCCTGCATTCGAGCGACAGCGCATCCGCGTGGGCATGGGCCGCAATGCGGCCGAAGCCATGCGGGCCGTGATCGCAGCGGCACCACACCGCTCGGGTGGCATCGACCAGAAAGGTCTGTCCCGCCTCATCAAGCGAATACGGACGGCGCGCAGGGCGCGCGGCGATCGCACGCGCCTTGATGCCGTCCGTCAGAAAAAACGTGCGCAGATCGGGCTGCGGCAGTTTGGGCCACCACGGCAGATCGCCGAACAGGCGCGCGCCGGTGGCGAGCAGACCGGGCCAGCGATTGCAGGCGGGATCGTCGAGCAACAGGCCGATGCCGTCGTCGCCATCGCCCTGACGCGGAGGATGCGCGCGGTCGTCGAGCATCGCAGCAATCGCATCGCTCATGCGGCACATCGTGGTCCAGACCATTTCGCCCAGCTGGTGCCCGGACGCTTCGCCCTGCACTGCCGCGGCCAGCAGCAGTTCGAGGACGAAGCCGTGATAATCGGTTGCGAGCTCGCGATTGCTGCCGCAGGCGAAGGTTTGCGCAACAGCTTCGTCTGCCAGCGTCCTGGCGGCATTCTGGCGCCACAGCGCGCTGTCGCGAAAAAAGGGAAACGCACAGGCCGCCACGAACTGCCCGGCAGCCTCCGCGATGATGTGGTTGTTGGCGGAGGAGCCACGGCTCGGGAACTGCGACAGCCAGTATTGGTGCGCATAGAGCTGCGTCAGGAACAGGTCATTGTCCTCGAACAGCGCAGGCGCGCCGGGCCAGTTCTGCAGCAGCTGCCGCACCCAGGCCCACGAGATCAGCCGCACGCCAAGCTCGATGCCGCTGATCCAGTGCGGGCCGCGCGGAAACGGATTTTCGCGCCACCAGCTTGTGAGATGCGCGGCCACACGCCTGGCGTAGCGTTCGTCCGAGGTCAGGTAATACGCCGACGCGAGCACCGTGAGATGGTGGTGACGCGACGACTCCCAGATGTATTTGATGTTCCCGACCGCGGCTTCGTCGCGATAGGGCACTGCAAACGCATACACGTCAGCAGGCGCCCGCTTGCCGCTGCGGACATCGACGAACCAGTCCGGCCGCTCGCCGAGGGCATTATGATCTCGGGCGAAGACCCGCCAATGTCCGGCGAGAATCCCGTCGGCGCTCCGGATGAGTCGCTCCGCGGCCTGCTGCGGAGCGTGCGCCGGCAAAGGCAGCGGCTTCAGCCGCGGCTGCCGCGGGCCCGGGGCCAGCCTGGCGCTGGCGTGTCGTGCGATAGCGGGCGGAGTGATGCGCCAGAGCAGGCGCAACAGCTGATCGTTCACCCGTCCCGCTAGCTCGGACGGCTCCATGCGCTGCAGCCTGCGCAGATACCAGGCCGGATTCATCTCAACGCAGTCGATGCGCGCACGACGCCCTGCTCTGCTGCGCCGATCGTCAGATCGACCGGCATCCCGGCGGCTGCGCTCTCCTGAACCGCGAGCGTTGCGCGGGTGGTCGCAAGCAGCGAGTCGAGCCCGATCGGCATCGCGGCCGCCGATGCGACCGCGGCGATGAAGGCATCCAGCATCGGCCGCTGCCCCTTGTCGAGCCGCGCTTTCTTCGCCGTCCGCTGTCCGGCGTGCCAGACCTCGAAGCCCGCGAAATTGTCAAAGGCAGCAAAGCCGGTGCTTGCCGATATTTCAAGCGCCTCCTTGGGCACACGCGGATCGCCGCCGGTGAGATAGCTGAGGCTCGCAACCGAGCCGTCGGCAAAGTCGAACGTGGCGACGAGATTGTCGACATCCTTGCCCGCGGTACGCGCCGAGACGCGCACCGGCTCGGCGCCGAGCCACCAGGACAATACGTCGATGAAATGGCCGCCCTCGCCGACGAATCGGCTGCCCTCGCTCTCGGCCTGCAGATACCAGGATGATTTCTCCAGCGGGCCGGCGATGACGCGATATTGCAAGGTCTGTGGCCCCGCCGGCGAGAACGCCGCGCGCATCCCCTGCAGCAGCGGCGAGAAGCGGCGATTGAAGCCGACCATCAGCCGGTTGTTGCCGGTCTCGCGGATCGCCTGCCCCAGCTGATCGAGCGCGTCTGGATCGATCGCGAGCGGCTTCTCGACAAACACCGCCTTGCCGGCGCGCAGCGCTTGGGTCGCGAGGTGGGCGTGGGAGGCATGGCGCGTCGCGATCAGCACGGCATCGATGTCGTCGGCCTCGAGCACCGAGGCCGCATCCGTCGAGGCACGCGCGAAGCCGAACTTGCGCACCGCGGTGGCGCCGCTGAGGCCGGTGTTGGTGGCGACCTCGACGAGATCGACGCGCGCGTGATTTGCAAGCTGCGGCAACAACATGCTGGAGGCATAATTGCCGGCGCCGATGACGCCGAGCCGGACCCGGCCGCTGCGCAGCGCGACGGCCGGACGATAGACCATCTGCATCGCGCGGGAAGCGGCGTCCGGATAGGTGAACACCATGCCGAGACCAACCTCGCCCCGGCTCATGCGCTCGAATGCCGACGTCGCCTGCTCCAGCGGCACCATGTCGGAAATCAGCGCAGAGAAATCCAGCCGCCCGTCGGCCAGCAGGGCGACGATCGCCTCCATGTTGCGCTTCTCGGTCCAGCGCACATGGCCGATCGGATAGTCGATGCCGCCCTCCTCGTAGAGCGGATCGTAGCGGCCGGGGCCGTAGGAGCGCGAGAATCGAACGTCGAGCTCCTTGTCGTAGAATTCGTTCCACGGCAGGTTCAGCGTGCATTTGCCGATGTCGACGATACGGCCGCGGTCGCGCAGCAACGCGGCCGAACGCGACGCGAGCTCCGGATCGTCGCTGCCCGCCGTGATGAACACGCAATCGACACCATTGCCTGCGGTCAGCTGATCGATCCGCGCGCGAAATTCGGCCGCGGCATCATCCGATGCGACCGCACAGAGCGCGGCACCCGCCGCCTCCGCCTGACCACAGCGCGGCTCCAGCCTGTCGAGCCCAACGACCACGACACCGGCGCTGCGCAGCAGGCGCACCATGATCTGCCCGATCAGGCCAAGGCCGATCACGCAGGCGGTCTCACCGAAACCGATTTCCGACTGGCGCATCGCCTGCAGCGCGATCGAGGCTATCGTCGTGAACGCGGCCTGGTCGAGCGCTGCACCGTCCGGCAGCGGCACGCAGAGGTTCACCGGCACCCAATTATATTCAGCATGGGTTGCATACTGATTGCCGCCGCAGCAGACCCGCTGTCCGAGCGCGAAGCCGCCGACACCCTCGCCCACCTCCACGACGGTGCCCGACAGCGAATAACCGAGCGGCGTGTAGGAATCGAGCCGGTTCATCACCTTCTGATAGGTCGCAAGCAATCCCTGCTGGCGAGCCGAGCGCACCACCTTGGCAACCTGGTCGGGGCGCGCACGCGCCTTGCCGAGCAGCGACAGCCGGCCTTCGGTGAATTTCATCATCTCGGTGCCGGTGGACACCGCCGAGAATGCCGTGCGCACCAAAACCCCGCCGGGGCGGCAGCGCGGAGCCGGCACGTCGATCAGCTTGAGCTCGCCGCTCTTATAGTTCTGCGCGATCTGCTTCACGGTCGGTCAATCGCCTCAAGTTAACAGTGCTCGTTGTATCGCGCCCGCCGCCCGCGATGAGGCCGGGAACATCGTCATAATTTATCTCATCGCCGACCGTTTAACATCGTTATCATTCCAGCAACAGGACCGGTTTGGGCGAGATCTCGACCTCACCGTTGGCGACAGCTCCTTCGCCGCCGTCCAGGCCCTGGTAACGGCTAAAACGCGGGTCGACCCGATGTACGGACCGCCCCTTGGTGGTCCAGAGGATCAAGCCGTAGCGGCCATCCGGCATGCGGAGTTCGACGCGCCAGGTCGACGGCGACGTCCTGCCTGCCGCCACGACGCTGGCGCCGACCAACCATGACTGGACCGTGCGATAGGCAATTCCGCTCGGAAGCAGCCCGCGTGCCCGATCCCACAATTTGCCGAAGTCGCCGCCCCCGCCGGCGAACTCGTACCAATAGAACCGGTCGACGCCGCTGATCCATTTCAGGATATAGGCGCGCGCCAGAAAGCCATCCGGGTTGTCCTCGTGCGACGACCAGCCGGCCTCGGTGTCCCAGATCGGCCTTGTGGAGAGATCGTGCGCGGCGAGGATCTGCTTGAAGCGGGCGATGATCCCGATCACCGCTTCGGGTTCGCTCGTATAGCCGTGGAAGGCGAAGACATCGGCATATTGTCCGCCGCCTTGCGCCATGAAGGCCTGTTGCCAACGATAGCCGTCCGGCGTGCCGTTGGACGACGGCGTCAGCACAGTCAGAGCGGGATCGCTGGCCTTGATGATCTGGTAGGCCCGTTTCTGCATCTGGACCATGGTCGCGATATCGCCCGAGTAATATTTGGGATCCTCGGGCTCGTTCCAGATTTCCCAGTATTTGATGCGGCCGGCGGCGCGGGTCACGGCCGCGCGCACCCATTCGTCCCATGATGTGAGATCGGCAGGCGGCGAGCTTGCGCCGGGCGTGAATGCCGGCGGCGCATCTTTCACCGACGCGGCCCAGCGCGGCGTGAAGGCGAGATTGAGGACGATCTCGACGTGCTCGCGCTCCGCCGCCGCAAGGATCGCGTCGAAGCGTGCCCAATTGTAGATGCCGGGCGCCGGGTTGATCTGCGCCCAGTAGATCGCACCCCACAGCCGGACGCCGTCAAACTTGAGCGCCGGCCATGGCTGCGACTGTCCGATCGCATTGATCGTCATGCCGAAAAGCGTCGGCGGGATCACCACGTTCACATGGCTCACATTGAGCACATCGTTTGCCGCCGCGCCGGCCCACTGCAGCGGCCATTTGTGAGCCAGCGGCGCCAGCGCACTCAAAACCAGCGCGATCGACGCCCTTTGTGCCCACTCCCTCACTCTACCTGCCATGTCGGTGTCTCGTCGCCGTCACATCCGCGGCGGGATTGCAAAATGGAAGCTGCGCATGTTAATGCCGATGTTAGTCGGATTGTGATGTTGTTAGGTCAATGGTATAGATCATCGCAGATGTCGAGAGCTGAACCATCACCGCGGCGGATCCTGATCATCGTCGAGAACCTTCCGGTTCCTTTCGATCGCAGGGTGTGGTGCGAGGCAACGTCGCTGCGCAAGGCGGGCTATGAAGTTTCGGTGATCTGCCCGAAGGGCCGCGGCCATACCGAATCCTACGAGTGCCTCGACGGCATTCACATTTACCGTCATCCGATGCCGGTGGAAGCACGCGGGATCGCCGCCTATCTCATCGAATATCCGGCCGCACTGTTCTGGGAGACGTGGCTTGCGATCAAGGTGGCGTGGAAGCACGGCTTCGACGTGATTCATGGCTGCAATCCGCCCGACCTGATCTTCCTGATCGGCCTGCTGTTCAAGCTCGGCGGCAAGCGCTTCGTGTTCGATCATCACGACGTCAATCCCGAGCTCTACGAAGCGAAGTTCGGCCGCAGGGACTTTTTCTGGCATCTGCTTCGGCTGGTCGAATATCTCACCTTCAAGACCGCAAGCATCTCGATCGCGACCAACGAATCCTATCGCGAGATCGCGATCACCCGCGGCCGGATGCCGGCCAACCGGGTCTTCGTGGTGCGCTCTGGCCCCAATCTCGAACGGGTGCGCTCCCGCCCGGCCGATCCGGCCTGGCGCCGTGGCCGGCGCTACAGCGTCGGCTATGTCGGCGTGATCGGCCAGTCGGAAGGCATCGATCTCCTGCTGCAGTCAATCGGCCACATCGTGCACGATCTCGGCCGCACCGACATCCAGTTCAACATCGCCGGCACCGGGCCGGAGTGGAATGCGGTGGTCAAGCTCTGCGCGGAAATGCAGCTCTCCGACTACGTGAACTTCACCGGCGCTATTGCCGATGACGCTCTGTTCACGATGCTCTCGACCGCAGATGTCTGCGTCAATCCGGATCGCGTCACACCGATGAACGACATCTCCACCATGAACAAGATCATGGAGTACATGGCGCTCGGACGGCCGATCGTTCAGTTCGAGGTTCGCGAAGGCCGCCGCTCCGCGCTCGACGCCTCGCTCTATGCGGCGCAGAACGACCCGCGGGATTTCGCCGGCAAGATCATCACGCTGATCGATAATCCGGCGCTGCGGCAGACGATGGGGGCCTATGGCCGCAGCCGCGTCGAGCGCGAATTGTCCTGGACGCATGAGGAGCCGAAGCTGCTCGCCGCCTATGAGGCGCTGTTCGCCAGAGCGCTTCCCTGGCAGAGCCGCGCCCCACGGGCGAACGCCACCACGGAGCGGCCGACGTCGCAGGCGCCCGGCGTCAACGCCAATGCAGCTACCGGGCGGGCATCGCGTTGAACGCCCTGCCGCCTCACTCACGTCAAACGCGACGCGGCCACGCGCAGGTCGCTGGATTGTCGAAGGTCGAAGCATGAACGTCAGCATTTTCGGCCTCGGCTATGTCGGAACGGTGTGCGCGGCCTGCTTCACCGAGCTCGGCCACCAGATCATCGGCGTCGACAAGAGCATCGATAAGGTCGACCTGATCCGCGAGGGCCGATCGCCGGTCATCGAGCCGGGCATCTCGGACAAGGTGGCGCACGCGGTTGCGACGGGTCAGTTGACCGCAACCACCGACGCCACCGAGGCGATCGTCAACAGCGACATATCGATGGTCTGCGTCGGCACGCCGTCGTCCGGCAACGGCAATCTCGACCTGACCGCGATCCGGCAGGTCGCCGTCGAGATCGGCCGCGGGCTGCGGGCAAAGAACGCGCCGCATACCGTGACGATCCGCTCCACCGTGCTGCCCGGCACCACCCGCGACACCGTCGGGCCGCTGATCGAGGAAGCCTCCGGCAACAAGATCGGACGCGATTTCGACCTCGCCTTCAATCCGGAGTTCCTGCGCGAAGGCAGCGCCATTGCCGACTTCAACGCGCCGTCCAAGACCGTGGTCGGCGCCTTCAACCAGGAAACCGCCGACCGCGTCATGGCGCTCTACAAGGATCTGCCCGGCGCCAAGATCACGCCGCCGGTCGAGACCGCCGAGCTGGTCAAATATGTCGACAACAGCTGGCACGCGCTGAAGGTCAGCTTCGCCAACGAGATCGGCGCCATCGCAAAGACGCTCGGCATCGACGGCCGCGACGTCATGAACATCTTCCTGCAGGACACAAGGCTCAACATCTCGCCGGCCTATCTGCGGCCGGGTTTTGCCTTCGGCGGCTCCTGCCTGCCCAAGGACGTCAAGGCGCTAAAGCACCTCGCGCACAGCCGTGGTCTGTCGACGCCGGTGCTCGAAAGCATCCTGCCGAGCAACGACATGATCATGTCGCGCGGCGCCGACTGGATCCTGTCGCACGACGGCCGCCGCATCGCGTTCCTCGGCATCAGCTTCAAGGCCGGCACCGACGATGTCCGCGACAGCCCCTTCGTCGAGCTGGTCAAAAGCCTGCGCGGCGAGCAGCGCGACATCCAGATCTACGACCCCAACGTACGGCTGTCGCAACTGATCGGCGCCAACCGCGACTTTCTGATGCGCAACCCGGAGCTGGTCGGCTTGCTGCATGACGATGTGACGGCGACGATCGAATGGGCCGACATCATCGTGCTGACGACCGCCGATCCGCGCTTCGTTGCGGCGCTGAAGGCAACCCGGCCCGACCAGGTGGTGCTCGAACTGTCGGACATTGGATTGCCCCGAGAGGTGCGCGCCAAGGTGAGCGGCTTCCACTGGTAGGGAACACCATGGCTACCGTGGCCCAGACCCGCGACCGACCCGAAATCCGCTTTCACGACGAGATCTCGTCGGAGTGGGAGAGGCTGCATCGGAGCCGCACCTTCAAGGCGCGCACCGCCGCGATGTTCGATCTGCTCGGGAATGCGGACCTCAATGGCCAGCGCTGGCTGGATGCAGGTTGCGGCACCGGAACGCTCTCCCGCCTGCTCGCCGCACGCGGCTGCGATGTCACCGGCGTCGACGCCTCGTCGGAGATGATTGCGGCGGCACGCAGCCGCCCCGCCGACGGTCCGCCGGCCGACCGGCTCACGTTCCGGCAGATTCCGACCATCGCAAACCTGCCGTTTGCGGATCGGTCCTTCGACGGCGTGCTCTGCGCGAGCGTGCTGGAATATGTCCCCGACGTGGCGCAGTGCCTCGCCCAGATCCATCGCGTGCTCAGGCCCGGTGGACTGCTGCTGGTCTCGATCCCCAACCGCGGATCGCTGCTGCGCCAGGGCTACAAGCTCGCGCATGCGGCTTCGTCGCGCGTGTCGGGCCGGCCGCTGTTCCGCTACCTCGCCTTTTCCAAGTTCGACACCACGCCGGCCGTCATGCAGGGCCTGCTGCGGCAACATGGTCTCACCATGCTCGGCGTCAGCTTTGGCGGCTCGCCGCTGCCGCCGGCGCTCGATCGCCGGCCCGCGGTCGGCACGCTGATCAATATCCTCGCCCGCCGCGACAATTGATGCGGCGGGCAGATGCCTGCTTCACACCTTGATCGCCATCAGCGACTTGGTCATGCCGAGGTATCGCTCGCGATAGATTTTCGCGTCCGGAAACGTTTCGGTCATCTCGCCCCAGTCGAACAGGTGCCAGTCGGGCGCGGTCCGCTTGAACCAGAATCGGTTGAACCTTTCGATCAGTGCGATTTGCCGTCGCCTCGGCAACAGGACGATGATTCCGGGCAGCCAGGTATGGCTCTCGATCGGAAAGTACCGGTACGGCGTCTGCACGTAGAAGGACCTCGCGACCCGGGAGATCTCACCGGCAAAGCGGTTCTGGTGCTCGCGCGCGATATTCCTGAATGCCGTGTCGTTCTCGATCGTCACGACGGCCTGCTTCGGCCCGGTGACATGCTCGATCACCGACGAGCAGAAGCAGAAGTCGAACGCCTGATCCTTGAACGGCAGCCGCTCGGTTTCCCGCAGCAGAACGGTCTTGAACCCGAAGCGTTCGCGCGCGGCCTTCAAATCGTCGGCCGATATATCGCAGACCGTGATGTCGGTATGGCGCGGCAGGATCGCGCGAATGTGCCGGCCGGTGCCGCCG
Source organism: Bradyrhizobium sp. B097 (assembly GCF_038957035.1). Lineage (NCBI taxonomy): Bacteria > Pseudomonadati > Pseudomonadota > Alphaproteobacteria > Hyphomicrobiales > Nitrobacteraceae > Bradyrhizobium > Bradyrhizobium sp. B097. The sequence goes on from NZ_CP152412.1 coordinate 5,973,212, forward strand.
CCGAGATCGAGGATCCTTGCGTCGAGCGGCAGGTTCACGGTGCGGACGAGGAACTCGCCGCGCCGCTTGCGTGCTGCACCAGAAAATCGGGCTTGAATTGTGCCCAGCAATGTCAGTCTCCTGCTACCGGTCGCGTCGGTCTAGCACGGCACGCGCAATTCTTCACGCAGCGGCATATCGGCTCTCTGCTTCCGCTCACTTGATCGCCTCGAAGAAGATCGACTCGTCCGGCCGGTTGTCGAGCCGGTCGATGTCGGGACAGACCCCCTCTCGATAGGCCCGGGTGTGGGTCTCGGAACAGCCCGCATCGCGGAACAGAGCCGCGAGGGAGGCGCGCGTAAAGCCCCAGTGATGCGCGAAGGCAGCCTCCTTGCGGCGCTCGATCTCGAACACGCCCTTGAGGAAGGCCTGCGGTGCGGCCGGGTCGTAGAGCGCGACGATCCGTTCCATGTCGGGGACGACGATGCGGCACACCCCGCCCGGCGCCAGCACCCGCGCAATCTCACGCGCCAGCCGCTCGACCTCGTCGGGAAATAGATGCTCGAAGACATGTGCGCTGAACACCGCCGAGAGGCTGCCATCTGCGAACGGCAACGGCTTGGTCAGGTCCATGTAGCGGAGCCCGGCAAACTTGCCCTGGCGGTGCTCGGCATAGCGCGCGTCGCTCAGCAGGCCGGCGAGATGCAACGCTTTCGCCGCGAGCGGCAGGCGCGCGATCCACAGATGCATCGTGATGTCGGTGTTGATCCAGCCCGCGATGCCGCAGTTGAAGGCGCCGATATGCAGCCGCTGCAGCGCGCGGCCGGGTGCGTTGTCGGTCATGTCTTCTCCCGCACCGAATTGGTCAGCACGACCACGATGACCGACGCCGCGCTGGAGGCCACCATCGCCGCAACCGCGCCCACCACTTGCCAGGCCTCCGCCGCAAGCGGCAGAACGCCACACAGTGCGACGAGGCCAGCGATCCGGCTCAGCATGAACCGCTGCGGCCTGCCGGTCGCGAACAGCGGCAGCGCGAGGCCGAGCCACACCGCGTCGAGCGCCATCGCGGTCCCCATCAAGGCGATGCTGCCGGTACCGATCTCGTAGCTCTGACCGTGGATGACAAGGGCGAGCATGCGCTGGCCGAGCAGCACGACCATCGCGCCATAGGCGAGCGCGATCGAGCCGAGCAGCACGGCGTTCTCGCGTGCAGCAGCGGCGACCGCGCTGCGCCGGCCGGCGCGCAGCTCGGCTGCGATTTCCGGCAGGCGGACCGAGAACATCGTCGCGCAGAACTGGCTCAGCGGTGCGAACACCAGGAGCAGGATCCGCAGCGACGCGCTCGCGTCCAGCCCGATCAGGAAGCCGCAAACCGGGATCAGCCCGATGCTGCCGATCCAGTAGGTGAGCGAGGTCGCGACGAACCAGCGGCCGTTCCGAAACAGCCGCCGCAGCGAGCCGCGGAAGATCCTGGTCTGCGGCCAGGCCAGGTCGATGGTGTGAGCGAGCAGCAGGCTGCCGGCGAGCGCCGCCGAGATCGCGATGCAGGCCATCGCAGCCGCAGCGCCGGTCAGTTTGAGCGCGATCATCAGGCCAGCCGAGACGACGAGCGCCACGCAATAGGTGAGCGACGATGCCACCGCGCGCGGCAGCCGCCCATCGAGATAGCAGATGCGGCGGAACATGCTTTGCAGCCGAACCGCAGGGATCGCGAGCCCGGTCGCGATCACGAGCCCGCCCGCGGCACCGCCGACCGCACCGATCACGAGACCGGCAACCACCAGCAGCAGGCCAAGCACCGCCGAAACCAGCAGCGACGACAGATAGAGGCCGAGCCGCAGCTGCGGCCATAGCGATTTCGGGATGCGATGCGCGGTCGCCGGCAGCCCGTCGTCGAACAACCCGCGCAGAAACACCGCCTCGATCAGGATAGAGAACGACCAGGCGATGCTGAATTGGCCGAACGAATTGATATCGAGCACATTGGCCAGCACGATCGTCAGCACGAAGGCCGAGCCGCTAAGCAGCGCCTGATCGATCAAGCCGAGCGCGACATTGCCCCCGGCGCGCCGCAGCCGGCCGAGCGCTCCGCGCGCAGCACAGGCGACCCGGGTCTGGGCCGCCATTCGATCCAGCCTTTCGGTCAACGCACTCACGCCTCACTCACACGCAGTCTGGCAAACGCCCGCCGCGGCACCATCTGCAGCCTGGCTTCCGGGCCGAAATAGCACCAGAACACCAGCACGCAGCCGAAATAATTGTGCAGCAGCTGACTGGAATCGTTGGCTGACGCGATCACGACGAACAGCAGCATCGCGAACGGCGCCAGCCAATACATCCCGCGCCGCTCGAACGTGAAGACGATGGTGTTCCATAACGCCCGCGCCACCAGCAGCATATAGAACGCGCCGCCGAGCAGGCCGAACTGGAGGAAAGCATCAAGATAGGAATTCTCGAACGAGCCAAACTCGGTGTTCCATGGCGCCATGCTCGTCAGCTCGTTCACGGGCGAGTTCGGCAACTCGTTGAAGAACCCGGAGAAGCCGTAGCCCAGCCAGGGGTGTTGCCAGAAGAAGTGCGGCCAGACCGCCCAGAGGAACGAGCGGCCGGTCAGGTTTCCGCTGCGGCCGACCAGCCCGTACAACTCGTCGCTCGGCACGGCGAACGTGACAAGCGCAACAAAGGCGAGGCCGAGCCAGTAGATCGAGGCAGCTCCCCTGTGTCCAAGCACCACCAGCAGCAGCCCGAAAGTCACGGCGAGTGCCGTCAACATGCTGATCAGCGGTCCTGCTGCGCCGGCCGCGGCGAGCGCAAAAAGATGACACCCCATCAGCAACAGCGACCAGCCGAACTGCCGCCGCGGCCCCGCCAGCATGCGGACGAAACAGATCAGCACCATGAGACCGAAGAAGGCGCCCGCGAGATTCTTGTGGCCGAACACGCCGGCATAGGCCTGGGTCCCGAGCACGGTCGGCCGATGCAGCGGATCGTAGTCCCATTGCGAGCCGATCACCGGAAATAGCACGACATGAACGATCAGCACCACGATCCCGATCCGGAACAGGGTGTCGACGAGCCGATCGACCGGGCAGCTGATCACGACCCATGCCGAGAACAGCGTGGTCAGGAGGTACATCGCGAACTTGATCGACGCGCCCGCGGGGTCGGCGCTCAGCGCCAGCGACACCAGCGCGAAGGCAATGAATGCCAGATAGAGATGCGATTGCAGCATCAGCAGGCCGAAGCGTTTCCGATCGACCGCAATGTGCAGCATCAGCAGGATATAAAGCAGCAGCCACACGCCGCGGAACAGCGTGGACTCCCCGGCCCGTTCCGCGAACGAGATGCCCTCGATGAAATTGAACAGGAAATAGATGCAGCCGAGCACCATCACCAGATAGGCGTGCAGAAAGAGCTCAGTTCGAAACCACCATCTGCCGATCATTGAACGGCTTCCTGCCGGGCCGGCGCCCTCAAGAGATGATCGACCGCGGCAGCAAAGCGCGCCGCGGCGTCGGCAAGTGCGTCCTTACGCATACTGCGCCTGGCCTGCCGCGACATCGCCTCCCAGCGCGCCGGATGTTCGAGCAAGCCACGCGCCGCGTCGACCCAAGCCTGCTCATCGAGCGCGCAAACATGGCCATTAACCCGGTCGCGCACCAACTCACCGCCCGCCCCGACATGGGGCGACACCAGGCAGGGAACCCCGCACTGCAAGGCCTCGTTGCACACCAGACCCCATGGTTCCAGCAAAGAGGGCAGCAGCAACAACCGCGATTGCAGATAGACCTCCGATATCGCCTGCCATGGCACATAGCTGTCGTGGCTGACATCGATGCCGGCGCCGCCGAGCCGCGCCAGCATGCGCTGCTCGGCAGCGCCGGACCCGACCACGCGAACCCTCAAGCCGGGCAAGACCCGGCCGAGCGCGATGGCGACGTTCTCGAAGAAGATCGCGTTCTTGGCGTCGTCGTTGATGCGGGCGCACCACAGCAGGTGAAAGGGACGGTCGTGGAAACCAGGGACGGTCTCCGGCGGATCCCATGCCGGCACCAGCGGCACGACGAACAGATCGTCGTCGCCGACACCCTCGCCGCGGAAATACGCCCTGCCCTTGTCGCTGCAGCACACGACCGCGCCGCATTGGCGCAGCAGCCATGGCCGCGCCAGGCGATGATAGGCCGTGTTGGGCATCGTCTCGCGCCAGCCGTCGATCGTCAGCGCAAGCGCCCTGCCGTTGGCGCGCGCCCATGCCGCGCCGGCCAGCATCGAGGGATAAAGGCCGTTGACGAATAGCAGGTCGGGCGCGAGCGCGTTCAAGGCGCGCCCGATCCCGATATTGAAATGGGTGTGACGCGAGCGCGACAGCGGGATCGAGACGCCGGGCACCGTGCGCGTCGTGTAGCGCGGTGTGAACGATCCCGCCCAGGAGCGATCGGCCTCCTGCGCGGTACAGGACAGCACCGCGAGATTGAGCCCACGGTCAACCAGCTCGTTGTAGAGCCGATTGGTGTAGGGTGTGATCATGTTGTTGAAGACGACCACGCGCGGCGCCATGGCTTATCGGTCCCGCGGCGGGGGCAGCGCTTCGACGCGCCGGCAGAGCGCCCCGCAATGATAGGTCGCAAGCCGGGTCGCAAGCTCGGGGCTGACCGACAACAGCGACTTCCGCACAAGGCTCTTGGCAAGCCCCCTGACCCGCGATGAATGAAAAGCGTGCACCGGCAGGCTGTGATCATAGGTACCGAAGCCGACAACATGCAGCCCCGCGGTCTCCAGCACCAGGCGGAACGTGTCCGGCGTGTAGAAATTGATGTGGCCGATGTCGAGCGTCGATTGCAGCGCCCGGCGATTGGTTCGCGCATGCAGCTCGCACGGCACTTCGAGATAGATGAAGTTCCGCGCCACCCGGGCAAGCTCGTGCAGGAACGCGCGCGGCTCGGGCACGTGTTCGAGCACGTGGCTGGCATAGACGAGGTCGAACGATCCGTCGGCGAACGGGATCGTGGCACCGTCATAGCTCGACCAGCGGAACGGGGCTGAAGCGGCGCCATCGGTCTCCAGGTTGGTCGCGGGATCGATGACGTCGATGCCGGTGAAGTCGCGGCCGATGCCGATCGCGGACAGCCGCGCCAGCACGGCGCCGGTACCGCAGCCGACCTCGAGCACATTGCCGACACCGGCGGCCGACGCGCCGAGCAAGCCGGCAATATGATCGGCCTTGTCGACTGCGCAGACGCGGCGCCAGTCGCGCTCCTGCGCCGAATAGACGCCCTCATAATGCGCGTTGTGCTGCCTGATGCTGAATTCCATCGTCATGGTCTGGCCATCGCTCCGGGCGGCATTCGGGCAAGCTCGCCGAGGCGGTCGTTCGATTTGCGCTCAAGATTGCGTCGCTCCGCCGGCGAGAGGTGGTCGAGATCGTATCCAATGTCCGCCATGCTACGGGTCAGGATGTCGACGTTCCGTTGCGGGACAGCTGCCAGACCAGCCAGCAGCCTGTCCCGGTGCAACCAGCCCGGGCCCTTCAGGAGATCGATCGCCTCGGTGTACAATTCGGTCTTCACCAGACGTGCGAACTCGGCAACGACCTCCGCCGACAGGTCGGGCGGCAACGCATCGAGCATGGCGAGCGCCATGGCGCTGCGCTTGACCACGATCCAGCCCTCATTGGGTCCGAGCCGGTATGACATCCGCAGCAGGTCGAAATTGGCGTCGCTCAAACCTTGCCTGATGTTGCGAAGCCAGAACAGCACGACCCAGAGATAAGGATCGGACGGCGCGCAGCCGAGCGACTTGCGGACGGCCGTGTCAAGCTCGCCCATCCGGGTGTCCACCCGGGCGCCGGATGCGAGTGCGTTCTCGGCGAGCCGCAGCCGGATCACCGCCGCGCTGCGATCGATCGCCGGCATGCAATCCGATCGCGCCGCCGCGCGCGACAGCAGCGGGCCGAGGTCGCCGAGCTCGGCGTCGCTGACCGGCACGTTGCGCAGGATCAGGTCCCTGGCGGCATCGAGCCGGGTCTGGTCGATAAACACCGGCAGAGTGGTCGCGCCCCAGGCGACCGACGAGCACCCGACGGCGGCCAGAAAGCCGCGCGCAAGCCAGATGGCGGCACGCCGGGGCATCGCACCGTGCGTCTCACTCGGTGTAGCCATATCGCCCATAATGCGAGTTGTAATAGTAGTTCTTTCCGCCATAGCCGCTATAGCGGCTCATCGCGGCGATATCGGCCTTGTTGAGCACGACGCCGAGCAGGTTCTCGTTGACCGCACGCGCGCTGCGCAGCGCCCGCTCGACCACCTGCACCTGGGTCTTGCCCCATTCCACGATGAAGACGAAGGAATCGACGAAGTGCGCGGTGATGCGGACATCGACCACCGGCGTCAGCGGCGGGAAGTCGACGATCACGTAATCATAATGACTGCGGACGCCGTCGATGAAATCCTTCATCTGGTCGGAGGCCAGCACCTCGTGCGAATGCGCGATGCGCGACCGTGTGGCGCCCGGCAGGAAGGCAAGGCCGGTCTCTGGATCGCGCCACAGCGTCTCCTGCAATGTCGCATTGTTCGACAAGACGTCGAGAATGCCGCGCTCGGCGCTCGCGGCGACCTTGCGGCTGAGCGAGGGATTGCGCAGGTCGCAATCGACCAGGAGCACGCGCGCCCCGCTTTGCGCGACCAGCTGCGCGAACACGAAGGCCAGCGTCGACTTGCCCTCGTTGGGCAGTGCCGAGGTCAGGCCGAGGATCTTCGACGGCTTGGTGACGTTGAGGTCGGCATTGACCTTGATCGAGCGGATCGCTTCCGAGAACCGTGAGAACGGCGAATCGATCGCCGCCCACAGCACCGGTTCATCGCCGCGCTGGATCAAGCGCGCGCCGACCGGCAGGTTGGGACGAGCGACCACCGGCGCCTTGAGCTGGCTTGGCGAGAGGCGGGGAACGATCGCGACGCAATCGGCGTCGAGGATGGTCTCGACCATTTCAGCGGTGCGGAACACCCGGTCATAGAGATCGCGCAACACGCCGAGCCCGAGCCCGGCGATCAGGCCGCCGAGCGCCGAGAGCGCGAGCACGACCAAGGTCTGCGGGTGGCTCTTGCTGAGCGGACGCGAGGCACGGGTGATCACCCGCGCCTCGCTGACCGGGAACGACTGCTGCTGCACATTTTCCATGTAGCGCTGCAGGAAATTGTCATAGAGCGAGCGATAGGTCTGGGCCGAGCTCTCGAGCTCGCGCAGCGTGACCTGCGCCTGGTTGGTGGACTGCGACTGCGAGACCGACTCGTTCACGGCGCGCTCGATCTCGGTCTGACGCTGCAGGGCGATCGCATAGTCGCTCTTGTAGCTTTCGGCGAGCCGCTTCAGCTCGTCGATGATCGACGACTGGATCTCTCGCATCTGGTTGCGCAGATTGACGGCGGCCAGGTGATTGTAGCCATAGCGCGACGACCAGTCGGCCTCGCGGTTGGCAAGCTCAAGATATTGCGAGCGGAGCTTGGTGATGACCTGGTTGTTCAGCGTATCGGCAACCGTCGCGTCGGCGACGCCGCCCTTCACCACCGCCTCGATGCGGTCGAGCTTGGCCTTGGCGTCGGTGACCTGCGACTTCACATGGACCAGCTGGGTGTTGAGCTCGCCGAGCTGCTGCTCGTTGAGCAGCTTGCCGCTCGAGGTGACGATGTTGTTGGTCTTCTTGTAGTCGAGCACCGCGCGCTCGGCATTGGATGCCTGCGTGCGCAGCTCCTGGATGCGGTCCTGCAGCCAGACGCTGGCGCGGCGCGTCGCCTGATACTTGGAATCGAGCTGGTCGACGATGTAGGCGTCGGCAACACCGTTAGCGATTTGCGCCGCACGCTCCGGATCGAGCGAGCGGAAAGAGACCTCGATCACATAGGTCATGCCGCGGCGGCGGACGTCGAGCTGCTTCTGGAAGGTGCGGACCGCGCGCCGGGTCCGGTCGAACTCGTTGGGCGGCGCGCTGCCGGCGAACAGGCCGGATACGAAATCGAGCACGGCTCCCGCCGCGCCGGCCCTGGAGCCGATGAATTCCGGATCCTCGTTGAGCTTGAGGTCGCGGATCACCGCGAGCGCCACGTTCTCCGACTTCAGGATTTCGACCTGGCTCTCGACCGCGGAAGAATCGACCGGGAGCTCGCTTACCGGCGATTGCTGCTGGAAGGCCTGGAATTTGCGCGTGTCGATGATCATCGTGGCGAGCGCGGTATAGCTCGGCGCCGCCGTCATCAGGTAGCAGATGCCGCCGAACAGGCAGAGGCCCGCCGTCCCGAGGATCACCCAGTACTGCCGGAGCAGATAAGTGACAAAGGCGTCGAAGGTCTCCGCCAGCGACGGCAATTCGGCCGGACGATTTCTCAGATCGACAGACGGCGAAATCTGGTTGCGCTGAAGCATCTCGTTCTATCGCCGCGCCAGCAGGATACATCCTGCCCTCGCGCCCTCCAGTGATCCTGGGAAACGTCCCGCCGCCGACACCGAAGCGCGTTGCTGCAGAGAGTTCTCCATTGGCGATCGGAAGCCCGCTCAGGGAGTAACTGTTGAAAGCAGCGTGGTGGTGGTGCCGGCGGTTGTACCGGTCGTATTGTTACCCGAGCTGCTCACCGACGAGGTGAAGCTGAAGATGCCGGTGTTCACGCTGTTGCCGTTGATGGCCTCGAGCGTGCCGCCGCCTGCGCCGGTGGCGCCGAGCGCGCTGGTCTGGCCGCCAGATGCGCCGGCGCCGCCCGCGCCGCCGGCGCCGGTCGCAGCGGTGCCGCTATCACCCGACGCTGCGGCAAACGCCGTCACGGTGTCGAGGTCCTTGGTGTCGGCAATCGCCTGCTGGATGCGCGTCGCGTAGGGCTGATTGCTGCGCACCACGATGCGCGCGGCCTGGGCGAGACCGGCGGCGATCGCCGTCTTCTGGTCCTTGCTCGCCTTGGCGAGCAGCGCGATGAGCGGATCGAGCGACGTCGGATCGTTGAGGGCGAAGTCGCGCGCCCGCGAAGTCAATTCCACGCCGGCGTTCGGATATTGGGTCAGTAACTGTTCCGGATTGGCCTTGAAATTCGTGACCGCCTGCGAGAGCTGGATCAGCCCGCCAGGCGTTTCTGCCATCGTAGCGCCGCCGGGCGCCGCCAGCGCCAACAGCGCCAATACCACCAGCCGCAAGGCGGAAAAACCGCCGGATCGCTCAAATGTGAACACAGCTATCTCCCTAACGAATACTAACAGTTCGTTAGCATAGTCAGAGTTATCGCGCCAATTAAAACCCCTGCCCGGCCGCGCCGCCGGGCTCAGGCGCGAAATCAGCGTTAACTGGCGAACCGGCCGCAATACAGGCGTCCCTGTCGCCGCGATCGTTGCCGGTGCCCCTGCCGGAGCGGAAGGATTGTGACAGCCCCGCCCCGAGCATCGCGGCGATAACAACGGCGTAGCCGGTGATCTGGAGCGAGAAATCGATCATCGAATGGAGTCCGCCGGCAGCCGACGCGCAGAGCGCCGCGAGCGGCACGATCACGTCGCGGCGACGGGTCCGCACGCCATGCGCGAGCACCCCGAAGGCTGCGAGCAGCGCGATCATGACCGCGCCGGCCATTAACATTCCGCCGTCGGACGCCAGCTCGAGCCAGCTGTTGTGGGCCCGGTTCCAGGTCCCACGCAACGAGATGTCGTCGGTGCGATAGGCCGGATAGACCCATTCGAAGGACCCGAAACCATCGCCGAGCCAAGGATGATCCCAGATCATCCGCAACGTCGCGCGATAGGTCGAGAACCGTCCCTCATCCGACAGGCCGATCGTGCTGAAGCGCGCGCCGACGCCGCCGCCGAGCAGCTGCAGCAGCGCCAGCGCAACCAGGCTGCCGACGCAAAGCGCCATGATCAGGCCGTAGCGGCGCGGCATCCGGTTACGAAAGAAGATCGCGGCAGCTGCGACCGCAGCGAGCAACGAGATCCCGACGCCGCCGCGCGATCCGGTCAGAAACATCGCCAGCAGGCAAGTAAGCCAGCCGAACGCATGGCCGGCGAGCCGGCGCCGTGCCGGCATATCGAGGCGCGCCAACAGGCGTGGCAGGCTGGCCCGGTGCGACGGCCAGTGCCGCTCGATCAATTCGCAGCCGAACAACAGCCAGATCAGCGCACAGCAGCCGTAATAGATAGCCGCCGTGTTGCGGTTGACGAAGGGAGACGTCAGCCATTCCAGATGGGCCTGCTTGTCGTGAAGCAGGAAGATCCGGGTGGGATCGATCGCGAAGGTGATGATGCCGAGGATCGCATAGACCAAGCCGGCAATGGCCACCGCCCGCAGCAATCCGCGCGCCAATACGCGGTTCGCACCGAGCACGACCCCGATCGCAAAGCTGAGCAGGCAGACGATCCCGACGCCCGCGGAATAAAATGGCTGGTTGCGCGCGACCGTCACGGCGGGCGGAAGCTCGGCCGGCAGCAATTTGCCGGCCTCTGCCCACAGCGCGTTCGGCGCCACGCCCGACCAGGGCCGCACCGCCGACTGCTCGTGCAGCACCAGCATGGCGAGCGCAGTCAGCAGCGCCGTTACCGCGAGGATTGCGAGCTGGCTGCCGCGCAAGCGCATCGGCAACATCCCGAGCAAGACGATCGCGAGCAGGATCGACCAGATCGCGGACGCGACGCCGCCGACCGAGCCGAGCGGCAGTGGCGCCAACGCGACGACGGCGCAGAACAGCCACGACGACCATCGTACCGGCCACGGCAATGCCGTCGCCCCGCTTGAGCTGGAAGGTGATCGTAAGCGTTCCATGAAGCCGGCCGGGCCGGCTCACGCCCGAATATCAGGGCGCAAGCTTGATCGAATTACGAAGTAAAGTTGCGTTGTAGGCGGCCACGATCGGATCGTTCACCGTCGCGGTGACGAGGCGGATTTGCTGCATGAGCTTGGCGTCCTCGACGGATGCCGCGTTCGATGCATAAAGCACGTCCTTGTTGCGCAACTGGAAACGCGTGGCCAGGAAATAGCCGGCCGGATCGCGGAAATTGATATTGTAGACGACCGGGATGATCGGCCCTGAATATTTGCTGACGTCGACGCCAAGCTTGGCCGCCACTTCCGGCAGCTCGCCACGATAGACGAACACCGAGGCCGGATCGGCCGAGGAATCGTTCAGGCCGCCCGCCTTGGCGACCGCTTCGGCCAGCGAGATGCGCCAGGCCTCGAAATTGAACTGGCCCTGCGCACCCGACGCGCCGAAGGCGACGAAGGTCTGCGGCTCGCGGTAGACATAAATAGTGTCGCCCGGATGCGCATAAATGTTGGTCTTGGGCTCGTAGACCAGCTGGCCGAACGGCACCGTCGTCCGCTTGCCATCACGCTCCAGCATCACCCATGTGTCAAATCCCTGCCCTTTCGGGCCGCCGGCGCGCGTGATCGAGTCGAGCACACGCTCGCCCGCGGCGTTGGCGGGGAAGCGGTTCGGCGTGTTGACCTCGCCGAGCACGGAGATCAGCGAGGTACGCTGCTCGATCAGGGCGACCACGGCCTGCGGCTCGATCGCGCGGTTCTTCAGCGCATCGACGATCGAGCGCTGCACCTCGGTCGGCGTGCGGTTCTTGGCGCGGATCGCGCCGGCATAGGGCACCGAGATGTTGCCGTCGGTATCGACGTTCTGGTTCGGCAGCGTGATGTAGTTGCCGGGGCGCACGCCGGCCTCGACCGGAATGAACAGACCGCCGGCGGCGGCCTCGAAGATCGTGACGCTGACGACGTCGCCGATGCCGAAATGGATGTCCTTCGGCGGCGGACCTTGAATGCCGCCGGCGAGTTGCGGCGCGAACGACGCCAGCACGTTCTCGACCTGCGGCGTGATCTTGACCATCGCATAGGGCAGGCTTTCCGGATCCTTCTGCCCGGCGACGACATCAGAACTCGTCGGACCGTTGGTCGGCATGTAATGGCAACCGCCGACCCAGCAGGCGGCCGCAAGCAATAACATTGCTCTAATGAAATTCGCACGCGACATCTAAAATACTCCGGCCGTGCCGTAACACGCCGACTATCATAATCACAAGGTTCCGTGATATAGCGCACCGCAGATGATAAAGAATGTTAGCAGGGTGAGGCAATTCAGCGACACCGGCACGTCGCCGTGAACAAGCGGCCCGCGCGACGTCACTCCGGCTTTGATTTCGTGTGATGTTCCGATTATCTGTGAACGAGATGGTTTGAGTTAACCGATTGAGGGTTCGATGGCTCGCATGAAGCCGCTGGCGATCGCATTGGGAACCGTTGTGGTCCTGCTTGGCGGATCGGGCGCATTTGCTGCGGAATTGGGCATTTACAAAGCCCCGCGCGCCGTCGAGCGTGTCAGCGCCAACTGCCAGCGGCTGCAATATTGTCATGGCGATGTCTGCCAATGGAAACGGGTCTGCTGGCACGGTTGCCCGGATCGCTATTCCTGCGCGCCGCTCTATGGGGCCTATGGGCCGTATGGCGGCCGCGACTACTGGGCCGCCTATGGCTACGGCGACTTGCGCCCGTTCTGAATGTTAATCGATTAACACAACCGGGAGCCACTTGAGCGTCGGCCGGCATCGCGCCGGCGGATTTGCGACGACCGGTTTAACCCCGGCTTAGGACCCGGCCCGATAATATGCGGGCGCAGGGTTTGGTTATGCTATTTGTTTTGCTTGGCAATTTGATCGGCGGCGCCGTGCTCGGGCTGCGCCAGCACTGTCTGGTGCTGGTGCCGGTCGCGCTTGCGGAACTCATGCTGCTCGCCGCCGTCGGCGTAGCGCGCCTCGCGTGGTCCGAGACTGCGCTGCTCATGATCACCGCCATGGTATCGCTGCAGGGCGGATATCTCGCGAGCACCTTCGCGCCGCGGCTCCGGTCCCGCACCTCGACGCCACTCGTTGCCCTGCGCCGCCCGCATTAACGCGGCATAACGCTACCTTACCTGGCAAGTCCGATTTCGATTGACCTCGCAGCGAGCCCGGGGCATCCCGCTGCCTTGCGTTCTCATCTTCCGCAGGACCTGTTTCCCAAGGATTTGCCCCTCCCGTGTGGAACGTCACGGCTTTCATCTGCATCCTGATCGGGGCATCGATTCCGGTGGGCTTCATCGACGCGTCGCCCGCCATGGGCCTGGTCGGCGCCGCAACGTCGCTCGGGCTGCTGGCAAGCGTGACGGCGATCCGTCCCGGTGAACTGTCTTTCCTGAATCGGGTTGCCGGGCCCGCCGTGGCGGCGGCGCTGGTGCCGATGCTCTGGATCATCGTCCAAATGCTTCCGCTGCCGTTCTGGGCGCATCCGGTGTGGAAGTTCGCCGGCGAAACATTGGATGCATCGCTCAGTGGCAGCATCACGATCGACACCGGCGCGAGCCTTGGCGCGCTGCTGCGCTGTCTGTCGCTGCTCTCGGTCATGATCACTGCGGCGGCGATCGCGATCGATGCCCGCCGGGCCGACATGGTGACCCGCAGCATCGCAGCGACGGCCGTCGCCGCGGCCCTGATCCTGCTGTTGTACAGCGATCCGATCAAAGCCTGGCTTGGCGCTGCCGACGTTGCGCGCGACGAGACAGCAAACGGATTCCTCGTCGTCACTCTGATTGGCGTTCCGCTCAGCCTTGTGCGCGCACTCGACGTGGGCGGACATGCTGACGGCCGCACGGCCGCGCAGTTGGTGCGATTGCGCCGGCTGCTCGCCGCAAGCGCACTGTTCTGCGCTGTCAGCGCCTGCTGGTACGGGCGGCGCGGCGCCGCGATCGCGATCGTTGCAGGCATCGCGCTCGTCCTGATGATCTTCGCCGCGCGAAAACTTCATCTGCATCGCTGGAGCAGCGCCGCTGCTGCGGCGGCGATCGCGCTGATCGCGCTGGCGACGGCGATCGCCAACCGTCATCCCGACGTAGCGCTGGCCATAGCCTTCGTCCACGCGCCGACCGACCTCGTGCAGTCGACCCACAATCTGCTCGCCGACCTGCCCGCGCTCGGCGGCGGCGCCGGCAGCACCGCAAAGCTGGCATCGACCTATATGGACTGGCAAGGGGCGACCACGCGGCCCGTGGTGGCAACCAGTGCCGCCGGCTTGATCGCGCAGTTCGGTTCCGCCATGTTCTGGACTCTCGTGGCGGTTACGATCATGGGCATCGCCGCGTTCACGGCCGGCGCGCGCAATCGCGGCCGTGACTGGTCCTACTCCGCGGCGGCGGCAGCCGTGTTGCTGACGCTGCTGCTCGCCGTCTTCACCTTGCCGGAACTGCCGGCGCTGCCCGGAGTGATCGTGTTGGGAGCCGTGATCGGAACAGGACTGGCGCAGCGGATCAGCCGTTCACGGTTGCAGGCGGGCTAGTCGCCAGATGCGCAAGCTCCTCCGGCGTATGGTCGGCCAGCCCGGCGACCTCCAACATGACGAGGGCGACGAGACCTGCATCTATGCCGTCGGCGATATCCACGGACACGCCGACCTGCTGCACGAGATCTGCGCCCGCATCGATGCCGATATCCGCAAGTTCCGGCCGGCGCGGCCGATCCAGGTGTTCCTCGGCGACTACATCGATCGCGGACCGGATTCGCGCGATGTGATCGCGATGCTCGAGCAACGCCGCCGGACCCGCAGCATGGTCTGCCTGCTCGGCAATCACGAGGCCTGCCTGCTGGAGTTTCTCGTCAATCCCGACATGCTTGCGCAATGGCGGCAGTTCGGCGGCCTGCAGACGCTGATGTCCTACGGACTGACGCCCTCGCCAAATCCCGACGCCGCGGAGCGGCGGGCGCTCGCCCAGCAATTGGCGCGCCAGATGCCGCCGGCCCATCTCGCCTTCCTGCGCTCGCTGCCGATCTGTTATGTGCACAGCCACTATTTCTTCGTGCATGCCGGCGTCAGGCCCGGTGTCGCGCTCAAGCAGCAGCGCAAGGAAGACCTGCTCTGGATCCGCGACGACTTCCTGGTGTCGGAAGACGATTTCGGCAAGGTCGTGGTCCACGGCCATACGCCGGTGCACGAGGCCGAGCTGCTGCGCAACCGCATCAATGTCGACACCGGCGCCTATGCGACCGGCCGCCTGACCTGCGTCAAGCTGGAGGGCGCGCGGCGAACCCTGCTGATGACCAGCAACCGGGCAGCGCGCCATGGCTAGCGCCAGGGCTGACGCGATCCGACGGCACGCGCGGCGGCTGTCGCCGGCCTTCGTACCGGCCGCAATCCTGATCGGCGCCACGACGCTGGCGTTGTCGATGTGGTGGCTCGCCGCCGATGCATCGCGCGGCAAACCCTGGCTCGCCGCCGATGTCGGCGTGGTCAGGAGCGAGCTGTGGCTCGCCGACGGCTGGAGCGAGTTGCAGACCTCGCCCGAGGCGGCCGAAGCCGCCTTCACCCGCGCGCTGCGGCTCTCGCCGATGGACGCCGGCGGCTGGTTCGGCCTCGCTTCGGCGACCGGGCGGTTCGACTGGCTGAACCCGACCGCATCGAAGGCGCTGAAGATGTCCTACTACACCGGCTTCAACCGCAGCGACCTGATCGCGCCGCGGCTGATCCTGCTGGCGCAGGTCGATACCACGCGCGATGTGGAGCTGGTCGATCTGTTGCAGCGGCAGATCCGCCTGATCCTCACCCGTGCGCCGGAGCTGAAGGGCGCGCTCGGCCAGGCCTATCGCGTGGCGACCGATGCCAACCGGCGCATCATCGAGGCGGAATTCAAGGACGCCGGCCAGAGCATTCCGGAGTAGCGTGCTGCCGCCACGCGGGCAGCCGTTGGATGCCCGGTCCGCTAGATTCCCTTGTGCCGCAGCACCGCGCCGACGGTGCGCAGCAGGATGCGCAGGTCGAGCACGAAGCTCCAGCTCTTGATGTAGATGAGGTCGTGCGCGACGCGCAGCTGCATGTCCTCGATCGCGGGCGTCGCGCCGCGCAGTCCCTGCACTTGTGCAAGACCAGTGATGCCCGGCTTGACGTGCTGGCGCTGCGCATAGCTTGCGATCAGCTTGGAATATTTGTCGTCATGCGCCAGCGCATGCGGCCGCGGCCCGACCAGCGACATGTCGCCGCGCAGCACGTTCACCAGCTGCGGCAGCTCGTCGATGCTGCGGCGGCGCAGCGTGGCGCCGATCCCGGTCAGCCGCGGATCGTTCGCGCGAGCCTGCGTGATGACATCGCCGTCCTCGAGCACATGCATGGAGCGGAATTTGAGGATGGTGAATTGCTTGCCGTCGAACCCGTTGCGGCGCTGCCGGAACAGGACCGGCCCCCTGGAGTCGAGCTTGATCGCAATCGCCGTCCCGATCAGAAGCGGCGCAAACAGCACCAGGAGGCCGCTCGATGCCACGATGTCGAACAGCCGCTTGCCGGCACGCTCGACCGAGGTCAGCGGCGAGCGCTGCATTTCCAGCGTCGGTATCGGGCCGGACGCCACCATCCGCAGCGCCAGGAACCGCTCCGCCGTCCGATCCGGCAGCAGCCGCACCGGCAGCGGTGACGCCCGCAGCTGATCGCACACGAACTGGATGCGCGGTTCCTGCTGCCAGGGCATCGCCAAGATGATCTCGTCGGCGCCGCACTCCCGTGCCGCGCGAATGGCTGACGCGACGGCGGCGCGGTCGCCCGCATCGTCGGACAGGCCGGACAACTGGATCCGTCGCACCTCGCTGAGGCCGAAATCGCGCAGCAGGCTCGATTGCCGCACCCGGGACAATTCGTCCGCCATCCCGACCACCACCGCACGGCGCGTCGCCAGCATGCCGCGGTCGATCGCACGTTGCAGCGGCGCCTGCAGCAGCATCCGTCCGGTCACCAGCCCAAGGCCGCCGATCAGGCCAAACGACATCACCGACCCGCGCGAGACGCCGGAGCCAACCTTCAGAAGGAAGATGATCAGGGTCATCAGCAGGACCACCAGCAGCCACCCGCCGAGCAGGCTGCTCCAGCGCCGGTCGAGACCGGCCAGCACCTGCGCATTGTAGAGGCCCTGCGACTTAGCCACGAACATGTGAAGGATGGCGGCGAGGACCCCGATCCCTAGAAAACCCTCGAAGCTGTTGCTATAAACCGTGTGGTAGTAAAACAGGTGATAGGCCGCGCCGCCAATGATGCTGGACAGCACGGCGGTGATCATCTCGAAGACGACAGCAAACGCTTCGAGCGAGGCAAAAGCGAACGAGAAGGCGCCGAAGCTAACCGGTACCTTCGCTATTCGAGCGTCCGAAAGGTCGGTCATCGGGAATTAACATTCGTGTTAACAATTCACATGTTTAATATCAGGCAGGTCATGAGCTCGCAAGGCCTGCCGGCAATATCAGGCAGAGACCGTCTATGAGTTCATCGGCTGGCGAAACCGAGGCCGCGCTGCTGGCCCTCCTCCATCTCATCCGCCTGATGGGCGCCGAACTGGTCGCCGGCCAGCACCGCGACGACGTCGAGTTGCTGGTCAAGGCGGTCGAAACAAAGCTGCGTTCGGCCCGTTTTCCGGCCGAAATGCCGAATCAGGACATTGTCAAAGGCCTGGACCTCGCACAGGCGAGGCTACGTCCAATCCTCGAGGAGCTTCGCGCAAGATCTGAAAAAGCGCATCTGAGCGACCAGCTGCTGCTGGCTCCCAGGCCCTCGCGTATCCATTAGCGGATCAGCTTACGTCAGCTCTGCACTTCACCACGGCGGGGCAAACCATTCCCGCCGCTGGACCTGAGCGCAAGCTTCTCCTCGATCTTCATTTTCTCGAGCAAAAGGTCGGTCACAATCCGGCGCAGCCGTTCATTTTCCAGCCGCAATTCGTCAATACGGTTGTGGACGTGGGGAATACCATCTCGATCATCGGCGCGAGCAGTGAGCTCGGTCACAGTACCATTCGGGTGATGGCCGCGTGCAGCCTCCTGCTTGCGCCAGCGGTGAAATGTCATCACGCTAACGCCCAGCACCTTGCACGCTTGGGCTTGTGACTGCCCCCGCGCCATGAGTTCCTCGGCCTGCTTGACCTTGGAACTGATCTCGTCAGTTGAATGACGCCTCATTGGTCATCTCATTGCCCCCTAGATTAGCAATCATCGCATGGCCTATAAGCTATGTAAATGCAACAGGAAATTCAAATTGAGGATTTCCCGGGGGTCCTTCGGGAGCCTCGAACTTGCCGTAGGCAGCGCCGCATTGTGCGAAGAAACACCGAAGCTGCAAGGTGTTTACCGGAATATATGAGCAATATTCCTGCCGGAAGACGACCTCACAGAAAAAGTTATACGACTTTCTGCGCATGACAATTTGATCTGGATAACTGGCGCACCGTTTGCATTCCCGAATGAGAAGCAAATGAGAACATCCAATCGGTCCCGCGACAGATTGTGAGTGCACCATGCCTCTCCGCGATACCTACGCCGCCGGTCACGCGAGAGTTTCACAACATTCTAACAAATTAATCCCGCGACCTTCGCGTCCGGCAGCTTGCGGGCACGCTCGCGCAGCGGTAGTTACTAAGACGTTAGGTGTCATGAGAGTTTCAACATATTTGAGGATCATTTTCAGGAAACCTAACACTCATAGCTCGATCCGCGAATTATCAATTAGGCGCTTTCCCACCCGAGGCCACCAGGCGGAACCACGACCGCCCGACAATCCGCGAACTATTCTGTGCTGACGCTTGTCAGAGCCAGCCCTCTGACCAACACATTTTACGAGGATCGACACTATGGCGCGTCTCAAGGTCTTCGAAGGGAAGCAATCCGTGTCCAGCGAGGCAACCGACGACGCCCTGGAACGCCTCGTCGCGGAGAACTCCGAGCTCCGGCACACCGCCGTCGAACTGGTGTTGCAGACGTGGATCCTGCGCGAGCGCCTGTCCTACGTCGTGGCGCACAAGCCGGTGCGGCAAGAGCACTGACTGCCCCGCCCTCACGATCACAAATTGTCCACGGCAACCACAGCTAGATCGATCCAGCTCGCCCAAAACGAGGATCGATCGGGACAACATTCAATTTAAAATTGAATTGTCCATAGCAGCAAGCGCCGACATCCTCGCCGGACCGGCTTGGATGTGGCCGCAAATTCTGCTCAGTGAGAAATAGGCTGACGGACTTCAGCTGTGGTGAACCCGGCGCAATGCGGCACGCGGGGCGTTCTGCTCACGCGACATGCCGAACGAACGAGACGCGGCTGGGCGCTCGTGGATTTCACGCAACGCGGCGATATCAAGCATCAGCGCAACGACTTCGTTGCGCAGCGATTGATTGGTCGCGAGCAACGCCTCTTCGATTGGCTGATGCGAATGTTGTACTTTGTGCTGCTTCATGGCGCGCCCTCGCTCTGCGGTTAAGGGTATGAGCGATGTGATTGAAGTTTCAATGACAGAGTTTTAGCTCACGCACATGGAATGCGGTTAATGGGGCAGGTTTGCGACGAACGTGGCTCCGCGTTAAATTTTCTCAACCAGGTTCCACAACCTGATCGCGAAACGTTCGATCGATGGCCTTATATGTGTCGTCGCGATGGGATGTCAGCGGCAGCGACGCGGCAGGCGGCCAAAGACCGCAGCCGGCACCGACCATGAGGCGCGAGCAAGAGCATGAAATCATTTGACGATCGTTGATCGCAGCGATCGCGGTCGAAACCGGCGACACGCCTGCCGGCTATCACAATATCGCCGCGTCAACGGCTCGCGACGTGATGAGGTGTTCCAGCCTCGAACCAGATATTCCACCACACACGGCGTGCACACACTAAATCTGCTGCTTTCGATCAATCCGTTTTTTCGCCGCGCATAACAGGTTGAACCGAGCAGCATGGATGCAGCGAACCGACACCGCGTCGTCTGCATTGATCGCAGAATATTTCGATCCGTTTCAGATATCGGGGCCGCGGATCTGAGCATTCTGATCCGCCCTGACGATGCGGCGGAGGGAATCAACGCCACACATTCGATCATGCAAGATATTCACCTCGATCTCGCCGAATGCGACAATGCTATTCTAATTCGAAATGAGCGGTAATGAGGCATTTCGGCTTCATCAGAGGCAGCGAAGCGCCTTCGCGTTCTACATGCGCTTGCACGATTGCCACGGCGGACAGCAGCGGATTCGACCAGCCGCCATAAGCATCGCTAATTCGGAACGCGCGTCGCGATCGCGCGCTATTTCGATTTCGGAGGCGTGTCGTCGTCCATCTTGCCGCCATTGGCGACGCATTTGTTGAAATAGTCGCGCTGGTCCTTCCCACCGCCCCTCACGCTGCCGGAAGCGGGATTGCCGGGCTGCCGCGGTGGAAACGCCCGCGCGACCAAGGCATCGCAGGCGCGTGCGACCTTGGCGTCGATCGCGTGCGCCGGAACGATTGCACAGGACGTGATGATCACGGCTGAAGCGAACGCAAAACCATTGACAACTCTCATTGCCACACTCCGTTCCACGCCGAGCCAGGTTTTTCTCGAGCCGGAATTCGCTAACGAGCGCACTACGTCCGATCGACGTTGTGATAAGCCCGATACCAGGCGACAAATTTGGCAATGCCGTCCTCGATCCGCGTCTGCGGCCGAAAGCCGATTTCACGCTCCAGATCGGAGACATCGGCTGACGTCTCCAGGACATCCCCAGGTTGCATTGGCAACAACTGCTTTTCGGCCTGCCGGCCGAAGCCCTGCTCGAGCAGCGCCACCACATGCATCAGTTCTTCCGGCCTGGAGTTGCCGATATTGTAGACGCGCCAGGGTGCCTTGCTCGAACCCGGATCGGGATGCGCGCCCGACCAGTTGACGTCGCCCTCGGGCGCGCGGCCGATAAGGCGCACCATCGCCTCGACGACATCATCGACATAGGTGAAGTCGCGCCGCATGTTGCCGTTGTTGAACAGCTGAATCGGCTTCCCCTTGGTGATCGCGTCCGCAAACTTATAGAGCGCCATGTCCGGCCGATACCACGCCCCATAGACGGTGAAGAACCGCAGCCCAGTCGTCGGGATGCGATAGAGGTGGCTGTAGGAATGGGCGAGCAGTTCGTTGGCCTTCTTGGTCGCGGCATACAGGCTGACCGGATGATCGACGTTGTCGTGGACCGAGAACGGCAGCTTGGTGTTGGCGCCATAGACCGACGATGACGACGCAAACAGCAGATGGCGGCACGCCGTATGCCGGCAGCCCTCGAGGACGTTGACGAAGCCCTCCAGATTGGAATCCACGTAGGCCTGCGGGTTCTGCAGGGAATAGCGCACGCCGGCCTGGGCAGCGAGATGCACCACGACCTCGAAGCGATAGCGCTCGAACAGCGCCTTCATCCCGGCGCGGTCGGCGAGGTCGAGTTCCAGGAAGGTGAAGCCACGGTGCTGCTTGAGCAGATCGAGCCGCGCCTGCTTGAGCGCCGGATCATAATACTGGTTCAGATTGTCGATGCCGATGACCGGCTGCCCTGCCCGCAGCAAATGCTCCGCCAGATGGAAGCCGATAAAGCCGGCACAGCCCGTGACGAGTAGATTGCCTGCGATCACCACGTTTCGCCTGTGCCTTTCGCCTTGCGCCGGACCAGGCCGCACACGCCGTCAGGTGCGGGCCGCAGCTTCGGCTTGGCGTTGCGGCCGCGGCGCGTCAGTTGCTGGCGGCCGGAGGTTTGTAGTCCGGAAAGCGGCTCAGTACCGCGGCCTTCATGAACTTGAAGTGTGCAATCTCGGTCGCCAATTCCTTCAGCCGACGCTGGCCGTTGGAGATCTCGGCGTCAAACAGGTCTTGATGATAGTTGTCAAGCGCCTCGCGTTCCAGATACTCGTCGGTGCCGTTGCCCAGCGTCACCGCGGCGCGGGCCAGAACATCGTCGACACGGCGGCCAAGGCCGGATTGCTCGCTTTCGGCCGCCTGCAACGCGGCCTCGATCGCGGCCATGATCGATCCGATCCGGGCGCGATCGGTCTCGGCATCGCGTTCGGCCGAACGTGCCTTGAAACCTTCCTCGCTCCGCCGCGACCTGATCAGGTCATGCGCGCGAGCCCGCAAAAACAGCTGAAACATCTGTCAGTATCCGGTTCGGGCCCACTCAGGCAGTATCGCTCAAAGTCGCCCGGTCTTAGTTAAAAAAGAGTGAATTATCCTGTTGCCCGGCCCTCAGATCGGCCTTCCACTTGATCCAGGCCTTGTCGTGCTTGTCATAGAGCTCGACCCACCGTCCCTCGATGGCCGACGGCACCAGCTCCGCATCGTGGACTTCCCCGCCCAGCACCGGCAGGGAGGCGTCCAGTCCCTCGAATTCCGACGTCTCTTCAAGCGTGAGGCCGACCAGCACGCGCCGTCCACTGACATCGACGACATACCGCCTTGGCGAATGCCCCCTGAGATCACTCATGCGTGCAAGTTCCCTCACGATGCGCGGGCCAACGGCAACACCTCGCCGGCACGCGAACCCAGCCCGGCTGCCGCAACGAAGACAAGATGACCGATTGCATGTCGCCCGCCAACCCCAACTCACGCCACTGTCGCGCTACCTCTGCCGAGCTAGCCCGCTAGAACGCGCGGCGCATGTGGCCGAATGCCGTGAGCGGCTGTTCCCGCCTCGCCGATTTGGCGGCTGGCGGCGCCACGTAGGGCGCATAGATCCGATATTGCGCGCGGCGCTTGTGCGATCGCCACGCGCGCGCGGCGAAACCGGAGAAGAAGCCGGCGACGAACGCCGCCGCAAGGCTGAGAACGGGAGAAAGCATCACAGTCGTCCATGTTAGATCGGATGTTATTAACATTCGGAGTTGTGACGACATCATGATTGCGCGCGCCGAAAGAATGTTCAGCCGCTGGAATTTTTTGTGCAATCGAACGGCGCAACAATGATCGGGCGCCCACATCGGTTGTTCTCGCGCGCGAGGCGCCCTCAGGAGAACCACCACAGCATGAATTTCAGGAACATCGAGCTGAGCAGATAAATCCACCCCGCCATCGCCAGCAGCGTCAGTCCGACGAAGGCGCCTGAAACGCTTTTCTCCTTGAGACGCGCCAACAGCGAGTTTTTTTCTTCTTGCGGATAGAACATCTCAAGCTCAAGACGCATCTGATTCAAATCAGCTAGCAGCCAATTTCGATGATCTCATGACGCGTCACGGCAGCAATTCGCTTCGCCGTCACAGATCTCGGCTGCAAAATCTCGTGAACGCGCGGGCCGTCGACGACGATTCCTGGCTCACGTGCTGGCTGACAAAGTCTCGGCTGACAAAGTCTTGGCTCAAGAAAATTCCGCGTGACATGGTCAGCGATCGGCTCCCGCGACCTCAGCAGTCCGCGCGCCGGAATTTTCAGTTGCGTGATATTGCGTTCTGCGCCGCGGATGCGCGTCGCGCGTCAAACCGACCGTCGAGCCGGCGAATGCCGTGCGACCGCGTGCGCGATGGCGGTGGCGAGATGCAGGCGTGACCGACCGCACACCCCGCAAGCGTATGGTGGCCGCTCTGCTTGTATCTCAGTTTAACAATCAAGACCTCGCATGCGGGAGACCGCGATCGCAGCGTCACACCCGGAAAAAGGCGAACCGGACCATTCCGGGGATCAAGACTGCGAGCCCGGTCGAGGCCGTGAGCAGCGCGAGAACTGAAGGTGCGGGCTCGGCCTGGCGCGCCTCGGTCGGGGTTTCGATGATCCGACCGGGTCGTACCTCCGCCATGGCGACCTCTTTGGTTAAGTGCCTGAAATTCCGGCGGTTGCCGCCCCCTTCTGAAGGCCAACGCGCGCTTCGGAGTGAGGTTCCGGGCCGCTTGACGGCTGTCCAATGGCCATTGCCGCCGCAGCGTCAAACGGGCGCAGGCTTGGGGCCACGGTTAACGCCGTTGCCAGATTCACCGGGCCGCGTTGTTTCAAACCGGGGTTCCCGGTGTTATCCTCGATCGTTCCGTCGGTTGCGTAATCGGAGTTTTCCCTATGGCCCCCCGCGCCAACTGGAAGGGCTTTTTGCGCCTTTCGCTCGTGACTTGCCCGGTTGCCCTGTACCCGGCGACGTCGGATACCGAGAAGGTCTCCTTCAACCAGATCAACCGCAAGACCGGCCACCGGATCAAATACGCCAAGGTCGATGCGGAGACCGGCGAGGAAGTCTCCACCGACGACATCATGAAGGGCTACAAGGTCGACACCGACACCTATATCGAGGTCACCAAGGAAGAGCTCGACGACATCGCGCTGGATTCGACCCGCACCATCGAGATCGACGAATTCGTGCCGCGCAGCGAGATCGACAGCCGCTATCTGATCCGCCCTTATTATCTCGTTCCCGACGGCAAGGTCGGCCACGACGCCTTCGCGGTGATCCGCGAGACCATCCGCAGTATGGACAAGGTCGCGATCGGCCGCGTGGTGCTGACCAACCGCGAGCACATCATCGCGCTCGAGCCGCTCGACAACGGGCTGATGGGCACGCTGTTGCGTTACCCCTATGAGGTGCGCAGCGAGAAGGAATATTTCGACGACATCCAGGATGTGAAGATCACCAAGGATATGCTCGATCTCGCCAAGCACATCGTCGAGCAGAAGTCCGCCGAGTTCGATCCGGAGGATTTCGAGGATCGCTACGAGCAGGCGTTGATCGACCTGATCAACCAGAAGCGCAACGGCATCAAGATCGCCAAGCCCGCGGCGAAGACGGGCGGCAATGTCATCAACCTGATGGACGCGCTGAAGAAGAGCCTCGTCAACGAGAAGCAGGCAGCTCCCGCCAAGGCCGAGGTAAAGGCGGCGAAAGGCAAGAAGCCGAAGAAGCGCATCGAGGGCCAGCGCGAGATGCTGCTGCCGATCTCGGGCAGCGGCAAGCGCGAGCCCAAGGAGGCCGTCAAGCCCGAGCCGAAGAAGGCCGAGAAGCCGGCGCGTACGCAAGGCACCGCGGCGCGGAAGAAGGCGGGCTGAGGTCGCGGCGCTGCCGCAGGCGACCGGCTAGACCATGAAGCTATCGGAGGACGCCCAGCAGACGGCGCGCTGGCAGTTCCGGTTGAGCATCTGATCAAGGCGGAGAACGAGGTGCCGGCGGGCCGATGTTCGCGCGCAGCGCGATGTTTCGCGCGTTGAATGGAGACGGCGGAGGCGACTGAATCAGAAGGTGTGAAGCGTGTCCGGTGGCGCTTACTTGAATGCCGAACTGACGGCGGTGAATTGGCCGCTCACGGTGGTGCCGATGCCTCTGACGCCGGCGACGATCACGATGCTGATGCCGCCGGCAATGATGGCGTATTCGATCGCCGTAGCCCCGACGTCATCGCGCAGAAATCTTGCAAGCAACGCGCGCATGAAAAGCTCCTGTCCGACGCCCGCGGCTTTTTCTCCCGCGCCGTAGTAATATTCCAGCAAAACTAGGCCACATTGGTTGACGGCGCATTGATGGACAGGATGAACGATCGCTTAAGGGTTGCAGTGAAACTCGCTGCTAGTTCTGCCTGTACCCCGTCCTCGCCGCGCGAGGCGGCAAGCCGCGATTGGGCGTAAACGCATATCAGGGCTACCTGATCCGGCCCCGGCGGCGCTTTACCCTCGCGGCGGAATCCTGTTCCTTTATCGGACAGGACGACAACGAGGCCGGAACGAACCGGCCGCATCCAAAGGGAGTGACCGTCATGAAGCTCGGCACCGCGATCGCGGAAATCATGAAGCGCGAGGGGATCGAGATCCTCACGGGCTACCCGGTCAACCATTTGATCGAATACGCCGCCAGTGCCGACATCCGCCCCGTGATGGTGCGCCAGGAGCGCATCGGCGTGCACATGGCGGACGCGATCTCGCGCGTCACCTCAGGCGAGAAGATCGGCGCGTTCTGCATGCAGCACGGACCAGGCGCCGAGAACGCGATGGGCGGCGTCGCGCAGTGCTACGGCGAATCCGTACCCGTCCTGGTGCTGCCGATGGGTTATGCGCGCCGGCTTGCCAACATCGATCCGAACTTCAATTCCAGCCAGGCGATGAAGGCGTTCTCGAAATCCTCGGAGCCGATCAACATCGCCGCCGAAGTCTGCAACATCTTCCGCCGCGCCTTCACCAGATTGAAGAACGGCCGCGGCGGGCCTGTGATCGTCGAGATCCCCGCCGACATGTGGAACGAGGAGGTGCCGGAGCCGCTGAACTACACGCCGGTGCTGCGCACCCGCACCGGCGCCGATCCCGTTCACGTGAGGGAAGCCGCAACCCTCCTCGTCAACGCCAAGCGTCCAGTGATCTATGCCGGCCAGGGCGTGCATTACGCAAAAGCCTGGCCGCAGCTGAAGCGGCTCGCCGAGCGGCTCGCGATCCCCGTCACCACGAGCCTCGGCGGCAAGTCGTCATTTCCGGAGACGCATCCGCTGTCGCTCGGCTCCGGCGGCCTTGCCGTGCCACGTGCGGTGCCGAAATTCCTCACTGAGGCCGACGTGATCTTCGGCATCGGCTGCTCCTTCACCGAAACCTCGTTCGGCATCGCGATGCCGAAGGGCAAGACCATCATCCATTCGACGCTCGATCCGAACCACATCAACAAGGATGTCGAGGCCAGGATCGGGCTCGTCGGCGACGCCGGCCTCGTGCTCGACGCGCTACTGGAGGAGATCGGCAAGACCGTGACCGCGGATCGTAACGCCAGCGCGGTCACTGAAGAGATCGCCGCTTCCCACAATGAATGGCTCGCCAAATGGATGCCGAAGCTCACGCATAACGATGCGCCGCTCAATCCCTACCGCGTGCTGTGGGACCTGCAGCACACCGTCGACATCCACAACACCATCATCACCCACGACGCGGGCAGCCCGCGCGATCAGCTGTCGCCGTTCTGGAAATCGGTCGAGCCGCTGTCCTATATCGGCTGGGGCAAGACCACGCAGCTCGGCTATGGTCTCGGCCTCGCGATGGGCGCCAGGCTGGCAAAACCGGACAAGCTCTGCATCAATGTCTGGGGCGACGCCGCGATCGGTTTCACGGGGATGGATTTCGAGACCGCGGTGCGCGAGAGGATTCCGATCATGTCGATCCTGCTCAACAATTTCTCGATGGCAATCGAATTGAAGGTGATGCCGATCTCGACCGAGAAATACCGTTCGACCGATATCTCCGGCGACTACGCCGCGATGGCGCGGGCCTTCGGCGGCTATGGCGAGCGGGTGACCAAGCCCGAAGACATCATCCCCGCGATCAAGCGCGGCATCCAGAAGACCAGGGAAGGCGTGCCGGTGCTGCTGGAATTCATCACCAGCAAGGAGACCGAGGTGTCGCGGCCGGGGACGTGAGGGACCTCACACGCCCTCACCCACTTGATTTGACCTCGCGTGCGCAGGCAAGCTCCCTCCGACCCGAGATCGGAGGAAGAGATGGCGCGCATCCTGGTGCTGGGGGCCGGCTTTGCCGGGCTGTGGGCGGCGCTTGGTGCGGCCCGCAAGCGCGACGAGATCGGCGCGCGGGCGGCGGACACCGAGATTCTGGTGATCGATCGCAACGCCTATCACAACATCCGGGTGCGCAATTACGAGGTCGATCTCGGCGACGTCGCGCTGCCGCTCAAGGGCCTGCTCGATCCGGTCGGCGTCAGGCATTGGGTGGCTGACGTCACGGCGATCGATCCGGCCAAGCGCGAGGTCGCCGTCAAGACAGGCTCCGGCGCGGAGACACTGAGCTATGATCGGCTGGTGCTGACGACCGGCAGCGAGCTGGTCCGCCCCGCGATATCGGGCCTTGCCGCGCATGGCTTCGACGTCGACACCTTTGAGGCGGCGATGCGGCTCGACACGCATCTGGCGGCGCTCGGCAAGCAGCCGCCCTCGCCGGCACGTGCGACGGTGGCGGTGGTCGGCGCCGGTTTCACCGGGATCGAGGTTGCGGCCGAGATGCCGGCCAAGCTCGCGCACGCCGGGATCGCCGGCGATCGCCGCATCATCCTGATCGATCCCAATCCGGTGGTCGGCGCGACGTTCGGCGCGCATGGCCGCCCGGTCATCAACGAGGCGCTGGCCGCGCTCGGCGTCGAGACGCGGCTGAACGTCAGGGTCAGCGCCGTCGGCGCGGGCAGCATCACGCTTGATAGCGGCGAGATCATTCCGGCCGCGACTGTAGTGTGGTGCGGTGGCATGCGCGCGAGCCCCCTCGCCGCGATGCTGGCGGTGAAGCGCGACAGGCTTGGCCGCATCCCGGTGGATCATTACATGCGCGCCGAGGGCCTCAATGGCGTGTTCGCCGCCGGCGACGTCGCCGCCTGCCTGATCGACGGCGAGCATCCGACCGTGATGTCGTGCCAGTTCGCGCGGCCGATGGGCCGGTTTGCCGGGCACAATGTGGTTGCGGATCTGTTCGGCGAAAGACTGCTGCCGCTCACTATCGATTGGTACGTGACGGTGCTCGATCTCGGCGGCTGGGGCGCGCTCTACACCACCGGCTGGGACCGCGAGGTGCACACCACGGGCGCCGCCGCCAAGCTCACCAAGCAGACCATCAACCAGCAGCGCATCTATCCGCCGCGCAACGGCGACCGCGCCGCACTGCTTGCGGCCGCCGCGCCGACGATCCAGACGGCACCGCCGACGCGGAAGTAGTAGTTGGCTCGTCTCGACCCCTCTTCGCCGTCATTGCGAGGAGCGAAGCGATGAAGCAATCCATCTATCCCCGAGTGGAATGATGGATTGCTTCGCTTCGCTCGCAATGACGGGGCTTTGGGCTTGGCGTTACTGCGACAACTTCACGAAATCCGGAAACTTCAGCTTCCCTTCCGCGATCGCCTTCGGCCAGACCGTGATCTGCTTGCCGCCCTGCCACTGGAACACGAGGCCGGTGACAGCACCCGGGCCGGACTTGATGCCGTGGGTGAACTCGTCGTTCTTGCCGTAGAACTGGATCTTGCCGATCGTGCCGTCGAAGTCGGTCTTCTCGAGCTCGGTGACCATCTTGTCCGGATCGGTCGAGCCGGCGCGCTGGATCGCTTCCGCAATGATGTAGACCTCGTCATAGGCGGTGTAGCCGGTATAGGCCGGCGGCGTGCCGAACTTGGCCTTGAAGGCGGCCGCGAACGGCTTTGTCTTCGGCGTCACCGCGACGTCGGGCGTCGCCACCGCGAGCGAGGGCACGCCTTCGGCCGCGCCGTTGGTGTCGCCCCAGAAGGTCGGGCTCAGCGCCTGCGCGCTGATGCCGAACATCGGGATCGGCACCTGCTGGTTCTTCCACTGCACCGTCGGCTGCACGCCGACATGGGAGATGCCGGTGACGATCACGTCGGGCTTGGCGGCTTCCATCTTGTTGAAGATCGGCGTGAAGTCGGTGGTGTCGGGCGAGAAGCGGATGTGCTCGACGACCTTCAGGCCGGCCTTGGGCAGGCAGGCCTCGTAGCCGATGTCGAGCGGCTTGGTCCAGGCCGCGTCCTCGCTCATGATCGCCACCGACTTGAACTTGAGCTGGTCGACCAAGAGCTCCTTGGCCGCGTCGCAGACGAGCTGCGCCTGCGCGGCCGAGGTCAGGTAACCGTGGAAGGTGTACTTGTTCTTCTCATAGTCGTTGTGGATCGCCTTGGTGATCTCGTTCGAGGCGGCGCCAGGCGTGATCAGCGGCATCTTCAGCCGCGAGGCCCACGGCTCCAGCGCCAGCACGACCTCGCTGATGTAGCTCGCGATCACGGCCGAAACCTTGTCCTCGCTGACCGCGCGCTGAAACGCGCGCACCGAATCCGCCGACGAGCTCTTGTTGTCGTAGGTGACGATCTCGATCTTGCGGCCCAGCACACCGCCCTTGGCGTTGATCTCGTCGGCAGCGATCTGCGCGCCGCCCGGGGTTGCCGCGCCCGCGATCGACTGCACCTCGGCGATGATTCCGATCTTGATCGGGTCCTTGGACTGCGCATAGGCCGGCGCCGCGAGGCACAGCGCGAGCGCCGAGGCCAACAGGCTCACGCGGGTGGCGGTTGAATATGCTGGCATCATGATCTCCCTTGCTTGTTTTGTTATTTCTTCAAACTTTGAGCGTCAGAGAAAGTCCTTGCCGGCCTCCGCGGCGAACCGGCCCGGATCGCCTTCCCAGACGATCCGCGCGTGCTCCAGCACATAGACGCGGTCGGCATGGGGAAGCGCGAAGGTCACGTTCTGCTCGCCGAGCAGCACCGTGATCTTGGTGGTCTGGCGCAGCTTCTCCAGCGCCTTCGACAACAGTTCGAGGATGACCGGCGCGAGGCCCAACGTCGGCTCGTCGAGGATCAGGATCTGCGGCTGCATCATCAGCGCGCGGCCGATCGCCAGCATCTGCTGCTCGCCGCCGGACAGCGTCTGCGCCATCTGGCCCTGGCGCTCCTTCAGGATCGGAAACAGTTCGAACAGCCAGGCGAGTTGCTTCGCCCGCGCTGCATCGTCCAGATGCTGGCCGCCGAGGTCGAGGTTCTCCCGCACCGTCATCTCGCCGAACAATTCGCGCGATTCCGGACACTGCACCAGGCCCGAGCGGGCGATCTTGGCAGGTCCCGTTCCGCGCAGCTTCTCGCCGCCGCGCAAGATCTCGCCGGTATAGGGCAGGAAGCCCGAGATGGTGTTGAACAGCGTGGTCTTGCCGGCGCCGTTGAGGCCGACGATCGAGACGAACTCGCCCTCATGGACGTGGATCGAGACGTTCTCCAGCGCCTGCGCCTTGCCGTAATGCACGCTGACATTCTCGACCTGCAGCAGCGGCACCTTGTCCTTGAACGAGGTCTCGGGCCGCGCATGGGTCTCGATCGCGCCGCCGAGATAGACCCGCCGCACGGTCTCGTTCTTCATCACGTCCTCGGCGCGGCCGGTCGTGATCTCCTCGCCGAGATACATCGCGAGCACGCGGTCGACCAGCGCCGCGACGCTCTTGACGTTGTGGTCGACCAGCATCACCGCGCGTCCCTCGTCGCGGAAGCTGCGGATCAATTGCGAGAACACGCCGACCTCGGTGCTGGTCAGCCCGGCAAACGGCTCGTCGACGAGCACCACCTTCGGGTCGCGCGCGATTGCTTTCGCCAGCTCAAGCCGGCGCAGATCGGCGAATGGCAGCGTCGGCGGGCGGCGGTCCATCACCGCCCCGAGGCCGACGCGCTCGGCGATCCACCTGGCGCGCTCGGTCAGTGCCTTGTCGGGAAACAGCATGAACAGGCTGTCGGGCAACAGCGCGACCATGATGTTCTCGAGCACGGTCTGCCGGTTCAGCGGCCGCGAGTGCTGGAACACCATGCCAAAGCCCTTGCGCGCGATCTTGTGCGCAGGCAGCCCGGCGACGTTCTCGCCCTCGAACAGCACCTCGCCCATGGTCGGGCGCTCGATGCCCATCACGCTCTTCATCGCGGTCGACTTGCCCGAGCCGTTCGGCCCGATCAGGCCGAGGATCTCACCGGTGCGCAGCTCGAAGCTCAGATTCTTCACCGCGGTCAGGCCGCCGAACCGCTTGGTCAGGCCGCGAACTGCAAGTGTCGGAGTAGTAGTCACGGTCTGATCCATTTAGGAGCGCGCCTCGCGTGACAGGGCCGCTCCGAGGAAACCGCCGGGGAAGAACAGCACGACGAGCAGCGCCACCGCCGAGACGATGAAGGTTGCGAGTTCGCCGGTCGGACGCAGGAATTCGCCGGCCACGATCAGGAAGATCGCACCTAGCGCCGCACCGAGCACGGTGCGCCGTCCGCCGAGCACGGCGGAGACGATGACGTTCACGCCGACCGCGACGTCGACCACGGTGCCGACCGAAGCGGTGCCGAAGTAGAACACCAGGAGCGCCCCCGACAGTCCCGAGAAGAACGCGCTGACGATGAAGGCCGCGAGCTTGTGCTTGACGATGTTGAAGCCGAGCGCGCCGGCCTGCACCGGGTCCTGCCCGCTTGCCTGCAGCACGAGTCCAACCGGCGATTGCGACAGTCCGTACAGGATCGCGGCGCTCACGGTCATGAAGCCGAGCGCGATCCAGTAATTGGCGCCGGCATTGATGGTGATGACATCGGGGATTGTGAGCCCGATCTCGCCACCGGTCAGATCGGCGAACACCACGATGAAGTTCTGCAGCATCAGCACCGCGACCAGCGTGGTCAGGCCGAAATACGGTCCCCTCACCCGCAGCGCCGGCAGCGCCAGCACGAAGCCCGCGACAACCGAGGCCAGCGCGCCGAGCAGGATGCAGACATAGACCGACCAGCCGAACTGGTTGTTGAGGATCCCTGCGGTGTAGGCGCCGGTGCCGATCAGGAAGGTCGGCCCGAAATTGACCTCGCCGGCGAAGCCGAACAGCAGGTCCCAGGCCATCGCGAACACGCCGAAATAGAATGCGACGGTGAGCAGCCCGAGGATGTAGCCCGAGACGTAGAGCGGCAGCGTCGCGGCAACCACCACGCAGACCAGCGATATGAAGAACAGGCGCGAGGTAAAGAAGTTGGCCATCTCAGCGCCTCCCCAAGAGGCCCTGGGGCCGGATATACATCACGAACACCAACAGCAGCAGCGCCGGGATGGTGCGGTAGGCCGGCGAGATCATGTAAGCCGTGATGGTCTCGAGATAGCCGACGACGAAGGCCGCAATCAGCGAGCCGGAGACGCTGCCGAGGCCGCCGAGCACCACGATCGAGAACGCGCTCGCTGTCAGCGGTCCGACGCTGTAGGAGCTGACGCCGAGGAACATGCCGAGCAGCACGCCGGCAATGCCGGCCAGGATGCCGTAGATGCCCCACACCACGATGTAGATCTGGGTGAGCTCAAGCCCGAGCAAGGTGACGCCGCGCGGGTTCATCGACGCCGCCAGCACGGCCTTGCCGGTGCGGGTGCGGTTCACCAAGAGCCAGAGCAGGCCGATCACGAGGCAGCACACCAGCGCGGTGAAGATATTGTTGCGCGGCGTGCGGTTGCCGAAGATATCGACGACGCCCTCCACGATCGGCAGCACCGTCTTGGCATTGTTGGTGAAGAAATAGGCGATCAGCTCCTGGATCATGATGCCCCACAGCAGGGTGCCGGTGAGGACGAAGATTTCCTTCTCCTCATTGGGGATCCGCCTCGAGTTCTGGATCGGCTTCACGACCGCGAAATAGGTCGCGAACGCCATGATCAGCGCCACACCGACACCGAACAACGCGCCGGAGTAGATGTCGAGGTGCAGCACGCTGGCCGCGGCCCAGGCCGCGACCGCTGCGGCCACCATGATGGCACCGTGGGAGAGGTTGAGGACGCCGGAGACACCGAAGATCAGGGTGAAGCCGGTGGCACCGAGCGCATAGAGCGCACTGATGGCGAAGCCATCGATCAGGATTTGTAGGGCAAGCATCTCAAATCGGCCGCGGCAGCAGGGCTGCCTGTTGTGGAGGACGCGGAACTGAATACGGATGCTCCCGGGACCGGCCCGGGAGCATGATCATCGGTCAGTTCGTGGTGAGCTTGATGAAGCTCGGGAACTTGAGATCGCTCTTGGCGACCTCCTTCGGCCAGACCGCGACCTGCTTGCCGCCCTGCCACTGCAGCATCAGTCCGGTGATCAGGCCCTTGCCGTACTTGATCGAATGGGTGAAGGGATCGTCCTTGCCGTAGAACTGGACGCGTCCGATGGTTCCTTCCCAATCGGTCTTCTCCAGCGCATCGACCATCTTGTCGGCCTCGATCGAGCCGGCGCGCTTCACCGCATCCGCGATGTAGTAGACCTCGTCATAGGCGGTGTAGCCCGCATAGGACGGATAGTTGCCGTAGCGCTTCTTGAAATCCTCCGCAAACGGCACCGACTTCGGCGTCACCGCGACGTTCGGGCCCGACACGCCCTGATACAGCACGCCTTCCGCCGCGTCGTTGGTGTCCTTGCCGAAGGTCTCGTTGGTCGCCTGCGAGGAAATGCCGAACATCGGGATCGGCACCTGCTGGTTCTTCCACTGCACCGTCGGCTGCACGCCGACATGCGAGATGCCGGTGATGATGACGTCGGGCTTGGCGGCTTCGACCTTGTTGAAGATCGGCGTGAAATCGGTGGTGTCGGGCGAGAAGCGGATATGGTCGACGACCTTGAGCCCGATCTTGGGCAGACACTCCTCGTAGCCGACGTCGAGCGGCTTGGTCCACGCCGCGTCCTCGCTCATGATGACCGCGGTCTTCATGTGCTTCTGATCGACCAGCAGCTCCTTGGCGGCATCGCAGACCGACAGCGCCAGCGCCGCCGAGGTCAGGTAGCCGTGGAAGGTGTACTTGTTCTTCTCGTAGTCGGCGTGGACGCTCTTGCTGATCTCGTTGGAGGCCGCCCCGGGCGTGATGAACGGGGTCTTCAGGCGCGAAGCCCAGGGCTCGAGCGCCAGCACGACTTCGCTGATGTAGCTCGAGATGACGACATTGACCTTGTCTTCGTTGACCGCGCGCTGGAACGCACGCACCGAGTCCGCCGAGGACGAGTGATTGTCGTAAGAGACGATCTCGATCTTGCGGCCGTCGATGCCGCCCTTGGCGTTGATCTCGTCGGCGGCGAGCTGCGCCGCCTGCGGGATCGACGCCCCGGCAATCGCCTGCGCTTCGGCGATCACACCGATCTTGAGGGTGTCAGCCGCCAGCGCTCCGCCGGGCGCGAGCGCCACAAGGCCCAACACGGCCGCTCCAGCAAGTTGCTGCATCGCATGAACAGGCAGTCGCGAAGTCTTTTTCACCCTGTTTCTCTCCTCTTTTTGTTCGGCTGCTTCGAGCTCTTGGGGCCGGACTATAGCTGCGACAAAATGCGCAGCAAGTGAAACTGCGCGCAGATCGCCATGCGTGGACGACAACTAAAGTAGTGGGTCGGCGCTCACCGGCTGAATAAATTTGAGGCAGCGCGGGAATAAAAGCGCGGGCCTGCGCCCCCTTCCAAGTGGGAGGGCGAACGAGATGCAAGACTCGGACAATTCATGTCGCGAGAATGCCGAAGTATGAATCACGATTGGTCCAACACATTCGGCGTCGTCCTGGCGAACGCCAGGACGACATCGGGGGCTACCGCCCTACTCCGCCATCTCGACCGGCTGCGCGGCCGGACCGGCGAGCGGGCGCTCTTCCATCGTGATCATGCAGACAGACGCGGTGGTCAGCAGCACGGCAGCGGCACCGAACACGTAGCGGAACGCGGTGATCATGTCGGCCATCGGGATCGCGCCGACGGTGCCGGCGGACGCGGCATGATGCTCGCCGGCGAGCGAGATATCGGTCCCGAGCGTCATCAGCAGGATCGTGGTGAAGGCGGCGACCGTGAAGGACGCCATCATCGCGCGGAAGAAGTTCATCGCGCCGGTCACGGTGCCGACCTGCGGACGCGCCACCGCGTTCTGCAGCGACACCACGCTGATCGGGAATGTGGTGCCGAGCCCGAGCGCGAACACGCTCATCAACAGCAGCAATCCCCACAGCGGCAACGTCGTCACGGCCATGCCGACGGCGCAGATCGCGGCCACCGAGGTGCCGACGATCGCGACACGCTTGTAGTGCTTGGCCTTCGCCATGGTCCGGCCGGCGATCGCAGCACCGAAGGTCGAGATCGCCGCGAGCGGGATCAGCGCAAGGCCGGCCTCGCTGGCGGTGAGGTGATAGACCACCTCGTAATAGAGCGGCAGGTGCACGGTGAGCCCGACCATGGCGCCGAGCGCACAGCCGCCCGCCCCCATTGCGAACGGCACCACCGAGCCGCCGAGCAGCGACAGCGGCAGGAACGGCTCGTCGGCGCGGCGCGCGTGCCAGACGAAGGCGCCGGCGAGCGCGATCGAGGCGCCGATCATGGCGGTAATGGTCGGCGACAGCCAGGACAGACGGGTGCCGCCCCAGGTCAGCACCAGCATCAGCACGACGGCCGAGGCCATCAGCAGCACGCCGCCGAGCCAGTCGACCTTGCGCTTGCGGTGGAACACCGGGATCTTGCTCATCTTCGGCAGCAGCAGCGCCAGCGCCGCCGCCGCGAGCGGCAGGTTGATCCAGAAGATCATCGACCAATGCAGATGCTCGGCGAACACGCCGCCGACCACCGGACCGAGAATGCCGCCGGCCATCCAGACGCTGGAGAAATAGGCCTGATAGCGGCCGCGCTCGCGCGGGGTCACCACGTCGGAGATCACGGTCTGGACCACGGGCATGATGCCGCCGCCGCCGAGCCCCTGCAGACCGCGGGCAATGATCAGCGTGGTCATGCTGGGCGCGATCGCGCACAGCACCGAGCCAACCACGAACAGGCTCAGCGAGGTGATGATCATGACGCGGCGGCCATAAATGTCGCTCAGCGTGCCGAACACCGGCGCCACCGCGGTGGAGGCGAGCAGATAGGCCGTGATCACCCAGGACAGATTGGTGACGTCGTGAAACTGGCGCCCGATCGTCGGCAGCGCGGTCGCGACGATGGTCTGGTCGAGCGCGGCCAGGAACATCGTCAGCATCAGGCTGATCACGATGGTGCGGACTTCGTCTGGATTGAGCGGGGCCGGCGGCGCCAGCGGCGGCGCGTCGCTGAGTTCGATCACCTCGCTCGGGAGATGAGACAGCTCTGCGGCAATGTCGTCAGGCAATGTCTCTTGGTCGGCAGGAATCCGGCTCTGCCGTTCATACTTGTTCATTTGGGGCGTAATGCTGCTGCGCGGGCGCGTGCCGCGATGGAATCATTCTCTGATCCGCAATTTATGCAGCAATTCGCTGCTGAGGCAGGCACCTCAGCGCATGGGTGCATCCCGCCGCGGCCTTCTCGCGATGACGTGATCGCGGACGCCGTGGCGACGTCACCCTTTGGTCGTCTTGTCGAGCACCTGGGGCCGCTTCTTCAATTGCGCCCGCTTCGGCAGCAGGGCCGGCCACCGCACGATGTGATCCTCGAGATCGGCGGCGTTGACGTCGAGTTCGGTGCCTTCCACCCGGCCGCGTACCGAGACCCCGGCTTCATGCACGGTGTTGGGATCGCCGGAGATCAGGGGATGCCACCAGTAGAGGTCCCGCCCCTCGGCCACGAGCCGGTAGCCGCAGCTCGGCGGCAGCCAGTTCAGCGTCCTGACGTTCTCGGGTGTCAGGCGGACGCAATCCGGAACCTGGTCGGAGCGGTTCGGGTAGTCCTTGCAGCTGCACAGGCCGGAATCGAGCAGCTTGCAGGAGATATGGGTGAAATAGATCTTGCCAGTGTCCTCGTCCTCGAGCTTCTCCAGACAGCAACGTGCGCAGCCGTCACACAGGCTTTCCCATTCGGCGTTGGACATTTCTTCCAACGTCTTGGTTTTCCAGAAGAATCCCTCCTGGCCCGACGGGCGCTTGGGCGGTGCGGTCATGATATCCCTGACATAGTGGTAAAGCCCTTCTTGGGACGCCGGCGCTCCCTCCGCAAGGGGGTGATATTGCGGGGTCGAAAAAGCCGGTGGGCAGCGTTAGGGCTTTCATTAAATTCACAAGCCGCGCCATTGGTTTATGGCAGCCGCTCGGATAGAACAACGAACGAGTCCCCAACGACGCAAATGCGCCTTGGGATTGCCGCAACATCGAAGCAAGACGCTGGCCTGTGCCCGTTTCGGGCACCCGCAGCGCTGTCGAACTGATCAAGGGTCCGGTCCTTCAGATCATGCCGTCGCATTGGAAACAGAAGGTCCGGAATTTCTTCCTGGACCTCGATGCGCGTATCGACTCGACGCTGTTCTCGTCGGGCAAGGGCCTGCGCGAACTCTACGAGCGCTATTCCACCTTCATGGACCGCTTTTATGTCGGCCGCTGGAAGCGCTGGGTGTTCATCGAGCCGCTGTCGGAAGCCGCGACCATCGGGCTCGGCGGCATGATCCTGATGCTGACGCTCGCAATCCCCGCCTTCCGCGAGACCGCCGACGAGGACTGGCTGAAGAAGTCCGACCTCGCTGTGACCTTCCTCGACCGCTACGGCAACCCGATCGGCAGCCGCGGCATCAAGCATAATGACTCGATCCCGCTGGAAGACTTTCCGGACAATCTGATCAAGGCGACGCTCGCGACCGAAGACCGCCGCTTCTACGACCATTTCGGCATCGACGTGCCGGGCCTCGCCCGCGCGCTCGTCACCAACGCGCAGGCCGGCGGCGTCCGCCAAGGCGGTTCGTCGATCACCCAGCAGCTCGCCAAGAACCTGTTCCTGAACAATGAGCGCACCATCGAGCGCAAGGTGAAGGAAGCCTTCCTTGCGATCTGGCTGGAGACGCGGCTCACCAAGAACGAGATCCTGAAACTCTATCTCGACCGCGCCTATATGGGCGGCGGCACCTTCGGCGTCGACGGCGCCGCGCATTTCTACTTCAACAAGTCGGTGCGCGACGTGAACCTCGCGGAAGCCGCGATGCTCGCCGGCCTGTTCAAGGCGCCGACCAAATACGCCCCGCACATCAACCTGCCCGCGGCGCGCGCCCGCGCCAATGTCGTGCTCGACAACCTCGTCGATGCCGGCTTCATGACCGAGGGCCAGGTGTTCGGCGCCCGCCGCAATCCGGCGGTCGCGGTCGACCGGCGCGACGAAAACTCGCCGAACTATTATCTCGACTACGCCTTCGACGAGATGCGCAAGCTGGTCGACACCTTCCCGAAATCCTACACCGAGCGCGTCTTCGTGGTCCGCACCGCGATCGACATGAACGTGCAGAAGGCGGCCGAGGAAGCGATCGAGAACCAGCTCCGCCAGTTCGGGCGCGACTATCACGCGACGCAGGCCGCGACCGTGGTGTCCGATCTCGACGGCGGCATCCGCGCCATGGTCGGCGGCCGCGACTACGGTGCGAGCCAGTTCAACCGCGCCACCGACGCCTACCGGCAGCCGGGCTCATCGTTCAAGCCCTACGTCTACACCACGGCGCTGCTCAACGGCTTCACGCCGAACTCGAAGATCGTCGACGGCCCGGTCTGCATCGGCAACTGGTGCCCGCAGAACTATGGCCATTCCTATTCCGGTCAGGTGACGCTGACGCAGGCGATCACCCGCTCGATCAACGTGGTGCCGGTCAAGCTCTCGATCGCGCTGGGCGGCAAGGAAGGCCCGAAGGCCGGCCGCGCCAAGATCGTCGAGGTCGCGCGCCGCTTCGGCCTCAAGGCGCCGCTGCCCGATACGCCGTCGCTGCCGATCGGCTCCGACGAAGTCACGGTGATCGAGCATGCGGTGGCCTACGCGACCTTCCCGAACCGCGGCAAGGCGGTGACGCCGCATTCGGTGCTCGAAGTGCGCACCGGCGCCGGCGATCTGGTGTGGCGCTGGGATCGCGACGGCCCGAAGCCGCGGCAAGCGATTCCGCCGAACATCGCCGCCGACATGGCCGGCATGATGAGCCACGTGGTCAGCGAAGGCACCGCGCGCCGCGCCGCGCTCGACGGCATTCCGACCGCGGGCAAGACCGGCACCACCAACGCCTATCGCGACGCCTGGTTCGTCGGCTACACCGGCAACTTCACCTGCGCGGTCTGGTACGGCAATGACGACTATTCGCCGACCAACCGCATGACCGGCGGCTCGCTGCCGGCGCAGACCTGGCACGACATCATGGTCGCCGCGCATCAGGGTGTTGAGGTGAAAGAACTCAACGGCGTCGGCATGGGCCAGAAGCTGCCGCCGCAGCCGGCGCAGGCCAATGCCCAGGCCAACGCAGCGCCGCGTATCCTGGAGACCAAGCCGGGTCCGCCGCCGGTCTTGACCAAGCGCGGCGCCGATATCCTGGTGCGGGTCGAGAAGCTGCTCGACGACGCCGCCAAGACTGCCAACAAGACCACGCTGAACGAGCCCTCGAAGACCGGCAAGGCTGAGTCCTCGAGCGCGCTGGCGTTCCCCGAAAACTACGTTGCCGCGGCCGGACCGGACGGCACGACAGCCCCTGCGCCACGCAAGAACTGACGTGCGGCTCCTCCTCACCACCTTGCTGGCACTCGTCATCGCCACGGCCGTTGGCCTCGGCCTGACCTACGCGACGGCGACGCGCGGCACCGATCTCGGCACGCTAAAGATCGGCGCCTGGACGGCGCGGCCGAAGAACGGCACCTCCGACGTCGACCCCTATTCGCGCGCCACGATCGCGCGCAGCGGCGAGCTGCCGATCGGCACCGGCGACGGCATCGCGTTCTCGGCGACGTCAGACGACAAGAACAAGCCGCTCGACGGCCGCTGCGACATCGTGGTCAGCGGCGTGACGCCGGCGGCGCGGTTCTGGACGCTGACGCTGTTCGACCGCAAGGGCCACCTCGTCGCCAATTCGCTGCAGCGCTACGGCTTCACCAGCCAGGAGATCATGCGCGCCTCCGACGGCACATTCGAGATCCACATCGCCTCGCGCTCGCGCGCCGGCAACTGGCTGCCGACCGGCGGCATCGAGCGCTACGCGCTGATGTTGCGCCTCTACGACACGCCGGTCGGGGTCGCGACCCGCACCCAGCGCGACGCACCGATGCCCTCGATCGCAACGACGGGCTGCCCATGATCCGCGTGCTGTTCACCATCCTCGCAGGCGTGCTGCTCGGCGGCGTGGTGCATCTCGTCAGCGTGTTGGCGCTGCCGCGGATCGCCTCGCAGGACGCCTATTCGCGGCTGACGCCGATGACCAAGCTCAACGAGGTGACGCAGCTGCCGCTCGCCGACCCGAGCAACTCGCCGATGCCGCTGATGGATCCGGCCTTCGCGGTGGCGATCTGCCGCTACGATCTCTCCACCGGGCCGCTCAAGCTCACCGTGCCGGTCAGCCAGGCCTATACCTCGGTGTCGTTCTACACCCGCAACGAGGTCGCCTATTACGCGATCAACGACCGCTCCGCCGGCAAGAAGGTGATCGAGCTCGATTTGATGACGGAAGCGCAGCACAACGAGCTGCCGGAGGACGAGGAAGTCACCGCGGCCGACCGGCTGATCATCGACTCGCCGACCTCGACCGGCCTGATCCTCTTGAAGGCGCTGGCGCCGGAGCCCGGCCTGATGCCGCAGGCACAGGCCTCGCTTGCGGCCTCGTCCTGCAAGGTGCAGGCCGAGCCCGTTGCGACGAAGCAGGAAGCCCCGCCGCCACTGCCCGTTCCCGCTCCACCGCCCGCGGCGCGCAAGCGCTAGTTCGCAAGCATGATCCGGAAAAGTGCGAAGCGGTTTTCCGTCGCGACAAGCGCGGAGCGCTTGCGCGGAGATCATGCTCAAATAAAGCGCTAGCGCGCGTGCCGGGCGCAACGGCAGGTCTCGTAATCGACGGGATCGTGGCTGTTGACGATCGTGACATCAGAACCATGCGCCGCCTTCAGCTGGCGCAGCCGTTCCTGGTTCTGGATGCGCGTCGCGCGATCCATGTCCGCCCGGCGCTGGAACATGCCGAGCACCAGCGGGATCCGCGGCCGGGCATCGAGCTGCGCGTGGTGGAAATAGGCATCGCCGGCGTGCAGCAGCCATTTATCCTTGTCGCGCACCGCGATGCCGCAATGGCCGAGCGTGTGGCCCGGCAGCGGGATCATCAGGATATCCGGCTCGCGATCGCCGAGCGCGCGCACGCCCTTGAAGCCGAACCAATCCTCGCCCCCGCCGGCGCCGTAGAACGCCCAGTCCGGCCCGTGCATCCACTGCGCCGTGATGTAGCGGCCTTCCGGCGGCGCGACCTGATGCGTCACCGCCA
Organism: Bradyrhizobium sp. B097; assembly: GCF_038957035.1. Classification (NCBI taxonomy): domain Bacteria; kingdom Pseudomonadati; phylum Pseudomonadota; class Alphaproteobacteria; order Hyphomicrobiales; family Nitrobacteraceae; genus Bradyrhizobium; species Bradyrhizobium sp. B097. Next base: position 6,014,609 of record NZ_CP152412.1, read on the forward strand.
TGTCGTACTCCTTGCGATCGACATGCACCTTGGCCTTCGGAAAGTCCGGCACGCCGCCGGCATGGTCGCGATCGAGATGCGTCAGCAGCAGATGCCGCACATCGTCGGGCGAGAAGCCGAGCGCCTTCACCTGACGGACGGCCGTTTCGGCCGGATCGAGCCGCGGCGTCGTCTGCCGCACCCATTTGCGCCCCAGCCGCGGCGGGTCGCCGATGTCGTCGAGCCCGATGCCGGTATCGACCAGCACGAGGCCGTCATTGCTCTCGATGAGCAGGCAGTGACAGACCATCCGGGCGCGCTGGAAGATGCTGCCGCTGCCATTCACGAGCCGCTTGCCGATCGGGCACATTGTGCCGGTGTTGAGATGGTGGATGCGCATGACCAGTCCTCCGCTGAATTCAGCACAGGCTTGCCACCCGCCTTTCCATAGGTAAAATATTGTCTCTCTATCTTTACGATAGGACAGGCCTATGGATATCCGCGAACTCCGCTATTTCGCCGCGGTCTACCGCGAGCGCAACCTGACCGCTGCGGCGAAGCGCTGCTTCATCTCGCAGCCGTCGATCTCGGCGGCGATCACCCATCTCGAGGCCGAGCTCGGCACCACGCTGTTCATCCGGCACAAGAAGGGCATGGCGCCGACCGAATCCGCCGCGCAGTTTCACGGCATCGCCCGCAGGATCATCGACGAGGCGGACGCGGCACGAAACCTGTTTCGCAAGCCTGCGACAAGACAGCCGCTGACGCTCGGCCTGCTGCGGACGCTCGATCAGGCGCGGACGATCGCGCTGCTGAAGCCGCTGACGGCCAATGCCGATCTCGCGCTTAGGCTGGTCGGCGCAAATGAGAAGGCTGATGCGCGGATCGTCGCCAAGTCGATGATCAACGCCGGCGAGCACTTCATCCCGCTCTGGAGCGAGCGCTACGTCGCGGCATTGCCGCCGTCGCATCCGCTTACCCTGAAGGAGACGCTGCGGACCACCGACTTCGCGGGCGTTGCGATGATCGATCGCTGCCATTGCGAGCAGCAGGAATTCTTCAAGCGCACGTCGCCGCCGCGCAAGCCGGTGGCAATCGCGGAATCGGAGGAATGGGCGATGGCGCTGGTCGCGGCCGGGGTTGGCGTTGCGATCGTCCCCGAAGGCGTCGCGCGCGGCAATCCGGATGTGGCGGTGCGTGCGATCGAGATCGACGTGACGCGCCAGGTCGGCCTCGCCTACCCCTCGAGGCACCCACCCTCCGATGCGCTGAAGGAGTTCATCGCAAGCTTGCCGCGGCAGGCGAGCAGCCGCGGGGTCAAATCAGCGCGGAAAGCGAAGCGGACCTAGCCCTTCGTCACCACGGCATGGCCCGTGGCCGGTCCTGAGACCAGCGGTGCATTGGCGGTGAGCCGGGCGAGTTCGTTGATCTGGCGTTCGGCGTCGGCCGCCATGCCGTCGGGCGCCTGGATCACCAGCCGCTCCAGCGCCCAGCGATAGGACGAGATCCGCCGCTCGAGGCTCTGCTGGACCCATTGCACGATCAGCGTGTTCTCTTCCATCCGCGCCACCGCGTCGGCCCGCTCGCGCGGCGACACGTCGGCGATCATGTTAAGGCTGGCATTGCGCTTGCGGTCGAGTTCGATCACCTGGATCGCGGTGGCGAAGAACGGCTCGAAGCGGGTGATGTCGTCGCGGACCTGGTCGATCAGCAGCGAATAGCGCGAGGCGAACGAGCGATGCGGCTCGTCGATCAGATTGCGGCCATACGCCGTGCGATCAAACACGACCCTCTGCCGCCACGGCGAAGGCAGCGGCTGGTAGTCGCCGTACACGCTCTTCCAGGCCGGTCGCGACAGCGGCGGCTCGACGAACTGATAAGCGAGATCGCGCAACTGACGTTCGTGTTCGGTGAGCTGGAATTGCGAGGCGTTCTTGCCGACGCTGCCAGTCGCTTCGGCACCCATCCAGCGATGCATGTCGTCGTTGCGGAAGTCGGCGCGGGTGCGGCCGAAATCGCCGCCGCTGCAGCCCGCGAGCGCTGCGCCCGCCAGGAGCAGGATCAGCGCCGGGAGTGACCGCCGAGCGGCGGTCCGCTGCGCAAGCTGCGACATTGCACGATGTCCGCGATCAGGAGCGGCGTCGGCGTCGGCGGCCCTGCGCAGTGCCCTGCTCCGGTCCGCGCCCACCGCCGGTCTCCTCCGTCGTTCGCTCGATCCGGACGACGGGAAGGATCAGCACGGTCCCCATGCCTTCGCCGGCAGCACCGACAGCGCTCGGCCGCCGTGCAGCCGCATCCGCCGGAAACTCAACGATGGTGCCCATGTTCCGTTCTCTCTGGCCCCGCACGGACATGATTTGCCCCGCGCACGCCGAGTTAAGAACGCGTATGGTTAACGACATCTTAAACTGCCGATACGGACGGTTACGGATGTGGCGCTGTGCTTTAATAGACACGCGCAAATTCGAGCGTTCGCCTTCACGGCTTGTTTTCCTTAACTGCGTCTTAAAACAGCCTGCGTAGGCTCGCTGTCACAAGGTTTTCAAACCGAGTCTTATTGGCAAGTCGCGTACGCCCGAGATGAGCGCAGCTCCGCTATTTCCTGGTTTCGATGGGCTGATGACGCTCTCCCGCCGCGAGGGAGTCGACATCCGCCCCACTTTGCTGCGCGTCCTGACCGACCTGTATGTGCAGGCGAGCGCGCACTCCGCCGACGAAGAGCGCCAGTTCGTCGAGCTGACGTCGCGCCTGATCGACGAGGTCGACGACGCGACCCGCGCCGCCGTCCGCGCGCGGCTTGCGATCTATCCGGCAACGCCGGCCGAGGTCATGGACAAGCTCGGGTTGCGCCGCGCCGGTCCGGACCAGCCGGTGCCGGCTGCCGCGCCAATTCCCGCACCCGCGCTCACCGCGCTGCCCGCCAAGATCCCGACCGAGGCAGAGCTGCGGATGGCCGCGAGCCTTGCGATGCGACCGAACGATGCCGCCGAAATCTCCGACATGTTCTTTGCCGCCAGTGCGAAGGAACGCGCGCAGATCCTGCACAATCTGCAGGAGACGCCGCTGAAGGCCGCGGCGCGGATTCCCGCCGCCCGCGCCGCGCGCGCGATCCATATCCTGGAGATGGCGGCGTTTGCCGAGGACCTCGATAACTTCACGCTCGAACTCGGCGAGGCACTGATCCTGCCGTCGCGGATCGCAGCCGACGTTGTCAACGATCCCGGCGGCGAGCCGCTCGCCTGCGCGATGCGGGCGCTTGACGTCTCGAGCGCCGCGTTCCAGCGGATCCTGATGTTCCTCAATCCGGAAGCCGGCTCCTCGGTCAACTACGTCTATCGACTGTCGCGGCTCTACGATCGCCTGAGCGAGCGCTCCGCGCTGGTGATGCTGGCGGCATGGCGCGGCTCGACCATGGCGGTTGCGCGCGCCAAGTACCGCTCGTCGCTCTATGACGACGAGCGTCATCGCGTCCGCACGACGCCGTCGCAGACACGACCCGTCGTGCAGCCCGGCAGCGCGCCCGGCATTCGCAACCAGAAGTCTGGAAGCTAGGCCTTCGCCAGATCGAGAAAGTGCCGCCCGGCGCGGTCCTCGGTCTCGACGATCCAGGCATCGGGATCGAAGCGGAGCTCCTTGGTCAATCGCTCCTCGACCGAAGGCTCGGACACCGGCTGCTGCGCCGTCGGCACGAACAGCCGCTCGGCCGGACGGCTGTCGTCATAAACCGTCTGCGGTGCCGGCGCATACAGCATCGCGTTGCCGTCCATCAGCGCCACCTTGACGAACACGGCGCCGGCCTCTTCGGCGCCCTTCTTGCGGATCGCGCCGAACACGCCTTCGGTTTGGCAGCGGCGCAGATACGCCGCGACCCATATGCTGGTTTTCAATCGCATGCGCCGACCTATAGGCCAGCGCCGCGGCCACGTCCAATTGTCACAGATGAGATCACGCACCGGCGGGTTGACCGATACAAGCCTCGCTCATATCCTTGCGTCTGCGGTGCAAGCCGCGCCCGGGTCCACGGGAAGGGTTGAACCCACTTGCACCTGATATGCGGCCAACCAAGCCTTTGTGCAGCCGGTTTTGTGGACCATCGGCGATTGATGCACGGAGGTTTCCATGGACCGATCGCCCGCGCGATTGAATCTCGAACATCTGAAGAAGCAGGCCAAGGAGCTCATTCGCCTTTACCGGCGACAGGCCCCGGAGGCTTACGCCCGTTTCCGGCAGGCGCTTCCGGGTGCGGCCGGGCGCAGCGACGCGCAGATCGCCGCACTTGATCTGCGGCTCCACGACGCGCAGTCCTGCGTGGCGCGCGATCTCGGCTTCGCCTCATGGCCGGACCTGCGGCGCTATGTCGAAGCCCAATTGCCGCCTGGTAAGAGCAAGCCCGACCGGATGCGGCGATGGCTGCAGCTGGTCTATGCCGCAGACGTCGACGGCACCACCGATCGCGCCCATCCGCGCGTCGCAATGCGGATGCTCACCGAGGATCCCGATCTTGTGGCCGATGATCCCTATCTCGCCTGCGCCATCGGCGACGAAGAGACGATACGGCGCACTGCGGCCAGTGATCCCGCATGGGTCAACCGTCCCGGTGGTCCCCTGAAGCTGCCGCCGTTGGTTGCGGTCACGCATTCCAGCCTGCTGCAGATTCCGGAATTTCAGGCACGGCTGCATCGCTGCGCGCGCCTGCTGCTTGAGGCCGGCGCCGATCCCGACCAGCACATCAGCAGCCGTTGGCCGCCCGGATCGCTCGACACGCCCGACGACGGCAATCCGCTGTCGGCGCTGTATGGCGCCGCCGGACGCAACCACGATCTCGCGCTGACCAGGCTGCTGCTCGAAGCGGGCGCCAATCCGAACGACAATGAATCGCTGTACCACTCGCTCGAAGGCTCCGTGACCACAGGCCTGCTGCTCAAGCACGGCGCGCGGATCGCGGGCACCAACGCGATGTACAAGGTGCTCGACGAGGAGAACGTGACGGCGCTCGAATTGCTGCTGCGGCATGGCGGCGATCCGAACGAGCCGGCCTGCAACGCGCCGTTGACGGATTGCGGATCGCCGCTGATGTGGGCGATCCGGCGGCGGCGATCGCGGACATGCATCGCGGCCTTGCTCGACGCCGGCGCGGATCCACACATCACGACACCGGACGGTCTCGGCGCCTACCGGTACGCGCTGCGGTTCGGCTTGACCGAGGTCGCCGAGCTGCTGCGGGAGCGCACCGGCGACGAGACGCTTGCCGATGACGAGCAGTTCATCGCGGCGTGCAGCAGCGGCGACGAGGACGAAGCGCGGCGGATCCAGGCCGCCCGACCAGATCTTCCGGGATCGCTTTCTCCAACGCAGTTGCGGTTGCTTCCCGAGCTCGCCGCGGCAGGCGGCGACGATGCGGTGCGGCTAATGGTCAAGCTCGGCTGGCCCATCGCGGTGCGCGGCGGCGATTGGGATGCCTCGGCGCTCAATCATGCGGTGTTCCACGGCAATGCCGGGCTGGCACGCTTCCTGCTCGAGCACGGCGCTGGCTGGACCGAGCAGCACGGCTTCGGCGACAACGCGTCCGGAACCTTGTCGTGGGCGTCCTGCAATGAACCGGTCAGTGGCGGTGATTGGGCCGGCTGCGCGCAGGCCCTGCTCGATCACGGCATGCCGCGCGCCATTCCGGATCACAACGATCCGGAATGGGTGCTGCTGGCCGGCCGCAGAAAACTGTTCTCCGACGAGGTCAGGGACGTTCTGCTCGGCGAAGCTGCCTGACGACACATCCAACGGACCAACGAGGGCCGTGCATGGCCGGGCAAGACCCGGCCATGGCAAGGAAGCCTAGTCGATCGAATGCCCGATCATCGCGCTGAGCTCGCGCACCAGGCGATCGGACATCTGGCCGGTCACCGGCAGCTTGCGCGCGCGCTCGAACTTCGCGATCGCGTGCTGGGTATCGGCGCCGATCGTGCCGGTCGGCTTGAGCTGACCGTAGCCATATTCGGTCAGCGTCCGCTGGACCGCTGCGATACGCTTGCCGGCCGGGCTCAGATGTTGTGTCGGGATCGGCGCCGGCGGACGAATGATGCCGGACGGCGCGGCGGCCGGGGACGGCGCGGCCGCCGGCGGCGCGACGGTCGACTTCAGCACCAGGTTGGCCATCGGATCGACCGGCTTGGACTCGACCTTAGGTTCGGCCGGCTTGGCTTCAACGGACCTGGACTCGGCGGGCTTGGTCTCCACCGGCTTCACGTCGACCGGCTTTGATGGTTCCACGGCAGCGGGCTCGATCGATCGGGCGGCGGCCTCGGCCGGACGCGGGCGCGGAATCGGACTGGTGGCGGCGGCAGCCGGAGCCGGCGGCGGCAGCGTCACCACCGAGCCGCCGAACATCGGCGACGGATGACGGCCAGCCTGCAGGAACAGAGCGTTGATCAGGATCGCAACAATGGCGGACAATGCCAGCACGCCCGCAACCAGATCCTTCGGGCTATGCAGCAGCAGGCGCAGGACGAGGCCACGTTCCTCTTCGGCCGCGATGGCCACCGCCTTGGCGCCGCGGCGACGGCGCGGCGTTTCGTCGTCATCCAAAGTCTGTCTAGGCACTCTTCTTCACCTGTTGGGTTTGCTCTTGCAGTCCGGACCGCAGCGCGGGCTTCAGGGTCGAGACATTGCTGGACGGCTCGACCGCGGCCGGCGGGGTGAACGACAGCGGCAGCGCGACCGACACGATGGTGCCCTCGCCCACCTTGCTCTCCACATTCATCTCGCCATGGTGCAGGCCGACCAGCCCCTTGACGATGGAAAGGCCAAGGCCGGTGCCTTCGTGGCGCCGCTGATAGGTCTTGCCGGCCTGGAAGAACGGATCGCCGATCCGCTTGAGGTCGTCGGCGGCGATGCCGACGCCGGTGTCCGAGACCCGCAGCAAGAGCCGCGATCCCTCGACGCCGGCCGACACGGTCACCTTGCCGCCGCGCTCGGTGAACTTGATGGCGTTGGAAACCAGATTGAGAACGATCTGCTTGAACGCGCGCGAATCGCCGTTCACGATCGGCAGGTCGTCCGGCACGCGGGTGACGAGGTCGACACCGCTCTCGCGCGCCTTCAACGCCACCAGATTGCAGCAATTGAGCAGCGCCGGCCGCGGCGCAAACGGCTCCGGCGAAATCTCGAAATTGCCGGACTCCATCTTCGACATGTCGAGGATGCCGTTGACGACCGACAGCAGATGCTGGCCGGAGTCGTTGATGAGCTGCGCGTATTCCTTGCGGCGGGCCGCGTCGAGGCCGAGCACATCCTCCTGCGCGATCATCTCGGAGAAGCCGATGATCGCGTTGAGCGGGGTCCGCAGCTCGTGGCTCATGGTGGCCAGGAAGCGCGTCTTCGACGCATCGGCCTGCTCGGCCGCATGGCGCGCCTGTTCGAGCGCCTGCTCCTGCACCTTGCGATCGGTCACGTCGCGGATCACGGCGACCACCTCGGCATCGGCGGCGGCCTGCTCGAGCGCCCGGCAGCGCATCTCGACCCAGATGAATTCGGCGGCCGTCTCGCCGCGCGCACCGTCGCGGCGCACCCGGAACTCGACGCTGCGGGATTCGCCGCGCGCGGCGTCCGACAGCGCGGTGAGATAGGCCGGACGATCGGCGACATGAACGCGGTCGAACAGGCCGTGGCCGGATAGCCGCGAGGCCGGCACGCCGAGCATGATCTCGACCGCGGGCGAAATGAAGCGCACCGCGCCGTTGCGGCTGTGCCGCGACAGCACGTCGCTCATGTTATGGGCGAGCAGGCGGTAGCGCTCTTCCTCGACGTAAAGCAGCGCCACGCTGGTGCGCGCCAGCGACTCCGCGCCGAAGGCAAGCCCAGCCGCATAGAAGATCGCCGACACGACGCCGAAGCCGACCAGCGTGCTATTCGAGGCAACTGCAGGATCGACCACCGGCAGCACGTGATAATGGCCGAGCACGCTGAGCAGCGCGGCGCAGATCATCGCCAGCGCGAACGCAAACGCCACCACGCGCCGCGAGGCCGACAGCGCCGCCTCGATCGGAATCACGACGAGCCACACCGCCGCGAACGACGCGATGCCGCCGGTTGACGCCGCGATCATCATCACGAGACCGGCGAGCGCCAGCGACGATAGCACATGCGCGCCCTCATAGCGGCCGGTGCGCGACAGGAACCAGGACAGCAGGATCGGCGCGATCAGCCAAGCGAAGGCCGCGACCTCGATCGCCGTCGGCGCCCCGCGCATCGCCAGAAAGGCCGGGAACGATGCCAGCGCCGCCAGACTGCCGAGCAGCCGCGGCGCCATGAAGGCACGGTGGCGCGCACGCGTCAGCGCATCATATTGCGCCGACGGATGCAGCAGCGCATCCAGACAATCGCGGATCAGACTCAAACTACTCACAGCACTCGCGCTTCGGCTTAATCGTCAGACAGACGCGCCGGAACGCCTCCTTTGTGATTGCAGGCCAACGTGTCAGAGCGAACTTAAGCGAACGCTAAGGCGGGGCCGCCTGCTGCCAAACACCGTGCATTGGCGAGGCTTCGACGCTGTCATTCACCGGTCATTTGTCGGGGATGGTGAACGGCTGGTTTCCGGGTGCGACTAACTATGGTTTCGAAATGGTGGACGCGGCGCAGTACGCCGATTTGGCACCCGTCAGCCGCCATCAATCGAAAATTTACGGCGAATCAACTCAGGCGAATTTTCCGCGATTTTTCGGCGGATTTACTTCAATGCAGATACTTCCGATTTATCCACCGATGCTAACCGTGAGGGCAATAGCGGCATCGACCGCGCAAGAAGCAAGACAAGATAGACGACCGGGATCGCGCCATGTTCTTCCTGCTGCGTTTGGCATTCTGGCTCGGGCTTGTGCTCGTGCTGCTGCCGAGAGACAAAACCCCTGAAGCGGACAAGACGCCGCAGATCAGCGCATCGGACGCGGTGTCGGCCGCGACGGCGACGATCAACGACATGGGTCAGTTCTGCAAGCGCCAGCCTTCCGCCTGCGAAGTCGGCGGCCAGGCCGCGACCGCGATCGGCCAGCGCGCGACCGATGGTGCGCGCAAGCTCTACCAGATCATCACCGACAAGAAGCCGCCCGACCACACCGGCTCGATCGGCAAGGACGATACCGACCCGGGCGCATCCCGCGACACGCTGACCGCGGACGATCAGATGATTGAATTTCGCCTGCCGCCGATGCCGTAAGCGCCAATCGAGCGCCTTCGCGTGAGGCGGTTGCCGGTTCGCGTGAAGAAAACGCGCCAAAACAACCGGGAACCGGTTCCATTTTCGTCGCTTTCGCGGCCCGCCTTCCTATATAAGCCGGTGAGAATAGGACGCGGACCACGATGACGACGATCGACGAAATCAGGGACAATTTTGCGCTGCTGGACGAGTGGGACGACCGTTACCGCTATGTCATCGAGCTCGGCCGCACGCTGGAGCCGTTGTCGGAGGCGGAGCACTCGGCCGAGAACAAGGTGCAGGGTTGCGTCAGCCAGGTCTGGCTGTCCAAGCGGGTCGATCGCGATGCTAACGGCGAACCGCGCCTGAACTATGTCGGCGACAGCGACGCCCACATCGTGCGCGGCCTGGTCGCGATCGTGCTGACGCTGTTTTCCGGCCACACGCCGAAGGACATCCTCGCCACCGACGCGCTCGCGCTGTTCGACGAGTTCGGCTTCCGCGACCATCTGACGCCGCAGCGCTCCAACGGCCTCCGCTCGATGGTCGATCGCATCCGCAACGACGCGCGCGAGGCGCTGGCGTCCGCCGCGTAAGCCCCTTACTTCCGCTTCCGCGCCTGCTGGCCAAGTCCCATCTTCTTGGCGAGCTGCGATCGGGCCACCGCATAGTTCGGCGCCACCATCGGATAGTCGGCCGGCAAGCCCCATTTGTCGCGATACTGCTCCGGCGTCATGTTGTACTGCGTGCGCAGATGGCGCTTGAGCGACTTGAAGCGCTTGCCGTCTTCGAGACACACCAGATATTCCGGCGTGATCGACTTCTTCATCGACACCGCCGGCTTGGCCGGCTCGCTCGGCGTGTCGGCGCGCCCGCTCGACACCCGCAGCAGCGCAGCGTGGACCTGGCTGATCAGGCTCGGAATGTCCGAGGCCGGCGTCGGATTGTTGCTGAGATAGGCCGAAACGATATTTGCGGTCAGCTCGACCGGCGTTTTGCCTGACGTATCGGACATGACTCAACCTTCCCCGTGCTCTCGACGGTCCGGCGCCCACCGGACAGTATCCACGTGCAGCAATACATCAATGGAATCGCGTACTACTTTGCGAATATGAGCGGATTACAGCAAATCTGACAAGAACGGCCGTATTTTTCCGGCCGCGAACCAGCCGCTCGCAAGTATTGATGCGGACCTTAAGGCCGCTGCTCCAGATGCGACCTGAGCTCGTCGATCGAGGCAAACCGCATCATGCCCTCCGGCATCTGCGCCTCGATCGATCCGTCCGAATAGAGCGAATAGGCCATGCCGTCGACGACGCCCGATTTGAGCACGGTCACCGGCGGCTGCTCCTGGGGCGGCGGTGGGTGGCCTGATGACGGCGCCGTGCCGGCCGACTGGGTCTCGCCGAAGGTCGATGGCCGGGGCGTGCGCCGCGGCGCGACATCGACCGACCGCGGGCGCTCGGCCTTCGGCCAGGCATCGTCGAACGTTGCCGATGCGGGCTCGGCCGCTGCGGCCGGATCAGGACGCAGCTCCGGCGACAGCAGATCCGGCGTCAGCGGCTCAGCTATACGGCCCTGGGCCCGCTCGCGTTCCTTCCGCGAGGACGAAAACAACAGGTTGCGCCGCTTGGGCGTGGCTTCGCCCTCCGGGGGCGCTCCACCCGGCGCGGGCGGCGGCGCCACGCCCGGCGCGCCACGCGGGGGGATTTCGTCGTGCCAGGGCGGAGGGGCCGTTGACGCGGATGGCGGGACCGGAGACGGAGGCGCGGCGACCTTGGGCTCGCGCGGCGGCGGGAAGACAGGATCCTCGGGGGTATTGCGCGGGGAAGTTGCAGACGCTAGCGGAATCTCGGCCCGGGCGCCTGCCACACCAGGCTCAAGCCTCCTGGCGATGACCTGGAGTTCCCGAAGGATAGCGGCGAGCGCCAGCACAATCGCGCCGGTGCAGACGCCGGTCACGCCGGTCGTGATCAACGCGCCGCCGACGCTGAATTCCTTGTAGGGGATTCCCAAGCCGATCGCCGCCAAGCCCGCCACAACCAGGCCCACGCCGACGACCAACAGACCAACCATCATCGAACTAACCCCCGGGAGACCCGACCGAAAATCGGCGCAGGCCACCAACGCCACGATACCGTCATATTGCCCACACCGCCAACCGCCAATTGTAGACGGAGTTCCCTAAAATCCCGCTTAACCGGGCCTGGTGCGCTTCTTGATCGCGGCTGCAGCCACGCGCAGGACCCCGTCTCCCGTAGATTTACTGGCTACGAATTGCTGCCAATATATTGCAATGCATCTGGGAAATTACGCCACAATTACCAATTACTCGGAAACGGAACTGCGCTATGGATGCCGGGGAATGAGGCCCTAAAGCGCCAAACTGGGCCACAGGCACGCCGGTATCACTAGCTATGTCATCGATTACGACGTCTGTCCTCGAGGCGCCTGCACGGCGCTCGGTGGAGAAGACCTGCGACGATCTCGCATTCCTCGTCCTCGGCGTGGTCGCCGTGGTCGCCGGCCTCACATTCCGCGATTACGGTCTGGGCTGGGACGATTACACCCACGCTGAATACGCCGACCTCCTGCTGCGCATGTACGGGTCCGGGTTCAAGGACACCGGCGCGCTTTCCTTCGCCAATCTCTATATGTACGGCGGCGGCTTCGACATGGCCGCGGCCCTGCTGCACAAGGTCATCCCGCTCGAATTGTTCGAGACGCGCCGCCTGCTTGGCGCGATCGTCGGCGTGATCGGCCTTGGCGTAACCTGGCGCCTGGCGCGCCGCGTCGGTGGCCCGCTGGCGGGACTGGCGGCCCTGCTGCTGCTCGCGCTGTGCCCGACCTTCTACGGCCACATGTTCATGAATCCGAAGGATGCACCGTTCGCCGTGGCGATGGTGGTCCTGATCATGGGCCTCGTCCGCCTGATCGAGGAATATCCGGCGCCCTCGCCGCGCACGATCCTGATCGTCGGCCTCGGCGCAGGCCTGTCGATCGGCTGCCGCGTCCTTGGCGGCCTCGCCCTGATCTACGCCGTGGTCGGCTTCATCCCGCTCTGGATCGAGGAATTCCGCAAGCAGGGTCCGCGCGAGGCGACCCATCGCTTTGCCCATGCCATCTATGTGCTGCTGCCGGGGCTCGTGCTGGGCTATCTCGTGATGGGCCTGATCTGGCCGTGGTCGATCATGGAGCCCGGCCATCCGCTGGAAGCGGTGACCTATTTCTCGCACTTCTTCGAGAAGCCGTGGAAGGAGATGTTCGACGGTGCGCTGGTGTCGGTGCCGGACATGCCGTGGTCCTATTTGCCGACGCTGTTCGCGCTGCAGCTTCCCGAGGTGCTGCTGGTGCTGCTGAGCGCGGCCGTCATCACCACCTTCATGTCGCTGTCGCGCACCGATGTGGCGGCGAAGCGCAAGTCGGTCATGCTGATGCTGACGCTGGCGGCGACGCTGCCGCTGGTGATCGCAATGGTGAAGCGGCCGGCGCTCTACAACGGCATCCGCCACTTCATCTTCGTGATCCCGCCGATGGCGGTGCTTGGCGGTGTCGCCTTCGCCCGCGGCATGGACTGGCTCGGCGAGAACCGCCGCGCCTGGCAGCCCGCGGCGCTCGCCGTGTTCGCGTTCGGCCTGCTGCTGCCGCTCAGCGAAATGATCCGCCTGCATCCGTATCAGTACACGCACTTCAACCACATCGCCGGCACGGTGCGGACCGCCGACAATTTCTTCATGCTGGACTATTGGGGCCTGGCGCTGAAGCAGGCATCCGACGGGCTGCGCGAGCAGCTGGCGGAGCGGCAGGAAGTGCCGCCACAGCACCGCAAGTGGAAGGTCGCGGTGTGCGGACCGCAGCGCCCCGCGCAGGTCGCGCTCGGGCCCGACTTCACGATCGGCTGGGACAGCCATGCCGCCGACTTCGCGATGACGCTCGGCGAGTTCTACTGCAAGGGCCTGGCCGCCCCGGTGATGGTCGAGATCAAGCGCGACGACGTCGTGTTCGCCCGCGTCTACGATATCCGCGGCCGCAGCATCTCGAGCCTGCTCGCGATCCCGGCGCCGTAAAGCGTTTTCGAACGAAGCAGACGCCGGTTCGCGTCAATCAGAACCGAATATGCTCTCGCCATCGCGGCCTTGGAAGATCGGTCCTGCGGCTGCCCACCGGCCGTTGCCGTTCGGATCGTGGGCCGCATGCCGGCATGACTGTCACGCCGTTACGCTGCCTTGCTGCGATCCGGTGGCGGCGCTAGGCTCGGCCTAAGCAACAGCCATCAACGGAGCAATCGGCCATGTCGCCAGCGGAAGCGCGCCTGAAGGAAGTGCCATCGGATATCAGTGCGGCGGAATGGGAGCAGCGGATCAATCTCGCCGCCTGCTATCGGCTGGTCGCGCTCTACGGCTGGGACGATCTGGTCGATACCCACATTTCCGCCCGGGTGCCGGGACCCGAGCATCACTTCCTAATCAACCCCTACGGGCTGATGTTCGACGAGATCACCGCGTCGAGCCTGGTCAAGGTCGACCTCGACGGCAACCAGCTCTCGAAGAGCGACTACAGCATCAACCCGGCCGGCTTCACCATCCATTCGGCGATCCACGAGGTGCGCGAGGACGCCGGCTGCGTGCTCCATCTGCACACGGTCGACGGCACCGCGGTGTCGAGCGGCCCCGATGGGTTGCTGCCGCTGAACCAGACCGCGCAGCTCGTCACCCACGACCTCGCCTATCACGACTATGAAGGCATCGCGCTCGATCATGACGAGCGACCGCGCCTGCAGCGCGATCTCGGCACCAAGAACCACATGCTGCTGCGCAATCACGGCACGCTGACGGTCGGCCGCTCGGTCGCGTCCGCCTTCGAGCGGATGTACCATCTGGAGCGCGCCTGCTCGATGCAGGTGGCGACCCGCGCACTCGGCGGAAGCGCCTATCCGGTCGACCAGCATGCGATCGACAAGAACACCGAGCTGCTGTCGAACCCCGATCGCGCCGAGCTGCGCTCGACCCAGCTGGTCTGGCCGCCGCTGCTGCGCAAGCTCGACCGCGTCAATCCCGGCTACCGTGATTGAAATTTCACAATATCCGGGTAAGCTAGCCGCCAACACCCTCTACACGACCTGAATCAAAACGCCGCCCAATTCCGGGCGGCGTTTTTGCGTGCAGTCTTCTCTTCCGTAGCCCGGATGGAGCGCAGCGTAATCCGGGGCAACGCATCCGCGGATCGACCGTCCCGGATTTCGCTTCGCTACATCCGGGCTACTCGGCTAACGCTCCTCGCAATGCCCGTCATCCCCGTGCAAAGGCTTCGCCTTTGTCGCTGGAGGTGCGAGCTCTTGCGAGCACCTCAGGGTGACGGGTTGATATTTTCCGATGCTTATCGGAACGGCAACGAAGTGATGGGTTTCGCCGCGCTCTACTCATCCGAGCTGCAAGCCGAACGCCCCTCTATTTGGCGTCGGCGAACGCCGCCAGGATCCGCGCCCAGGAGCGGATGCCCTTGTGGTAGCTCTTGAGGTCGTACTTCTCGTTCGGCGAATGGATGTTGTCGTCGTCGAGCCCGAAGCCGACCAGCACGCTGTCGAGGCCGAGCGTGCGCTTGAAATCGGCTACGATCGGGATCGAGGCGCCGGAGCCGACCAGCAGCGCCTCCTTGCCCCATTCGTCGGTCAGCGCGCGGCGGGCTGCCGCCAGCGGCTTCATGTTCCAGTCGAGCGCGATCGCCGGCGCAGACGAATGATCGATGAATTCGGCCTTACAATCCGCCGGCACGCGCGCCGTCACATAATCGCGGAACGCCTGGCGGATCTTCTCGGGATCCTGTCCCTCGACCAGGCGGAACGAGACCTTCGCCGACGCCTCGGCCGGGATCACCGTCTTGGAGCCCTCGCCGGTATAGCCGCCGACGATGCCGTTGATGTCGCAGGTCGGCCGCGAGGAGACCTGCTCGATCAGGAGCCGATCCTTCTCGCCGGCTGGCACCGACAGGCCGATCGGCTTGAGGAAGCTGTCCGCCGTCAGATTGAGCTGCTTCCACTGCGCCAGGATGTCCGGCGGCAGATCCTTCACGCCATCGTAGAAACCGGGGATGGTGATGTGGCCGTTCTCGTCATGCAGGCCGCCGAGGATCCGCGTCAGCACGCGGATCGGATTCTGCGCGCCTCCGCCGAACACGCCGGAATGCAGGTCGCGATTGGCGGCTTTGATCTTGACCTCGTCATAGACCAGGCCGCGCAGCGAGGTCGTGATCGCGGGCGTGTTCGGATCCCACATGCCGGTATCGCAGACCAGCGCGAAGTCCGCCTTGAGCTCGGCCTTGTTCGCTTCCAGGAACGGCACGAAATTCTTCGAGCCGATCTCCTCCTCGCCCTCGATGACGATGGTGATGTCGATCGGCAGCGATCCCGTCACATTCTTCCAGGCGCGGCACGCCTCGACGAAGGTCATCAGCTGACCCTTGTCGTCCTCGGCGCCGCGCGCGACGATGATCTTGCGCCCGTCGGCATGGTCGGTCACCGCGGGCTCGAACGGCGGACGGTGCCAGAGATTCAGCGGATCGACCGGCTGCACGTCGTAGTGACCGTAGAACAGCACATGCGGGCGCCCGTCGGTCGCGCCGTTCAGCTTGCCGACCACGGCCGGATGGCCGGCGGTCGGCCGCACCTCGGTCTTGAAGCCGAGGGTTGCGATGTCCTTGGCGAGGTGATCGGCAGCAGCCTTGCAGTCATTGGCAAAGGCCGGATCAGCCGAGATCGATTTGATCCGCAGCAGCGTGAACAGCCGCTCGAGACTGTTGTCGAAATCGGCGTCGATGCGGTCGAGGACGGGCTGCAGCTTGGCGTTGGACATCGCTTATATCCCATTGGTTGGACATTGCGCCAAGTTGTACCGCGCCGGCCGCCGGAGGCAAAGCTTCTCCACTTTCCTTGGCGGAAGACTTGCGGATGTGCCAGACCAGGCCCCCGATCAGCACAAAGGTCGCAGCAAGATTGTTGCCATAGGCCTGCAGCGCGATCGGATACCACGGCAACGAGAGCCCGAGCAGCGCACAAGCGACCGCAAGAACGACCCAGGTTCCGGTCCGAACCTTTGGCCGCGGATGATAGACGGCACGATGCATCAAGACCGTGATCGGGAAAAATAACCACATAAAGTAGTATTCGCGTGCCAATGGCGAAGCCACCGTCATCAGACAGAACAGGATGCCGATCTCCTCCGCGTCCGACTTTTCGGTCCGCAACCAGGCCGGCGGCATCACCCAGATGTAGCCAAGCCCGATCAGGACGGTCACCGCGATGATGACCCAGTTCGCCGTCGCGAAATCGAGATCGAGGAGGTTCATGTAACGCGGCGGCTTGCTCGGATCGTCCTGATTGTAGTTCAGCGGCCGCAGCAGCCGATGCGATACTGCGATGATCGACTGGTTTACTGACGACCAGTTCTGCTCGGCCCGCTGGCCAAACCCCTCGGCCGAACTCGTCCCAACCATGCCGTGGTACCAGGTCTTCAATTCGTCGACGTTGTGCTGGAAGCCACGGAATGGCGCCGGCAGGACGAACAGGAAGAAGACCAGAAATGCAGTCATGCCGGCGATCGCGCCCCAGCGCCTGCGCCAGACGAGATAGGGCAATACCGCAATCGGGAACACCTTGATTGCGACAGCCAGGGCAAACATGCCGCCCGCAAGCCACGACCGCCCGCTCCGCAACAGCCAGAAGCCATAGAGCATCATCGCAAGCAGGATCAGGTTTGGCTGCCCAAGGTCGAAGATATCGATGACGAAGGTCACCATGACGCAGCCCGGCAGCGCCTCAAGCCAGGGCCCCGGCTCGCGGCCCGATCCCGCCATCGCGTGCGAGAACTGCGCAACCATCCACCACGCGGCGGCGTTGAGCAGGGACAGGCACAAGTAAAGCGGGATCTTGCCGAAGAATGCCGGAATCGCGAGGAGCACCGCCGGTAACGGCGGGTAGATGAACTCGAAATAGCCGGAGGCATCGGCGGGATAGAGGCCGTGACCGTGCAGCACCTGCTGTCCGGCCCAGAACCACAATGGATAATCCTTCGTCTTGCCGTGTCCCCAAATCTCAGGGACCAGAACATCAGCGATCAGCCCGACGCAGCACACCAAAAACAGCAGGTGAAACGGGGCCTTCAGCGAAGGATATCTCAGCAAATGTTCGTACCAAGCAGTTGGCGACAATGCTGCGATGATAGCCCTAATATTATCTGCGCAGCAATCCTCCGAGCGCGCCGCGCACCAATGCGCGACCGATCGAGCCCCCGACCGAACCACCGACCGACTTGCCGAGATCGGCCGCCACCCCGCCGATCACCTTGTCGGTCACCGAGCGCGTGACGTTGCGCGCGATCACCTGCCCGGTCGACATGCGGCCGCGCTTGACGTTGGTGCCGAAGATCGTGGCGGCGATCGAGCCGATTTGGCCGAGGATGCCGCCGCCCTCGCCACCATCCGCACCGCCCGCCGGAGCCGCCGCCCCCGACAGGCGCTTCTGGATGATCTCGTACGCGGATTCGGCGTCGATCGCGGTGTCGTATTTGCCCTTCACCGGGCTAGCATCCATGATCGCCTTGCGCTCTTCCGGCGTGATCGGCCCGATCCGCGCCGACGGCGGGCGCACCATGACGCGCTCGACCATCGACGGCGTGCCGCCGCCCTCGAGGAACGAGACCAGTGCCTCGCCCTTGGCGAGCTCCATGATCACCCGCGCGGTATCGAGCTTCGGATTGGGCCGGAAGGTCTGCGCGGCCGCGGCAACCGCCTTCTGGTCGCGCGGCGTGAAGGCGCGCAGCGCGTGCTGTACGCGGTTGCCGAGCTGCGCCAGCACCTTGTCCGGCACGTCGATCGGATTCTGTGTGACGAAATAGACACCGACGCCCTTGGAGCGGATCAGCCGCACCACCTGCTCGATCTTGTCCATCAGCGCCTTCGGCGCATCGGTGAACAACAGATGCGCCTCGTCGAAGAAGAACACCAGCTTCGGCTTCGGCAGGTCACCGGCCTCCGGCAATTCCTCGAACAATTCCGAGAGCATCCAGAGCAGGAACGTGGCGTAAAGCCGCGGGCTCTGCATCAGCTTGTCGGCGACGAGGATATTAACCATGCCGCGCCCGTCGCGGTCGGTCCGCATGAAATCCTTCAGGGACAGCGCGGGCTCGCCGAAGAACTTCGCGCCGCCCTGGTTCTCGAGCACCAGCAGCTGGCGCTGGATCGTTCCGACCGTCGCCTTGGACACGTTGCCGTAGCTCTGGGCGGCCTTGCGGATCGACGCCAGCGGATCTTCGCCGTCGTCGGCGCCCTTCTTGCTGCTGTCGGGCGCGATCGCATCCAGCAGGGCGCGCAGATCCTTCATGTCGATCAGCGCGAGGCCGTTCTCGTCGGCGACGCGGAAGGCAACGTTGAGCACACCCTCCTGCACGTCGTTCAGATCGAGCATCCGCGACAGCAACAGCGGCCCCATCTCGGTGACGGTGGCGCGCACCGGATGGCCCTGCTCGCCGAACACGTCCCAGAATACGGTCGAGAATTGATCGGGCTGGAAGGTCAAGCCCATTTCCTGGGCGCGCTTCACGATGAAGTCCTTGGCCTCGCCGACCTCGGAGATACCAGAGAGATCGCCCTTGATGTCGGCGGCGAAAACCGGAACGCCGGCGCGCGCAAATCCTTCAGCCATGACTTGAAGCGAGACGGTCTTGCCGGTTCCGGTTGCACCGGTGACGAGGCCATGCCGGTTGGCCAGCGCCAGCGTCAGCCAGGCTGTCTCCTCACCCTTGCCGATAAAAATCTTCTCGTCGGTATCGGCCAACTTGTTGTCGGGGGTCGCCATCGCTTCGCCTCTTGGCACAAATTTAGATCGGTTCGATCATCGCACCCGGTTCGATACCGAACCAGCGCGCCATCATATTGCATCTTGCGGGTCGATTGAAACCGTCAGCGCATGCTGACGTATATTGTCGCGCCACTGGTTCCTCATATTTTATTCCCGGCGAAGTGACGAAAGGCATTGCGCATTGCGACAAGATGGTGTGAATCCGCCGCTCACTCTTGCAGCGAGGCCACAGTCACGACGCGATCGAAAAAGAAAACCAACTGAAATGCGCGGATCGCTTGTATTTCGTGACACAGGCGCTCAAGATAAATTCCGAAGAACGACCCGGCAAAGTCCGGTTGAGGCGGGGCAAGATGGATGAATTGGTTGGACAGCTGGCCGCGAAGGCCGGCATCGACGGCGCTGTCGCTGAAAAAACCATCGGCATCGTTCTGGGTTTCCTCCGTAACGAGGGACCTTCCGACAAAGTCCAGGCTCTGATCGACCAAATCCCCGGCGCCGAAGCGGCAATCGCCGCCTCCAACAACAGCGGTGGCCTATCGCGGTTGATGGGCGGCGGCCTGATGGCTGTCGGCACCCGGCTGATGGCGCTTGGCCTGAGCATGGGTGAAATTCAGAACGTCGCGCGTGAACTTTTCAGGTTCGGCCGCGACAAAATCGGAGCGGATCAAATGGGCGAGATCATCTCGGGGACGCCGGGCCTCAGCCAATTTGCCTGAAGCACTTTCCCAACGCCCCTGCACGCGCGCTCCCTTCTACCTGTTACCTGCATACGAGTATCATGACATACCCCCTCTCCGAGATCGAAGGCCTGTCCGCCTATTGCGCCACCAAACTGAAATCGCAGGGTATCCGCACGACCGACGCACTGCTTGAAGCCGCCCGCACCGTCAAGGGACGCAAGGCGCTCGCCGCCAAGACCGGGATCAGCGAACAACAACTGCTGGAATGGGCCAACATCTCCGACTACATGCGGATTCCCGGCATGGGCAAGGCGAAGGTCGGGCTGGTCCGTGCCGCCGGCGTCACCACCGTGCGCGAGCTCGCGCAGCGCAACCCGTCGCGGCTGGCGCAGAGCATGAAGGACGCCAATGTGCGGCGTAAGCTCGTCCGCGTGATGCCGTCAGAGAAATCGGTCGAGTTGCTGATCGAACAGGCACGCAAGCTGCCGCTCAAGATCACCTACTAGCCTCACTATTAGGCCGCCTTAACCGCAGCCGCGGCCGCCGGCGCCACGCATCGCCGCGACACCTTGACTTGCCGCTGCGGTCAGCGCAAAGCCACCGCATGATGGCAACCAGGCCCATAGCATCGGCGGTGACCGGCCCGGCCGCATCAGCGGTGCTGCCGGCGCTGCTGTCGAGACCCTATCCGGCGGTGATGGGTATCCTGAACGTAACGCCGGACTCGTTCTCCGACGGCGGCCAGTTCATCGCGCCCGAACAGGCGCTGGCGCAGGCCCGCAGGTTGATCGCCGAGGGCGCCGACATCATCGACATCGGCGCGGAATCCACCCGCCCCTACGGCTCGCAGCCGGTCACCGCCGAGGCTGAAATGGCGCGGCTGAAACCGGTGCTGGCCGAGGTGGTCGCGCTCGGCGTGCCGGTCTCGATCGACAGCATGAAGTCGGAGGTCGTGGCCTGGGCGCTCGACCAGGGTGCTGCGATCGCCAATGACGTCTGGGGCCTGCAGCGCGACGCCGGCATGGCGCCGCTCGTCGCCGCGCGCGGCGTGCCCGTGATCATCATGCACAATCGTGAGCAGGCCGATCCGGCGATCGACATCATGCAGGACATCGCCGCGTTCTTTGAACGCTCGCTCGATATCGCGGCGCGCGCCGGCATTGCGCCCGACCGGATCGTGCTCGATCCCGGCATCGGCTTCGGCAAGACGCCGGAGCAGAGCATGCTGGCGCTGGCGCGGCTCGCCGAGCTCGATGCGTTCCGCCTGCCGGTGCTGGTCGGCGCCTCGCGCAAGCGCTTCATCAGCACGGTCGTGCCCGCAGAGCCGCAACAGCGGATCGGCGGCTCGATCGCGGCGCATCTGATCGCTGCACAGAATGGTGCCCGCATCATCCGTGCGCACGACGTCGCGGAAACCGTTCAGGCGCTGCGGGTGGCCGCGGCCATCGAGGGACAGCAATGACCGACACGATCTTCATCACCGGGATCGTCATCCATGCCCGTCATGGCGTGATGGAACATGAGACCGAAGTCGGGCAGCGCTTCGTCATCGACCTCGAGCTCTATACCGACCTCTCGGAATCCTCGCGCACCGACCGCCTCTCCGACACGGTGTCCTATTCCAACGTGGTGGCGACCGCGACGTCGGCATTCAAGAACACCAACTACAAGCTGCTGGAGCGCGCCGCCGGCGCGGTGGCCGATGACATCCTGACCACCTTCCCGCGCGTCAGGGCGGTCAAGGTCACCGTGCACAAGCCGCATGCGCCGATCGCCGCGATCTTCGACGATGTCGGCGTGGTGCTGACCCGCTCGCGGCATCCGTCGTCCCAGAGTTGAACGCCCAAGGTTGAACGCTGATGGCTGACGTCCTGATCGCACTCGGCGGCAATGTCGGCGACGTCCGCACGACGTTTCGCAAGGCGATCGCCAATATCTGCGGCATGACGCAGGCCGCGCTCGTGGCGCGCTCGTCGGACTATTCGACGCCGCCCTGGGGCGAGCAGCAGCAGGACAGCTTTATCAATGCCTGCATCGAGATCGACACCAGCCTCGATCCGCACGCGCTGCTGTTCACGTTGCACAAGATCGAAACCAAATTCGGCCGCGACCGCAAGAACGAGCAGCGCTGGGGACCGCGCACCCTCGACCTCGACCTGCTCGCCTATGACGACGTCACACTCGACAAGCCGGAACTGACGCTGCCGCACCCGCGCCTGTTCGAACGCGCCTTCGTGCTGGTGCCGCTGGCCGAGATCGTTCCCGACCGCGTCATCGCCGGGCGCCGCGTCGCGGATGCGCTGGCTGGGGTCTCGACCGACGGTATTTTCCGTCTAGCGGACCTCGATTAAAAGCCGCACGAGCGCAAACAACCGTTTGGCTTGGCCGCCCGCCCGTGGCAATTTCCGGCCAAATCAAGGGGCCCCGTCGCGGGGCCGATGAAGGACGATTTGGGCGGATGACGACCTCGACTGACGATTTGGCTCTGGCTTCGGATTTTCGACCTGCGACCTATGACGACTGGCGCAAGCTGGTCGACGGCGTGCTGAAGGGCGCGCCGTTCGAGAAGCTGGTCGGCAAGACCTATGATGGCCTGAGGATCGATCCGATCTATCGCCGCGCGACCAACTCAAGCCCGCTTCCCGGCCGCGCCGCCGCGACTCCCTGGCAGATCCTGCAGCGGGTCGACCATCCCGACGCCGCAGCGGCCAATGCGCAGGCCTTGCAGGATCTCGAGAACGGAGCGACCGGTCTCGAATTCGAGTTCGCCGGCGGTCCCGGCGCGCGCGGCTTCGGTCTTTCGGATGCCAGCAAGAAGACGCTGGCGCGGGCCTGCGGCGGCGTCCATCTCGATGCCGGCATCATGATCGCGCTCAACCCGGTGATCGGACGCGAGAACGCCGGCGAGACGTTCGCCGACATGGTCGAGGCCCGCAAGCTCGATCCGGCCAAGCTCGACCTGCATTTCAATTACCAGGCGCTCAGCACGATGGCCGTGCGCGGTGCCGCGGCCATCGCCTGGCCCAATTACGAAAAGTCGTTCGGCCAGGTGGTCAGCGGACTGATCAGGCGCGGCTTCAAAGGACCGTTCGTGCTGGCCGACGGCCGGCCGGTGCATGATGCCGGCGGCTCCGAGGTACAGGAACTCGCTTTCACGCTCGCGACTGCGCTCGCCTATCTGCGCATGCTGGAGGCCGCAGGGCTCGATCTCGATGCGGCGCGCGCAGCCGTGTCGTTCCGGCTCAGCGCCGATGCCGACCAGTTCCTGACCATGGCTAAATTCCGCGCGCTGCGCCGCCTTTGGGCGCGGGTCGAAGAAGCCTGCGGCCTCGCGCCGAAGCCGATCTTCGTCAATGCGCAGACCGCCTGGCGGATGCTGACCCAGCGCGATCCCAACGTGAACATGCTGCGCGCGACGATCGCGACCTTTGCGGCCGGGCTCGGTGGCGCCAATGCGATCACCGTGCTGCCGCACACGCTGGCGCTCGGCCTGCCGGACGATTTCGCCCGCCGCGTGGCGCGCAACACGCAGCTCGTGCTGCTCGATGAGTCCAACCTTGCCAAGGTCTCCGATCCCGCGGCAGGCGCCGGCGGCATCGAGACGCTGACCGCGCAGCTTTGCGAGGCGGCGTGGGCCCTGTTCCAAGAGATCGAGAAGGCCGGCGGCGTCTTCGCCGCGCTCGAGCGGGGACTGCTGCAAAACAAAGTCGCCGCGACGCGGGCGCAGCGCGAAGCCAATGTGGCGAAGCGCCGCGACGTGCTGACCGGCGCCAGCGAATTCCCCAACCTGCACGAGGCCAACCTCGCCGTGCTGGATGTGAAGCCATCAGCGCCGGTATCCACCGCCGGTGCCAAGGTCACCTTCGACGCCCTCTCGCCGATGCGGCTCGCCGAACCGTTCGAGGCGCTGCGCGACAAGTCCGACGCCGCGCTGAAGGCGCGTGGCGCACGGCCCAGGATCTTCCTCGCCAATCTCGGCACGCCGGCGGATTTCACGGCCCGCGCGACATTTGCAAAAAGCTTCTTCGAGACCGGCGGGATCGAGGCCATCGACAGCGAGGGCTTTGCCGACGCGGCGGCGCTTGCCGCAGCCTTCACGGCCTCGGGCGCCGCGATGGCATGCCTTTGTTCCTCTGATAAGGTCTATGCCGTTAGCGCCCCTGAGGCCGCCAAGGCCCTTCACGGCGCCGGCGCAAGGCATATCTATCTGGCAGGGCGGCCCGGCGACCAGGAAGCGGCGCTGCGGGCGGCCGGCATCGGTGAGTTCGTCTTCGCCGGCGGTGATGCGCTGGCGACATTGCGCGACGCCTATCGGCGGATGGAGCAGGCATGACGGCAGAGACACCAGCGAAACCCGTTCTGACCGGCGGTTGCCAGTGCGGCGCCGTGCGCTTTGCGGTGTCGGCGGCACCGAACCGCGTCAGCGTCTGCCACTGCCGGATGTGCCAAAAGGCCTCCGGTGCGCCGTTCGCCTCTTTCGCCGACATCAACAAGGAGGATTTCGCCTGGACCCGGGGCAAGCCGGCGGCGTTCAAATCCTCTTCGATCGCCGAGCGCGACTTCTGTGCCGCCTGCGGCACGCCGCTCAGTTTCCGACGGATCGACGGTCCGCGCATCGAGATCATGACCGGCGCCTTCGACCGGCCCGACCGGGTGATCCCGACGCAGCAATTCGGAACCGAGTCGCGCCACGGCTGGGTGGTCGGCATCGCCAATCTGCCGAGCCAGACCACGATGCAGAATTACGGACCGGAGAAGATGGCGACCATCGTCAGCCATCAGCACCCGGACCATGACTAAGGAAGCTAAGGAATGACCCGCATTCCCAATTTCGCCGATGTCGCCTTCCAGCCCGTCGCCGCGGCGATGCCGACCGCGAGCACCGAGCCCTGGCTGACGCCCGAAGGCATTCCGGTGAAATCCGTCTACGGCGAGGCTGATCTCGAAGGCATCGATTTCCTCGAGACCTGGCCCGGCATCGCGCCCTATCTGCGCGGCCCCTACCCGACGATGTATGTCAACCAGCCCTGGACCATCCGGCAATATGCCGGCTTCTCCACGGCGGAGGACTCCAACGCCTTCTATCGCCGCAACCTCGCGGCCGGACAGAAGGGCCTGTCGGTCGCGTTCGACCTCGCCACCCACCGCGGCTATGACTCGGATCATCCGCGCGTCTCCGGCGACGTCGGCATGGCCGGTGTCGCGATCGATTCCATCTACGACATGCGCACGCTATTCGCCGGCATCCCGCTCGACCAGATGAGCGTGTCGATGACCATGAACGGCGCGGTGCTGCCGATCCTCGCGCTGTTCGTCGCCGCCGCCGAGGAACAGGGCGTGCCGCCGGAGAAGCTGTCGGGCACCATTCAGAACGACATTCTGAAAGAGTTCATGGTGCGCAACACCTACATCTATCCGCCGACGCCCTCGATGCGGATCATCTCGGACATCTTCGCCTACACCTCGCAGCGGATGCCGAAATACAATTCCATTTCGATCTCCGGCTACCACATGCAGGAAGCCGGCGCGACGCAGGACCTCGAGCTCGCCTATACGCTGGCCGACGGCGTCGAATATCTGCGCGCCGGGCTTGCCGCGGGCCTCGACGTCGACCGCTTCGCGCCCCGGCTGTCGTTCTTCTGGGCGATCGGCATGAACTTCTTCATGGAAGTCGCCAAGATGCGCGCCGCGCGGCTGCTGTGGGCCAAGCTGCTGAAGCAGTTCAACCCGAAGGACCCGCGCTCGCTCAGCTTGCGCACGCATTGCCAGACCTCGGGCTGGTCGCTGACCGCGCAGGACGTGTTCAACAATGTGATGCGCACCACCATCGAGGCGATGGCGGCAACGCAAGGCCACACCCAGTCGCTGCACACCAACGCGCTCGACGAGGCGCTGGCGCTGCCGACCGACTTCTCGGCGCGCATCGCCCGCAACACGCAGCTGTTCCTGCAGCAGGAGAGCGGCACCAACCGCATCATCGATCCCTGGGGCGGTTCCTATTATGTCGAGCGGCTGACCCGCGATCTCGCGGCCAAGGCCTGGGGTCACATCCAGGAGGTCGAGGAACTCGGCGGCATGGCCAAGGCGATCGAGGCCGGCGTGCCGAAGCTTCGGATCGAGGAAGCCTCCGCGAAAACCCAGGCGCGGATCGATGCCGGGCGCCAGGCCGTAATCGGCGTCAACAAGTTCAAGCCCGAGAACGAAAGGCCGATCGACGTCTTGAAAGTGGAGAACTCCACCGTGCGGCGGCTGCAGATCGACAAGCTGGCGCGGCTCAAGACAGAGCGCAACCAGAAGGACGTCGATGCGGCGCTCGCCGCGCTCACCCGCTCGGCGGGCGAAGGCAACGGCAATCTGCTGGCGCTGGCGATCGACGCCGCGCGCGCCAAAGCCACCGTCGGCGAGATTTCAGACGCGATGGAAAAGGTGTTCGGCCGCCACCGCGCCGAGATCAAGTCCATCACCGGCGTCTACAAGCGAGAGGCAGCGGCCATGTCCAACAAGGTCGAAAAGGTGCAGGCGCTGATTGATGCCTTCGAGGAAGCCGAGGGCCGCCGCCCGCGCATCCTGGTGGCCAAGATCGGCCAGGACGGCCATGACCGCGGCCAGAAGGTGATCGCATCGGCTTTCGCCGATGTCGGCTTCGACGTCGACATCGGGCCGCTGTTCGCAACCGCCGACGAAGCCGCGCGGCAGGCGGTCGAGAACGACGTCCACATTCTCGGCGTCTCCTCGCTCGCCGCAGCCCATCTCACCGCGGTGCCGGAATTGAAGGCGGCGCTGAAGAAGCACGGCCGCGAGGACATCATGATCATCATCGGCGGCGTGGTGCCGCCGCAGGACTACGATGCGCTTTATGCGGCCGGCGCCGAGGCAATCTTCCCGCCGGGCACCGTGATCTCTGACGCCGCCGAGGAGCTGATCCACAAGCTCAACGCCCGGCTCGGCCATAGCGCGGCGGCGGAGTAGATGATAGATTGGTGGGATTGCAAGGTCCCAAACCATGACGCGCGAAGAGGTCGTAGCCGCGATACGAGAGAACGCCGATGCCATCAAGGCGGAGGGCGTGTCTAGGCTCGCGATCTATGGATCGCGTGTGCGCGGCGACTATCGGCCCGACAGTGACGTCGATGTGCTCGTTGAAGTCGAGCCGGACGCCTCGTTTTCGCTCCTCAACCTGATCGGTGTCGAGCACATCATTGAAGACGCGACGGGCTTGCAGGCGCAAGCAACCATGAAGCGATCCCTTCCTCCTCGGCTCGCACGACAAATCGCCGACGACGTTCTCGAAGTCTTCTGACGTGCAGCCGACCGTTGCAGACCGCATAGCCACGGCGATCGACAGCATTCGGGACATAACTGCCGAGCAAACCCGCGAGAGCTTCGCCAACAATCTGGTGATGCGGCTGGCCGTAGAGCGGCTGCTTGAGATGATCAGCGAAGCATCAAGGCACATTCCAACCGATCTGAAGGCCAGGGAACCCGGCATCAACTGGAGGCGATTAGCCGATCTCGGAAACTGGTTGCGCCATGCCTATCATCGGACCGACGCTGACCTGTTATGGATCATGGTTGAGGATGATTTGTCGCGATTGAAGGCGTTCGTCGATCAAATCACCAGGGAATTGAAGCATTGACGATCATCGCAAAGTGGGCCGTTGCCCTGATAGCGGGCTTCCTCTTTACTTCCCCCGCCATCGCCGCCGATCCCAAGTCCGACGCCACGATCAAGAATGCGAGCATCGAGGCCAACGTCTATCTCGACGACAAGATCAAGGCGGACGCAGCGTTGGCGGCCGATTGCCTCGCCGAGGGCCGGAAGTGGATCGACAAGAACGCCGCGGAGGCGGCTTCCGCGCGCAAGGACGAGCCTGAGCTTTTCAAGGACCGCGGCGGCTATTCATTCGAGCGCAAATACACGGTGCGCTCGGTCGTCGACGACCGCTATGTCAGCGTGTTGCGCAACGACTACATGGATACGCTCGGCGCGCATCCGAACTCCGACGTCAACACCATCCTGTGGGATACGACGGCGAAGAAGCGCATCAGCATCCGTCCCTTCTTCACCGAGACAGCCGACAACGGCCCGACCCTGACGGCGATGCGCAAGGCCGTCGTCAGCGCACTGAACGCCGAGAAGAAGCGGCGCGGTGCCGGCGAGACCGCAACCGCCGAATGGTACAAGGAGCTCAAGCCGACCCTGCTCAAGATCGGCGCGGTGACGCTGGCGCCGTCGACCGAAGCCGGCAGGAGCTCCGGCCTCACCTTCCACTACCCGCCCTACGCCGTCGGCCCCTACGCCGAAGGCCAGTATGTGATCTTCGTGCCGTGGGAGACGCTGAAGCCGTATCTGACGGCGGAAGGCGCCAGGATCTTCGGCGGCGCACGGCCGAAGGCCGACGCGGACGATAAGTCGCAATAGCTGCTTCAGCAGGCCTCAGCCTGGCTGACGCGCCAGTGCCCTGACCAGGGAGTCGGTCCAGTCCGGAATCCAGGCCTGGAACTGGCTGTGCCAGCGATCGGCGTCAGCAGGCGCGGTGTCGAGCTTGACCGACCATTCGATGAAGGTGCGGTTGCCCTCGACGACCGGCAGCAGATGCATCGTGCCCTCATAATGGGTCGGCTGCGGCGCGTCCGAACCGGCATCCGACAGAAACGGCAGCGGCTCGATGCTGGCATAGGTCAGCGAATGCTGCGTGTCCGAGTGGCCGGCAAGGCGTTGCCTGACCCAGAGCCCGAGATAGCAGAAGCGCCTGATCGCACCGACCTGGTCGCCGCGCTTGTCGTCCTCGATCACGCTTTCGCTGACGCCCTCGATATAGGCGGGGTAATTGTTGAAGTCGCGGATCAGCGACCACACGGTATCGAGCGGATGGTCGAGGACGGTGCTATAATAGGCTCTGGTCATGGCAGGCTCCGGATGTTGGTCCGCAGTGATGCGGAACGCGCCCTGATCAACCGCATGGCAACGGGCGCGCCCACCCGATTTCCGACCTCGCGATTGATCGGGGACGAGTGCGGACTCCGCCCTCGCCTGCAACCGGCAGCCGTTGTAAACCAAGGCCATGACCTCGCCGAAGCCCGCCTCTCCCGACATCCACGCCCTCGCCAAGCAGCTCCGCGCCGGCCACCGCGCCGCGCTGGCGCGGGCGATCACGCTGGTCGAGAGCCGGCGCGGCGACCACCAGGCGGCGGCGCGCGAGCTGGTGCAGGCGTTGTTGCCCGACACCGGCAAGGCGGTGCGGGTCGGCATCACCGGCTCGCCCGGCGTCGGCAAGTCGACCACAATCGATGCGCTCGGCATGTTCCTGATCGAGCGCGGCCACAAGGTCGCGGTGCTGGCGGTCGATCCTTCCTCGGCGCGCACCGGCGGCTCGATCCTCGGCGACAAGACGCGGATGGCGCGGCTCGCCGTCTCCGACCAGGCCTTCATCCGCCCCTCGCCGTCCTCCGGCACGCTCGGCGGCGTCGCGGCGAAGACCCGCGAGGCGATGCTGTTGTGCGAGGCTGCCGGCTTCGACGTGGTGCTGGTCGAGACCGTCGGCATTGGGCAGTCCGAGACCGCGGTCTGCGACATGACCGATTTCTTCCTGGCGCTGATGCTGCCGGGCGCCGGCGACGAGCTGCAAGGCATCAAGAAGGGCCTCGTCGAGCTCGCCGACATGATCGCGATCAACAAGGCCGACGGCGATAACCTCAAGCGCGCCAATCTCGCCGCCGCCGACTATCGCAGCGCGCTGCATATCCTCGCGCCGCGCTCCGAGCACTGGCATCCGCCGGTCGAAACCTATTCCGCGCTGACCGGCGCCGGGCTCGACCGGCTTTGGCAGAAAATCCTCGAGCACCGCACCGCGATGAACGCCTCGGGCGAATTCGAGGCCCGCCGCAGGGAGCAGCAGGTGAAGTGGATGTGGTCGATGCTCGAGGGGCGGATGATGGCACGGCTGCGCTCGGATGCTGCGATCCGCGCCAGGGTGAAGAAGATGGAGGCCGAGGTTGCCGGCGGCCGCATCTCGCCCGCGGTTGCCGCCGAGCAGATCGCGGAGATGCTGCATTGAGCGGCAAACTGCGCATCCTCGTCACCGGCTTCGGGCCGTTTCCGGGTGCGCCGTTCAACCCGACCATGCCGCTGGTCAAACGGCTGACCGGGCTGCGCCGGCCGGCTTTCGACAACGTCGCGCTGACGAGCCACATCTTCGACGTCACTTATGCTGCCGTCGACCGCGAATTGCCCGAGCTGATCGCACGACATCGCCCGCAGGCGCTGTTGATGTTCGGCCTCGCCGGCCGGACCTCGCATCTGCGGATCGAGAGCCGCGCCCGCAATGCGGTGACGACGCGCTTTCCCGATGCCGGCCGCCAGCATGCGCGCAAGGGGTCGATCGCAGGCGGCGCCGATGCGAAGGTGTTCGGGCCGCAGAGCGAAAAGCTGCGGCGCGCCGCGCTGGCCACCGGCATCGATGCACGGATGTCGCGCGATGCCGGCAGCTATCTCTGCAACTATTTGAGCTGGCGCGCGATCGAGGCCGTCGACGGCGACAACGAGTTACGCCTCGCACAATTCGTCCATGTTCCGCCGCTCGCCCATGACGGCACGGCCGCATCAGGCAAATCATCAATCACGCTGGAAGCGCTGGTCGATGCCGGCGAAGCGATGCTGCTGGAGCTGGTGAAGCTGACGAGACAGGCCGCGCGCGCGTGAGCGACGCGGATTTGGCGGTCACGGGCTGGCGTGATCCTGTGAGTCCGCTGTCCCGGCAAGCCTGGGGCTGCGCACCCGAGAAATTTGCAATTTCAGAGAGTGTAAATGGACCTCTTGCGGTCGTAAAGGCCGTCCAAAGCTCACCGGTCATGCTTGTCCTTCGGTTGACGATCAAAGTCGCTCGCAAGAGCTTATCCACCGAAACCGACACGTCCGCAGCGTGAAGCGGATCTCTTCCGAGAATGCAGCATTGCGGTTTCGACAGATGGAGTTGCGGGTGAACCAGTCTCCATACGAAGGGGCAGCACTTGCTGGAATAATTCGGCTCGGCGACTTGCCGGTTAGTCGATTGGGCTTCGGCGCAATGCGCCTCTGCGGAGATTCAGCCTGGGGAAGACCAAGGGATCGAGGCCACGCCAACCGGGTTCTGCATCGCGCGGTCGAGCTTGGCGTCAATCTTATCGACACTGCGGATAGCTACGGCCCCGAGGCGAATGAGTCACAGATCTCGGAGGCGCTGTATCCCTACCCGCCGGGCTTGGTCATTGCCACCAAGGGCGGCCTGGTGCGACCAAACCGCCGATCTTGGATCGAGGACGGTCGCCCCGACCATTTGCGGCGCGCGGTGGAAGGCAGCTTGCAGCGGTTACGGCTCGAGCGCATCGATTTGTATCAACTCCATGCGCCTGACCCCAATGTGCCATTTGCCGAGTCGGTGGAAGCACTGGCTGATTTGAAGCGCGCAGGCAAAATTCGCCATATCGGCATTTCGAACGTCACGGTTGCGCAGCTCGAAGCGGCGCGCTCGATCACACCGATCGTGTCGGTTCAGAACCCGTACAATCTGCGAAACCGGACTAGCGAAGACGTCCTCGCCGCGTGCGAGCGTCTTGGAATTGCTTTTCTGCCCTGGTATCCGCTGGGCGGCAAACGCGGCCTGAAGGCACTCAAGGTCAAGCAAGTTGCCTCGCGCCGCGGTCTCACGCATGCCGCCTTATCCCTTGCGTGGCTGCTCGCAAGATCACCGGTGATGCTGCCAATCCCCGGCACGCGATCCATCGATCACCTGGAGGACAATGTGCGTGCGGCCTCCCTCAAGCTTGCGCCGGAAGACTTCGCCGATTTGGGATGAAAGCTTCGGGGCAACCAGCGATGCCCTGCTCAAGCACGCGGCCTGCGTAGCCCGAACAGCCGACCTTTGCGTCCCAGCACATGTCGCGAGAATGTGGGTGTCTGAGTCACAGGTGACGCCACAAGTTCGCTGTCGTCCCTGCGAAAGCAGGGACCCATAACCACAAATGTCGATCATTGAACGATGCTGGAACGACGAGTCCCGTTCACAACACAAGCCGCGGAGTATGGGTCCCTGCTTTCGCAGGGACGACGTGTTGGAGGAACCGCGGACTCATATCTCTCTCCGTGTCATCGCCCGGCGTGACCGGGCGATCCGCCGCGGCCTCTCGGCTCAGCACTGCCGTCTCTGGACTACTGGATCACTCGTATGCGCGGGTGATGACACCGAGCTGTTTGACAGTGTGAATCGGCTGCACCGGGGGTTAACCCTACCGCCAACAATCGCCCGGCTGCGTCGGCGTGTTCACCATGCCGCGCCGCATTTCGCGCTACCACTCGGGCGCGAACGTCACCGCTCGCGACTATTTGCGAGGGCTATGCCCATGGACGTCAACCGCCGCCATCTGATCGGAGCCTCCGCCGCCGGTGTCGCCGGCGCGCTTGCGATGTCGCCGGATGCGGCGCGCGCCGCGCAGTCGGCCGGCTCGCTCGGCCGCGACGTCACGCAATATGGCGTCCGTCCCGGCAGCCCCGACGACCAGACCCGCAATCTGCAGCGCGCGATCGATGATGCCGCGCGCGCGCAGGTGCCGCTGGCGTTCCCGCCCGGCGTCTACCGCACCGGCCTGTTGCGGCTTGCGCCCGGCAGCCAGCTGATCGGCGTGCGCGGCGCCAGCCGGCTCGCGTTCAACGGCGGCGCCTCGCTGCTGGAAGGCGAAGGCGCCGGCGGCATCGTCCTGATGGGCCTTGCCTTCGACGGCGGCAACGTTCCGCTGCCGGCGCGGCGCGGCCTCGTCCATTGCCTGTCCGGCCGCGACATCCGCATCACTGATTGCCAGTTCACCGGCAGCGGCGGCTGCGGCATCTGGTTCGAGCAGATGTCGGGCGACGTCAGCAACAACATCTTCACCGGCATCGCGTCGACGGCGCTGGTGTCGTTCGACGCGCTCGGCCTGATCGTCTCGCGCAACACCATCAAGGGCACCAACGACAACGGCATCGAGATCCTGCGCACCGCGATCGGCGACGACGGCTCGATCGTCGCCGACAACCGCATCGAGAACATCAAGGCCGGTCCCGGCGGCTCCGGGCAGTACGGCAACGCCATCAACGCCTTCCGCGCCGGCAATGTGATCGTGCGCGGCAACCGCATCAGCAACTGCGACTTCTCGGCGGTGCGCGGCAATTCGGCCTCCAACATCCACATCACGGACAACAGCGTCAGCAATGTCCGCGAGGTCGCGCTCTATTCGGAGTTCGCGTTCGAGGCTGCGGTCATCGCCAACAACACCGTCGACGGCGCCGCGATCGGCGTCTCCGTGTGCAATTTCAACGAAGGCGGCCGCATCGCGGTGGTCCAGGGCAACATCATCCGCAATTTGCTGCCGAAGCGCCCTGTTGGCACCGACCCGAACGACGGCGCCGGCATCGGCATCTATGTGGAGGCCGACAGCGCCGTCACCGGCAATGTGATCGAGAATGCGCCGAGCTTCGGCATCGTCGCCGGCTGGGGCAAGTATCTGCGCGACGTCGCGATCTCAGGCAATGTCGTGCGCAAGGCGTTCGTCGGGATCGGCGTCTCGGTGGTGCCGGGCGCAGGCTCGGCGCTGATCAACAACAACATGATCTCGGAGACCCCGGGCGGCGCGGTGGTCGGGCTCGACCACGCCCGCCCGATCACGACGGACCTGTCGGCGGGTGGCGCCCAGCAATATGCGCAGCTCGTGGTCGGCGCGAACGCGGTGCGGCACTAACCTTCGGCCTACAGCGCGTTGCGCAGCAGCGGATAGCGCCGCTGGATGGTGTCGAGATCGAGCACCGGCGGCGGCATGACCGGAGGGGGCATCTCCAGCGGCGGTGCGTCGGCCACAACGGGCGGCTGCTCGAGGACCTCGGCCGCCGTTTCCATCGCGGCCGCGACTGCGCTCATCGCGGCCTCGGCCAGTGTCGCCGTCTCGGAGCGGCGCTGCGACACCGGCGAAAGATCGGGCGGCGGCAGTTTCGACTTGCCGCGGCCGAGCCAGGACAGATCGATCGGCGAATTGTCGAGCGAAGCTTCGCGGGTCAGCAATTCGCGCCAGATGTCGACCGCGGCCCGCGCTTCCCTGACGTTCTCGAGAAAGGCCTGCTCGCTGTGATAGCGGCGCCAGCGTCCGGTTTCGAACAGCTCGTTGAGGTGCTCCAGCCTTTGCTCGGCAAGGTTGCACCAGCGTGCAACGATCTCTTGGCCTCTGGCCACGTCGGTCCGATGTGTCATTCAACTTGCCCGCAGGGAAAGAAACGGACGCAGACGCAACCGAACCGAATCAACTGGACGCGACGCTGATATTCTGTGGAAAAGGTAAATAAAGTCTAACTAAATTCTTAATCGCGGACGGGCAATGAAGGAAGTCCGCTCGACTACGGAGTTGCTTGCCCGAACCATCGTCAAGTCATCGACTTGCATGGTGGCGATGTGCGTCGCTCCCGATCACTGCGCAGCCGAACGATCCACAGCAAACAGCCGCGGCCATCGCGCGCATCCCATCACGATCACGCAGCGCGACCTCGTCCGACCAGTGCGTCATGCAAGGGTGCCCCCAAAATGAAAGACCCGTCCGGGGGGACAACCGGACGGGTCAAAGCCATATGGGCGCTTGGGGTGGATGGGCGCTCGCGCCTGATATAGCCGGGGAGGGATAAACCGCTCCCACACACATAAGTCGTGAGAGGACGGCGGACGTTCAAATCGGCGGAGATTTTTTTAACCTTTTCGCCGCCCGGTTCCATCGCACCGTCGCAGGCGTTCGGCACCGGAAATCACTGCGCAGCACGGTGATTTGCCGCGGAATCGTCCGACGCGATCGACGGCGCGGGTTCATTCAACGCGCGGCTCACGGAAGTGTTATTGCCGTCCACTGCCTGTGCAGGCTGCGACGGTTTGTCCAAGGCAGCCGCGACGGGAGCATTGGTCGCCGCCATCACCGCGGCAAGCGCGTCCGCCTCCCCGGCCCCGAACAGATCATCACGTCCGGGTGTCCCGAGATCGCGCGCCGTGCCGGTCAGGACCTTGCGCACCTCGGCGGGCTTCAGTGCCGGACTGCGCTCCAGCACCAGTGCCGCGATGCCGCTGACGAACGCGGCCGAAAAAGAGGTGCCCGACATCAGCTGGTACTTGCCGTCCGGCACCGGCACGAGGAGATCGGCGCCCGGCGCCGCCAACGCGATGTAGCTGCCGCGGTTCGAGGCCGCCATCAGCCGTTCGCCGGCATCGATGCCGCCGACCGCGATCACGTCGGGATTGGCGGCCGGATACAGCGGCGGCGATTTCGGGCCGGCATTGCCGGCCGCGGCAACCAGCACGACGTCCCTCGCCGCGGCGGCGGCCACGGCGCGCGCGACAAGTGCGTCCTGCGGTCCGGCAAAGCTCATGTTCACGATCTGCGCGCCGTGCGCCACCGCGTAATCGAGGCTCCTGAGGATCACATAGGACGTACTCTCGGCGCCGCCGGCGGCCACACCGAAGGCGCGGATGGCCAGGATCCGCACTTCCGGCGCACTCCCCGTCAGCCGGACGCGCGCCGCGATCACGCCGGCGACGGCGGTGCCGTGGGCATGCGGACCATCCTTGCTGCCGAGCGCATCGAACGTATCCGCAACCGTGTTGGCCAGTTCCGGATGCGCGGCATCAATGCCGGAGTCGATGACGGCAATGGTGACGTTCATCCCGCGCGCCAGCCGGTGCGCCTCGGGCAGATGCAGCTGCGTCTGGGCGTATTGCGCCGGATCACTGCCGCCGGCCGTCGGCTTCTGGTCCTGCAGCGCGTAACGATAGTTCGGCTGCACCGAGTGGACGCTGCTGTCGCTTGCGAGGTCGCGGACCACCGCGTCGGCGGAACGATTGCCGGTCGTGCGGAACAGGCCGATCGTCGCGCCGAGCAGCGGGATGTTCTGCGAGGCGATCCGCCTCAGGCCATGGCGACGCGCCAGCGCGTCGGTCTGGGTCTCGGTCAATGCGCCGTCGATCTCCGCCACGAGCTCGTTCGGCACGGTTCGCGTGGCCGCGGCCGCCACGTCCTGCGCGCGGCTGCTGCCGCCACCGCCGGCCCTGCCCTTCCGCGCAGCGCCGTTGCCGCCACCGTTCACGGCGACCGGCCGGCTGGAGCATTGGCGCGTGCCGTCATCACAATCGGCAGAGAAACGGGGGGCGTCACGCGCACGGGGCGGCGGCATGCTCGATCGCGGCCCATCACCGGTCCACGACGTCGCCGGGCCGTGCAGCGGCGCGCGGTCAGCCAGCCCGCCACCGGCCCCGCCGATGCCGGGATTGACCCGCGGCCCGATGGAGAGCTGCGGCCTGCCGCCGATCGGCGATCGCATGAAATTCTGGGCGTAGGCCGAGCCGGCAACGGACGCCAGCAACAACACGGCGGCCGCAATGGCCGCTCGGTTCGTCGATCTGGTCCGGCCGTTGGCGGTCATGGTGACCTCAACTCGGCGCAGGACCGTCAGCTGCCGTTTACGGGGTCTCGACCGCGAGGCTGACGATCTTCTCTTTCTGCAAACGGGCAATCAGCGATGCGACGCCATCCTTGTCCATCGCGCGGAACTGCAATCGGAACATTCCGCCCTTCCCGTCGACGATCGCGCCCTGGTAATTGTCGAGCAGCGACGTGATGTCGGCGATCCTGGCGTCCGGCGTGAAGCGCACCAACAGCCGCGTCGGCGCCGCCGCCACGCTGGCGCCGAGGTCGCGGGTGATCGGCGCACTGGGTGCAACGGCCGCGCTCGGTGCGCTGCGTTGTTCGGCGGCATCAAGCGAGGCGGTCTGGAACGCGGCCGGCTCGCTGCGCATCAGCACCGCGCCGATCACGCCGGCCTGCAGCAACACCACGAGCGCACCGAGGCTGGACGACCAAGCCAGCGTCCGCGGCGACAATTTCGAAAAGAACTCCGAGACCGAGGCCGACATGCGCGCGCCCGCCGACGGCTTGCGCTCCGGCTCGGCATCGATCGCGGCAAACAGCTTCTGCATGGCACGCGCAGAGGGCGCACCGAGGCTCTCGTTGAGGCCGATCGTCTCGGCATATTCCTCGCGGATGACGGCATACTGCCTGGCCAGCTCCGGATCGGAAGCGAGCGCGTCCTCGACGCGGCGCGCGTCACGCGCGTTCAGCGTGCCGGCCGCATGCCAGGGCAGCAGCATCTCGACATCGTCAGGATCTTGACCCTGCACTTTCTTGTTGCTCGCAGCCATCATGGCCAACCTCGCTCGACACCGGCTGCCTTCAGCAACTCGGCAAGTTTCTTGCGCGCATAGAACAGGCGCGTCTTCACGGTGTTCTCCGGAATCCCGACGATCTCAGCGACGTCTTCCACGGATTTCTCGTGATAATAGACAAGATCGACAATTTCCCGGTGTTCCGCCGATAGTCCCGTCAGGCACTTACGCAGCGTGTCACCCGTGTCCTTCTTCTGCACCACCGTTTCCGGATCGTCGGACGTGTCCTCGATCGCGTTCGCGGCCTCATCGTCCAGTTCGGCGTCCTTCCTTCGCCGCAGCGAAGACAACGCCTTGAACCGGGTAATCGCCAGAAGCCAGGTTGAAACGGCGGATCGTCCCTCGAATTTGCCCGCCTGACGCCACACGTCCAGGAAGACCTCGCTAATAAGGTCCTCCGCCACCTGTTCGTCCCGCACGAGCCGAAGCCCGAAGCGGTACACCCTGACATGATGCCGTCCGTACAGCACCTGCATGGCGAGCCGGTCGCCTTGAGCGATCCGAGCGATCAGAACCTCGTCTGAAGCCGCCTGTGTCGCGCTCAATGGCCGTCTCGCAAAGTTGGTCTGAGGGGGGTGGTGCGTGGTTCGACGCGAGAGGCAAGATTCTTCACAATACGGCAATGTGCGCACCGCATGTGTGATCTATGACACAGTCGACGATCCCAATCAGGAAAAATCGCCGGGGACTCGATAAGCGGTATCATAATAGTGAAAACTCTCGCGGACTCGCACCATCCGGCGCGACCATACCAAGGCTTTGCCGGCAAGCCAGCGCTGTCGCGAAGCGGGTGCCGCCGCCAGCCCCCGCCCCGATCGCTTCCGACCCGCCTCCGTGAACGGATTCCCCTTACGAAACAAGGGTGATGACCGGGTTTCACCGGAGCAGATTCGGTTCCAAAAGATACCAAACCTAAAGGCTTTCCCACTTAGATTTTCGCCGGATTTCAGCAATGGCGAGACCATGGGCAGCGCTGCGTCGTCACTTCCCAGCCCGATCGCGGGTGCATCGGAAAGCGGCCGTCCCAGGCTGACGCGCGAGCGCCTGGCGCGCCGGGCCAGGCAGCGCCGCCAGATCCAATCGATGATCGCCGCCTGCTTCGTGCTCGATGCCGTCGTGCTGCTGATCTACGCGCATGCCGGCACCACGTCGGTCCTGGTGGCGGCGGGCTATGCCCTGACCGGCCTCTCCCTCGTCGCCGTCTATGTGCTGCTTTCGGAGCGCGGCTTTCACGAGCGCTTCCGCGACCACTATTTGGTCGCACCGCAATCGGCCGTCAACATGGTGAACCTGCTCGTGTTCACCTACATCGCGCCCGAAGTCGGCGTGCTGTTCCTCTGCAATCTGTTCGTGGTGTTCGGCTTCGGTGCGCTACGTACCTCGGCGCGCCAGACCGCGGTTGTCTGGACCATCATGGTGCTGGGCCTCGCCGCGCTGTTCCTCGGAACCGACAAGGCGATCGGGATGCCGACCGGCACCAGGATCGACCGCCTCGCCACCATGCTGGTGTTCGCGCTGACGATCGGGCGCTGCATGTATCTCGGCATCTTCTCGAGCTCGATGCAGCAATCGCTGTATCAGAGCGGCGTCAAGCTGAAGGAGGCCTACCGGCGCATCGAGGAGCTCGCCGAACTCGACGAGCTGACCGGCACCTCCAATCGCCGCAGCATCATGCGCACGCTCGAGGAGGAGATCGCGCGCTGCGCCCGCAACGGCAGCTCCTGCGCGGTGGCGCTGATCGACCTCGACCATTTCAAGCGCATCAACGACGTCTACGGCCATCCGATCGGCGACGAGGCGCTGCGCACCTTCGCCATCGGCATGTTCGCCAATCTCCGCAGCATCGATCGCTTCGGCCGTTACGGCGGCGAGGAATTCCTGCTGGTGCTGCCCGACTTGTCGCAGGATCAGGCGATGCGGGCGCTCGAGCGGCTGCGCGCGATCATCGCCGGTCTCGACTGGAGCGCATTCTCGCCCGGCATGCAGGTAACGATCTCCGCGGGCGTCACGACGCTCAAGCCGCACGAAAACTCCGACACGTTACTCGCCCGCGCCGATGGCGCGCTTTACGCAGCCAAGGCGAGGGGACGCAACCGCATCGCCACTGCCTAACATCCTTTCATTTCCCTATTCGGCGCCGGAGAATCCGTCGCCACCGCTCCAGGACAGAGTCATGAGTTCGAAGCCCGAGACCGCCCCCGAAAGTCTGCTCGACGAGCTGCAGACGACGCTCGCGCACGGCACCGTCGCACGCCGTGTCGAGACGTTGCGCCGCGTGACCGACCTCTTCATCAACGGCTCGGTCAACTATTCGGACCAGCAGATCGTGCTGTTCGACGACGTTTTCCAATGCCTGCTCGAGCACATCGAAAACTCGGCCAAGGCGCTGCTCGCCAACCGCCTCGCCCCGATCGAGACCGCACCGCCGCAGACCATCCGTACCCTTGCATTCGACGACCTGATCGAGGTCGCAGGCCCCGTGCTGACACTGTCGCCGCGGCTCGACGACGACACCCTGATCGAAACGGCGCGCAGCAAGAGCCAGGCGCATCTGCTCGCGATCTCCAACCGCAAGACACTGAGCGGCGCCGTCACCGACGTGCTGGTGCTGCGCGGCAACGACGAGGTGATCCAGAGCGCGGTCAACAATCCCGGCGCGGAATTCACCGAGCGCGGCTTCACCCGGCTGGTCAGCCGCGCCGAGGGCGACGACAATCTGTCGACCTGCGTCGGGCTCCGCCCAAGCATCCCGCGGCATCTCTATCTCAAGCTGGTCGCCAAGGCCTCGGACACGGTCAGGCAGCGGCTCGAGGCTGCCAATCCGCAGCAGGCCAAGGAGATTCCGATCGCGGTAAAGGAGGCGACGCGACGCGCGCGCTCGGCGCCCGCCGCCGTGACGCCGGACACCACGATCGCGCATGCGCTGGTCAAGTCGCTCTACCAGGACGGCCGGCTCGACGAATTCCAGCTCGCAGCCTTCGCCGAGGCCGGCAAGTTCGACGAGACCAATGCCTCGCTTGCCGCGCTCGCCAATGTCTCGGTCAGCATCGCCGAGAACATGATGATCGAAACCCGTGCCGAGGGCGTGATGATCCTGGCCAAGGTCTCGGGCCTGTCATGGTCGACGGTGCGGTCGATCATCAATCTGCGCGACGACATCTCGGGCGGTGAACCGACCGATTTGCAGGCCTGCAAGGACACCTATGAGCGGCTGCGGCCATCGACCGCGCAGCAGGTGCTCCGCTTCCATCGCATGCAGCAGTCCGCGCCCGCGGCCTGATCTGCGTAGCCCGGATGAAGCGCAGCGCAATCCGGGACCAGTCCATCCGCGGATAGAACCCCGGATTTCGCTCCGCTGCATCCGAGCTACAATCGGGTCAGTACCTCAGTGCGCGGCTTCCCATCAGCGCGCCGACGCTTGCGACGATCACAGTCGCCAGCGTGTACCAGGTGGCGACGAACAGCGGCGAGTCATCGGTGCAGTGCGACGCATAAACAGTGGCCGCGAGGCCGGCCGAGAGCAGGCCTGCCACCGCACCCGCGACCGCCGGCCGCGCCGGTGCGCCCTGCCGGAGCCCGTACAGCGCGCCGACCAGCAGCGGCAGCGACATTGCGGGGATCGCGGTCATGCACGCCACCGAGTTCTTGCCGATCAGCCGCGTCATCATCGGCGTGCGCTGCGGCATCATCATCTCGCCGCTGATCGTGGCAACGAGGATGCCGGCGGGAATCAGCAGCCACCAGCCGAAGCTGCGCAGCGAGGCTTCCGGCCGCGTCAGATGCAGGCTGACCCCGATCGCCGAGGCGGCGAGCGCCAGCGTCACCGCGAATTTCAGGTCGAAGAACGGATTATGCATCGCGGTCATCACGTCGGGCCGCACGCCGAGCTCGGCGAAGAAGATCAGCAGCGAGACCGGCGCCGCCGCCAGCAGCGCCATCATCAGCGCAAGACCGATCGGACGAGGCCGATAGGCATTGTCGGCGGTCAGGGTTCGAATGAGTTGATCGGTGTCCATGCTCATCGGTCCCGTAATTTCGCGGTCAGGCTCGCAAGCCCACGATGCAGTGCAACCCGCACCGCGCCCTCGGTCATCGCGAATTTCGCAGCGGTGTCCTTGATCGAGGTGCTGTCGACCGCGATCGATTGCAGCACGTCGCGCTGCCGCGCCGGCAACGCCTGCAACTGGGCGGTCACCTCGCCGGGCGAGGCCGTCGGCTCCGGTGTTTCCCCCGGTAGCGTCTCGGCGAAGTCATCGATATTGACGAAGATGCGCCTGCCGCGGCGGCGCAGCGCGTCGATCAGCTTGTTGCGCGCGATCGCGAACAGCCACGGCGCGAACGGCGCGCTCGTGTCCCAGGTCTGTCGCTTCAAATGCACCGCCAACAAGATGTCCTGCACGATGTCCTCGGACTGATCGACCGGTTGTCCCGCGCGCGCCAAGCTACGTCGCGCCGCGGCACGGAGTACCGGCGTGATGGCCTTGAGCAAGCGATGATACGCCGCGTCATCGCCTGAAATGGCCGACCGCATCAGGTCGGTCCATTCATCCTCACGTTCGCGCACGCAGGCTCCTGAATTGCAATTCGACCGATCTTTCAGTTTGTTACGCGGCACGCCAAGGACATCACGAATTCGTGATAATCACCCTCAGGTAAGGCCGTGCCGAGGATCAGCCTCAAAGAATCGCTCCGGCGGGTTTGCAGACGGAAGGGCTCATAACACCGATCGGTCCGACACGCATCGGTGCAGCTGCTGCCGACGATCCACCGGGACGAAATTGCCCAGCTTTTGCCCTCTGAGGCCCGAAGATTCCCTTTTTTTGCCCCGGTGTAGACACGCAGCGGGGTCTCATTTCGCGTTCGGGACGGGCGAAATGGGGAGATCATCAGAATGAAGATCAAAGCCAGCGGGCGCTTGGCCTTGATGGTTGCGACAGGGCTGACAGGGATTTGTGTGTATCTCGCCGGACCGTTGCCGGCGCATGCGGCCGGTTCGGATCCCGCCGCGGCGAAATCCGACAATGCTTCGACCGACAAGTCCGCGCAGCAGAGTTCGCGGCAGGGCCGGCGCCATGCGCGCCACCAGTCTTCCAAGGCGGCTGACAAGACGGCCGACAAATCCGAGAGCAAGAAGGCCGCGAGCGATGCCGGCAGCGTGACGTCGGCGGGCATGCCCGCCACGGTCGCCAATGCCAATGCGGAGCTGACGTCCGGCGACGGCAATGCGAGCACCGCGCCGGCCAGCGTCAATCCGGTGATGGCCGCCTCCGACAAGCCCGGCGACGCGCAACCCGACGGTAGCGTGGTCGCATCCGACCAGCTCAACGACCTCGACCGGGCCCTGCAGCAGGAGCAGCCGGCGGAACAGCCGCAACCGATTCAACCGCAGACCGCCCAGCAGGAGGCGCCCCCGACGCAGCCGCCGCCGGTCGCCGTAGCGGCACCCAAGCCGGCTCCGGTTCTGGCGAGCAGCGACAGCGCGAGCTTGGACCAGACCTCGCTGATCGGGAAGATCTTCATCGGCTTCGGCGCCCTGCTCACGGTGGCCTCCGCCGCGCGCATGTTCATGGCCTAAGCCGAGGTCCTCGCGGCTTGCGGCGCAGGTGCGCCGCACCGCGGCCCAAAGCCTCGCTTCAGCCACTTGAAGCGCATCCCGCCAGCGGGCACATTGCCCGGCAAATCAGGCACGGGGTTTGCGTCATGGCTACGTTCGAATTCATCATCGTCGAAAGCAAGGGACCGGTCGGCGTCATCACGCTGAACCGGCCCAAAATGCTGAATGCGCTGTCGTTCGGCGTGTTCCGCGAGATCGCCGCGGCGGTGGACGATCTCGAGACCGACGACAAGATCGGCTGCATCCTGATCACCGGCAGCGAGAAGGCCTTCGCGGCCGGCGCCGACATCAAGGAGATGCAGCCAAAGGGCTTCATCGACATGTTCAACAGCGACTTCACCGCCATCGGCGGCGACCGCGTTGCCCGTTGCCGCAAGCCGACCATTGCCGCGGTCGCGGGCTATGCGCTCGGCGGCGGCTGCGAGCTCGCGATGATGTGCGACATCATCATCGCCGCCGACACCGCCAAGTTCGGCCAGCCGGAAATCACCCTCGGCACGATTCCCGGCATCGGCGGCACGCAGCGCCTGACCCGCGCGATCGGCAAGTCGAAGGCGATGGATCTCTGCCTCACCGGACGCATGATGGATGCGGCGGAAGCCGAGCGCTCGGGCCTCGTGTCGCGGATCGTTCCGGCCGACAAGCTGCTGGAAGAGGCGCTCGCCGCAGCCGAGAAGATCGCCTCGATGTCGCGTCCGACCGCCGCGATGGCCAAGGAAGCCATCAACCGCGCGTTCGAGACGCCGCTTTCGGAAGGCATGAATGTCGAGCGCAACCTGTTCCACTCGACTTTCGCGCTCGAGGATCGCTCCGAGGGCATGGCCGCCTTCATCGAGAAGCGCAAGCCGGTCAACAAGAACCGCTAGTTCACGCGGCTCCGTTGCAATGCCGCGGTGACGAGCGCGCGATAGGCGCGCTCGGTGAAATGCGTCGGCTTGTCGAGACCGAGCCGCGTCAGGCATTCGCGGTCGGCGGCGTCAGGTGGATGCCGCATCCCTTGCCATAGCAGGCCGGCGAGTTGCAGCGGGGTCTGCTGCGCCTGCTGCAAAATCTGCAGGGCCGGAATCAGCCGTTGCTCGACGTCGGTGAAATCGCTGCCGAACGGGAATGACGGCAGCAGACCTGCGTCACGTGCGGGCTTCAGCGCAGTGCTGATGCGCTCGGGATAATTTTCGCGGTGGGCGGCCGGGATTTCGTGATTGCGCGGCAGCTTGCTGGCATCCTTGGCTTGCCGCATCAACTCGCCCTGGAAGCGCGAGTCCGCCACCTGCAGCATCGCGGCGATCACGTCGGCATCGGACTTCCCCCTGACATCGGCGATGCCGTATTCGGTGACGAAGACATCGCGCAAGTGCCGTGGAATGGTCTCATGACCGTAGGACCAGCGGATGTTGGACTGCGTTTGCCTGCCGGACTGATGGGTCGCCTCCAGCGCCAGCACCGAGCGCGCGCCCTCGAGCGCGAATGCCTGCGCCACGAAATTGTACTGGCCGCCGACGCCGCTCACGACCTGGCCGTTCTCGAGCCCGTCGGAGATCGCAGCGCCCAGCAGCGTCGCCATCATCGCGTTGTTGACGAAGCGCGCATCGACGCGGGCGCGGCGCTTGCCGTCCTCGTCGCCGAAGATCTCGTTGGTGAAGGACACCGGCATCATCTGGATTCGCGCCAGCTGCTCGCCCGTCATCTCGCGGAGCGCCCGATAGAAGGATTGCGGCCCCAGGAAGAATGCGCCGTGCAGGATCACGCCGCCAATGTCGCGCTTGAGAATGCCGGCGTCGATCAGCCCGAGAAACGCCTCGAACAGCATCTCGCTGACGCCATAGAGGCCCTTCTCGAACGGCCCGGTCTCGGCCGCCGCGAGCTGTGCGCTACCGGGCGCAAGGCGCTGCATGATGCCGTGGAATCGGGCGTTGTCGCGGTGACGCACCACAAGCCCCTGCGCCAGCGCATCGCCGACCTGCCCGATCCCGATCTGCAGCGTGCCGCCGTCACGGACCAACCCCGCGGCATGCAATCCGATCGCATATTTGGTGTCGCTGATCGGCTCCGACGGCGGCGCGAACAGCGGGAAATCGGTGTCGGGACTGTCGAGCACCGCATCGAATTCATCCGCCGGCAGATCGCCGGGCCCCGGCATGAACGGCAGTTCGGAATTGACCTGGCCGATCAGCTTGAATGACGCCCGGCCCTGCGCACGGGCG
Organism: Bradyrhizobium sp. B097; assembly: GCF_038957035.1. Lineage (NCBI taxonomy): Bacteria > Pseudomonadati > Pseudomonadota > Alphaproteobacteria > Hyphomicrobiales > Nitrobacteraceae > Bradyrhizobium > Bradyrhizobium sp. B097. Next base: position 6,059,378 of record NZ_CP152412.1, read on the forward strand.
CGCAGCACGTCGAGCGTCGTGTCGGTGTTGCAGCTCAGGCTATAGCGCGGCACGCCGTCGACCACGCGCTTGGCGACGAGCTGGGGAACGACATTCAGTCCGCGCGACAGCAGGTATGACGCCGCGTGGGTGTAATTGGCGGAAATGTAGTGCTGCTGGGCGAACGGCTGATGCAGCCATTGCCCGGCGAGGAAGAAGAACTCGATCACCTTGATGTTGGGCGGAAGCGCGCCGCGATGCAGCGCCTCCGCATAGGCGAGATCCGGATAACCGCCGAACAGGCGATCGATCACGGGACCGATGAAGCGCTGTTCGAGCAGGCTCTTCGGCTTCGGCTTTTCTAGAGTCAACGCCGAGAACAGCGTCAGATTGATCGAGCGGTCGGCGACCGCCCGCGCGTACAGCGCGTTGACGATGTGGTTGGCTTTGCCGAGGCCGAGCGGCAGCCCCACCACAAGTTCGGTTCCGACATCACGAATGATGTACTCCGCGATCGCCTCGGGATCAGAGAAGAATTTCGGCATCTGCGATGAACCCGGGGCAGGCAGGGGATGACCGGCATCGCTGAATCGGCGGCCGGCGGTTCGAACTTATACTTCATATGACAGTTGCGTTCGCCTGTGACGAACCGGCAACAGACAACAACCGAAATGATGTGCAGATGTCGCGTGGCGGTTTGCCTGTGGCGGCGCCGGCCCGTAAACAGGTAGATGTGTCGACGGCATCGGCGAGAGCGGACTGCCGGGGTTTTGGTTTGCGGGATCACATGGTTGGGCGTGCCGCTGATATTGGCGACGTAGCGAGGCGCGTGCTGTTGTCGGGCATCGGCCTTGGCGCGCTGGCCTGCGCGCTGCTGACGGACACCGCGGCCCGCGCCGAGAGCCTGCCCGAAGCGATGGCCAAGGCGTATCAGACCAATCCGCAGCTCAATGCCGAGCGGGCACGTCAGCGCGCCACCGACGAGAACGTGCCGCAAGCGCTGGCCGGTTACCGCCCCCAGATCACCGCCGGCCTCTCGCTCGGCCTCCAGGCCGTGCGCGACCAGCTGCCCGGCAACGTGATCCAGGGCGCGACGCTGAAGCCCTGGCAGATCGGGGTCACCGTGACCCAGACCCTGTTCAACGGCTTCAAGACCGCCAACAGCGTCCGCGTCGCCGAGTTGCAGGTGCAGTCCGGCCGCGAGGCCCTGCGCAATGTCGGCCAGGGCGTGCTGCTCGACGCCGTCACCGCCTATACCAACGTCCTGGCCAACCAGACCCTGGTCGAGGCGCAGCGCGCCAACGTCGCCTTCCTGAGGGAGACCCAGGCGATCACCCAGCGCCGCCTCAATGCCGGCGACGTCACGCCGACCGATACCGCGCAGGCCGAGGCCCGGCTCAACCGCGGCCTGTCCGATCTCAACGCCGCCGAGGTCAACTTCGCGATCAGCCAGGCGACCTATGCGCAGGTGGTCGGCAGCGCGCCGTCGCAATTGCGTCCGGCCGAGACCATCGACCGGCTGCTGCCGCGCAGCCGCGAGGATTCGATCGCGCTTGCGGTGCGCGAGCATCCGGCCGTGATGGCCGCAGGCTTCGACGTCGACGTCGCCTCGACCTCGATCCGCGTTGCCGAGAGCAGCCTGATGCCGAACGTCACTCTGCAAGGCAGCGTCAGCCGCAGCCGCGACAGCGACCCCACGCTCGGTACGTTCGGGACCGACCAGGCTTCGGTGATCGGCCAGGTCACGCAGCCGATCTATGACGGCGGCACCGCGGCCTCGCAGACCCGGCAGGCCAAGGAAGTCGCGGCGCAGAGCCGCCTCGTGCTGGACCAGGTCCGCAACCAGGCCAAGACCGCCGTGGTCAGCGCCTGGGTCGCCAATGAGGGCGCCAAGATCGCTGTCTCCGCCTCCGAGTCCGAGGTGAAGGCCGCGGAGATTGCGCTGGCCGGCGTGCAGAAGGAAGCCGCCGGCGGCCAGCGCACCACGGTCGATGTGCTCAACGCCCAGCAGGATCTGATCACGGCACGCGCCCGGCTGATCGGCGCGCAGCGCGACCGCGTGATCGCTTCCTACACCTTGCTCAGCGCAACCGGACGCCTCGACGTCAAGACGCTCAATCTCAAGACGCCCGACTATCTGCCCGAGGTGCACTACCATCAGGTGCGCGACGCCTGGCATGGCCTGCGCACGCCGTCGGGACAATAGGCTTTACGGAACCGTTCGCACCGCGAACCGGACCTTTCCGCCCGCTCTCTCCGCCGATAACCTCCGCCCCGCCGGCCATCAACAATGCCGGTGCGCGGAGTGCGCGCATAACAGCCGAGCACGCAGGGAGACGTCCAATGCTGACGCGACGCAGTATGATGCTGGCTTCCATCGCAGCGGGAGTGACCATGACCAGCAGCAACGCATTTTCCAAGGCATCGCAACCATCGACCCCGGTGAACTTCGACGTGCCTGCCGGTGCCTGCGACTGCCACACCCACATCCATGGCGATCCCGCGAAATTCCCGTTCTTCGCCGGCCGCGTCTACACCCCGGAACCGGCCTCTCCGGAGGAGATGAGCGCGCTGCACAAGGCGCTGCATCTCGAGCGCGTGGTGATTGTGACGCCGAGCGTCTACGGCCCCGACAATTCGTCGACGCTGTTCGGCATGACGGCGCGCGGACCCACGGCGCGCGGCGTCGCTGTGATTGACGACAAGACCAGCGAGAGCGATCTCGACGCCATGCAGAAGGCCGGCTTCCGCGGCATCCGCCTCAACCTCGCGACCGGCGGCGTCAACGATCCCAACGTCGGCCGGCAGCGCTTCTCGGCCGCGATCGAGCGGATGAAGGCGCGCGGCTGGCACGTGCAGCTGTTCACCAGCCTCGCCATGATCTCGGCGATCAAGGACCTGGTCGCGGCAGCGCCGGTCCCCGTGGTGTTCGACCATTTCGGCGGCGCCGAGGCCGCGCTCGGCACGGGCCAACCGGGATTTGACGACCTGCTCGCGCTGGTCAAGTCGGGCAAGGCCTACGTCAAGATTTCCGGCGCCTATCGCGCCTCCAGACTCGCGCCCGACTATGCCGACGCCGCGCCGCTGGCGAAGGCGCTGATCGCGGCCAATGCCGAGCGCATCGTCTGGGGCACCGACTGGCCGCACCCGGATTCGGTGACGCCGCAAGGCAAGAAGGTCACCGACGTCACACCGCTGTACCAGATCGACGACGGCCGCCTGCTCAACCAGCTTCCGGTCTGGGCGCCGGATGCCGCGGTGCGCAAGAGCATCCTGGTCGACAATCCGGCACGGCTCTACGGCTTTACCTGACGTTGTCCTTCGGCCGGCGCGAGAAGTAGGAGATCAGCACCGGCAGCGTGATCAGGATCACCAGCGGCGCCAGCATCATGCCGGTGACGACGACGATGGCGAGCGGCTTCTGCACCTGCGAGCCAATGCCCTCCGACACCGCCGCCGGCAACAGGCCAATGCCGGCGACGACGCAGGTCATCAACACCGGACGAAGCTGCAGCTCGCCGGTACGGATCACCGCGCGCATCCGGTCATAGCCCTCGTCGATCAGCTGGTTGAACTGCGACAGGATGATGATGCCGTCCATCACGGCGATACCGAACAGCGCGATGAAGCCGATCGCCGCCGACACGCTGAACGGAATGCCCGAGATCAAGAGCCCGAGCACACCGCCGAAGATCGCCATCGGGATCACGCTCATCGCGAGCATGGTGTCGACCATCGAGCCGAAATTGAGGAACAGCAGCACCGCGATCAGCACGAGGCTGATCGGCACCACGATCGACAGCCGCTTGATCGCGTCCTGCAAATTGCCGAACTCGCCCACCCATTCGATACGCGAGCCGGGTGGCAACTGGACCTGCTCGTTGACCTTCTGCTGCGCCTCCAGGATCGCGCTGCCGAGGTCGCGGTCACGCACCGAGAACTTGATCGGCAGATAGCGCTCCTGCTGCTCGCGATAGATGTAGGCCGCGCCCGAAATCAGCTTGATCGAGGCGACCTCGCTCAGGGGGATCTGCGTGACCCCGCCATTCGGATTCGTTGCCCCGATCCGCAGGTTCTGGATCGCCTCCGCGCTCTTGCGATATTCCGGCGCAAGGCGGACGATGATCGGAAAGTGCCGGTCGCTGCCAGGTTCATAGAGATCGCCCGCGGTGTCGCCGCCGACGGCGACCTTGATCGTGGCGTTGATGTCGCCCGGGGACAGGCCGTAGCGCGCCGCCCGCACCCGGTCGACGTCGATCTGGACGGTCGGCTGGCCGAGCGAGGTGAACACTGCGAGGTCGGTGACGCCCTGCACGGTCGACAGCACCGATTTGATCTTGTTGGCGGTGTCGGTCAGCGCCTGCAAATCGTTGCCATAGAGCTTGATCGAGTTCTCGCCCTTCACGCCGGACACCGCCTCCGACACGTTGTCCTGCAGGTACTGCGAGAAGTTGAATTCGACGCCAGGGAACTTGTCCTGCAACTGCGCGAGCAATTGCGCGGTGAGCACGTCCTTGTCGTGTGTGTCGGGCCATTCGCCGGCCGGCTTCAGCGGCGCGAAGAATTCGGCATTGAAGAATCCGGCGGCGTCGGTGCCGTCGTCGGGGCGGCCGTGCTGCGACACCACCGACACCACCTCGGGACGAGCGCTGATCAGCTTCCGCATCTCGTTGACGTAGGCGTTGCCTTCCTGCAGCGAGATCGTCGGCGGCAGCGTGGCGCGGATCCACAGGTTGCCCTCTTCCAGCTTGGGCAGGAATTCGAGGCCGAGGAACCGAACGCAGATGATGGTCGTGACCACGAGGCCGGCCGCCCCGGCCATCACGATCTTGCGGTTGGCGATCGCCCAGTTCAGCGCCGGAACGTAGAGCGCATCGAGCTTCTTGACGATCCAGGTTTCGGTTTCGTGAATATGCGCCGGCAGGATGAGCGCGCTCAGCGCCGGCGTGATCGTGAACGTCGCCAGCAATCCGCCGGCCAACGCATAGGCATAGGTTCGCGCCATCGGCCCGAAGATGTTGCCCTCGACGCCCCCCAGCGTGAACAGCGGCAGGAACGCGGCGACGATGATGGTCGCGGCGAAGAAGATCGAGCGCGATACGTCGGCCGCCGCCGACAGGATCGCATGGCTCTTCATGCCCATCACCGTATCGTCGGAGATGTGGCTCCGCTCGTCTTCCGACAGCGCCGTGGTCTGCGACAGCCGGCGGAAGATCGCCTCCACCATGATCACGGTGGCATCGACGATCAGGCCGAAATCGATCGCGCCGACCGACAGCAGATTGGCGGATTCGCCGCGCAGCACCAGGATGATCACGGCGAAGAACAACGCGAACGGGATCGTGGCGCCGACGATCAGCGCGCTGCGGAGATCGCCGAGGAAGATCCACTGCAACAGCACGATCAGCAGGATGCCGACCACCATGTTGTGCAGCACGGTGTGGGTGGTGAGCTCAATCAGATCCTTGCGGTCGTAGATGCGCTCGATCTTGACGCCCGGCGGCAGGATCGAGGAATTGTTGATCTGGTTGACCAGCTGCTCGACGCGGGCAATGGTCGGCGAGCTCTGCTCGCCGCGGCGCATCAGCACGATGCCCTGCACGATGTCGTCGTCATTGTCGATGCCGGCGATGCCGAGCCGCGGCTTCTCGCCGATCGTGACGGCGCCGATGTCCCTGACCAGCACCGGATTGCCGCCCGATTGCGAGATCATGGTGTTGGCGAGATCGTCGATCGAGCGGATCAGGCCGACGCCGCGCACCACGGCCGATTGCGAGCCGATGTTCACGGTGTTGCCGCCGACATTGATGTTGGCGTTGGAAACCGCTTGCAGCACCTGCGGCAGCGTCAGGCCGTTGGCGACGAGCTTGTTGAAGTCGACCTGGATCTCGTAGGTCTTGGTCTTGCCGCCCCAGCCGGTGACGTCGATCACGCCGGGCACCGCGCGGAAGCGGCGTTGCAGCACCCAGTCCTGCAGCGTCTTGAGGTCGAGCACGCTGTAGTTCGGCGGGCCCTTCAGCCGGTAGCGGAAGATTTCGCCGATCGGGCTGGTCGGGGAGATGCCGGGCTGCACGTTGCCGGGCAGCGGCGCGAGCTGCGACAGCCGGTTCAGCACCTGCTGCAGCGCCTCGTCATAGGTGTAGTCGAAGGAGAACTGCAGCTTGACGTCGGAGAGGCCGTACAGCGAGATGGTGCGGATGGTCTTGAGGTTCTTGATGCCGGCGACCTGGGTCTCGATCGGGATCGTGATGTAGCGCTCGATCTCCTCGGCCGAGAGGCCCGGGCTCTGCGTCACGATGTCGACCATCGGCGGGGTCGGATCGGGATAGGCCTCGATGTTGAGCTGCTTGAACGCAAGCAGGCCGCCGATGAAGACGACCACGAACATGGCCACCATCAAGTAGTGGCGATTGACGGCAAGGGCGACGAGGCGATCCATTCAGATCGGCACTTTCAACGGTGAGGATTTGTCTTGGTGAGCATGGTCTCCGCGCAAACGCGTTCCGCGTTTGTCGCGAGGGAAAGCCGGTTCCCACTTTTCCGGATCATGCTGCTAGGTACCTGACGCGGCGCGGTCGATGAAGAGGCTTCCCTTCGTCACGATCTGCTCGCCCGGCTTGAGATTGCCGGCGACCTCGACGAGGTCGCCATTGACGAGGCCGGGCTTGATCTGGCGCAGCTCGATGGTCTTGTCGTCGGCCTTCGCGATCCAGACCCGAACCTGATCGCCCTCGTAGATCAGCGCCTGTTTCGGCACGCCGACCGCCGGGTGGTCGCCCTTCGAATACAGCGTCACATTGGCGAACATCTCGGGCTTCAGCCGATTGTCGGCGTTGTCGATGGTGGCGCGGACCAGCAGCCGGCGCGAGGTCGCGTCGATCGCGGCGGCGACATAGTTGACCCGGGCGTTCAGCACCTTGCCCGGCAGCGCCATCACGCTGAAGCTGAGGTCCTGCCCGACCGCGACATTGTCGGCGTCGGATTCGCGGACGAAGGCGATCAGCCAGACCGTCGAGAGATCGCCGATCACATAGACCGGATCGCTGGCGCCGGTCGAGACATACTGGCCGGGACCGGCCTTGCGCTGAACGACGGTGCCGCCGATCGGCGCGAACACCGTCGTCTCCGGATTGAGGCGGCCCTTCTGCTGCAAGGTCGTGATGGCTTCGTCGCCGAAACCGAGGATGTGCAGCTTGTTCTGCGCGGCTTCCAGCAGCGTCTGCGCCGAGCGCGCATCGTTCTGCGCCTGCACCAGCGCCGCCTGTGCAGTCTGATAATCCTTCAGCGGGATCGCCTTGCCCTCGGACAGGTCCTTGGCGCGCTTCTCCTGGATCTGGGCCAGGTCGAGCGCCGACTGGGCCTTGTTGAGGCCGGTCATCGCGGCGACGTAGTCGTTCTGCGCCTGCACGGTGTCGGCCGCTTCGATCACGAACAGCGGCTGCCCCTTCACCACGGTATCGCCCGGCCGCACCAGGAGGCGGGTCACCCGCCCGGTATAGGGCGAGTAGACCGGAGTGGAGCGGTCCTCGTCGATCCCGATCTTGCCCTCGGTTACCAGCTCGGAGCGGAAGGTGTGCTCGGCCACGGTCTGGAAGGTCAGGCTGGCCCACTCGGCGGGCGACGGCGCATAGCGCGTGCCCCCCTTGCGGGACTGGCTGGAGACCTCCGACGGTGCCTGCTTGTCCGAGCCGAAAAGCGTGTAGCCATAGGCGCCCGCGCAGGCGACCACCAGCACCGCAGTGGCCACGAGCAGCCGCGGGCGGCTAAAGCTCTGCATTCTCTTGGTAAACTCTTTCAGCATGCGGTCCGCGGGGTCGATCGTTGCAGCTTCCGGCGGGACAGCCCCAGCGGTGCGCTAATAGTGCCGATTTGGCGTTTCAAACAACCTAAAAATCGCACTTCGGCGGTGCGCGTCGTTAAAGTTGGGATAGCCTGAACGACGGCTGAATGTCTCATCCGGGAAACTCCGGGGCAGGAAACTCGGGAGCAGGAAACTCCGGGGGATGGCTGCCGAGCGGCATGGCCGGGCGGGACCAGTGGGCCGGGGTACGCGACAGGACGGCGGCATGCCGGACCGAACTCAGCGTGCCAAAACCGGACTGAAGCCGCTCGATGAAGGGCAGCACCGCATCCGCCTTCAGGTCCTCTGTGGCAAGGCCCCCTTCGAGGCGGCCGAGATTCCACAGCCAGCGCCCGGTTTGCGCCAGCGACACCCGGACATGCCAGCTGCCGCCCTCGCGCGCCTGGCGGGCCTTGGCCATCATGGCGCCGAACGCCATGAAGTATCCGGTAGCGTGATCGAGCATCTGGGCCGGCAATTCCTTCGGTCCGTCGACGCCGGCGGCCTGCCCCTCCGCATGATTGAAGCCGGTCGTGGTCTGCACCAGCGAGTCGAAGCCGCGGCGGTCCGCCCACGGACCGGCATGGCCATAGGCCGAGAGTGTCACATAGACGATCCCGGGATTGATGCGCGCCGCGTCCTCAGGCGAGAAACCGAGCCGCGCAATCGCCTGCGGGCGATAGCCCTGCGAGAGAATATCGGCCTGCGCCACGAGACCACGCATTACGCCCCGCCCCTCCTCACTGCGCAGCTCGAGAAAGCTCGTCAGCTTGCCGCGGCCGGTGTCGATGGTGAGCCAGGGGATCGCTGGCAGATCGGGGCCGGAGATCAGGAGCACGTCGGCGCCATGCGCGGCGAGCGTGCGGCCGGCGACGGGACCGGCGATCACGCGCGACAGGTCGAGCACCCGGATGCCGGCCAGCGGCCGCTCCCCCGCGGGCCACGGCTTTGGCGCGGCTTCGCCGATCTTCTCGATCGAGATCAGCGGCAGTCGTGCAAGTTCTCCTGCATGCGGCGTCGCTGACCACTCGTCATATGAGCGCATCAAGGCGACGACGCCGCTGGCGGCATAGGCCGCGGTCTCGAACGCCTCGCCGTCCCATTGCAGCAGCGCGGCCTGCACCTCGTCGCGCTCGGCGCTGCAGCCGAGCACCTTGCAGACGGCGTCGCGGTGATGCGGGAAATTGGTGTGCAGGCGGACGAAGCGGTTGTCGCGGACACGGTAGACGCCGGCGATCTTGTCCCAGGCCGGCGGCGGCGGCTTGTCGTCGACCCGCAGATAACGCTCGCTGCGGCATTCGACGACGGCATGGCGCAGGTCGACCGCGACGTCCTGCGGCTCGCCGCTGCGGGCTTTCCAGATCTCGGCCGCCGCAAGGCCCGCCGCGGCAATCGGTACCTGCGCCGCCGCTGCGACCCGAAACGACGACGGCAATTGCGGCTCGCTGCCGGTCAGGGCGACCGCGTCGAGCGCGGACGGCGCGCCGCCGGTGCCGGTCCAGACATCGGAAAGGATTTCACGGATGTCCTGCATGCGCATTCCTGTTTGCGATTATTCTATGCCCGAGCATGATGACAAAATGGCAATGCCCGATCTCAACCCGTATTTGGCATCGTCTTTTCGGAAAACCGTTTCACACTTTTCCGGACCATGCCTTAGCTCTGCCCGACCCGAACAGGAGTTGCAATGGCTGCCATCGATCCCCTCACCGCCGGCGGCGTCTTCCTCGCGACCGCGGCGACCGACGCGGTCTACGTCATGTTCACCTCGGCAGTCGTCGCGCGCAAGCGCGTGCCGGCCGCGACCTGGAGCAGCGTCTGGTACGTGCTCTCCTCCTATGCGGTGATCAGCTACACCGAGAACTGGCTCTACGTCGCCTTCGCAGCCGCCGGCTCGTGGGTCGGCGCCTATGCGTCGATCACCTTCCTGCACCGCCCGCCGGGCGGACCGCCGGTCGGCGCCGCGGTGGAATAGCATGCAGCTGCGGAAGAATTCATCAGCTTGCGAGTGCAGGACCACGTTCAACCGTCGTCCCTGCCTAGTGCGCAATTGCGCACGCGAGCAGGGACCCATAACCACAGGTGATCATCGTTACACGACGCTGTGGCCCCAGCGTCTCGAGACAATCAACATTTGTGGTTATGGCTCCCGGGTCGCGCGGAGCCTGTCATCGGGCGGCGCTTCGCGCCGACCCGTTGGCTTGCCCGGGACGACACCGAATTTGAGCGGGTTGTAAGCTTCGTGTAAGCATTCGCACGCAAGTCGTGGATGAGCACTCTCGCGGCGTGATGCGCCCGAGGTTTTGCTTCGTGTGTCGCCCTCTCTCGAACAGAGGGCGCAGGGAAAGCCGGGTGCCGATCGCACCCATGGGCCCCGAGCAAAAGGTAGAAAGCTCGGGGGTAGGACCACAGGTGTAACCGGAAACAGCCCGGCATTCCCTGCGCGATGGGTTACGGCTTACTTCGTGCTCTCCCCGGCGAGACTGGGCTTTTTTGTCACCGCCTTCGCAACACGCGTTGCATCTTGCGAGAGGACACCTGCCGCTAGGGCGTCAGGACCACACGACTTCACCGTCCGCCTCATGCGCACTCGTCAGTTGCGCACTCGGCGTCCACCGCATCTCGACCCACGTTCGTGACGACCGCGAAGCGCCCCTCGTGTCGGGTGAGACAGGTGCATTGAACATCTGAGTTGGGTCCGGCGTCAAGTTAAATTCTGAAAAGCCGAACAATTTATTGGCGGTTCGTAGGATGGTAGAGCCAACGGGTCCGCGCAAAGCGCGGCCTGATGATAAACTCCGCGAAACCCATCATGGGAGCCGCGGATGGAATTGATGGGTTTCGCTTCCGCCTTCGCTCTTCGAGCTACGGCGGACAGGTCGCTCTACCCATCCTACAATCTTCGTCAGAAAAGCTTCTGCCCGACCGAAGCCTGGCAGAAGCTTCACGTCGCTACTCTCACTTCAACGAAGCCTGGCCGGCGAGCGAGATCACGTTGTCCTGCGCGCCGGAGCCGCCGCTGACACCGATGGCGCCGACGATCTTGCCGTCGACCATCAGCAGATTGCCGCCACGCGAGGCGACGACGTCATCGAGCGTGGTGAGATAGGCGAAATACGGCCCCTTGCCGATCAGCGTTTCGAACACCAGCGTGGGGCGGCGATAACGGGTTGCGGTGCGCGCCTTGTGCTGGGAGACCCCGACCGAGGCATACTGGCAATTGTCCTGCCTCTCGAAATAGACGAGGTCGCCGCTCGGATTGACGATCGCGATGCAGAACGCGTTCCAGTTTCGCTTTTGCGTCTCGGCAACCGCTGCGGCGGCGACCTTCTTGGCGGTCTCCAGATTGATCGGTTCGCCATAGGGCGGCGGCGTCAGGGCATCGGCGACCACGTCATTCGGATTGTCGGGATTGGGCGGCACCTGGGCCAACGCGCCGGTGGCGGTAGCGAGCACCACCCATGCCGCGCCGATGAGCGCAGTGAAATAACGCATGTCATTGTCTCCCCGTTTGATTGTTGTTTTCAGACGCCCTAATGCGATGACCGGGCGGCGGGACGATAGCAATTGATCCGCGGTGCACAAGGCGAGATCGGATTGGGTGCACCGCGATATTCGCTCGGCTACGATGAAAATCGCGTGACGCGAGGGAATATCGAGGTCGCGCGATGCTGCGTGGGTCGCTACAGTCCGCGCGCATCAGAAAGGACATCCGAATGGATCTGGGTTTGAAGGGACGAAACGCCATCGTGCTCGGCGGCACGCGCGGCATCGGGCGGGCCATTGCGGCGACGCTGGCGGGCGAAGGCGTCGGCGTCGCGGTCTGTGCGCGCAATGCCGAGCAGGTTGCTTCCAGCGTTGCCGAGCTGAAGGCTGCCGGCGTGCGCGTCACCGGCGCCGCCGTCGATATCACCGACAGCGCGGCGCTGACATCGTGGATCGCCGGCGCAGCAACCGAATTGGGCAGCATCGACATGATGTTCTCCAATGCAGGCGCGATGGCGCAAGGCGGCGATCCGGCATCGTGGGAGCAGAATTTCCGGCTCGACGTGCTCGGCGCGGTGAACGCGTTCGAGGCAGCGCGCCCGTTCCTCGAAGCGAGCGGCGAGACAACCGGCGATGCGGCCTTCATCATCATCTCGTCGATCTCGGCCGCGCAAGCGGATCGTGCCGGCTCCTACGGCCCGATCAAGGCGGCGCTGGTGCACATGGCGAAGGGACTGGCGCGGCAATACGCGGCAAAGAAAATTCGCGTCAACGTGGTGTCGCCGGGCACTGTGTATTTCAAGGGCGGCATCTGGAACATGGTCGAGCAGAACACGCCGAAGATTTATCAGGACGCGCTGGCCCGCAACCCGACCGGCCGCATGGCGACGCCGCAGGAGATCGCCAACGCCGCGGTGTTTTTGGCGAGCCCGGCCTCCTCGTTCACGACCGGCTCGAACCTCGTGGTCGACGGCGCGATCTCGAACCGGGTGAATTTTTAGGGGGAACACTTCGCCGTCGTCCTGGCGAAAGCCAGGACCCAGGACCCATTACCCCAACTGCCAATTGTGCGCGGCGCTGGGGCTACAATCCCCGCAACAACAAAGTTCGGTGGTTATGGGTCCTGGCTTTCGCCAGGACGACGTTGGGGAGATAGCCGGCTCAACAGCCACCGTCATCGCGCAACGACTAATGGAAATCCCGTGACGGCGGCAGGATGCGGACGTTGCGGGGGTGGCGGATCCTTTGCGGCGAGTTGTCGCCGTGATCGCGGCGGTCGTCGTTAAGCGGCTCGTCGTTGAGCGGCTCGATCAGCGCCGGACCCGCCGGCACCGGATGCTTGCTGCTGAGGGATTCGTTGGCGAGGCCGATCAGATCGTGGGAGCGGTCGGTCATTCGCTGCGCCACCAGATGCGTCACGCCCTCGGGGCTGCTCTGGATGTAGCCCTCGACCAGGATCAGGCGCGCGCCCATCACCTCTTTCCGATACTGCTCCATCACCTTCGGCCACACCACGATGTTGGCGATGCCGGTCTCGTCCTCCAGCGTCATGAACACGACGCCCTTGGCGCTGCCCGGCCGCTGCCGCACCAGCACGACGCCGGCGCAACTGACGCGGCGGCGGTCGTTGCTGCGGTTGATCGTGTGACAGGCGACGACGCGCTCTCTGGTGAACATCTCGCGCAAGAATTCCATCGGATGGCCCTTCAGCGACAGGCGGATGGTCTGATAGTCGGCGACCACCTGCTCGGGACGCGGCATCTCCGGCAGCGGTTTTGCGCCCTCATCCGGCTGCTCGCGCGCGGTGGCGGCCTCGAACAGCGGCAGCGGCACATCGTCGGGCAACCGCCGTACCGCCCACAGCGCCTCGCGGCGGTCGAGCCCGAGCGAGCGGAACGCATCGGCGTCGGCGAGCAGGATCAGCGCGCGCTTGGGGAGAGCGGTGTCGCGGGCGAAGTCCTCCAGCGACGTGAACGGCCGCCGGTTGCGCGCGGCGACGATGCGGTCGGCCCAGTCCAACTCATCTCCGACCGAGGCCGCGCGGGAGGTGGACGGGTTCCCTCCCCCCTTGCGGGGTCCGAGACGAGCGGAGCTCGCTCTCGAGGTTAGGGAGAGGGGTAAGCCGCACGGGCGGTGGTCGTGGCTTACCCCTCTCTCCAACTCTCCCCCGCAAGGGGGGAGAGAGCCCATCCGTTCGTGCCTCCCTGACTCAGGTACGTTTACGCTTCGCGCATTACGCAGCGTCTGCTGCATCCGCTTCAACCGCTCCTCGTCCTCATCCAGCCAGTGAAAGCCGTCGATCTGGCGGAAGCCGAGCCGCACTGCGCAATGCTTCCCGTCGCGCTCCTCCAGCGTGTTCTGCGCAAAGCTGAAGGAGACATCGACCTCGCGCACCGTGACGTCGTTGTTGCGGGCGTCGCCGACGATCTGCGCCGGGGCATAGAAGCCCATCGGCTGCGAGTTGAGCAGGCCGCAGCAGAACGCATCGGGATGATGGTGCTTCAGCCATGAGGAGATGTAGACGAGTTGCGCGAAGCTCGCGGCATGGCTTTCCGGGAAACCGTAACTGCCAAAGCCCTTGATCTGATCGAAGCAGCTGCGGGCGAAATCCGGATCGTAGCCGCGCGCGACCATGTTGCCGACCAGCTTCTCCTCATAGCTGCCGATGGTGCCGAGGTTGCGGAAGGTCGCCATCGAGCGGCGCAGGCCGTTAGCTTCTTCCGAGGTGAAATGTGCCGCCTCGATCGCGATCCGCATCGCCTGCTCCTGGAACAACGGCACGCCGAGCGTCTTGTGCAGCACGTTGTAGAGCTCGTCCTTGTCACCCTGGTCCGGCGCCGGCGCTGGATAGCTGACCTTTTCCTGGCCGTTCCGCCGCCTGAGATAAGGATGCACCATGTCGCCCTGGATCGGACCCGGACGCACGATCGCGACCTCGATGACGAGATCGTAGAAGGTGCGCGGCCTCAAGCGCGGCAGCATGTTCATCTGGGCGCGGCTCTCGACCTGGAACACGCCGAGCGACTCGCCGCGGCACAGCATGTCGTAGACTTCTTTTTCGTCCTGCGGGACCGAGGCGAGCTCCCAGCGCTCGCCCTTGTGGTCATCGATCAGGTCGAAGCATTTGCGGATGCAGGTCAGCATGCCCAGCGCCAGCACGTCGACCTTCATCATATGAAGCGCGTCGACGTCGTCCTTGTCCCATTCGATGAAGGTGCGGTCGTCCATCGCGGCGTTGCCGATCGGCACATAGGTGTCGAGCCGGTCCTGGGTCAGTACATAGCCGCCGACATGCTGCGAGAGATGGCGCGGAAACTCGATCAGCTCGGTGGCGAGCTCGACCGCGAGGTTGATCATCGCGTTCTTCGGGTCCAACCCGGCCTGCCGCACCTGCATGTCGTTGAGGCCCTTGCCCCAGCTGCCCCACACGGTGTCGGCGAGCGCCGCGGTGACGTCCTCGGTCAGCCCGAAGGCCTTGCCGACGTCGCGGATCGCGCTGCGCGGTCGATAATGGATGATGGTGGCGATGATCGCTGCACGGTGGCGGCCATAGCGGCGATAGACATACTGCATCACCTCCTCGCGCCGCGAATGCTCGAAATCGACGTCGATGTCGGGCGGCTCCAGCCGCTCCTTGGAGATGAAGCGCTCGAACAAGAGATCGACCTTGGTCGGATCGACCGAGGTGACGCCGAGCACGTAACACACCGCCGAATTGGCCGCCGAGCCCCGCCCCTGGCACAGGATGTTCTGGCTGCGCGCATAGTGCACGATGTCGTGCACGGTGAGGAAGTAATGCGCGTATTGCAGCTCGGCGATCAGCGCGAGCTCCTTGTTCAGGGTGGCGCGAAGTTTTGCGTCAATCTCGCCGCCGAAATATTTGTCGACGCCGGCCCAGGTCAAATCCTCCAGATGCTGCTGCGCGGTCTTGCCCGGCGGCACCGGCTCGTCGGGATACTGGTATTTGAGCTGGTCGAGCGAGAAGGAGATGCGTTTCGCAAAGCGCATGGTCTCCGCGATCGCGTCCGGCAGATCGCGGAACAGCCTGATCATCTCATGCGCCGGCTTGAGATGCCGCTCGGCATTGGCCTCGAGCCTGCGGCCGACAGCCTCGATCGTGGTCTTTTCGCGGATGCAGGTCAGCACGTCCTGCAGCGGGCGGCGCGCAGGATGGTGATAGAGCACCTCGTTGGTGGCAAGCAGCGGCACGCCGGCGTCAGTGGCGAGGCCATGCAGCCGCGCGAGGCGGCGCCTGTCGTCGCCGCGATAGAGCAGGCTTGCGGCCAGCCAGACGCCGTCGGCGGCGCTGGCCTTCAATCGCGCGAGCAGATCAAGCGCTTTCTCCTCTTCGAAACGATGCGGCAGCGCCAGCACCAGAAGCTGGCCTTCGGCGAAATCGAGCAGATCGGACAGAGTGAGCCGGCAGTCGCCCTTCTCGATGCGTTCGCTGCCGCCGCCGCGCTTGCCGCGGGTGAGCAATTGGCAGAGCCGGCCATAGGCGGCGCGATCGCGCGGATAGACCAGGATATCGGGCGTGCCGTCGATGAAGACGATGCGGGCGCCGATCAGAAGCTTGGGCGGATGGGCGACCTTGTCGCTGTCGAGCTCCTTCCAGGCGCGCACCACGCCGGCCAGCGTGTTGTGATCGGCGAGCCCGATCACGGGAATCCCAAGTTCGCTCGCCTGATGCACATAGGCGCGCGGATCGGAGCCGCCGCGCAGGAAGGAGAAATTGCTGGTGATGCCGATCTCGGCATAATCGGGTAGAGGCGCGCTCATGCGAACAGCCCGTGCACATACCAGTTGGCCGGGACCGGCTTGCCTTCCTCGTCGCGCAGCTCGCTCTCGTAGAGGCCGTCGCGAAAGATCCAGAAGCGCTGGCCCTCGGCATCCTCGACGCGGAAGTAATCGCGCGTCAGCGCCGCGCCGTCCTGCTTCCACCATTCCATCGCGATGCGCTCGGGGCCCTCGACCCGCACCACCGCATGCAAGGCGCGCCGCCAGGTGAACTGGTGCGGCGGGCCGTCCGGCACACTCGCGAACGGCACCTTGATCGGCTCGGGCCGCTCGAACAGCCTGAGCGGCCGCAGCGGCGGCTCGCCGGCGACGCGCTCCGGCCAGGCGGCCGCGCTGGCCGCGGCCAGATGATGCTGCGCCGGCAGCGCCAGCGCAGCGCGTTCGGGGATGTGGCTCTCCAGCGGCAGATGCACGACGACGCGTTTGCCCCCGATGCGGGCGGCGATGCGGTCGATCAGCGCCGAGATCTCGTCATTGTCGTGCACCGTGGTGTCGAGATCGCGCTGCTGCTGCACCACGATTTCGGTACGCCCCGCGGCGAGGCGAATGAGATCGAAGCCGAAGCCGGGGTCGAGCGGATCGTTGAGCGCATCGAGCCGCTCGCGGAACAGGCGGTCGATCATCTCCGGCCGCGTCACCGGCCGCCCGGTCTCGACCATGATCGCGCGCACCGCGCCGTCGGTGCGGAAGAAGCTCGCTTCCAGCTGCCGCGCGCCCTTGCCCTGCTTGTCCATCGCCGCAACCAGCGTCTTGGCAAGGCTTGAGAGCGTCAGCGCGATCACGGTGTCGGTCGCGATCGGCTCGGGGAAACGCTTCTCGACGATGTAATCGGGCAGCGGCTTGCGCGGACTGATCGGGACATCGCCCCGCCCGAGCGCGTGGCCGAGCAGGGTCGTGAAATCAGCGCCGAACCGCGCCGAGATCTCATGCGGCGCGCGCGAGGCGACATCGCCGATGGTCTTCAGGCCGGCGCGGCGCAGGCCGGTGGTGATTGTGGCATCGGCGCCGAGCGCCGACACCGGCAGCGGGCCGACCGCCTCCGCCTCTGCGCCATCGGCGATGATCTGCCCCGAGGTATAACGCGTCAGCGTGCGCGCCGCGATCGAGGTGCCGGCAATCGCCGCGCTGACGGCAAAGCCGCGCCGGCTCAGCGCATTGGTCACGATCTGCAGCAGCGCGCGCTCGCCACCGAACAGATGCGCGCAGCCGGTGATGTCGAGAAACAGCCCGTAAGGCGGATCGAGCGCGACCAGCGGCGTGAAGCGGTCGCACCAGTCGGCGATGTCATTCAGCGTCTTCAGATCGGCGGCGGGGTCGGCGTCGTAGACCGTAAGCTCCGGGCAGATCGCCCGCGCATTGGCAAGCGGCAGCCCGATCGACAGCCCGGCCCGCACCGCCGCCTCGTCGATCGCATGCAACAGGATCGCGTTGTGGTCCTTTGCGACGACGACGCTGGGGAGTTTTTGCACTTGCAGAAAGCGAGGTTCTTTCTTCGCCTCTCCCGCTTGCGGGGGAGGCCGGATCGCATCGCGAGATGCGATCCGGGTGGGGGCTCTCTCCTCAGCGGGACTCGTGGCGAGACCCCCACCCCAACCCTCCCCCGCAAGCGGGAGAGGGAGCCCTACCACCGCCCGTGTGTCGGTTGGCACAACGGCATGCGCATCAGCTTGCGAGGCGATGTCCTGCGCGCGCTTGCGCTTGATGCGGTCGATGGGTAGGCGTGGCAGCCACAGGCTGAGGATACGCCGACGGTTCACTGAATTGGCACTCATCACACTTCCATTCCATGATCCATCGCCCGACCGGGCCATGACGATTGCGCACGAGTTCGGCCTCGAAGCGCGGCGCGCCCCAGGCGCTTGCGGCATGGCCGGGCGGCGAATGCGCCGCGCGCACGATCCAGCGCGTCTCCGCGGTCGAGGGGATCGGAGTCGCCGCGATCCGCAACACCAGCGCGGTGACGCCGGAGGCTTGCGCGGCCAGGGTCAGTTTGCGGCTGGCGACGAGATCGAGCTGGCGCGCATCGCCCCAGATTTCCAGCACGACCGCGCCGAGCGCATCGCAGGCGAGCGCGTCGGCCGCGGTGCGCAGGCCGCTGTCGACATCGGCGGCACGCACGGTGACCAAGAGGCGCGGATCGAGGCCGAGCTCGGCAAGCCCGCGCATCGACAGCGCGCCGTTTTCGCGATCGGAAAAATCCTGCCGCACCCAGACCAGCGGCTTGCGCGCTGACACCCGTCCGGCGAGCCCGGCGATGAAGCCGGTCGCCGCGCCGCCTTGATGACCGGCCGCGAACACCTCGTGCAGCGCGGCCGGTGCAAGCCCGCCGCGCAGCATCGCGTCTGCGCTCGTGTGTCCAAGCGCGATGCGGTTCCGCATCGCTGCCTCCGATGGCGCCTCGATGCGCGCGATGCTGCCGCGCAGAGACGCAAGCGTACCCGTGCGTGCGCCGTTCATTGCGCCGCTCCTTCCCAACCAAAATTTGAGGCCGTCACTGACCAGAACAGAGAACCAGGGACTGGCTCATTTGTTCATGATATGTTCTAATATAAAGCTAACAGGGCCCGCGGAGTCAATCGGATTGGTGAGCTCATCGATTCATGAATGAAATCAATGGGATTCAGCAGCCGCCGAAGCGGAAACGGAGCAATCGCATGCGTATCATCGTGCTCGACAACGACACCGACTTCGAGGGCTGGCGCAAGGCCGCGCGGCGATTGGCGCTGAATGATGTGAAGCCTGCGGAGGTCACGTGGACCGTACGCAAGGACGACGAACTCTCGTCAGCCTCCTGCGTGAATGACTTGCCCGATGCGCCACAGGCGCGGTTCAACGTGACAGCCATTTTCGTCGAGCTCGCAAAGACCGCGATCCTGCATCGCAATGACACGCGCTTCTCCCTGCTCTATCGCCTGCTCTGGCGGCTGCGCAGCCACCATGATCTGCTCAGCGCGACTGATGATCCTGATGTGGCCGAGGTCCACGCGATGGCGCGCGCGGTCTATCGCGACATCGACAGGATGCACGCGCAGCTCCGCTTCCGCGAGATCGGCCGCGAGCGGACGGCGCATTATGTCGCCTGGTTCGAGCCGGAGCATCGCATCGTCGAGTTCGCCGCACCTTTCTTCGCCGGCCGCTTCGCCGACATGCCGTGGTCGATTCTGACTCCCGACGTCTGCGCGCATTGGGACGGGCACGCGATCTCGATCTCGCCGGGCGTCGCCAAATCCGAGGTGCCGAGCGAGGATCGGCTCGAGGAGGCCTGGCGGCGTCATGACAACGGCCTCTTCAATCCCGCGCGGCTGAAAGTGATGGAGACGCCGCAGGCCTATTGGAGGAACCTGCCCGAGGACTCGATCATCAAGCCGCTGATCGAAGACGCCATGCGCATGACCAGCGGCCCCTTCATCGCACGCAAGGCGGCCGAGCCGCGGAAGCCGCAGGATGAGCCGATGGCCCGTAAGCAAACTCACGACACGCAAGCGCACGACACGATTGCTGCCTTGCGCGAAGAGGCCGCCGATTGCCGCGCCTGCCCGCTATGGAAGGACGCAACCCAGACCGTGTTCGGCGAAGGGCCGCAAAGCGCGACGCTGATGCTGGTCGGCGAGCAGCCCGGCGACAAGGAAGATCTCGCAGGCCATCCCTTTGTCGGACCGGCCGGGCAGATGCTCGATCGCGCGCTTGAGGACGCCGGCATCGCGCGCGCCACGGTCTACATCACCAACGCGGTGAAGCATTTCAAATTCGTGCCGCGCGGCAAGATCCGGCTGCACCAGAAGCCGGGCACACAGGAGATCCGCGCCTGCCGCCAGTGGTACGCGCGCGAGCTCGACGCCATCAGGCCGGAACTCGTGGTGGCACTCGGCGCCACCGCAGCGCAGAGCGTGCTCGGCAAGATCACCCCGATCAACAAGAACCGCGGCCGCCTCATCGATCACGACGGAACCAAGGTGCTCGTCACCGTACATCCGTCCTACCTGTTGCGGCTGCCCGACGAGAAAGCCAAAACGCTGGAATATCAGCGCTTTATTGACGACCTGAAAATTGCCGCAGATCAGTTGCGTAGTTCGGCCCGCGCGGCCTGAGTTGCGCCAATCCGGCGGAACCAGGGACAACACTTCAACGTGAAATTGTTTCTGGACGCTGACAAAAACCTACAACCTTTAATTGATCCGTGGTACTGTGACGTGTTCCATAGGTATCGGGCGTCATGTTCACGCCATGACGTACCTGAGGCGGGCGCGCTGCGCGGTTTGCTAGCCCCAATCGTGCGGCGCGCCACCTCATCTCGCACTCCCCTCCTCACTCACCTGCTCGCAGCACGCGCCGGATGGCTGGTGACTAGCGTCGTGGGCGTCCGGGTAGAGACATGTAAATATCCTCTAAGCTTTTGATCGTTGAGGATTGGCCGACGGGGCGTTGCTCAGGTCGTTTCGTGCGTCCCGTATGATGGCAAAGGACGACTGCAGAAACAGAGCGGCAATGACGACCGCCACGACCAAGTCGGGCCACGGCGTTTGCGTCCAGGCAACCAGCAGCGCGGCGATCACGACCGCGACGTTACCGATGGCATCGTTGCGGCTGAACAGCCACACCGCACGCACGTTAGCGTCCCCGTGCCGGTGCGGAAGGAGCACCACCGCAGCCATCACGTTCACGACAAGTCCAACGAGGGCGAGTATCCCCATCAGCTGAGCTTCCGGCTCATGCTGCACCACCACGCGATAGGCCGTCACGACGAGAACTCCGGCTCCCAAAATGCCCAAGAAGATTCCCTGTAGCAAAGCGGCCTTGGCGCGCGCCGCCAACCCCCAGCCCACCGCGACCAGTCCCAGAAACGAGATCACGCCATCGCCGATGAAATCGAGCGCATCGGCCTTCACCGATTGCGAGCCGGCGAGGAAGCCGCCGACGATCTCGATGACGCCATAGCCGGCATTCAACAGAACCACGATCCAAAGGGCACGCTTGTAGGCCGGCGACACATGCGAGAGGTCCGGTACCTTGTCGTCCTCGTCTGCATCGATGCGCGCGAGCCGGTAGCCGAGCCCGGTGATCGAGCGCTCGACCTCGAGCAGCGGTGCCGTCCCGTCTTCCGTCCGAAGGGTCATCTCCTGGGATGCGATCGAAACCCTCGCATCCCGCACGCCAGCGACCGACCGCGCCGCGGCTTCGACCTTGGCAGCACAGGCCGAGCAATCCATGCCCGTGACGCGGTAGCGCACGGCTTCGGCTATGTCGGTCTTCGTCATTCGCATATCCTCGCATCGCGTCCTTGAGCCTACTTCTTGAATTTTACCTGGCCCGACTTCCCCTCGGCGGTTTTGATCGTGAGGGTAATCGTCGCACCGGCAGGGATTGGATTCTTCGCCTCACCCTTCAGCGAATTCTCGCCTTGGGAGGCAAGGGTGACTGTTTCGCGGCTCTGTCCGCCGGCTATCAATACGGCGCCGACATACCCCTTGGTCGACACCGGCTTCGCCTTGAAAGCCTCGAAGACGTTGATGGTGACCGTGTTACCCGACGTCAGAAGTTCGGCATCAATGCCGGCCACGTCGAGCATCAGGCCGCCGTTCGGCCCTTTTTCGTAGTCCTCGGCGGAAACCGGCGCGGCAAACAAGATGGATGCGATCACCAACAGTACGTATTTCATGACATGGCTCCTTCCCGGGCGGATGAGTTCGATTGCGCGCTGGACGGCTCTTCCCGCCGGAAGAGGACGTAGAGCGCCGGCAGCACTAACAGGGTGAGGATGGTCGACGATATGATCCCGCCGATGACGACGGTCGCCAGCGGCCGCTGGACCTCCGCGCCGGCGCCGGTCGCGATTGCCATCGGAACGAAACCGAGCGAGGCAACGAGCGCGGTCATCAGGACCGGCCGGAGCCTGGTCAACGCACCTTCACTGACCGCCTCGACCAGGGGCCTGCCTTCGCTGCGCAGCCGTTCGATGAAGGTGATGATGACCAGACCGTTGAGCACCGCCACGCCGGACAACGCGATGAAGCCGATGCCGGCACTGATCGAAAGCGGAATCCCGCGCAACAGCAGCGCCGCGACGCCGCCGGTCAGGGCGAGCGGGACCCCGCTGAACACAAGTAACGCGTCGGGAACCGATCCCAAGCTCATGAAGAGCAGGAGGAAGATCAGAAGCAGCGCGAACGGCACGACCACCGTCAGGCGCTGCGTCGCCGAGACGAGCTGCTCGAACTGGCCGCCCCACCCGACCCAGTAACCGGGCGGGAGTTTAACCTTTGTCACGATCTGGTTTTGGGCATCGGCGATGAATGAGCCGAGGTCTCGACCCCGCACGTTCGCAGTGACGACGATGCGTCGTTTGCCGTCCTCGCGGCTGATCAGATTTGGCCCCGGCGCCAGATCGATCTGGGCAACTTCCGAAAGTGGCACGTAGCGCATCTGAGCGAGCGGCGAGTTGCCCCACAGGGCCGGCGTCGCCTTGGTCTGGCCGTCGGTCGGCGGCAACGGAACGGGCAGCGACTTGATCGCCTCGATGTCGGAGCGAAGCTCTTCCGGTAGCCGTACGACGATGTCGAAGCGCCGGTCCCCCTCAAACACGCGACCCGCGCTTTTGCCGCCGACAGCGATCTCCACCAGATTTTGGACGTCTCTGACGTTGATCCCGTAACGCGACAGCGCCTGACGATTCAGCTTGACGGTAAGCACCGGCAGCCCCGTAGCCTGCTCTGTCTTGACGTCCTCGGCGCCCCGGACCTTCTGCATGATGGCCTGGACCTTCGCGGCGGCCTGGACGAGTTCGCTCAGATCGTCGCCGAAGATCTTGACACCCACATCGCTCCGGATGCCGGACACCGTCTCGTTCATGCGCTGCTGGATCGGCTGCGAGAATCCATAAGCGTTTCCGGGGACGTCTTCGGCCGCCGCCTGGATGTCGGATACGACTGCGGCCTTCGGCTTGCCGGGATCGGGCCACTCCTTCCGGGGCTTCAGCATCACGTAGCCGTCGGAGCCGGACGGTGGCATCGGGTCTGTTGCGACCTCCGCCGTCCCCGTGCGCGCGAAGACCTCTTTCACTTCCGGAAGGGTCGCGAGCCTCCGCTCGACCATGGCCTGCATCTCCACCGATTGTGTCAGGCTGGTTCCCGGGATGCGGATCGCCTCGAAGGAAACGTCGCCTTCGTCGAGACTGGGGATGAATTCGGTGCCCATGCGCGATGCGGCTATCCCGCAGACCACGACCAGGAGCGCGGCGATGACGGCGACGCCGGATCTGTTCCGGATCGAGGCCGCGAGCAGCGGCGCGTAAACGCGCCGCGCGCCCCTCATCAGGAGATTCTCATGTTCGGACATCTTGCCGCTGACGAGCAGGGCGACCGCGGCAGGTACGAAGGTGACTGACAGGATGCTGGCACCCGCGAGCGCCATCAGCACGGTCAGCGCCATCGGCGTAAACATTTTTCCCTCGACGCCGGTGAGCGTCAGGATCGGCAGATAGACGATGGCGATAATGAACGTTCCGAACAGGCTGGGGCGGACCACCTCTCGCGATCCGGCGAGGATGGTTTCGAAACGCTCGCGACGATCGAGCGGGCGACCGAGCCGGTGTTGCTCTGCCGCCAGCAACCGCAGGCAATTCTCGACGATAATGACCGCGCCATCGATGATGATGCCGAAATCGATCGCGCCCAGACTCATCAGGTTCGCGCTGACGCGGTTCTCCACCATCCCGGTGATGGCGAACAGCATGGACAGCGGTATGACGCACGCGGTCGCGATGGCTGCCCGGAAGTTTCCAAGCGTCAGGAACAACACAACGACGACCAGCAGAGCGCCTTCGGCCAGATTGCCCTGAACCGTCTCGATTGTCGCCTCGACCAGGCGGGCCCGGTCATAGACGGCGTGGGCGATCACACCATCCGGCAGCGTCCTCCCGATCTCCTTGATCTTGGCCGCGACCCGCTGCGCCACGGTACGGCTGTTCTCGCCGATCAGGAGCATCGCGGTGCCCAACACGACTTCTTTCCCATTCAACGTCGCCGCGCCCGTGCGCAGGTCCTTGCCTTCCCTGACGTCGGCGACGTCGGATATCCGGACCGGAACGCCGTTCCGCGAGCCGATCACGATCTCCTTGATTTCGTCGCTGGTTCCGACCTGGCCGGGGGTCCGGACGAGATACTGTTCGCCGTTGCGCTCGATATAGCCGGCCCCGACGTTTGCGTTGTTCGCGGCCAGGGCCGCCATCACGTCGCGGAAGCTGATCTTGTAGGCCATCAGTTGCGCCGGATCGGGCAGCACGTGGAACTGCCTCTCGAATCCGCCGACCGTGTTGACCTCGTTGACGCCGGCCACCGTCCGCAATTGCGGCCTGACGATCCAGTCTTGGATGGTTCGCAGGTCGGTGGCCGTGTAGGGCTCGCCGTTCGCCTTGCGGGCCTCGGGCCTGGCTTCGACCGTGAACATGTAAATCTCACCCAGACCGGTGGACACCGGCCCCATCGCGGTATCGATGCCGGAGGGCAATTGATCCCTGACCTGTTGGATTCGCTCGTTGACCAACTGCCTGGCGAAATAGATGTCGGTCCCGTCCTTGAAGATGACCGTGACCTGGCTGAGCCCGTAGCGGGATTGTGACCGGGTGCTTTCAAGGCGCGGCAAGCCGCCCATCGCGGTTTCGACCGGGAATGTGATGCGCTGCTCAACTTCGAGGGGCGAGTAGCCGGGCGCGCGGCTGTTGATCTGGACCTGCACGTTCGTGATGTCGGGGACGGCATCGATCGGTAGGCGAGTGAAATTCCAGACGCCGAAGCCGGCCATCGCAAGCACGCCGATCATCACCAGCCACCGCTGACGGATGGCGAAGGAGAGAATGCCGTCAATCATTGTCCGCTCCTCCCTTCGCCATTTCGGCCTTCACGATGAAGCTGTTCTTTGCCGCGTACACGTCGCCTTCCAGAACACCGAACGTAATCTCCACGAACTCCGGGTCGCGATCGCCGATTTCGACGTCGCGAGCCTCGAATTTCTTGCCGTCCCGGACGAATACGACAGTGCGGTTTTCGACGGTCTGCAGCGCCGAAGATTTAACCGCGACCGGCACCTGCCTTGCCGAAAGCGTAAGCCGCCCGGTGATGAAGAGCCCCGGGCGCAGCCGTTGTTCGGTGTTCGGCACGACTGCTCTTGCTGCCGCGCTCTGGGTATCGCTGCTGCCGACGGGCGAGAGATAGGAAATCTTCGCCTCGATCGGCGGCGGCTTTCCGTCCGCCGGATCGATGAGGATCCGGTCGCCGACGTGGACTCGGCCGAGGTCACGGCGATAGACGGAGAAATCCACCCAAACGGTCGACAGATCCGCGATGACGAACGCTGGCTTCTGTTCGGAGACGTATTCGCCCAGAGTCGTCTGACGGTCGATCACTGTCCCGCCAAGAGCGGCCTTCAATTCATAGGGAGTAAGGCTCTGGTTGCTCTCGACGATAGCAAGGACGTCGCCCTTGTCGACATGGTCGCCGATCCGCTTACGCACGTCCCGCACAATTCCCGGGAAGCGAGGGGTGACTTGAACCAGGGATTCCTGGTTCGGCTGGACCATCCCGTTCAGCAGCAGACTATCGTGCAACACGACTGGCGATGCCTTTGCGAGCTCTATCCCCGCCGCGGCGATCTTCGCGTCAGCCATCTCGACGCTGTTCGAATGTTCTTCCTCTTCAACCTTCTCGGTTGAAACCGTCTTGGTCGTTGCCGGTGTCAGCATCCGATAGCCGGCATAAACCAGCGATACGGCAACCAGAACGAGCACCAAATATCGGATCAGACGCCGCATCATCTTGAGCTCTCACGCGCGAGCGAAAATGGATTGCCGACGAGCCCTTCAATGGTCGCGACGGCAATGTGGAAGTTCTGCAAGGCCTCCTGCTCACGCAGCCGCGCCTGAGCGAGGCTTGCCTGAGCGTCCAGCACTTCGAGGAGCGAGAAGCGGCCTTGGCTATAACCGTCAGAAATGGCTTGGCTCGCTTGCTCCGCTTTCGGGATCGCGACTTCGCGAAGGACAGTAAGCTCCCTCAGTGAGCCCTGCACCGAATCGTAGGCCCGGCCTGCAATCACGATCAGCGTGTTCCGGGCTGCTTCGCGCTCTGCCCTGGTCTTCGCCAGGCTCTCCTGGGCGGACAGGATATTGCCTTGGTTCTGGTCGAACACCGGGATCGGCACCGAGAACGTCAGTCGGACGGCATCGTCGTTGGTCTCGTTGAAATGCCGCCACCCGGCAGCAATCGTGACGTCCGGATAGGGCTTCAGCCGTGCCAGCAGAAGTTGCGCGTTCCGCTGCGCATAGACCGCGGTCCAGCGCACCAGCTGCGGATTCGCGTCGATCGCCGCCACGATCGCCTTGAAGGCCTGCGGCTGTCCGGTGGCGTCGAGCCGCCCGGAGACGGCGGCGAATTTCGGCGCCGTATCGCCCATGAGAACTGCCAGTTCGCGCCGCGCACTGGCGAGGGTCGATCGGACGCGTTCGCGATCCGCCTTGACCAGGGCGGAGGCCACTTCGGCCCGGCCGGTCTCCGCCGGCGAGGATGCGCCTGCCTCGACGCGCCGCTGTAGCAGCGGGGTCAACTTGTCGATGGCTGCGACCTGTTCATCCAGAATCTGAATTCGGCGCTGCCCGCCCAGCACGTTCAGGAATGCGATGGCAGTCTCAGAGAGAACTTCCAGCCGGACCGCCTGACGCTGGATCGCCGCCGACTGGACACCGGCCGCGCCGGCCGCAATGCGAGCCTCTCGCTTCCCGAACCATTCGAATGCCTGGCTGATCTGCAAGGTGGTTTCGGCGGATTTGGTCCCCCGAAACTTGCCCGTGCCGAAGGAATTGTCCTGTTCGTAGGACACCTCAGGATTGAGCAGCGCGCCTGCCTGGATGCGTTGACCGGCGGCAATCCCCACGTCCCGCTCGGCCGCCGTGAGACGCGGGCTAGCCGCGAGTGCACGCGCGAGCGCGTCCCTCATCGTCAGGGTTTGCGAATGTGAAGCGCTCGCCAGCCACGGGCTGAACAGAAATACCATCGCCCACGCAAGAAGCGTGGCCTTCTTCCGAAACATGAGCAGTTACCTGACCAAGCAGAACAATCGAGCGCTCGCGCGCTCCGAACAGGCGCTCAGGCAGGGTACTTGGGCGGCGGCGTATCGAGCCCCGGATGATCCTCAAGAAGGAAGTTCGGCGTGGCGTATGTCGGTGGGATCGACTTTGCCGCCCGCTCCCCGACCAGGACGGGCGGCGGAACGAGCAAGGGAACACACGTGTAGCAATGATCTACGACCGTGACAGGAGGCTTCTTCGTATCCTGGTCGGATTGACCGGCCACGGCTGCAAATTCGAGTTGTTCGACCTGCTCAGCCGACGCAAGCGTCTCCCCCGCACAGGCAATTTCTCCAGCAACACCAACGACGATATACGCAAATGCAAGACAAACGGTCAGCAGCCCGCGCAGCGCAGGTGCAAAGGGACGCCGTTTTTGGCCGACTTTCGGTTTCATCGAGGACATCGGATAGCAAGGACGGCGGTCGAACACTACCACAAATCCGGCCTTTCAGGACGCGGTTCACACGAATGAGCACCGCATGCGCCGACCCGGTCGCGCGGCCAATGTCCCGATCCCCTCATTGTCTTGCGACGCGAAATCCAGACCGACAGTCTCGCGCGTGATCCACCTCACTGTTGCTGAAGATTGCCACGAGGCCGCGAAGGCCCGTGCACCGTCAATGCATTGCACAAAAAATTCGGCCCTCTTTCCACCGCCACGGTCAAACCAGCCCGTCTCACGGCCCTGATTTCAATTGCTTGTCATATGCATCGATCAAAATCAGAGGCATTGGGACAGGAGTTTACCATGAGCGATATGGCGTTACCCGGCTCGATCGAGCCCGCCCTGAAAAAGGGTCCGGACCTCGACAAGGGCTTCCACCCTATGACGGGGATCATTTATTTGGGCGTGGTCGCAGCCGCGCTGCTGTTCGTTGCCTACAGCATCTATGCCGACGTCGACGCCACCGGCACGCGCGTCACGTCGTTCCTGCCCTACATCATGCTGTTCGTCGCGCTGCTGATCGCGCTCGGCTTCGAATTCGTCAACGGCTTCCACGACACCGCCAACGCGGTCGCCACCGTGATCTACACCCGCTCGCTGCCGGCGCATATCGCCGTGGTCTGGTCGGGCATGTTCAACCTGTTCGGCGTGCTGCTCTCGAGCGGCGCCGTCGCGTTCGGCATCGTGTCGCTGCTTCCGGTCGAACTGATCCTGCAGGTCGGCTCCAGCGCCGGCTTTGCAATGGTGTTCGCGCTGCTGATCGCCGCCATCATCTGGAATCTCGGCACCTGGTGGCTCGGCCTGCCGGCCTCGAGCTCGCACACCCTGATCGGTTCGATCATGGGCGTCGGCATCACCAACGCGCTGCTGCGCGGCCGCGACGGCACCTCCGGTGTTGACTGGTCGCAGGCGACCAACATCGCCAAGGCGCTGCTGCTGTCGCCGCTGTTCGGCTTCGCGCTCGCCGCCGGCCTGCTCTACATCCTCAAGATCGTGCTGGCGCGTGCGACGCCCGCGCTGTTCGGCGAGCCGGTCGGCGACCAGCCGCCGCCGTGGTGGATCCGCGGCATCCTGATCCTGACCTGCACACTGGTCAGCTTCTTCCACGGCTCGAACGACGGCCAGAAGGGCATGGGCCTGATCATGCTGATCCTGATCGGCACCGTGCCGACCGCATACGCGCTGAACCGCGCGCTGCCCGCGAGCCAGATCGAGCAGTTTGCCGCGCACTCCACCTCGGCCAGCAAGGTCATTGAAGGCAAGGCCGCCGGTTACAACGTGATCGGCAATCCGCGCCCGGCCGTGACCAACTACGTCGCGCAGCACCAGATCAACGAAGGCACCTATCCGTCGCTGGCGGTGCTGGTGCGCGACATCGGACAGCAGGTCGCCCAGTATGGCTCGCTGGCCAAGTTCCCGGCTGACGCGGTCGGCAACACCCGTAACGACATGTACCTGGCGTCCGAGGCGATCCGCTTCCTGATGAAGGACAAGGAAGCCGAGCTGACCGCCGCCGACGTCGCCACGCTGAACCAGTACAAGGGCTCGCTCGATGCCGCGACCAAGTTCATCCCGAGCTGGGTGAAGTTCGCCGTCGCGATCGCGCTCGGCCTCGGCACCATGGTCGGCTGGAAGCGTATCGTCGTCACCGTCGGCGAGAAGATCGGCAAGACCCACCTGACCTACGCGCAGGGCGCCTGCGCCGAGATCACGGCGGCCGCGACGATCGCGGCGGCTGACGGCTACGGCCTGCCGGTCTCGACCACGCACGTGCTGTCGTCGGGCATCGCGGGCACCATGGCCGCCAACGGCTCCGGTCTGCAATGGGCGACGATCCGCAACATCGCGATGGCCTGGGTGCTGACCCTGCCGGCCGCGATGATCCTCTCGGGCTGTCTGTACTACGTGTTCTACCACGTGTTCTGATGCCGACAGGCTTTCGGCGCGGCAACGCGCCGGACGAAGGCCCGCACCATTGGTGCGGGCCTTTTGCTTTTGACGGTCGCGGCGCGCTCAGGCGGCGTACACTTTCGCGACCTCCGCCAGCAGGCCGCGAACCCATTTGTGCAGGCCTGATTTGGTTGTCCGGGCGCTCCAGTACATGTCGATCGAGATCGGCACGCGGAACGGCAGCGACGCGACATGCAGGCCGCCGCGCATCGCCCGCGCCAGGTGATGCGGGATGGTCGCAACCAGCCTTGTGCCGGCGACGATGCGCTCCAGGCTGTCGTGGTTCGGAAGGCTGACCGCGGGCTCAATCTCGATCTCCCTCGCCTTCAGCGCCTCGAGATAAAGCGGCTGCCACTCGCCGCTATGGGTGATGAAGACATGCTCGGCCTTGGCATAGGCCGACAGTGCGATCCGGCCGCGCGCCAGCGGATTGGCCGGATCCATCACGCAGACATAGTGATCGGTGAGGATGTGGCGCCGAAAGAAGCTTTCGCCGACCACCCCGACCGGACCGAGCACGATGTCGCACTGGTTCTGCTTGAGATGGATGTCGCCATGGCCCGCGGCATCGAGCAGGACGAGACGGACCCGTGGTGCGCCGGCACGCAGCCATGCACTGAACTGCGGCATCAGGGTCTGGCGTTCGTGATAGTTGCAGGAGATCGTCACGCTGCCCTGCGCCGTCGCCGGATCGAATTCGGCCGGTGAGGCAAGCCCGTCGATCTCGCCGATCATGTCCCGCGCCCAGCTGACCAGCGCCGCGCAGCGTTCGGTGGCGGTCACGCCGTTGCCGTTGCGGACGAACAAGGGATCACCGAGCGCGCCGCGCAGCCGCTCGACCGCGTAGCTGATGGTAGACTGGTTGACGTCGAGCCGCTTGGCCGTCGCCGAGAACGACTGCAGGTCGTAGACCAGCACAAGCGTCCGCAAGGTCCCGATGTCGATCGGATCGATCGAGGAATTGGCCGCCACGCTGCACCTCCCGCCTTGCTGGCGGCCCAGCCTACCACGAGGTCATGGAATATTTCGATGGCTGATATCAATCCCATCGAATTGAGTGATTACGGCCCGAGGCGCTAGCCTTCGCAAAAAAGCGCTCCGGGAGGACCAATGACCAGCACCGTGCCCATCGTCACCGACATCGCGTATCAGGATCTGCTCGACGACCCCTATCCGATCTTCCGCCGCCTGCGCGAGCTGGCGCCGGCGGTGTTCGTCGAGCCGGCGAAGCTGACGCTGGTGACGCGCTTCGACGACATCGTGCGGATCGAGCGCGATCCCGCGACCTACTCGGCCGACAATCCGACCTCGCTGGTCAACAAGGTGATGGGGCCGACCTTCATGCGCAAGGACGGCGCCGAGCACGCGATCGGCCGCAAGGCGATCGAGCCCTCGTTCCGCCCCGCCACGATCAAGGAGTATTGGGCGCCGAAATTCACCGCGATCGCGCAAGAGCTGATCGATGACCTGTCCGCGGCCGATCAGGTCGATCTGTTCTCGGCGCTGGCCGCGCCGATGGCCTCGCGCAGCCTGATGGCGATGATCGGCTTTCGCGCGATGCCGTGGCAGACCCTGGCCGACTGGTCGCAGGCGCTGATCGACGGCGCGGGCAATTACGCGGCCGATGCCGGGATCGAGCGCAAGGCGATGCAGGCCAGCGCCGATGTCGACGCCGCGATCGACGCGGTGCTCGATGATCACCGCAGCAACCCCAACCCCTCGATCCTGTCCTCGATGGTCAACGCCGATCCGCCGATGCCGATCGAGGGCATCCGCGCCAACATCAAGGTGATCATCGGCGGCGGACTGAACGAGCCGCGCGACGCGATCCTGACCCTCGTGCTCGGTCTCCTACAAAACCCGGCGCAGAAAGACAGCGTGCTGGCAACGCCGGAACTATGGCCCGCTGCGCTCGAGGAAGCGGTGCGCTGGATCTCGCCGATCGGCATGTATCCGCGCCGCGTCACGCGCGATGTCGATCTTTCCGGCACCACGTTGCCTGAGGGCCTTCAGATCGGGCTCTGCGTCGGCGCGGCGAACCGCGACGGCAACCGCTTCGCTGCACCCGATCGTTTTGATGTGATGCGACCGAAGCAATCGCATCTGGCGTTCGGCGCCGGACCGCATTTCTGCGCCGGCACTTGGGTGTCGCGGCTCACGGTCGGCAAGATCGTGGTGCCGATGCTGTTCGCCCGCTTGCGCAACTTGCGCCTCCGCGCGGAGGCACCGCCTGTCGTCCGCGGCTGGGTGTTCCGCGGACCGGTGATGCTGCCGGTGCGGTGGGATGCGTGAGGTCGTCCGGGACGCGGACTCATCAAGCCGCAGCCAGACGCGACGCCCTCGGCCGGCCCCGGCCTACGGCCACAAGCGGACATCACCTGTCGGCTCCCCCGTTCAATCCGCCGAAACTGGCCCAAAGCGGACGTGTTTGAGCGTGCAGAAGTTGCCAATTCCAGGAGAACTCGCGTATGCACTATGTGTAGGGTCGTAGTGTGAGCAATTCAAATGGCGATAGAGCTGAGGGGCGCGAGCGGCGAGGGATTTGCGACGTTTGCCGCTGACGGTCGCGTGTTGGATTCCTGGTTTCTTCAGCTGCGCCTGGTCGCGGAGGCCGACAAGGCGGCAACGGTACGGCTGACGAAGGACGAGATCAACAGATCGCTGGGTGAGTCGGCAGACGGATATGCGCGACACGACGACGTCCGCAATGTCGACATCGTTCCAATCCGTACGGAAATTGGCTCCCTTGCATCTGCGCCGACTGATGTGCACGACGCATATCTTCGACTCCATCTCCTGAGCCACCGGGTCGTTCAGCCGAATTGCCTGAACCTAGATGGAATTTTCAGTCTGTTACCCAACGTTGCCTGGACGACCCTCGGTCCCTGTGAATGCTCTCGTGTACCGGACGCACGACTGACAGCACGAAAGCGTGCCCTCGCGTTTGAGGTGACAGGCATCGATAAGTTTCCGCGCATGACCGACTATGTGACGCCTGCGGACGTGAGAATTGCAGATGCGGATCGCGTAAGGCTCGGAGCCTACCTGGCTCCGGGCACGACCGTCATGCATGAAGGCTTTTGCAATTTTAATGCAGGTACGCTCGGTCCCTGCATGGTCGAAGGCCGGATCAGCGCCGGTGTGGTTGTGGGAAGCGGCAGCGACGTTGGTGGCGGAGCGTCGATCATGGGCACTCTGTCCGGGGGCGGGAAAGAGCGGATTACAGTTGGTGAACGCTGCCTGATCGGAGCCAACGCCGGTATCGGCATTTCATTGGGTGACGATTGTATCGTCGAGGCGGGCTGTTATGTCACGGCAGGCGCGCGCATCCTTTTGGAAGATGGCCGAGTGCTGAAAGCCAAAGAACTCTCAGGCCAGAAGGGCCTTCTGTTTCGTCGCAATTCCCAGAGCGGCGCTCTCGAGGCAACCAGACGCACCGCAAATTGGGACGGCCTCAACTCGCAACTTCACGGCTAGGCAGCGCACTCGAAAGAAGTCGTCGGCGACATGTGGTGCGTCAGCGACGTCGCGTTCTGACGCCTCGCGTCATTTGCTGCTGCTGCAATTGCCAGCCAACGGGTCGCGCGAACGCGCGCCCGATGACAGGCTCCGCGAAGCAATCCATCTCTTCGCTCGCTGAGCCATGGATTGCTTCGTCGCTGCGCTCCCTTGCGCAAACGCTTCGCGTTTGTCGCAGACAATGACGATTGAAAGGTAGCGCAGCGACCAACAGCAAAGATCACGCCGCCAGCGCGTCCTCCACGATCTTCACGAAGTACGACGTACCGAACACGATCGCCTCGTCGTTGAAATTATAGGCGGGGTGATGCAGGCCGGCGCTGTCGCCGTTGCCGCAGAAGATGAAGGCGCCGGGCCGCGCTTCCAGCATGTACGAAAAATCCTCGCCGCCCATCAGCGGCGGCATCGGATGCACGTTGCCGTCGCCGGCCACCTCCTTGGCGATGCGGGTCGCGAATTCGGTCTGCGATGCGTGGTTGACGGTGACGGGATAGCCGCGCTTGTAATCGAGATCGATCCGCGCGCCGGTCAGTTGCGCCACGCCCTTGACCACTTCACCGATGCGCTTCTCGATCAATTGCCGGACTTCCGGGGTCAGGGTGCGGACGGTGCCGCGCAAGACCGCGGTCTGCGGAATCACGTTGCGGGCATTGCCGGCGTGGAATTCGCAGATCGAGATCACGGCGGAATCGAGCGGATCGACGCTGCGCGACACGATCGACTGCAGCGCGGTGATCAGCTGCGCGCCGACCATCACCGAATCGATGCACTTGTGCGGCCGCGCGGCGTGGCCGCCGAGCCCTTCGATATTGATATTGACCTCGTCGGTCGACGCCATGATTGGGCCGGAGCGGATCGCGAACGAGCCGATCGGAATCCCCGGACCGTTGTGCATGCCGTAAACCTGCTGGACGCCGAAGCGGTCCATCAGGCCGTCCTTGATCATGGCGGCCGCGCCGGCCCCGCCCTCCTCGGCCGGCTGGAAGATCACGACCGCATCGCCGGCGAAATTGCGCGTCTCGGCGAGATAGCGTGCCGCGCCGAGCAGCATCGCGGTGTGGCCGTCGTGGCCGCAGGCGTGCATCTTGCCCGGCGTCTTCGAGGCGTAAGGCAGGTTGGTTTCCTCGTGGATCGGCAGCGCGTCCATGTCGGCGCGCAGGCCGATCACCTTGACGTCGCCCTTGGCCGCCCCCTTCTTGCCCTTGATGACCCCGACCACGCCGGTCTTGCCGAGCCCGGTCACGACCTCGTCGCAGCCGAATTCCCTGAGACGGTCGGCCACGAATGATGCTGTGCGGTGCACGTCATACAGCAGTTCGGGGTTTTCGTGGATGTTGCGGCGCCAGGCCTGGATATCGGGTTGCAGATCGGCGACGCGGTTGACGATGGGCATGAGAATCCTGGCCTCAGAGGTTGGACGTAAGTCCTGTCTAGCATGCAAGAGGCGGTCCACCCAACAGATGTGGCATGCCTCTGGCTTGGGCCCTGCATTCGCAAATGGGATGCCGAATGTGCCCAGGACGTGGGGCCGGGCAACCTTGCGTCTGTTCGCCAATATCCAGCCCGACAGGATCGCATCCGACCAAAGCCTAATAGTGCCGGGGATATCCCATGCGGATACTACTTGAGGTTTCCGCACCGAAATCCTCCAGCCTTCAAAGAAGGGCGCGGCTGCATGACGCCGGATCAAGCGGTCTTGTTCTCCACCATCATCCTGCTGGTGCCGATGGGCTACTTCCTGCTCGCGGCTCCCGCGTTCCTGCTCGTGAAGCTCGACGTTCCGCCCGTCACCCGCCTGCTGCGCGGCATGTTCAATGCCTACTTCCTGGTGCTGACGGTCTCGGGTGCGATCGGGACGCTCGCCTTTGCCGCCGCGGGCCGGCCGGCCGTCGCGCTTGGCATCGCCTTGATCGCGGCATTCGCGATGCTGGCGCGCCGATGGTTCCTGCGGCGGCTCGATGCCGAGGCGGACGCGCGAGACTCAGGTGATCCGACCGCGGTGCGGCGGCTCCGCCGGCTGCATTGGGGCGGCATGCTGTGCAACGCGGTTCAGGTGTTCGTACTGGTCGGCAGCATTCCCTATATGGCGCCGCTGCCTTGATCGAATTTTGCTCCGCCTCTCCCATATCCGCTTACGGCGCGGACGATCATACGCCGCGTCCGCTTTGCCCTCGAAACGAGGCGCAGAGCAAGATCCGTTCTCGCCACGCGGAGCCTGCTCGCTATGCGTCGCGTTTCCGATGCGGATCGTATTTCGAAAGTACGTCCTTGAGGTAATCCCGGCTCTTCCACTCCGGTGCGGGCGGCTCGTAGCCGGGCCGAGGAACGAACGGATTCGCCGGCGAATCCGCTGACGCGCTCATCATGTCCGGAATGTAGCGCGGGCAATTCGGGAAGATTTCGCATTTGACGCTGACGACAAGCTTCGCACCATGATGCCGGGCAAGCGTTTCCGCGCCGTCGTGGATCGTTGCCTTGCCTCGGATGCGCGCGCGAAACGTCTTGCCGTCGAGGCGCACAAACAGCAACCCGACGTTCGGGTTGCGGTGAATATTGCCGAGTGTACGGTACATGTTGTTGCCGTCATACTCAGGGTATTCAAGCGTGTCGGGCCCGGTGATCCTCACGAAGCCGGGATCGCCGCAACGCATCGAACAATCGACATTGTCCTGATAGCT
Source organism: Bradyrhizobium sp. B097 (assembly GCF_038957035.1). Lineage (NCBI taxonomy): Bacteria > Pseudomonadati > Pseudomonadota > Alphaproteobacteria > Hyphomicrobiales > Nitrobacteraceae > Bradyrhizobium > Bradyrhizobium sp. B097. The sequence goes on from NZ_CP152412.1 coordinate 6,095,185, forward strand.
CGTCGCGATGAAAAAGAATCGCGTCTCCTCGATGAGCTTGCGCTCCTGTTCCCAGAATTCGAAGTGGAGACGATGCTTCTCGAGGCCGTCGGCGACGCGACGACCGTCGAAGCGGTCCTGCAACTCACGCATTCCGTCGTGGTAGAAAGGGGCGCGAACGGGATCTGCCACAGGACTCCTCCAGCAAGTTGAGCAACCGGTCTGCAAGTTTTGGCACGGCGAGAATATGCGGCGCAACGGCAGCAGAATCTCCTGGGCGCGCCCGGCCGCAGACCGCTAGTTTCCTCGCGCCTGCCGGTCGAACGCGCTCAACACGGCAAGCGTCATGGCCTCGACACCGGTCTTGATGGTCGGCTCCGGCACCGGCGCGAACAGCGGCGAGTGGTTGGTCGGCAATGGCGGGCCGCTGCCTGCCCGCGCCGCGGCAACGCGCTCCGGCTCGTAGACACCGATGTTGAAGAACATCGACGGCACCCCGGCACTGACGAATTCCGAATAATCCTCGCTGGGCGTGCCGGGCGGCGAGGTTGCGAACTTGTCGCCAAACGCCGCCTTCAGCACCTTTTCCGCCGTGCCGACCACGTCGGGATCGTTGATCACGGCCTTGGTCCCTTCGGCGAGGTTGATCTCAGGCTCCGGCGCATTCGACATGGCGGCGACCGCCTTTGCCGTCCGCTCGATGCCGGCAAGCATCTTCGCGCGCACCTCGGGCTTGAAGGTGCGAATGGTGCCGAGCAGCACCACATCGTCAGGAATGATGTTTGACGCGGTACCGCCGTGAATTGCGCCGATGCTAACCACGCCGAATTCGGTCGGGTCCTTTTCGCGGCTGATCACGCTCTGAACGTCGACGACAAAGCGCGCGGCCATCATCACGGGATCGATGGTCGCCTGCGGTACCGCACCGTGCCCGCCGCGGCCACGGAATTTGATGTAGAGGCCATCGGCGGCGGATGAGCCGATCCCGACGCGATAGCGCACCGTTCCATAGGCGAACGGGCCATCGTGCAGGGCGAAGCCGAAATTCGGCTTTGGAAATTTCGTGAACAGACCATCCGCCAGCATCGCCTTGGCGCCCGCCACGATCTCTTCAGCCGGCTGGGCGATGAACATCAGCGTGCCGTGCCATTGGTCTTTCAGGCCGACCAGCGTCTTGGCCGCGCCCACCCAGCTCGCCATGTGGATGTCGTGGCCGCAGCTGTGGGCCACGAAGGTTTCCCGTCCCTGCCAGATCGTCTTGTCGTGGCTGGCATAGGGAAGGCCGGTCTTCTCTTCCATCGGCAGCGCATCGAGCTCGGTGCGCACCATGATGGTGGGGCCCTCGCCGTTCCTGTAGATCGCGACCAGCCCGGTCTTGCCGACGTGCTCCGTCACCTCGAAGCCCAGCGCCCGCATCTCGGCAGCCAGTTTGGCCGCGGTCTTCTCCTCCTGAAACGCGATCTCGGGATGGGCGTGAAGATCCTTGTAGAGCGCGTCGAGCTTCGGATAGTCCGCCTCGACCGACTTCTCGATTGCGCCCTTCAGCGCGGCGACATCGAGTTCAGCATTGGCTCGCAGCGGCAATGACGCGCAGAGCGCGGCGGACGCAAGTAGCGTGAGAACAATCCTGTTCATGGCAATCGCTCCAACCGAAACCCGGATACTGCACCCCGAGCGCCAGGTCGGGCCCGGCTGCGCGATCTAAGCAGGCCAGGTGATCGGAAACAATGGCTGATCCAGAGCGTGTGCGCACCTAGCCCGAGGTGAGCATCTGGCTGCGGATCTCCTGTGCGGTGCGGCGCAGCGGCAGCAGAAATTTCTTGCGCGCGCCGGCCTCGCTGACCGTGCCGGAGATCGTATTGACGCTGAGCGCCGCGACCACCGCACCGGCCGGGTCGCGCAAGGGCACCGCGATGCCGCAGATCGCGGGATCGAGCTCGCCGTCGACCCAGGCGTAGCCGTCGCTCTCGACCCGCGCGAGCAATTCGCCGAGACGCTCCGGATCGGTCACGGTGCGCGGCATGACCTGCTTGAAGCCGCCGGTCGCAAGATAAGCTTCGCGGGTGCCGGGCGGCAGCGCCGCGAGCATGACGCGGCCGAGCGACACCAGATGCGCGGGCAGCCGGCTGCCGACGCCGAGATTGGCCGACAGAATCCGCCGCGCCGGCAGACGCAGCGCATAGACGATCTCGTCCTCATCGAGCACCGCCATCGCGCAGGACTCGCCGATCTCGTTGCGCAGATTCTCCAGCGCGCGCTGCGCATGCGCCCAGTAAGGCAATGCATTGAGATAGGACAGGCCGAGCCCGAGCGCGCGCGGCCGCAAGCTGAAATAGCGTCCATCGGAGGCGCAATATTTCAGCGCCACCAGGGTCGCGAGAATGCGGCGTGCGGTGGCGCGGTTGAGACCGGCGGTGTCGGCGGCCTCCGCTAGAGTGTGCCGGCCCGGCGGCTTGCCGAGCGCCTCGATGATCGAGAAACCGCGCGCGATCGCGCGCACGAAGCCGTCACTCTCTTTGCTCATGGCGTCATCTGGTTCGGGCTGTCGTTCTGCTCATCACATCGCAGCTCGCATGGCTGCCTGCGCATGACGCGGCGCTGCCCGCTTGTCAGGGGCTCCCGACCGCGCTAGCGTCAATTCACACAGCGAATGAACTGTTCGCCTGGCGAACTGAATAGCAGGAGGATCCTCGATGGCGCAAGCAGAAAGTTCTGCGGCCACCCCGTTCGAAACCGATTTCTGGAAGGACGCGAAGCTGCGCAAGGTGTGGGACGACATCGTCCCCGGCGAGCCGCGCAAGACGCTGCCCTACCTGCTCACGCAGGACGCGATCGCGCTGTACTGCCGTGCGGTCGGCGAGACCAATCCGCTCTATCTCGACGAGGCGGCCGCGAAGGCCGGCCCCTATGGCGGCCTGATCGCGCCGCCCGCGATCCATATCCTGCTGATGTTCGCCTGCACGCCGGCCGACGACTGGATGCGCTCGCCGGGCACCGTCAATGCCGGACAGTCCTGGAGCTACAACATCCCCGCCCGTCCCGGCGACACCATCACCCTGCAGGCCCGCGCGCTCGACAAGTTCATCAAGCGCGAGCGGCTGTTCGTGGTGCACGACAACGTCTTCTTCAACCAGCATGGCGACGTGATCTGCTCGGGTCGCGGCCAAACCATCCGTCCGATGTAAGGAGGATCACGATGACCCCAGCGAATTTCGATGCTCTCAAGGCCGGCGACACCATCGACGGCCCCGCCTTCGCCGTCTCACGCGAATCGATCCGCCTGTTCTGCGATGCATCGCTCGACTACAACCCGCTGCATCTCGACGACAACTACATGAAGGGCGACTTCGGCAAGACCAATTTCGGCGGCATCATCATGCATGGCATGAACAATTTCGGCCTGATCTCGCGCATGCTGACCGACTGGGCGACACCTGCCGGAGCGATCCATCGCCGGCTCGAGACGCGCTGGCTGAAGCCGGTGAAGCCCGGCGACACCATCCGCCCCGCCGGCACCATCAAGGCCAAGCAGACCACCGCGAAGTCACGCTGGGTGCTGGTCGACGTCGCCGTGCAGAACCAGCGCGGCGAGACGGTCGCGGCCGGCGAAGCGATGCTGGAGTTTCCCGGCGCGAAGGCGGGCTAGCCGCGCGTATTTCGATCAGAGCAACGGGCTCCCGCCCCGCGTGCGGGGAGAGGCCGGAACGCATCGCCAGATGCGTTCCGGGTGAGGGGGAGCTTCCGCGAGCGCAGCTATCACCCTGTATGCGGAAGCAGCCCCTCACCCCAGCCCTCTCCCCGTAAGAACAGGGGCGAGGGAACGCTGCGCCCGCGCGGCGCCAATACACCTAACGACCAAAACAAAATCACTGAGGAGACTTTCATGCAGGATGCGGCCCAATCGCGGCTCTATGGACGGATCGCCCGGCGCCTGATCCCGTTCCTGCTGGCGTGCTACACGGTGGCGATCATCGATCGTTTCAACATCGGCTTTGCCAAGTTACAATTCCTGCACGACCTCAACATCGATGACGCGGTGTTCGGGCTTGCCGCCGGCATCTTCTCGGTCGGCTATGTCGCGCTCGAAGTGCCGAGCAATCTGCTGCTGGTCAGGATCGGCGTCCGCAAGACGCTGCTGCGCATCATGGTGCTGTGGGGTGCTGTGACCGTGCTGCTCGCGCTGGTGCAGAACCAGTATCACCTCTATCTGCTGCGCTTCCTGCTCGGCGCCGCCGAGGGCGGCTTCTTCCCCGGCATCCTGTATTACCTGACACTGTGGTTTCCGGATCGCGTGCGCGGCCGCATGACCAGCCTGTTCGTGATGGCGGTGCCGCTCGGCGGCGTCATCGCGGGACCGTTGTCGGGCCTGATCATGGACCACATGCAAGGCGTCCACGGCCTGCATGGCTGGCAATGGCTGTTCATCCTCGAAGGCGTTCCAGCCGTGCTGCTCGGCGTCGCCGCATATCTTGCTCTCGCCGACGGGCCACAGGCCGCGAGCTGGCTCAGCGCCGATGAGCGACGACAGGTCGCAAGCGATCTCGCCCGCGATCGCGCCGCCGCCCCTAACACGACAAGCAGCTTCGCGGCCGCGCTGCGCGAGCCGCGCGTCTATCTGCTGTCCTTCATCTATTTCGCGTTCTTCTGTTCGCTCAACACCATCCTGTTGTGGACGCCGACGCTGCTGAAGCGCGTCGGCGTGGCGACCACCACCGAGATCGGCTGGCTGAGCGGCGCAATCTCGGTCGCGTCGGCCATCGGCATGGTCGCCATCGGCTACAGTTCCGATCGCACGCGGGAACGGCGCTGGCACGTGGTCGCTTGCGGCCTCGTCGCGGCGGCGTGCTTCATCGCCCTGCAGGCCGCGCAGGGCAGCATCCTGCTGACCGTGACCCTGCTCGCCATCGCCTCGATCGGCATCTTTGCGATTCTCTCCCTGTTCTGGACCATTCCGAACGCGATGCTGGAAGGCAGCGCCGCAGCGGGCGGCATCGCGCTGATCAGCGCGATCGGCTCGTTCGGCGGCGCAGTGTGCCCTGCCCTGATCGGCTGGATGAATGTCGCGACCGGGAGCATCTACGCACCGCTCGCCCTCGTCGGTGCGCTGCTCGCGATCGGTATGCTGACGCTGATCCTCTGTGTGCCGCGGCCCGGACCCGAGGTCACACTCGCCGAACCGAGCCGTCCCTGATCATCCAGCGCACGCCCGGTATCCACCGCCGGGCTTGTCTCGACCGGCTGCGTCTGACTAATAGACGCGTAACAAAAGGCGCTTGCCGGGAACGAGGACATGCCGCGAAGGCTCGAAGGTGATTTCGACTACATTATCGTCGGCGCAGGCACGGCGGGCTGCATTATGGCCAACCGCCTGTCGGCCGATCCGAAGAAGCGCGTGCTGCTGCTGGAAGCCGGAGGCAAGGACAACTGGATCTGGTTTCACATCCCGGTCGGCTATCTCTTCGCGATCGGCAATCCGCGCTCGGACTGGATGTTCAAGACCGAGGCCGAGCCCGGCCTCAACGGCCGTGCGCTCGCCTATCCGCGCGGCAAGGTGATCGGCGGCTCGTCGGCGATCAACGCCATGATCTCGATGCGCGGCCAGGCCGCGGACTACGATCACTGGCGGCAGCTCGGCCTCACCGGCTGGAGCTACAGCGACGTGCTGCCGGCATTCAAGCGGCTGGAGGATCACTTTCTCGGCGAAAGCGAGCATCACGGTGTCGGCGGCGGCTGGCGCATCGAGGCGCCACGGCTGTCGTGGCAGATCCTCGATGCGGTCGGCGATGCCGCCGAGGAGATGGGCATCAAGCGGATTCCCGACTTCAACACCGGCGACAATGAGGGCACCAGCTACTTCCACGTCAACCAGAAGCGCGGGCGGCGCTGGTCGTCGGCGCGCGGGTTCCTCAAGCCGGTGTTGAACCGCAGCAATCTGCGGCTCGAGACCGACGTGCTGGTCGACCGCCTGATCATCGAGAGCGGCCGCGCCGCCGGCGTCGAGTTCCGTCAGGGCAACGAGACGGTAGAAGCGCGCGCCAAAGGCGAAGTGATTCTCTGCGCCGGCTCGATCGGCACCACGCAGGTGCTGCATCGCTCCGGCATCGGCCCGTCCGAATGGCTGTCTCCGCTCGGCATCGACATCGTGGCTGACGTGCAGGGCATCGGCCATAATTTGCAGGACCATCTGCAGCAGCGCGCGATCTACAAGGTATCGGGCGTGCGCACGCTGAACGAGACTTACTACAACCTCGTGCGCCGCGGCCTGATGGGCCTCGACTACGCGTTCCGCCGCCGCGGCCCGCTGACCATGGCGCCGTCGCAGCTCGGCATCTTCACGCGCTCGGATGCGACGCGCTCGCGCGCCAACATCCAGTTCCATGTGCAGCCGCTGTCGCTCGACAAGTTCGGCGACCCGCTGCATCGCTTCCCCGCGATCACGGTGAGCGCCTGCAATCTGCAGCCGACCTCGCGCGGTACCGTCCGCATCCGCTCGACCGCGCCCGACGACAAGCCGTCGATCGCGCCGAATTACCTGTCGACCGAGGACGATCGCCAGGTCGCGGCCGACGCGATCCGCACCACGCGCAGACTGATGAAGCAGAAGGCGCTTGAGAAATATCGTCCCGAGGAATTCCTGCCCGGCCCCTCGGTCGGCGATGACGACGCCTCGCTCGCCAAGGCCGCCGGCGACATCGGCACCACGATCTTCCACCCCGTCGGCACCGCGAAGATGGGAACAGCCAACGATCCGATGGCTGTCGTCGACGAACGCCTGCGCTTCTACGGCCTCAACGGCCTGCGCATCGCGGATGCCTCCGTGATGCCGACCATCACCTCCGGCAACACCAACACGCCGACCGCGATGATCGCCGAGAAGGCCGCGGCGATGATCCTGCAGGATGCGCGATAGAGCGACGATGAACTCCAGCAAGCGCATTCTCGTTGGCGATGCCGGCGCGCAGATCGCGCTGGCACGATGGGGCGAGCCGGCCTCCGCCAAGCCGCCGGCGCTGCTGCTGCACGGCACCGGTTTTGTCGCCGAAGTGTGGACCGAGGTCGCCGAAGCGCTGGCCGCCGACTACACCGTCTATGCGCTCGACCGCCGCGGCCACGGCCTGAGCCACAAGCCGCCGGCCGACCGCTACCAGTTCCAGGATTTCGCCGACGACGTCTGCATGGTGGTCGAACGCCTCGACCTTCAGAACATTTACGGCATCGGCCATAGCGCCGGCGCGACCGACCTGATGCTCGCAACGAAGCTGATGCCGGACCGCTTCGCGCGGCTGTTCGTGGCGGAGCCGACCGCGATGGATCCGCACGCGCCGCGCACCGGTGGCCTGAGCGAGATCGCGAACGCATCGGTGCAGGGCGTGCTGCGCCGCCGCGCCGAATTCGACAATGCCGACGATTTGTTCCGGCGATTGCGCGCCGCGCCGGCGTTCGCGCCGTGGACCGAGCCGTCGCTGTGGGCCTATATCCATCACGGTTTTGCGCGGCTCGACGACGGCCGCATGCAGCTGCGCTGCACGCCCGAGATCGAGTCGGCACTGCTTGGACCGATCTTCCAGGCCATGGAGCAGATCTACACCGGCGATGCGCGCGGCAATCCGTTCCCGTGGTTCTCCGACATCGCCTGCCCGGTCTGCATCGCCACGGCTGAACAGTCATGGCCGGTCTACAAGGAGATGGCCGATCGCGCCGCCGCCCTGATCCCGCACGCCAGCCGCTGGACTTTCGCGAACGTTGGCCATTGCGTCGCGCAGGAGGCGCCGGAGTTGATGGTTGCAGCGATCAGGACGTTTGCCGGGCGGGCGGGCCGCGAGGCCTTCCCATAGGCGCCCTAGGTCCGCATCGGCCTCGAAAACCGAAGCGAGATGGGTCCAGGCCAGGTCTGTGCTGGACCTGGACGATACTGACCAGTTGCGCGCCGACGGCAACCGAACGTCACGTCATCGCCGATCGTCGAGTTGCTTCACCGAATAGGCCGGTGCGCGCACTGGCTGGATCGTCAGCCGATAGGCGATCAGGTTGGTGCCATCAAATGCTTCAAGCAAATAGTCGCAAACGGGACAGTGATACTCACCCTTGGCGCCGGGTTCGGACCATAGCTCCAACCGCCGGAAACCTGCGCCACAGCACGCGCACGTTACATCCGCTTTCCGCACGTTCGTTCTCTCCCCGATGCCAACTGTGCAAGAACACGGCCAAGCGATCGAGATTGGAGAGAAGCCCAGCAGAATGTCGCCTGCGAGGCTGATGTCTCCGAACCCGTCCTCATCATCGCCGCTGCAAATCGCGGGGTTCTGCGTTACGGAACACCTCGGATCGAGGTTGGTTCAACTATTCCGACTGCGCACGGCCGCAAGCGAAAAAACGTTGGTCAACTCGGCAATGGATGGGGCTGTCGCCTGACTGAGAGGTGACACGACAAGTCACGTAACCTCCGAAGTCCAGCATTCTAAGCAGGGCCGCTTCGACAGCAAAGTGCAGATTGTGCCTGAGGCGATTTGATAGCAGGCGCCTGTCGCGGTTGCGCGAAAGCGCCCGCGGAACCCGGCATCTCGAACGCGATTGCGTTCCGTTGATCTACATCAACCCGGTGCACTTGGTGTGATGCAGTTTCACGGTTCGCAACCTCGTCCGCTAGGGAGGACACGCCATGCTTCGTTGTATCCTCGCCGCTCTGGCAGTTCTGCTTCTCGTTGCTGTCTGCCTCGTTCCTGATGACGCCTATGCCCGCCGTGGAGGAGGCGGCGGCTTCCGCGGCGGCGGGGGCGGCGGCGGCGGATTTCACGGCGGTGGGATGCGTGGCGGCGGCATGCATGCCGGCGCCGGAAGGATGCATGCCGGAAGGATCCATGGCGGAGGATATCGCGCTGCCGGCCGCCCGCGCCCCTCACATCCGATCGCCGGCCGTCCGGGCTATCCGGGCCGACCGATTGCGGGACGCCCTGGCCGCCCGGTCGCCGGCTATCCCGGTTATGGCGGCGGCTACTATCGACCCGGCTGGGGCTATGGTGCTGCGGCGGCCGGCGCCGCGGCCGCGGCTGGCGCGTACTATGGCAGCTATGGCTACTACGGCAACCAGGGCTGCTATCATGATCGATACGGTCAAATGATCTGCCCGCAACAGCAGTATCAATACTGATCCGGCTGGGCAGTCGTTGGACGGTTGGTCAAACCGGAGCGTGCGATCCCGGCGGCACCATGTACAGCGTCATGGCAAAAATCGCATAGATCAGCACGAGCAAGGCGCCAATGAACCATGCCGACCGTCCGCTGTTGGTGATGAAGCAGGACGTCACGGAAGCGATCATGACCATCGTCACGGCGCCCGGCCAGAACTGCAAGTCCATCGGCTTCGGACCGATGACATAGCTTAGAAGAACCAGCGCCGGCGCCACGAACAGGGCGATTTGCGAAGCGCTTCCGAGCGCGATGCTGACGCTCATGTCGAGCCGGTTCTTGCGCGCCGCGGAGAATGCCACCGCCATTTCCGCCGCGGCGCCGACCAGCGCGACGATGATGAAACCGACGAACGCCGGACTCAATCCCAGCGTCTCGCCTGCTTTCTGCACCGAACTCACGAATATCTCGCTGACCAGGGCAACCAGCACCGTAACCCCGAGAAGCGTACCCAACGCAAGTCCGATCGGCCAGCCGGCGCCGCCGGTCTCGCCATGCTCCTCGCTTGCGAACAGCTCCTTGTGGGTCTTGAGCGAGAACAGCAGGCCCAGCCCGTAGGCACTTATCAGCAGCACGGCGAGGCCCGTGCTGAGGGTCAGCGCCATGGCTTGGCCGCGTGCCGGATCAAGGTCGGCGACGGCGGAGGGGGCGAGCAGCGCAATCGTGGCCATCAGCAGCAACGCCGCGTACATCCTCCCGCCTGCCCGATTATACTCCTGAACGTGATGGCGGAGCCCGCCGAGCAGGAACGATGCGCCAAGCATGAAGAGCGAGTTGGTGACAATGGCACCGGCGATCGATGCCTTGACCAGCATGTATTCTCCGGCATGTAACGCTGCGATCGCGATGATCAGCTCGGTCAGATTTCCCAAGGTTGCGTTGAGCAGGCCTCCGATGGCATCGCCCGTTTTCTCCGCGACGCTCTCCGTCGCGTGGCTGAGAAGGGCAGCCAATGGCACGATGGCCAGGACAGCGAGCACGAACAGCGCCGTATGGGCGGACGGAGCTGCCGTTTCGACCGCCAGTACGATCGGTACGAAGATCAACATCCAAAGCAGTGGATTATGTCGTATTTCCTTGAGCAGAAGATGCATGGTACCGCCCGGTCGAAACGATTTGGACAGCACCTTTTGATCACCACGGACCGCTCGATCTTGATCTAGCTCAATCCGTCACCGTCGCCTCGCCGGCCACGGCTTGAGCCAGGCCGGCCTACGCGAAGTCCCACGGCATTTCCCGAACGGTCAGAAGCGCGTCCATATTTCTCTTTGACCTAGATCAACCTGCGGCTGACCAGCTTGTGGGTTTCTTCTCGCGGACATCCACGATAGCAGCTCAGGAGTTCGCAACGACGAGGAACGCAGCCGCCGTAGCGATTGTATTTTTGGTGACGACCTCGTCTCTCGCCTTCGCAGCAGAGACATCCCCGACTGTCGGCGTAGCGTCACCCAGCGCCGCCGACCTCAAGAGCCTGACCGACATGCGCGTCGGCATCGTCAAAGCCGCCCTGCAACTCACCCCCGATCAGGAGAAATACTGGCCGGCCATCGAGGATGCGATCCGTACACGGGCGAAAAATCGGCAGCCCGGCTGGAGCGGATTGCCGAATTGCACGAGAACGGCGCGATGGACGGTCTTCATGACGGCAATCCGGTCGAGATGATGCAACGCAGGGCGGACCGGCTGATTCAACGTGGGACCGACCTCAAGAAGCTCTCCGATGCCTGGGAGCCGCTGTACAAGACATTGAGCGATGACCAGAAGCGAAGGATGGCCTTCGTGTCGTTCGCCGTCATGCGTCGCTCTTCGCTTGCGAATTCCTGAAACACCACGGGAGTTGAAGCATGTACCGGCATATTCTCATCCCGACCGATGGGTCGGAACTAGCGAAGCATGGTATCGCCCAAGGGATGGCGCTCGCAAAATCCATCGGAGCCAAGGTCTCCGTGATTTTCGCCGTCGAGCCGTTTTCAGAACTGACGGGGCATTTCCGTGACACGATCGCCAACTATGCCGAGATGCGGAAAGAGCAGGCCACGAAAGCGCTGAACGACGCGGCGAATGCGGCCAGGGAAGCCGGCGTTCCCTGCGAGACGGTGCTGGCGGAGCACGGGCAGCCCCATCAAGCGATCATCGCGGCGGCTGCGGACAGGGGTTGCGATCTCATTGTCATGTCGTCGCATGGACGCAGTGGACTCTCCGTGCTTCTGATCGGCAGTGTGACAAACAAGGTGTTGGCGCAGGCAAAAACCCCCGTGCTGGTTTGTCCGTGAATGATCAGACGCTTGACGATGAGAACGTCAACGCGCGCCGCCCGCCAAATGAAAACGCCGTCCCCTTGCGGGGGACGGCGGAAGCCACTCACGCAGTACTGGAACGTTTATTGGTGTTCGCCGTGGTGCTCGGCGTGATGCCGGCTGGCCTCGGTGTGGTGATGCTGGGCATGGCTGGCGTGACCATGGGCGCTGTGGGCGTGATGCGCCGCCTTGTGGTGATCGCCGGCTTCGTGGTGCTTGGCGGCTTCGCGATGATGACGCGCCGCGTGTTCGTGATGCTCAGCTGCCTTGTGGTGATGCTCAACGCCTGCGTGGTCGCTCATGAAGATCTCCCGGTGTGGCGAGTGAAGTCCGCCATTCTTATGCAGGAGCGCTGACATTATGCTGACGGCAGCAAGACAGCTGTGTTGCGGTTGTTCATCTATGTTGCAGGGCATCGCCATGTTGCGGCGCGCATCAGCGCCGCTGCACCGGTCGGCCGCCGCTCATTCCGGCGGCGGAAAGCGCTCGACGGTCGGCAGCTCATGCGCCGCTTCCATCCAGCGCAGCCGCTCCGCGACCTGGATATGCATCGTGGCCGGCACCGCATCGGGATCGTCATAGGTGCCGCTCTGGATGTCGATGAACCCGGGCAACATGTTGCCATTGGTGTAGAAAAGCCCGGTGCCGCAGTTCGCGCAGAATTGCCGCCGGCCCTGCTCGGAGGACCGGTAGATGCTGGGCTGCCCCTTGGTCACCTTGACCATGCCTTCTGCGACCATCACCCAGCCGACCATCGGCGCGCCGGCATGGCGCCGGCAATCGGTGCAATGACACAGCGCATGGACGACCGGTTCCCCGGTCACCTCGTAACGAATCTCGCCGCAGTGACAGCCGCCGGTGACGCCAGCCATGTTTTCCTCCGACTGATCAGTGGTTTGCCGGGTCGATAGCGTTGCAGGCCCCAAACTTTCAATGGCGCATCTTGCCCTTGCGTCCACCTGTCGCGCCGGCCGTATGTCTGCTCATGTCGCGGCCGGCTTTCCGGCTCTCACGAAATCGTCATCCCGGCCCTCAACCCCTCCAAAGCCCCGGGAATAAACCCTTAGGCCCGCTGATCACCTTCCCGGAAACCCAATCCCTGGGCCCAACGGGAGACTTGCTATGAGCGGACACGATCACGATCACCACGATGAAGAGAAAGGCGTCAGCCGACGCAAGGTGCTGGAATGCATGACCTGGGCCGGCACCGGCGTACTCTGGACGGTTACCGGCGGCGTGCCGCATTCACTCGGCATCGTCGGCTCGGCAGCCGCAGCCGAAGCTGCCACCGGCATGACCTTCATGCAGATCAGCGACAGCCATGTCGGCTTCGACAAGCCGGCCAACCCGAACGCCATCGGCACGCTTGAGGAGGCCATCAACAAGGTCCGGGCGATGCAGGTCAAGCCGTCGTTCATGATCCACACCGGCGACATCACGCATCTGTCGAAGGCGTCCGAATTCGACGACGCCGATCGCATCATCTCGCAGGCCAAGCTCGACGTGCATTACGTGCCGGGCGAGCACGACTTCATCGACGAGGAGGTCAAGCTCTACAAGGAGCGTTACGGCAAGGGCACCAAGGGTCCGGGCTACTACTCCTTCGACGCCGGCGGCGTGCATTTCGTCGGCCTCGTCAACGTCGTCGACCTCAAGGGCGGCGGCCTCGGCAATCTGGGCAACGAGCAGCTCGAATGGCTCGAGAACGACCTCAAGGGCCGCTCGAAGTCGACGCCGATCGTACTGTTCGCCCACATCCCGCTGTGGACGGTCTATCCGCAATGGGGCTGGGGCACCGAGGACGGCGCCCGCGCGCTGGAATACGTCAAGGGCTTCGGCTCGGTCACCGTGCTGAACGGCCACATCCACCAGGTGATGCAGAAGGTCGAGGGCAACGTCACCTTCCACACCGCGCGCTCGACGGCCTTCCCGCAGCCGGCGCCGGGTGCCGCGCCCTCGCCCGGCCCGATGAAGGTCGAGGATGCCAAGCTGCGCAGCATGCTCGGCGTCGCCAGCATCAACTTCAAGCAGAACAGCCAGCCGCTGGCGATCATCGACACGCCGTTGCAGGGCTAAGGGACGAGACCGATGAGTTCGATCAATCGACGCGACTTCGGTACAGCCGTGGTCGCCGCCATGCTGCTGCCCATCACGGCGGCCCGCGCCGAAGACGTCGCGGTCCACATCGACAACTTCTCGTTCGCGCCGAACCCGCTCGACGTGAAGGTCGGTACCACCGTGACCTGGACCAACCGCGACGACATCCCGCACACCGTGGTGTGCGCGGGCAAGTTCCGCTCCAAGACCATGGATACCGACGGCACCTTCTCGTTCACCTTCACGGAGCCCGGCGAGTACAAGTATTTCTGCTCGCTGCATCCGCACATGACAGGCAGTATCAAGGTTGGGTAACGTGACCACCCATACGATCACAGCCATGCCCGGCCGGTGGCCCTCCGCCCCCGGCCGGGCACAAGCCGTCTCTCGACATGCCGGACAGGACACGATGGTTGTCAAAGCGTCGCAGGACGATCCCGAAAAGGCGCGGCGCTTCCGCGAAGCCGCGCTGCCGTACCTTGACGACGCCTATACCCTGGCACGCTACCTGCTGCGCGATGCCGCCGACGCCGAAGATGCTGTGCAGGAATGCTATCTGCGCGCCTACAAGCATTTCGCCAGCTACCGGGGACCTGCGATGAAGCCGTGGCTGTTTGCGATCTTGCGCAATGTCTGCCGCGCCGAATATGCACGCCGCAAGACCGCCCCCACCGCGGTCGAGGAGCTGCCCGAAGGCGGCGATCAGACCCCGCTGTGGAACGAGGCGCCGGAGACACCGGAAAAGCAGCTGCTGCGTCGCTTCGACGGCGACACCGTGCGCAAGCTGGTCGCGGCGCTCGCCGAGCCGTTCCGCGAGACCTTTGTGCTCAGGGAAATCCAGAATCTTTCTTACCGCGAGATCGCCGATGTCGCCGCCGTGCCTGTCGGCACCGTGATGTCCCGCCTCGCACGCGCCCGCGCCATGCTGCGATCGGCCTGGCTCGCGGAACAGGAGCAAGTGAAATGAATTGCGAGGAAGCCGAAGTGCTGGTCCACGCGCTGATCGACGGCGAACTCGATGCCGGCCATGCGCGCGAAGTGGAAGCCCATATCGAGGGTTGCGCGCATTGCGCCGCCCTGATGAAGGAGTATCAGGAGATCCGCCAGGCGATCGCCGAGAGCGACGTGCGCTACAAGGCGCCGCTCGAGCTGCGCCGCAAGATCGAGAAGGCGTTGCCGCAACCGCAGGCGGCGCCGACCCGGCGTTCGGTGCTGCGCGGCTTCGCGATGGGCTCCGCCGTGTCGGCGATGGCCGCGACCGGCCTCGTCGCGATCGTGCTGCGCAATGACGACGAGCAGCGCATCGAGAACGAGGTGGTGTCGGCGCATCTGCGCTCGCTGCAGGCCGGCCACCTGATCGACGTGGTCTCGACCGATCAGCATACGGTCAAGCCCTGGTTCAACGGCAAGCTCGACGTCTCGCCGCCGGTGATCGATCTCACCGCACAGGGCTTTACCTTGATCGGCGGCCGGCTCGACTACGTCAACGCCCGCGAGATCGGCGCCGTGGTCTACAAGCGGCGCCAGCACGTCATCAACCTGTTCGTGGCGCAGACCGCGAACACCGAACGGAAGTCCGCGAAGATCTCGACCTTGCAGGGCTTCAACATCCGGCGCTGGAGCGACCGCGGCCTGAATTACTGGGCGGTCAGCGATCTCGGCGCCGATGAATTGACGGAGTTCGGCGACAAGTTCGAGGGCGCGATGCGTGCGAACAAGGAGGGGTGAGGACTTGTAGCCCGGATGGAGCGAAGCGAAATCCGGGAACAGTCTCGCAAGGATTGAGAACCCCGGATTTCGCTTCGCTGCATCCGGGCTACGGGTTCGAGCTTACGCCGACTTGCGCACCGCGTTGTCGACCAGCGTCTTGCCGAGCGACCAGATCGCGCCGGGCACCTTGTGGCTGCCGGCGATCACGTCGTCGAACGACTTCTCGATCCAGCTGCAATCCTCTTCGGTGATCACGAGCGGCGGCAACAGCTTGATGGTGTGGAGGCCGTGGCCGGCGACCTGGGTCAGGATCTTGTGATCCTTGAACAGCGGCACCGTGATCAGCTGGCAGAACAGGCCCTTGTTGGCGGTCTCCAGCAGATTCCACGACGCCTTGAGCCGCAGCGATTTCGGCGGACCGAACTCGACCCCGATCATCAGGCCCTTGCCGCGGACTTCCTTCATCAGCTCATAGCCCGGCACCATGCGCGTCAGCGCAAGGCGGAGCTCGGCGCCGCGTTTGGCGGCGTTCTCGACGAGCTTCTCGGCCTTGATGACATCGAGCGTGGCGATGCCGGCGGCCATCGCCAGATCGTTCTTGGCGAAGGTCGAACCGTGCACGACGGCGCGATCCATCTGGTTGAAGATCTTGTCGAAGATGCTCTTGCGCGTCAGCAGCGCGCCGATCGGCACGTGGCCGCCGGAGAGTGCCTTCGCCAGCAGCACCATGTCGGGCTCGATGCCCCAGTGCTCGATCGCGAGGAACTTGCCGGTGCGGCCGATGCCGGTCTGGATCTCGTCGGCGATGAACAGCGTGCCGTATTTGCGGCACAGCGCCAGCGCGCCGGGCAGGAACTCGTCGGTGGGCATGTTGACGCCCTTGCCCTGGATCGGCTCGACGATGAATGCGCCGACCTGGCGCGACGACAGCGCTTTTTCGAGCGCTTCGAGATCGTTGAAGGGGATCGCGGTGCAGCCCGGCAACAGCGGCTCGAAGCCGCTGCGGAAATTCGTATCATCGGTCAGCGATAGCGCGCCGTAGGACAGGCCGTGGAACGAATGCCCGCAATAGACGATGCCGGGGCGGCCGGTGGCGCCACGCGCGAACTTGATCGCCGCTTCGACGGTTTCGGCACCGGAATTGGCGAAAAACACCTTGTCCAGATATGGGAC
This sequence comes from Bradyrhizobium sp. B097, assembly GCF_038957035.1. Lineage (NCBI taxonomy): Bacteria > Pseudomonadati > Pseudomonadota > Alphaproteobacteria > Hyphomicrobiales > Nitrobacteraceae > Bradyrhizobium > Bradyrhizobium sp. B097. Next base: position 6,111,627 of record NZ_CP152412.1, read on the forward strand.
ATATTCCAAAAGCCGTTCCGCGAGCACGCCGGCGAGCGTAGAGACGTCGAGCTGCACCAGATTCGGCAGATCGGCGTCGAGCACGCTCTTCAGCGCCTTGCGCAGGTCCGGATGATTGCGACCAATCGCAAAAACGCCAAATCCGCTCAATAGATCGAGGTAACGAGCCCCCTGACGATCGAAGAGGTATTGACCTTGCCCCTTCTGGAAGCCGACGTCATAGCCGATGGTCTTGAGGACGCGAACGAGCTGCTCGTTGAGGTGTCGCGTGTGCATGGCACCGCGCTGCCCCTCTCGCTCCACAAAAATCTCGGAAACGTCTAAATTGGAACTTACCATTCGTTACATACGTCGGTTGATGGCCATCTCGTCAACTTAAAACGCTCGCTAGCGGCGTTTTGACCCCCGCTCGGATCGTCTAGTTAAGCACAGGTTTGGACCATGTTGCACTGCCCAAGAACTTTCGCGCGTACAATAGCCTTTTCAGGTTTATTTTTGGCCACCGTATTATCACCGGCACTTGCAGCGGACCCGACCGGCGACTGGAAGGTCGCCGACGGCGTCGCCACCATCCGCGTCGCCCAGTGCAATGGCAACATGTGGGGTGCGGTGTCCTGGGAAAAAACCCCCGGCGGCAAGGATAAGAACAATCCTGATCCGGCGAAGCAAAGCAGGCCTACGCTCGGCATGCCGATCCTGATCGACATGAAGAAGAAGGCCGGCGCCGACGCGTGGGAAGGCCAAGTCTACAACGCGAAGGACGGCCAGCTCTACAGCTCGACCATCAAGCCCGTCGGCACCGATCAGCTCGAGATCCAGGGCTGCGTGCTCGGCTTCCTCTGTGGCGGCGAGACCTGGACCCGCGTCGGTCCGCCGATCCCGGTCAGCGTCGCCGGCAACCCTCCTGCCGCGGGCAGCCCTGCAGCGAAGGGCGCCCTGCCCAAATCGGCAGCGCCGCAGAAGACCACCGGCGCCGTGGCGCCTGCCACCAAGCCGGGGCAAAAGCAGGCAGCAAATGCCCCAGGCAGCGCCAATGCGTCGGCTGACGTCGTGGGCGATATCTGCCTGCTCCCGGACATCGCGCGACCGACGCATTAGCAGAGGCCAGCTGGCGGCGCCGCACGCGGTCGCGCGCGAGCACGCCTGCTGTTTCGGGACGTTGACGCCTGCCTGAATTAGGGCTCGGCGGCGACTTGCCGCCAAGCCTCATCGACGCCGGATCGCCTGCGCGTCAGGTGACGTCGTTGGCGATATCCTCCTCCTTGAGGGCCTCGCGCGGCTTGCCCATCAGAGCCGGCTGGAACAGCAACACCGCCGCGAGCGTGGTGACGAGCGAGAGCGCGAGCAGCTTGCCCATGCTCGCAGTGCCGGGATGACTGGACAGCCACAGGCTGCCGAACGCGGTCGCCGTGGTCAGCGCGCTGAAAAAGATCGCACGCGTCAGGCTCGACTGCAGCAGGTTCGTCCTGCCCTGCCGCCATGCCGTGACATAGTAGATCTTGAACGCGACGCCGACGCCGAGCAGCAGCGGCAGCGCGACGATGTTGGCGAAGTTGAGCGGCAGTCCGATCAGCACGCAGATCTCCAGCGTGACGATGCCGGCGACCAGGAGCGGCACCAGCGTCATCAGCACGTCGACGACGCGGCGCAGCGTCAGCCACAGCAACAGGCCGATCGTGACCAGCGCCAGGATGCCGGCGTGGATGAACGCATTCACGATGACATCGCCCGACTTCAGGATCGAGACCGGCCCGCCGATCGCGGTCGGCTCGGCGGCGAGCACGGCGTCGGCAAAGCGGCGCAGATTGTCGTTGTCGTTGGGATCGCCCTTCGGCTCGACCTCGACACGCATCAGGCCGTCCTTGGTCTTCCAGCTCGCGACCAGTTCCGGCGGCAGGTTCTGCAGCGTGACGGTCTGGGCCTGCAGCGTGTTGCGGAGCTGGTCGAACACGATCTTCATCGGCGCGACGAAGACGTCCTGCGCCTTGTCGCGGATGGACTGGTTCGAATCGGCCAGCTTCTGCAGGGCGTCGGCGAGCCGGCGCGCGGCAACCGCGCCCGCCCCCTTGCCGTCGCCCGCGGTCCTGCGCAGGCTGTCGACCGAGCTCTTCAGCGACTCGACATTCTCCTGATCCGACGGCGCCGGATCGACCGAGTCGGGGTTGAGCGCGGGGCCGAGCGTCTTGGCGGCCTGCGCGATCAGCTTCAGCTTGGCCGGCTGATCATTAGGCACGAAGCTTTCGAGCGACATCACGCGCGAGACTTCGGGCAGCTTCTCGAGCTTGGCCTCGATCTTCTTGGCGTCGGCCTCCGAGCGCGTCATCACGTTGATGGCGTTGGCGCCGGTGTTCGGATCGTTTCTCAGGTCGAGGAAGGTCGCGATCGATTCCGCGTGCTTGTTGCGCAGATTGATCGGGTTGAAGTCGAACTTCATGTAGTGCAGCAGCGGCAGGCCCGCGACCGTGACCAGGATCGTGCCGACGATGATCGGGACGCGATGCTTTTCGAGGAAGTGATCGAGCGGCGCCAGGAAGGCGTAGCCGACCGGCTCCTTCTCTCCAGGCGGATTGAGCAGATCGAGCAGCGCCGGCAGCACCGTGATGCTGGTGATGAAGGCCACCAGCATGCCGGCGCCGGCGATCTTGCCGAGTTCGGAGATGCCCTTGTAGTCGGTCGGCAGGAAGCACAGGAAGCCGGCCGCGGTCGCCATCGCCGCGAGCGACAGCGGCACCGCCGAGCGGCGCGCGGCGTTTTCCAGCGCCAGCGTCAGGTTATCGTTCTTGTAACGCTCGGAGCGGTAGCGGACGCTGAACTGGATGCCGAAGTCGACGCCGAGGCCAACGAACAGCACCGCGAAGGCGATCGAAAGCAGGTTCAGCGATCCGACCATCATCAGGCCGACCGCCGTGGTGAGGGCAAGACCGATGAACAGGTTCACGAACACCGCGAAGATGATCTTGCCGGAATGCAGCGCCAGCCAGAGGATGATCAGCACGATCACCACGGTGCCGATGCCGTTGCGGATCGCGCCGTCCTGCACGGTGGCGTATTCCTCGTTGGCGATCGGCACGGGTCCGGTCAGGCGGACGCGCGCATGATACTCGGTCGGGAATTTCAGGTCGGCCGCCGCCTGCCGGATCGCATCGGTTGCGTCCTTGCCCGGCTCCAGCGCCGAATAGTCGATGATCGGCTTGATCTCGATGAAGGCGCGCTTGTCCGAATCGGTCAGCGGCTTGTCGCTGGTAAGCTCACGCCAAGAGAAGGTCGCGTTGCCCTTGGCGAGGACGGTCTCGACGGTCTCGGAGATCAGGTTGAAGGGCGGAGCGGCGTTGTCGAGCTTGACCTGTCCGCGCTTGACGCCGGCAAGGCCGGTCTCGAGCGCACCGGTCAGTCCGCGAATTGAAGGGTCGCCGGCCATGATCTCGATCAGCGGCGCGGCCGCTTCGAGCTGGCCCGTGACCTTGCCGACCTCTTCGGTCGGCAGGAACAGCAAGCCGTTCTTCTCGAAGAATTCGCCGGAGCCGAGCGCGGTGATCGCCTCGAAGTTCTTCTTGTCGGCCTGCAGCTTCGCGGTGAGCGCCTTCGCGGCCGAGCTGGTCAGCTCGGGCGTCGCCGCCTCGACGACAGCCAGGATCAGCCGCTCGCGGTCGAAGGCTTCCTCGAACTGATTGTCACGCTTGCGCCAATCCAGATCCGGCGAGATCAGCTTGTTGATGTCGGTGTTGATCGAGAAGTTGCGAGCCGTGTAGAAGCCGGCGCCGATCGACAGCAGCACCGAGAGAATGACAACCGGAAGGGCAAAACGCGTACAGGTCCTAACAACGGAGACGACAATATTTGTCAGCACTTCGTTTCTTTCTAATCTCAGGGAAGCATGGCCGAAAACGCCCGCTCTGTAGCGGAGTTCCCGGGACCGATCTAATGTTGTTTTGTTACCTTCCTCGTCGAGATGGCGAGGAGGTTCCAAACCACAGGAACGGCCACGAGTCGCCGGTATAGACCGCAGGAGTGGGCGATAAAGTGACGAACAAGTGAGGGAGACGGACGGTCGCAGGACCCAAAATCCATACCATATTACCTCAATCCCCTCACTTGACTGGCTACTGATCCGCTCGAAGCGCTACCTTTTTGCCACAAATCCCTGTATTTCCACGCCCTTGAGGGCGCGGATCTCGTGCAGGACCTGAGATGGTGCGGACATTGCAACGGAAGTTGCGGCGTCCGACTGAGTGGAGTGCGTTGCCGAAAAGGCCGCAGGGCATGGAATGAGATTGGTGCAATTTGCGTAACGGACGACCTATGGAAGTGTTTCTTGCCCAGCCGCGCGGCTTTTGCGCGGGCGTTGTGCGCGCGATCGAAATCGTCGAACGCGCGCTGCAGAAGTATGGCCCGCCGGTCTACGTCCGCCACGAGATCGTTCACAACAAATACGTGGTCGAAAGCCTGAAGAAGAAGGGCGCGATCTTCGTCGAGGACCTGTCGGAAGTGCCGGCCAAGGCGGTGACCGTCTTCAGTGCCCATGGCGTCGCCAGGAGCGTCGAGGAGGAGGCGGAGGCCCGCGACCTGCCCGTGCTCAATGCCACCTGCCCGCTCGTCACCAAGGTCCACAACCAGGGCAAGCGCTATATCTCGAGGGGCCGTGCCCTGATCCTGATCGGGCATGCCGGCCATCCCGAGGTCGAGGGAACCATGGGGCAGGTTCCGGGGCCGGTCCTTTTGGTCCAGAGCGTTCAGGATGTGGCGGAATTGCGGCTGCCGACCGACGCCCCCGTCGCCTATATCACCCAGACCACCCTGTCCGTGGACGACACCAGGGACATCATTGCGGCCCTTCAGGCAAAATTTACAGATATTCAAGGCCCGGACATCAGGGATATCTGCTATGCGACACAGAACCGCCAATCTGCGGTAAGGGACCTGAGTAAGCTGGTGGACGTCATTTTGGTGGTGGGGGCCGCCAATAGTTCCAACTCGAACAGGCTTCGTGAGATCGGCACCGAGGTTGGTGTCGCGAGTTATCTCATTGCCGATGGGAGCGAGCTCAACCCGGATTGGCTGAAGGATGCGAAGGCCGTCGGCATTACGGCGGGTGCATCGGCACCTGAGGTTTTGGTCGACGATGTCATCGAGGCCCTGCGGCGCATCGGACCGGTGTCGGTCTCGGTCGTTCCGGGCCGAGAAGAGAATATCGAATTCCGGCTGCCGGCCGAACTGACTGCGGGCTGATCTGAACCCACTTCCCTTTGATAAGTGCAGAAAGAAAATCGTCTAATGGCTATACCGTTCTTCAAGGAAATGCGTATCGGCGGTTATCTGATCAAGCAGAAGCTGCTTGGCCGCAAACGCTATCCGCTCGTGCTGATGCTGGAACCGCTGTTCCGTTGCAACCTCGCCTGCGTTGGCTGCGGCAAGATCGATTATCCCGATGCGATCCTCAATCGCCGCATGACCGCGCAGGAATGCTGGGACGCGGCCGACGAATGCGGCGCGCCGATGGTGGCGATCCCGGGCGGCGAGCCGCTGATCCACAAGGAGATCGGCGAGATCGTGCGCGGCCTCGTGGCGCGCAAGAAGTTCGTCTCGCTGTGCACCAATGCGCTGCTGCTCGAGAAGAAGCTCGATCTGTTCGAGCCGTCGCCCTATTTGTTCTTCTCGGTGCATCTCGACGGCCTGAAGGACCATCACGACAAGGCGGTGTCGCAGAAGGGCGTGTTCGATCGCGCCGTCTCCGCGATCAAGGCGGCGAAGGCGCGCGGCTTCACGGTCAACGTCAACGCCACGATCTTCGACGGCCATCCGGCCGAGGAGATCGCCAAATTCCTCGACTTCACCACCGAGCTCGGCGTCGGCGTCTCGATGTCGCCGGGTTACGCCTATGAGCGTGCGCCCGATCAGGAGCACTTCCTCAACCGCACCAAGACCAAGAAGCTGTTCCGCGACGTCTTTGCGCTCGGCAAGGGCAAGAAGTGGAACTTCATGCATTCTGGCCTGTTCCTCGACTTCCTCGCCGGCAACCAGGAATACGAGTGCACGCCCTGGGGCATGCCGGCGCGCAACATCTTCGGCTGGCAGAAGCCCTGCTATCTGCTCGGTGAAGGCTACGCCAAGACCTTCAAGGAGCTGATGGACACCACCGATTGGGAGACCTACGGCACCGGCAAGTACGAGAAGTGCGCCGACTGTATGGCCCATTGCGGTTACGAGCCGACCGCGGCGACCGCTGCGATCAACAATCCGCTGAAGGCGATGTGGGTCGCGCTGCGCGGCATCAAGACCACGGGCCCGATGGCGCCGGAGATCGACATGACGAAGCAGCGTCCGGCGCAGTACATCTTCGCCGAGCAGGTCCAGAAGAAGCTCTCGGAGATTCGCCGCGACGAGGCGACTGCCGCCGCTGCGAAGCAGCAGCAGAAGGCTTCCACCGCCGCCTGATGCTCCATGTGAGCGGAGAGCAGAACGAACAAGGGCCTCGGTTCAGCGAACCGGGGCCCTTTTTCGTGGATCAGGATGCCGCCTGCTCTTGCCGGGTTCGGAGTAGCAGCTGTTCGATCTCGGCGGCGCGCGGAGCGCTGAGTGTGCCACGCTCGATCCCGAGCGGGACATTGCGGAGAGCCAGTTCGCGATACAACGCGCCCGAGGCGGGAAAGCGCTCGTCCAGGGCCCGCAGGTGCTTGACGATCGTTCCAACGTCGCCGCGCGCCACGCAGCCACCCATGCCGTTGGCGAGGCCGCCGTCGAGAACGGCCGCGACGGTGCCCCGCAGCAGCGGCATCATGGCGCGCAGCGCATCGGCCTCGCTGGCGCCAAAGCTCTTCCAGAGCTCGACGCCTTCCCTGAGCAGCGAGATCAGGAACGGACCGACATAGTAGGCCGAGGCATGATAGAGCGCCCGCACGCCGGCCGGCAGCGCCAATGGCTCGCAGCCGATGCTGGTGGCGAACCGTTCAAGGTCGTGCCGGAAGTCGCCTTCTGCCTCGATGCCGACAGTGCATCCGCGCAGCCCCTCGAGCGCGACGTCGGGATTTGCAAACATCTGCATTGGATGAAACCCGCCGGTCGCGGCGCCCGCGGAGCGCGCATGATCGAGCGCCGCCAGTTCGGTCGCGCCGCTGCAATGGACCACGCGGTGACGCGGCTCCCAGCTCAGACCGCGGCAGACCGGCAGGATCGCGTCGTCGCTTACCGTGAGGAAGACCATGTCGCAGTTGTCCACGACCTGCTGAGCGTCGGTCATCGGCCGTGCCGACGGGATGCGGGATCCGAGACGCCGCGCGGCATCGGGACCGCGGTTGTAGAAGGCTGCGACGTTCAAATCCGCGCGGGCGAACGCCGGCGCGAGCGTCTGGGCCACGCGGCCGGCACCGATGAAGCCGATCCGCAACGCCCGCGACGCGCTCATTGCGCATAGCTCCCGTCGATGCGGTCGAGCCTGCGCCGCAGCGCCGGCCATTCCAGCAATCCGTAACCGGCCTCCAGATTTTGCGCCGCTTCATTCAGCACCGGATTGGTGTCGCGCTCATTGTCCAGCGTGATCTCGGTGCCGGCAAAGCAGGTCACCGTGTTGCCGATCGCCAGTTCGCTCGGCGCGTGCAGCGGTCGGCCGCAGCCGAGCGCATCGACCTGGATCCGGCAGGCCTGCTCCAGCCAGTAGATCGCATTGAACGCCTGCGGAATGGTGTTGCCGCAGACCAGCAGGCCATGATTGCGCAACACCAGCACGTCGTTGCGGCCGAGATCGGCGACGACCCGGTCGCATTCGTCGCGGTCGATCGCCGGCCCCTCGAAGTCGTGATAGCCGATCCGCCCGTGAAACCGCATTGCCGTCTGCGACAGCGGAAGCAGTCCTTCGGCAAGCGTACTGACCGCAGTCCCTGCCCGGGTGTGGGTATGCAGGACGCATTTCACGTCGGGCCGTGCACGGTGGATCGGGGCATGCAGATAGAAGCCGGCCACGTTGACGTTGTAGCCGTGGTCGGGCTGCAGCAAGGTCCGGCCCTCGATGTCGATCTTGACGAGGCTCGACGCCGTGATCTCCTCATAGAGCATGCCGTACGGATTGATCAGATACCGATCGTCATGCCCCGGGACCTGCGCGCTGATGTGGTTGTAGATCAGGTCGGTCATTCCATAGAGCGCGACCAGGCGGTAGCACGCCGCGAGATCGACCCGCATCGCCCACTCCTCTTCTCCGACGATGGCCCTGACGTCGCTGACGGCACAAACTTCGGTCTGACGCATATGACTGGGACCCTTAGTGACGGATGACGGAGGCGCGTTCGACGACCTTGCCAAGGCCGTCCGACGACGGAAGCGTGCCGAACACATGCATCCCGTCCGCGCCAAGTCTGGATTGCGCGAAGAGATCGGCGGCGGTGGCATCGCCATGCCGCAACATCTCGGCCGCCTGCAACGCATGCGCCATGCGGGTGACCAGCGCCCGCGCATGCCCGTCGTCCGGATATCGTGCCAGCAAGCGATCCGCGAGATCGTCCATGTACCGGTCATAGACCGCATTGAGGCCCCTGCTCGCACGCAGTTCGTCGACGAACGCGTCCCGGCAATTTGCATCCCGTTGCATGGCGCGCAGCACATCCATGCACATCATGTTGGAGGTGCCTTCCCAGATCGAATTGAGCGGCGCCTCGCGATAGAGCCGCGCCATCGCATTCTCCATGATGAAGCCGTTGCCGCCATGCACCTGCAGGCACTCATAGGTGAAGGCCGGCGCACGCTGGCAATTCCAGAACTTCACCACGGGAGTGGCGACCCGCGCCAGCAGCCGCTCGTGGTCGCTCGTCTGCAGGCCGTCGGTCGCACGCGCGACGCGAAATGCGCCCAGCATCGCCGCCTCGCTCTCGAGTGCGAGGTCGGCGAGCACGTTGCGCTGCATCGGGAGCTCGGCCGTCGGCTTGCCGAACGCGGTTCGCGTTTGTGCATGGTTCAGTGCCAGGCTCAACGCCTGCCGCATCAGCCCGGCGGAGCCGACCGCGAAATCCAGCCGGGTCAAATGAGCATGCGAAAGGATCTCCGCGATGCCGCGGCCTTCCTCACCGACCAGGATCGACCACGTATCGTGGTACTCGATCTCGCTCGATGCGTTCGAGCGGTTGCCGCACTTGTCCTTCAGGCGCTGAATGTGGATGCGGTTGGCGCTGCCGTCCGGCAACAGGCGCGGCACGAACAGGCAACTGACGCCGGATTGGGTGCGCGCCAGCGTGTAGAATCCATCGGCGACCGGCACCGAGAAAAACCATTTGTGACCGCTGATCGCATAGATCTCGCCATGCGCGCCGCGCTCGACGAAGCGCGCGGCGGTCTGGGTCTCACGCAGATCGGAGCCACCCTGCTTCTCGGTCATCGCATAGCCGATCACCGCCGCACGCTTGACCTCGATCGGAAGCCGGCGCGGATCGTAGTCCGCCGCCAGCGTTCGTTCCCGCCACAGACTGAATTGCGGCTTGCCGGAAAACCCGGCGATCGCGGCGTACGCCATCCCGGTCGGACAACCGACACCGTTCTCGATCTGATTCCAGAGATAGCTCAGCGCCGCGCGCGCCAGATGGCCATGTGGCTCGGACGTCGACCAGGCCAGGCTATGGACCTCGCTCTGGAACGCCAGCGCCATCAATTGATGCCATGCCGGATGAAACTCGACCCAATCATTGCGATTGCCATACCGGTCATGGGTCAAGAGCTTCGGCTCGTGCTCATTGGCAAGCCGCGCGGCCTCCTGCACAGCTTCGCTGCCGGCATGGGCCCCGAGCGCCGAAAGCCTGTCCTTCGCCCATGGCACCATCCTTGCGATCAGATCGCTCAACGCGCGGTCGTCATCGAACGCGTTGAAGCCTGTGGCTAGCCGCGCCTGATTGCGGACTTCATGAGAAGCGAACGCACTGGTTTTCGCTTCCGCGACGGCAACCGGCTGGACACGCGCATTCATGCGGAAACTCTCGATACAGGGGTCAATTCAGGCGCGGGATGGCGAAACAGCATGCGCGCGGAAAGCCCCGCGATCGTCTGAGCGATCGCCTTTGCCGCGTCGGAGTCCGGGGCTGCTTCGGGCGCCAGCGGACCAACCAGCGCCTCCATGAAGGCGCCGGCCACGCAGGATGCCGCGACATTCGCATCGATATCGACGAACTCGCCGTTGGCGATGCCGCGCCGAACCAGCCTTGCGATCTGGTCGGCCAAGGCCGCCCGGTATTTCAGGCGCGCCGCGTCGATCTCGGGCTCACAGGGTTCGGCGATCAACGCATAGGCCAGACGGCGGCCGCGCATCGCCCGGACCGAGAAGGTGTAGATCGCGTCCACCAGACACTGGGACGCGGATCCCTCCGCCTCGACGATCGCGGCGACAACGGCCACCTCGCGCTCGGAAACCAGGGCGAGCACCTGCGCGTAGAGGTCCGCCTTCGAGTCGAAGTAACGATACACGCTGCCCGTGGCCACGCCGGCCCGTGAGGCGATCAGGGCGATCTGGGCGTCCTTCCACCCACTCAGCGCCACGGCGTCCCTGGCGGCATCCAGAATGCGGGCCTTGGTCTCGACGAGTTGGTTGAGGCGAACCGCCGCGATTGCCATCGTGAACCTTAATTCATGAATACAGGATCATAATTCATATTCGGTCGAATGGCGGTATCTGTCAAGCAGCCACGGGGGGGCGGCCCGAGGTCGCAGGACGGCGCACCCCGCCCGCGGACGCTGCACCTCGGCTTGCAGGACCAATGATCGTCGGAGACTTGCCGTGCCACGCGCATGCAGGAACAGGCCTCGGCGTCACCCGCAAGCCGGCAAATGCACGCCCGGCAAATCGCCCGCTGAACGCCCAGAACCCGGACCGGCGTGACATCGAACCAAACCATCAGGCACCAAAGCAAAAGGCCCGATCGCGATGCGATCGGGCCTTTATTTTGGGCTTGATTGTTTTGAGTCTGGTGCGGCGCCGTCCCGGCCCGGGACAGCTGGATCAGGCCGCCTTCGCCACCAGGACGTCGTCCACCGGCATCAGCACGTCGCTGCCGAGCAGGAAGCCGCGGCAGCTGCGCAGCGAGCGCAGCGCGCGATTGAAATCGATTCCGGTCGACACCAGCGCCCGCAGCGTCCGCGGATTGCGCACGATGCCGCGCAGCACCTTGCGCAGGTCGATGTCGCCGTTCGGCTTCACCGCGGATTTCGCAAGCTCGGGCAGCGCCCGGTGCGCGGGATCGCTGATCACGCGCAGCGCGGCGAACGGAACGCCCGCCTTGGCGGCATAGGCTGCCGCGATGTGGCTTTCCATGTCGACTGCGGCTGCGCCCGTCATCGAGCGCAGGGCGGCCTTGCAGGCCTTCGCCGCGATCACCTGTTCGACGCCGGCAAGCCCGCCGCGGACGATCCGGCGGCGCTTCAGCGCGGCGCTCGCGATCATCTCTTCGTTCAGGGCGGATGCGGCCAGGAAACGGGTATCGCCGGACATCACTTCGGTCGCGACCACGACGTCGCCCGACTTCAGCGACGGATCGAGCCCGCCGGCCACGCCGAACGAAATCACGCCACGGAAGCTCGTCGGATCCAGCGTCGCCAGCAATTCACGCAGCTGCTGCGGATCGCTCGAGCTGCAGATCACGATCATGCCGGGACCGGCTGCGATGCGGGCCTCCTGCACCAATCCAGTCACAATCAATACCGGCCGAGGATCAATTCTACTGCCCACGGTCTCGGCGGCCCCCGCCTCAACAATCACATCCCGACCCCTACCACCCTGCTATTGGTGCTTCTCAAATTCCGATACCGCGCCAGCGCCCAGAGCGGAAAGAACTTCGAGTAGCCATGATATCGCAAGTAAAATACCCGCGGAAACCCCGTAGCTGTGTATCGCTGCTCGTCCCACAGCCCTTTTTCCGTCTGTGTTGCCTTTAGGTACTCCACCCCCCGCGCAACGGCGGGATTTTCGACCTCTCCGGCCGCCATCAATCCAAGCAAGGCCCATGCCGTTTGCGAGGAGGTCGACGGCGCAACTTCATAACCCTTGTAATCCAGCCGGTAACTGACGGCGTCCTCGCCCCAGCCGCCGTCCTGATTCTGGACTGACGCCAGCCAATCGACCGCTTTCCGAATCATCGGGTCGTTGCGATCGACCCCTGCGACATTTAGCGCGGAGAGCACCGACCAGGTGCCGTAGACGTAATTCAGGCCCCAGCGGCCGTACCAGGAGCCCTCGGCCAGCTGGGTGCGGCGCAGATAGGCAACGCCGTCGGCCATCGCCTTGTTGCTCTCCGCGGTCTCGCCGAGCTGGCCCAGCATCGAGATGCAGCGCGCCGTGACATCCTCGGTCGGCGGATCGAGCAAGGCGCCGTGATCGGAGAACGGGATGTTGTTGAGGTAATATTCGAGGTTGTTGGCGTCGAACGCCGCCCAGCCGCCGTCGCGGCTCTGCAGCCCCTCGATCCACTCGCGGCCGCGCGCGATCGCCTCGTCATATTCCCTGGTTCCGCTATGACGCCGCACGCGGTCCATCGCCATCACGACCACGGCGGTGTCGTCGAGATCGGGATAGTGATCGTTGTTGTACTGGAACGCCCAGCCGCCGGGGCGGACATCCGGCGCTTTGACCGCCCAGTCGCCCTTCAGCTCCAGCACCTGGCGCGGCTTCAGCCAGTCGAGGCCCTGCTTGGCCTTGGCGAGCGTATCCTCGCCGCCCGCTTCCTGCAGCGCATGACAGGTCAGCGCGGTGTCCCACACCGGCGAGACGCAGGGCTGGCAATAGGCCTCGTCGTCGCGGATCACGAGCAGCTTGTCGATGCCGCGGCGGGTGACGGCGCGCGGCGGGAAATCCTCGTCCTTGCCGAGAGCCTCATACATCATGACGATGTTGGCCATCGGCGGATAGATCGCGCCCATGCCGTCTTCGCCGTTCAACCGCTCTTCGGTGAAGGCGAGCGCGGCGTCGATCGCGCGCTGGCGCAGGCGCTTCGGAAACATCGGCTCGATCACGCGCAGCACGGCGTCGAGCGAGCGGAACAGATAGAACCAGCTCGCGCTCTGATGCGGCGCCTTCGGCGCCATGCGGACTGATCTCGGATCCTCCAGGAACAGTTCGTCGATGCCGACGCCCTTCGGATTCTTGGCGCGCGGCTTCAGCGCGGCGAGCACCATCAGCGGCACCATGGTGGTGCGCGCCCAGTAGGAGATCTTGTTGATGTGGAACGGCGACCACATCGGCAGCAGCATGATCTCGATCGGCAGCACCGGCGTCGCGCGCCAGGTCACGACGCCATAGAGCGCGAGCAGGAAGCGCGTGAACACGTTGCTGCCCGAGGCTCCGCCGCGCGAACGGATCGCCTCGCGCGCCCGCACCATGTGCGGCGCGTCGACGGAATCGCCGATCATCTTCAGCGCGAAGTACGACTTCACGCTGGCGCTCATGTCGAACGGGCCGTCATGCACCAGCGGCCAGCCGCCATGCGCGCCCTGGACGCGGCGCAGATAGTTGCCGAGCTTGGCCTCGAGCGCGGCGTCGACGGGCTCGGCCAGATAGTGACGCAGCAGGATGTACTCGGCCGGAATGGTGCTGTCGGCCTCGAGCTCGAATATCCAGTGCCCGTCGGACTGGCGATAGCCGAGCAGCGCTTCGGTTGCCTTGGAGATGCTCTTCTCCAGCGCGACCGGATCGACTGCGACGCTGTGATTTCTCGAAAGCATTTCGCTCGATATCCTCTTCATTGCGGACCGGCTGATCGAAAGCCGCGGCCCGCTCCAGAGCATGGTCCGATTGCATCGGATCACGCTCTTGTCCGTTTGTTTGGTCGCGTTTTCTTCACGCGAACCGGTAACCACCTCGCTCGAAAACGCTCCAACAGGTCGAATCTAACGCCTGGCCAGAACCAGATCTGCGGCGCGATCACCCGACCGCACCGACCCCTCGATGGTTGCCGGCAACCCGGTAGCAGTCCAGTCGCCGGCAAGGAACAGGTTTTTTTGCGCCGTCGCGGGCCCCGGACGCAGGGCGTTCTGCTCCGGCGTCGCCTCAAATGTGGCGCGGCGCTCGCGCACGATCTGCCACGGCGGCAGGTCGCCGGAAACGCCGGATGCCTTGCAGATGTCCCTCCAGATCGCCTGCGCGAGCTCCTCGCGCGGCATGTCGACCAGGCGGTCGCCGTTGCTGATCGTCACCGAAAGCCGCTGCGGGAACGCGAACAGCCACTCCACGAGGCCGCCGACCACGCCGACAATGGGCGCAGCGTCGCGCGGCGGATCGACGCGGAAATGCGCGTTCACGATGGCGCGGAATCTGGTCGGGGTTTTCAGGCCGGGCAGCAGGGTTGCGGCCGCGCGCGGCGGCACCGCGAGCACCACGGCATCGTCGGCCGCCAGCGCGATCTTGTCGCCACCGCCGAAGTCGAGCTCACCGATGCGATCACCCGACATGCCAAGCGTACGCAATTCGTGACTGAACTGGACGCTGTGGCCCCGCTCCTGCAACAGCTTCACGGCCGGCTCGATCAGCACCGAGCTCAGGCCGTCGCGCGCGATCAGCGGACGGCAGGCCTGCCCGCCGGCGAGCAGCGTCTCGCGCACGATGGCGCCGGCAAGCCCGGCCGAGCCCTCCGGCGGATCGACGTTCAACGCGGCGAGCAGCAGCGGCTGCACCAGGCGGTCATACAGCGTGCCCTTGCAGGGAATGGTGTTGCCGACCAGCGCCTCGGTGCCGGCCCAGGCCAGCGGCGCCAATGCGAGATAATCGCGCAAGGTCGTGTCGGGGACGCGGCGCGCCTCGTCGAACACCCACAGCGGCAGGCGGGAATCGCCGAGATCGAGCTGCCAGCGCTGGCCGGTGGCCAGATCGACGAACGGAAACTGCGCGCGCGCAGGTCCCACGAGGCCGGCCTCGGTGCCGATCGAACGCGCGTAGCTTAGCGCGTGGCGGTTGCCCGACAGCAGCAGATGGTTGCCGTTGTCGATGGTGAGATTGGTGGCGGCGTCGAAATAGGAGCGGCAGCGGCCGCCGGCCTGCTGCGTCGCCTCGTGGACGGCAACCTTGTAGCCGCCATTGGCGAGCCGCACGGCCGCGGAGAGGCCGGAAATACCGGCACCGATGATATGAACGGTCTTTTGCATCAGATGATCGCGTAACGAAGAAGAATGCCGATCTTGGCTGCCTTGGACACACGCACCGGCTCACGCGGAGCGGCGAAGCCTCGCGCGATCAGGAGATCGAGGATCGCGCGGTAGTATTTCGACATGATCCGCGGCGCGCGCACGGCGCGGCGCGAATTGCGCTTCATGATCTCGTCGGACTTCTGGAAGTGCATCTTGGCGCGCTCGGCAAGCGGCGCGCATACTTTCGGCAGCGCGCGGTCGGCGGTGACGCGGGCCGGATCATTGTTGGTGATGCCGGCGTGCCAGAGCCATTCGCGCGGCAGATAGAGCCGGCCGAGACCGGCATCCTCGTCGATGTCGCGCAGGATGTTGGTGAGCTGCAGCGCGCGGCCGAGATGGTAGGCGAGCTGGATGCCGTCCTCCTCGGGCAGGCCGAACACGCGCACCGACAGCCGGCCGACCGCGCTCGCGACGCGATCGCAATACAAATCGAGCGTCGCAAGATCGGGCGCGCGGATGTCCTGCGGCACGTCCATCTCCATGCCGTCGACGATCGCGACGAAATCCTCGCGCTTCAGGCCGAAGGCCTTCACCGACGCGACATAGTCCCTCAGCCGCTCCGGCGGATGCCCCGCATAGAGCGCATCGATATCTTCGCGCCACCGCTGCAAGGCGGCCAGGCGCTCCGGCCGCGGACCGTCGGAATCGGCGATGTCGTCGACCTGCCGGCAGAAGCTGTAGATCTGGAACATCGCCTCGCGCTGCGCGTGCGGCAGGATGCGCATCGCGGCATAGAACGAGCTGCCCGACGCGGTGCTTCCATAATTTGCGTTGGCCGCCGCCTCAGCACTCATGCCCCTGCCGCCGTCTTGGAGACCGCCCGCCGTCCGATCGCCCGCCGCGCGGTTTCGCCGGCGACGCCGCCGAGGCTCTGCAGCAGCAATTCGACCGGGCTCAGATGCACGCGCTCGCTGAGCGGATCGCGCACCTTAAGCAGGTTGACGATCTTGTCGGCAAACGCCTGGATCACCGATATCTCGAGCCCGAGCCGGAAATCCTTCACTTCGGCGGCGAGCGACTTGCTCTGGTCGAGCAGCGCCGCGGTGCGCAGCGCCAGCGCCTGCAGGCATTTGAGCAGGGCCGGCTGCGACTTCGCCTCGCCGAGCATCTCGACGGTCGCACCCGTAGCGGCCAGCGCATCGCGCGGCAGATAGACGCGGTTCAGGTTGCGGTAGTCCTTGCCGCAATCCTGGAGATGATTGTTGATCTGCAGGCCAGCGCAGAGCGCATCCGACGCTGCCCAGGTCGAGGTGTCCTCGCCATGGACGTCGAGCATGAAGCGCCCGACAGGCATCGCCGAGTACCGGCAATAGTCGATCACGTCCTCCCAGTTCTCGTAACGCAACTTGGTGACGTCGAGGCGGAACGCTACCAGCACGTCGAGTGCGTGCCGCGGCGGCATGCCGCGCTCGGCAAAGGCGCGGCGCAGGCTGACGGCCTCCTTCTGGCTATCGCCATTGCCGAGCAGCTCGGCCTCCATGAGGTCGAGATAGCGCAGCTTCTCTTCGGCGGGCAGCGTGGCGTGATCGGCGATATCGTCGGCGGTGCGGACGAAATTATAGAAGGCCAGGATCAGGGCACGATGCCGCGGATGAATGATCCACGACGCGACCGGAAAATTCTCGTCGCGGTGGGTCTTTCCGGATCGCAGGTCGCTCGCGGTGGTCATGGGAAATTTGGGCTACACTGGTCATGGCACGACGCAGGCGCGGACGGTCAGGCGCATGCGGGGGATTTGCGAGCCCCATATAGGGGAATACGCCACCAAAACCAATGCTATCTGTGACCGCCAGCATATGTAACCGCGGCCGGCATGGCTGCCAGCCGCGGCATTGATAGCGGTCCCTTGAGACCTGAATTCGGTCTTATTGGCCGTGGGTCTTCAGCACCTGGTCGCAGGCGGCGCTGATCTTGCTGCGGTTCTGCTGCAGGCAGGCGAGGATGGTGAAGTCGCCCTGATCGATCACGGCGCGGCAGTGACGCTGCACGTCGCGCGTGCAGGCCTTCTGCTCATCGGGCGTACCGCGCCCTTGCTGCTGGGCGAAGGCGCTAGACGAGAGCGGGATCGACAACAGGGCAACAGCCAGGAGAAATTTACGCATCGTATTCCTTCATTTCCGACAGCAGAAAATCTGTTCCCGAAACGCGTTTCGGCATGGCCGGGACGGATTTTGGGGATTGCAGACGCCACGTAACGCGGCAACGGATTGACGACAAGCACTGCTAAATGCGGCTAAATTTGCGGCGCTGTAAACCCCCGATTAAGCCATTGATTTAACACAAGGATTCATGCCATCACTTTGTCGCGTTTGGGTATTGCGGATCATACTCGCGCAAAGCTACATGCCATCATGAGGCCAATGGTTTCTGATTCTGTTCGATGACAACTGGGCTCGCGCACGCCGCTTCTGTCGTTTGAACCTAACATTCTTGGGTGACACTAAACCTTCGATGCGGCGAGACGCTTTCTTGCGAAAGAAGCGTTGATTTTGATGGGAAAATTCACAATGAAACTGTTTGGTTCCAGCCTTTATGGTCAGGCCCTCAGAGCCGTGGGCGTCGGCGCCGCACTGATGCTGTCGGCCTCCGCGGTCCATGCCCAGGCCAACGGTCCGTTTGCCGGTTTTGCCGGCTCGTGGACCGGAACGGGCACGGTGGCGTTGTCCAACGGCACGACCGAACGGATTCGTTGCAAGGCGGATTACAAGGTCGCGCCATCGGGCATGAACCTGAAGCAGTCGCTGCATTGCGCCAGCGACAGCTACAAGTTCGACCTCTCCAGCGACGTCACCAGCCAGGGCGACCGGATCTCCGGCAACTGGAGCGAGGCAAGCCGCAACATCTTCGGTAATTTGCAGGGCACCGCAGGCGGCGGGCGGATCGACGTGTTCGTCGAGGCCTCCGGCTTTGCCGCCAACCTGAACCTGCAGACCAACGGCTCCAAGCAGGTCGTGCAGATCGATTCCAAGGGTGAGATCCGCGGCGTCACGATCACGATGACGAAGACCTGACGTTCCCGACCGATTTCGCCGGCCAATAAAAAGGCCCGGTTCCGAACGCCCCGGAACCGGGCCTTTTATTTTCGATCAATCAAGCCTTCTCGATCGGCGCCGGTTGCCCGCCCTTGCCGCGCAGCTTTTGCGACAGGTTGATCAGGAACATTGAGGTCGGCCGCAGGATGAAGAGGTCCGCGACCAGGGCCGCGACCATCGAGAACGCGCTGAGCCAGCCGAACAGCCGCAGCGACGGCAGGTCGGAGAACACGGTGACGACGAGGCCGCAGGCCAGCACCACCGTGGTCAGGATCAGCGCGGGACCGACCAGCACCGTGGCGCGCTCCACCGCAAGCTCCGGCGTGACACCGGGCTTGGTCTCCAGCCGCAGGCGATTGAGGAAGTGGATGGTGGCGCTGAGGCCGAGGCCGAACGACACGGTCAATGCCACCACGCTGGCGAATTGCAGCCCCTCCCCGAGCAGCCACAGCACCGTGCCTGACAGCACCACCGGGAAGATGCCGGGCAGGATGCAGGAGAACATCACCACGACCGAGCGGAACGCGAGCCCGATGAAGATCGCGACCAGCGCGAACTCCACGGTGAGGCCGCGGTTGAGCTTCTCGATCATGTTGGCGCTGTTGCGCGCGGCAATCACCGACAGGCCGGTGACCGCGATCTCGTAGCCGGGATGCTCGGCGCGCACCTTGTCCAGCGAATGATCGAGCTTGTTGACCACCGGAAGCAGCTGGCTCGAATCGAGATCCGGGACACGGCCCGACACCACGACGGCATCCTGATCCTTCGAGATGAAGCGGCGCACGAGATGCTCGGGAATCACGCTGACATATTCCTTCAGCGTGGCGACATCGTTGCTGCCGGCCTTCTCGGCGAGCCAGCGCCGCAGGGTTTCCAGCGACCAGACGTTGCCGACGCCGGCGCTGTCCTCGACCATCGCATGAACGTCGGCGATCGTCTTCAGCGTCTCCGGCGAGTAGAGCGATTGGCCCTTGGGAAATTCGATCAGCACATCGACCGGATTGGCGCCGGTCAGCTTGGCGTCGAGCCGGCTCGACGCCTCCACCGCCTGCCGCTTGTCCGGCACCTGGTCGGCGAGCCGGTAACGCGGCTCGAGATTGGCGTAGATGATGCCGAGGCCGCCGACGACGATCAGCGCAAGCAGGCTGAACAACCCGGGACGGCCGACCATCCGCACCGCGATCCAGTAGCAGAAATTGCGCAGCGCTTGCACGCCGGCGTCCGCACTCTGGAACTTGACCGCGAAGACCTTCTCGTTGCGCACCAGCAGGATGCCGAACACCGGCACCAGCGAGAGCACCGCGACCAGCGCGATGATGGTCGCCGCAAGCCCGGCCTCGCCGAACTTGCGGATCAGGTCGGAATCCGAGAACTGTAGCGCAATGAAGGAAATGCCCGCCGTACCGTGCGTCAGCACGCAGGCCGGGCCGACCACCAGCACCGCGTTCTTGAACGCGGTGAACTTGTCCTGGCCCGCGATCAGCCGGTCGCGTGCCGCGAATGTCAGCTGCATCGAGTCGGAGAAGCTGATCACCATGATGAGCGGCGTCATCACGTTGAGGAACATGTTGAGATTGAAATTGGCCCAGCCGAGGCCGCCAAGCGCGAGCAGGATCGCGATCATCGGCGGGAACGCCGCCGCCACCATGAAGGATATCTTGCGGAAGAAGATGATGGCGATGACGCAGCCGGCGAGGATGCCGAGGATGTTGTAGGTCAGGCCGTCGCGCTCGACCGCATTGCGGATCTCGAGCTGCATGACCGGCACGCCGGACAGCTGGGCATTGAGCCCGCTGCCGCTGAGATCGTCGGCCATGATCTTCCTGATGTCGCCGACCACCTTGCTGAGCTTGTTGCTGCCGACCACCTCCGGCTCGAGCGACAGCACGACCAGCGCGAGCGTGCCGTCCTCCGACAACAGCTTGCCGCGGATGATCTCGTTGCTTTTGACGGTCTCGACGAACTTGTCGTAGGCCGCGCCCTCGGGGAGTTCATTCGGGAATAGCGCCGCCGGCAGCTTGCCGGGCTCCGGCGCCTGGCGTGCCGAGAACAGCGACACCAAGCCGCGCACGCCCTCGACGAGCTGCAGGTCTGTGACCATGTCACGGAGCTTGCCGAGATTGTCGCGTTCGAGCAGCGTCTTGCCTTCGACCACGACGAGGACGTCGAACTCGGTCGCCGGGAAGCGCTTGGTCACCGCCTCATATTGCTTGTAGTCCTTGGATTCGGAACGGAACAGCTGCGACAGCGAATCGTCGATCTTGATCCGATGCACGCCGAACACCGCACCGATCAGCAACAGGACGAGCACGATGCAGGACAGGATCGGCGCCCGCATCGGGATCAGGCCGAGACGCTCGATCCCGAACGCGATGCTGGGGCCCGTCCGCGGTTCTTCGACCTTCTCGACGTGGACCTGACTTTCGGAGTTCTTTTCGAGCATGCCCTGTCCAGTTCTGAAAACGGCTCAATCTGTCTAGCTTGGGTCGAGGGGCGCGAATGAGGCGGGTGAGCGCGGCTTATCGGCGCTAGTCCTTGAAAACACGCGAATATTGACCGGCGCGTGTTTTACCTGTCTGCACCTTTGCTCGCAAGCGCGAGGGTAGAACCAAATCGGCGGGGAACCGTTGATCCCCACTATTAAGTATCTGATTTGTCACACCCTGGAAGCGCATTCTGTGACGATCCACCGCCGCTTTCATCTTTCAACGCGACCCCGGTGATCTGGCGCGCCAGCCCCTCGCGCACAAGCCACGCGATCCTGAATGCGGCTTCCGGATAGCTCAGGCCGGCACGGTGGATGTTGGAGATGCAGTTGCGATCGGCATCGGTGAGGCCGATCCGCGGCGCGAAGGTGAGATAGGCGCCAAGGCTGTCCGGCGCTGACAGGCCGGGCCGTTCGCCGATCAGCATCACCAGCATGCGCGCGCCGACGATGGCGCCGATCTCGTCACCGAGCGCGACGCGCGCGCCTGACGCGACGATCACCGCACCAGCGTCGATCTTGTCGGCCGCAAGCCGCGGCACGAGATGCCGGATCAATTCGACGGCGTGCACATTGACCGCGGTCGGCGACAGGCCGTCGCCGATCACAATCGCGCAGGAGCATGCGGTGATGCCGCACCCTTCCAGCGACCGCCGCGATGCTGAGTCCAGCATGCGTCCGAGATCGGGCCGGCGCAGATAGTCGCGCCGGACGGGCGCCTGGCTCGACACCTCGCGCGGCGTGATGCCAAGGCTGGCAAGACCGGCCGTAATGCCGCTGACATTGAAGGCCGCGTGAACGGCGTCGCGGGCGCGGGCGTGATCGAGCGTAAACGAGAGCAGCGCATCGGTCGGCAGGCTGGCCCCGAACCGGCCGAGGCCGACGCGCGCCGGCGTGAGGTCGCGCAAATCGGAAAGCGACGGGGGCGATGGCGCCGGCGGTGTCGTCATGCTGTCATTCGGCGGGTACGGAAGCCTCGCGCAACCGGATCGAGTAGTTCGAGGCGTTCTGCCGGCCGCTGGAGGCTGCGCGCGCAAACGTGATCAGATGATGCGCAACCAGCGTCGCCGAGATCAGCCCTTCGATGTCGCCGCGCTTGAGCCGGCCGAGCGCAAACTTCCAGAACACGCGCTTGTAGTCGCCGAGCACGCCGACCTTCCAGAAGATGTTGCGCAGCATGATCAAGCCGCGCCGGATGTTGGCCCAGCTCTTCATCTCCGGGCTGACCGGCACCTTGATGCGGTTGGCATAGGTGTAGTTGCATTGATGCAAATAGCGCTCGAACAGCTTCTCGGGCTGGTAGGCGATCTCCATGCATTTGCGCCAGGAACTGACCACGTCCTCGTAGGGCAGCAGGAACTCGACATTGGAGTCGCGGCCCTCGTCATGGACCAGCCGTCCTGCCTTTTCGAGTCGATCCCACAGCGGCGTCTTCGGCAGCGCCTGCAGCAGGTTGATGGTGAGGAGCGGAATCCGGGACTCCTCGACGAAGGAGAGCAGCGCGTCAGCGGTCTGGGGCTTGTCGGTATCGAGCCCCATGATGATGCCGGAGACGACCTCCATGCCGAAGGAGTTGATGGTGCGCACGCCCTCCAGGATCGGAACCATCATGTTCTGATCCTTGTGCATGGCCTTCAGCGCGTCGGGATCGGGCGTCTCGATGCCGACGAAGATCGTCACGAAGAAGGCCTCGCGCATCTTCTCCAGGATCTCGGGGCGCTTGGCGATGTTGAGCGTCGCCTCGCAGGCGAGCCGCGTGACATAGCCGGTCCGCTTCTGCCACTCGATCAGATGCGGCAGCAGATCGCTCGCCGCCTTGCGGTTGCCGATGAAATTGTCGTCGACGAAATAGACGGTGTCGGTCGCGCCGCAGGCACGCAGCTTGTCGAGTTCGGCGATGATCTGCTGCGGCGACTTCAGCCGCGGATTGCGGCCATAGAGCCCGGGGATGTCGCAGAACTCGCACTGATAGGGGCAGCCCGACGAGAACTGAATGCTGCCGAGGAAGTACTTCTTGGTCTCGGCGAGCTCATAGGCCGGCAGCGGGAATTCCGTCATGGGCAGGCGGTCGATGGTCTTCAGCACCACCTGCTCGTCGGGGCGGCTGGTGTCCTGCTCCAGACGCTTGATCAGCTCATTGGTCGCATCGCCGAGCTCGCCGACGTGAAGGTAGTCGAATGAGGGATAGTAGTCCGGACAAGCACTGACCGATGGGCCGCCGATTGCGACCACCAGGTCGTGGTCATGCGCGCGGTGGCAGATATCGTTCATCTGCTGGCGCTGGATGTGCATACCGCTGACGAACACGGCTTCCGCCCACTCGAAATCCTCCGCCGCGGCCGGACGCAGGTTCTCGTCGACGAAACGGACCTGCCAGTTCTCGGGGAGGTATGCGGCGATCAGCAGCAGGCCCTGCGGCGGCATGAACGCCTTGACGCCGTCGGTCAGAGGATAGGAGTGCTCGAAGGTCCCAAAAGACGACGTATAGCGCGGAAAGACGCAGAGGATACGCCGTGCTGTCTTTATGCCCTCAGCTCTCATCAATCGACCCCGAAGCACCCGCAAATCTAACCATAGCGTGGAACGCTGGGCCAGAAATTCTTCAACATTGTGGCGCTTACCAACGTCACAACGATGAGATAGTTGCTCTGCAGAATTTCGCTATCCCGTCAGGTCAAAAGCCTGGCGGCGAGGTCGGGCAGCTGCCCCGCATCGGCAACGAGGCGGAAATCCCGCCCCGCAAGGCCGACGCGCGCCAGCCAGTCGTCGAATTCGGGCGCCCGCTTCAGGCCGAACAGGTCGCGGACGTAGAGCGCATCGTGAAACGATGTCGACTGATAGTTCAGCATCACGTCATCGGCGCCCGGCACGCCCATGATGAAGTTCACGCCGGCCGCCGCAAGCAGCGTCAGCAGATTGTCCATGTCGTCCTGATCGGCCTCGGCGTGGTTGGTATAGCAGACGTCGATCCCGAGCGGCAGGCCGAGCAGCTTGCCGCAGAAATGGTCCTCGAGCCCGGCGCGGATGATTTCCTTGCCGTCATAGAGGTATTCCGGACCGATGAAGCCGACCACGCTGTTGACGAGCAGCGGATCGAAGGCCCGCGCCACCGCATAGGCCCGCGCCTCGCAGGTCTGCTGGTCGACCTGGTGATGGGCGTTGGCCGACAGTGCCGAGCCTTGCCCGGTCTCGAAATACATGACGTTGTCGCCGACCGTGCCGCGGCGGAGCGACAGCCCGGCTTCCCGTGCCTCCCGGAGCAACGAGAGGTCGACGCCGAAACTGCGGTTCGCCGCCTCAGTGCCTGCGATCGACTGGAACACGAGATCGACCGGCAGCCCCTGCCCGATCAGGCCGAGCGTGGTCGTAACATGGGTCAGCACGCAGCCCTGCGTCGGAATCCCGAGCCGGGTGATGACGTCGTCCAGCAGCCGCAGCAGGGTGCCGATGACGTTCGGATCGTCGCTCGCCGGATTGATGCCGATGCAGGCATCGCCGGATCCGAGCAGCAGCCCGTCGAGGATCGAGGCGGTGATGCCCTTGGCATCGTCGAACGGATGATTCGGCTGCAGCCGCGTGCTCATGCGCCCGCGCAAGCCGATGGTGTTGCGGAAGCGGGTCGTCACCTCGCATTTCTTCGCAACCAGGATCAGATCCTGGTTGCGCATCAGCTTCGACACCGCCGCCACCATCTCCGGCGTGATGCCGCGCGAGATCCGGTTGATCGCGTCTCCAGTGGCGGCATCCGAAAGCAGCCAGTCGCGGAAGCCGCCCACGGTGAGCGACGACACCGGCAGGAAGCCGGCAACGTCGTGGCTGTCGAGGATCAGGCGGGTGACTTCGTCGTCCTCATAGGGGATGACCGGCTCATCGAGGAATTGCTTGAGCGGAACGTTGGCAAGCGCCAGCCGCGCGGCGATCATCTCCGCGGCGCTGTCGGCCGCGATGCCGGCCAGGCGGTCGCCCGACCGCGGCGGCGAGGCCTTGGCAAGCAGGATGCGCAGATCGTCGAATGCATAATTGGTGGCGTCGATGGTGTGACGATAGAGCATGGGGATTCGCGTCGAGGCTGGGGACGGCGTAACCTAGCACCTCTTTGCGAAAGTCGTGCCATCAGCTTCGCCCGGTGCGCCGGGGGATGTTGATGAATGATGATGATGGCGGTCCGTCATTCAACACGACGGCAAGCCGCCGCCATTCGGTCGCCTCGGAGCATCTCATAAGACATTGGTATTATTTAGAGATTTTAACGGTTGCGGCGGCACAGAACGCACGTGTTAAGAGATTGTCCATGAAGATTTTGCATAAGCTTTAATTGGCCGAAGGTACTCCCCGGCCTTTTGGAGTGCCCTCAATGCCGTCCCCCGTCACATCCCCCATCTCCACATCCCGACCTCCAATGGCATCCCGATTCTCGCTTGCTGCCAGGCTGTACTCGACGTTTGCGCTGATCGCGGCGCTGACCGCAGCCATCACCGTCCTGTCCGACTACAACGCGCGGCGCAATGCCGAACTGACCGCGGCCGTCGACCTCGCAAGCCGCGCCGCGCTCAATGTCGAGCGGGTCAACTCGCTGGTTTACGCGGTGGTGATGGAATCCCGCGGCATATACATGTCGACCGAACCTCCGGCAGTGAAGAAATACGGCGACGGGCTGCTGGCGTTCAACGACCGCATCCTCGGCGTGGTGAGGAATTGGGAGACGCTGGTGCAGGCCGACGACGCCGCGGAGTTCGCGGTGTTCAAGAAGCGCATCGAGCAATTCATCGAGTTCCGGAAAGAGCTGGTCCGCCGCGGCATCGAAATCGGCGCCGCTGCCGGGCGTGAGTGGGGCGACAACGACGCCAACCGCGACGTGCGCACCGCACTGAACAAGGATCTCGAGGCGCTGTCCAAGGTCTACGCCGAGCGCAGCAAGAAGCTGGCGCAGCAGACCGACACCAACCGCGAGTTGGCGCTGCTGCTGACCGGGCTCGGTGCGGCGGCCCTGATTGTGGTGGTGCTCGGCGTGCTGATCATCGCCCGGTCGGTGGCGCGGCCACTGTCGCAGATCACCACGACCATCAAGCACGTCGCCGAGGGGGCCGACCATGTCGACGTGCCGCACGTCGGGCGCAGCGATGAAATCGGCGCACTGGCACGCGCCATCAAGGTCTTCCAGGAGGCGATGGACCGCAATCGCAGCCTGAACACGCAAGTCATAGAGGAATCCCAAGCCCGCGATGCCCGCGGCCGGCATATCGAAAGCTTCGTCGAGACGTTCCGCGGCACCATCGGTGAGGTGCTCCGCGCGGTGCACGACAACGCTGCGACGATGCGGCAAACCGCGCAGACCATCGCGACCGTCGCGGCGGACGCCAGCGGCCGGACCGTTGCGGCGGCAGGCGCGACCGAACAGGCCTCGAGCAACGTGTCTGCGGTGGCAAGCGCAGCCGAAGAACTCTCCGCCTCGGTCGAGGACATCGGCCGCCAGGTCAAGCAGTCGTCCGGCGCGGTCGATCAGGCGGGCGCGCGCACCGACCGGTCGATCACCGAGATCGAGAGCCTTGCCGCCACCACGCAGCGCATCGATGGCGTGCTGAACCTGATCCAGGCGATCGCCGAGCAGACCAACCTGCTCGCGCTCAACGCCACCATCGAAGCCGCCCGCGCCGGCGACGCCGGCCGCGGCTTCGCGGTCGTTGCGCACGAGGTCAAGGCGCTGGCCGGGCAGACCGCCAAGGCAACCGCCGAGATCAGCGAAAATGTCGGCCTGATCCAGGCCTCGACCCGCAACTCGGTGGCCGCCGTGCGCGAGATCGGCCAGGCGGTGCGCGAGATCAGCAACGTCACCGCCAACATCGCAAGCGCGATCGGCCAGCAGGATGCAGCCACGCGCGAAATCTCCGCCAACGCACAGATGGCCGCCCAGGGCAACGAAACCCTGGTGACGAATGTCGGCTCGCTCCGCGACGACATGGACCAGACCAGCAAGGCGGCGGAATCGGTGCTCGCGGCGTCGAACGACCTGACCGCAACCGCCGAGACGCTGTCGCGCGAGGTCGAGCAGTTCTTCCGCAACCTGCGCAGCGACGCTGCCGAGGACCTGCGACGGACCGGAACCTGAACGGATCAGCCGATCTGTCCAGGCCCCGCAACGGGTTCCGATCAACCTGGAATGGTTAAGACTATCGCAACGCGCGGGCGCAAATTGCCCGTGCTTGCGCTCGCCTTTCTCAATTTGATGCCCCTATAGAAAGTCAAAGTGCGCGGGGGCGCGGGGAAGTGGAAGCGAGCAATGAACGGACTGTTGCCAAAGCCGAAGGCGGTGCCGACCAAACGGCTCCTCGCGCTCGGGATCGGTCTCGTCTTGTGCTTTTCGGCGATCTGCGCGTCCATTCTCTGGGAGATGGCCGGCAAGGACTATCAGCATGCGAAGGAAGGCGCGACCAACCTCGTCGCCTCCATCGCCAGCGAGATCGACCGCAACATCGAGCTCTATGACCTGTCGCTGCAGGCCGTCGCCGACGGCGTCAAGCTGCCGGAGCTCGGCAAGATCAGCCCGGAGCTTCGCCAGGTCGTGCTGTTCGACCGCGCCGCCACCGCCAAGGATCTCGGCTCGATCCTCGTGCTGAATGCGGCGGGAGACGTCACGCTCGATTCCCGGACATTGACGCCGCGGACCGCAAATTTCGCCGATCGGGACTTCTTCCAGGTGCATCAGGCGCGAGCCGACAGCGGACTGTTCATCAGCGCTCCCTGGGTGACTTCGGACGGCGAATATCTGATCAGCCTGAGCCGGCGCATCAGCAATGACGACGGGTCCTTTGCCGGCGTCGTCGCGGGCAGCATGCGGCTCAGCTATTTCCACAATCTGTTTCGCAAGCTGAGCTTCGGCCTCGGCGATAGCATGGCGTTGTTCAACACCGATGGCGTCATGCTGATGCGGGCACCGTTCGACATCGGCAAGATCGGGCAAAGCATCAAGGACTCGCAGGTCTTCAAGCAGTTCCCGGCACGGCAATCCGGCTCCTACATGACGAAATCGCTCGTCGATCATGTCAGCCGGCTCTATGTCTTTCAGGCGGTCGGACACCATCCCCTGCTGATCGCCGAGGGCCTCGCGCTCGACGGCATCTATGCCGATTGGTGGCAACAGCTCTGGCTGATCGGAAGCGTGGTGGCGACGCTCTGCGGCTTTTCGATCGTCCTGATGTTCTACCTGCTGGCCGCTCTCAAACGGCGGGCCGCCGCGGAAGGCCGGCTCGCGCACCTCGCGAACACCGATGCGCTGACGGGCCTCGCCAACCGCCGCCGCCTCGACGATACGCTTGATGTCGAATGGCGACGTGGCATGCGCGCAAAGTCGCCGGTATCGCTTCTGATGATCGACGTCGATCATTTCAAGACCTTCAACGACACGTACGGCCATCAGGCCGGCGACGCCGTGCTCGCCACTGTGGGACGGTGCATCGCCACCAGCACCAAGCGCGCAACCGATCTCGGCGCGCGCTACGGCGGCGAGGAGTTTTCGGTGCTGCTGCCCGGCATTGGCAAAGCGGGTGCATTGGAGGTTGCCGAGCAGATCCGCGCGAAGCTGACCGCTGCGCGCGAATCCGAGCATGAGTTGCCGACCGTCAGCATCGGACTGTCTTGCCTCGTCCCGGATCACGAGCGCACATCGCGCGATCTGCTCAAGGCCGCGGACCTCGCGCTCTATCAAGCCAAGCATGAAGGCCGCGACCGCGTCATCATCAGCCCGATCGGGTGGGACAAATCGGGCAAGCGGCAGGTCGCCTGATCGAGATGGCGGCGGCGCGGGCGAACGCGCGCCTCGCCCCCTCGGTTCACTCCACCGGCAACACGTCGACGGCGACGCTGAGCTTCTGCTTGCGCGCGCCGACGATGACGCCGTCGACTGGCGAGACGTCGGCGAAGTCGCGGCCGATCGCGAGAATGATATGGTCGTTTGCGACCATGAGATCGTTGGTCGGATCGAACCCGACCCAGCCGAGCTCGCTGCCGCACCAGACCGACACCCAGGCGTGGGTTGCGTCCGCGCCCTGCAGCCGCGGCTGGCCCGGCGGCGGAATGGTGCGCAGATAACCGCTGACATAGGCCGCCGGCAGGCCGAGGCCGCGCAGTCCGGCGATCATCACATGGGCAAAATCCTGGCAGACGCCGTGGCGCTTCTCGAACACGTCGCGAAGCGGCGTCGAGATCACGGTCGCCTTCGGATCGTATTTGAAGTCGCCGCGGATACGACGCATCAGGTCGGCCGCACCGGCAAGGATACCGCCGCCGGGCGAAAAGCTCGCCGAAGCGTAGGCCGTCACCGGCCGCAGCACCGGCACCAGCGCGCTGGCGAAGACGTAGCCGACCGGCGAGCCCGCATCGAGGCTCAACGCCTCGAACGCGTTGTCGCGCACGCACTCCCAGGGCGGGCTCGCCGCGTCACGGAGCGGCGGCTGCCGCGCCACGGAGACCCGCGAGCGCGAATCGATGCGAAGGCTGCGATGCGCGGTCTCGATCAGGACGCTTTCGGTCAGCGTGCCGAAAAAGTCGCGCCGCGCGGTGCGCTCCGCGGGCTTCGGACGAATCTCGACCGAATGGAAAACCAGCTCCTGCCCGTCGCCGGTGATCGGCTCCAGCCGCAGCGCGCAGCGCGCGAAGCTGACCTGGGTCTCGTAGCTGTAGGTCGTGACGTGACGGATGTCGTAGATCACGCCAGCCCCGTGAGCTTCTCCGGCCGGCTGGCGTTCGGTCCGTGCGGGAAATAGTGCAGCCCGACGGAGTCGGCGAGGTTGAGCAGGTCCTGCTCCAGCGCAAACAGTGTCTTGACGTCGAGGCTGCTGGCTTCGGCCGTCGTCAACATCGCCTCGACCGCAACCGCGAGCCGCTGCGGCCGCTCGATCAGGCCGTGCTCCTTCAGGCTCGGCAGCGCAGCGATATGCCCGTTCAGCGCCGCAACCTGGAATGCGACCGAGCGCGGATTGTAGGGATCGAGCACGGCAAGATCCCGCACCGGCGTCAGCAGCGGCTGCACCAGATACCGCGAGCGGTAGGTGATCTGGCAATCGACCAGCGTGAGCAGAACGTCGAGGTCTTCGTCGCCGGCTTCGTCATAGGCGAACTGACGGGCAAAGCGTGTGGTGTTGATGGCGCGCTCGGCACGGCGGCCCATCTCGAGGAAGCGCCAGCCGGCGGCGCGGTTCATGTTCTCCTGCGCGAGGCCGGCGAAACTTGCGAGCTCCTGCAAGGTCAGCTCGGCGGCGCTGACGACGCCGTCATCGTCGTGAACCTCGATCGCGAGCCGATCCGCCATCTCGGTGATGACCTGCCAGGCGTCCGGCGACAGCCGCTCGCGCAGCGAGGTTGCGGTGCGCTGCGCCGATCGCACCAGCGATAGCGCCGAGCCGAACTTCTCCTCGTTCTGCAACGCTTCGAGCGCAACCTTGGCGGGATTGGCGCGCGCGGTCTGCGAGGCCGCGCCCCAGGCAACCAGCATGCGCTGGATGCGCTCGGCCGAATGCATCGCCGGCGTCGAGCCGGTTGAATTCGCCCGCGCCGGATCGCGCAGCGGCGTGCACAGCGCGCGGATCAGCCGAATGGTGGCTTCGGCGCGCTCGAGATAGCGGCCGAGCCAGAACAGATTGTCGGCGGCGCGGCTCGGCAGCACGCCGGCGATGCGGCGGATGCGGACGGTGTCGACCGCCGGCAGCAGGGTCGAGGTCGCAACCGCCTTGTCGGAGACCACCCAGACGTCGGCGGACACCGCGCCATCGCCCATCGACACCGCGCGCGCATCCGCCCGATCGGCAATCCGGCAGAAGCCGCCGGGCAACACGGTCCAGCCGTTCGGCGTCGCCGCCGCGAACACCCGCAGCACGAACGGGCGCGGCGCGATGCGGCCGTTCTCCCACACCGGCGTGGTCGACAGCCGCACCAGCTCCTGGCCGACATAATCGATGCCGCGATGGCTGATCGCATCCTTCAGGCGGTCGCGGTCCACGGCCGATAGTTCGCCCGGGAGCACCGGCCCGTGGCCTGGAAAATCCGCAACGCCGCGGCCATAGGCGCCTTCGATCGCGAATTCGTCGAACCGCGACAGCACCTGCTCGCGGGCGGACTTCTGGCCGCACCACCAGGTCGCGATGTGCGGCATCATCAGGTCTTCACTGAGCAGACGCCTACACAGACTGGGCAGGAAGCCGAGCAACGCCCTCGCCTCCATCACGCCCGAGCCCGGCATGTTGGCGACCACGACGCCGCTCTTGCGCAGCACCTCGACGAGCCCGGGCACGCCGAGATAGGAGGAGGCGTCGAGCTCGAGCGGATCGAGCATGTTGGAATCGACCCGGCGCAGCAGCACGTCGAGCCGCTTCAATCCGGCGACGGTGCGGATGTGGATGCGGTCGCCGGAGACCGCGAGGTCGTCGCCCTCGACCAGCAGGAAGCCGAGATAGCGCGCCAGCGTGGCATGCTCGAAATAGGTCTCGCTGAAGGCGCCGGGCGTCAGCAGGCCGATCCGCGGCTCGTCGCGATCGGCGCTGGCGCGAAGTGAATCGCGGAACGCTTCGAAGAACGGCGCGACGCGCTCGACATTCATCGACTTGTAGAGGTTGGAAAAGGCGCGCGACAGCACCAGGCGGTTTTCCAGCGCATAGCCCGCGCCCGACGGGGCCTGGGTGCGATCGCCGAGCACCCACCAGCGGCCGTCAGGCCCGCGGCCGATGTCGGCGGCATAGAGATGCAAATAGCGGCCGCCCGGCGGCTTGATGCCGCTGACCGCGCGCAGATATTCGCTGCTGCCGGCGATCGCCGCGGCGGGAATCGCCCCCTCTGCGACGAGACGGCCGTCGCCGTAGAGATCGGCCAGCACCATTTCCAAAAGCTGCGCGCGCTGCGCGACGCCGGCAGCGAGCTGGCGCCAATCGGCCGCATCGATGATCAGCGGCAGATGGCTGAGCGGCCAGATCCGGTCGGACGTATCGCCGGGCGCGCGATAGGTGACGCCGGCCTCGCGCAGATGGCGATCGGCGGAGGCGAAGCGGCGTTCGATATCGGCCGGCGACAGCCCGGCAAAGGCGTCGAAGAAGCGGGCCCAGACCGGCCGCGGCGCACCGTTCTCGGCAATATATTCATCGGGAATGCCGGGCAGCCGGACATAGTCGCGGGTCCACTGCGCCATCCGGCGCTGACCGGGACGGGCCCTGCTCTCTTGACTGTTTCCTTGGCCACCCGATGCGGTCATTGCACTTCCCCTGCACCCAATTACTGCAGGAGCGGCGTCCGCAAGTCGAGGGTCAAGGGAAACTCAATTGTGCGTTCCTCCGGCGGTGGTTCGATCCTGCCGGGGGTATGACCGTGCTCCTGGAAGCGCGCCAGCCGCCGCGCCTCGGCCTCGTAGGAATTGACCGGCTTGGTCTCGTAGTTGCGGCCGCCGGGATGGGCGACATGATAGACGCAGCCGCCGAGCGAGCGGCCGTTCCAGGTATCGATCAGGTCAAACGTCAGCGGCGCGTGCACGGGAATGGTCGGATGTAGGCCGGAGGCCGGCTGCCAGGCCTTGAAACGCACGCCGGCCACCGCCTCGCCGGCGCGGCCGGTCTCGGTCATCGGCATCCGCCTGCCGTTGCAGGTGATGACGTGGCGGCCCTCGACGAAACCGGTCGCCTTCACCTGCAGCCGCTCGACCGAGGAATCGACGTACCGCACGGTGCCGCCAGCGGTGCCCTCCTCGCCCAGCACATGCCACGGCTCGAGCGCCTGCCGCAGCTCGAGGCCGACGCCACCATGGTGGATGCGGCCGAAGGCGGGGAAGCGGAATTCGAGCTGAGCCTGATACCACTCCGGCTCGACGTCGTAGCCGGATTGCTTGAGCTCGGCGAGCACGCCCACAAAATCCTCCCAGAGGAAATGCGGCAGCATGAAGCGGTCATGCAGCGCGGTGCCCCAGCGCACGAACTTGCCCTGCTGTGGCTCGCGCCACAGCTTGGCGATCAGCGCTCGGATCAAGAGCTGCTGCGCCAGCGACATGCGCGGGTCCGGCGGCATTTCGAGCGCGCGGAATTCGACCAGGCCGAGCCGGCCGGTCGGGCTATCAGGCGAATAGAGCTTGTCGATGCAGATCTCGGCGCGATGGGTGTTGCCGGTGATGTCGACCAGGATGTGCCGGAACAGCCGATCGACCAGCCACAGCGGCGCATCCATCCCCGGCGGCGGCACGTGCGACAGCGCGATCTCAAGTTCATAGAGTCCATCATGCCGCGCCTCGTCAATGCGCGGCGCCTGGCTGGTCGGGCCGATGAACATGCCGGAGAACAGATAGGACAGCGACGGATGCCGCTGCCAGTACAGCACGAGGCTCTTCAGCAGATCGGGCCGGCGCAGGAACGGCGAATCCTCCGGCTTGCTGCCGCCGACCACGATGTGGTTGCCGCCGCCGGTGCCGGTGTGGCGGCCGTCGATCAGGAAGCGGTTGGCCCCGAGCCGCGTCTTTGCCGAGTCCTCATAGAGGCCGAGAGTGATGTCGACAGCCTCGCGCCAGCTCTGTGCCGGCTGCACGTTGATCTCGATCACGCCGGGATCCGGCGTCACCTTGATCACCTCGATCCGCGGATCGAACGGCGGCGCATAGCCTTCGACATGGACTTGCAGTTGCAGCTGCTCGGCGGCGGCCTCGATCGCGGCGATCAGTTCGAGATAGTCCTCCACCTTCTCCACCGGCGGCATGAAGGCGCACAGCACGCCATCGCGCACCTCGATCGACATTGCGGTACGCACCGGCAGCGGCTCGTCAATGTCCTTGAGCGCCTGCGTCAGCTCCGGATCGATCTCGCCCAGTGCATCGCGCGGCGCCATCGGATCCTTCTCGATGACGTAGGGAAAATCCTCGGGCGGGACGTGTTCGAGCGAAGAGATCGGAAGCCGCAGGCCCAGCGGGGAATCGCCCGGAAAGAGAAACAGATGACTGCGCCGGATCTTCCAGTGCTCGCTGCGCCAGCGCGCCGGCCCGCGATCGCCGAGCGGGCTCCAGCGCTGGATCGGCAGCACGTAGCCCTTCGGCGTGGTCAGCCCCTCGTCGAACACCCGCGCCAGCCGCGCGCGTTCTTCCGGATCGGTCAATTTGGAATTCGCAGGGCTGACATTGGCCGGCAAGCCGGCTTCGCGCTCTAGCCAGAACGCAGTGTCCTCAAAGGCCGGCATGACGTGGTCAGCCTTCAGGCCGAGCCGCGCGGCAATGCCGATTGCGAGGTGCTCCGCATCGGCGATCTCAGCCTTGCCCGGATTTTCGACTGAAGCGATCAGGCCGGCATTGTTCCAGATCGGCTTGCCGTCCTTGCGCCAATAGAGGCCGAACGCCCAGCGCGGCAGGCTCTCGCCGGGATACCATTTGCCCTGGCCGTAATGCAGCAGGCCGCCGGGCGCGAACCGCGTGCGCAGCTTGCGGATCAACTCGTCGGCGAGCCCGCGCTTGGTCGGACCGACCGCGGCGACGTTCCACTCCGGCGATTCCAGATCGTCGACCGAGACGAAGGTCGGCTCGCCGCCCATGGTCAGCCGCACATCGTCTTTCTGCAGATCGGCATCGACCTGCTCGCCGAGCCGGTCGAGCCGCGCCCAGGATTCATCCGAAAACGGCTTGGTGATCCGCGGCGCCTCGCGGATCCGCTTGACGCTCATCTCGAAGCCGAACTCGACATTGGCGAAGCCCGCGGTGCCGGTCACCGGCGCGGCCGAGCGGTAGTGCGGCGTGGCGCAGACCGGGATATGTCCCTCGCCTGTCAGCATGCCGGAGGTGACGTCGAAACCGATCCAGCCTGCACCCGGCAGATAGACCTCGGCCCAGGCGTGCAGGTCGGTGAAATCGCTCTCGACCTCGCGCGGCCCCTCGAGCGGATCGATGTCGGGCCGCAGCTGAATGAGATATCCGGAGACGAAGCGCGCGGCGAGCCCGAGATGGCGCAGCGCCTGGATCAGGAGCCACGCCGAGTCGCGGCAGGAGCCGGAGCCCGCGGCCAGCGTCTCCTCCGGCGTCTGGATGCCGGCCTCCATGCGGATCACGTAGCCGATCTTCTTTTGCAGCTGCGCGTTCAGCTCGACCAGGAAATTGACGGTCGAGTCGGCCTTGCGCGGAATGTCCTTCAGATAAGCCGCGAGCAACGGCCCAGGCACCTCGGTCTCAAGATAAGGCGCGAGCTCGGTCTTGAGATCGCCGGGGTATTCGAATGGAAAGCTGCCGGCATAGGGCTCGACGAAGAAGTCGAACGGATTGACCACCGCCATCTGCGCGGTGAAGTCGACCTCGACCTTGAGCTCGGTCGCCTTCTCCGGAAACACGTAGCGCGCCAGCCAGTTGCCCTGCGGGTCCTGCTGCCAGTTCACGAAGTGGTTTGATGGCGTGACCTTGAGCGAGTAGCTCAGGATGGGCGTGCGGGTGTGCGGCGCGGGCCGGAGCCGAATGGTCTGAGGCCCGAGATCGATCGGCCGGTCGTATTTGTAGTGCGTGACGTGATGCAGTACGACGAAGATCGACACGGACCGAGGACTCCAGCAGCTTTTTTGAGCAGAACACTGGTTCCGGTCGACATCAAGCACTAACAACGGGCAGCGACTGCCCAAGGCAAGGGCGCAGCCGTAGCCCGGATGGAGCCAACGGGTCGCGCGAATGCGCGCCCGATGACAGGCTCCGCGAAATCCCGGGACTTTATCCGCAGCAAGAGTCCCGGATTGCGCTGCGCTTCATCCGGGCTACGCGATTGCTAGCGGCCGATCGCGCCGGATACCTGCGACGCAAGCTGCTCGGCGAGCGTGTGATAGCCCTCGGGAGTCAAATGCTGGCCATCGGGCTGATGCGGGAGCCCGCCCAGCATCCCGTTAGGAAGCATGATCACCGAGATGCCCCTGGCGCTGAGGCGACTTTGAATATCCGCTGTCCGGTCGGGGCTGCCCTTGCGCCGATCATTGCCGCCCGGTTGTAGAATCACCGCACGGGTCCCGTTCGGGACGGCACGGTCCAGGCGCTGCAGCATCCCTTCCGTGGTGTCGCCATTGATGCCGGCGTTCACGACACGGACGCTCAAACCCTTCGCCCGCAAGATCGCTTCGAGCTGCGCGGGATAGGCCTTGTTGCGCGCCACGCCCTTGCCGTAGGTGTTGCTCGCGCCAAGTGCCACGATGGTCGCGGCGTCAGCCGAACCGACGCCAAGGCTCAAAGCGGCCAGAAATGCGAGGCATCCAACCAACCGGCGCACGCGCATGTGTCCTCCGTCCAATCTGTAGCCCGGATGGAGCGCAGCGTAATCCGGGAAGCTTCATTCGCCAACAGCTTCCCCGTCGTCCCTGCGAAAGCAGGGACCCATACCGCGTGATCTATCGATGAAAAACGGTGGCAGACGCCTTGCACATCACTACGGCCGGTGGTTATGGGTCCCTGCTCCCGTGCGCAGTTGCGCACTCGGCAGGGACGACAGCGAGAATGCGGCCTGGATGTGTAGCTCCTAAGCCCGTAGCCCGGATGAAGCGAAGCGCAATCCGGGATCTCTATCCACGGTGAGAGCGTCCCGGATTTCGCTGCGCTTCATCCGGGCTACGCCAATGCTACATCGTCGCGCCCAGGACCCACGGTGCAAACTCGGCGCCGCCGAAATCAAAGCTCTCGCTCTTGGTCGGCTGGCCCGAGGCGGTCTTGAGGATCAGGTCGAAGATGCGCTGGCCGCATTCCTGCACGCTCTCCTCGCCGTCGAGGATGGTGCCGCAATTGACGTCCATGTCGTCTTCCATCCGCTTGTACATCGGCGTGTTGGTGGCGAGCTTGATCGACGGCGCGGGCTTGCAGCCGAACACACTGCCGCGGCCGGTGGTGAAGCAGACGAGATTGGCGCCGCCGGCGACCTGCCCGGTCGCAGCGACCGGGTCGTAGCCGGGCGTGTCCATGAACACAAAACCCTTCTTGGTGACAGGCTCGGCATAATGCAGGACGTCGACGAGATTGGTGCTGCCGGCCTTGGCCATCGCGCCAAGCGACTTCTCCAGGATCGTGGTGAGACCGCCGGCCTTGTTGCCGGGGCTCGGATTGGCGTTCATCTCGGCGCCTTCACGCTGGGTGTACTCCTCCCACCAGCGCATCAGGCCGACCAGCTTCTCGCCGACCTCGCGGCTGACGGCGCGACGGGTCAACAGATGCTCAGCGCCGTAGGTCTCCGGTGTCTCGGAGAGGATGACGGTGCCGCCGTGACGGACTAGCAGATCGCTCGCGGCGCCGAGCGCCGGATTGGCCGACACGCCCGAATAACCATCCGAGCCGCCGCATTGCAGCGCTACCGTCAGTTCGCTTGCTGGCACCGCCTCGCGCTTGACCTTGTTGGCGTCGGTGAGCGCTTCCTTCACGAAGGCAACGCCGGCTTCTACGGTCTTGCGCGTGCCGCCGACCTCCTGGATGTCCATCGCGCGCAGCCGGCCGGCGAGCTTCTGCTCCTGCATCAGGCCGCCGATCTGGTTCACCTCGCAGCCGAGGCCGAGCACGATGACGTTGGAGAAATTGACGTGCCGCGCATAGCCGCCGAGGGTGCGGCGGAGCAGCGCCAAGGGCTCGTCCTGGGTCATGCCGCAGCCGGTCTTGTGGGTCAGCGCGACGACGCCGTCGACATTCGGGAAATCGGCCAGCGGGTTGTCGCCGGTGAACGGGTTCTTCTTGAACATGTCGGCGACGATGCCGGCGACATGAGCGCTGCAATTCACCGAAGTGAGGATGCCGATATAGTTGCGCGTTGCGACGCGGCCGTCGGCGCGGCGAATGCCCTCGAAGGTCGCGGGCAGATCGAAGTTCGGCGCCGGCTTGACGTCGACGCCGTAAGCATAGTCCTTGGCGAAATCGCCCATGCCGCAGTTCTGCGTATGCACGTGCTGGCCGGGCGCAATCGGCCGGGTCGCGAAGCCGATGATCTGGCCATAGCGCCGGATCGGCTCACCTGTCGCGATCGGCTTGATCGCGACCTTGTGGCCGGCCGGAATGCGATCGACCGTGGTGACGCCGTCGGTCACCTCAAGCCCCGGCGGCAGGCTCGCGCGCGCGATCAGGACGCTGTCGTCGGCGTGTAGGCGGATCACTTGTGCCGAGGCCATGGGAGTTCTCCTTGGTTATTCTTCACCTCTCCCCGTCCTTTACGGGGAGAGGTCGAATTCTCGCACAGCGAGAATTCGGGTGAGGGGCGAAGCACGATGTCACTTACAACGATGGTGCTCGCCGGATAGAAGCCCCTCACCCCAACCCTCTAAGAGCCAGCTTCGCTGGTCTCGACCCCGTGAAGAACGGGGAGAGGGAGAGGATCAAATTACGCCTTGCCGCCGGACTTCTCGCGGGTCGCGTTGACCTGCATCCTGGCGTAGACCTGCATCAGGCCGACTTCGTTCGACAGCGTCACGAGCTTGAAGCCCATGTTGATCGCGCGCACCGCGCCTTCGGCGCCCGAGCAGTGGATGCCGGGATTGAGGCCGCGCTTGCCGCACTCCTTGATGATCTTCTCGTAGATCTTGAGGATCTCCGGCTCATCGCGATCGAGCTTCGGCACCAGACCGTAGGAGAAGCCGAGATCGGACGGGCCGATATAGACGCCGTCGATGCCTTCGACATCGAGGATCGCTTCCATGTTCTCGACCGCGGTCTTGGTTTCCATCATCGGCAGCAGCACTATCTCGTCGTTGGCGGTCTGCTGATAGGTGCCGGCCGAGCCGTACATGCCGGCGCGGATCGGGCCGTTGGAGCGCACGCCCTTCGGCGGATACTTGGCGTAGGAAACCAGGTTCTTGGCTTCCTGCGGCGTGTTGACCATCGGGCAGATCACGCCATAGGCGCCGCCGTCCAGCACCTTGCCGATGATGCCCGGCTCATTCCAGGGCACGCGGACCATCGGCGTGACGGGATGGGCATGCATCGACTGGAAGCACTGCACCATCGACTGATAATCCTGCACGCCATGCTGCATGTCGACGGTGACGCTGTCGAAGCCGCATTGCGCGATCACTTCGGCCGAGAACCCGGAGGGGATCGCGAGCCACGCGTTCACCACCGCCTTGCCCGATGCCCAGACTTGCTTGACCTTGTTTGCCATTGATCGCGTTTCCCTTTGCGGTTTATTGGGGGACGAGCCTCAGCTGGTCGCCCGCTGGATCGAAACTTCGCTGACGCCGACTTCGCGCGCGGTATTCACTATCGCCGCCCAGGTGTCGTCAGGCAAGGGGATGCCATTCCTGGTGCGATCGGCGCGGGTTTTCCGCTCGGGATCGCCCGGAACCAGCACGGACTCCGTGCCCGCGATCGGCTTGGTGGCGCGGATGAAATCGGTGTAGCGGGTGATTTCGCCGTCGAAGAAGTTGCTGGTGTCGATCACCTTGGGGTCGATGTAGAACGCCATCATGCCGTTGGCGAAACGGCGGTCCGACGACGTCGCGCCGGTGCCGGTCAGCGCGCCGCCGAGCAGCTCGCAGACGAACGCAAGACCCGAGCCCTTGTGATCGCCGAAGGCACGGATCGCGCCGGTTCCCTTGGTGTGGTCGCGCGGCCCGTCCGGCGTGTACGGACCATACAGCACGTGCGGATCCTCGCTCAGCGTGCCGTCGGCATCGACGAGCGCGCCGTGCGGCAGCTTCTTGCCGCCGCGGCTTGCGACCAGGCACTTGCCTTCGGCGACGACGGAGGTTGCGAAATCGAGCACGATCGGATCCTGGCCCTCGCGCGGAATGCCGACGCAATAGGGCGCGGTCGACAGCCGCTTCTCGACGCCGCCATAGGGCGCGACAAGCAACGAGCCCGCCGCGGTCACGAAATGAACAGACACAAGGCCTTCGGCGGCAGCCATTTCGGCCCAGTCGCCGACGCGGCCGAGATGGCCGGAGTTGCGCAGCGCGACCGCGGCAAGCCCCGCCTTCTTGCACTTCTCGATGCCGAGCCTCACTGCGACCGGCGTGACGGTCTGGCCATAACCGAACTTGCCGTCGACCACTGCGAGCGAGGCCGTGTCGACCACGACCTCGGGGGTCTGGTTCGGCACGATCGAGCCCATCTTCTTCCACCTGACATAGACCGGCACGCGGATCACGCCGTGGCTGTCATGGCCCGTCAGATTCGCGGTCGTCAGATAGGTCGCGATCCGCTTCGCTTCTTCCGGAGAGGACTCCGAATGGGAAAACACTTCGGACACGAAGTTGATGAGATTATCGACCTTGATGGTGACCATGAAAGACTAGCTCGCTCGATGAAACACAGTGCGTTGTCAGGCGTGGGTTTTGGCGTGACCGCCGAGATAGGCCGCGGCGATGGCTTCATTGCCCCACAATTCGTCGGGCTTGCCGCCCAGCACGATCCGCCCGGTCTCGAGGACGAAGCCGTGATCGGCGACCGAAAGTCCCATGCGCGCATTTTGCTCGACGAGCAAGACCGTGGTGTCCTTCCTGATCTGCGAAATGATGCGGAACACCGCCTGCACGATGACAGGCGCCAGCCCGAGCGACGGCTCGTCGAGCAGCAACAGCCGCGGCTTGGCCATCAGGCCGCGCGCCACCGCGACCATCTGCAGTTGGCCGCCGGACAGCGTCCAGCCGAGCGCGTTGGAGAAGGCGCGGATGTCCGGGAACAGGTCGAACATCGCGTCGGCCTCGCGTGAGATTTGCGACGCCCCGACCTTCCGGTTCGACGCGCCGAGCATGATGTTCTCTTTCACGGTGAGGCCCGGAAACACGCGCCGGCCTTCCGGTACATGCGAGATGCCGAGCCGCACGATCGCTTCCGGCCCGAGGCCTGCGATCGAGTGACCGTCGAACAGGATGTCGCCGGAGGCAGGCTTGGCGAGGCCTGAGATCGCGCGCAGCGTGGTCGATTTGCCGGCGCCATTGGCGCCGAGCAGCGTGACCACCTGCCCCTGCTCCACGGCGATGGTGACGCCGCGCAGCGCCTCGATCTCGCCGTAGCGGACCACGAGATTGCGGATTTCGAGCAGCGGCATCATTCGCTCCCGAGATAGGCGGAGACGACGTCAGGATGACGCAGCACCGCCATGGACTCGCCGTCGGCGATACGGCGTCCGAAGTTCAGCACGGTGATGTGCTGGGCGGCTTCCGAGACCAATGTCATGTCGTGATCGATGATCAGGATGGTGAGCCCCTGCGCTGCGATGCGCTTGAGCAGTTCATGTAGCTCGAGCTTCTCGGTCGAGTTGAGGCCGGCAGCCGGCTCGTCAAGCAGCAGCAGCGTCGGGTTCGAGGCCAGCGCGCGCGCGATCTCGATCAGCCGCTGATGGCCGTAGGAGAAGCTCGAGATCAATTCGTTGGCACGGTTGCCGAGACCGACGAAGGTCAAGGCCTCCATCGCGCGCTCGGTCAGTGCGTCGTCGCCCTTCCCGATCATGGTGTTGCCGGGCCGCTCGGCGCCGATCTCGACATTTTCCAGCGCCGTCATCGAGCGGAACAGGCGGATGTTCTGGAAGGTGCGTCCGAGCCCCGCCGCGGTGCGCTGATGCGGCGCCATGCTGGTGATGTCGGTGCCGTCGAGCACGATCTTGCCGGCGGTTGCCTTGTAGAGACCGGACAGCACGTTCAGCGTCGTGGTCTTGCCGGAGCCGTTGGGTCCGATCAGCGCATGCACGCTGCCGCGCTTCACCGCGATGTCGACGCCGTCGACCGCCTTGAGGCCGCCGAAATGCTTCGAGAGCCCGGTGACTTCGAGCACGATGTCGCCGCCGGTCGTCGCGGGCTTGAGCAGGAGCGCTCCGGCGACCGGCGGCGCCTTGGTGTGCGCGCGCCAGCGTGTGAACGCGTCGGACACGAATCCCCAGATGCCGTCCGGCATGAATCGGATGATCAGGATCACCGACAGGCCGTAGATCGCAAGGTAGAGGCCCGGCACGCTCTTCAGGAAGCGCAGCCATTCCGGGATCAGGATCAACAGCCCGGTGCCGATCGCCGAGCCGATCGGCGAGGCCACGCCGCCGAGCAGCGACATGGTCAGGAACTGAATGGATTCCGCGAACGAGAACTGGTCCGGACTGACATAGGCGAAGCCGCCGGCGAACAGGCCGCCCGCGAGGCCGCCGAGCACTGCGCACACCGCGAAGGCGTAGACCTTGGTGCGGAACACGTCGATGCCGTTGACGCCGGCCGCGAGCTCGTTGTCGCGCACCGCGCGCATGGCGCGGCCAAGTTTGGTGTCAGGCAAATGCCAGACCAGATAGCCGACGATCGCAAGCATCGCGACGCAGAAGGCGAGATAGCTTTGCGAGGACTGGAACAGCTCGGGCCGGCGAATGTTGGCGACGCCGTCCGGCCCATGGGTCACGCCGATGGCGTTGATCATCACCAGCGTCACGATCTGCTGGAACGAGATCGTCACCATCGCGAGGTAATGCCCGCCGAGCCGCAGGGTCGACATGCCCAAAAACGCGCCGGCGACCAGCGTGATCGCGCAGGCGCCGACCAGGCAAAGCCAGAAGTTCAGATGCAGGTCGGCGGTGCCGAGGCCGACGGCATAGGCGCCGAAGCCGAAGAATGCGGCCTGCGCCAGGTTGATCTGGCCGCACAGGCCGAGCACGACCGAAAGCCCGAACACCGCGATCGAGAAGGTCGTCGCCTGCAGCAGGATGTTGAGGATGTAGCCGTCGAACTGCATGCCGGCGGCGAGCGCCACCAGCGCGGCTGCACCGATGAAATACGGCAAATGGCGGATGATCAACGGCTTCGAGCGCACGGCCGGCACCGGAATCATGTTGTCGCTGGCACTCATGCTTTCTCCGCGACACGTTCGCCGAAGATGCCTTGCGGCCGGAACACCAGGAAGGCGATCAGCACCAGGAATGCAAAGCCGTCCTTGTACGGCACCGAAATGTAGGCGGCGCCGAACGTTTCGATCACGCCGAGCGCCAGGCCGCCGACGATGGCCCCGGCGACATCGCCGAAGCCGCCGATGATGGTCGCGGCAAACGCCTTCAGCGCGATGGTCGAGCCCATCTGGATCGAGACGAACAGCACGGGCGCCACCAGGATGCCGGCGAGACCGCCGAGCACGGCCGAATAGATGAAGGTGATCATGATCATGGTGGAGACGGAAATGCCGAGCAGCGAGGCCATCTCCTTGTCCTGCGAGGTCGCCTGCAGCTTCTTGCCGAGCAGCGTCTTCTCGAAGAACCAGAAATTGAACAGCACCAGGAGGATCGTGACGCCGATGATCAACAGATACTGGCTGTCGAGATAGACCGGGCCGAGCTGGATGCCGGGCGTATCGAACCAGCCCTGCAGCACCTGCGGCTGCGGGCCGTAGATCGCCAGCACCGAGTTCGACAGCAGGATCGAGGCGCCGATGGTGGCGATGATGACAGGCAGATAGGTGCGGTGGCGCAGCGGATAATAGACGCCGAGATTGAAGATGACGCCGAACAGCGCCATGCCGGCGAGCGCGATCAGGAACGACAGCCAGTAAGGCCAGCCGAGATCGACCGAGAACACCACCATCAGATAGGCGGCGACCATCGAGAACTCGCCTTGCGCGAAGTTCACTACGTTGGTGGCGCGGAAGATCAGCACGAAACCGAGCGCCACCAGTGCGTAGACCGCGCCGATGCCGATGCCGGTGAACAGCAGTTGTAAAACCAGATCCATGACAAACGTTCGGTTAGAGGGGAAGCGAATATCCCGGCACCGGCCGGATCGGTGTGCTTGTCGTACACAGCCTCTCGTTTAGGACCACGCGGGAGGTGGTAGGGCTCTCTCCCCCGCAAGGGGGAGAGTTGGAGAGAGGGGTAAGCCACGAATTCCGCCCGTGCGGCCTACCCCTCTCCCTAACCCTCCCCCGCAAGGGGGGAGGGAACCCATCCATTCGTGCCTCCCCGACTGTCAGATCAATCGTTGAAGTCGATGTGTTTGTCGTAGACGATCTGGCCCTTCTCGTTCTTCACGACATTGTAGCCGTGCAGACCGTCGCCATTCTTGTCGAAATTATATTCGCCTTCGGCGCCGGCGAATTTCTGCGTCGCCAGGATGGCGTCGCGGATCTTGTTCGGATCGGTCGAGCCGGCCTTGTTGATCGCCGCCGACAGGATGGTGATCGCATCGTACGGCCAGGCGCTCTGGTTGTCGGGCGCGGTCTTGTAGGCATCGCGATAGGACTTGCCGAACGCCTTCGCGGTATCGCTCGAGTCTTCGGCGAAGTCGGCAACGCCGTAGGTGCCGAACAGCGCGGGACCGGCGAGCTTGGTCGAGGAGACCGCCACCACCGAAGGCGAGCCGACCCACGGGATGTTGACGCCGAGCTGGCGCAACTGCCGGGCGAAGATGCCGAGGTCGTTCTCGAAAGTGAAGTAGGTGCCGAGCACGTCGGCGCCGGACTGCTTCACGGCCAGCACGACCGGGGTGAAGTCCTGGCTCTGGTTGGCGTAGCCCTGATCAAGCACCGGCGGCGCGCCGAACTTGGTCAGCGCCTCTGACAGCGCCTTTCCGCCAGCGGTGCCGAAGGCATCGGTGGAATGGACGATCGCCCATTTCTTCTTGCCGAGCGTGTTGACGCCGAAATCGGCGATCACGCGGCCGGAATAATTGTCGTTCGGGCGGAAGCGGAACAGCCAGGGATTGCCGGAATGGGTGAGATCGGGATTGGTGCCGCCGATCATCACGGGCTTGCCGACCTTGATCACATCGGGCGCCATCGCCTGCACCTGGGTCGAGCGGATCGAGCCGAGGAAAGCGACGATGTCGGATTGTGCGGCGAGCTTGGAGAACGCCAGCACGATGCCCGGATTGGTGGTCTGGTCGTCCTCGATGACGAGCTCGACCTGCTTGCCGAGCACGCCGCCGGCCTTGTTGACCGCGGCCAGCGCCAGCTTGGCGCCATTCTGGGCCCACAGGCCCTGCTCCGCCGCCGGTCCGGTCACCGGAACGCACATGCCGATCTTGATGGTCGCTCCCTGCGCCCAAG
The DNA here is from genome assembly GCF_038957035.1 of Bradyrhizobium sp. B097. Lineage (NCBI taxonomy): Bacteria > Pseudomonadati > Pseudomonadota > Alphaproteobacteria > Hyphomicrobiales > Nitrobacteraceae > Bradyrhizobium > Bradyrhizobium sp. B097. The sequence goes on from NZ_CP152412.1 coordinate 6,156,220, forward strand.
CGCTGCGCATCAGCGCGGGAGCAGCGAGACCTGCCGCCAAGCCGGCGGAAAACTCACGCCTCGTCAGTTTCATTCAATCCTCCCTTTGGTGCGCCGAACTTGCATGTCGGCTGCGTTGAAACGAGCTGACGCGTCGATCGAGTGCCTATCCGCAACCGTCAATCGGCGCGGCGAACAAGCGTGAGCGCCGCTGCAGCGCACAAGACGCGCAACGGCGGCCATCAATCTGGCGTTTGACGTAGCTAAACATGATTGCACATTGCACGCAATAGTCAAAACTTCGCTGGCAACGGTGTGTAAATGCCTGCTACCAGCGACCATGACGGGAATCACATGATAGTGTGACCGGCGGGCAGTCATCGATGTCGATTCCAAGAGCGAAATCGCAGACCAGACGAAAACAGCCGGCCTACGCGCTGATCAAGAGCGCATTGGCGAAGCACATCCGGGCGGGTGACGTGCCATCCGGCACGGTTCTCTCCGAATCGGCGATCGCGACCTTGTTCGGCTCCAGCCGCTCGCCGGTACGGCAGGCCTTCGAACAGCTCGAGCACATCGGCCTGGTGCGCCGCTTCGACGGCCGCGGCGTCATCGCGGGCAAGCGCAAGGTCGACCCGCGGCGCGTCCCGATCACACCGCAGATGTTCGGGCTGACCGACGGCCCCGTCGAGGCGGTGCGTAGCGACGCCTGGGATACGCTCTATTACAAGCTCGAACGCGAGATCATCTACCGGTCGCTGTTCGGACGCTTCCGCGTCAGCGAGCTCGCATTGGCGCGGCATTTCCGGGTCGGGCGCACGGTTGCGCGCAATTTGCTGCTACGTGCGCAGGCGATCGGAATCCTGGAGAAAGGCGCGAAGGCGCATTGGTATGTCGTGCCGCTCGATGAGGATCGCCTGCGCGACATCTTCGAGGTGCGCGCAACCCTCGAGCCGCTGCTCCTCAAATCCGCTGCGGCGAGGATTCCGACCGCACTGCTTGACCGGATGGCGGAGCGGCTGCGCGAGGGCATCCAATTCCGCAGCCGCGTCGGCGTCGGCGAGCTCGATGAGATCGAGGGCGATCTCCATATCCGCTGCCTGGGCTACGGCATCAATCGCGAGATGGTCGAAGCGCTCAAGCGCACTCACTGCGCTTTCGTGATCGGCAAGCACATCCAGGTCGCGCTGACCGCGCCGCAGATCGATTCCTTCATGGACGAGCATCTGGTGATCATCGAAGCCCTGCGCGCCCGCGACGGCGATACGGCCGCCGCGACCTTGCGCCGCCATATCGAGTGGTCGCACTCCAAGGTCGCCGGCTGGATCGCCGAATTCCGCGCCATCAACGTGATCTCGCGCGTGCCCTACATGGCCTGAGCGGCAAGGTCGCGCATCGTCGCGACTACCCGTCGGCCTCGACTTCGGCGTCATCGGCCGAGCCCATTCCGGCGAGGCTTGCCTCCAGCGCGCCCAGCATGTCGTGCAACTCGGCAAGCTTGCGCGCGCCATATCGCCGTGTGATCTCGGCGTAGATCGCCTCCGACGTCGGCGCCACCGCCTCGATCAGCTTCAACCCCTTGGCCGAGATCGAGACCACCGCGCGCCGCCCGTCGTTCTCCGCCGCCTTGCGCTCGATCAACGCGCGCGCCTCGAGGTCACGCAGGATTCGCGACAGGCTCGGGCCGAGCAGAAACGCCACGCGGGCGAGCTCGGTGACCTCGATCTCGTCGACCGCGGTGAGCGCACGCAAAATCCGCCACTGCTGCTCGGTCAGCCCGTGATTGCGCAGCGACGGACGGAACTGCCGCATCACCGCCTCGCGTGCGCGGAGCAGCGACATCGGCAGCGAGCGCGAGAATTCGCGCATCGGGGTCCGTCGCGACGACGCGTCGTCCCCCTGCCCCGGCCGGATCTCATCCAATTTCTTGCGCGCCATCGCCTAATCCACCGCAACAAAATTTTGCGTTGCAACATGCCCTGATTCAGTTTGCGGGAATTCACTTAACATGTTAATCATCTCCCGACATCCACTTTTGTGTAGCACGCATGGCCCTCTCCAAGGACGATATCCGCGCTGCAGCCGAACGGCTCGACAGTGCGGAAAAGACCCGCAAGCAAATCCGCCAGCTGTCGCTGGAATACCCCCGCATTACCCTCGAAGACGCCTACGCGATTCAGAAGGCCTGGGTCGAGATGAAGGTGGCGCAGGGGCGCGTCGTCAAGGGCCACAAGATCGGCCTGACCTCGAAGGCGATGCAGAGCGCGCTCAATATCGACGAGCCGGATTCAGGCATCCTGCTCGACGACATGTTCTTTGCCGATGGCGGCCTGGTGCCGACCGACCGCTTCATCGCGACCCGCGTCGAGGCCGAGCTCGCCTTCGTGATGAAGCATCGCCTCGCGGGGCCGAACTGCACGCTGTTCGACGTGCTCAACGCCACCGACTTCGTGGTGCCGGCGCTGGAGATCCTGGATACCAGGGTCGAGCGCGTCGACCCCGAGACCAAGGCGACGCGCAAGATCTTCGACACCATCGCCGACAACGCCGCCAATGCCGGAATTGTGCTCGGCGGCCGTCCGATCCGTCCGCTCGAAGCCGATCTGCGCTGGATCGGCGCGCTCTGCTTCCGAAACGGCCAACTCGAGGAAACCGGTCTCGCCGCCGGCGTGTTGAATCATCCGGCGACCGCGGTGGCATGGCTCGCCAACAAGATCGCCCCGAACGGGCTCGCGCTGGAGGCCGGACAGGTCGTGCTGGCCGGCTCCTTCATCCGCCCGATCGAGACCCGCAAGGGCGACACCATCCAGGCCGACTACGGACCTTACGGGTCCGTGAGCTGCTACTTCGCCTGACGCACTCAGCAGGAGAGCTGCATGCCGCATTTCACGATTGAATACTCCGCCAATCTCGACGGCCTCGTCGACATGGGCGCGACGGTCGAACTGGTCCGCAAAGCCGCGGTCGAGACCGGCATCTTCCCGCTCGGCGGCATCCGCGTGCGCGCCATCAGATGCGAGCACTACGCGATCGGCGACGGCCGCAAGAACTACGGCTTCCTCGACATGGTGCTACGGCTCGGCGAAGGCCGCGACCTCACCGCGCGCAAGAAGGCCGGCGAGCACATCTTCAAGGCGCTATCGGCCCATCTCGATCCGGTCTTCGCCAACAGCAAGTTCGCCCTGTCGTTCGACATGCAGATCAACGACAAGGAAACCAGCTGGAAACGCAACAACATCCACGACGCACTGAAGGTGGAGACGGTCAATGGATAAAGCCACTCCGAAATCTACAGCCGACGTGTTCCAGGCCAACCGCGATCGCGCCGGTCCTCTGCTTGCCAAGTTGAAAGCCGAAGGCATCGGCCATGTGATCGACGGCAAGGTCGTGCCGGCCGCCTCAGGCCAGACCTTCGAGACGAAATCGCCGATCGACGGCACCGTGCTTGCGACCGTCGCGCGCGGCAACGCCGAGGACATCGACCGTGCGGCAACCGCCGCGTCCAAGGCCTTCAAGGCCTGGCGCGACATGCCGGCGGCGCAGCGGCGCAAGCTGCTGCATCGCGTGGCTGACGCGATCGAGGAGCGCGCCGACGATATCGCCGTACTCGAATGCATCGACACCGGCCAGGCGCACCGCTTCATGGCCAAGGCCGCGATCCGTGCCGCGGAGAATTTCCGCTTCTTCGCCGACAAATGCGGCGAGGCGCGCGACGGTCTCAACACGCCCTCGGACGAGCACTGGAATATCTCGACCCGCGTGCCGATCGGCCCGGTCGGCGTGATCACGCCGTGGAACACGCCGTTCATGCTCTCGACCTGGAAGATCGCGCCTGCGCTGGCCGCGGGTTGCACGGTCGTGCACAAGCCCGCGGAATGGTCGCCGGTGACCGCCGATCTGCTGGTCAAACTCGCAAAACAGGCCGGTCTGCCCGACGGCGTGTTCAACACCGTGCACGGCTTCGGCGAGGACGCCGGCAAGGCGCTGACCGAGCACCCCGCGATCAAGGCGATCGGCTTCGTCGGCGAGAGCACGACGGGCTCGGCGATCATGGCACAGGGTGCGCCGACCCTGAAGCGGGTGCATTTCGAGCTCGGCGGCAAGAACCCGGTGATCGTGTTCGACGATGCCGATCTCGACCGCGCGCTCGATGCCGTCGTGTTCATGATCTACTCGCTCAACGGCGAGCGCTGCACCTCGTCGAGCCGGCTGCTGGTTCAACAAAGCATCGCCGAGAAATTCATCGAGAGGCTGACCGCGCGCGTGAAGGCACTCAAGGTCGGTCATCCCCTCGATCCGGCGACCGAGATCGGGCCGCTGATCCACGAGCGGCACTTCGCCAAGGTCTGCAGCTATTTCGACGTCGCCAGGCAGGACGGCGCGACGATCGCGGTCGGCGGCAAGCCGCATGACGGCCCGGGCGGCGGGCACTATGTGCAGCCAACCCTCGTCACCGGCGCCAACGCGACCATGCGCGTGGCCCAGCAAGAGGTGTTCGGTCCGTTCCTGACCGTGATCCCGTTCCGTGACGAGGCTGATGCCATCGAGATCGCCAACGACGTGCAATACGGCCTTGCCGGCTATGTCTGGACCGGCGACGTGGGCCGTGCGCTGCGCGTCGCGGATGCGCTCGAAGCCGGCATGATCTGGCTCAACTCGGAAAACGTCCGCCACCTGCCGACCCCGTTCGGCGGCATGAAAGCCTCCGGCATCGGCCGCGACGGCGGCGACTACTCGTTCGACTTCTACATGGAAACCAAGCACGTCTCGCTCGCGCGCGGGACGCACAAGATTCAGAAACTGGGAACTTAGCCAGCACTGTCATTCCGGGGCGACGCGTAGCGGCGAGCCCGGAATCCATAACCACGATCGTGAGTATGGATTCCGGGCCTGCGCCAAGAGGCGCATCCCGGAATAACGATCCAGAGGGGAAGCACAATGCCCGCACCAACCCACGTCTTCGATCCGCCGTTCAACATCATCCGCTGCAGCCATGCCGTGCTCGACGTCACGGACCTGGACAAGAGCGCCACCTTCTACGAGAAGACCGTCGGCCTCCATATCGAGGACCGCGACGACAAGTCGGTGTATCTGCGCGCCAGCGAGGAGCACCAGCATCATTCGGTGGTGCTGCGCAAGGCGGCGAAGGCCGCCTGCAACCGGCTCGGCTTCAAGGTCGGCAATGACGGCGACCTAGACAAGGCGGCGGCGTTCTGCTCCGAGAACGGCATTGCCTACGCCTTCGTCGACCAGCCCTTCCAGGGCCGCACGCTGCAATTCACCGATCCGTTCGGCTTCCAGATCGAGCTCTACGCCACGATGGAGAAGCGCCCGCATCTGTTGCGGCGCTACGATCTCTACAAGGGCTGCCATCCGCAGCGGCTCGACCATTTCAACGTGTTCGCCGCCGAAGTGCAGGACACCGTCGACTTCTACGCCCGGCTCGGCTTCCGCCTCACCGAATATGCCGAGGAGGACGGCGACAACGGCCGCATCGCAGCCGCCTGGATGCATCGCAAGGGCAATGTCCACGACTTCGCCATCACCAACGGCCGTGGCCCGCGCCTGCACCACATCGCCTATTGGGTGCCGACCGCGATGAACATCGTGCATCTCTGCGACGTGATGGCCTCCTCCGGCTTCCTCCAGAACATCGAGCGCGGCCCGGGCCGGCACGGCATCTCCAACGCCTTCTTCCTCTACATCCGCGATCCCGACGGCCATCGCATCGAGCTCTACACCAGCGACTATTTCACCGGCGATCACGACCACGAGCCGCTACGCTGGTCGCTGCGCGATCCGCGCCGCCAGACATTGTGGGGCGCACCGGCGCCGCGCTCCTGGTTCGAGGAAGGTTCGACCTTCGCCGGCCAGGCGGTGCGCGAGCCCCGCTTCGTCGCCGATGTGCTGGTTGCGGATTAAGCGCGAATACAACGAACACCCTCCACGTCGTCCCGGCGAAGGCCGGGACCCATAACCACCGAATAGGGTTGCCGAAAGAATGTCTAGCCGCGTACCCATTCCAATGGCCGCGGCGTATGGGTCCCGGCCTTCGCCGGGACGACATCAAGAATTGGATAGCTAATGTCAGCCCCTCGCCTCGCCACCTATTCCGTCAACGGCGCCACGCAATATGGCGCCGTCACCGACACCGGCATCGTCGACCTCTCGTCGCGCTTCGCCAAGGACTATCCGACGCTGCGTGAGGCGATCGCCGCCGGCGCACTGACCAGGCTTGTCGAGGACGCCGCCAAGCGCGCGCCCGACCACGCGCTGGACGCGGTCACCTGGCAGCCGCCAATTCCGGCGCCGGACAAGATCATCTGCATCGGCGTCAACTATCCGGACCGTAACGCCGAGTACAAGGACGGCTCGGACGCGCCGAAATATCCGAGCATGTTCCTGCGGGTGCCGCGCTCCTTCGTCGGTCACAACACGCCGGTGGTGCGGCCGCGCGTCTCGCCGCAGCTCGACTATGAGGGCGAGCTGGTGCTGGTGATCGGCAAGGCCGGCCGGCACATTGCCGAGAGCGCCGCGCTCGATCACATCGCCGCGATCACGCTCTGCAACGAAGGCACCATCCGCGACTGGGTGCGCCACGCCAAATTCAACGTCACCCAGGGCAAGAACTTCGATTCCACCGGCAGTCTTGGCCCGTGGATCGTACCTTACACCAGCGAGGCGCAGATCGCCGATATCCGGCTGACTACGCGAGTCAATGGCGAAGTCAGGCAGGACGACCGCACCTCGCGCTTGATCTTCGGCTTCCGCTACCTCATCAACTACATCTCGACCTTCACGACGCTGGTTCCCGGCGACATCATAGTCACGGGCACCCCGACCGGCGCAGGTGCGCGGTTCGATCCGCCGCGCTATCTGAAGCCCGGCGATGTCGTCGAGGTCGAGGCCGAAGGCGTCGGTATCCTGCGCAACGGCGTCGTCGACGAAGCCACCTAACCTCACAGCAAGTGGACAGTGCCATGACCTCAACATCCGGCGGCGAAGCGATCGTCAACGGCCTCGTCGCCCACGGCGTCGACACCGTGTTCGGCCTGCCCGGCGCGCAGATCTATGGCCTGTTCGATGCGTTCCACCAGGCGCAGCTCAAGGTGATCGGCGCCCGGCATGAGCAGGCCTGTGGCTACATGGCGTTCGGCTATGCCCGCTCCTCCGGCAAGCCCGGCGTGTTCAGCGTCGTGCCCGGTCCCGGCGTGCTCAACGCCTCGGCGGCGCTGCTGACCGCATTCGGCTGCAACGAGCCGGTGCTGTGCCTGACCGGCCAGGTGCCGACGCAATTTCTCGGTAAGGGCCGCGGCCATCTGCACGAGATGCCGGACCAGCTTGCGACGCTACGCACCTTCGTGAAATGGGCCGACCGGATCGAATATCCTGACAACGCGCCTGCGATGGTGTCGCGCGCATTCCAAGAGATGCTGTCGGGCCGGCGCGGTCCCGCGTCGCTGGAGATGCCGTGGGACGTCTTCACCCAGCGCACCCAGGTCGCAGCCGTCAAACCGTTCGACCTGATGCCGGCGCCGCAGCCCGATCCGGATCGCATCAAGGCCGCCGCCGATCTGATCGCCGGCAGCAAGGCGCCGATGATTTTCGTCGGCAGCGGCGCGATCGAGGCCCGCGAGGAGATCCTCGAACTGGCCGAGATGATCGATGCGCCGGTGGTCGCATTCCGTAGCGGCCGCGGCATCGTCTCCAACGCACACGAGCTCGGGCTCACCATGGCCGCGGCCTACAAGCTCTGGCCGAAGACCGACCTGATGATCGGCATCGGCACCCGCATGGAGCTGCCGACCATGTCGCGCTGGCCATATCAGCCGGCAGGCCTGAAATGCGTGCGGATCGACATCGATCCGGTCGAGCTGCGCCGCTGGCCGGCCGACGCCGGTGTGATCGCGGACGCCAGGGCCGGCACCGCCGACCTCATCGCCGCCGTGCGCAAGGCGGGCTACAGCAAGACCTCGGGCCGCCGCGCCGCGATCCGCGAGGCGACCGCGGCCACCGCCCAGGAGATCCAGCGCATCCAGCCGCAGATGGCCTATCTGAAGATCCTGCGCGAGGTGCTGCCGGCCAACGCCATCGTCACCGATGAGCTGTCGCAAGTCGGCTTCGCCTCCTGGTACGGCTTTCCGATCTACGAGCCGCGCACTTTCGTCACCTCGGGCTATCAGGGCACGCTCGGCTCGGGCTTCCCGACCGCGCTCGGCGCCAAGGTCGCTAATCCGAACAAGCCGGTGGTCGCAATCACCGGCGACGGCGGCTTCATGTTCGGCGTGCAGGAGCTCGCCACCGCCGTGCAGTTCAAGATCGGCGTGGTGACGCTGGTGTTCAACAACAACGCCTACGGCAATGTCCGCCGCGACCAGCGCGAGCGCTTCGATGGCCGTGTCGTTGCCTCCGACCTGGTCAATCCCGATTTCGTCAAGCTCGCGGAGTCCTTCGGCGTCGGCGCCGCGCGCGTCACCTCGCCCGATCATTTCCGACCCGTGCTGGAGAAGGCGCTGGCCGATGGCGGGCCCTATGTGATCTCGGTGGAAGTGCCGACGGATTCGGAAGTCAGTCCCTGGGCGTTCATCCATCCGGCGAGGAACAACTGAGGCCAAACGCCCGTCATTCCGGGGCGCGGAGCGAACCTCAGATGCGCAATTGCGCATCGGGGAATCTCGAGATTCCGGGTTCGATGCTTCGCATCGCCCCGGAATGACGATACTAGATCCGCCTCACTTGCAGCCGCGACGCGGCGATCACGAGCAGGCCGGCGCCGGCGACCGACCAGCAGGCGACCGGCGCCCAATGCACCAGCGGCGCATAGTCCGGTATCTTCTGCAGGCCGCCGGCGACCGCAGCCATCCGCGCGAAGGTCGCGAGCGCCAGCGCCGAGAACACGAGGCCCGTGACCTTGCCTTCGGCGCCGGTCTCCCCGATCGCAAGCGCGGCGGACACCGCGCTCATCAGCATGCAGCCCCAGGCCGCTCCCGCAATGAACTGCGCCACGATCAGGACGTTGAGGCTTCCGGCGATCTCCGCGGCAACGATGGCGAATGCGCCGAGCAATCCCGCCGCACCCATTACGATCAGCCCGCCGCGATGCTTGACGACAATGCTCGCTGGAAACATCGCGACGTTGAAGCCGATCCAGAACACCGGCATCAGCCATTGCAGATTGTCCGGCCTGGCAAAGCGCAAATAGAACGGGACGCTGTTGATGTTGAAGTGCAGCTGATAGCCGAGCGAGAGCAGCACCATCGAGGCGATCAGGAACATCGGCACCGCCCCGAGCCGCTTGGCCGGTGCCGCAAGCCGCTCGGGTTGCACCTCCTCGGCGACGCGGCGCTCGATCCCTGAGAACGCGAGCGCGGTCAGCAGCAGCACGGCACCGGACAGCACGAATGGCAGCCGCGCATCATGATCGCGCAGCACGACGGCGAGATAGGGCGAGACCGCACCCGCGATGCCGTAGCCCAGCATCGCCAGCGCCGCGAGGAACGGGACGGAGGGTTGCGCGCGATACTTGCCGAGCAGCGTCAGTGGCGGCGCGCGCAACGCCGACGATGTGGCCGACCAGATCACGATCAACACGATCAGCCAGAATTTCGCGCCCGGCCCGGTCCCGGCCACATAGGGCAGCGCGACGAAGGCGACGCAGGAGATCGCGGCGAGAACGCCGACGAACACGCCGAGCCGGCCGACCAGGCTTGCAATCCTGTCGGCGGCCATGCCCATCGCGGTGTCGGTGACGGTGAAGATGCCCTGGTCCATCATCAGGATCAGGATGACGGTCGACGGCGCGATGCCGACATCGGCGCACAGCTTGGGCAGATAGATCAGGTAGGTGGTCCAGCCCAGCGTGAACACGAGCTGCAGCACGGCGAGATAGACGCCGGTGCGGTTGACCGCGCGATCGGCCTTGGTGGTCATGATCCGAGTTTAGACCACCTCTCCCATTTGCGGGAGGGGGAGCTAGCGCACTTTGCGGAAGGTCAAATTGATGCGCTGGCGGCCGAGCACGCTGTGCTCGCCATCAGCGAGCGCCGCGACGCCGTGATAAAATAGCCGCGACGGCCCGCCCCACACCGCAACGTCGCCATGTTCGAGCCGATAGCGGCGCGGCGTATCGCTGCGCTTCAGCCCGCCGAACAGGAAGACCGCCGGCAGCCCGAGCGAGATCGAGACGATCGGCGCGCCGTAGTCGAGCTCGTCCTTGTCCTGGTGCAGCGACAGTTTTGCACCGGGGACATAGCGGTTGATCAGGCAGGCTTGCGGCGCGAAGCCGTTGAAGCCGGCCGCGGCCGCGGCATCGGCGGCGAGCCCGCGCAACACCTCCGGCATCGCCGGCCAGGGCTGTCCAGAGTCCGGATCGATCGGATCGTAGCGATAGCCATTGGGATCGGAGACCCAGCCGACGCCGCCGCAATTGGTCATCGCGACCGACATCCGGTGGCCGCCCGGCGTGATCAGGTGCCGGAACGGCGCCTGCTTGACGATGATGCGCAAGGCCGGGATCAGTTCGGCCTCGAACGGCCGGACAAAGCCGCGCAACAGCACCGCGCCGTCCGCGATGGTCTCGCGCGGCGGCCGCGCATCGCCAATGGTCTCGAACAGATCAGCAGCCACGCCTCTGCACACTCACTTTGCGTCGTGGAAGATCACACCAACGGTGTGGCGATGCCCGGATCTGATCCGGCTGACGCCGTGGCGCAGATTGACACGATACGGCCCGCGCGTCCCCTGCACCGGACGATGATGCACGGCAAACGCCACCGCATCGCCCTTGGTCAGCGGCACCACCTCGGGCCGCGACTGCATCCGCGGCCGCTGCTCGGTCAGCACGAACTCGCCGCCGGTGAAATCGCGCCCTGGCTGCGACAGCAGGATCGCGACCTGGATCGGGAATACGTGCTCGCCATAGAGATCCTGGTGCAGGCAATTGTAATCGCTCTCGCCATATTGCAGCAGCAGCGGCGTCGGCCGCGTCTGCCCGGCATCATGGCAACGCTTCAGGAATGCCGCATGCGACGGCGGATAGCTGATCTCGATCCCCATCGTCTCGTTCCAGCGATTGGCGGTCGCGGTCAGCCGCGCATACAGCGCCGGCCGCAGCTCCGCGATCAGGTCCGGCAGCGGATAGGAGAAATACTTGTACTCGCCGCGGCCGAAGCCGTGGCGGCCCATCACGACCCGGCTGCGGAACCGGCTGTCGTCGGGATAGAGCGCGGCGATCGCATCGCATTCCTGCGACGTCAGCAGGCAGCCAAGGACGGCGCAGCCCTGCCCGTCGAGGTCGGTCGTGATCTGGTCCCAGTCGAGCGCGTCAACGCGGGCGGGAATGCTGGTGGTTGGGCGGGTAATGGTTCTGGCTGTTGCTGTCATGCGGCGGAATCTGGCCGATGAGCGCGGCTGACGCCACCCGATTTCCGGCAGGACTGTTCGGGAACAGCGCCCCAATTCCGCTGTCGTCCCTGCGAAAGCAGGGACCCATAACCACAGGTGCTGGTTGTGAGAAAGCCGTCTGGCCGCGTGCCCTTTGCGAAAGCCGCGGCGTATGGGTCCCTGCTTTCGCAGGGACGACGTGTGGAGGAAGTGCCGACTAGCTTTCGACAAGATCACGCGCGGAAGGAAATCAGCCCCTGACCGGCAGCGTCACCACGTCGTAGCCGTGGCTGATCTTTCGCTTCAGCACCGGGTCTTCCAGCTCGAACTCGAAGCGGCTGGCCGGGCGGATGCCGCCCTTGGCCGCGAAGGTGCCGCCGAACATGGCGCAGCCATCGGGCAACGCGCCCTTGTCGAAGCCGCGCGCGATCAGGTCCTTCACCGGCAGCATGTGATCGAGCGTGCCTTCCTGGTAGAGCACGCGCTGGCCGCCGATCACGGCCCAGGATCGCAGGACCAGCTTGTCCCAATGGCCAATGACGTCCTCGAGCTCCCAGAGTTCGGCCGCCATCGGCTTGTCGCACATCTGCTTCGACACCGTGACGCTGTAGCTCTCGACCTTGCGGTCGGTATGATCGGAGCCGCAGCCGACGAAGGTGCGGCCCTGCCAGCCGATCAGCACGAACTCGACCTCGCCGCTGGAGTCTTCGCCGCAGACCTCGATCGTGTCGGCGAAGGTCAGCCGGCGCGCCGAGCAGCGGTAGTAGATCGGCGTCGTCGCGGGCCGTGCAATGCCGAGCGCTTCGAGCTCGGCGATGTGCTTGTCGCGCGCCACCGGATCGCGGCCGGTCCAGCCGGCGATCACGGCCTGTTTGATTTCGAGCGTGAGCGGCGTCGCGACGCCCTTGTCGTCGACATTGAAGGTGAGATCAAACACGGATGACGGTCTCCATTCCGGCCGCAAGCTCGAAGATGCGGCGATCCGAACCGCCCGCGGCGGCGAGCATCAGGCCGACCGGCGCCTCGCCGGCGCGATGCGCGGGCAGCGAGATGGCGCAGCCATCGAGCACGTTGATCAGTGAGGGATTGCGCAGCGCGCGCAAATTCTCCGTCGCGAATACCTTGTCGTCGGCGAGGCTCGCAATGGTCGGCGGCAGGTTCGCCGTGGTCGGCAGCACCATTGCGTCATAGGGCGCGATGCGCGCCTCGGTACGGGCGATGAACGACCGCCGCGCATTGATGAGGTCGATATAGTCGGCCGCCAGAAAGCCCTCGCCGCGCTGGATCCGCACCGCGACACGCGGATCGTAGATGTCGCCCTTGCTGGCCAGCAGGAAGCGGTGCCAGGCATAGCTCTCGGCCGCGGAAAAGCCGCCCTTGGTGTTCATCACGCCGACATCGAGCAATTCCGGCACCTCGATACGCTCGATCAAGGCGCCGGCGCGCGACAACGTCGCCAGCGCGCGCTCGAAGGTCTTTGCGACGGCATCGTCGAGGTCGTCGAGCACGACCGTGGTCGGCACCGCGAGCCGCATGCCCTTCACCGGCCGTGGGGTGAGCGGCGTCACCGGCTCGTCGGCCAGCACTGCATCGAGCGCGGCACAGCAGGCGACTGAATTGGCCAGCGGGCCGTAGCTGTCGAGCGTGAACGACAGCGGCACGCCGCCGTCGAGCGGAATCCGGCGCTGCGTCGGCTTGTAGCCGACGATGCCGTTGAAGGCGGCCGGAATCCGGCAGGAGCCGCCGGTGTCGGTGCCGAGCGCGCCGAACGCCATGCCGTCGGCGATCGAGACCGCCGCGCCCGAGGACGAGCCGCCGGGCACATGCCCGACGCTCCGGTTCCAGGCGCTCTTCGGCGTGCCGTAATGCGGATTGATGCCGATGCCGGAATAGGCGAATTCGGTCATGTTGGTGCGGCCGATCACGATGAAGCCGGCGCGCTTGAGCCGTGCCACGGCAGGCGCATCGGCATCCGCCGGCGCGGAATCATCCAGCGCGCGGGAGCCGGCGCGTGTCACCTGCCCCTTGATGTCGAACAGGTCCTTGATCGAGACCGGAATGCCGGCAAAGGGCGACGGCGCGGCGTTGGCCTTGCGCAGCCGGTCCATGCCACCGGCGGCTTCCAGCGCGGCGTCGCGGTCGACATGGATGAAGGTGCGCTGGCCCTCGCCTGCCGGATCGGCGATCCTGGCGATGCATTGCTCGACGAGCTTGCGGGCGGAGGTCGCGCCGCTGGCGAGGTCGGCGGCAAGGGAGGCGAGTGTCGGATTTTTGGGCATGGTTTTCACTTTACGGCTTGCACTTCACGGCTTGCTGGCTGGCAATTCAAAAGGTCTTGCAGCTGATTGTCGCGCGAACCGGCGCCGATTTCCAGACCGGTGCGCCGGCATCACTTCAGCCCGAAATAGGCCCGGTGCAGCTCTTCATTGCCGCTCATCTCGGCAACCGTGCCGGAAAAGCGGATCCGCCCGCCTTCCAGCACGAATACGCGGGTGGCAATCTCAAGGAAACCGATATTCTGCTCGGCGATCAAGAGCGCCAAGCCGCGGCCTTGCAGGCTCGACAAGGCACGAAGCACCTCCTTGACGAACAGTGGCGACAGCCCAGCGGAGGGCTCGTCCATGACCAGCAGCTTCGGCTCGGCCGACAGCGCCTTGGCGATGCCCAGCATCTTGCGCTGGCCGCCGGACAGGCTGGAGGCCGGATCGCGGCGCTTGTCGCGCAGCACCGGAAACAGGCCGTACAGTTCGTCGACCCGCGCACCCGGATTGGCATGGCCCAGCGCCTGCGCGCCGATCCGGATGTTCTCCTCGATCGACAGATCGGGGAATACCGCAAGCTCCGACATGTAGGTCATGCCGCGCTTCATGCGGTCCGAAGATCGCATTTTCGTGATGTCTTCGCCGCCGAGTTTGATGTGGCCGTCGCGGGCCTCGATCAAGCCGACCAGCGATTTCAGGAAGGTGGTCTTGCCCGCGCCATTGGCGCCGAGCAACAGCACGGTCTCGCCGGGGCGGACGTCGAGATCGACGCCCCACAACACCTGCATGGTGCCGTAGCCGGCATCGACGCCCTTGGCGTCCAGAAGCGACGCTGCATCAGTGGGCATGCTCGCCTCCCAAAAACACCTCGATCACCTGCGGCTCGCGCACCGCGGTCGCGAGCGTGCCTTCGAAGATTTCCTTGCCGGCATTGAGCACGATGACGCGGTCGGTGATCTGCTCGATGAAGCCCATCAGATGTTCGACCACGATGATCGCCATGCCGGTCGCGGCCAGCGCCTTGATGCGGCCGGCGATCCAGTCGAGCTCCGCCGGATTGAGGCCGGCGGCGAGCTCGTCGAGCAGCAACAGCCGCGGCCGCGTCGCGAGCGCGCGGGTCAGATCGAGCATCTTCTGCTGCGCGCTGTTGAGATCGGCGGCGGGGCGGTCGGCGACCTCCTTCAGCCTGAAATCGTCGAGCAGTTCGACGATCGACGGCGGCGTGCCGGTCGCGCCGCCATAGGCCAGCGCCACCTGGATGTTCTCGCGCACCGTGAGCGACAGGAACGGCTTCGGCACCTGGAAAGTGCGGTTGATGCCGCGGTGAACGAGCTTGTGCGAGGCGACGCCGCCGGAGGACGCGCCGTCGAACACGACCTCGCCGCCATCGGGCGCATAGAGGCCGGAGATCACGTTGATCGCCGTGGTCTTGCCGGAGCCGTTCGGACCGACCAGGCCGAGGATCTCGCCGGGCACCACGTGAAAGCTCAGGCCATCGAGCGCGTGGAAGCCGCCGAAGCGCTTGACCAGTTTCGAGACCTTGAGGATGGAGTTTTGCTCAGGGGACATGCCACCCCCTGCGCGTTGCCAGCGACACCAGCCCTGCGGGCAGGAACAGCACCAGTCCCATGATCAACAGGCCATAGATCAGCTGGAAATATTGCGGCGTGGTGAAGCCGATCAGATTGTAGATGCCGTACAGAATCAGCACGCCGACGATCGGTCCGGTGATGGTGGCAACGCCGCCGAACAGCGCGAACACGATCGCGAAGATGCTGAACTCGCCGGAGAACACGTTGTCCGGATAGAACACCGAGACGTACCAGGCATAGATGCCGCCGGCGAGGCCTGCGACCAGCGCCGAGGCGAGCCAGGCGATCACCCGCATCTTGATGATGTTGACGCCGGCCATCGAGGCCGACACCGCATCCTCGCGCACGGCCTGCAGCGCCAGGCCGAACGGCGAGTTCTTGAGATAGATCACCGCGCCGACGGTCAGCGCCATCACGACCACAGCGGCATAATAGGCATGGGTCGGGTTGAACGTGCCGGTCAGCGACACGCCGTAGGGGCCCTTGGTGATCCCCTCCAACGCCGGGTTGGCGACGAAGTGCAGCACGGCGAGCGACGCCGCGAGGTTGGCGATCGCAAAATACGCGCCCGACAGCCGCAGCAGCGGGGTCAGCAGCAGGCCGAGCGCCACCGCGACGACGCCGCCGACCAGCACGGCCAGCGGCGCCGGCGTCTGCAGATGCATCACCATGATGGCAAAGCCGTAGGCGCCGGCGCCGAAGAAGCCGACATAGCCGAACGGCAGATAACCAGTGAAGCCATAGATGATGTTCACGCCTTGCGCGAGGATCAGGAAGATCACGAAGTTGAACAGCAGCAGATGGTTTTGATAGACGCCGGGCAGCAGTGCGAACACCACCACCAGCGGCGCCAGGATGAACAGCAGGTGTTTCGAGGCGTTAGGCAACGCGCACCCGCCTTCCGAGCAGACCGCTCGGGCGCAACAACAGGATCACGATCAACAACACATAGGGCAAGAGGTCGGCCCAGGAACTGAGATAGGTCTGCACCAGCATATAGCAGAGGCCATAGACGACGCCGCCGAGCGCGGTGCCCAAGGGATTGCCGAGCGAGCCGAGCACGACGATGGCAAACGAGGTCACCGTCGCATCGGCACCGAAGGCCGGCGTCACCGAGCCGAACATGAAGGGCGCGAACACCCCGGCAACCGCCGCGATGCCGAGCCCGATGCCGAACGCCGCCGCCGAGACGCGATCGACGTCGATGCCGGTCGCCAACGCCTCGTCGCGGCGCGACATCACCGCGCGGGTCAGGGTGCCGAGCCGCGTGTGGTAGAGATAGAGGTACACCAGCGCGATCGCGACAAGGCTGGTGCAGGCCGCGATCACCCAGGGCGCGGGAAAGCCCTGGCCGAAGATCTGGATCGGCCCTGCCCCGCCGGCCTTGCCGCCGAACCACTTGACCTTGATGGTCGTGAACACGGTGCCGAGCAGCCGGCTCTGGATCGAGCGCTCGCTGGTGCCGGCGAAGATCGTGGTGACGGCTTCGATCACCTGCGACAGGCCGAAGAACAGGATGATCGACAGCATTTCCGGATTGGCCGAGCCCTGCAGCCGCGGCACCAGTACCCAGTAGAGCAGCACGCCCGCCAGCACGAAGACCATGAAGGCGAGCGGCACCGCGAACAGCGGGTCGATGCCGGCAATGCCGACCACGCCGAGCGCGATGAAGGCGCCGAGCATCAGGATGTCGCCATGCGCAAGGTTGACGATGCGCATGACGCCGAACACGAGATTGAGGCCGATGCCGACCAGGCTGAAATACAGCCCGAACAGCACGCCGGCAACGAGCGCATAGGTCATGCTACCGCTCGCCGCCGAAGGTTACGCCTGGAGCTACTTCCGTTCCGATGGAATCGGAACGGAGCTCCAGGCTTTTGTTTTGACGCGTTTTCTTCACGCGAACCGGTATCCACTTCGCTCGAAAACGCTCTTGCCGCACTCACCTGCATCACGGCGCCGGATAGATCGGCTTGCCGGTGGCGGTCTCGTGCGGATAGATCGAGACGAACTTGATGTGATCGTGCTCGTCGACCGTGAGCTGGCCGAGCGGCGTCAACTCGCCGATCTGGCCGCCGGTCTCATCCAGCGCGAAGGTGCCGTCCAACGTCTTGAGCTGGCCGCTGAGCGAGAACACCGCGCGGCGCAGCTCCATCTGCTCGAGGCTGGTCGCAACCGACAGCGTCTTCTCGATCACCAGCGCGGTGGTGTAGCCGGCCACCGCGTTGAAGCCGAACTCCATCTTGCCGTCATTGTACTTCTTCAGCCAGGCGGTGCGGAAATCCTTCATGGTCATCCCGAAATTGACGGGATAATCCAGCTCGGACGGCGGCACGTAGGTCCAGACATGCTCGAGGCCCTTGGCGCCGACGTTCTTCTCGAGCAGCTCGGTCTCGAGGCCGGCATAGATCGCGAACAGCATCTTGAACTTGGTGCCGACGTCCTGGACGTTGCGCAGGAAGGCGATGTCGTTCGGCGCGTAGCCGAAATGGATCACCGCGTCGGGATTGGTGTTGCTGATGTTGTTGATGATGACGTTGTAATTGGTGGTCTCAGTCGGGACGCCCTGGTCGTAGACGATCTCAATCGGCGCGCCGGACTCCTTGACGAACTTGCGGAACGCGTTGGCCTGGGTGCCGGTGAACTCGTTGGTCGCGTAGAGGATGGCGATCTTCTTGATGCCAAGGCCCGGACCATCATGGCTGATGAAGTCAGCTACCGGCTTCGGCCAGATCGTCGACACCGGGTCGGCCATCAGCGCGATGTAGGGATTGTCCTTGGAGAAGAAGCTCGCGCCGGTGCCGGTCTGGTCGAACAGGAACATCTTGTGGTCGCGCGCGATCGCGACCGCGGGCGCCGTCAGCACCGATCCGGAATCGGCGACCAGGAGATCGACCTTATCCTGGGTGACCAGCTGATTATAAAGCGTCGAGGCGGTCGCGGTGTTGCTCTGGTCGTCATAGGAGACGAGCTTGATCGGGATCTTCTTGTCGAACGCCTTCACGAACACGCCACCCTCGGCGTTCTTCTGCTCGACCCACAATTTGAGCGAGCTGTAGACCGGCATCGAGATCGAGGCGTAGCGCCCCGAGGACGCGTAGAGCGTGCCGATCTTGATCTCCGACGGTGCGTCGGCGGCGATTGCCTGCGTGGCAAATGCGAGGCTGGCAGCGAGTGCCGCGCCGATGATCCTCAGCATGATGTTATTCCTCCCGGGTATCTTGGACGTCTCGTGGACCGGTCTTTCGACGTATCTTGGACCGCGGCCCTTCTACGCGCCGGACCGGAGCGACACAAGCATCGCGGCCTTAGCAATTGTGCGAGGGGCGGAATATGCGGCATGCGCGGGACACAGGCCGCTGCGCGGGGCGTGGATGGACCGTTGACGGCCGTCGGTCCAATGGCGCATCAAGGCTGCAACGATTTCGGGAGGAGACATCAGACATGGCCGAGCCCGCGCGCGCGAAACCAAAACCGACACCTGAGACCCAGCATTTCTGGGATGGCACCAAGGCCGGCGAGCTGCGCTTGCAGCGCTGTGACGCCTGCGCCAACGTCTACTTTCCGCCGCGGCCGTTCTGCCCCTCCTGCGCCTCGCGCAAGGTCTCGGTCTTCAAGGCCACCGGCAAGGGCAAGCTCTACAGCTACGTCATCAACCATCGTCCCGCCGCGCCCGGCTTCACGCCGCCTTATGCGATTGCCATCGTCGAGCTCGACGAAGGTCCGCGCATGATGAGCAACATCATCGATTGTCCGCAGACACCGGAAGCGCTCGAGCTCGACATGCCGCTTGAGGTCGCCTTCGAGGCACTCGACGACAAGATCACCCTTCCCCTCTTCCGCCCGGCAAAGGGGTAATGTGATGCGCAGGAACCAGGTTGCCGTCGTCGGTGCGGCCGAAACCACCGAACTCGGGGTCATCCCGAACATGTCGCAGATCCAGCTGCACGCGGACGCGGCACTGAACGCGATCGCGGACGCCGGCCTAAAACTGTCCGACATCGACGGCTTCGCCACCGCGGTCGAGACCCCGCAGCAGATGGCGCACTATCTCGGCATCACGCCGACCTGGGTCGACGGCACCTCGGTCGGCGGCTGCTCTTTCATGCTGCATGTCCGTCATGCCGCCGCGGCGATCGAGGCCGGCCTGTGCAAGACGGTGCTGATCACGCATGCCGAGAGCGGCAAGTCGATGATCGGCAAGCAGCCGCGCTTCACCGCACCCGACAGCCTGAACGGCCAGTTCGAGTCACCATTTGGCGTGTATGGACCGCCGAGCATGTTCCCGATTCCGGTGCTGCGTTTCATGAAGACGCACGGCATCACGCATGAGCAGCTCGCGATGGTCGCGGTCGTGCAGCGCGAATGGGCGGCAAAGAATCCGCGCGCGACCATGAAGGACCCGATCACGGTCGCCGACGTCCTGAACTCGCGGATGATCGCCTATCCGTTCCGGCTGCTGCAATGCTGCCTCGTCACCGACGGCGGCGGCGCGCTGATCCTCACCTCGGCCGATCGCGCCAGGGATTTCCCGCAGAAGCCGGTCTACATCCTCGGCACCGGCGAGAGCGTGGAAACGCCGATGGTCAGCCAGATGAAGACGTTCGACTCATCGCGCGCCTTCAAGGTGGCGGGCCCCTTGGCCTTCAAGGAAGCCGGCATCGCCCACAAGGACGTCGACCACCTGATGATCTACGACGCCTTCGCGCATTTGCCGCTCTACGGCCTCGGCGATCTCGGCTTCATGCCGCATGAGGAAACCGGCAAGTTCATCGCCGACGGCAACACCCGCCCCGGCGGCAAGCTGCCGCTCAACACCAATGGTGGCGGCCTGAGCTACATGCACTCCGGCATGTACGGCATGTACGCGCTGCAGGAGAGCGTGCGGCAGATGCGCGGCATCGCGCCGGCGCAGGTGCCGAACGCGAAGATCTCGGTCTGCCACGGCGTCGGCGGCATGTTCGCTGCAAGCGGCACGATCATCTTTACGAACGAACGATAACAATGGCCGGCGCGAGCGCAGCGCCTGATCTGTCATTGCCGGGCTTGACCCGGCAATCCATCCCCTTCTGACGAAGGATGGATGCGCGGGTCAAGCCCGCGCATGACGAGTCAGCTCTGCATCGGCCTGCGGAAACACAGCAACAAGGAGAACCCACATGGCAAAATCACTGCAGGATAAAGTCGTCATCGTCACCGGCGCGGGCCGCGGCATCGGCCGCGAGATCGCGCTGCTCTGCGCGGAGGAAGGCGCCAAGGTCGTGGTCAACGATCCCGGTGGCGCCGCCGACGGTGGCGGCTCGAGCGCGGCACCCGCCGAGGAAGTCGTCGAGGAGATCAAGAAGCGCGGCGGCACGGCCGTCGCCAATTTCGAGTCGGTGGCGGAAGCGATCCCCGCCAGCAAGATCGTGAAGACCGCGACCGATCAT
Source organism: Bradyrhizobium sp. B097 (assembly GCF_038957035.1). Taxonomy (NCBI): domain Bacteria; kingdom Pseudomonadati; phylum Pseudomonadota; class Alphaproteobacteria; order Hyphomicrobiales; family Nitrobacteraceae; genus Bradyrhizobium; species Bradyrhizobium sp. B097. Next base: position 6,176,863 of record NZ_CP152412.1, read on the forward strand.
TTCGGCCGGCTCGACGGCGTCGTCAACAATGCCGGCATCCTGCGCGACATGATCTTCCACAAGATGAGCGTGGAAGCTTTCGAGGCCGTCATCAAGGTGCATCTGATGGGCTCGTTCTATGTCAGCCACGCTGCGGCGCGGATCTACCGCGAGCAGGAGTCCGGCTCGTTCGTACACTTCACCTCGACCTCCGGCCTGATCGGCAATTACGGCCAGGCCAACTACGCCGCCGCTAAGCTCGGCATCGTCGGCCTGTCGAAGTCGATCGCGCTCGACATGGGCCGCTTCAACGTGCGCTCGAACTGCGTGTCGCCGTTCGCCTGGACCCGCATGATCGGCACCATCCCGACTGAGACCGACGCCGAGAAGGCGCGCGTCGAGAAGATCAAGCAGATGGGCCCGGAGAAGATCGCGCCGGTCTGCGCCTATCTGCTCTCGGATGCCGCCAAGGACGTCACCGGTCAGATCTTCGGCGTGCGCATGAACGAGATCTTCCTGTTCGGCCAGCATCGTCCGGTACGCTCGGTTCATCGCGGCGAAGGCTGGACGCCCGAGACCGTTGCCGAGCACGGCATGCCGGCGCTGAAGGGATCGTTCGCCAAGCTCGACCGCTCGGCCGACGTCTTCACGTGGGATCCGATCTGAGCTGATCCGATTTGAATTGGGATCCGATCTGACGGTTTTATGAAAAAGTCGCCTCGGCGAACGCCGTGCACAATCGCGCACGAGGCCGGGGCGACACACTCTTTGGTTGTTTCTTCATAGCGCGCCCGCATTGTGCCTGAATTGCGGGCGCATGATCGTCCTCCCGATAACAAAAAGCCTGGGAGGACTTTCGTGACAAATCCAAACAACACTGAGCAACACGAGCGCGACGGCGCGAAGGCGTTCGACCGTCGAACCATCTTGCGCGGCGCAACCGCGCTTGCTGCAACTGCGATGGCTGCATCCGATGCTGCAGCGCGCGACTTCGGCCGCAACGCGGAGCCGCAGCGTTATCCCGACCCCGACATCGTCGTGATCGACGACAAGCGCTTCAAGGCCAAGGTCGGCAACACCGCGATCAAGCGGCTGTACACCGGCTGCCTCTGGGCTGAAGGCCCGGCCTGGAACGCGCAGGGCCAGTATCTGGTGTGGAGCGACATCCCCGCCAACCGCCAGTTGCGCTATCTCGACGATGACGGCCACATCTCCGAGCAGTTCCACAAGCCGTCGAACGAGGCCAACGGCTCGACCTTCGATTTCGAAGGCCGCCAGATCACGGCCGAGCGCACGCGGCTGGTGCGCTACGAGCACGATGGAACCGTCACGTCGTTGGCCGAGCAAGCCAATGGCAAGCAGCTCAACGGGCCGAACGACATGGTCGTGCATCCCAACGACAAGTCGATCTGGTTCACCGATCCTGGCTACGGCGCGATCTCGATCTACGAGGGCCAGCGCGCCAACACCGGCTCGAACCAGCCCTACCAGAAGGAGGCCGTCTACCGCATCGATGCTGCGACCGGGCAGATCACCAAGGTTGCCGACGAACCGTTCAAGCCGAACGGCATCGCCTTCAGCCACGACTACAAGAAGGTCTATGTCTGCGACACCGGCATCACGCACTATCCGAACGCCAAGAACATCGTCTGGCAGTACGACCTCAACGGCGACAAGCTGTCCAACCCGCGCACGCTGATCGACATGACGCTGGACGGCAAGTCTGGCTTCCCCGACGGCATGCGCGTCGACATCGACGGCAACATCTGGGTCGGCGCCGGCTGGGTCGGCCCGGGCTATGACGGCGTGCAGGTGTTCGCGCCGGACGGTCAGCGCATCGGCCAAATCCTGCTGCCAGAGACCTGCGCCAACCTCACCTTCGGCGGCAAGAAGCGCAACCGCCTGTTCATGACCGCAAGCCAGTCATTGTATGCGGTGTATGTGGAGACACGGGGCGCGCACAATTGCTAATCTAACCGTCGTCCCGGCGCAGGCCGGGACCCATTACCACCGCTGTAGATTGTCGAAGAAAGCTGGGGCCCAAACCGTTCACGACACCACCAGTCGTGGTTATGGGTCCCGGCATTCGCCGGGACGACGCTGTGGCTAGCCGCTATTCCGCAACCCGGCCGAGATCCCGTTGATCGTGATCTGAATCCCGCGCAGCACCTGCTCGTCGGGGTTCTGCGCGCGATGCTCCTTCAGCAGCTCGACCTGCACATGATTGAGCGGGTCGAGATAGGGGAAGCGGTTGCGGATGCCGCGCTCCAGCAGCGGGTTGCCTTGCAGCAGCCGGTCGTGGCCCATGATGTCGAGCAGCGTCTCGATCGAGAGATGCCACTCGCGGCGGATCTGGCCGAAGATTTTTTCGCGCAGCGCGACATCAGGCACAAGCTCGGCGTAACGCGAGGCGATCGCGATCGAGCTCTTCGCCAGCACCATGTCCATGTTGGAGAGCAGCGTGCGGAAGAACGGCCATTCCCTGTAGAGCTCCTGCAGGAACGGCATGCCCTGCTCGGGATGCCCGGCAATCCAGGTCTCGACCGCACTGCCGAAGCCATACCAGCCCGGCAGCATCAGCCGACATTGCGCCCAGGAGAACACCCACGGAATCGCGCGCAGGTCCTCGATCTCGCGGGTCTTCTTGCGCGAGGCCGGACGGCTGCCGATGTTCAAGGTCGCGATCTCGTTGATGACGGTCGAGCCCCAGAAATAGTCGGCAAAGCCTTCGGTTTCATAGACGAGACCACGATAAGCCTTGAAGGCGAGCGCGGAGAGCTGCTCCATCGCCTTGAGATATTCGGGGCGCGGCGCGCTGCGCCGCGGCTGCAACAGGCTGGTTTCCAGCGTGGCGGCAGCCAGGATCTCCAGATTGCTGCGGCCGACCTCGGCATTGGAATATTTCGAGGAGATGATCTCGCCCTGCTCGGTGATGCGGATCTGGCCGTTCACCGCGCCGCCGGGCTGCGCGATGATCGCGTCATAGCTCGGTCCGCCGCCGCGGCCGACCGAACCGCCGCGGCCATGGAACAGGCGCAGCCGCACGCCGTGGCGCTCGAACACCTCGACGAGGCCGATCTCGGCCTTGTAGAGCTCCCAGCCCGAGGTGACGAAGCCGCCATCCTTGTTGCTGTCGGAGTAACCGAGCATCACCTCCTGCACGCTGCCGAGGCTGTCGACCAGCTTGCGATAGTCGTGCAGCACCAGCATGCGGTCCATGATGCCGCTCGAGGCCTGCAGGTCCTCGATGGTCTCGAACAGCGGCACGATGTTGATGGCGCTGCGGCCGGACGGATTGACCAGCCCGACCTCCTTCAGTAGCACCGCGACCTCAAGCATGTCGGACATGCCCTTGCACATCGAGATGATGCACTGGGGGATCACCTCGGGGCCGAACTTGGCATGCGCCTCGGCCGCGGCGCGGAACACGGCGAGCTCGCTTTGGGTCTCCTCGGAATATTTGACGAAGGGCGAGGCCAGCGGCCGCGCGTTGCGCAATTCGCCGAGCAGCAGGTTGACGCGCGCGTCCTCGCCGAGCGCCAGATAGGACATGCCGGGATTTGCGGTATCGAGCAGCTCGGCGATGGTGCGTTCATGCACTGCCGAGTTTTGGCGGATGTCGAGCCGCGCCAGATGGAAGCCGAAGCAATCCACCGCGCGCCGCAACTGCCGCAGCCGGCCGCGCGCGATCACGCCGGAATTGTTGGCGATCAGCGAGCGATTGAGCACGTCGAGATCGGCCTGGAACTCATTCACGCTCGCATAGGGTTCGGCCTTGCCGACCGGCGGCCGCGTGGTCTCGACCTCGAGCCGCATGGCGGTCGCCGCGAGCCGCGCATAGATGCCCGATACCGCCAGACGATACGGCTCGCCGCTCCGATGCGGTGAGGTGTCCGGTGAGCGCTCGGCAAGGATGCGCAATTCGTCCGAGATGTCGGCGAGATGTGCCGCGAGCGAGAGCTCGGCGCCGAGCGTATGCAGCTGTTCGAGATAGAAGCTGAGGACCCGGCTCGACTGCAGCCGCAGCGTGCCGCGCATCACCTCGGCGGTGACAAACGGATTGCCGTCGCGGTCGCCGCCGATCCAGCTTCCCATCCGGAGGAACGAGGCGAGTTCGCCCGCCTCGCCGCCTTCATTGTTCAGGCGGTCCTCCAGCGCGCAGTGCACGCGCGGGACTTCCTGCAGGAAGGTGTAATCGTAGAACGACAGGCCGTTGGCGACCTCGTCGAGCACGGTGAGCTTGGTCCGGCGCAGCAGGTTGGTCTGCCACAACGTCACGACCGCGCGGCGCAGCTGCTCGTCGCTGGCTTCGCTCTCCTCCGGCGTCATCTGCAGCCGCTCACGGCGGTCAAGCAGGTCTGCGATCTCCATCTCGCGGTCCATCGTGCTCTTGCGGCGGACCTCGGTCGGATGCGCGGTCAGGACCGGGCTGACCAGCGCGCCTTTGAAAAAGCTGCGCAGGTCGGCCGGACTGATGCCGGCCTCGCGGGCATGGACCAGCGTCTGCTCCAGCGTGCTCGGCCGCGGCGCCCCGCTGGGGGCGCAGCTGCGCATCTGGCGAATGTTGTTCTGGTCCTCGGCAATGTTGGCGAGGTGGGAGAAATAGCTGAAGGCGCGGACGATCTGCAGCGTCTCGGCGATCGACATGCCGTCGAGGATGCCTTCCAGCTCCCGCCGTGCCAGCTTGTCCTCGTCGCGATGGAACCGGACCGAGGTCTGGCGGATGCGCTCGACCAGGTCGAACACGTCGGCCCCTTCCTGGTCGCGCACCGTATCGCCCAGCACGCGCCCCAGGAGCCGGATGTCGTTCCGGAGCCGGGCATCCTCCTCTTGTGCCGCCTTCTCAAGGAGACTGGCTTCTGCGGCGCTCCTGGCACCGAGGTCGGTCTCGGAAGGCATGGTCTGGGGTGACATGGCGGGCTACTCCAGAGGCTGCCGGGTTCCTCCGGAGTGTGCGCTTTTTTTGCCGCAGCGCAAGATGAACTTGGAAGCGCTGCACCACTGCCGTCGTCCCTGCGAAAGCAGGGACCCATAACCACCGATATCCGAGGTTGGCATCGGATGGGGCCGCAGCTCGCGCAACGGAGACATCTGTGGTTATGGGTCCCGGGTCGCGCGGAGCCTGTCATCGGGCGGCGCTTCGCGCCGACCCGTTGGCTTGCCCGGGACGACAGGCTTCTTTGCGGCCCTAGATCCTCCGCCCCGCCCGCTCCCAATACGGATCGCGCAGCCGGCGCTTGAAAATCTTTCCGGAATCCTCCCGCGGCAAATTGGTCTGGATCTCGATGTGCTTGGGCACCTTGTAGTCGGCGAGCGCGGTCTTGAGCTGGGCGCGGACCGAGGCGATGTCGAGCGTGACGCCCGGCTGCGGCTCGACCACCGCCATCAGCGCCTCGCCGAATTCCGCGTCGGGAATGCCGAACACCGCGCAATCATGCACGCCGGGGACCGCATGTAGCACGGCCTCGATCTCGGCCGGATAGATGTTGACGCCGCCCGATATCACCATGTCGCGCTTGCGGTCGCAGATGAAGACGTAGCCGTCCGCGTCGATATAGCCGACATCGCCCGAGGTGATGAATCCCTGCCGGTCGATCTCGGCGCGCTTCTCCGACTTGTTGTGATAGGTGAAATCGGGATTGCCCGCGATCCGCGAGTAGATCTCGCCGATCTGCCCCTGCGGCACCTCCTTGCCGTCGTCGCCGATGAAGCGCAGTTCGGCGCCGGGCGAGATCTTTCCGACCGTACCGGGCTTCTTCAGCGCGTCCTCGGAATTGGCGAACGTCACCGCACCTGACTCGGTCGATCCGTAGAATTCGTAGATCACCGGTCCCCACCATTCGATCATGGCGCGCTTGACGTCGGGCGGACAGGGCGCGGCGGCATGGATGATGTGGCGGAGCGACGACATGTCGTACTTCCGGCGCACCTCCTCCGGCAGCTTCATCAGGCGGATGAACATCGTCGGCACCATGAAGATGGTGTCGATCTTCTCGCGCTCGATCAGCTGCAGAAACTCCTCCGCATCGAAACGCGGCATCAGCACCAGCGCGCCGCCGAGCTTGCCGGAACGCAGCCCGAACGAATTCGGCGCCGAGTGGTAGAGCGGTCCCGGCAGGATCGCGCGTGCCCCCGGTCTCAGGCCGTAGATCATCCCGCGCATCGCTTCCGCATTGGCGGTCTGTTCAGGCGTCGGCGCGAAGCGGCGCACGCCCTTCGGATGGCCCGTGGTACCCGAGGTATAGATCATGTTCTGCGGCTGCGGCACCACAGGGCCGTCATAGCGCGGGAACTGCGCGAGCCAGGATTCGAAATCGATTGCGAAATCTGGCGTCGCGAGATGATCGGGATTGATCCTGTAGTTGGCGAGGATTTCCGGCGGCGTCGGCACGCTGAGCACGGTGACATCAGCAGGGATCGCGCCGCGCAGCGGGTGCAGCATGTCGGCATGGCCGATCAGGACGCGCGTGCCGGAATCCGTCAGCACGTAGTTGATCTCCTCCGGCTTGAAGTGCCAGTTGATCGGCACGCCATAGGCGCCGAGCCGCATCGCCGCATAGGCCGCCTCGATGAAGGCGATGTCGTTGCGCATCAGCATGCAGACGCTGTCGCCCGGCTTGACGCCGAGCTTGTTCAGGCCACTCGCGATGCGCTCAGTGCGCTCGGCGACCGCAGCGTGATCGCGCCGGCGACCGCCGCTGACGATGCCGAGGAAGGGTTGGGACGTTTCCATTTGTCGCTGTCCGATCTGTCGTCGGGTTAAGTCGTCATTCCGGGGCGCGCAGAGCGCGAACTATGGTGCGCAATTGCGCACCTGAGAATCTCGAGATTCCGGGTCTGGTGCTAACGCACCATCCCGGAATGACGGCGTGACATTTACCCCGCATCGGCAAACCTTGGCGCGCGCTTCTCCAGATTGGCGCGCACGGACTCGGTCTGGTTCGGGCTGCCGAGCAGCTTCTGCTGCTCGACGGATTCCGCAAGCAGCGCGGCAGCCGGATCGACCGACAGATTGTTCAGCATCCGCTTCGCGGCACGGATCGCATCCGGGCTCTTGCCGGCGATCTCGCGCGCGACCTCGAGCGCGGCGGCGCGCGGATCGTCACAGACGCGGGTGGCGAGGCCGTAAGCCTGGGCTTCCTGCGCCGAGAAAATGCGGCCGGTGTAGGTCAGCTCGCGCAGGATATCGTCGCGTACCAGGCTCGCGAGGATCGGCGTGCCGGCCATGTCGGGAACGAGGCCCCATTTGATCTCCATGATCGACATCCGCGCATCCGGCGACAGGAAGCGCATGTCGGCGCCGAGCGCGAGCTGGAAGCCGCCGCCGAACGCGACGCCGTGGACCGCGGCGATCACGGGCACCGGAAGCTGGCGCCAGCCCCAGACCGCCTGCTGCGCGAAATTGGCCTTGCCGTGGGTACGGATGGTGAGGTCACGGTTTTCGCCGCCGGGCACCCCGTTACCGCCATCCTTCATGGCGGCGAACCGGCCCATGTCGAGGCCGGCGCAGAAGGCCCGGCCCTCGCCGGACAGCACGACCACCCGGACGCCTTTTTCCTTGGAAAGCCGGTCGGTTGCGGCGACCAATGCCTCGAACATCGCGGCATCGAGCGCGTTCATCTTGTCCGCCCGCACCAGGCGGACATCGGCGATACCGTCTGAAATCGATATCGAAACGCGATCTTCCATCATTCCCTCCGCTTTGTTCCTTGAGTTGGCGCTTTACACAAAGGCCGTTGTCCGCTTTTAGTCAATCGACCAATTAACTGACAACCCCCGTGGAGGAAACGATGTTCTCTGATCAGCTTCTTGCCGGGCGGCGCATACTGGTAACCGGTGGTGGCACCGGCCTTGGCAAGGCCATGGCCTCGCGGTTCCTGCAGCTCGGGGCCGAGGTGCATATCTGCGGCCGCCGCAAGAGCGTCTGCGACGAAACCGCCACCGAGCTGATGGCCGAGCACGGCGGACGTGTGGTCAGCCACGGCGTCGATATCCGCAACGCCATGGCCGTCGACGAGATGATCGAGTCGATCTGGACCACCAGCGGTCCCCTCACCGATCTCATCAACAACGCCGCCGGCAATTTCATCTCGCGTTCGGAAGAGCTCTCCGCGCGAGGCTTTGATGCAGTGGCCAACATCGTGATGCACGGCACCTTCTATGTGACGCATGCGGTGGGCCGGCGCTGGATCGCCGGCGGGCATCGCGGCAATGTGGTGTCGATCACCGTGACCTGGGTGCGCAACGGCTCGCCCTACGTGGTGCCATCGGCGATGAGCAAGTCGGCGATCCACGCCATGACCATGTCGCTCGCGATCGAATGGGGCCGTCACGGCATCCGCCTCAACACCATCGCGCCCGGCGAAATCCCGACCGAGGGCATGAGCAAGCGCATCAAGCCCGGTGACGAGGCCGGCGCGCGCACCAAGGCGATGAACCCGATGGGCCGCGTCGGCACCATGGAGGAGCTGCAGAACCTCGCCGTGTTCCTGATCTCCGGCGGCTGCGACTGGATCAACGGCGAGACCATCGCCATGGACGGCGCGCAGGCGCTGGCGATGGGCGGCAATTTCTATCAGCTGCGCGACTGGAGCGACGACGACTGGACCAAGGCGCGCGACTCGATCAAGGCCCAGAACGAGAAGGACCGCGCGGCGCGGGGCTGAAGCCCGCGCTTGCGCCTCAACCTCAACCGTCGTCCCTGCGAAAGCAGGGACCCATAACCACGCCTCGAAAACACCGAGCACGCTGGGGCCACAGCGCAGCTGACAACCCAATCCTGTGGTTATGGGTCCCGGCCTGCGCCGGGACGACGATGTTGAAATAGCGCGGTCACCTCCCCCGTATTGTTTTTCCTGCGCGATGCCGCCACACTCCGCACAATCAAAACAAGACGTCACGGGGGAAACATGTCCGACGCGCCGAAACTGAGCAACCTCGCCGACATGGTGCGCGACCGCGCCAAGGGTCGCGGCGATGCGCTGGCCTATGAGTTCGAGGGCCGGCAGACCAGCTTCGCCGAGTTCGACGTCAAGACCAACCGGGTTGCCAATGCGCTGATCGCGATGGGCATCAAGAAAGGCGAGCGCATCGCCTATCTCGGCAAGAACAGCGACTTCTATTTTGAATTGCTGATGGGTGCGATGAAGGCCGGCGCGGTGATGGCGCCCGTGAACTGGCGCCTCGCCGGCCCCGAGGTCGCCTTCATCGTCGACGACTGCAGGGCTCCCGTCCTGTTCGTCGGTCCGGAGTTCATCACGCAGGCGCGCAACATCAGGGACAAGCTGCCCAGCGTCCGCACCGTGATCACCACCGAGGGCGGCGCGCCGGAATGGCCCGATTATCTCGCCTGGCGCGACGCCCAGAGCGGCGACGACCCGCGCGTTGCGATCGAGCCGAAGGACATCGCGATCCAGCTCTACACCTCGGGCACCACGGGCAAGCCGAAGGGCGCGATGCTGTCGCACGCCAACTTCCTCAATCTGGTGCAGAGCGGCAACGAGGCCGAGAAGCCGGAATGGAACCGGTGGACCACCGACGACGTCTCGCTGGTTGCGATGCCGATCTTCCACATCGGCGGCTCCGGCTGGGGCGTGATGGGGCTCTATCACGGCGCCCGCGGCGTGATCGCCCGCGAGTTCGACCCAACCAAGGTGCTCGACTTCTTCGAGCAGTCCGGCATCACCAAGCTGTTCATGGTGCCGGCCGCGATGCAGTTCGTGGTGCGGCAGCCGCGCGCGCGGCAGGTCGACTTTTCCCGCTTGAAGTACATGCTTTATGGCGCCTCGCCGATCCCGGCGGCGTTGCTGAAGGAATGCATCGAGGTCTTCAAATGCGGCTTCGTGCAGATGTACGGCATGACCGAGACCACCGGCACCATCGTCGCGCTGCCGCCCGAGGATCACGTCGAGGGGCTCGACCGCATGCGCTCCGCCGGCAAGGCGCTGCCCGGCATCGAGCTTGCGATCCTCGATCCGGACGGCAAGCCGCTGCCGCCGGGCGAGGTCGGCGAGATCGCCACCCGCTCCGGCTCCAACATGGCCGGCTACTGGAATCTGCCCGAGGCCACCGCGCGCACCATCGATAGCGACGGCTGGCTGCGCACCGGCGATGCCGGCTACATGGACAGTGACGGCTATCTCTACATCCACGACCGCATCAAGGACATGATCATCTCCGGCGGCGAGAACATCTATCCGGCCGAAGTCGAGAGCGCGCTGTGCGATCACCCTGACGTCGCGGAAGCCGCCGTGATCGGCATTCCCGATGACAAATGGGGCGAGGCGGTGAAAGCCGTGGTGGTGATGAAGCCGGGCAAGAGCGCGACCGCGACCGACATCATCAACTTCACCCGCGAGCGGATCGCCGGATACAAGACGCCGAAATCGGTCGACTTCATCCCGGCGCTGCCGCGCAATCCGTCGGGTAAGATCCTGCGGCGGAATTTGCGCGATCCGTATTGGGTGGGGAAGGACCGGCAGGTGAATTAGCTCCCCCTGTCGTCCCGGCGAAGGCCGGGACCCATAACCACCGTTGTTCATTGTCTAGCGACGCTGGGGCCACATCTCATTCAACCAATAGCCGATTGTGGTTATGGGTCCCTGCTTTCGCAGGGACGACGGTGAGGAGAGTGGTCAGCCTCACGTCTTCTTCATCCTCTCCCGCAAGACGCGCCAGCGCTCCTGCGCCTCTTTCGGCCACACCTCTCGCCGATCGTAATACTCCGCGAACACCTTGGCGCCCGGCGGGAACGTCACCCACGGCTGCTTCGACGAGGTGAAGATGTGGACATCAGGCGGGCACAGGCTCGGATCATCCAGCGTGCCGACGCGGACGAACCGCACCGCCGGTCCCGAGCCCGGATAATTGCTCCACACCGCGACCTTGCAGCGTGGGCAGCGCGCGATCTTCTGCCCCTTGCCGCTCGCCGACGGCGTGTCCACGATCTCGGGCTCGGCTGCGATGTGCTCGACCCGCTCGGCCTCGTACATCGCGTTGAGCGCGTGCACGGTGCCGGTCTCGCGCTGGCACCAGGTGCAATGGCAGGCGTGCACGATCAGCGGCCTGCCGGTGAGGCGGTAGCGGACGTTTCTGCAGGTGCATCCACCTTCCATGCCGTACCGCCTCTAGATCCTTGTTTGACGCGTTTTCTTCACGCGAACCGGTATCCACTTCGCTCGAAAACGCTTTGGTGCCTCAATGCTTGCCGGCGCCCATGTAGCCGAACAGGAAGCCCGCCACCTTGCGCTTCTGGATCTCCTCGCTGCCTTCGGTGATGCGGTAGCGGCGGTGATGGCGGTAGATGTGCTCGAACGGCTTGTGCCGCGAATAGCCCATGCCGCCATGCACCTGCATCGCGCGGTCGGCGGCCTCGCAGCAGAGACGGTTTGCCCAGAAATTGCACATCGAGACCCGGTCCGACAGCGTGTGCTCGACCTGCGCCTGGGTCAGCTGATCCATCTCCCAGGCGGTCTTGCGGATCAACAGCCGCAGCATCTCGGCCTGGGTCGCAAGCTCGACCAGCGGCCACTGGATCGCCTGGTTCTCCGCCAGCGCCTTGCCGAACGGCTTGCGCTCGCGCGCATACTTGACGCTCTCATTGATGCAATAGACCGCAGCGCCGAGCGAGCTTGCCGCCTGGCGGATGCGGTTCTCATGCACGAAGCATTGCGCCAGCGACAGGCCGCGGCCGACCTCGCCGAACTGCGCATCCTCAGGCACGAACACGTCGGTGAAGCTGACCCGCGGATGATCGGTCGGCATGTTGAAGGTCCACATGTACTCCTCGACCTTCACGCCCGCCGACTTCGCCGGCACCAGGAAGCAGGAGATGCCGCGCGCGTCGCCGTCATTGCCGGAGGTGCGGGCAAACAGCGCGCAGTGGGTCGCGACATGCATGCCGGTGGTCCACATCTTCTCGCCATTGATGATCCAGCCCTTGACGTTGTCACGCGTCGCCGGCACCGCTTTGGTTTCCATATGCGTGGCATCGGAACCGTGCTCGGGCTCCGTCAGACCGAATGTGATGCGGTACTTGCCGGTGATCGAGCCGTCGATCATCGCCTTCTGCTCGTCGGTTCCATAGCGGTCGAGCATGGTGACAATCGGCAGATTGCCGACGATCGAGTGCTCGTTCTGCAGATCGTTGTGCAGGCCGAGACCCTTGGAGGCAAAATGCTCGCGGATGACAGCCATCCAGAGGTTGGAGCCGTCCTTGCCGCCGTAACGCTTCGGGATCGCGAAGCGCAGATGGCCCGCGGCGTCAGCCAGGTTCTTGACCTTGCGCAGCAAGAGCTCCCATTCACGGCGCGGCAGGCCGCCCTTGTCGAAATCCGTGCGCGCCCATTCACGGCGATGGTCGAAGAAGCGGATGTTGTCGTCAGCCGCTTCCAGCGGCTTGATCTCGCGGTCGATGAACTGATCGAGCTCGGCGAGATAGGCTGTCAGCTCAGCCGGCAGATTGAAATCCAAGGCGGTCACTCCCGAAGATATTGTTGATTCTGGTTTTGCGTTTAGGCGCTATCGCGCATCCGCGGTCGGACCGATTAAGGTGAGAAGCGCGCGGCCAAGTCAAGCAGGCCGGTGGCGCTTGCGCGCGCGGGCGCGTTGCGTAATTGGATGGCGCGGAACGAGGCGCAGGCGGTAGGATAGTGGCCATATTCTTCGCCGCAGAAAATCGACGGGAGCAAACATGGATCTGAAATTCTCCAAGGTGACGCGCAAGGGTCCCATCACCATCGTGACGCTGTCGCGGCCCGAGGTTTACAATGCGCTGCATATCGACGCGCATTTCGAGCTCAACAAGGTGTTCGACGAGTTCTCCGCCGACCCCGAGCAGTGGGTCGCGATCGTCACCGGCGCCGGCGACAAGGCGTTCTGCGCGGGCAACGACCTGAAATGGCAGGCCGCGGGCGGCAAGCGCGGCTGGGACAAGGGCGGCTTCGCCGGGCTGACCAGCCGCTTCGACTGCGACAAGCCGATCATCGCCGCCGTCAACGGCGTCGCAATGGGCGGCGGGTTCGAGATCGCGCTGGCCTGCGACCTGATCATTGCGTCGGAGAATGCCACCTTCGCCCTGCCCGAGCCGCGCGTCGGCCTCGCGGCGCTTGCCGGCGGAGTCCACCGCTTGCCGCGCCAGATCGGGCTGAAGCGCGCCATGGGCATGATCCTGACCGCGCGCCATGTCAGCGCCAAGGAAGGCCTCGAGCTCGGCTTCGTCAACGAGGTGGTGCCGCAGGGCGAGGCGCTGGCCGCCGCCGAGCGCTGGGCCGAGACCATCGCCAAGAACTCGCCGATGTCGATCCGCGCCTCCAAGCAGGCGATCCAGAAGGGCCTCGAAGTCTCGCTCGAGCAGGCGCTGGCCGAGCAGCGCGACTATCCGGCGGTGAAGGCGATGGCCGCTTCGCAGGATTACATCGAGGGCCCGAAGGCGTTCTCGGAGAAGCGCCCGCCGAAGTGGCTGGGACGGTAAACGCTCTCTCCACTCGTCGTCCCGGCGCAGGCCGGGACCCATACTCCGCGCCCAGTGTTGTGAACGGGACCGTCGTTCCGGCAGTGCGCAACAATCGATATTCGTGGTAATGGGTCCCGGCCTTCGCCGGGACGACGTCGGATGTATTGCGGCCTGTTGAACGCAGCGATACCCATCAGCGCCATCCGTGTGTCGCAATGGGTTTCGCTTCGCTCTACCCATCCTACCTATTCCCCAACTCCCTCTTGTAGGACGCGTAGTTCGGCTGATCGACGGCCAGCTTGTCCATCGTGGTCTGCCAGAGATGCTCCGATAACCCTTGCGTTGTCAGATCGACCTCCCCGCTTGCGATCTTCTCCGACAGCACGCGGTTGAGCTCCATCAGCGTGCCATCCGCGCCGAGCAGCGCCTTCAGCCGCGCGGCCTCGGTCGCATTGCCGGCCTCGGCGAGCGCGAGCTGCCGCGTCACCAGATCGAGCGCGTTGATACCGACGCGCAGCTTGAAGCTGTTGTGCCCCTTGATTGCAGGCGCGATCTCGTTGCGCAGGAAATCGGCGACCGCCTTGATCAGTTCGGTGGGTGTCGGTTCGTCCTGCATCTCATTTGCTCTTTCTTTTGCGCATGATCGATTCCGAAAACCGGATGCCACTTTTCGGGATCATGCGCGCGGTACGAGTAACCTAAGCAGATCGATCTCGGTCTCCGACGCGCGGCGCCCGATCATCGCGCGCTCCATCGAGTGATCGGGGCCCAGGCGGAAGCGCTGCATCATGCCGCAGCACATCACGCCCCAGCGCAGCGTGCCCATCACTTCCCAGAACATCACGCGGTCGGGGTCGGCTTTGCGGCCGGTTTCTTCATAGCCTGCGAACAGATCCTCACGAGAGCCGAAGCCGCCGACCGGCTTGTCGATCTCGCCGAAGCGCCACGAATTGACGCAGATCCAGCCGAGATCCTCCATGGGATCGCCGGTATGCGCGAGCTCCCAGTCGAGCACCGCGCGCACCCCGTCGGGGCCGATGATCAGATTGCCGTGGCGGAAATCGCCGTGCACCAACGTCACCTCGGACGACGGACCGGGATCGTGATCGCGCAGCCAGCGCAGCGCCAGTTCGAACACCGGCCGCGGCCAGTTGAAGCTGTGATATTCACGGGCGAGATCTTCGATCTCCTTGGTCGCTGTCAGGCTGCGCAGCTGCGGCAGTTTTGCCTGCGGCAAGCCGTGAATGCCGGCAATGACGCGGCCGAGCTGGCGCGCCAGCATCGGCCGCGCCTTGGCAAATTCCTCGTCGCGCAAAATTTTCCGCGCGATGGTCTCGCCTTCAACCCGCGCCATGATGAAGCCGCGGCCAAGGCCATCCTCCGGCGTCAACACATGCATCACCTTCGGCGACGGCAGGCCCGCGTCATGCGCGAGCTGCATCAGCGAGGCCTCGGCATCGAGGCCGGCGGCGCGGCCGGGCGCGGCACCGTAGCCCGGCGGCGCGCGGCGCAGGATCGCGCCGATCGTGCCGTTCGGGTGCACGATGTCGAACGTCCAGGTCTCCTGGCTGGCGCCGCCGGAGAGCTTTGCGGCGCCGGTGACGCCGGTCGCGCCAGGATGAAACGAGGCGACGCAGTGGGTGAGTTCGGTCTCGATCATTTGCCCTTGAACTTCGCCGGCCGCTTCTCGAGGAACGCGGTGACACCTTCCTTGAAATCCTCGGCGCTGCCGGCGATCCGCTGCGACTCGAATTCCTGGTTGAGCTGCTCCTCGAATGAATTCTCCGGGCTGTCCCAGTAGAGCTTGCGGATCAGCGACAGCGCGACGGTGGGGCCGTTGGCCAGATCGTGTGCCAGCTTCATGGTCTCCTCCATCAGCGCGCCATCGTCATAGACGCGGTTGACGAGGCCCCATTCCAGCGCCTTCTCGGCCGGCAGCCGCTCGCCGAGCAGCGACAGCTCGACCGAGCGCGCCTTGCCGATCAGCCGCGGCAGCAGCCAGGTCGAGCCGCAATCCGGCACCAGGCCGATCCGGCGGAACGCCTGCAGGAAATAGGACGAGCGCGCGCACAGGATGAGGTCGCCCATCAGTGCGAAGCTCATGCCGGCGCCGGCAGCCGGCCCGTTCACCGCCGTCACGATCGGACAGTGCAGCTTACGCAATCGGCGCAGGAACGGATGGAACGCGGTCTCCAGTGCTGCGCCGGCGTTGCTCTTGCCGGGCTTCTGCTGCTGATTGCGGCCCTGCAGATTGGCGCCGGTGCAGAAGGCGCGGCCCGCACCGGTGATCACCAGGCAGCGCACCTCGTCGCGCTTGTCGTCGATCGCATCGAGCGCCTCGGCAAGGCCGCCCAGCATGTCGATCGAGACCGCGTTCATGACTTCCTGATGGTCGAGTTTCAGGATCGCGACCGATCCGTCGAAGTCGAGCGTGACGTGTTTGAACTGCATGGTTTCCTCTTTACGTTGCTGCGGCGGTTGGTACCGCAGTAGGTCGATGCTTCGACCCATATTTGATTTTTGTGCCGGGCTTGTCCATGGTCGGCGGCAAGCCCATCCGTGAACGCGTGATTAGCGCGCACCAAACCAAATGGAAACCCCAATGAGTGGCATCTTCGATCTCACCGGCCGCGTCGCTGTCATCACTGGCGGCAATGGCGGCATCGGCCTCGGCATCGCGCAGGCGTTGAACGCCGCCGGCTGCAACGTCGCGATCTGGGGCCGCAACGCGGAAAAAAACGCCAACGCCGCGGCCTCGATGAAGGCCGGCCCCGGCAAGGTCGCAACCCAATTCTGCGACGTCACCGATCCCGGCTCGGTCAAGACCGCGATGAAGGCGACGCTCGACACCTTCGGCCGCGTCGACGGCTGCTTCGCCAATGCCGGCATCGGCGGCGGCGGACGCCGCTCCTTCATCGACCGCACCGAGGAGGAATGGCGCAGGATGTTCGCGACCAATCTCGACGGCGTGTTTCACGTATTCCAGGCTGCGGCACGCCACATGACCGAGCGCGCCGAGGCCGGCGACAAGTTCGGCCGGCTGGTGGCGACCTCGAGCCTCGCCTCGCTGTTCGGCACCGCGCGCAACGAGCACTATGCCGGCACCAAGGCCGCCCTGAACGCGCTGTGCCGCGCGCTCGGCGTCGAGCTTGCGCGTCATGGCGTCACCGCGAATGCGATCCTGCCCGGCTGGATCAAGAGCGACATGACCGCCGGCATCATGGCCAACGACAAGTTCGTCGCCAATGTGATGCCGCGCATCCCGGTACGCCGCTTCGGCGAACCGAGCGATTTCGGCGGCATCGCCGTCTACCTCATGAGCAAGGCGTCGTCCTATCATACAGCGGATTGCTTCGTGATCGACGGCGGGTATACGGCGTTCTAGCCTGGCTCTTGCCGCATCACCGGTGTCGTCCCTGCGAAAGCAGGGACCCATAGCCACAGGGTTGAGTTGTTAAAGAAGGTTCTGGCCCCAGCATCGCGCAACAATGAGCATTTGGGGTCCCGGCCATCGCTGGGACGACAGCGAGGATCGTCCTCGATTCAATCTGTCAAACAGCTTGTTCGGTGTCATCACCCGCGCATGCGGGTGATCCAGTATTCCAGAGACAGCGCTGCTTGAACCGAGAAGCCTCGGCGTACTGGATCGCCCGGTCGAGCCGGGCGATGACAGATGTGGGTGGGACGTAGTTGCCGGGCTCTCGCTTCGCTCGCCCCGGAATGACGAGAGTGGTCCGCATCAGAACCGCACGCGACGCAGCGTCGCTTCCGTCGCGGCAAAACTGCTGCTAAGCGTTCGAGCGGCAAGCACGCAACAAGGCGTCTTTCGTCGACAAACAGGGAGGATATTTCAGATGTTTTCACACGTGATGGTTGGCACCAACGATCTGGACAAGGCCAAGGCGTTTTATGATGCGCTGCTCGGCACGCTCGATGTCCGGCCGGCCCGGGTCGACGGTCACCGCATTATGTACCTCACCAAGGCCGGCATTTTCATGGTTTCCAAGCCGATCAACGGCGAACCGGCGACGCACGCCAATGGCGGCACGATCGGCTTCGCCTGCTCTTCGCCGGAGCAGGTCCATGCCTGGCACGCGGCCGGCGTCGCCAATGGCGGCAAGCCCTGCGAGGATCCGCCGGGCGTACGCGAGGGCAATGGCATCAAGCTCTACCTCGCCTATTTGCGCGACCTCGACGGCAACAAGATCTGCGCCATGCATCGGATGACCTAATCGGCATCCGCCGGAATCTCTCACGCTGTACGCGGCGGCGTTCAAACAACGTTTGAAACGCCGTCGCGATATTCCGCGATGCGGTAGGGATGATCGGAAAATCGGTACTCGCGCTTCGCGTCGCACGCGTTTATTGTCCGCCGCGAAACGCGCCTTCGCGACGGGAGAAACGACAAATGAAGCATGCCTATGTGCCGCGCACCACGAACTACACGCTCAATCCGGGCGACGAGCTCAACGACCTCCGCATGTCGGAAAAGGTCCGTCCGCTCTACGACCATGTGAAGCAGTTCATCCGCGACACAGTCGACCCGATGTCGGTCGAGTTCTATCGCGCCGGCGAGAAGAAGACCGACCGCTGGAGCTTTACGGCGGAGCAGCTCGCGATCCTGCAGAAGGCCAAGGACAAGGCCAAGGAAGTCGGTCTCTGGAACTTCTTCCTGCCCGACGCCGAAACCGGCGACGGCCTCAACAACCTCGACTACGCCTATATCGCCGCCGAGCTCGGCAAGAGCCCGCTGGCCTCCGAGACGATGAACTGCTCGGCGCCTGATACCGGCAACATGGAGGTGCTGGAGCGCGTCGGCACCAAGGCACAGAAGGAGAAGTGGCTGAAGCCGCTGCTCAACGGCGAGATCCGCTCGGCCTATGCGATGACCGAGCCGAACGTCGCCTCCTCCGACGCCAAGAATATCTCGACCACCGCAAAGCTGGTCGGCGACGAGTGGGTGATCAACGGCGAAAAGTATTACATCTCCGGCGCCGGCGATCCGCGCTGCAAGATCATGATCGTGATGGTGAAGACCAATCCCGACGCGGCGCCGAGCAAGCAGCAGTCGCAGATCCTGGTGCCGATCGACACCCCCGGCGTCGAGATCCTGGGCCCGATGCACGTGTTCGGCCATGACCATGCGCCGCGCGGCCACATGCATCTGCGCTTCAACAATGTGAAGGTGCCGAAGGAGAACATGCTGCTCGGCGAAGGCCGCGGCTTCGAGATCTCGCAGGTCCGCCTCGGACCGGGCCGCATCCATCACTGCATGCGCACCATCGGCAAGGCCGAGAAGGCGCTCGACATGATGGTGCAGCGCGGCCTCACCCGCGAAGCGTTCGGCAAGAAGATCGCCCATCTCGGCGGCAACATGCAGATCATCGCCCAGGCGCGCTGCGAGATCGAGGCGATGCGCCTGATGGTTTTGAAGGCGGCCAAGGCGATGGACGTGCTCGGCAACAAGGAAGCCCGCGTCTGGGTCTCGATGGTCAAGGCCATGGTGCCCGAGCGCGCCTGCAAGGTGATCGACCAGGCGATCCAGATGCACGGCGCCACCGGCATCTCGCAATGGTCGCCGCTCGGCGAAATGTACCAGGACGTCCGCCATCTGCGCTTCGCCGACGGTCCGGACGAGGTGCACTGGATGGTGGTCGGCCGCCACGAGCTGAGCATGACGTAGTTTCCACTCCTCCCTCTCCCCGCGCTTTGCAGGGAGAGGGGCGCACTGCGAAAATATCGAAAACAACCCCATGCAAAGTAGCCGGCGGCGCGCCGGCATTCGACATGACAACTTGACATGTCGGGCAAATCAGCGGCATTATTCTATTATTCGGAAATTGCGCGGCGCGCCTCACCCGCGCTATGGGACGTGGCGGTAGCCATATGCGTGCGCCTGCCGCAAGCGGGGCGAGGCAAGAGTGCAAGAGACCAAATCTGCAAGGGCGGGTTCACGCGAGTGTAACCCGCCTTTTGCTTTCCGAGCCGCACGCGGCGGATTACGCTTCGCTACCCGCCCACCAAAGTTCCGGACAACCGCATGGAATACGCCGCAAGCGACCTCACCCAGCGCGAACGCTACAAGGTGCTGACCTCCTTCGTGCTGCCGCGACCGATCGCATGGGTAACAAGCCAAAACGCGGATGGCGTGGTCAATGGGGCGCCGTTCTCGTTCTTCAACGTATTCTGCGAAGACCCGCCGCTCTGCATGTTCGCGGTCAACCGCAGGCCGGATGGCCGCGAGAAGGACACTATGATCAACATCCAGCGCCTCGGCGAGTTCGTGGTCAACCTGACCGACGAGCCACTCGCGCGCGCGATGCACGAGACTTCGGGCGATTTCCCGCCCGAGATCGGCGAGCCCGACTATCTCGGGCTGAAGCTCGCGCCCTCCAGCAGGATCGCGGTGCCCCGGCTTGCCGACGCGCCTTTCGCGATGGAGTGCAAGACCTGGAAGCTGATCGACGTCAACGGCGACCGCCAGTTGATCATGGGCGAAGGCATCCACTTCCACATCCGCGACGAATTGTGGGATCGTGACGCGATGCGCGTCCACATGGAGCGCTACCACCCGATCGGCCGCATGTTCGCCGACCGCTACTGCCGCACCGACGACCGCGTGGTGTTTCCCGCACCCGAAGGCGCAAGGAAGAAATAGGACAAGACAATGAGCGAAGCATTCCGCGACAACCCGGCACAGAGCCGGTTCGAACTTGACGTCGATGGCACCACCGCCTTCGTGGTCTACCGCAAGACGCCGGATACGATCACGCTGGTGCATACCGTGGTGCCGCCTGAGCTCGGCGGCCGCGGCATCGGCTCAAAACTCGCCCGCGCGACGCTCGACGCCGTCCGCGCGCAGAACATCAAGCTCGTCGTGAAGTGCGAGTTCATTCAGGGCTTCATGAAGAAGCATCCGGAGTACGACGATCTGCTGGGGTGACGCGCCGATGCGTAGGGCGGGTTAGCGCAGCGTCTCACTCCGTCATGCCCGGCCTTGTGCCGGGCATCCACGTCTTTGCATCACGTGGAATGAAAGACGTGGATGGCCGGGACAAGCCCGGCCATGACCAGTTTTGTCACGACGCCGCCTGATCGCCGATCTTGTCCTGCGTCCTGGTCTCGAAATCGCCGGCGTCATGGCGCTCCTGGAGCTGGCTCGACGGCTCGCCCCAGGTGCGGTTGACCATGCGGCCGCGCTTCACCGCGGGCCGCGCCGCGATCGCGTCGGTCCAGCGCTGCACGTTCTTGTAATCCTGCACCGAGAGGAATTCGCCGCCGCCGTAAAGCAGGCCCTTGGCGAGGCTGCCGTACCACGGCCACACCGCCATGTCGGCGATGGTGTAGACATCACCCGCAAGATATTCGTTGTCGGCGAGCCTGCGGTCGAGCACGTCGAGCTGCCGCTTGACCTCCATCGCAAAGCGATCGATGGCGTATTCGATCTTGGTCGGCGCATAGGCATAGAAGTGCCCGAAGCCGCCGCCGAGATAGGGCGCCGAGCCCATCTGCCAGAACAGCCACGAGAAGGTTTCCGCGCGGGTCTTCACATCGCTCGGCAGGAACGCGCCGAACTTTTCCGCGAGGTAGACCAGGATCGAGCCCGACTCGAACACCCGGATCGGCTCCGGTCCGCTGCGGTCCATCAGCGCCGGGATCTTCGAATTCGGATTGACCGCAACGAAGCCGCTGCCGAACTGGTTGCCGTCGATCTTGATCAGCCAGGCGTCGTATTCCGCGCCCTTGTGACCCGCCGCGAGCAGCTCTTCCAGCATCACGGTGACCTTGACGCCGTTCGGCGTCGCCAGCGAGTACAGCTGCAGCGGATGACGGCCGACCGGCAATTCCTTGTCATGGGTCGGACCGGCGATCGGCCGGTTGATGCTGGCGAAGCGTCCGCCGCTCTCCTTGTTCCAGGTCCAGACTTTCGGTGGCTCGTAGGCAGAGGTGTCAGACACGTCGTTGGCTCCCGGTTCATGTTCTTCCAAGGTGGCGCGGCGGCCGCCGGATCCATCCCATGTCCGCACTAGATGGTGCGCACACTGCGCTTTGCCCACCCCGCGCGATCGCATTTTCTACCTTGCGGAATGCACAGCGAGGGATGCAGCCAGAGCAGCGCCTGCACGCAAGATCGCCGTAGCGGAAACCAGCTTGGCTTGACCATCCATGATGCGCTAGCGTCGCGGAAGCCTGATGCCAACAAGCACAAAAAACGGCTGCCGGGAGAAAACCAGTCCATGAAATCACCGATCTGCGACATGCTGGGAATTGAATTCCCTCTGCTGGCTTTCAGCCATTGCCGCGACGTGGTAGCGGCGGTCAGCCGCGCCGGCGGCTTCGGCGTGTTCGGCGCGACCCGGTACTTGCCGGAGACGCTGGAGCAGGAATTGAAATGGATCGACGATCACGTCGACGGCAAGCCCTACGGCATCGACGTGCTGATCCCCGAGAATATCTCGACCGCGGGTGAGAAGAACGTCACCTGGAAGAGCCTCGAGAAACGGGTCTCGCAGGAGCATCGCGATTTCACCCGCAATCTGCTCAAGAAATACAACATCGAGCTCACGGCGCAGAGCGTTGCCGACAACCAGCCGCAGCCGTTCGATGCCGAGACTGCGCTGCAATTGCTCGAGGTCTCGTTCCGCCATCCGATCCGGCTGATCGCCAACGCGCTCGGCGTGCCGCCGAAGGCGATGATCGAGATGGGCCGCAAGCACGGTGTGCCGGTGGCGGCGCTGGTCGGCTCCAAGGAGCATGCGCTGCGCCAGGTCGCGGCCGGTGTCGACATTCTGGTCGCGCAAGGCACCGAGGCTGGCGGCCATTGCGGCGAAGTCTCGACCATGGTGCTGGTGCCCGAGGTGATCAAGGCGGTCAGGAAGATCCACGACGTGCCGGTGCTCGCCGCCGGCGGCATCATGACCGGCAGCCAGATGGCGGCCTGCATGGCGATGGGCGCCGCCGGCGCCTGGACCGGCTCGGTGTGGCTTGCGACCGTGGAGTCGGAGACCTCGGAGATATTCCGCGAGAAGATGATCGCGGCCTCCTCGCGCGACGCCATCCGCTCGAAGGGCCGCACCGGCAAGCCGGCGCGGCAGCTCCGCTCGGTCTGGACCGACGCCTGGGACCGCTCGCCGGACAGCCCCGGCGCGCTGCCGATGCCGCTGCAAAGCATCATCAGCCGCGACGCCTTCAACGCCATCGACCGCGCCGCTGCCGCCGGCAACGAGAAGGCGCGCGATCTCGTCAGCTATTTCGTCGGCCAGGGCGTCGGCCTGGTCGACAGCGTGAAGTCGGCGGGCGCCGTGGTGCAGGAGTTCAAGGAAGATTTCGTCGAAGCCGTCGAGCACATGAACACGCTGGTGGCGGAGTAGCACAACAGCACAACCGTCATTGCGAGGAGCGAAGCGACGAAGCAATCCACCTCTCCCCGGGTCGAGATATGGATTGCTTCGCTTCGCTCGCAATGACGCCTAGAACAACTATCGAGCCCAATACCTCAGAGTGAAGCAACAAGAATGTCGAACAGCATCCCCGAAGACCGCATCCCCGTCATCGTCGGCGTCGGTGAGATCGTCGATCGTCCCAAGGACATCGCCGCAGGCCTCGAGCCGCTTGCCCTGCTGGAAGAGGCGCTGAAGCGCGCCGAGGCCGACAGCGGCGCCAAGCTGCTCCCCGACGTGCAATCGCTCGACGTCGTCAACTTCATGAGCTGGCGCTACCGCGACCCGGAGCAGCAGCTTGCGCAACGTCTCGGCATCGCACCCGCGCATCTTGGTTACGGTCCGATCAGCGGCGAAAGCCCGATCCGCTTTGTGCACGAGGCGGCGCTGCGCATCATGCGCGGCGAATGCAGCGTCGCCGCAGTCTGTGGTGCCGAGGCGCAGTCGACCGCGACGAAAGCGCAGCGCGCCGGCGTGGAGCTGCCCTGGACGCCGTTCGCACATGACGTCGAGGAGCCGAAACGCGGTGCCGCGTTCCAGAAGCCGATGGCCGTGACGCTCGGCGTGTTTAGGCCGATTACGGTCTATCCGCTCTATGAATCCGCAACATCTGCGCATTGGGGGCAGACCCCGCGCGAGGCGCTGAAGGAGTCCGGCGATCTGTGGTCGACCTATGCGCGCGTCGCGGCCTACAATCCGAACTCATGGCTCAAGAAGCGCTTCAGCGGCGAGCAGATCACGACGCCGACGCCGGACAACCGGATGATCGCCTGGCCCTACACAAAATTGATGGTGGCGAACCCGATGGTGAACATGGGCGGCGCGCTGATCCTGACCAGCCTCGCCAAGGCGCGTGCCGCCGGCGTGCCGGAAGACAAGCTGGTCTATCCGCTCGGCGGTGGCTACGCCGAAGAGCCGCGCGACTATCTGATCCGCGACCAGTTCGTCGAAAGCCACGCGCAGACCGCGGTGCTGAAGACTGTGATGGACCTCGTCGAAGGCGACGGCCGGAAGTTCGACGCGATCGAGCTCTATAGCTGCTTCCCCTGCGTGCCGAAGATGGCGCGCCGGACCCTGGGCCTGGGCCGCGACGTGCAGCCGACGGTGACCGGCGGCCTGACCTTCTTCGGTGCGCCGCTCGCCACCTACATGACGCATGCGGCTTGCGCGATGGTGCGTAAACTGAGAAACGGCGGGAAGCTCGGCTTGCTCTACGGCCAGGGCGGCTTCGTCACCAAGCACCACGGCCTCGTGTTGTCGCGCGTGGCGCCGAAGGCCGCGCTTGCGCAGGACATCAGCGTACAAGCGGAGGCCGACCGGCATCGCGGCACGGCGCCCCAATTCACGACCGAGGCCCGCGGCAAGGGCAAGGTCGAGGCCTTCACCGTGATCTATCGCGCCAATGGCGAGGTCGAGCACGGCGTCACCATGCTGCGCACCGAAGACGGAAGGCGCACGCTCGGCCGCATCCCGGCAAGCGACGCGGCGACGCTGACGCATCTGCAGGATATGGACCGCACGCCGGTCGGCACGCTCGGCGACATCGTCACGGCCGCTGACGGCATGTTGGAATGGAGGGTGGCGTAAGAACTCTTGCCGCGGGGGCGGTGCAAAAGTCCCTCGCCCCGCTCTTGCGGGGTCGAGACGAGCGAAGCTCGCTCTTAGTGCGTAGCCCGGATGGAGCGCTGCGCAATCCGGGATCACTCTGTCCGCTGATGGACCTGCCCCGGATTTCGCTTCGCTTCATCCGGGCTACGAAAGACTTACCCCTTCACATCCTGCTTTTCGGACGCCGTCGTTGGCTTGCTCTTGGCACCGGCACCGGTGACGCGGACACGATCGCCGTCGGCGAGGCCGTCCGGCGGAGCGGTGATGATGCGGTCGTCGGGCGCGAGGCCCGAGGCGATCTCGATCTCCTTGCCGAGGTCGCGGCCGATCTTGACGGTCTTGAACAGCACCTTGTCATCGGGGCTGACGGTTGCGACCCGCAGGCCGTTGCTGTTGAAGATCAGCGCGCTGGCGGGAATGCTGAGCGGCGCGGCCTCGCGCTGCAAATTGAGCTTCACGCTGGCATAGCTGCCCGGCATCAGCTCGCCGGAGGAATTGTCGAGCCCGAGTTGCATCCGCGTGGTGCCGGAGGCGACATCGACCGCCTGCGAGGAGGCTTCCACCGTCGCTTGGAACGTGCGGTTCGGGTAATCCGGCATCACCAAGGAGGCCTTGGCGCCGATCTTGATCGCCGGAACGTAGTTCTGCGGCACGTTGACGTAGACGCGCAGCTTGGTGATGTCCGAGATCGTGAACATCGCGGGACCCGAGTTGCCGCCGGCGTTGATCAGCGCGCCGACGTCGGTGTCGCGCGAGGTCACCACGCCGTCGAACGGCGCCGTGATCTTCTTGTAGCCGGCGAGCGCTTCCAGCCGCTCGACATTGGCCTGGCCGGACCTGACCGCACCGTTCTTGTTGGAGAGGTCGGCGGTGCGCTCGTCGATCTCCTGGGCGGAGACGAAGTTCGAGGCGACCAGCGTCTTGCGCCGGGTCAGCGTCGCCTCGGAGAGCTTGGCGGAGGCCTGGGCGCTGGCGAGATCGGCGCGCGCCTGCAGCAATTGCTGGTCGAGGTCGGGCGCCTCGATCTCGGCGATCACCTGGCCGGCCTTGACGCGGGCGCCGATGTCGGCGTCCCAGTTCTTGAGATAGCCGGACACCCGGGCGAAGATCGGTGCACGGGAATAGGCCTCGAGCCGGCCCGGCAGGTCGATCGTGGGGCTCAGCGCCTTGGCGTTCGGCAGCGCCACGGCGACGGTCGGAATGGCCTGGTCGTCGGTCCATTCCTTCAGCCTTGTGTCCTGCTCCTCACGGGCGCGGATGCCGGTGCCGACGATCAGCCCGGCGCCGACCAGTGCAACCACGCCGAATATGCCCAATTTCCGGCGAGACACCGGTGGGCGCTGTTCAGTGGGCTGCATGCGGAATCTCCGATGAGGCGACGGCTTTGGCGCCTTGCTTCTTGTGTACCATACTGAATACCACGGGAACGAACATCAGCGTCGCGAAGGTTGCAAAGATCAGGCCGCCGATCACGGCGCGGCCGAGCGGCGCGTTCTGCTCGCCGCCCTCGCCGAGCCCCAGCGCCATCGGCGCCATGCCGATGATCATGGCGAGCGCGGTCATCAGCACCGGGCGGAAGCGGACAAATCCGGCCTCCAGTGCGGCCGCGACGGGATCGCCAAGTTCCTCATAGCGCTCGCGGGCAAAGCTGATCACGAGCACGCTGTTGGCGGTCGCGACGCCCATGCACATGATGGCGCCGGTGAGCGCCGGAACCGACAGCGTGGTCTGGGTCGTGAACAGCATCCAGACAATGCCGGCAAGTGCAGCGGGCAGCGCCGTGATGATCACAAACGGATCCGACCAGGACTGGAAGTTCACCACGATCAGGAAATAGATCAAGACGACCGCGCCGAGCAGGCCGAACAGCAGGCCGGTGAAGGCCGAGTTCATGGTCTGCACCTGGCCGAGCAGCACCACCGAAGAGCCCTTCGGCACTTCCTTTGCGGTGTCGGCAATCAGCTGGCGCACGTCGGTCGCGACGCCGCCGAGATCGCGGCCTTGCGTCGTGGCGTAGATCTGCACCAGCGACTGGATGTCATATTGCGACACCACCGCGCTCGAGGTCGCGCGCTTGATGTCGGCGATACCCCCGAGGATCGGCGCCTGGGTGTTGCCGGTCGCGGTGATCGGCAGCGTCTGCAGCGCGCTCAGCGAGTCGATCTGGTATTGCGGCGTCTGCATCACGATCGAATAGGACACGCCGTTATCGGGATTGAGATAGTAGGTCGGCGCGACCTGCGAGGAGCCGGCGAGGTTGACGACCAGCGAGTTGGTGACGTCGCGTTCGGTCAGGCCGACATATTGCGCGCGGGTGCGGTCGACATCGATATTGAAGGTCGGATTGTTCGGCGACTGCTGGATCCGCGCGTCGGCGATGCCGGGGATGCGCTTGATCTTGGCTAGCAGCTTGTTGGCGTAGGCGAAGTTGGCGTCGAGATTGGCGCCGCGGATTTGCAAATCGATCGGCGCCGGCGCGCCGAAGTTCAGAATCTGGCTGACGATGTCGGCGGGCAGGAACGCGAAGCTGGTGCCCGGAAACAGCCGCGGCAATTGCTCACGCAGCGCGCGGACATGCTGCTCGGTCGGCTTGTGGCCTTCCTTCAAGCGGATCTGGATGTCGCCGTCCTGCGGACCGATCACGCCGGTGTTGTTGTAGGTCATGTTGATGCCGGAGATCGGCATGCCGATGTTGTCGGTCATGGTCTCGATCTCGCCGGGGACCAGCTTGCGGATCGCCTTCTGGATGTCGGCGAGCTGGTTGGCGGTCTCCTCGACGCGGGTGCCGACCTGGGTGCGGACATGCATCAGGATGTTGCCGGCATCGACCGACGGAAAGAAGTTGCGCCCCAGGAACGGCACCAGCACGAACGACGCGGCGACCACCGCGAGGAAGCCGCCGACGAACACCTTGCGGTGGCCGAGCGCCATCTCGAGCAAACCGCGATAGCCGCCACGGATGCGCTCGAACCGCGCCTCGAAGCCGCGCTGGAACCAGACCAGGGGATTGCGCGACTTCGGCGGCGCGCCCTCGTGATGGACATGCGCCTGCAGCAAATAGTTCGCCATGGTCGGCACCAAGGTGCGCGACAGGATGAACGACCAGATCATCGCGAACATGACGGCTTCGGCCATCGGCACGAACAGGAAGCGCGCCACGCCGGTCAGAAAGAACATCGGCACGAACACGATGCAGATACAGAGCAGCGAGACGAAGGCCGGCGTCACGATCTGGTTGGCGCCGTCGAGGATCGACTGCTCGACCGGCTTGCCCTGCTCGAGATGGTAGTTGATGTTCTCGATCGTCACCGTGGCGTCGTCGACCAGGATGCCGACCGCGAGCGCAAGGCCGCCGAGCGTCATGATGTTCAGCGTCTCGCCGATCAGGGACAGCATGATGATGGCCCCGAGCACCGACAGCGGGATCGACACCGCGATGATGACGGTCGAGCGCCAGCTGCCGAGGAACAACAGGATCATCACGCTGGTGAGCAGCGCGGCGATCACGCCTTCGAAAGCGACGCCGGTGATCGCACCGCGGACGAACACCGACTGGTCGCCGATGAAGCCGATCTTGAGCGCATCCGGCATCTGGTCCTTGACGTCGATCACCTTCTGCTTGATGCCGGAGATGATATCGAGCGTCGAGGTGGCGCCGGCCTTCAGCACCATCATCAGCACCGAACGGTTGCCGTCGACATGGACGATGTTGGTCTGCGGCGGGTTGCCGTCGCGGACGGTGGCGACGTCACGCACATAGACCATTGCGCCGTTGACCTGCTTGATCGGCAGGTCGCCGAGTTCCTCCATCCGGAGCGGCGAGTTGTTCAGGTTTACGGTGTATTCGAAATTGCCGATCTTCTGCGTGCCGACCGGCGTGATCAGGTTTTGTGCCGCGAGCGTGTTGGCGACATCCTGGCCCGAGAGGCCGCGCGCCTGCAGCGCTGTCGAATTGAGATCGATCTGGACCTGACGCTGCTTGCCGCCGAACGGATACGGGATCGCGGCGCCAGGCACTGTGACCAGCGGCGTGCGCAGCTGGTTGATGCCGATATCGGCGAGGTTCTGCTCGGTCAGGCCTTCGCCCGACAATGCGACCTGGATGATCGGAACCGTCGAGGCGCTGTAGTTGAGGATCAGCGGCGGCGTCGCGCCCGGCGGCATCTGCTTGAGCAGGGTCTGCGAAATCGCGGTGACCTGCGCGTTGGCGGTGCGGATGTCGACGTTGGGCTGGAAGAAGATCTTGATGATGCCGAACCCGTTATACGAGTTGGCGGTGATGTGCTCGATGTCGTTGACCGTCGTGGTCAGCGCGCGCTGGAACGGCGAAGTAATGCGGCCGGCCATCTGGTCGGGCGGCAGACCGGTGTACTGCCAGACCACGCCGATCACGGGGATACGGATGTCGGGAAAGATGTCGGTCGGCGTGCGCAGCGCCGCCAGCGGTCCGATGATCAAGAGCAGGATCGCGAGCACGACGAAAGTATATGGCCGGCTCAGCGCGATACGGACCAGTGCGATCATAAAAGCAGCATTCCCGAAATGAAGCCCGCCCCGGGCAGCGGAATCGACATTGCAAAAGCCGTTCCGCAGCGGCCGATTTACCCGATGACGGGCAAAACGCCAACCGGCGGAGCCGCGGCGGCCTTCACTTCCTTGGCATAGTACGTGAAGCCGTGCGCTCCGATCGGCTACGCCGGACGCGGTGCCGCCGATCGCGCTCGCATCATCGTCAAAAAAGAGACGGCTCTGCTGCGAATATGCGCTGGCCGAGCACGCCGTTTCGGCCGTCACGAGGCTAACGCATCGCTGCTCTGCGAAAATGTAGAGCGTGGTGAGCCGGCTGGCTCACCACGGCGGGATCGGTTGCCCCGACAACGATGTCTGTACGGCCGAGCCGGCGGCGCCGGATCAGGCGGCGCGGACGGCGTTGAGGAACTTGCCGACTTCGAGCTTGAGGCGGCTGCTGTCGCCCGAGAGCGACTGCGCCGCCGACAGCACCTGGGTCGACGCCGAGCCGGTCTCATTGGCGCCGTGCTGCACGTCGGTAATGTTGGCCGAGACCTGTTGGGTCCCTTGCGCCGCCTGCTGCACGTTTCGGGATATTTCTTGCGTCGCCGCGCCCTGCTCCTCGATCGCGGCGGCAATGGCGGACGAGATCTCCGACAGCCGCTCGATGGTCGAGCCGATGGCGCGGATCGCGGTCACGGAGTCTTCGGTCGCAGCCTGGATGCCGGAAACCTGCTGACCGATCTCTCCGGTCGCCTTTGCGGTCTGCTCCGCGAGTGCCTTCACCTCCGAGGCCACCACCGCGAAGCCACGTCCGGCATCGCCGGCGCGCGCCGCCTCGATGGTGGCGTTCAGCGCCAGCAGATTGGTCTGGCCGGCGATGGTGTTGATCAACTCGACGACGTCGCCGATCCGGGCGGCAGCCTTCGACAGCTCCCCGACCCGGTCATTGGTCGCACGGGCCTGGTTGACGGCGTCGCCCGCCATCCGCGCCGATTCCTGCACCTGCCGGCTGATCTCGTTGACGGAGGATGACAGTTCTTCGGTTGCGGACGCCACCGACTGGACGTTGGTGGTGGCTTCCTCCGACGCCGCGGCGACGGTGGTGGCGAGGTTTTGCGAACGCTCGGCGGTCGAGGTCAGCGTGGTCGCCGACGCTTCGAGCTCGGTCGAGGCGGATGCGACGGTCTCGACGATCTCACCGATCGCGCGCTCAAACCCATCGGCCAGCTGCAACATGTCGGTGCGGCGCTGTGCGGCGGCGCGCGCTTCGATTTCCTTCTGCTCGCGCTCCATCCGGACCTTGGCAAGGCCGTTGTCCTTGAACACAAGCGCGGTCTTGGCGACGTCGCCGACCTCATCGCGGCGATCGGTGCCGTGCACCGGGATATCATATTGGCCATCGGCAATCTGCTGCAACATCGCGACGACGGCACGGATCGGCTTCGCGACACCGTATTGTCCGACGACGAAGCCGAACAGCAACCCGAGCAGGACCCCCGAAGCGGCAAGCAGGATCAATAGCTCCGAGGTCGATACGTACTCCTGCTCACTGGCCTTGACGTTGTCCCTGACCCGCTCGTCTTGGCGGTCGGCGACGGCCCGAACCCTGGCCTGAAGCTCTTCCGCGGCCGCGCGGCTCTTCATCGCGACGTCGCGCAGTTTCTCGGCGGACTGGGTCAGGTCGACCGCCTTCGCGCTCTCGACCGTGTCAAGCGTCTGCTTCAGCTGGGCCCGATAGGCCGACAGCGCCGATCGCACGCCGGGCAGCAGCGCGATGGTTTGCGGGTCCTGCGTCTTGCTGATCGTGGCGAGGCGCTCCTCGAGCGACTTGAACTGCTCATCGATCAGCGATCGCGCCGCAAGCCGGTTCTCGTCGCGCGGATCGAGCGCGCTGCGGAATTCGGCGCGATTGATCGCGAGCACGTTCTGGTTGGCCTCAGCCGACAGCAACGCGCGTTCCGCAGCGCGCGCGGTGACGACGCCGCGTTCGCTGAGCGATTTCAACGAGGAGATCCCGAGATAGGCGAGCATCCCGGCGATGATCGAGAGACCGCCCACAATCGCCAGTATCTTCGTGAGAATGCGGAATCTCGCCAGGAACATCATCCGGTGCCTCGTTTGGAATGGATTTCGCGATTCTGTGCGGGTGGTCGCGTCGCGCCACAGCAGGTTAACGCGCGCGGAACTACGGTTCGTTAATCACACATACAGTGGAACTACTGAGCACCGCATCCAGGCAAAGAAAAATGCCCGGCCTTTCGACCGGGCATTGTTCGATGGTCAGAGATTCGGCCGGCGTCAGGCGGCGCGGACGGCGTCGAGGAATTTGCCGACTTCGAGCTTGAGGCGGTTGCTGTCACCCGAGAGCGACTGCGCCGCCGACAGCACCTGGGTCGAAGCCGAGCCGGTTTCGTTGGCGCCGTGCTGCACGTCGGTGATGTTGGCCGAGACCTGCTGGGTGCCCTGCGCCGCCTGCTGCACGTTGCGGGAAATCTCTTGCGTC
Source organism: Bradyrhizobium sp. B097 (assembly GCF_038957035.1). Lineage (NCBI taxonomy): Bacteria > Pseudomonadati > Pseudomonadota > Alphaproteobacteria > Hyphomicrobiales > Nitrobacteraceae > Bradyrhizobium > Bradyrhizobium sp. B097. Next base: position 6,208,358 of record NZ_CP152412.1, read on the forward strand.
GCCGCGCCCTGCTCTTCGACCGCGGCGGCGATGGTGGAGGAGATCTCCGACAGCCGCTCGATGGTCGACGAGATTTCCTTGATCGCGCCGACCGACTCCTGGGTCGCGGTCTGGATGCCGGCGATCTGCTGGCCGATCTCGCCGGTCGCCTTCGCGGTCTGCTCGGCCAGCGCCTTCACCTCGGATGCCACGACCGCGAAGCCGCGGCCGGCTTCACCGGCGCGCGCCGCCTCGATGGTGGCGTTCAGCGCCAGCAGATTGGTCTGGCCGGCAATCGTGTTGATCAGTTCGACGACGTCGCCGATGCGCGCGGCGGCCTTCGACAACTCGCTGACGCGATCGTTGGTGGTGCGCGCCTGGCCGACGGCATCGCCCGCCATCCGCGCCGATTCCTGGACCTGGCGGCTGATCTCGGTCACCGACGACGACAGCTCTTCGGTCGCCGACGCCACCGACTGCACGTTGGTCGAGGCTTCCTCGGACGCAGCGGCAACCGAGGTGGTCAGCTCCTGCGAACGCCGTGCGGTCGACGACAGCGTAGAGGCCGAGGCTTCGAGCTGGGTCGAGGCCGACGACACGGTCTGCACGATCTCACCGATCATCTGCTCGAAATTGCGGGTGATGGTATCGACCCGGCGGCCGCGCTCGATCTTGGCTTCGGCATCGGCGGCGGCGGCCTCATCGGCAGCCTTCTTCGCGACCAGGGCCTCCTTGAACACCTGCAATGTGTCGGCCATAGCACCGATCTCGGTCTTCTCGCCCCGGTGCGGCACTTCCGCGGTCAGGTCGCCGCGGCCGAGCGCCTGCATCGGGCTCACGATCGAGGCAATGCCCGACGAGATGTCGCGGACCGTGTAGAGGCTGACGCCAACCGCGATCAGGATGGCAAAGCCGAGGATCGCCGCCACCATGATCAGGGCCGAGCTGTAATTGTTCGCAGCGTCCTGCGCGGCCTTGTCGGCACCGGTGTTGTTGAAATCGATGTCCTTGTTCAGGATCTCGTCCGCCTCGAGACCGATCTTGTTCACGACCTTGGTGTTGAGCTCGTGCGCCTCATGCGGAAGCTTGCCGGCTTCCTTGCGCGACAGGCTCATCACCTCCTCGGTGCCCTTGCGGTACTTGTCCCAGGTGTCGGACCACTGCCGGTAGAGCGCCCGCTCTTCGGGTGAAGTGATCATCGGCTCGTACTTGGCGCGGGCCTTTGTGTTCATCTCGACGACGCTGGCGAGGGTCTTTTCGGCGGCCAGCTTCTCTTCGAGGGTTTCCGAGAGCATGTGTTCGCGGATCACGTTGCGGTAGGTGATGACCCCGGCACGCAGCTCGCCGAGCACGCGCACGCTCGGCAGCCAGTTGGTCGTGATGTCGACGGTGCTGGCGTTGATCGCCCGCATATTCCAGACTGCAAGCAGGCCCATGCCCGTCAACGCGACAAGCAGGAACGCAACCGCGGCAATGATCTTGGCGCGGATCGAGAATTTGGCGAACATCGTGGGGTCTCTTGGGTGCCGGGCTCGCGAGGCCCGTTCGTACTGAAAGAAGATTAATGGCGCGGCGGTGCGCCGCAGGTATCAAAGCCAGCCCCCCTCCTTAAGTAGGGTTAATTTGGTTCACCGTTGAACTACGGAGATATCGGTCATCAGCCCGACATGATGCGCAACGGGCGCATCAAGGCATCAATGCCAGCGCGTCCGAGAAGAACTCCGGCCCGCCGAAATTGCCTGATTTCAGGGCAAGCACCATCTCGCTTTTTCCAGCACCGACCGCGCGCAGAACCGGCACGCCCGCAGCGATTTCCGCCCCGACCAGGAATCCCGGGATGCCCAGGCGATCGACCACAGCGCCTGAAGTTTCACCACCGGCGACCACCAGCCTGTGCACGCCGGACCGCACCAGTCCTTCCGCGAGGTCGGCCATCGCCTGCTCGATCGCATGTCCGGCTGCATCACGGCCATGACGGGATTGCAGAGCAGCCACCTCATCTGGAGTCGAACTGCTGGCGATCAGGATCGGCCCCGTGCCGAGCCGCTCTTTGGCCCAGGCGAGCGCGCGCTGCGCCTCGTCCCTGCCGGCGATCACCCGCTCGGGGTCGAGGTGCAGGACCGGCATCACCTTCTCGGCGCTGGCGATCTGGCGCAGGGTCGCCTGCGAGCAACTGCCGGCGAGGCAGGCGGCCGGCCCGCCGATCGCAGCGCTGGTCACGGCATTCACTTCAGCCGATTTGGCCTTGCCTGCGGCGACCAGCGCCCGCGCCAATCCAAGCCCGATGCCGGAGGCGCCGACCGAGAGACCGTGATCCAGCGCCACCTGCCCGATGGTTTCGAGGTCGCGGTCGAACACCGCGTCGACGATCGCAGCGCCGATGCCGCTGCGCGCAAGCTCGGCGAGCTTTGCGCGAACGGCCTCCGTGCCGCGGCTCAGCGTCGCCAGATCGACCAGGCCGATCCTGGTCGTGCTCTGGCGCGCCAACACGCGGACCAGATTGGAATCATGCATCGGGTTGAGCGGATGGTCCTTCAACGGGCTCTCGTTCAGCGGCACCGAGCCGACGAACAGATTGCCCTGATAGACGGTCCGGCCGGTTTCCGGGAAAGCCGGTGTCACCAGCACGATATTGTCGTTGGAGTCGGCGCGCAGCGCGTCCATCACCGGACCGATATTGCCGGCATCGGTGGAATCGAAGGTTGAGCAGATCTTGAACAGGATATGCCTGGCGCCGCGGCCGCGCAGCCAGCTCTCCGCGGCGCGCGAACGCGTCACGGCAACGCCGGCCTCGATCGAGCGGCTCTTCAGCGACACCACGACGGCGTCGACCTCGGGCAGCGCGAGATCGTCCGCGGGCACGCCGATGGTCTGCACCGTGCGCAGGCCGGCGCGGGTCAGCGTGTTGGCGAGGTCGGAGGCGCCGGTATAGTCGTCGGCGATGCAACCGAGTGACAAGTTTCCGGCTCGCGTCACGGCTTCACTCCGGCATAGGGCTTGAACCAGGCGAGACCGTCGGTGGTCTTGCCGCGCGGATTATATTCGCAGCCGACAAAGCCGCCATAGCCGAGCCGGTCCAGCTCGTCGAACAGGAACGGATAGTTCAGCTCCTCGCCGTCGGGCTCGTTGCGCGAGGGGATCGAGGCGATCTGGACGTGGCCGATGATCGGCATCATCTCGCGCAGCCGCATCGTGACGTCGCCATGGATGATCTGGCAGTGATAGATGTCGAACTGCAGCTTGAGATTCGCGATATCAAGCTCGTTGATCAGGTCGCGCGCGAAGATGAAGTCGTTGAGGAAATAGCCGGGCACGTTGCGCGGATTGATCGGCTCGATCACGACGTCGAGGCCGTGCGGCGCGAAGAACTCCGCGGCATACGCGACCGATTTGCGAAACGCCGCGACCGCCCTGGCATCGCTGCGGTCGGCGATGCCGGCCATCAGATGCACGCGCTTGACGCCGGTCGCCTGCGCATAAGGCAGCGCGGTCTTCAGGCTCGCTTGCAAATCGGCGAAGCGATCGGGCAGCGCGGCAAATCCCTTCTCGCCGGCGTTCCAGTCGCCCGGCGGCAGGTTGAACAGCGCCTGCGTCAGCCCTGCGCCTTTCAGCCGCTTGCCGACCTCCTCCGCCGGATGGTCGTACGGAAACAGGAACTCGACCGCGGTGAAGCCCGCTTTCGCCGCCGCCTCGAAGCGGTCGAGGAACGGGACCTCGTTGAACATCATGGTGAGGTTGGCGGCAAAGCGGGGCATCGCGGGATCCTGTTATTTCGCGCCGGGAAGCTTGGTGCCGGTGACCTGCGCATACATCCGCGCCACCGACGCATCGTCGTCGCGGCCCATCCCGGCGGCCGATGTCATCAGGAACATCTGCAGCGCCGCGGCCGAGACCGGCACCGGGAAGCGCGCATTGCGCGCCATATCCTGGATGATGCCGAGGTCCTTGACGAAAATCTCCACCGCGCTGCGCGGCGCGTAGTCGCCGTCGAGCACATGCGGGATGCGGTTCTCGAACATCCAGGAATTGCCCGCGGAGGCCGTGATCACCTCATAGACCTTGCGGATATCGAGGCCCTGTTTGGCGGCAAAGGCGATCGCCTCGGAGGCAGCGGCAATATGCACACCGGCCAGCAGCTGGTTGATCATCTTGAAGGCGGCGCCCTGCCCTGCGGCATCGCCGAGCTCGTAGAGCTTTGCCGCCATCGCATCCAGCGCCGGCCGCGCCTTCGCGAACGCCGCCGCGCTGCCGGAGGCGAGGATTGTCAATTCGCCCTGGGCCGCACGTTGCGCGCCGCCGGAGATCGGTGCATCCAGATAATGCCGGCCGGTCGCCTCCAGCTGCTTGGCCAGCCGCCGCGCGATATCGGGGTCCATGGTCGCCGAGGAGATAAAGACCGCGTCCTCGGCCAGGGTCTCGGCGGCGCCGTCCTTGCCGAACAGGATGGCTTCGGTCTGCGCCGCATTGACGACGACGCTGACGACGATGTCGGCCCCTTTTGCCGCCTCGGCCGGCGTTTTCGCGCCCTTGCCGCCGTCGGCCACGAAGCGCGCGACGACATCGGCCGACACGTCGCAGCCGGTCACCACAAGACCGGCGCGCTTGAGCGAGGTCGCCATGCCGTATCCCATCGAGCCCAGCCCGATGACAGCGACGTGCGGTGTTGCGGAACTGGACATGCGGCGATCCTCAAATTTTTACTTGATTGCGCATGGAACGGTTTCCCATCTTTCCGGATCATGCGCGCTTACTGCTTGCCTATCACGGCTTGGCCGCGCTGCCAAAGCATGAGACAAAGCGGAAAACGGATAGCGCCAAGGCCAAATGAGGCGCACGAAACTAGGTGGACGAAATCAGGCGGGGCGAAACCAGGTGAGCGATACAAAGCTTCGTGAGGATATCTGCCGCTTCGGCCGCTCGCTGTTCGAGCGTGGGCTGACGCCGGGCTCCTCGGGCAATATCAGCGTCCGGCTCGACGACGGCGGCTGGCTGGTGACGCCGACCAACGCCTCGCTCGGTTTCCTCGATCCGGCGAAAATGTCGCGGCTCGACGCCGACGGCCGCCTCATCTCCGGCGACGCCCCGACCAAGGAAGTGCCGCTGCACACCGCGCTTTACCAGACCCGCGCCAGCGCCGGCGCGGTGGTGCATCTGCACTCGACTCATTCGGTCGCGCTTTCGATGCTGCCCGAGATCGACCCACGCGCCGTGCTGCCGCCGATGACGGCCTACTACGTCATGAAATGCGGCCAGACCGCGCTGGTGCCCTATTATCGCCCCGGCGACCCCGCCGTTGCCGACGCGATCAGGGGGCTGGCCGGGAAATACTCATCGGTGCTGCTCGCCAATCACGGCCCCGTCGTCTCCGGCGACACGCTGGAAGCCGCGGTGTTCGCGACCGAGGAGCTGGAGGAAACCGCCAAACTCTATCTGCTGCTGCGCGGGCTGAACCCGCGCTATCTCTCGCCCGAACAGGTGGCGGATTTGACCAGGACGTTCGGGCTCGTGCTGCCGGATCACCCTCGCTAGATCAAACAAAGGTGAGATATACGGAGAACGGTCATGATGAGGTTTACGGGATTTGCATTCACTGCGCTGCTCGTCAGCGGCCTGGCGGGATCGACCGCACAGGCCGAGCAGACCTTGCCGGACCTGCTGGCGGTACAGCTGCGGGCGCAAGGTTATGCCTGCGACAAGCCGCTCAAGGCCGAACGGGACGACAAGCTCTCGAAGCCCGACAATGAGGCCTGGACGCTGACCTGCAGCAACGCGACCTATCGCGTCAGCCGCGTGCCGGATCTTGCCGCGAAGGTCGAGAAGGTCGAGAAGGTCGAAGAGGGCAAGGACAAGTAGGATGCGTGGGCTGGGTTCGTAGCCCGCATGAGCGCAGCGATATGCGGGACATATCGATCCCGGATGTCGCTTCGCTCATCCGGGCTGCGGGCTGGATGGCGCGCACCACATATACCGGCGTCATCCTGAGGTGCGCGCCCCTTCGGCGCGCCTCGAAGGAAGGCCGCGGGCGCGGGGGGCTCATCCTTCGAGGCTCGCTCCGCTCGCACCTCAGGATGACGTCTGCGTACGTGGAGGCGTTGCAGAAGCTACAGCCCCAGATACGCCTTGCGCACATCGGGATTGCCGGTGATCTCGGCGGCGGTGCCCTGCATCAGCACGCGGCCGGTCTGCAGGATGTAGGCGCGGTCGGCGATCTCCAGGCACTCGGCCATGCGCTGCTCGACGATCAGGACCGTCATGCCGGCGTCGCGGATGCGCTTCACGGCCTGGAAGATCTCGTCGACCAGCTTCGGCATGATGCCCTGCGACGGTTCGTCGAGCATCAGAAGCCGCGGCCGCGTCATCAGCGCGCGGCCGATCGCGAGCATCTGCTGCTCGCCGCCGGACAAGGTCTCCGCGCGCTGCTCGAGCCGCTCGCCGAGCCGCGGGAACAGATTGAACACCAGATCGAGCGGCGCATCGCGGTCGGATTGGCTGCGATAGAGATAGCTGCCGAGCCGTAGATTGTCGCGCACCGAGAGCCGCGGAAACAGCCGGCGGTTCTCCGGCACGAAGGCGATGCCACCCGCCGTGATGACGTGCTGCGGCTGGCCGTCGATGCGCTTGCCGTCGAAGGTGACGGTGCCTGCGCGCGGCCGCTCGGCGCCGGCGATCGATTTTAAAAGCGTCGACTTGCCCGCACCGTTGGCGCCGGCGACGCAGACGATCTCGCCCTTGGTGACGTCGATCGACACCGAGGAGATCGCAACCAGGCCCTGATAGGCGGTGGTGACTTCACGCACCGACAGCATGACGATCCCCGAGATAGGCAGAAATGACTTCTGGATTGCGGACGACCTCGGTCGGCTTGCCCTCGACCAGCACCTTGCCGAGATTGAGCACGATGGCGCGGTCGACCAGCGGCATCACGATTTCCATCACGTGCTCGACCATCAGCACGGTAACGCCGGTGGCCCGCACCTTGCGCACCAGTTCGACGCCAGTCTGTGCCTCGACCGGCGTCAGTCCGGTGAGAACTTCGTCGAGCAGCAGCAGCTTCGGTTCGGTGGCCAGCGCACGGGCGACTTCGAGCCGGCGCTTCTCCGACGGGACGAGATCGGCGGCAAGCTTGTCGGCGCGCGCCGCAAGTCCGCAGAACTCCAGGACCTCATAGGCCTTCTGCCGCGCGATACGCATCTTGGTGTTGCGGATCAGCGCGCCGACAATGACGTTGTCGATCACGGTCATGGTCTCGAAGCTCTTGACCACCTGAAAGGTGCGCCCGACGCCGCGCTGGCAGCGCTCGGCCGCCGGCAGCTTTGTCACGTCCTCGCCGTCGAACATGATCGAGCCTTGGGTGGGCGGCAGCACGCCCGCGATCAGATTGAACAGCGTCGATTTGCCGGCGCCGTTCGGCCCGATCAGGCCGACGATCTCGCCGCGGCCGACCGAGATCGAGACGTCGCTGTTGGCGACGAGGCCGCCGAAGCGCTGCCAGACGCCACGCGTTTCCAAGAGTGCCGTCATCGCGCGGCCTCCTTGCGCCCGGAGAGCATGCCGAACACGCTGACGAGCCCCTTCGGCAGTGCCAGCGAGATCGCGACGATCAGCGCGCCATAGACGATCAGGTCGACGCCGCGGCCGGACCCGCCGACAAAGGACCGCGTCAGCTCGGTGAGCGGGATCAGGATCACGGCGCCGAGCACCGGCCCCCACAGCGTGCCGATGCCCCCGAGCACCGCGGGCAGCGCCATCAACAGTGAGAACTGAAAGCCCATCACGCTCTCAGGATCGATATAGGAGACGAACTGGGCGTAGAAGCTGCCGCCGACGGCGACGAGGAAGGCGGAGACCGCCGCCGCGCCCATCTTGGAATTGAACACGACGACGCCGAGGCTTTCGGCCGCATCCGGATTGTCCTTCACCGCGCGCCACCAATAGCCCCATTTGGAATCTTCCAGCCACCAGGTGACGAGCCAGGCGATGCAGGCCAGCGCCAGCGCGAAATAGAAGTACGGCAGCTTGGAGCGGGTGAACTGGAATTTCAGCCAGCTGTCGCCGCGCACCGGGATATCGATGCCGAGGGCCGCGCCCGCCCAATCCCAGTTCTGGATCAAGAGCAGCGCGATCTCGGCGATCACGATGGTCGCGATCACGAAATAATGCCCGCGCAGGCGGAAGCAGGGATAGCCGAGCGCCATCGCGATCACGGCGGAGATCGCCCCGCCCGCCAGCATGCCGAACCACGGCAGCACGCCGAACTTGGTGAACAGCAGCGCGGTGGTGTAGGCCCCGAGCCCGAAATACAGCGCATGGCCGAGCGAGATCTGTCCGCAATAACCGGACAGGATGTTCCAGCTCTGCGACAGCGCGGCATACATCAGGGTCAAGACCATGATGTTCTGGACATAGACGTCCTTGACGAACAGCGGCACCAGCGCTGCGATCACCGCAAGGCAGGCCGCCACGATCAGGTCACGCCTGCGGCGTTGGGCGAAGTGGGTGTCCATCACATCGATCCGAACAGGCCACGCGGGCGGATGAAGACGACCAGGAGATAGACGGCGTAGATGCCGACCGATTTCAGCGACGGCGGCAGGATCATCGCGGTGGTCGCCTCCACCAGGCCGACGATGATGCCGCCGGCAAAGGCGCCGAACACGCTGCCGAAGCCGCCGAGCGCCACGGTGACGTAGGCGATCAGCGCAAACGACGCGCCGACGTCGGGATAGATATAGAAGAAGATCGCCATGATGGCGCCGGCAAGTCCGACCAGCGCCGCACCAAGGCCCCAGCCGAGCGCGAACACCCGGTTCTTGTCGATGCCGACCAGCGCCACCGCGCCGGCGTCCTCGCGGGTCGCCTCGAGCGCACGGCCGAAATCGGTGCGATTGATGAAGAAGTAGAGCGCGACGAAGGCCGCGATCGACAGCATCGCGCCGATCAGCTGCGGCTCCGGCAGATAGATGCCGGCGATCGAGATCGTCTTGCCGCCGACCCAGGAGTTGGTGACGCTGCGGTAGTCCGGCGTGAAGAAGAACTGGGCGAGGCCCCGCATCACGATCGCAAGGCCGAAGGTGGAGAAGATCTGCACCATGCCGGCATTGGCCTTGGCGCGCATCGCGAAGCGAACCACCAACAGGTAGACCACCGCGCCGAACACGAACAATGCCGCGGCGACCAGCGGCGCCGCGAGCAAGGGATCGATCGCGAAGAACGCGAACAGGAAGAAGGTCACGTACATCGCGATCATCAGAAATTCGCCGTGCGCGAAATTCACGACGTCCATCAATCCGAAGATCAATGCGAGGCCGGCGGCGATCAGTCCGTAGAGCAGCCCCATCAGGAGGCCGCTCGCCAAACTCTGGATAATGGTCTCGGCTGTCACCGCTGCGCCCCAGTCAACATGTGTCTCCAACGTCGTCCTGGCGAAGGCCAGGCCCCATAACCACAGATGCCTCGGTGGGAGGACCAACAACCAATCATCGCAAAACGCCTGCCTGTGGTAATGGGTCCCGGGTCGCGCTTCGCTCGCCCGGGACGACGTAGGGACGCGTCCGAACGATCAGCTGTTCATCGGCCAGATCGCCTCGGAGACGGCGGCCTGTTCCGGGAAGATCGTCACGAAGTTCTTCGCGGTATATTGCAGCAGCACCGGATCGGCGAAGTTGTTCTGCCCCATCTCGTCGAACTTGACGCGCCGCCACGGCATGATGGTCACGTCGCCCGGCATGTCGGTGGCGACCAGCGCCTCGCGGATCTTCTCGCCGTCGGTCGACTTGGCGCGGTTGATGGCGTCGGCCATCACGATCAGGCCCATGAACTGGCGCGACGAGTAGTCGTTGAAGTCCTTGCCCGACTTTGCGCGGTACATCTCGTTGATCAGGCCGACCATCGGCCGCTTCTGCGCCAGGTCGAGCGAGAAGCTTCCGCGCGAGATCACGCCCTCGAGCTTGTCGCCGACCGCGTCATAGGTCGCCTTCTCCGAGAAGCCGGCATCCTGCGCCATGATGTTCTTCGGCTTGTAGCCGAGCTCGGCCATAGTCTTGACCAGCAGGATCGAGTCGGTGGTGTAGCTCGACGGCATCAGCACGTCGGCATTCGCGGCCTTGAGCTGCTGCACCTCGGCGGTCAGCGACGGCGAGTTGGCGCGGTACTTGATGTCGGCCACGATCTTGTAGCCGCGCTCGCCGGCGAGCTTGGTCTGGGCGTTCGCCGAATCGGTGCCGAAGATGGTGTCCTCGTGGAACAGCGCCAGCGTCTCGATCTTCTGGCCCTTCTTCTTCATCGCATCGAAGAAGTCGAACATCGCGGCCGAGAACATCTCGTCATGCGGCGAGGCGCGGAAATAGTATTTCAGGCCGCGGCGATGCAGGCTCGGCGAGGAATTGTCGGCCGAGATGAACGGAACGCCGTAGCGCTCGCAGGTCTGGCTGACGGTGACGGCAACCGCGCTCTGATAGGTGCCGACCACGGCGCAGACCTTCTCCTGGGTGATCAGCCGCTCGGTCTCGGCGCGGCCCTTCTGCGGATCGGCCTGGTGGTCGGCGAACACGAGGCGGACCTTGGCGCCGCCGAGGCCGGACAGGCCTTCGCCCTTGGCGAGCGGCAGCGCGAAATCATAGTTCTTGTTGATGATCTCGGCCGCGGTATTGAAGGCATGCTGCGCGTCGACGCCGATCGCGGCGCTGGAGCCGGACAGCGGATAGATCACGCCGATTGCAACTTCGCTTGTCTGCGCGCGCGCAGCCATCGGACCGAGCGCAGCGGCGGCAGTGGCACCCAGCAACACGTTACGGCGAGAGATCGTCATCGAAATTCCCCTTAGGTCAGCTTGTTATTATCGATGTGATGCTTGTAGCGCGCAGTAAAGCCTCAATGAATTGCACGAATTGCCTATTCAGAGCACAGCCAGCTGCTTGTTCCTGAGATCGGTCACCAGCATCAGGCCCGGCGAATGCGTGATCGCGAACGGCAGCTTCGCACTTGCGATCACCGATTGCGGCGTCACGCCACAGGCCCAGAACACCGGGATCTCGTCATCGGCCACCGGCACCGCGTCGCCATAGTCGGGCTTGGCGATGTCCTTGATGCCGATCGCATGCGGGTGGCCGAGATGGACCGGTGCGCCATGCACCGACGGAAAGCGCGAAGTGATCTGCACCGCGCGGATCGCATCCGCCGGCTTGAACGGGCGCATCGACACCACCATCGGTCCCGCGAACGGCCCCGACGGCTGGCAGGCGATGTTGGTCCGGTACATTGGCACACGCAGGTTGCGTTCGATGTGACGGATCGGCAGCCCGTCCTCCAGCAGCGCCTCCTCGAACGAATAGGAGCAGCCGAGCACGAAGGTGACGAGATCGTCGCGCCAATATTTGGTGATGTCGGTCGGCTCGTCCGCCACCTCGCCGTCGCGCCAGACCCGGTAGCGCGGCACGTCGGTGCGGATGTCGAGGTCGAGACCGAGCGCGGGAATCTGGGGATCGCCCACATCCGACATGCCGATGATCGGGCACGGTTTGGGATTGAGCTGGCAGAACCGGTGGAAGGCGCCGGCGAGCTTCTCCGGCAGGATCGCCAGATTGCCCTGGACGAAACCGTTGGCGAGCCCGGCCGTGGTGGCTGAAGCCATGCCGTTGCGGCTGGCGCGCCGCGCTTCGACGCTCGCCAGCACCGGTTCCCCCTGAGATCGCTGCACTGCCGCAAAAACAGTCATGGGATTCTCCTGCCCATAATCTCGACAAGGACAAACCAACACCAAGCGTGATATAATGTCTAATCGTCCTTTCTAATCAAAATCGATAAATTGGATTTATCGATCGGGGATATGCTTCCAATGACGGACTTCCGCTCGATCGAAACGTTCCTCTGGGTCGTCAAGCTCGGCAGCTTCCGCGGCGCCGCCCAGCGGCTCAACACCACCCAGCCGGCGATCTCGCAGCGCATCGCCCAGCTCGAGCGCGAGATGGGCGTCAAGCTGTTGAACAGGGATCACCGGGTGGCCTCGCCGACGCCGAGCGGACGGCTGATGATGACCTACGCCGAGAAGCTGATCGGCCTGCGCTCGGAGATGATGGCGGAGGTCGGCGACCGTTCGGCGATGCGCGGCGCGCTGCGGCTCGGTGTCGCGGAGACCATCGTGCACACCTGGCTGCCGCGGCTGGTCAAAAGCGTCAACGAGATCTACCCGAACCTGTCGCTGGAGATCGAGGTCGACATCACGCCGAACCTGACCCCGCGGCTGCTGGCGCAGGAGATCGAGCTCGCCTTCGTGCTCGGACCGGTCTCGGCGTCCGGCGCGCACAATCATGTGCTGTGCGATTACCCGATCGGTTTCCTGGCGAGCCCGTCGCTCGGCCTCGGCTCCGGCCCGGTGGCGCGGCGGGATCTGGCGCGGTTTCCGATCATCACATTTCCGCGCAAGACCCAGCCCTATGAGACCGTGCGCGCGCTGTTCAACGCCCCCGACCTGCCGCCGATCCGGCTGCACGCCTCGACGTCGCTCGCGACCGTGATCCACATGGCCAATGAAGGCCTTGGCATTGCAGTGATTCCGTCGGCGATCGTCGAGAACGAGCTGGCCGACGGCCGGTTGCAACTGCTCGATACCGACCTCAAGCTGCCGCCCCTCACCTTTACCGCGAGCTGGCTCGCCTCCCCCGATGCGGTCGCCATCGAGCGCGTCGCCCATCTCGCCAGGCAGATCGCGCAGGCGAGCGTGGCGGTTGACGCGATGGAAGCGGCGCGCCATTGAACGAGTGCCGGATAATCAAACGTCATTCCGGGGTGGCTCGAAGAGCCGAACCCGGAATCTCGAGATTCCGGGTTCGATGCTGACGCATCGCCCCGGAAAGACAGCTGAAATGGACTGACGACATGAGCCGAGCCGCCACCAACCTGCAGATCGATTCCGCCCGCCTCTGGGGCACCATCCACGAAACCGCGCAGTTCGGTGCAACGCCAAAAGGCGGCGTGCGGCGGCTGACCCTCAGTGCCGAGGACAAGCAGGTGCGCGACTGGTTTCGCAAGGCGTGCGAGAACGCCGGCCTCGAGGTGCAGGTCGATGCGCTCGGCTCGATGTTCGGCTTGCGGAAAGGACGGGACATGTCGAAGCAGCCGATCGGCGTCGGCTCGCATCTCGACACCCAGCCGACCGGCGGCAAGTATGACGGCATCCTCGGCACGCTGGCCGCGCTCGAGATGGTGCGCACGCTCAACGATGCCGGCATCGAGACCGAGCTGCCGATCTGCATCTGCAACTGGACCAACGAGGAAGGCTCGCGCTTTGCGCCGGCGATGATGGCCTCGGCCGCTTACGTCGGCGATTTCACCACCGACGACATTCTGTCGCGCAAGGACGCCGAGGGCGTCACGGTGGCACAGGCTCTGGACTCGATCGGCTATCGCGGCGATGCCCCGGTCGGCCGCCAGAAGTTCACCAGCTTCGTCGAGCTGCATATCGAACAGGGCCCGATCCTGGAGGCCGAGGGCAAGACCATCGGCGTGGTCGATTCCGGCCAGGGCGTGTTGTGGTACGACGGCAAGATCACGGGCTTCGAGAGCCATGCCGGCTCGACCCCGATGCCGCTACGTCGTGATGCGCTGGCGACGCTGTCGGAGATCGTGCTGGCGATGGAAAGCATCGCCAGGAAGCACGGCCCGAAGGCGGTCGGCACCATCGGCGAGGCGGTGATCGCAGCGCCCTCGCGCAACGTCATCCCCGGCGAGATCGCCTTCACGGTGGACTGCCGCAGCGCCGATGCAGGGATCATGGACGCGCTGGATCGCGATCTCCGTGCTGCGGTCACCGAGATTGCCGCGCGGCGCAAGGTCGAGGTTCAGCTCGACCTCGTCTGGCGCAAGGCGCCGACGCATTTCGATCCGAAACTGGTCGACGCGGTGGAGAACGCGGCCCAGCAGCTCGGTTATTCGCACCGCCGCATCACCTCCGGCGCCGGCCACGACGCCTGCAACCTCAACACGGTGATGCCGGCGGCGATGGTGTTCGTGCCCTGCAAGGACGGCATCAGCCATAACGAGCTGGAAGACGCCACGCAGACCGACTGCGCCGCCGGCGCCAACGTCCTGATGCATACGGTGCTGGCGCTCGCCGGCGTCGCATCCTGATCATCCCTTCTTCCTTCGATGGAGGCTTTCGTGCGCGCAGTGTTTGTCGACGCCAATGAATCGCTCGCTGTCATCACGGAGCGATTGGAGAAGTCAGGCGATCCCAAGATGCGGATCAACCGCAACCCGGACATCAAGTCCGAGGATTATCCGGCGGTGCTGGACGGCGCCGAGATCGCTGTGGTCGATCACACCGCGCTGCCGACCGACATTGCGAAGAAGTGCGCCGGCCTGAAGCATGTCGTGTTCCTCGGCACCGGCGCGCGCAGCTACATGAACCCGGAAGAGCTCGCCGAGCTCGGCATCTCAGTGCATCTGATCAAGGGCTATGGCGACACCGCGGTCGCGGAATCCGCGATCGCGCTGATGTGGTCATCGGCGCGGGTGATCGCGCAGATGGACCGCGAGATGCGCGCCGGCAACTGGCTGCGCGAGGACGGCATGCAGCTCACCGGCAAGACGCTCGGCCTGGTCGGCTTCGGCGGCATCGCCGCCGAGGTCGCCCGCATCGCGCTCGGCAGCGGTATGAAGGTGATCGCCTGGAACCGGTCGCCCAAGAGCCATCCGGGCGTCGAATTCACCGAGCTCGACACCGTGCTGGCGAACAGCGACGTGGTCTCGCTCCATCTGCTCTTGAACGACGAGACCCGCGGCCTGATCACGCGCGACAAGATCGCCAAGATGAAGAAGGGCGTGGTGCTGGTCAACACCGCGCGCGGCGCCATCATCGACGAGCAGGCGATGATCGACGCGCTCAACTCCGGCCACATCCGCCACGCCGGCCTCGACGTCTACAACATCGAGCCGCTGCCGAAGGATCACCCGCTCACGAAGATCCCGAACGTGACGCTGTCGGCGCATTCCGCCTTCCGCACGCCCGAGGCGAGCGAGAACCTGATCCACGCGGCATGGGAGCATTGCCGCAGAATCGTGGAGGGGTAATTTTCGCCGTCGTCCCGGCCAAGCGAAGCGCGAGCCGGGACCCATAACCACCGCTCCACATTGTCACGAAGGTTGGGCCACAGCGAGCCCAACAACAAGACCCTGTGGTTATGGGTCCCTGCTTTCGCAGGGACGACAGTGATCGTAGGATGGCTAACCACCCTACATAGACTGCGAAGCAATAATTATCGACGTCGTCCTGGACAAGCGAGCGTAGCGAGCGCGATCTAGGACCCATTACCACCGGCCTATGTCATCGCGCAGGGCGGTGGTCAGATCGATCAAGCCAACAAGCACTCGGGGTAATGGGTCCTGGCTTTCGCCAGGACGACCCCGTGACTGACAGCGCAGCCTACTCCACCATCTCCGCCACCGCCTTGCCGCAGGCCGTGGTGTCGGCGTTGCCGCCGAGGTCACGGGTGCGCAGCGTGCGTTCGCCGAGCGTGCGCTCGATCGCGCCGACGATGGCGGCTGCTGCCTGCTTCTCGCCGAGGTGCTCCAGCATCATCGCGCCCGACCAGATCATGCCGATCGGGTTGGCAATGCCCTGCCCGGCAATGTCAGGCGCCGAGCCGTGCACCGGCTCGAACACCGAGGGGAAATCGCCTTCGGGATTGATGTTGCCCGACGGCGCGATGCCGATCGTGCCGGTGCAGGCCGGGCCAAGGTCAGACAGGATGTCCCCGAACAGATTGGAGCCGACCACGACGTCGAACCAGTCCGGATGCAGCACGAAGTTCGCGGTAAGAATATCGATGTGGTACTTGTCCCACTTCACGCCGGGATACTTCTTGGCCATCGCCTCCACGCGCTCGTCCCAATAGGGCATGGTGATGGAGATGCCGTTCGACTTGGTTGCCGAGGTCAGATGCTTCTTCGGCCGCGACTGCGCCAGATCGAACGCGAATTTCAGGATGCGGTCGACGCCAATGCGGGTCATCACGGTCTGCTGCGTGACGAATTCGCGGTCGGTATCCGGGAACATGCGGCCGCCGACGGAGGAGTATTCACCCTCGGTGTTCTCGCGCACCACCCAGAAATCGATATCGCCGGGCTTGCGGTTCGCCAGCGGCGACGGCACGCCGGGCATCAGCCGCACCGGGCGCAAATTGACGTACTGGTCGAACTCGCGGCGGAACTTGATCAGCGAACCCCACAACGAGATATGGTCAGGTATTTTCGCCGGCCAGCCGACCGCACCGAAATAGATCGCGTCATGCTTGCCGATCTGGGCCTTCCAGTCGGCCGGCATCATCTCGCCGTGCTTCTCGTAATAGTCGTAGGAGGCGAAGTCGAAATGGTCGAACTTCACGTCGACGCCGTGCTTCTTCGCCGCCGCCTCGATGACGCGCAGGCCCTCGGGCATCACTTCCTTGCCGATGCCGTCACCGGGAATGACCGCAATCCGATACTGCTTTTTGCTGCTCATCGAGAACACCCTTGTGATTTGCCCGGCCGGCAATGCCGCCTATCCTGATGGTCCTGCAATGGACCAAACTTCGCGTGAGCGCAACGCTGCAGTGCAGTGTTGACCGCGGCGCGACCCTGACCCACCAATTTCGCGGACATCCCACTCCTCATACCAAAGCGAGACATCCCATGGATCTGCATCTGCGCGGCAAGCGTGTCCTGATCACCGGCGCCTCCAAGGGCATTGGCGCGGCCGCCGCCGAAGCCTTTGCCGAGGAAGGCGCCAATCTGCTGCTCGCCGCCCGCAACGGCGAGCAATTGAAGGCGCTGGCCGAACGGCTGCGCTCCGCGCATCAGATCGATGCCGCGATCAGCGTCGTCGACCTGCGCAAATCCGAAGATCTGGCGCGATTGGCAAAAGAGGCCGCCGATATCGACATCCTCGTCAACAATGCCGGCGACATCCCGGGCGGCTCGATCGACAAGATCGACGAGGCAACCTGGCGGCATGCCTGGGAGCTCAAGGTGTTCGGCTATGTCAATTTGACGCGCGCGATCTATGCCCAGATGAAGGCGCGCGGCGGCGGTGTGATCGTCAACGACATCGGCGCGGCCGGCGAGAAGTTCGACGCCAACTACATCTGCGGCAGCGCCGGCAATGCGGCGCTGATGTCGTTCACCCGCGCGCTCGGCGGCAAGAGCCTCGCCGACAACATCCGCGTCGTCGGCATCAACCCCGGCCCTGTCGGCACCGACCGCCACGTCACGCTGCTCAAGACCCGCGCCAAGAACCAGTTCGGCGACGAGAGCCGCTACAAGGAATTCCAGAAAGGTCTGCCGCTCGGCCGCCCCGCGCATGCGCGCGAGATCGGCGACCTGATGGCGTTCCTGGCCTCAGACCGCGCGGGCTATACGTCGGGCGTGATCTATACAGTGGATGGCGGGCTGACGTCGGGGTGGGGTTAGGCAACTCGCGCTTACCACCTGTTCCGCCGTCATCCTGAGGAGGCCGCAAAGCGGCCGTCTCGAAGGATGGGCCACGGGCTGCGTCATCCTTCGAGGCTCGAAAGAGTTCGCACCTCAGGATGACACGGTCCGCTCGAACAACTGCCGGATCAGCGTCGTGATGCGGCCCTGCGGCGCCAGCATCTGGTTCATGATCGAGAAATGATCGGCACCGGCGATCTCCTCATAGGTCACCGGCAAGCCGTAGCGGGCGCGATGGCCGGCGAAATCGGCGGTCTGCTTGCGCAGCAGCGGCAGTTCGGCGCTGCCGACCACCAGCGACAGCGGCTTTGCCGTGCCGCCTTCCTGCATCATCGGCGAATTGCGCCGCGAGGAGGCCTCGTCGAGCCTGAGCTTCTCGTTGAGGTAGGAGTGCCGGATCGGCTCGAGGTCATAGATGCCCGAGATCGCCATGCCGGCCCGGACATGGGCATTCGCGAGCGCCATCGATGTCAGATGGCCGCCGGCCGACCAGCCCGACACAACGATGCCTTCGGCAGCGGCACCGAGCGCGGGCAACTGCCCGGCAAGAAAATCGATGCCTGCGTGAATCTCGGCGACGATGTCATCGAGCGTCGCATCCGGCGCCAGCGTGTAGCCGATCAGGGCGACATTGATGCCGTGCGCCATCGGCCCCTCGGCAAAGATCGTGAACACTTCCTTGGCGCGGGTCTGCCAGTAGCCACCGTGGATGAACAAGAGCGTCGGCGCGCCATCGCGCGCTTTGAGGAAATCGATCCGGTTGCGTTCACGCGGACCGTATCGGAGGTCGAGATGCTCGGGATGCTTGTGCCGCATCGCCGCGGCGCGCTGCTCCCAGCCGGCGGCGATCTCGGCGCTGCCCTTGACGGCAACGCCATTGTTCAACCCGAGGTCCCGCTCCTGCTGGCTCATCGCGCGCCAGTCCAGCGCGGAAAACAACGCTGCCATCCCTGCCCCTTCGGTTCTCGTCGCATTGCCACGACGGCAGGAAATGTTCTACAGCACAAGCAAACAGAAGACATAGGAGCAACGGTGCATGGCTGATCAGGGCTTGGTGAAGGAAACGGCGTGTGCCGTCGTCGAGAAACTGAAAGCCGGTGACGTCACGCCGCTCGACCTGCTCGACGTGCTGGAAAAGCGCATCGCCGAGGTCGACGGCAAGGTCAATGCGCTGCCGACGCTCTGCTTCGACCGCGCACGCACCCACGCGAAAACCCTGATGCAGAAGCCGGTCAGCGAGCGCGGCCTGCTCGCGGGTCTTCCGGTCCCGATCAAGGACCTCACCGCCGTCTCCGGCGTGCTGACCACGCTGGGCTCGCCGATCTTCAAGGACAATATCCCCGCGAAGTCGGACATCCTGGTCGAGCGCCTCGAACAGAACGGCGGCGTGATCTACGCCAAGTCGAACACGCCGGAATTCGGCGCCGGCGCCAACACCTTCAACGAGGTGTTCGGTCCGACACGCAATCCCTGGGACACATCGCGCTCAGCCGCCGGCTCCTCCGGCGGCGCCGCGGCGGCTCTCGCCAGCGGCACCGCGTGGCTCGCCCACGGCTCCGACATGGGCGGCAGCTTGCGCAACCCGGCGAGCTTCTGCGGCGTCGTCGGCCTCCGGCCGTCGATCGGCCGCGTCGCGCAGACGCCGAAATTCGGTGTCGACCGCACGCTCGGCCAGCAGGGGCCGATGGCGCGCAATGTCGAGGACCTCGCGCTACTGCTCGACGCGATGAGCGGCGAGCATGCGGCCGATCCGCTGTCGCTGCCGGTGCTGCCGACCTCGTTCCTGTCCGCGGCGCGTTCCGGCAGCAAGCCGAAGCGCATCGCCTATTCGCCCGATCTCGGCATCACGCCCGTCGATCCCGAGGTCAAGGCCGTGACCCGCAAGGCCGCGGAGCGGTTCGCGGAAGCCGGCGCGATCGTCGAGGAGGCGCATCCCGACTTCCGCGAGGCCCATGAATGCTTCCACGTGCTTCGCGCGTTCGATTTCGCGATCAGCAAGGCCGAATTGCTGCGCACCAAGCGCGACCTGCTCAAGCCCGAAGTGATCTGGAACATCGAGGAAGGGCTGAAGCTCACCGTCGAGAAGCTCGAGCGCGCCGAGGCGCAGCGCGTCGCGATGACCGCGCGTGCGCTTGAGTTCTTCGAGCGATACGATTTGCTGCTGGCGCCAGCGACCATCGTGCCGCCATTCCCGGTCGAGAACCGCTATGTCGCCGAATGCGACGGCAAGAAGTTCGACAATTACGTCGAATGGCTCGGCATCGTCTATGCGATCACGCTGGCCTGCTGCCCGGCGCTGTCGCTGCCCTGCGGCTTCACCGCGTCGGGCCTGCCGGTCGGCCTGCAGATGGTCGCCAAGCCCCGCGCCGAGGCGCAGCTTCTGGCCGGCGCGAAAGTGCTGGAGGACATTCTGGGCGTGCGCGGCACCACCCCGATCGATCCGCGACCGCCGAAGGCATGATCCGGAAAAGTGCGGAGCGGTTTTCCGAAAAGATCATGCCCAAGCAATAAGGCTAAGGCGTTCTACGCCTTTTCTTCCGTCGCATGCAGCGCGACTGACAGTGCGAGCTTGGTCTGCTCGACGATCTCGTCCATCAGTTCCTCGCGGCTGATCTGGCCGACCTCGCCGGTGAGCAGGCCCTGCTCGGCAAGCATCACGATGCCGTGCAGCCCGGCCCAGATCTTCAGCGCCTGCCGCTCGCGCAGCAGCCCGACGGCCGGCGCCTCGAACGACTCGATCAGCAGCGCCAGCGTTTCCATCGCCGCGACGTGCAATTCGCTGCCGACAGGCGCGCAGGCCATGGTTCTGGACGCGAACATCAGCCGGTAGATGCCGTGGCGTTCGAGCCCGAAGGCCAGCGCAGCCTGCGCAAAGCGCGACAATTTCGAGCCCTTGCCGGGCTGCTCGATCGCCTCGCGCATGATCACATTGAACTGCCGGAACGCTTCCGCGGTCACCGCCTCCAGCAGCGCCTCGCGGTCGGCGAAATGCCGGTACGGCGCCGGCTGCGAGACGCCGAGTTGCCTGGCCAGCGCCTTGATGCTGATCGCTTCGGGGCCACCGAGCTCGACCTCGCGTAACGCCGCCTGAATCAGGGCTTCGCGGAGGTCGCCATGGTGGTAGGTTTTCAACGGCTTACGAACGATTTGTCCCATTGCGGCAATGATCGCTGAATTTTCGCTTGACGCGCAAGCACGACGATAATGTAATATGCTATAACTTGGCGATCCGGTTAAGAGGCCGGCCGCCCAAGCAAGCTGGAACTTGCATAAACTAAAATGAGGAACCCGGCGCGCCCTACCTGTGCGCCAGAGCCGAGGGAGAGTGCTTGCATGTCCAAGCTCAGAATCCGCGTCGACCAGGACAAGTGCCAGGGTCACGCCCGCTGCAAATCGCTCGCCCCCGAACTGTTCGAGCTCGACGAATACGGCAACGCCCATGAAGTCGGCGACGGGACCGTTCCGGCCGGGCTCGAGGACAAGGCCTGGCTCGCGCAGACCAACTGCCCGGAAATCGCGATCGAAGTCACCGAGGAATAGCGGCTAGCAGGGATGGCCGCGTGCCTCCCATTGAGCCGACCAGCGTTTTGATCGAACGAGAAGGAAACGAGCTGATGTCCGATTCCCCGTCCGCAACCTATCTGCCCGAACATCCCCCGGTCACCGACTGGGTCCATGATTTCGACCATACCGATCCGGTCTGGACTGACGACCCGTTTCCGATCTGGGAGACGCTGCGCACCGCCTCGCCGGTCGTGCACACCGAGCGCTTCCTCGGCTGCTACATGCCGACCACCTATCAGGCGGTGAAGGAAATCGCCTACGACACCGAGCACTTCTCCTCGCGCCGCGTCATCGTGCGCGACGTCCGCCCCGAGATCACGGCCCGCGCGCCGCCGATCACCTCCGATCCGCCGGAGCACAAGCCCGCCAAGCAGGTGCTGCTGCCGCCCTTCACGCCGGACGCGATGAAGCGGCTCGAGCCGCGGGTGCGCGCGATCTGCAACGAGCTGATCGACGAATTCATCGCCGATGGCCATTGCGACGCCGCGGCGCGCTACACCAAGCACATCCCGGTGCGCGCCATCGCGCACATGCTGGGAATCCCCGAGAAGGACGGCGACCTCTTCATCAAGTGGATCCACCAGATCCTCGAGCTCGGCATCAAGGACGAGAACGAGATGATGAGCGGCGTGCGCGAGATGACCGGCTACTTCATGGCCCATCTCGAGCAGCGCAAGCTTGAGCCGGGCGACGATCTGATCTCGCAGCTGCTGCGGGCCAAGGGCCCCGGCGGCCAGCCGCTGACCGACGAGCACGTGCTCGGCTCGCTGCGGCTGCTCCTGATCGCCGGCATCGACACCACCTGGAGCGCGCTCGGCTCCTCGCTCTGGCACCTCGCCAAGACGCCCGCCGATCGCGAGCGCCTGGTCGCGGAGCCGGCGCTGATCCCGACCGCGATCGAGGAATTCCTGCGCGCCTATTCGCCGGTGACGATGGCGCGCGAGGTGATGAAGGAAACCACGATCTCCGGCTGCCCGGTCAAGGCCGGCAACATGGTGCTGCTGTCCTTCCCCGCCGCCAACCGCGACCCCGCCATGTTCCCCGATGCGGACAAGGTCGTGATCGACCGCAGGGAGAACCGCCACGCCGCCTTCGGGCTCGGCATCCACCGCTGCGTCGGTTCCAACCTGGCGCGGATGGAGATGCAGGTGGCGATCGAGGAATGGCTGAAACGGATTCCGGATTTCCGCCTCGACCCGGCCGGCAAGGTCACCTGGTCGGAAGGCACGGTGCGCGGCCCGCGTCAACTGCCCGTTCTGTTCGGCAAGAACGCCTAAGGAACAGGACAGCAGTTACATCGCACCACGCAAATGAGATAGGTTGCCCCGGAATCGCGCCAAAGAATCCGGGGAGGCCTGCCAATGTCCGAACAAACCGCTCAATCCGCGAGCGACCATCTCGACATCCATGACGTCGAGCGGCGGGTCAAGGCGATCTTCATCGGCTCGGTCGGCAATCTCGTCGAGTGGTACGATTTCTACGCCTACACCGCGTTCGCACTGTATTTCGCGCCGGCGTTCTTCCCGCATAGCGATCCGGTGGTGCAGCAGCTCAATGCGGCCGTGCTGTTCGCCGCGACCTTCCTGATGCGTCCGCTCGGCGGCTGGCTGTTCGGCTACATCGCCGACCGCTATGGCAGGCGGCTGTCGTTGACACTGTCCGTCGTCTGCATGTGCTTCGGCTCGCTGATCATCGCGGTGACGCCGACCTATGCCACCATCGGCATTGCCGCACCGGCGATCCTGGCGCTCGCCCGCATCATCGAGGGCCTCAGCCTCGGCGGCGAGTATGGCGCCAGCGCCACCTATCTCAGCGAGGTCGCCGACGCCAAGCATCGCGGCTTCTATTCGAGCTTCCAGTACGTCACGCTGATCGGCGGCCAGCTGACCGCGATCATCGTGCTGCTGTTGCTGCAAAAGGTATTCCTGACGCCGGACGAGCTGAAGGCCTGGGGCTGGCGGATTCCGTTCGTGATCGGCGCCATGCTCGCGATCTTCGCGGCGGTGATGCGGCGCGGCCTGCACGAGACCGAGGCGTTCGAGGAGGCCAAGAAGGTCTCCAAGCCGACCGGCTCGATCGTCGGCCTCCTGAACTATCCGCGCGAATTGCTGCTGGTGGTCGGCCTCACCGCCGGCGGCACCGCGGCGTTCTATACCTTCACCACCTACATGCAGACCTTCGTGAAACTGTCGGTCGGCCTCACCGAAGACCAGACCACCTTCGTGATCTTCGGCTCGCTGATCTTCGCGACCTTCCTGCAGCCGATCTATGGCGCGCTGTCCGACCGTATCGGCCGCAAGCCGCTGTTGATCTTCTTCGGCGTCGTCGGCACGCTGGCGACGATCCCGATCCTGACCGCCCTGAAGGAGACCAAGTCGCCCTTCATCGCCTTCCTCTTGATCTGCGGCGCCTGGATCTTCGTCGCCGGCTACACCTCGATCAATGCGATCGTGAAGGCCGAGCTGTTCCCGACCAATGTCCGTGCGCTCGGCGTCGGCCTGCCCTACGCCATCACGGTGTCGATCTTCGGCGGCACCGCGCCGGCGGTCGCGCTCTATTTCAAGAGCATCGGGCATGAGGACTGGTTCTACTATTATCTCAGCGGCATGATCTTCCTGTCGCTGCTGATCTACTCGACCATGCGCGACACCAAGCACGACTCCGCAATGCATCGCCACGAATGATGGCGCAACGCCGATGACCGACGACGCCGAGCCACCCGAGAGCAAGCTGACGCGCAGCAAGCAGCGCTGGGCGCGCGAGGGCAAATTCCTCACCGGGAAGGTCACCCGGCCGGAGGAGCAGCGCCTGCCGCCAGGACAGCATCTGACGGCGGACTGGCCGGTGCTCGATCTCGGGCTGCTGCCGAACATAACGCGGGAGCGCTGGCGGCTCGACGTCTACGGCGCGGTCGAGCAGACGATCTACTGGAACTGGCCGCAATTTGCGGCGCAGCCGCAGACCAGTTTCGTCTCCGACATTCACTGCGTCACGACCTGGTCGCGCTACGACAATCAGTGGGAGGGGCTTTCGACCCGCGACCTGCTCGCCGCTTGCCAGCCGCGCGAGGAGGCGCGCTTCGTCACGCTGCATTCGTATGACGGCTATGCGACCAACCTGTCGCTCAAGGATTTCGCCGCCGAGGACGCGCTGCTCGCCCATAGCTGGTCGGGCAAACCGCTGGAGCAGGAGCATGGCGGCCCGGTGCGGCTGGTGGTGCCGCATCTCTATTTCTGGAAGAGCGCGAAGTGGCTGCAGCGCATCGAATTCTTAACCGAAGATGCGCCGGGCTTCTGGGAGGTGCGCGGCTATCACAATCGCGGTGATCCCTGGGCCGAACAGCGCTATTCTGGCGACTGACACCCAACACAATGATGGAGCCTGCCCGTGCCGCATGAACGCTTTCAATTCACCGGTGTGGGCGGCCATCAGCTTGCCGCAGCACTTGATACGCCTGATGGCCCGATCAAGGCGTATGCGCTGTTCGCGCATTGCTTCACCTGCGGCAAGGACGTGCTGGCGGCCAAGCGCATCGCGGTTGCCCTTGCGGCGAAGGGTATTGCCACGCTGCGGTTCGACTTCACCGGCCTCGGCTCCAGCGAAGGCGATTTCGCCAATTCGACGTTCACGTCGAACGTCGCCGATCTGGTCCGCGCCGCCGACCATCTGCGCGAGACCCGCGAGGCGCCCGCGATCCTGATCGGCCACAGCCTCGGCGGCGCCGCGATCCTCGCGGCCGCAGGCCAGATCCCCGAGGCGAAGGCGGTTGCGACCATCGCCGCGCCGTCCGATCCCGTCCATGTCACGCATTTCTTCAGGGACCGGATCGAGGACATCCGCGCGCAGGGTGAAGGCGAAGTCTCGCTCGCCGGCCGCCCCTTCCGCATCAAGCGCGAATTCCTCGACGACGTCGCCGAGCAGAATTTGATGACGCAGGTCAAGCAGCTGCACAAGGCGCTGCTGGTCATGCACTCGCCGACCGACGATACCGTCGGCATCGACAACGCCACCAATATCTTCATCGCGGCCAAGCATCCCAAGAGCTTCGTCTCGCTCGCCGGCGCGGATCATCTCCTGAGCGGCAAGCAGGATGCCGCCTATGTCGCCGACGTGATCGGCGCCTGGGCCGAGCGCTACGTCGATCTCGCGCCGCAGCCGGTGGCCGACGCAGGCAGCGCGCCGCGCAACGTCATCGTGCAGGAGACTCGGAACGGCAAGTTCCAGCAGATCGTCACCACCGGTCCGCACCGGTTGATCGCCGACGAGCCGGTCGCGGTCGGCGGCGATGACACCGGCCCCGGGCCATACGATTTCCTGCTCACCGGGCTCGGCGCCTGCACCTCGATGACGATGCGGATGTATGCCGACCGCAAGTCGCTGCCGGTCGATCGCATCACCGTAACGCTCCAGCACAACAAGATCTATGCGAAGGATTGCGAGGAGTGCGAGACGCACGACGGCATGCTCGACCAGATCGACCGTGTGATCAAGATCGAGGGCGACCTCGACGCCGATCAGCGCAAGCGGCTGATGGAGATCGCCGACAAGTGCCCTGTGCACAAGACGCTGACGTCGGAGGTGCGGATCGTGACCAGGGCGGCGGATTAAGCCCTCGACGCAGCGAGACGGGCCGAGCCGTAGCAGCATGTCGCCGCATCCCCCTCCCGCTTGCGGCCCGTTGCAGGGGCGCGCTGCAAAATATCGAAAACAACCCCATGCAAAGTAGCCGGCGGCCGCCGGCGTTCGACAAGGCTGCTTGACACGTCGGGCAACTCAGGGATATTTTTCTAATATTCCGAAATCGTGTATTTGCCCGCACTGGCTAACTAGAGACGCGCCGGTCGTCAATATGGGGAATGCCACGCGGCTTGTTCGGCAGAAGCGACTTGATGGCAGCCCATTCAAAGTCCGTGAGTTCATACCGCATGATTCAAGGCTCCCGTTTGGTGGGTTGAATCACGGCCAAACCGATGCTTCAACCGGCAAAATCGTACAACCTGAGCTTCCGAGGTTACCCCGTAACCGGACGTGCGGCAGACGTGCCAAAATCGACGCGAATGACCCCTTTCGGAAATCGGCGACATGGGCCAACTGGCCCAAACTGCATAGTATGGGCCTGCCGATCTACGGTAACCGGTTGGTGAGCAGCCCCCGAGCCTTGCCGTCACTCTGTAAGCATCTGAAGCCGGTAGGGGCAAAAACTCCTACCCTCCCTGCTACAAGGTGCTAGGATTTGAGCGCTCCCCACCCCTCTGTCGTGGGCTGATCCCGGACGTCGTGGGCCTCGACGCCGCCTTTGCAATCTAGGGCGCGATCCGGATGATAAACAACGGTCGAGTTGAAAGGAGATTGGCGGCTGTTCTGGCTGCAGATATCGCAGGCTATAGCCGTTTGATGGGCCGGGACGAAGAAGGAACGCTTGCCCAACTCAAGACGTTCCGAAGGACGCTTATCGATCCGACAATCGCGGCATATCGCGGTCGCATCGTCAAGACCACTGGTGATGGCGTGCTAGTCGAGTTCGCGAGCGCCGTCGATGCCGCGCGTTGCGCGGTGGAGGTTCAGCGCGGCGTGGCCAGTGGAAACGAGAAGGTGCCACTCAATCACAGGATCGAATTTCGCATCGGCATTCACGTCGGTGACATTATCTTCGACGACAATGACATCTTTGGGGACGGCGTTAACATTGCAGCCCGGCTTGAAGGGATCGCGGAGCCGGGTGGCGTCTGTATTTCTGACGATGCGCAACGTCAAATCCGCGGGAAAGTCGATAGCCCATTTGAAGACATGGGTCCGCAAAACCTAAAGAACATTGCCGAGCCGATGCGCGCGTGGCGATTGAGCACCGACGCGAAATCTTCCGCATTATTGGCGGCCTACAGCTCAATAGAGACAGCCAAACCTCTCGCGCTTCCCGAAAAACCCTCCATCGCAGTGCTGCCGTTCCAGAATATGAGCAGCGACCCCGAGCAAGAGTACTTTGCCGATGGTGCCGTTGAAGACATCATCACGGCGCTGTCGCGTTACCATGCTCTGTTTGTCATCGCGCGCAATTCGAGCTTCACCTACAAGGGCCGCGCTGTCGACGTGAAGCAAGTCGGGCGTGAACTCGGCGTGCGATACGTGCTTGAAGGCAGCGTTCGCAAGGTACTCGATCGGGTGCGCGTAACCGGACAGCTCATCGATGCGTCGACGGGCGCGCATTTATGGGCAGACCGATTTGATGGCGCGTTGAAGGACATCTTCGCTCTTCAGGACGACGTTACATTGCGCGTCGTGGGGGCGATTGCACCCAAGCTTGAGCATGCAGAAATTGTTCGAGCATTGCGCAAGCCTACGGAAAGTCTGGACGGCTACGATTACTACCTTCGAGCGATGTCAAACTTTCATAAGGCCGGGAGCGAGGACATCAGCGAGGCACTCCGCCTGTTTCACAAGGCGATTGAATTCGATGTCAATTTCTCTTCAGCGTATGGGATGGCCGCATGGTGCTATGCTCGACGCAAGTTGAACGGTTGGTCGGAGGAAGGATCGTCAGAGGGCTCTGAAGCGATGCGGGTCGCGGCGCGGGCTTTGGAATGCGGCAGCGATGACGCCGTTGCACTCGCGAGCAGCGGCATCGCAATCGGGTATATGTTTTCCGATTTTGAACGCGCCGCATCGTTGATGGATCGCGCGCAGGCAATAAATCCGAACCTGGCGATGGCTTGGCATTTAAGTGGTTGGATTAGATGCTTCCTCGGTCAATACGATCTGGCAGTGGAGCACTTGGAACGGGCGGTTCGTCTTAGCCCCGTCGATCCGCAGCGCCCTGGCATGCTGGCTGCGATTGCGTCGTCCCATTTTGCGGCCGGACGTTCTGAAGTGGCGTCATCGCTTGCAAAGACGGCGCTGTTAGAACGGTCAAGCAACTTTATTGCAGTCCTCGTCGCTGCCGCGGCGAATACAATGGCGGGAAATCTCGACATCGCAGCCAATGCGATGGAGCGGGTTCGTGAACTCGATCCAAACTTTCGCGTTCACAAAGTCAAGGACCGTCTTCCGTACAGGCAGCCCGAGGTAATCGCACGGTGGGAAGATGCCCTGCGTAGGGCGGGACTACCGGAATGATTGGCTTACGAACAACCTCGGATAGAGAGTTTTCCTGACCAATGGTTCGCGTTTCTAGTTCAGCAGCGCGGGAGTGCGGCAATGATCAACAAACCGGTGCGGTTCGATCACAGGAATCAGGCAACCTGGCCTCACATAGCTGTGCTTATGCTTGCGCTCGGCCTGCTTGCCGGATGCAACGAGGCGAAGAACAAGCTGGTTCTTCCGCCACCGGCAAATGTCGGCGTGGCTACGCCCGTACAAAGCGCCGTAACGCCCTATCTTGAGCACACAGGAACCATGACGGCCTTTGCTTCTGTCGATCTGGTCGCTCGCGTGAATGGCTATTTGAAGTCCATCAACTATGTCGACGGCGCAACCGCGAAAGCTGGCGAGCTCCTGTTCGAAATAGAACCGGCACCCTATCTAGCGCAACTGAGCGCAACCAAAGCGGCCCTCGACGGCGCCAAGGCTGGGCTCGTGCAGACACAGGCAGAATTTGAACGCCAGGACACTCTGTCCAAAGAGGGTGTCAATACGCAGGCAAATCTGGACAAGGCTCGCGCGAACAGGGATGCCGACAAGGCAAATGTCGAATCGGCAGATGCCAATCTGCAAACTGCTCAAATCAATCTTTCGTACACTCGCGTCGAGGCACCATTCGATGGAACCGTCACACGTCATTTGGTGTCGCTTGGCGAACTCGTAGGCGTCGCGGGGCACACCAACCTAGCCAGTATCGTGCAGCTTGATCCGATCTACGTGACCTTCAATGTCAGCGATCAAACTCTGATGAAGGTTCGCGAGAACGGCCGTCTCACACTGGCTGAGCTTCAGCAGATTCCGATCGACGTTGGCCTGATGGACGAAGAAGGCTTCCCCCATCGAGGCACGATCAACTACGTATCCCCGAACATAGACCCGCAGACGGCAACAATTCTCGTGCGTGGCGTATTTGAGAATAAGAACCACGCGCTGCTCCCCGGCATGTTCGTTCGGCTTCGCGTTCCAATGGGCCCACCCAAGGCGGACGCGTTGCTGGTCCCCGACAGAATCCTGCAACAGAATCAGGAAGGCCGCTACCTGCTCGTCGTAGGTGCCAACGACGAGGTTGAGCAGAGGGCTGTGCAGCTTGGCGAACTCGATGGCCAATTGCGCGTCATAACCGCGGGACTGAAGCCGGACGACAAGGTCGTGATCACCGGATTGGACCGCGCAATCCCGGGCCGGAAGGTCAATACCCGGCCGATTTCGATCGCGAGCGCAGCAGGCGGCACCGATAAGTCCAAGTAGACGCACGGCACCCGAAGGGGGCGGCCATGTTTTCAAAGTATTTCATTGAGCACCCGGTCCTCGCAAACGTCGTGGCAATCGTGCTGGTTTTGATCGGCGCGGTCTCGGTTTTCAAACTTCCAGTCGCGCAGTATCCCGACATCGTGCCGCCGACAGTACAGGTCACCACCCGCTATCCGGGCGCGAGCGCCCAGACTGTCATCGATAGCGTAGCGCTGCCGATCGAAAACCAGGTCAACGGCGTTGAAGGCGCGCTATATATGCAGTCCACCAGCGCCAGCGACGGCACCTATACCTTGATTGTCACGTTCGCAATCGGTACCGATCTGAACTTCGCGCAGGTGCTGGTGCAAAATCGCGTCTCAGCCGCGCTGGCCTCGCTTCCTACTCAGGTGCAGGCGCAAGGCGTGACGGTGCAGAAGAAGTCCACCGCGATTCTCCAAATCGTCACGTTGAGCTCGCCGGACAGTCGTTTTGACAGCCTCTTCATGAGCAACTACGCCACGATCAATCTGGTGAACGAATTGGCGCGGCTGCCGGGCGTTGGCAACGTCAACGTTTTCGGCACGGGCGAATACGCGATGCGGATCTGGATGGACCCGCAGAAGATGTACGCGTTCGGCCTCATTCCTCAGGACATCATCAGCGTCGTCAGCCAACAAAGCCAGCAGGCAACGGCGGGGCAAATCGGGATACCGCCAACGCCTCCTACTCAGGACTTTCAGTACACCGTCAACATCCAGGGGCGACTTTCCGATCCCGCGCAGTTTGACAACGTGGTCGTGCGCGCCGCTACGGCGGACGGCGGACGCCTCGTGCGCCTCAAGGACGTGGCTCGCGTCGAGCTTGGGGCACAGACTTATTCCCAGAGCTTCCGTCTGAACGGAAAGCCCGGCGCCGGCATTGCCATCTATCTGACGCCCTCGGCGAATGCCCTGGAGGTCGCAAAACTCGTCAAGAACAAGATGGAGACCTTGTCGCACGACTTCCCGACCGGCTTGTCCTATACGATCCCCTTCGACACAACGACGTTTGTCGAGACGTCAATCAATGAGGTCTACAAGACGCTGTTTGAAGCCGGCATCCTGGTGTTGATCGTCATCCTGATGTTCCTCCAGAACTGGCGCGCTTCGCTTGTGCCTGCCACAACGATCCCGGTCACTATCATCGGAGCTTTTGCGGCGATGGCCGCATTGGGCTTCTCGATCAACCTCTCGACATTGTTCGGCATCGTGCTTGCGATCGGCATCGTGGTCGATGATGCGATCGTCGTCGTCGAGAGCGTATCGCGCGAAATCGAGGCGGGCTTGCCCGGACGCGAGGCTGCCGTCAAGGCAATGAGCGAATTGTTTGGTCCTATTGTCGGCATCACTCTCGTGCTGATGGCCGTGTTTATTCCGGCGTCGCTGCTGCCAGGGCTCACGGGACGCATGTTCGCCCAATTCGCACTGGTGATTGCGGCCACCGCCCTGCTGAGCGCGATCCTGGCGACAACGCTGAGCCCGACACAATGTGCGTTGCTGCTCCGAGAACCGGTGCCCCCGGATCAGCGAAATTCTTTCTTCCGTGGCTTCAACTCTGTCTATGACCGGTTGGAAGGGGGCTACACGTGGCTGGTCGGTAGAATGGTGCATTTGAGTGGCCTTATGGTGGTGATCGCACTTGGACTGATCGCCGGGGGTGTTTTCGGCCTCACGCAATTGCCGACCGCGTTTATTCCGAACGAAGACCAGGGGTACGGGCTGGTCGTGGTTCAGCTTCCTGATGGCGCCTCATCGGAACGCACGCAGGCAGCCCTGACGCAGGCCGCGGAGATCGCCAGGCAGCAGCCAGGCGTCGCGGACTCGCTCGCCATTTCCGGCCTTTCCGTTCTCGACAATAATGCGACCTTGGCGAACGCGGGCATCGCCTACGTGACCTTCAAGCCTTGGAGCGAGCGAGGCCAGGCCAAAGACCAGGATCTCAGATCCATCATGCGCGGCATCCAGGGCCGACTTTCTGAGCTTACGGATGGTAGAGGTTTTGTGCTGGTGCCACCACCGATTCAGGGCGTCGGCAATGCCGGCGGCTTTTCGATGCAGTTGCTGCAGCGCGACGGCACATTTGACTACAAGAAGATGCTCTCTTCGGCGAACGCCGTGATAGACGCCGCCGAATCGCAATCGACGATCGAGCGAGCAGTGACGTCGTTCCGAACGGACTCGCCACAGCTTGAAGTCATCATCGATCGCACCAAGGCGGAGACGCTTGGGGTCTCCGTCGGCAGCGTCTTTGCCGCGTTGTCATCATACCTCGGCTCGACCTACGTCAACCAATTCAACAAGTTTGGTCTCACGCTTCAAGTCTACGTCCAGGCAGACTCGCCTTATCGCCTGCATCCGGACGATCTTCTCAAGCTCAATGTCAAGACCGCCGATGGCAGCACCATACCGATCGGATCATTGGCGCAGATCCGTCCGGCTGTCGGCCCCTCGCTGATCAGCCTGTTCAATCTTTATCTGACTGCGACCATTTCGGGGGCTGAGGCACCGGGCTTCAGCTCAGGCCAGGCAATGGACGTGATGGAGGAGGTCGCAAGGCGCACACTGCCGCCCCGCACCGATTTCGCGTGGAGCGGCATGTCCTATCAGGAGCATGCGGTCGGCAATCAGCTTTACATGGCCTTCGCGCTCTCACTGCTGCTGGTCTATCTCTGCCTTGCCGGACAGTACGAAAGCTGGTTGTTACCATTGGCCGTATTACTGGCGGTGCCACTCTCTCTGCTTGGACCTGTCGGCGCGCTCACGGCGCTTGGTGTTGCAAACAATCTTTATGTCCAAATCGGCCTCATGCTGCTGATCGCGCTATCGGCCAAGAACGCGATCCTGATCGTCGAGGTCGCGCGCGAACGGCGAGCCGCTGGACAGGAACTTCTTGCAGCCGCCGTCGAAGCTGCGCGGTCGCGTTTCCGTCCAATTCTCATGACGTCGTTTGCATTCTTGCTTGGCGTCTTGCCGCTGGTGACAGCGACGGGCGCCGGCGCCAATGCCCGTCGATCGCTCGGTATCTCGACCTTCAGCGGCATGGTCGCTTCCACCTGCCTTGCTGTGCTGTTCGTTCCCTCATTCTTCGTTGTCATGCAGCGTCTTGAGGAACGCCGGCGAGGCAAAAGATCTGAGATTTCCGCTGTCGCGGCGTCGCCTGCAGAATAGCTTGTTGCAAGCAACAGAAATGCAGCATGACGTTCGAAGAACGTTCCAATCTTCTTTTGTCATTCGCAGAAGTTCTGTTCACCAATGGGCAAACCACGGCCCAGCTGGTGACAGCGACAGAGCGACTGGGCCGCATTATGGGCCTTCATGCTGAGGTCCTGCCGCGGGTGAGGCACCCTACAGCTACCGGCACGCGACACCGACGGCCAATTGGCCCTACGTGTGTTGGAAGCCGAACCTGTCGACGCGGACATGAATCGCGTGGCCGCCACCATGCATGCGATCGACGATATCGAAGCTCGCCGCCTTGCCGCTCTCACGTATGCGCCGAATAGCCCCGCGCAAGTGGGCGTTGCGGATCCCTCACCTTTCACTCCGGAACAAGTCGCGCGAGAATATTTCGTTGTTATGTATTCAGATGATTGGGGAAGGCATCTTACAGCCTTTCCCATGAGTTGGGCTGATTAAAAAACTTGGGAACAAGAAGTAGCTTGCCAATAATATAACGCTGGAAATCCATCCCAATCCATTTGTTGCCCAAGTCAGCAACGGTTCGAGGGCTACCCGCGTGCCGCACGCTTCCCCGCCAGGCAGTTCGCCATGGTCCGCACCGCGGCACCGATCTCGTTCTCGCGCCAGGCGGCGAAGCCGAGCAGGAGGCCGTGGTCGTGCGGCCGCTCCAGCGCAAGGCTCGACAGTGCGCGCACCTCGACCCCGGCGGCGACCAGCCGCGTCACGGCACTCTGGTCCGCGGCGCCATCCTTGAAACGCGCGATCAGCTGCATGCCGCCCGGCGGCACCTCGGCCGTGAGCACCGGCTCGAGCTGCCGCGCCAGCGCCGCGGCGAGGTGGTCGCGACGCGCGCGATAGATCCGCCGCATCCGCCGGACATGCGCCAGGAAATGTCCATCGGCCATGAAGCCGGCCAGCGCCTCCTGGACGTGCACGGAAGCGATCAGCCCGAGATGGCGCTGCGCGATCTCCATCGTCCGCGCCAGTTGTGGCGGCACCACCAGATAGCCGATGCGGATATCGGCGGTCATCGCCTTGGCGAAGGTGCCGAGATAGAGCACGCGTCCCTCGCGATCGAGCCCTTGCAGCGCCGGCATCGGGCGGCTGTCATAGTGAAACTCGCCGTCGTAATCGTCCTCGACGATCCAGGTCTTGCCGGGCTCGGCCGCCGCCAGCAGCTCGGTGCGGCGTGCAACCGGCATCACCCGCCCGGTCGGGTGCTGATGTGAGGGCGTCGTGAAGATCAGCTTCGGCGCGCGCGCCTCGCGCGTCCGCATCATGCCCCATTGATCGAGCCTGACACCGACGACGTCGGCGCCGGCCGCGCGAAACGCTGCCGCGGCGCCGGGATAGCCGGGATCCTCGGTCCACACCGCATCACCAGTCACGATGGTGGTCGCGGCGATCAGCGTCAGCGCCGCCTGCGCCGTCGGCAGGATCAGGATCTGGTCGGCCTCGGCGCGCACGCCGCGACTGATTTCGAGGTAGTCGCGCAAGGCCTCGCGCAGGCTCGGCCGGTTGATCAGGGTCTGGTCGTTGAAGCGGCGGCGCAACGCGCTGCGGCGCAGGCAGCGCGCCCAGATCTCGTGCGGAAATTCGCGCGCATCCGCTAGTCCAGGACGCAGCGGCCGGAAGTCGGCCTGGTAGGACAGCGGCCAATCCGAGTCCGAGAGCTGCAAGGCCCAGGGCGACAGCAGCGGTTTGCGGGCGGCATCGCGGCGCGGGGCCGGCACCGCCCTGGCGAAGCGCGCCTCGATATCGTCTGACACCACCGGCCGCCGCCGCGCGGCGACGCGCAGATACCCTTCGGCCGCGAGTTGCTCATAGGCGTGCGTCACCGTGTTGCGCGACACGTCGAGCTCGGCCGCAAGCGTGCGGCTCGACGGCAGCACGGCCCCGCTCCTGATCCGGCCGCTGGCCATCAGCGCGCGCAGCTGCTGCGTCAGCTGCGCGGTCAGTCCGGCATCATCGGCACGCTTCAGCGCGAGCAATTCGGCAAGGATCAATCTGGCTCCTTCTATCTGTCAAATCTGGCTCTTTCGATAGAGCCAGCGTGATCCTATTCACAAGCGGTATCGCCTGCAAGGATGCCGCCCGTGAACCCGTCGCTCTCCCCTGCCAAAGCCGTTGTTTTGTTCATCGTCGTGGTGCTGGCCTGGGGCACCAACTGGTCGGTGACGAAATCGCTGGTCGAGGCGGTGCCGCCGCTGTGGACCGCATCGATCCGCAGCTGGGTCGCCCTGATCGCCTTGCTGGTGATCCTGCGCGCCAGCGGCAATCTGATCATCCCGCGGATCGCCGATATCCCTGTCGTGCTCAGCGTCGCGCTGCTGCACATGACGTTCTTCTCGACACTGGTCGCCGCCGGCCTGCGCTATCTGCCGGCCAGCAAGGGCGTCGTGCTCGGCTACACCACGCCGCTCTGGGTCGCGCTGGCCGCGGGCGCGGCGCGCACCGAACGGCTCGGCGCGCTGAAGCTCGTCGGCGTCGCGTTGGGGCTCGCCGGGCTCTGCGTGATCCTCAACCCGGCATCGCTGGACTGGAGCAATCTGCATGTCATCGCCGGGGCCGGCATGATCATCATCGCCGCGATCTGCTGGGCCGCCAACATCATCTATATCCGCTCGCACCGCTGGGTCGCGACGCCGTTGCAGCTCCTGCTCTGGCAAGTGCTGGTGGCAACGGTGGTGCTGACGATGACGGCGCTGGTTACCGAAGGCATCCCCACGGTGAAATGGTCGCCGCACCTCGTGCTGCTGTTCCTCTATTCCGGCTTCATCGGCACGGCGCTGGCTTATTGGGCGATGTCTGTTGTCAACAAGAGCCTGCCGGCGCTCACGACCTCGCTCGGCACGACGGGGACGCCGATCGTCGGCATCGTCACCGCGGCGCTGCTACTCGGCGAACCGATAGATCTGTCGCTCGCGATTGCCGCAGCCCTGATCGTCGGCGGGATTGCGTTGAGCTCGCTCGCGGATGCGCCATCGCGTGCGTAATTAGGGCCTGTACTCATAGATTCGTCACGTCCGCTTCGGTCTCGGAAGCTGACGTCGAACCCTACGTCGCTGCATGTCGGCCTTGGGCCAAGAGGCAACATTGTAGATCAGCTCCAACGTGACAAGAAAGGCGCGTCCTTAGCGTTTGCGTCATCATAGAGGCGGCAGAAGAATTGACGCCGCGCCAGGGCAGCTTGTAACAGTCCTCGCTTTAAGGGCAGCTTGGAGAATTGCACTTTGATGCGGTTCAGAAGGTTAATCGTCGTTTTAGGTGTCCTCCTCGTGTCGGTGGGCGCCGTAGTGCTCGGACGTAGAGCCTATGTTGAGGCGTTCGGCAGCGATGAGATGGATTACCGCGGCGAGAAGATCCGACTGTCAAAGAAGTATGTCGATTACGACGACTACAAGAACGATCCGGCCAACCTTGCAGCATCGGAGATTCCGCGCGTTGAGAAGCTCATGACAGATGCGCAGGTTGGCCCGGATTTCGCGGACTGGCACGACGTCGCGCATCAGCTCAGCAACATCAAGTTTCCGGGCTACGGCATGGCAAGCGGTGCAAACGTTGTCGCCGCCGGACGAGAGTTTGCCGTCCGATCCATGGAAATCCCGCAAGTCGCGAAGGAACGCTATTTCGTTCTCGAAAAGCTGGCAGGGGGGAGGTTCCGTCTGGCTGATGATTTCGTGACACGGCGCGACCCTGGGTCGGCTTTTGCCCCGATATCCTCCATTCACCTCGTTGACGACAGACTGGTTTATGCCGACCGCAATGGCAGGGTTGTCCGCGAGACGCCTGTAGCACGCTGAGAGGCCGCGTTCATTCCATCTACCGCTCACAAGGAATGGAGTCCGCTTTGGGTCAAAAGCCGCCGATAACTACCGAACCGGGCAACTTCCGCTTTATGACTGGAAGCCGACGGTCATGAGTACACGCCCTAGGCCGTCGCGAGCGGCCTGACCCGCAAGCTCCCGCGCAGGCCGGCGCCGGTGCCGAGCATGATACCGGCGATTGCGATGAAGGACGACAGCGACAGCGTCGACAGTCCGGTCAGCCCCTGCCCGACCGAGCAGCCGAACGCCATCACGCCGCCCACGCCCATCAGCGCGGCGCCGCTTGCCGAGCGCAGCATGTGCTGCGGCGAGCGATAGCCTTCGAGCTGGAAGCGCCCGGTGGTAACAGCGGTGACCAGGCTGCCGGCGAACACGCCGAACACGGTGACGATGCCGAAATTGAGCGTCGAGCCGGTCGACAGCATCACATATTGCAGGGCGTCGGCGATCGGCGCGATGAAGGTGAGCGACGTCACCGGTACCGGATTGAAATCATCGGCGCCGAGATAGCCGGTCGCGTACCAGCCGCCCGCCACCAGCAGGCCGACGATCAGGCCGGCCGCGATCTGGCCCGGCGATTTGCGGAACGGCGCATGGGCAAAGGCGAAAATGATCAGGACGGCTGACAGCACCGAGGCCGCCACCATCCGCGCCGGCACCGCGCCAAGGCCGATGCTTGCCAATAGCGCCGGCACCGAATTGGCCGACACCGTGGCCTGCGACGCCTGCACCATTGCGATCCGCATCGGCGCGATCAGGCCCTTCAGCGTCATCTCGGCAAAGATGCCGAGCACGATCACGACCACAAAGGACCGCAGGTTGCCGCGCCCGAGCAGCACCAGCGCCCGCGAGCCGCAACCGTTCGACAGCACCATGCCGTAGCCGAACAACAGCCCGCCGAGGAACATCACCGGCGCCGAGAATGACGGCTGCAGATAGATCGACTTGCCGAGATCGACGAGGCCGGCCGCCGCCAGCAGCTGCGAGGCCGCGATCGCAACCCCCATCGCCAGCGCGTAGGTGCGCACCAGCCGGCCGTCACCATCAGCCCACCAGCCACGCAGGCCGCTCATCATGCAGAAGCCGCTGACGAGCCCGACCGAGCCATAGATCAGGCCGATGATCAGGGCGGCGAGGATGACGATCGTGGCGGGGTCCATAACAATCCTTCAATTGCCTTCGTCATTGCGGGCGAAGCGAAAAGCGCACCGCAAGGCGCGCGGATCGTGGCGGCCAAGCGGCCTCAGGCCATGACTAATCGACTGGCCGTTCAATTCAAGGGGCTTGTTGCGGCCCGGCGGCCTCAGAGATTTGGTGGTGGGGCCGTGCCCAGAAGCGCTTCGATCGACAGGCCGAGCCCGAGCAATCTGGCATCGCTGCCGACCGGACCGTCGAGCTCGAGCCCGACCGGCAGGCCATCAGGCGTCATGCCGGCATAGAGCGACAGCCCGGGAAGGCCGGCGTTGCTGCCGGGGTCGGTGTTGCGGATCATGGTGCCGAAGGTCGGCACCGTCTCACCGCCATTGACCGACATGTCGCCGGACCCGGTCTTCTCGTCGATCACAGGCGCAGGCGCGATCGTGGTCGGAAACAGGATAGCGTCCAGTCTGTTGTCCCTGAGATACGCCGCATAGATCGCCTGCAGCGCCGGCCGCTGCAACTTGATCGCATCATCATAGGCGGCGCCGAAGGCATCCGCGGTGATGGCGCCGAACGCCCCGACGACGTCGGGACTGGCGACGCCGGCCGCGATGTCGGACAGCGTGATCCCTTCGATCCCGGAGGCGGCGAGCCAGGCCGGGATATCGGCGATCGGTTCATGCAGCGCGACCACGAAGGACACCTTGTTGTTCTGCTCGAACAGGTCGGGCATATCGACATCGACCAGCACCGCGCCGGCCGCGGTGAGCCGGGCGCAGGCCGCGCGGGCAACGGCCTCGACATCGCGATCGAGGCCGCTCCAGAAACAGGCGGGAATGCCGAGACGCACGCCGCGTAGCGGAATGTTCGTTGCCCGCGGCGTGCCCGTGATCACGGCATCGAGCAGCGCGACGTCGCCGACCGTGCGTCCCATCGGGCCGACGGTGTCGCGGGTATGGCTGATCGGAACCACCTGGTTGTCGTCGTGGTAGCGCCGCTCGGCACCGCCATTGCCGACCGAAGGCCTGAGGCCCACGGTCCCGGTCAGCGCCGCGGGCACGCGGGTCGAGCCGCCGGTGTCCGATCCGAGGCCGCAGGTGGCGATCCGCGCGGCGATCGCCGCCGACGTTCCGCCTGATGACCCGCCCGGGATCCGGGTCGTGTCGTAGGGATTCCGCACGGGTCCCGCGAACGGCGCGAGATTGGTGCTGGTGATGCCGAAGGCGAGCTCGTGCAGATTGGTCTTGCCGATGAC
Source organism: Bradyrhizobium sp. B097 (assembly GCF_038957035.1). Lineage (NCBI taxonomy): Bacteria > Pseudomonadati > Pseudomonadota > Alphaproteobacteria > Hyphomicrobiales > Nitrobacteraceae > Bradyrhizobium > Bradyrhizobium sp. B097. The sequence goes on from NZ_CP152412.1 coordinate 6,247,171, forward strand.
CAGGGCCCCGGCGTCGAGCAGCTTTTGCAGCGACGGCGCATTGCGCGCAGGCCGCGCGTGTTGCAGCGCCGGCGTGCCGCCGGATGTCGGCAGGTCCGATGTGTTGATGTTGTCCTTCACCACGATCGGAAGCCCGGCCAGTACGCCGGTGCGTTTCCCGGCATCGACCTCGCGCGCCGCCGCCAGCGCGCCGTCGCGGTTCAGCACGATGAAGGCGTTGAGGTGCTTGAGCCGCTCAGCTCGATCGAGCGCCGCTTCGACGATCCTGACCGCCGTTACTTTCCGGTCGCGGATGTCAGCCACAATCTCCGCAGCGGTTGGTTCATTGGTATCGGCCATGGAAACCCCGCGCCCTCCAGCATTGCGGGCGAGAGGCTATTCTTTCGGCCGCTTGTCGTAAACCCGCTTCGCCTTGCCGAGCGAACGTTCGAGCGTCTCGGGCGCGACGACGCGGACGCGGGTCGAGATGCCGATCGTATTCTTGATGAAACCCGCGACCTTCTCGGCGTGCGCGGTCAGCCCCTCGCCGTCCCAGCTCTCGGGCCGGGCTTCGGCGAGCACCGTCATCTCGTCCATGCGGCCTTCGCGGGTCAGTTCTATAACAAAATGGCCGCCGCACCAGTCGGTCGCCAGCAGCGCTTCCTCGATCTGGGTCGGAAACACGTTGACGCCGCGCAGGATGATCATGTCGTCGGAGCGGCCGGTCACCTTCTCCATCCGCCGCATGCCCGGCCGCGCCGTGCCTAATAACAGCCGCGTCAGGTCGCGGGTGCGATAGCGGATGATCGGAAAACCTTCCTTGGTCAGCGAGGTGAACACCAGTTCGCCCTTCTCGCCGTCGGGCAGCACCTTGCCGGTCAGGGGATCGATCACCTCGGGATAGAAGTGGTCTTCCCAGATGTGCAGGCCATCCTTCGTCTCCACGCATTCCTGCGCGACGCCGGGGCCAATCACCTCCGAGAGGCCGTAGATATCGGTGGCGTCCATGTCGAAGGCCTGCTCGATCTCGACCCGCATCGCGTTGGTCCACGGCTCGGCGCCGAAGATGCCGAACTTCAGCGACGATTTGCGCGGGTCGAGCCCCTGCCGCTTGAATTCATCGAGGATTGCCAGCATGTAGCTCGGCGTCACCGTGATGATGTCGGGCCTGAAATCATTGATGAGCTGCACCTGCCGCTCGGTCATGCCGCCGGAGATCGGGATCACGGTGCAGCCGAGCCGCTCGGCGCCGTAATGCGCGCCGAGACCGCCGGTGAACAGGCCATAGCCGTAGGCGTTGTGCATCAGCATGCCGGTGCGGCCGCCGGCGGCGCGGATCGAGCGCGCCATCACGTCCGCCCAGGTATCGATGTCGTTCCTGGTGTAGCCGACCACGATCGGCTTGCCGGTCGTGCCGGAAGAAGCATGGACGCGAACGAGCTGTTCGCGCGGCACCGCGAACATGTTGAAGGGATAATTGTCGCGCAGATCGGTCTTCACCGTGAACGGAAATTTTCCGAGATCGGACAGCTGCTTGAAGTCCGTGGGGTGCACGCCGGCCGCGTCAAAACTCTTCTTGTAATGCGCGACATTGTCATAGGCGTGCTTGAGCGACCAGGCGAGCCGCCTGGTCTGCAGCGCCATGATCTCGTCGCGCGAGGCGCGTTCGGCCGCATCGAGCTCGGCGTGATAGCCGCTATCCCTGACGTTGAGCTTTGCCATCACATTTCCCCCGAAATCATTGTGCCTTGATGTCCGTGTCCGGCAGCCAGGTGCCTTGTATCACGCGCGAATGTCCGCGGAACTCGGCGATCACGCTGTCGCCGGCGGTGACGCGCACGTCGTAGATTCCCGAGCGGCCGCTGCGCGAAATCTCGCGCGCGGTCGCCACCAGACGGTCGCCGAGCTTGCCGGGCCGGATGAAAGTGACGTTGCCCTGCGCCGCCACCGCGCGATCGTTGCGGCTGTTGCAGGCAAAGGCGAAGGCTGAATCGGCGAGCGTGAAGATGTAGCCGCCATGGCAGATGCGCTGGCCGTTGACCATGTGCGGCAGCACCGTCATCGCCATCACCGCCTGCCCCGGCTTGATCTCGACCAGCTCCATGCCGAGGCCCTTGCTGGCGTCGTCTTCCTTCCACATCGCGTCCGCGCAAGCGCGAGCGACATCTTCGGGCGATAGCGTAGCCTTCACGTTCACATCGAACTCCCTGTGCGCGGACCCGTTGCGACGGGCCTCTTGGTGTCTCGTCAGTGTTGGGCGCGACGCGCGAGGCGTCAACGCCACTTCCGTCATTCCGGGGCGATGCGCAGCATCGAACCCGGAATGACGACAATCCTAGACGTGGTCGTAATCGACCACGACCTTCTCGGAGCACGGCTTGGCCTGGCAGGTGAGGATGAACCCCGCCTTCAGCTCCCACGGCTCCAGCGAATAATTCAGATCCATCGGCGCCTCGCCTTCGACCAGCTTGGCGCGGCAGGTCGAGCACATGCCGCCCTTGCAGGCGAACGGCAGGTCCATGCCGGCGCGCAGCGCGGCGTCGAGGATCGACTCGCCGTCGGCCACCGGGACCTCGCGGCGCTTGCCGTCGATGATCAGTCCGGCGATCGCCTTCGGCGGCGCGCCGGAGGGAACGACGACCTTCGGGCGCGGCTTGCCGCCGAATTCCGACACGAAGCGTTCGACATGGATGCGCTCGTCGGCGATGCCGATCTCGCGGCAGGTCGCCTCGATCGTCTCGCTCATGGCGGCCGGGCCGCAGACGAAGACGTGATCGACGGTCTCGGCCGGCACCAGCGAGCGCAGCAGCACCCGCACCTTCTCGCCGTCGAGCCGGCCGTGCAGGATCGGGATGTCCTGCTCCTCGCCCGAGATGACGTGGAACACCGACAGCCGCTGCATGAAGCGGTCCTTCAGCTCCTCCAGCGCCTCGCGGAACATGACGCCTTCGGTGGAGCGGTTGCCGTAGAACAGGAAGAAGCGGCTGTCCGGCTCGCGCGCCAGCACGCCCTTGACGATCGAGAGGATCGGCGTGATGCCGCTGCCGGCGGCGAAGCCGACATAGGTCCTTGCTTCGCCGGGCGCATGCGCGACGCCGAAACGACCGGTCGGCGTCATCACGTCGAGCTCGTCGCCGGCCTTCAGCTCGTCGGCGGCCCAGTTCGAGAAGGCGCCGCCATCGACCTTCTTCACCGCGATGCGTAATTCGCCATCGTCGGGGCCGGAGCAGATCGAGTAGGAACGGCGGACTTCTTCGCCGTCCATCGTGGTGCGCAAGGTCAGATACTGGCCGGGCGTGAAGCGGTAGTCGCCTTGCAGATCGTCGGGGATCGCAAAGGTCATCGAGATCGCGTCCGACGCCTCGCGGCGCAGATCGCTGACGGACAGACGGTGGAATCGCGGTGTCGACATGGTCAATGACACTTGAAGTAGTCGAAGGGTTCACGGCAGCTCTTGCAACGCCACAGCGCCTTGCAGGAGGTCGAGCCGAATTCGGACAGCAGTTCGGTCTCGCCTGACCCGCATTGCGGGCACGCGACCTGTTGCTCGCCGAACAGCGCGCGGCGCGAGGAGCCCGGCAGCGGCGGCGCGATGCCGTACTCCTTCAGCTTGCGGCGACCGTCCTCGCTCATCCAGTCGGTGGTCCAGGCCGGCGACAGCACGGTGCGGACCTTCGGCCGGTGAATGCCTTCGCGCTCCAGCGCGAGCTCGATCTCGAGCGCGATCATGTTCATCGCCGGACAGCCGGAATAAGTCGGCGTGATCGCGACCTCGACATGGCCGTCGCGGACCGCGACATCGCGCAGCACGCCGAGATCGGCGATCGTCAGCACCGGGATTTCGGGATCGACCACCTGCGCAGCCGCGCTCCAAGCGCGCCGGCGCAGATCGGCATCGCTGAGCGCGACCGTCACCATGTTGCCCCCGGAAAGGTCCGCTGCATCGATTGCAGCTCGCTGAGGAGATGGCCGAGATGCTCGCTATGGCTGCCACTGCGGCCGCCCTGCTGCATCCAGTTGCCGGATGGCAGCGACAGCGTCGCCTCGTTGACGATGCCGGCGACGGTCTTCAGCCAGCGCGGCTTTAGCACCGCCGGATCGATCGCGATGCCGGCATCGATCAGGCCGCGCTCGCTGTCGTCGACCGCGAACATCTCGCCGGTATAGGCCCAGAGATCGTCGATCGCATCCTGCGCGCGGCGGTGGCTCTCCTCGGTGCCGTCGCCGAGACGGACGATCCATTCCGACGAATGCCTGACATGATAGGCGCTCTCCTTCTCCGACTTCGCCGCGATCGCGGCGAATGTCGGATCGGACGAGGCCATCATCGCGCGCCAGTAGAGATCGGCGAATGCGGCGTAGAAGAACTGCCGCACCATGGTGCGGGCAAAGTCGCCGTTCGGCTGCTCGACCAGCAGCAGGTTGCGGTACTGCCTGACGTCGCGCAGATAGGCGAACTTGTCCTCGTCGTTGCCCTTGCCTTCGACCTTGGCCGCATAAGTGTAGAGCTCGCGGGCCTGGCCGAGCAGGTCGAGGCCCATATTGGCGAGCGCCATGTCCTCTTCCATCGCGGGCGCATGGCCGCACCATTCGGACAGCCGATGGCCAAGGATCAGCGCGTCGTCGGCGCGGCGCAGTGCGTAGAGCACCAGCGGCGTTTCGGAGACTTCGATGTTGGCGGTTGCCATCTATTCAACTCGCTGTTGGGCCGTCATTGCGAGGAGCGGAGCGACGAAGCAATCCATGCATGCTTCTCGCTTCGCGGTCCGATGGATTGCTTCGCTTCGCTCGCAATGACGAGCGGAAGCGCAGTCACATATGTCCGACTTCGTCGGGGACGTCGTAGAAGGTCGGGTGGCGGTAGATCTTGGATTCCGCCGGCTCGAACATCATGCCCTTCTCGGCCGGATCGGACGCGGTGATCGCATTCGACGGCACCACCCAGATCGACAGCCCCTCGCCGCGGCGGGTGTAGATGTCGCGCGCGGCCTGCAGCGCGAGCGTCGAGTCCGCCGCATGGAGCGAACCGACATGCTTGTGCGCAAGGCCGTTACGGCTGCGGATGAAGACTTCCCAGAGCGGAACGTTCGGCGTGGCCATCTTGAGCGCTCCCTTATTCTGCGGCTTGCGCGAGCTGACGGCTCTTGCGCTTCTCGGCATAGGCCATCGCGGCCTCGCGTACCCAGGCACCTTCCTCATGCGCCTTGCGGCGCGCGGCGAGGCGATCGCGGTTGCAGGGGCCGTTGCCGGCCAGCACCTGCTTGAACTCGTCCCAGTCGATCGGGCTGTGTTCCCAATTGCCGTTCTCGTTCTGCTTCATGCCGGGATCGGGAATCGTAAGTCCGAGGAACTCGGCCTGCGGCACGGTGGCGTCGATGAATTTCTGGCGCAGCTCGTCGTTGGAGAAGCGCTTGATCTTCCACTTGGTCGAGGTGTCGCTGTGCTGGCTGACCTGGTCCGGCGGGCCGAACATCATCAGCACCGGCCACCACCAGCGATCGAGCGCGTTCTGCGCCATCGCCTTCTGCTCCGCGGTGCCGCGGCACAGCGTCACCATGATCTCAAAACCCTGGCGCTGATGGAACGACTCTTCCTTGCAGACGCGGATCATCGCGCGCGCATAAGGGCCGTAGGAGCAGCGGCACAGCGGGATCTGGTTCATGATCGCGGCGCCATCGACCAGCCAGCCGATGGTGCCGATGTCGGCCCAGGTCAGCGTCGGGTAATTGAAGATCGAGGAATATTTCGCCTTGCCCGAGAGCATGCCGTCGACCAGCTCTTCGCGCGAGGTGCCGAGCGTCTCGGCGGCGGCGTAGAGATAGAGCCCGTGGCCGCATTCATCCTGCACCTTGGCGAGCAGCGCGGCCTTGCGGCGCAGCGACGGTGCGCGGGTGATCCAGTTGCCCTCAGGCAGCATGCCGACGATTTCTGAATGGGCGTGCTGGGAAATCTGCCGGGTCAGCGTCTTGCGGTAGGCGGCAGGCATCCAGTCGTTCGGCTCGATGCGCTCGTCGGCATCGATGCGGGCCTGGAACTGACTGGCACGGGCGACGTCCTCGACACCGCGATCGTCGCCGTCGGATGAATTGAGCGCCTGCGTATACATGGCCGACCTCCCAGTGTGTTGTTAGGCAGGAATATATAACACAAATTTTATAATGCAAGAAGTTTTTGTAATATGTTCAGATGCCCTCAAACCGGCGCGCCACGGCCCCGTTGGGCTTCGGCAGCGGCCCGTCCTCATTGGTTGCATGGTCGTCAAGCCATTGTTCCGACGGCGGAAGCAGCCCGCGATAGATCTCGCCGCAGAGTTTGCGGGCTGCCCTGCCCGGCCAATCCTTCGGCAGCAAGGGTGCCGGCAGCAGCGGATCGCGCAGCACGACCCGGCGGTAATGATGGATCAGCAGGATGCGCGCGGTGAAGGCGTCGGCATCGCTCAGCCTATCGCCTCTGACGATCCAGCCTTGCAGCGGCTCGAACGTCTTCATGAACTTCAGATAGGCGTCGGCGGTGCGATCGAGTGGCCAGCTCTCGCTGAGCAGCCGGCGCCCGCTGTCGTCCTCCGCCGACACTTCGAGGCGGATCGCGCGCGACGCCTCATCAGGGATCGGCGCGCCCGACGGCGCGACCCACACGCCGGGCAGCGGGCTGCCGAAGCCGGCATTCTTCAACGCCTCGCGCGCGGCGTCGCGATCCTCGGCATTGCCGATCAGCAGCAGCTCGAAGCGGCCGGTCCAGTCCGACGGCGGCGGATCGTAGATGTGCCGCGTTGCAGTGTCGAAGGTCTGCCGGCCCTTGGCGTTCAAGCTGTAGAAACTGTTGCGGCCGACCTTGCTGCGCTCGAGCCAGCCGTCGGCGGCCAGCCGCGACATCGCGGTGCGCACCACATTGCCGTCGATATCGAGCGACTTGAAGAATTCCAGCAGCGTGCCGAGCCACACCGAGCCGCCGCGCGGCACGATGGAATCGCCGAACACGGTGATGATGATCGAGCCCGTGCGCGACGGCTCGCGCTTCAGCTGATCGACGATGCGGGCAAGCGGCTGTGGCATGCCCAACGCATAGCGCGTTTTGTCGATTCACGACAATGACACCGCAAACGTAGCCCGGATGGAGCGCAGCGAAATCCGGGGTGTTTCGTGGCGAGGTCCGTCCCGGATTGCGCTGCGCTCCATCCGGGCTACGCGAATGCCGTGAGAAACGACTCGTGGAGACTCCCCCTCACCCGGATCGCATCTGCGATGCGATCCGACCTCTCCCCGCAAGCGGGGCGAGGCAAGAAAGAAGCGTTACCGGTTCGGATCCGGATAGACGAAGCTGCGCCAGCCGCTGCGATCGAACGGCGCCCACTCGCCGTCCTTCTGCGCGAGGCGATCGGCGACCGCGTAGACCACGGCCGGATGATGGCCCATGCCGCAATGGCTGCTCTCGACCTCGATGCTGTCGGTCATCGACGAAGCCTGCTCGCGGCAGCCCTGCCAGGCGCAGACGCCGTCGGTGCGGCTGAAGATCGCGGTGGTCGGCACCGGCGGCGCGCTGGCGAGCGAACCGCCGAAACGCTGGTCCTCTTCGTCGGCACGGCGACCGCTGGCCATCTCGTAGACGCGCCACGCGTTGGTCGCCTTCGGGCCCGCAGCAAACGGGCTGCCGAGGGTGATCACCTGGCGGACGCGCTCCGGCATCATCTTGGCGAGCTGGCGCGCATAGAGGCCGCCAAGGCTCCAGCCGACCACCGAGACCTTGCGGCCGCTGGTCTCATTCATCTCCTGCAGCAGATCGACCATCCCGTCCTGCACGCCGGCGCGAAGCCCGAGGTTGCGGCCCTGGCGCCAGCCGCTGACGGCATAGCCCTTGCTCTTAAGGAAGTCGCGCAGCGGGCGCGTGGACATGTCGGAGGCGATCAGCCCGGGCAGCACCAGCACCGGATGCCCATCGCCGCGCGGCGCGAAGCTCAGCAGCGGCAATGCACCAAGAAAGGCACCGAGCTCGTGAATGGCGCGGCCTTCCAGGAACATCAGCGTCCTGGACGGCGGGCGTAGCGTCTGCGCAGCAACGGACATTTCAACTCCTCTTCGGCACGGCCCCCTGACGTCTTGGCGGCCGGCAATGGAATCAACGGAAATGGGTCAACAGGATTGACGCAAACCCGGCGGAATCGTTCCGCAACGCAACAATCAACCTTGAAAAGCTAGGGAACCGATCACTTTGGTGCAAGCGGCCCAGGTCACACTTGCCACAACTTAAGTGACCTCCGTGCCCAATCGGTCACAGCAGCCGCAGCACATATTCCAGCGTGTAAAGCGCCAAACCAGCAAGCCCGCCGATCAGCGAGCCGTTGAAGCGGATGTATTGCAGGTCCTTGCCGACATTGACCTCGATCAACGAGATCAATTGCTCCATGTCCCAGCTCTTCATCTGGTCGGCGATGAAGGTCGAGACACCGCTCTTCTGCTCGGCAACGACCGAGCGCAGGATCGCGACCAGGCCCTGGTTGATTTCGGCGCGCAGCTCGGCGTCGCCGTCGAGCGCATCGCCGGCCTCGACGAACATTCGCGCCAGCTGATGCTGCAGCACCTGCGACTCGCCCGAGGCGCTGCGCTCGATGAAATCCTTGACGTTGGCCCAGATCGTGCGCCCGAGGTTGGCGAGCTCCGGCCGCGCCATCAGATCGCGCTTGAGGCCGTCGATGCGATCGGCGAATGCCTTGTCACTGCCGAGCCGGTCGACGAACGACAGCAGCATGCGGTCGAACTCGCCGCGGAACGGATGTTGCGGATCGTTGCGCACCTCCTCGAAGAATTTCGTGGCCGAGGCGATGATCCGGTTCACCACGAACTTGTCGGCGCGATAGAGTCTTAGCAGCGTCGGCATCTCCGCGCGGACCTTGTCGCGGATCACGGCCATGGTCTCCTGCTGCGTCAGCGTCTGGTGCAGCACGCGCAGGATGTCGTCGAGCAGGCCGCCATGCTTGCCCTCCTGCACGAAGCCGCGCAGCGCGCCGGCCGCAAGCGGCGCGAGGTCGATCGAAAGCACCTGGGTCGTGACGCGGCGGCTGATGAACTGCATCAGGCCCGAGCTCTCGGTCGCCGCAAAGGCCTCGGGCAGCATCCGCAGCACGAAGCGCGCGAGATCCTCCGAACGTTTGCGGTCGCGGAGCCAGTCCGCGATGAAGCTGCCGAAATCGATCTCGCGCAGCTTGGCCTCTACGGGGCCGGATTCCAGAAAATTGTTCTCGATGAATTCGCCGAGCTTCTCGGCGATGCGCTCCTGGTTGCTCTGGATGATCGCGGTGTGCGGGATCGGCAGCCCCAGCGGCCGCTTGAACAGGGCAACGACGGCATACCAGTCGGCGAGGCCGCCGATGGTCGCGGCCTCGGCGAATGCCGCGATGAAGCCGAAGGCGGGATGCACTCCCAGCAGCGCCTTCGCTGCGATGAAGATGACGAGGGTGGCCGCCAGCACGCCGGTCGCCAGCCACTTCACACGCCGCAGCTCGGCGGCGCGTTCGGCATCGACGGGCGTTGCGATGAGGGCGGCGGGAAGGGTCATGGGAAGTCCGAATGACGCGAGCTTACATAGATGCCGCACGTACAGGCGTCATCCTGAGGTGCGCGCACTTTGCGCGCCTCGAAGGATGGCCACAAGCACCGGCGCTCGCGGCCATCCTTCGAGGCTCGCCGAAGACGGCTCGCACCTCAGGATGACAACCGTGAGGCAAAAAAAGAAGGCCCGCAAAATGGCGGGCCTTCGAAAAGGGCAGTTGGTCAGTGCAAGCGCGATCAGGCGGTCTTGCTGTAGACCTTGGCGAAGTTGTCCTGCGCGGTCTTCGCACCGTCGGTGACGAGCTTGCCGAGATACTCGGTGGTGGCCTTCGCCCGCGAGACGAACAGCTCGCCACGCGCACGGACCATGTCCGACTGGATCTGGGCAGCTTCGCTCAGCGACTTGGCGGAAGCGAGCTTGTCGATGCCGGCGAAGAACGCCTCGGCGTCCTGGTAGAGCGCCTGTTGGATGTTGCGGCTGATCTTGGCGGCCTCGGTCACCGAACCGGCAACGGCGGTCTCGATCACGCTGGTCACCTTCTCGGAGCCGGCATACGCATCGGCGGCGCGAGTCTTGGCGGCCTCGGCCTGCTTCTTCACGAACTCACGGGCGGCTTCCGGAACTTCCATGTTCTGGAGCTTGGTGAACGCCTCGGTGACGGGCGCGAAGGCTTCCTTGACGCTGTTCAGCACGGAATTGGTTTCGGTGGTCATTGGGGTCTCTCCATCCTCAGGTTTGAGCTATGGGCTCACCCCGTCCGGATTGGCCCGGGGCAAGGCTGTTGTGTCACAATCCATGGTGCGCTGCAACATCAATGTTGCATCGCGATATCACGAACGTGTGAACAGGACGAAGATCGAGCAGATTGCCTAAGGAACCGGCGATTGACGGTTTCTAATTACCGGCCACCGCTTCGGATACCCCATATGCCTCCATCTGCGCCCGGACCTGCGCCACATTGTGCCCAAGCACGACGATGTCATGGGTCTTGCCTTCGACATCGCGGACATGGTCGCGCAGCAGGGCCTCCGCCTTGAAGCCGAGGCTTTCGAACAGCGCGATCGCCGCCCGCTGGTCGACTGTCATCTGCACCGAGAACTTCTCCAGCCCGGCGCCGAGCGCGATCGCGAAGGTCTCCTGCGACAGCGCCCGGCCGACGCCCTGCCCGCGCACGTCGAGCGACACCACCATCCGGATCTCGCCGACATGCGGCGACCAGGAATGCGGATCGCGCACCAGGGTGCCGCAGCCGACCACCTTGCCGTCCTTGATCGCGAGCAGGCTCGTGATGTCGCCGCGCTCGATCTCGTTGATCCAGGCCGACAGCACCTTCGGCTGGCTGATGTTACGCGGCAGGAACAGCAGGTCATGCGTCGGCAGCTTCTGCGCGAAGGCCAGCACTGCGGCCTCGTCGGTCCGCTTCATCAGCCGGAACTCGATGTCGCCGGCCTCGGTCTTGACGTGGCGCGGATAGGAACGTTGTTCGGTCATGTCGATCTCTTGCCCAACCAGGAGTCCAGTTTCGGCCACAGCCGCTTGATTGCATTGGCGCCGGCGACCAGCGAGACGTGACCGCCTTTCAGCATCACCTCCTCCTTGTCCTCGGAGCCGATCTTGGTGATCAGGTGCTTTGCCGCGTCATACGGCACGATGTGGTCGTGCTCGGCGACCGCGTGCAGGATCGGCACCTTGATGTCGGCAAGCTTCGCCGCGCGGCCGCCGACTGTCATGGTGTCGTTGTAGAGCTTGTTGTCCCACATCAGGTCCTTGGTGATGGCGCGGAAATATTCGCCGGCGAGCGGCAGCGTGTCGGTCGCCCAGCGGTCGAACATCCGGTACGACTTGACGAACTCGTCGTTCCAGATGTTGTCCCAGAGCTGGATCTGGCCGACCACGCGCGCGGCCGGCCGCAACATGTCGAACGATTGCAGGATCAGTTCGGGCGGCATGTTGCCGGTGCTGTCGATCAGGCGGTCGACGTCGAAATAGCGGCGGTCGGCGAAATTCGAGAACAGCTTCATCTCGCGGAAATCGATCGGCGTGGTGAAGCAGATCAAATTCTTCATCGGCCCGTCGTTGAAGATCGAGCCATAGAGCAGCGACAATACGCCGCCGAAGCAATAGCCGATCACGGAGATGTCCTTTTCGCCGGAATCCTGCTGCACCCGGCGGACCGATTCCGGAATGAAGTCGAGGACGTAGTCCTCCATGCGCAGCGATTTTTCCTCGGGCTTCGGCGCAGTCCAGTCCAGCATGTAGACGTCGAACCCGCGCTTGAGCAGGAACTCGATGAAGCTCTGGCCCGGCACCAGGTCGAGGATGTAGCCGCGGTTGGTGGTCGCCATCACGATCAGGACCGGCACGCGATAGACTTCGTCGGCCTGCGGCCGGTAGTGATAAAGGTTCATGGTGCCGCGCGAATACAGCACGTCCTTCGGCGTCGAGCCGAGCTCGGGGCCGGAGCTCGAGAAATACTCGACGCCCTTGATGCTGCGCTGGATCGCACGTTGCACCTCGGACTGTACCCGCTCTGAGATCGAGGCGAAATCAAACCCGGTGGGAGCATTCATTTGCTGCCTCCCTCGGATGGCGGGCGCTTGGTGCGCGGCGGCCGTGGCGTTGCGCCATAGCCGTCGTCCGGCGCCAGCGAATTGTGGTGCACCTGCTGCAGCAGCGTCTTGATCTCGTTGAGCTGGGTCTCCATCGACTGCAGGCGCTCGGCCATGCCGACGAGCTGGGCGCGGCTCGGCAGGTTCATCGCCAGCAGATATTTCTCCATCATCTCGCCGAGCTGCTTCTGCGCGCCCGCCGCGGCGCTGCCGGCCTGATTCATCACCTTGGAGAATTCAGGCGAGCTCATCAACTGGTTGCCGAAGGAGTTGAACCCCTTCTCCATCTCGCCAATCATCGTCTGCCAGATCACGGCAGGGTCGTTGCCCTTGTCGGCCATGAGGCCCTCCTGCACGTCAATTCCGAGCGCTTGTCGCGCTTCCGTTTGTTTGTGCCATACGACACTGTTGCCGCTGATCGGTCAACAGTGCGGCGCGCCCGGCGACGTCGAAGCTCTTCTGCGCTGCGTCAAACCGTGGCAGCATGCAGGCTCCTGACCGCGAATCCAGGAGAGGACGCCCGTGACCACGCTCGCCCATCAGTTGCCGCAACTAACCCGCGCCAACGGCATAGACATCTGCTACGAGATTTTTGGCGATGCGAATGCGGAGCCGCTGCTTTTGATCATGGGCCTCGGCGCCCAGATGATCCATTGGGACGACGAATTCTGTCGCCAGCTTGCTGCGCGCGGTTTTCGCGTGATCCGGTTCGACAACAGGGATATCGGCAAGTCCTCCCGTATGAGCGGCGGCAAGCGGCTGACCGCCCTCGAGCTGCTCAAGCTGCGCTTCCTGAAGATTCCGGTCGCAGCGCCCTACCGGCTGGCCGACATGGCGCGGGACACGATCGGATTGATGGATGCGCTCGGCATCCGCACCGCGCACCTGGTCGGCGCCTCGATGGGCGGCATGATCGCGCAGGAGGTTGCGATCACCTTCCCCGAGCGCGTGCGCTCGCTGACCTCGATCATGTCGACCACGGGCAATCCGAAGATACCGGGGCCGACCCGCGAGGCGACCGCGGTGCTGATGGCGCCGCCGCCGAAGAGCAAGGAGGAATACTTCGTGCGCTTCGGCCAGACCTGGAAGGTGCTGCGCAACGGCTCGTTCCCCGAGGATGAGGCGCTCGATCCCGAGCGCGCGCGGCGCAGCTTTGAGCGCGGCCTCAATCCGGAGGGCGTCGGCCGCCAGCTCCGCGCCATCCTCGCCTCGGGCAGCCGCAAGGAGCGGCTGCGCAGCGTCAAGGCACCGACGCTGGTGATCCACGGCACCGTCGATCCGCTGGTGCATCCCGAAGGCGGCAAGGACACCGCAATCTCGATCCCCGGCGCAAAACTCCTGATGGTCGAGGGCATGGGCCATGCGCTGCCGATCCCGATGTGGCCGCAGATCATCGACGCCATCGACAAGCACGCGCATGGGGCGGCAGTGAAGGCGGCGTGAGGCCAGAGCGTTTTCGAGCGAAGTGGATACCGGTTCGCGTCAAGAAAACGCGTCAACGCAAGAATCCAGAGCCCCGTTCCGGTTCAATCGGAACGGGGCCCTGGTATCTGCCGGTAACCATGTGAGCTAGGAGTGCGTTCTTCCGGGCACGGCATAGAGGCTGTAGAGAGCGCCATGCAGCGCGGGTCGCGCGCCATCAGCCCCGGGAGTCACAAGATGAAGACCCTTCTCCGGCCGCGGACAGCCGTCGCGGCTCTCCTCCTCGCGCTCGCATCTTCCGCCGCGATGGCCGCGACTAGCGACGCGCAGCAGGAAGCCAACCGCAAGGCGGTGCTGGCCTTCTACGAGAAGGGGCTGAACCAGAAGGACGCCGACGCGGCGCTCGCCTATGTCGGCAACCGCTATGTGCAGCACAATCCCGGCGCGGCCGACGGTCCCGAAGGCTTCCGCAAGTTCATCGGCTTCCTGCGCGAGAAGTTTCCGAACTCGCACAGCGAGATCAAGCGTTCGTTCGTCGACGGCGACTACGTGATCCTGCACGTCCACGCGGTGCGCGAGCCCGGCACCCGCGGCAATGCCATCGTCGACATCTTCAAGCTCGAGGACGGCAAGATCGTCGAGCATTGGGACGTCGTGCAGCCCGTTCCGGAAAATCCAGCGAACAACAACACGATGTTCTGACAGCAGACCTCAGGGAGCAGCCGACGTCTTTGGCGCTAGAGCGCGATGAGATTAGGTCGAATAGCGCCGCAAAGGCGGTTCGCTCCCTCTCCCGCTTGCGGGGGAGGGTTGGGGTGGGGGCTCTCTCCGCGGGTCACATCGCGGAGAGAGCCCCCACCCGCATCGCATCTTCGATGCGATGCGACCTCCCCCGCAAGCGGGAGAGGTGAGCCAGTCCGCCGCAAGACCAATTCAACCTGACATCATCTTGCTCTACCGGCTGCGGCCGAGCCAACGCTGGGTCGGAAACAGTTGCACCTGCCAGCGCCGCGCTGCCGCGCCCCACACGCCCCGCGGCATGAACAGCATGATCAGGATGGCGAGCGTGCCGAGCACGACCAGATACAGGCTGCCATACTGGGCGAGATAGGTGACGAGCCCCCACAGCAGGAGCACGCCGACCATCGGGCCTTCGATGGTGCGCACACCGCCGATCACGACGATGAAGATGACATAGGCGGTCCAGTCGGTGACGCTGAAGGCCGCGTCCGGCGAGATGCGCGCCTTCTGCAGATAGACCACTGCGCCGACCATGCCGGTGGCGAAGGCGACCGCGATCCACAGCAGATGGCGAATCCGCGCGGTGCGCACGCCGACGCTGCGCGCCGCCGCTGCGTTGTCGCGGCTTGCCGCCAGCGCGAGGCCATGGCGCGAGCGGATGAAGGCGTAGATGCCGAGCGTGACCAGCACGGCGAGCAGCAGCGCCAGCCAGTAGACCAGCACGTCGCGCGCGGCCGCCGGCCGCAATCCGAGCAGCCCCTGCACCGCCTTCAGCCCGACCATCTGCGACAGCTCGCTCGGCGAGATCGACATTCCGGTGCCGCCGCCGAGCGACTTGAACTGGGCGCAGATCAGCCGCAACGCTTCGGCGGCAACCCAGCTGCCGATCGCGAAATAAGGCCCTTCCAATCGGAACAGCAGCGGGCCGAGCACCGCCGCGATCAGCGCCGCGAACAGCCCGGCCAGCGGGATCGCCGCAACGGGATCGAGTCCGGCCATCACGATGCCGGCAAACAGCGCATAGGCGCCGAGCCCGACGAATGCCTGCTGCCCGACCGACACCAGCCCGCCCCAGCCGGCCAGCACGTTCCAGAGCTGCGCCAGCGTCAACATGGTGAGGACGAAGATCAGATCCTGGATCAAATTGCGCGAAGCGATCGCCGGCAGTGCGGCAAGCACCACCACCAGCGCGATGCCGACGACGGCAGCTCCGCGCGACAAGCGTGTGCCGACCCGAACTTGCCACACCGGCAGATCCGCCGGAAGCTGCTCCCGGCTCGCCGGGACATGGATGCTTTCGACGCTCATGTCCGCCTCGCCGGGAAGAGACCGCGCGGCCGCACCATGAGTACGGCAAGGAAGGCGAGATGGCCGGCCAGGATCTGCCACTCCGGATTGATCCGCCCCCCGATCGCCTGCGCCAGCCCGAGCACGATGCCGCCTGCGAGCGTCCCCCACAGGCTGCCAAGGCCGCCGATGATCACGGCCTCGAACGCATAGAGCAGCCGTGCCGGGCCGATCGACGGATCGAAGCTGGCGCGGATGCCGAACACGACAGCGGCGATCACCGACACCGCGAGCGAGAGACCGACCGCGATCGCGTAGACATTGCGCTCGTTGACGCCCATCAACTGCGCGATCGCGGGATTGTCGGCGGTGGCGCGGAAGGCCCGGCCGAGCGAGGTGCGATAGAAGATGAGCTGCAGCAGCGCGACGGCGGCGATCGCCGTCACCAGCGCCGTCAGCGGCGCGAGGCCAACGCTCAGGCCAGGTGCCAGCGTCACTGACGAGGATTCGAAGGCGCCCGCCTGCAACCGGCGGCTGTCCGCGCCGTAGCCGAGCAGCAACCCGTTCTGGATCACGATCGACAGGCCGAAGGTGACCAGCAGCGGCGGCAGGATGTCGTCGCCGAGCACGCGCTCCAGCACCAGCCGCTGCAGCACGAAACCGAGCACGAACATTGTCGCGACGACCAGCAGGGCTGCGGCCGCAAGCGGCAGGCCGAGCGCCATGGTGGCGCTGAGCACCAGATAGGCCGCGAGCAGGATCAGATCGCCATGCGCCAGATTGACGAGCCGCATGATGCCGAAGATCAGCGACAGGCCGAGCGCGAACAGCGCATAGACGCCGCCCAGCAGCACGCCCTCGATGATGGTATCGAACCCGCTCATGGCTCCCTCATGCTCCGAAATAGGCTGCGCGGATCGTGTCCTGACCCGCATCCTTGGGCCGTCCGCTCAGCGTCACCCGTCCCTCCTGCAGGCAGTAGAAGCGATCGGCGGCCCGCAACGCGCGGGCGATGTCCTGCTCGACCAGCACGACCGCGGTGCCGCCGGAACGGATCTGCGGCAGCATGCGGTAGATGTCCTCCACCACGATCGGCGCGAGGCCGAGGCTGATCTCGTCGCATAGCAGCACCTGTGGGTTGGACATCAGCGCGCGGCCGATCGCGACCATCTGCTGCTGGCCGCCCGACAGCGCCGTGACGGCGCCGCGCCGCCGCTCCTTCAGCACCGGGAACATCCGGTAGACCGAGGCGAGATCCCAGGGCGCGCTGCGTTCGCCGCTGTAAGCGCCGATCAAGAGGTTCTCCTCGACGCTGAGCGAGGGAAACAGCTGGCGGCCCTCGGGGACCAGCGCAAGGCCGAGCCGTACGATGCTGGCGGCGGACGCATCGCCGATCGCCCGCCCGCCGAGGCGGATCGCATCGGGACGGTTCTTCACGAGCCCGGCCAGCGACTTCAACATGGTCGACTTGCCGGCGCCGTTGGCGCCGATCACCGCGACCGCCTCGCCCTCGCTCAACTCGAAGTCGATGCCGAACAGCGCCTGGAAGTCGCCATAGAACGCATCGAGCGCCGTAACATTGAGCAGCGCGGTCATGCCGGCACTCCCATGTAGATGGTCTCGACCTCGCGCGAGCGCATCACCTCTGATGGCACGCCTTGCGCGACGATCTTGCCGAAGTTCAGCACGACCAGTCGCTGCACCACCGCGAGCAGCGCATGCACCACATGCTCGATCCAGATGATGCCGACACCTTCGGCGTGGATGATGCGGATGGTCTCGACCAGTTCATGGCATTCGGCATCGGTAAGGCCGCCTGCGATCTCGTCGAGCAGCAGCGTGCGCGGCTTGGTGGCGAGCGCACGCGCCAGCTCGAGCCGCTTGCGATCGAGCAGCGGCAGGCTGCCGGCGAGCCGATTGGCCTTGGCTTCGAGGCCGGTCAGATCAAGCATGCGGCCGCAATGCTGGACCGCATCGGCCTCCGACAGGCCGCCACCGAATTGGGCGGCGACCGCAAGGTTCTCGAACACCGAGAGGTGATCGAACGGTTGCGGGATCTGGAACGAGCGCCCGATGCCCGCCCGGCAGCGTGCTTCGGGAGAGAGAGCCGTGATGTCGACGCCGTCGAGCACGATGCGGCCGGCATCCGGCCGCAGCAGCCCGGTGATCAGGTTGAACAGCGTCGATTTGCCGGCGCCGTTCGGCCCGATCACGCCCAGCGCCTCGCCAGAGGAGAGCGTCAGGTCGATCGCGTCGGCGACCACGATGGCGCCGAACCTTTTCGAAATGCCATGGAGTTCGAGCATGGTCGCTCACCGCATCCACTTGCTTCGAGGAGATACGCGGGTGGCCCGCGCATCTCCGATGAACAATTCGTCCGGAACGCGCTTGCTAGCTCAACGCCTGCATGTCGCCGCCGAGCGGGATCTGCGGCGCCAGCTTGTTGTCCGTGATCACCATGTCGTACTTGTCGCCGATGAGCCGCCACTGGCCGCCGACCAGCGGCGTCTTGGCGATGTTCTTCGCCGCGAACGGCGGCACCGCGCTGGAGCCGAACGCGACCTGGCCCACGATGGTATCGAGCTTGGTGGCGCCGATCGCCTTCGCTAGCGCCGCACCATCGCTCGGGTCGCTGGAGCGCTTGATCGCATCGATCGCGACCTCGAACAGCGAATGCACGAAGCCGATCGGCTGGGTCCATTGCTTGCCGGAGGCCTGCTCATATCCCTTGGCCAGATCGGCCGCGCTGGCGCCGCTGAGGCTCGACTTGTAGGGATGCGTCGGCGTCCACCACACCTCGGTCGAGATGTTGTTGCCGCCCTTGCCGAGCGCCTGCACCGACGCCGGGAACAGCAACGCCTTGGCGACCGACACGACCTTCGGCTTCAGCCCCTTCTGCCGCGCCTGATTCCAGAACGTGGTGAAGTCGGGCGGGATGATCACGCCGGTGATGATCTCGGCATCGGCGCCACGAAACGCTGCGATCTGCGAGCTGAAATCGTCGGTGAGGTTCTGGAAGCGGCCGGGATCGGTCAGCTTGAAGCCCTGCTTGGCCATCACAGGCGGGAAGCCGATCGTGGTGTCGCCCCAGGCGTTGCCATCGGCATCGTTCGGAAACAGCGCGCCGACCGACTTGTTGGTCGCGACCTGGCTCCACATGCTGGTGAAGACGCCGATCACGTCCTCGAGGCCCCAGAAGTAGTGGAAGGTGTAGTCGAACGGTTTCCAGCTCTTGGGATCGCCCGGATTGGCCTGGCGGCCGATGAAATTGGTCTGCCACGGCGCGACGGTCGAGATGCACGGCACCTGCTCGAGCTCGCACTGCGTCGCCACGGGGTTGTTGGTCTCGGGCGTGGCGCCGACCACGATCAGGCTGACATTGTCGCGGGTGATCAGCTCCTTGGCGACTTCGGCGGCACGGTTCGGATTCGACTGGCTGTCCTTGGTCACTACCTCGACCGGATAGGTCTGCGATCCGACCTTGACGCCATCCTTGATGAACTTTCGGAATTCGCCGAGCACAAAATCGTCGGCTTCGGCGAAGGCCGCCAATGGTCCGCTCTTCGGCGAGACATAACCGATCTTGATCGGCTTGTTGGCCGCGCGCACGGCCGGCGCGAACAATGTTGTCGTGCCCGCGGCAACGAAACCGCCGGCGATGCCTTGCAGCACGCGGCGGCGATCGAACGACATGACGTTCAAGTGGTCCTTGGCGTTCAAAAGGTCCTTGGTCATTTTCCCCTCCCTTGAGGCAAGCCGGTTTTCAAGCCGGCTGCCGTTCATTCCGTTCTGAAAATTACCAGCGCCGTGCCGCATCACGCGGCGGCGACGGACTTCGTCTGCGCTTTCGCGCTGCGGCCGAGGATCTGGCCGAACACATCGAGCAGCACATCGGAGGCGTCAGCCGCCGCCTCCCTGGCGCGCCAGGCGACATACATGTCGGGGCGCACCAGCACGCAGCCGTCCTCGTCGACCTCGCTCTGGCGATACCAGTCGGCATAGATGTCGAGCGCATCGCAGCCTTGCGGGCCGATGGTGACGACGTCGACCGGCAAGCCGTAGGCCTTCTCGACCGCGGCTGCGGCCGCCTTCCAGCCGTCGCCGCCGATCCCGGTGAGCAGCGTGAAACGGCCCTTGCCGGTGAGATCGAGCGTCGACTTCCGCTCGCCCTGATGCTCGACCCAGACATGCGGCAAATGCGCACCGGGCCAGGTGGTGGCCTGATAATAGAGCTCGTGGTCGCGGGTGAACGCCGGCATCGGCGTGCCGTCGGACACCACGGCGGTCGAGCCGTAGCGCTGGTTCATCTCGACGCCGTGACAGTTGAACTCGTAGCTCTTGTTGGCGATGGCCTCGTAGAGCTTCTTGCGGCGCGCCTTGCCCTCGGCGGTCGGCGCCTTGCGCGCGGCGATCGCCTTGCGCGCTTCCGCGGGATCGGTCGAGGCGACGAGGCCCACCGCCTCGAAGATCGGCGGGAAGTCGCCGATGCTCTTGTTGGCCCGGGTCACGATCTGCTTGCCGACCGGCTGGCGCTCGGCCGAATAGGTCTCGAGCAGCGACGGCGCCGCGTGGCCTTCGAGCACCAGCTTCAGCTTCCAGCACAGATTGAAGGAATCCTGGATCGAGGTGTTGGAGCCGAGGCCGTTGGTCGGCGGATGGCGGTGCACCGCGTCGCCGACGCAGAACACGCGGCCGGACGAATAGTGGCCGGCGTACATCTCGTTCACGGTCCAGGTCGAGGTGGAGCGCACTTTGACCTCGAGGGTTTCGTCACCGACGAGGTTGCGCACGATCGAGATCGCCTCGTCATTAGAGAGCTTGCGCTCGCCCTGCTCGATGTCGTAGCCCCAGATGATCAGCCACTCGTTCCACGGCCGCACCATGCGGATCAGGCCGGCCCCGATGCCGCCGATCTCGGCTCCGGGCTGCAGCACCCAATAGAGGACGCTCGGCCGGTGCGCGACGTACTTGCTCAGGTCGGCCTGCACGATGATGTTCATGCTGCCGGCGCGGCCCATCTGGCCTTCCATCGGTAGCCCGATCACTTCGGCAACCCGGCTGCGGCCGCCGTCGGCGCCGATCAGGTATTTGGCGCGGATCTGGTAGGTCTCGCCTGAGAGACGATCCTTCACCGTCGCCGTGACGCCGTCGGCATCCTGCACCAGGTCGACGAACTCGGTGTTGAAGCACAGCGAGGTGCCGCGCTGGCCGGCGGCCTCGATCAGGATCGGCTCGAGGAAATTCTGCGGCAGATCGCAGATGCGCGTAGGACTGGCGAGATCGTAATCCGCCTTGCGCGAGGGATGATTGCCCCAGGAGTAGAGCCGGCCGAACTCCTCGCCGGCGAGGCTCTCGCAGAACACATTGTTGGCCATCAGGTGCTGCGGCACGGCCTGCGCCACGGCTTTCTCTTCGAGGCCAAGATCGCGCAGCACCTCCATCGCGCGCTGGTTGCTGATGTGGG
Organism: Bradyrhizobium sp. B097; assembly: GCF_038957035.1. Lineage (NCBI taxonomy): Bacteria > Pseudomonadati > Pseudomonadota > Alphaproteobacteria > Hyphomicrobiales > Nitrobacteraceae > Bradyrhizobium > Bradyrhizobium sp. B097. The sequence goes on from NZ_CP152412.1 coordinate 6,268,216, forward strand.
CGCGCGGCGTATCGGCCAGCCAGCCATATTTCGTCACCAGGATGTGCTTGATGCCGTACGTGCCGAGCAGCGCCGCCGCCGTCGCGCCGGCCGGGCCACTGCCGACGACAAGGACGTCGGTCTCAATCGGTTTGCTGGTCATGGTCCTCTCCTTGGTCGTCTTGTTGGTTGCGATCGTCATTCCGCGGCCATCATCGGCTTCGGCACCAGGCCGGCGCCGGGCTTCATCTGGAAGTCGTAAGTCATCAGGTGCCACGGGCCGGAGACCCGCTCGCCGTTCGGCAGCGCCGGCTCGCTCTTCGGCTCGACGCGCGCAATCAGCTCGTCCTTGACGCCGAACACCACGTCGCTGCGCAGATATTCGTCGCCATCGAGGAAGACGTGAGTGATCAGCGGCTCATAGCCTTCGGCCTTAACCAGGAAGTGCACATGCGCCGGCCGCATCGGATGGCGCTGCGTGGCGGTGATGAGATCGCCGACCGGGCCATCGGTCGGGATCGGATAGCTGCACGGCAGGATGGTGCGGAACGAAAAGCGGCCGTCGGCATCGGTGACGAAGCGCGCGCGCAGCGATGGGCCGTGAGCCGCATAGTCCGCCTTTTGTGAATCGTAGAAGCCATCGTCGTCGGCGTGCCAGACATCGATCTCGGCACCGGCGAGCGGCTTGCCGGCCAAGTCGGTGACGCGACTCTGCACGAACATCACTTCACCGTCGATGCCTTCCGAGATGTTGGCGCCGTGCGGCGTGACGCGGTGCTCGCCGACATAGAACGGGCCGAGCACCGTGGTCTCGGTGGCGCCCTCGCGCTCGCGGTGATTGACCGCGTCGACCAGCATCGAGACGCCGAGCACGTCGGACAGCAGGATGAACTCCTGGCGCAGCGGCGTGCAGGTCTGGCCGGTGCGGGTCAGGAATTCGATCGCCTGATTCCATTCCTCGAAGGTGAGCTCGGTGCGGCGCACCAGATCGTGCAGCGATTTGACCGTTTCCTCGATGAGGAACTTCAACCGCTTGTTCGGCGTGTTGGCGAAGCTGCTGATCACCTCGTCGGTGAGGTCATGCTCGTTGAAATTGGCCATCGTGTTGTCCTTTGATCTTGAGATGTCAGTGCTGCGCGGGCGCATCGCCGCGCCAGGCTGCCGCGATCAACTGCTCGATCGGGGCGCGATCGATCGGTCTGGGGTTTGCGTAGGGGTTGCGCACCGCCATCTCGGCAGCGCGCGCGATGCCGTCCTCGGGCATTCCGATGTCGGCCAGCCGACGCGGCAGCGCGAGCTGCCGGGCAAGGTCAAACAGGCCCTGCGGTGCATTGGCACTGTGCAGTGCGCGCGCCACGCGGCTCATCGCCTCCGGCGCCGCGGCGGCGTTGTAGGCGGCCGCATGCGGCAGCACGATCGCGTGGGTTTCGGCATGCGGCAGGTTGAACATGCCGCCCAGCACGTGGCAGAGCTTGTGGTGCAGCGACATCCCGACCGCACCGAGGCAGGCGCCGCACAGCCACGCACCATAGAGCGCGTCGCGCCGCGCCCCGGTATCGGCCGGCGCCGTCATGATGCGCGGCAGCGCGCGGGCGAGCGCAGCGATGCCGTCCTCCGCCATCAGCGAGGTCAGCGGATTGGCGTCGGGCGCATAGAGCGCCTCGACGGCATGGGCGATCGCATTCATGCCGCTGGCGGCGGAGATGTGCGGCGGCAGGCTGACGGTGAGATCGACGTCGTAGATGACGGTGTCCGGCACCAGATCCTGGGAATGCTGCGTGGTCTTGATGCCGTTGCTGGTCTCGCCGAGGATCGGCGTCATCTCCGAACCGGCATAAGTGGTCGGCATCGCGATATGCGGCAGCCCGGTGCGCAACGACAGCGCCTTGCCGAGCCCGACGGTCGAGCCGCCGCCGATCGCGACCAGCCCATCGATGTCGCGGGACTCGACAATGCGTAGCGCCTCGTTGGTGACCTCGACCGGCGTATGCATACGTGCGCCGGCAAACAGTCCGGCGAGCCGGTCGCCGAGGCCCGCGCCGAGCCGGCGCCCGAGGTCCTCTTGCTCGCTCGTGGTCAGCACCAGCGCCCGCTTGATGCCAAGGCGCTCGCTCTCCTCGCCAAGCCGCGCCGAGGTGCCGGCGCCGAACACCACGCGATATTGCTGCGAGCAATAGGCAAAGGTGCCCTGGCCGGCATTTCCAGCCGCCGCACCGGACGCAATGGATGCGCCTCCGGCATCCGGCATCGCGACACTCATGGCATTTCTCCCAAGCCGGCGAACCGGCAATCTCGTCTTGTTGGGAGAAGGCTAGCGGGGAGCGGCCACGGCGCGCCTGCACGAAACCGGAGAAAATCTGCACGAAACCGGAAAAATCATCCGCGGGCTCGGGCTGGGCGCCCTCGCCTATCCCGGCCGCTGATCATCGGGAGCTAATGGCTGCGGCGGTAGCGCCCCGGTGTCACGCCGGTGAAGCGGCGGAACATGCGCGTAAAATGCTCCTGATGGGAGAAGCCGCAAGCCAGTGCGATGTCCGCCAAGCTCTGCGTCTCGTCGGCGAGCAGCGCCCTGGCGCGCTCGATGCGCAGATTGAGCACGTATTGGTAGGGCGAGACGCCGCTGGTCGCCTTGAACAGGCGCACGAAATATTCGGTGCTGCGGCCGCACAGCTCCGCCAGCTGGTCGAGCCGGATATCGCTATCGAGATTGGCGTCGACGAACTCGCGGATCCGCGCCATCTGCCTGACGCTCAGCAGGTTCGGATGCTTGCCGGCCTCGACGCTCGGCTTGTGGAAATTGATCGCGACGAAGCGGTTGGCGATCGCCTGTGCGATCGGATCGATGAACAGCGACGAGGCCGGCAGGCCGCCGGTGATGGTGTCGCCGATCGCCGCGGCAAGATGCTCCAGCACGGCATCCTGATCGCCGAGCATCGGCGCGAGCCCGCCGATCAGGCTCGCCGCCCCCTCCCGGCCCGCGAACAGATCGGAGCGTAGATAGATGTGGGTGGATTCCAGCGCCTCGCGCAGCACAACGTTGCAGGTATGCCCGGCCGGCAAAAAGAACACCCCGCCGCGCGGGATCTGCCGGGCAACCGACTTGCCGTCCATCACATAGGTGATGTCGACCGGGCCACCTCGGTGCAACACCATCAGATTGTCGGAGAGCGCGTGGAAGTGCCCGTCAAACGGCCGCTCGCGCTGGACCGAGGCAAATGCGGACGACCAGCCGAGCCCCTCGCTCGAGCCGCGGAATTCGGCCTGGAAACGGTCCAGGATCCCGTGCGTCTCCTGCACCCCAAAATTCGACGTCGCCTGCATCAGACAGACCAAGGGCTCGAGGCTTCGGTGCCGCGAGTGAAACCCAATGGCCCTCGATTTTCAACACAATCGAACCGAATGGTGCTCCCGGCGGCCTTGCTGCGTCGCAATAGCGGCGCCTCCTACTCCTTGACCGCGATCCAGATCACGTGGCGCACGCCGCGGCCACGGCCCGTGGCACGGACGGCGACCTCGTTGACCGCGAACCCGGCGCGGGACAGCGATTTCGGGAACTTTTCGTTCGGACCGGACGACCAGACGGCAAGCACGCCGCCGCGCCGCAACGCAGTGTGTGCGATCTTGAGCCCGGAGACATCATACAACGCGTCATTGGCCTTGCGGGTGAGACCTTCCGGGCCGTTATCGACGTCGAGGAGAATGGCATCGTAGGTGCGCGGATTGCGCTCGATCACATCGGCGACATCCACCTCCTGGATGCTGACGCGCGGATCGGTCAGGCTGTCGCCGAAGATCTCGGCCATCGGGCCCCTCGCCCAGGCGACCACTGATGGCACCAGCTCGGCCACCACGATTTCCGCCTCGGCTCCAAGCACGGTAAGCGCCGCCCGCAGCGTAAAGCCCATGCCGAGGCCGCCGATCAGAAAACGCGGCCGTGCGACCTTCTCGATCTTCTTCGCGGCAAGCGTCGCCAGCGCGGCTTCCGAGCCCGACAGACGGCTGTTCATCAGCTCGTTGGTGCCGAGCATGATCGAGAATTCGCGGCCGCGCTGCATCAGGCGCAATTCACCTTCGGTGCCGGGAATCCGCGCGGTATCGATCTTTTCCCAGGGAATCATGCGGCGGCTTGTAGCATAGGCGTCAGGGTGGGCGAAGCTAGCGCCTCAAGCGTGTCGCGAGAATGCGAGCGCATGACTCTCCAGCGGAGCAACATATTCCGTGTCGTCCCTGCGAAAGCAGGGACCCATAACCACCGAAGGTGATTGCTGCGCACCGCTGGGGCCACAGCCCTCTTCAACAAGCCAATCCTGTGGTTATGGGTCCCTGCTTTCGCAGGGACGACGATGGGGATGCATCACGGCCATCCCAGGCCGCAAGGCTACCCGCCGGCCCAGACGTCGAGCACGTAGCGGTTCCTGGTGCCCATCTCCTCGATCCAGCGCGCGGCGGCGTCAGTGTCGGCTCCGCTGCGCTCGCGATAGATCGACATCAGGGTCGCCTTGACGTCGGGCTCCATCTTGCCGCCGTCGCCGCAGACATAGACGATGGCGCCTTTCTCGATCAGCTCCCAGACCCGGTCCTTCTGCGCGGCGACGAGGTGCTGCACATAGGTCTTGGGCCCGTCGGCGCGCGAGAAGGCGGTGTAGAGTTCACCGATGCCATCGGCGGCGAACGCCTTCAGCTCATCCGCATAGATGAAATCCTGCTCGGGATTTCGGCAGCCGAAGAACAGCATCGCGGAGCCCAGCGTCGCGCCCTGCGCCTTGCGCGCGGCGCGCTCCTGCAGGAAGCCGCGGAACGGCGCGAGCCCGGTGCCCGGCCCGATCATGATGATCGGCACGGCGTTGTCATCAGGCAGGCGGAAGCCGGCCTTGGTCTCCTTGATCGTGGCATGGACGGTGTCGCCGGCGCGGCGGCGCGCCAGATAGTTCGAGCAGACGCCCTTGTAGATGCCGCGACCGGAGCTTGCGGGCGCCTCCACGACACCGACCGTGACGCTGCAGCGCTGCGCCTCACCGGCCGGCGACGACGAGATCGAGTAATAGCGCGGCGCCAGCAGCGACAGCATTTCGAGGTAGAGGTGGAACGGCAGCTCGCAGGCCGGATATTCCTCGAGCAGGTCGAACACCGATTTGCGCCTGGCCAGCACCTCGGAGCGATAACGCCCGGCTGAGGCCTCGTCGTCGCCGACATAGGCCATCAGCTTCGGCTTGGTCATTGGGCAGCGCGTGTGCTCGGCCATGATCTGGATCTGCTTGCGGGTCGCGACCTGCTGCAGCTCGACGAACTCGGTGAGCAGCCGTCCGACCGACACGGCGTTGCCGACAGGCAGTTGCGCGCGGCGGCCTTCCGAGACCTGCAGGCGGATCTGGTCGGCCGGCAGGAAGCCGAACCGGCGCGCGACGGAATCGACCAGGGTCGGATCGTTGCGCGGCACCACGCTGAGATGATCGCCGACGCGATATCTGAGACTGGCCGGCAGCTCGACCTCGATATGCCGGGTCGAGCGTTCCGACGGATGGGCGCCTTCCTTGTTCTGCAGCTCGTTGTTGGCGAGCACCTTCATCGGCACCGCGCCGCCCTGCGTCACGATGGTGTTGACCGCGCCCTGCGCCACCGGCTCGATCGCGTAGAGCGGCTCGTCCTCGGCGGTGCGGGTGAAATTCCAGTCGATGCCGAATTCCTTGGTTGCGACCTTCGCGGCCTCCGGGAACCATTTCTGGAACTGGCCGTCGAGATCGCTGCGCGCATCGCCCTCGCCGCGCGGATAGACCGCGCGGGCGCCATGCTTGGCCAATTGCTCGTCGATGAAGCGCGGCACCGACTGGTAGGTCGCCGCCCAATCGCTGTTGCCGCAGCCGAACACCGCGTAGCGCACCTTGGCGAAGGCGTCCTTCGGCAGGTCGCTTTCGAGCCATTTGACGAATTGCGTCGCGTTGTCCGGCGCCGCGCCGTTGTAGGAGGCGCAGATGATCAGGACGCCGCCCTCCTCCGGCAGCTTGCCGACATAGTCGTCCAGCGGCCCGAGCCGCACCGCGAATCCATTGATCTCCGACAGATCGGCCATGCGGGTCGCGAGCTCCTCGGCCGAACCGAGGTTGGAGCCGTAGAGCACCAGCATCGGCGTGTTGTGGCCAGGGCGCGTGGTCGGTGCGCGCGGTGCCTTCGGCGCGGCGGCAACGGCGCCCGTACTGCCGGCGAACGCGCCGCGATCCCTGTCGTCGCGCGGCCGCACCTTGATCCTGAAACCGTCGGGCTTGACCGTCAGCGTCTCCTTCAGATGCATCTGGTAGCGATGCACGTCGAGCAGCTTGAAGCGCTGCAGGATCATCCCGATCGCGAGCGCGGCCTCGTGCATGGCAAAGCCGCGGCCGATACAGGCGCGCTGGCCGTTACCGAACGGCTTCCAGGCGTTGATCGGGCGCTTGGCCTCCGCCTCGCGGCTGAAATTCTCCGGATCGAACACGTCGGGGTTCGGGCCCCAGACCGAGGGATCGCGATGCAGCGCCATCACCAGGATGGTGATGAAGGTGTTCTTCTTCAGCTTGTACTTGCCGCCGATCGTCTCGTCCCTGAGCGGCGCGATGCCGTAAGCCGGCGCCGGCGGCCACAGCCGTAGCGCTTCCTTCAGGCATTGGGTGATGTAGGTGAGCTGCGTCACCTGCTGATAGGTCGGCCGCGCATCGACGTCGGGACCGAGGACCCGGTCGACCTCCTCATAGGCCTTCTTCAGCACCTCGGGATGCTTCAGCAGCGCGTAGATCGTGCACGACAGCAGGCCGCTGGTGGTCTCGTGGCCGGCGATCAAAAAGGTGTTGATCTGGTAGCGGATGTTGACGTCGTCGAGCTGCTCGCCGGTGGCGCGATCGACGCCGGTCATCATCGCGGCCAGCATGTCCTTCTTGTCGCTGGTTACGTCGGTATTGCCGCGCCGCTCGGCGATGATCTCATCGACCATCTTGTTCATGAAGCCGACGTCGTCGGTCAGCGTCTTGCGCCGCTTCTGCATCCACAGACCCTCGAGCGGCAGGCCGCGGGTCATCATGATGGTCTCGAGCGAGCGCACCAGCGATTCCACGAAAGGGTGGTAATCGCGGCGATAGAACGAATTGAAGCGATAGTCGAAGCCGCAGAGCCCGATGGTGTCGAGGGTCAGCGCCGTCATGTCGTGGACGACCTCGATCTCCTCGTCGGCGTTGAGGCGCTCCCACTTCTTGACCAGCTGCTCGGCGATATCGACCATGCTCGGGTGATACGACTGCATGGCGCGGTTGCCGAACGGCTGCATCAGGATGTTGTGCGCCTTGCTCCAGTTCGGCTCCTTGGTGTCGGCGGTGAACAGCCCGTCGCCGCCGACCGCACGCACCCGGCGCAGCGAGCCGCGCACCGCCTTGTCGAAGCGTTTCTCGTCGGAGAGCTCGTCGACCAGATCGTGACCGGAGACGATCACGAGCGGCGCACCCATCATGTCGAGCCAGAAGATCGGCCCAAGCTCCTTGGAGAGCTTGACCAGATGCTGCACCGGCGCGTTCGAATCCAGCGACAGCATGTTGCCGACCACCGGCTTCGTCGGCGGATGCGGAATCGGACTCAGTCTGTTGCCGGACGCCATATCGGAAGTGCCCCCTCACTACGCGCCGTCATCCCTGCATAACGGCTTTGCCGTTATTGCTCGAGGAGCGCGCACCGCGCGCGTCTCGAAGGATGGCCGCTTGCTCCAGTCCCTCTCATCCTTCGAGGCGCGCCGAAGCCGGCGCGCACCTCAGGATGACGCCTAGCCGAATTTTCGTTTACGCCACTCGATCAGCTTGGCGCTGACCTCGTCCGGCTTTTCCTGCTGTGTCCAATGGCCGCTGTCGTGGACCAGATACTTTTCGAGGTCCGGCACCAGTCTCTCCATGCCATCGGCGGCCGAGGGCGGCAGCACCGCGTCGTTCTCGGCCATGATCATCAGCGACGGCACCCGCACATTATGGTCCAGCCCTGCCGAGCGTTCCCAGTTGCGGGTGAAGTTGCGATACCAGTTGATGCCGCCGGTGAAGCCGGTCCTGGTGAAGGTGTCGACGAACACCTTCTTCTCCTCGGCCGACAGGATCGGCGTCCGCGGATCGTGCTTGGCGTCGTAGTTCGCGATCATCTGCGGGAACGCCAGGTTGAGCCGCGCCGAGGCGCCGACGCCGGCGATCGGCTGTTCCTCCGGCGTGCCAGCGGGGCGGGCCGCCGGCTTGCGCATGAAGGCATCGAAGGTCTGCTCCACGCGGCTGCCGAAGATGCGGTCGGGCTCGCGCGCCGGATCCTGGAACTGGACGATGTACATCTGGTCGCCGAAGCGCTGGCGGAACAGCGCGATCGGATCCATCGGCGCGCGGTTCAGATGCGGCGTGTTGACGCCGACGACGCCGGCAACCCGCTGATGATGCCTGAGCGGCATCTGCCAGACGACAAAGCCGCCCCAGTCGTGACCGACGAAGATCGCCTTGTCGATCTTGAGATGGTCGAGCAGGCCGACGAGATCGCCGGTCAGGTGCTCCATGTCGTAGGCCTCGACCGGCTCCGGCCGGTCGGTGGCGCCATAGCCGCGCTGATCCGGGGCGATCACCCGGATGCCGGCTTCACCCAACGCCTTGATCTGGTGGCGCCAGGAGAACGCCAGCTCGGGCCAGCCGTGGCACAGCACCACGGGCGGCGCGTCGGTCCTGGGGCCTGCTTCGTAAAACCCCATGCGGATGCCGTTGGTCTCGGCGAACTGCAGCGGTGGCATGTCAATCATGGACGGAAATCCTATTCGGCAGCGCCCTTGATATCGGCAGGCGGAGGCGCGAACGCCGCTTCGAGTGCATCGAATTCGAGCGGCAGCATGTCGCACATCACCTGCACATGCGGAATGATGTTGGCGCCGACGATGAAGCCGAAATCAAGCTGATCGCGGTAGCTCTGCACGGTGATGTTGAGCGCGATCCCGTGGGTCGAGATCGAGACCGGGAAGATGTGCAGCAGCTCTGCGCCGGCCGCGTACAGCGTCTGCCGCGGCCCCGGCACGTTCGACACCGTGATGTTGGTGGCCGGCGGCAGCACATTCGACAGGTCGGAGCGGCTGTACAGCAGCGCCATGATCTGCACCACGATCGGGGCGCCCAACAGCGAAATGTTGGAAACCTGCGGGACCAGGGCGCGCAGCGGATGCGACATCTCCTTGGACTTGGTGGATTGCGCGATGATGGTTTCGAGCCGCTTCTTCGGATCCTCGACGTCGGTCGCGATCGAGCAGATCATACCGAACACCTGGTTGTTGGATTCGGCGTTGCCTTCCTCGCGCAGCGAGATCGGCACGCCGGCGGTCAGCGACTTGTTCGGCAGCGCGCCCTGGCTGATCAGATAGCGCCGCACCACGCCGGAGGCGAGCGCCAGCACGACGTCGTTGAGCTTGCCGCCCGATGCTTTCGCCAGCACCTTGGCGCGCGACAGCGAGATCGAGGTGCCGGCAAAGCTGCGCTCCGACGAGATCGCCTTGTTGAGGATGGTCGGCGGCGAGGACATCGCTTGCAGACTCTCGCGCGACCTGGGATCGGCGATCTTGGCGACGACGTCGGACAGGCTCTTGAGCACGGTCGGCATGGAGCCCGCGAACTTCACCGCGCTCTCGATCTGGAACATGGCGTTGTCGAACAGGATCGAGCCGAGGTCGCTCTTGCCCGAGCGCGGCAGTTCCAGGCTCTTCTGTGCGGTGGCGGCCGCCTCGAACGGCTGGGTCCAGAGCTGCTGATAGGCATCGATCAAATTGGCAGCGATGTCGCGCGGCTCCGGCGCGACCTTTTTCGCGCTCGGCGGCTCGATCTGCCGCGGCACCGGCGTCAGGTCGTAGATCATGCTGGTCAACGCCGCGCCGGCGCCGCCGTCGATGCAGGCGTGGTGCATCTTGGAATAGAGCCCGATCTCGTTGTCCTTCATGCCCTCGAAGACGTAGAACTCCCAGAGCGGGCGGGCGCGGTTCAACAGCTTGGCGTGCATCCAGCCGACGATGCGCTCCAGCGTCGCGCGGTCGCGCGGCGCGGGCAGGCTGGCGCGGAAGATGTGGCGGTCGATGTCGAACTGGTCGTCTTCGACCCAAGACGGGTGATCGATGTCGAGCGGCGCCTTCTGCAGGCGCACCTTGAGGATCGGCGCGACGTGCAGCCGCGAGGCGATCATCGCCTTGAACTCCTCGAAGAAGTCGCCCTTGTAGCCGTCGGGCAGCCGGAAGATCGCCATGCTGCCGACATGCATCGGCATTTCCGGCGTTTCCAGATACAGAAACGATGCGTCCAGCGAGGACAGCTTTTTGGCGTCGCTCATGATCTCCTCCCGAGAGTCAACTCACGCGGGCGCCTTTGGCGGCGCTTCTCGTCGTCTGGTTAGGATAGTGCCTGTTCTGCCGGCCCATAGGCAATGGCAAAGGGGCCCGAGCGGTTAAAATGCCGGAACTCCCCTTCCGGCTGTGCCAGCCGGTCCGCGATCGCCCACAGCGCCGCGGGGTTGACGCCGAGGCCGAGATGGCTGGCGAAATGCACCTCGATGTTCTCGGCGGTTGCCGACGGCCGCACCCGCGAGGTCCGCCAGTTCACGATGCCGTCGGTGCGGGAATAGATCGAGGTTGCCGGCACCGGCATGTCGCCGGCGATCGCCGCGCGAATCTCGGGAATATCGTCCACCCCCTCGCCGGACAGCAGCTCGTACAGCCGGGTCGCGTTGGTGGCGCGGATATCGTCGGCGAACGGGCTGCCCAGCGTGATGATGGAGCGCACCAGCTCCGGCATCTGCGACGCCAGGTCGCGCGCATAGACGCCGCCGAGGCTCCAGCCGATGATCGAGACCTTGCGCCCCGACGCCTCATGGACCCGCTTCAGCAGGTCGCGCAGTGCACTCCGCCTGCTGGAGATGCCGCCGAAATTGCGGCCCATGTTCCAGGCGTAGGCGTCATAGCCGAGCTCCTTCAGGTAGCGCCGCATCGGCGCCATCGAAAGGTCGCTGGCGAGGAAGCCGGGCAGCGCCAGCACCGGATGACCGTCGCCCTTCGGCGCCTGCATCAGCAGCGGCGACAGCAGCAGGCTCGAATTCAACTCGAGCACGCCGCGCGCTTCCGCCAGCATCAGGAGCAGGCTGGGTGGACGCAACCGGCGTTCGGCCGCATCAACGCTCCCTTTCGCGGCCGCCACTATTTCTTGTCCTTTTTGCCCATGCCGCCGAGGCCGGCCATCGTCACGAACATGTCCTGGAAGCGCTCGGCGAGCTTGGGATCGAAGGTGAACCAGCTTTGCAGCAACGCCTCCGGCGAAACCTTCTCGATGTTCGACAGCATCTGCTGCTGCAGCCTGTCCATCACCGCGTTCTGCATCGGTGCCACGTCCGGCAGGCCGAAGAACTGCCGCGCTTCAAGGGGCGTACAATCTATCTCGACGTTGACCTTCATATCCGCCTCCTCAAATGCGCCTGGCCCGCCTCAGTATCGCCGGGACCGGGTCGGTCACGCAAGCGAGCCGTACCTGCCCCGATGGATAGTCGGCCTCAATCATCCGTTATGGTCAACCAAACCGTTTGGAACGATGGCTCCAAACCGTTTGGAACGATGGCTCCAAACCGCCTGGCGGGACCGCTCCAAACCGGTTGGCGGGACCGGCATCTGCCGGCGCGCCGGCGATCGGCGAGCAGCGCTCCGAAAGTCGAATGTCAGGCGCCCGCGCCAACCGCCTACTCTCCTTGCGCATTCATTGCGCTGCACCCGCGCGAGGCGATTAACCCTTTGGGAAATCGCGCTTGCGCGGCCGGTAAACTCTGGCAACATGCATCAATAATACCAGCCGGACAAAGCAGCCGGCGGACAAAAACGGGGACGCGGGATCACATGTCGGTACGTTGGAGTTTGTTTGCGGCGACTGCCGTCGCGCTGGTTGCCCTTGTCTTGCCGGCATCGGCCCAGACGCTGAAATATGCCAATCAGGGCGAGCTGAAGTCGCTGGATCCTTACACGCTGAAGGAAACCACGACGATCGCGCACCACGCCCACGTCTACGAAGGCCTCACCGCGCGCGACAAGGACCTCAAGATCATTCCGGCACTGGCGGAAAGCTGGGAGACGCTGAGCCCGACCAAATGGCGTTTCCACCTGCGCAAGGGCGTGAAATTCCACAATGGCGATCCTTTCACCGCCGACGACGTGCTGTTCTCCGCCGATCGCGTCCGCGCCAAGGGCTCCAATTTCCTCAGCAATGTCCCGGCCGACGCCAAGTTCACCAAGGTCGACGACTACACGGTCGACGTGACGCTGGATTCGCCCAATCCCATCCTGACCTCGCAGTGGGATAGCTGGTACATCATGGACAAGAAGTGGTGCGAGGAGAACAACGCCGTCGCACCGACGCCGGCCTCCGCGACCACGCCTAGCTACGCCGCGCTGCACGAGAACGGCACCGGCCCCTTCACGATCGAGAGCCACCAGCCCGGCGTGAAGACCGTGTTCAAGGCGTTTCCGGGCTATTGGCGCAAGCCCGAGCATAATCTCCAGGAGATCATCTTCACCCCGATCGGCTCCGACGCCACCCGCGTTGCCGCGCTGCTCTCGGGCGAGGTCGATGTCATCGAACCGGTTCCGCTGCAGGACATCCAGCGCGTCAATTCCAGCGGCGTCGCCACCGTCATGACCGCGCCGGAGATCCGCACCATCTTCATCGGCATGGACATGGCGCGCGACGAGCTGCTGTACTCCAACGTCAAGGGCAAGAATCCGTTCAAGGACATCAAGGTCCGCGAAGCTTTCTACAAGACGATCGACGTCGACCTGATCAAGACCCGCGTCATGCGCGGCATGTCGACGCCCTCGACGCTGATGATCGCGCCCGAGCTCTATCCGCTGTCGAAGGAGTTCACCCGGCCGAAGCTCGATCCCGATGGCGCCAAGAAGCTGCTGGCCGAGGCCGGCTATCCGAACGGCTTCGAGGTCACGATGGATTGCCCGAACGACCGCTACGTCAACGACGCCGCGATCTGCCAGGCGGTGGTCGGCATGCTGGCCCGCATCGGCGTCAAGGTGAACCTGCTGGCGCAGCCGAAGGCACAGTATTTCGCCAAGGTGCTGAAGCCCGGCGGCTACCAGACCTCGTTGTTCATGCTGGGCTGGACGCCTGCGACGTCCGACTCGCACAACGTGCTGCACGACATCCTCGGCTGCCGCGACGATCCGAAGGATTCGACGCGGGGCGAGGCCAATCTCGGCGGCTACTGCAACAAGGAAGTCGACGCGCTCACCGACAAGGTCCTGATCGAGAGCGACACTGCCAAGCGCGACCAGTTGATCAAGCAAGCCTACGAGATCGTCATCAAGGATTACGGCTACATTCCGCTGCATCAGCAACCGCTGGTGTGGGGCGTGTCGAAAAAGGTCAAATTGACCCAGCGCGCGGACAACCAGGTGCTGCTCTACTGGGCAACCAAGCAAGGTGAATAGTGGTTGCAGCGAATTGGGTCCCGGAAGCGCAGGCTTCCGGGACCTCTCGGTTTTCGGCCGCGCAAAGCCGCGCGCGCCAGACGTCAAAAGCAGTGAAAGGTAGAGATGCTCGCTTTCACTCTTCGCCGCGTGCTGCAGGCGATCGGCGTGATGCTCGCCGTAGGCGTCATTGCGTTCGCGATGTTCCGCTTCGCCGGCGATCCGGTGAGCCAGATCGTCTCGATCGACACCTCGGCCGCGCAGCGCGCTGAAATCCGGCACTCGCTCGGCCTGGACGATCCCGTGCTGGTGCAGTTCGGCCGCTACTTCATCAATGCGCTGCAGTTCAAGTTCGGCGTGTCCTACCAGTTCCGCCTGCCGGTCTCCTCGCTGCTGGCGGAACGGCTGCCGGCGACGCTGGAGCTTGCGATCTGCGCCACGCTGTTCGCCATGGTCGCCGGCATCCTGATGGGGGTCTATTCGGCGCTGCGCCGCGACACCGTGCTCGCCAAATTATTCCAGGCCGTATCGCTGATCGGCATCTCGCTGCCGACCTTCCTGATCGGCATCCTGCTGATCTATCTGTTCGCGGTGACGCTGGGCTGGCTGCCCTCCTTCGGCCGCGGCGAGGTGGTGAAGCTCGGCTGGTGGACCACCGGGCTGCTGACCGTCTCGGGCCTGAAGGCGCTGATCATGCCGGCGATCACGCTCGGGCTGTTCCAGATGACCCTGATCATGCGGCTGGTGCGCGCCGAAATGCTGGAAGTGCTGCGGACCGACTATATCCGCTTTGCCCGCGCCCGCGGCCTGACCACGCGCGCGATCCATTTCGGCCACGCGCTGAAGAACACCCTGGTTCCGGTGATCACCGTCGCCGGCCTGCAGTTTGGCTCGGTTATTGCTTTCTCGATCATCACCGAAACCGTGTTCCAATGGCCGGGCATGGGACTTCTGTTCGTGCAGGCCGTGCAAAATGTCGATATCCCGATCATGGCCGCGTATCTGTTGATGGTCTCGCTGATCTTCGTCACCATCAATCTCGTGGTCGACATCCTCTACACCGTGGTCGATCCGCGCTTGCGCTCGACCATCGGCCGCGCGGCGTGAGGGGGCAACCGATGTCCGACGCCGTCGTCCCCCATCGCTCCGAAGATCACCCACAGGCGCCTGCCGGCTGGTTCGGGCGCACGCTCGACAGCGACATCCTCTATTCGTTCCGCCGTTCCCGGCTGACGATGGTCGCCGCCGTGATCACGCTGTTGTTCTTCCTGCTGGCGATCTTTGCGTCATGGCTTGCGGTGCAGAACCCGTTCGATCCGGCGCAACTGCAGCTGATCAACTCGCGGATCGCGCCGTTGTGGACCGCCGACGGCCAGAGCCCGTTCCTGCTCGGCACCGACGAGCAGGGCCGCGACGTGCTCTCGGCGATCCTCTACGGCCTGCGCATCTCGCTTGCGGTCGGCGTTGCCGGCGTGGTGTTCGCCGGCGCGCTCGGGATCGCGCTTGGGCTGGTCGCCGGCTATTTCGGCGGCGTGGTCGACAGCGTGATCATGCGGATCGCCGACGTCCAGCTCACCTTCCCGGCGATCCTGATCGCGCTCCTGGTCAACGGTGTCGCCAAATCACTGCTTGGCAACCGGCTCGACGAGATGAGCACGTTCGGCGTGCTGATCATCGCGATCGGCCTCAGTTTCTGGGTGCAATATGCCCGCACCGTGCGCGGCTCGGTCATGGTCGAGAAGAACAAGGACTACGTGGCGGCGGCGCAGCTGATCGGCCTGCCGGCGCCGAAGATCATGCTGCGGCACGTGCTGCCGAACACGATGGGCCCGATCCTGGTCATCGCCACCATCAACCTCGCGCTCGCGATCATCACCGAGGCGACGCTGTCGTTCCTCGGCGCCGGCATGCCCGACACCATGCCCTCGCTCGGCACCCTGATCCGGATCGGCAACAACTATCTGTTCGCCGGCGAATGGTGGATCGTTGCCTTCCCGGGCATTGCCCTCGCCGGCCTGATCCTCTCCATCAACCTGCTCGGCGACTGGCTGCGCGACGCGTTGAACCCAAGGCTCCGATGACCCAGCCTGTTCTCTCCGTGCGCAATCTCGAGGTGGAATTCGTCACCCGCCGCGCGACCTTGCGCGCCATCAACGGCGTGTCGTTCGACATCGCCAAGGGCGAGGTGCTCGGCGTGGTCGGCGAGTCCGGCGCCGGCAAATCTGTCACCGGCCTTGCGGTGATCGGGCTGATCGATCCGCCCGGTCGTATCTCCGGCGGCCAGATCGAGCTGTCGGGCACCCGGATCGACCATCTTCCGCCGGAGGAGATCCGGCGCATCAGGGGCAAGCGGATCGGCATGATCTTCCAGGATCCGCTGACCAGCCTCAATCCGCTCTACCGGATCGGCGACCAGATCATCGAGACCATTCGCACCCACACCAATCTGAGCGAAAGCGCCGCGCGCCGGCGCGCCATCGATCTGCTGGCCGAGGTCGGCATCCCCGCGCCGGAAAAGCGCATCGACGGCTACCCGCACGAGTTCTCCGGCGGCATGCGCCAGCGCGTCGTCATCGCGCTTGCGATCTGCGCCGAGCCCGAGCTGATCATCGCCGACGAGCCGACCACCGCGCTCGACGTCTCGGTGCAGGCGCAGATCATCGCGCTGATCAAGCGGCTCGGCCGCGACCACGGCACCGCCGTGATGTTGGTGACCCACGACATGGGCGTGATCGCCGAGACCTGCGACCGCGTCGCGGTGATGTATTCCGGCCGCATCGCCGAGATCGGCCCGGTGCAGGAGGTGGTGCGCAACCCGCTGCATCCCTACGCCAGGGGCTTGATGGGCGCGATCCCGACCCTCGCAGGCGAGGACAAGCGCCTGGTGCAGATCCCGGGCTCGATGCCGCGGCTGTCGGCGATTCCGGCCGGCTGCCCGTTCAATCCGCGCTGTGCGTTTGTCTTCGATCGCTGCCGCGTCGAACGCCCCGAGCCGATCCGGCAGGGCACGCAATCCGTCGCCTGCCATCTGTTCGAGCCGGCGAAGGAGACGGCGGCATGAGCGGAACATTGATCGAGGTCAAGAACCTGCGCCGCGTCTTCGACGTCTCGAAACCGTGGCTCAACCGCGTGATCGAGGGCGGCCATCTCGAATTCCTGAAAGCCGTCGACGGCGTCAGCTTCGACATCAAGCGCGGCGAGACGTTTGCGCTGGTCGGCGAATCCGGCTCCGGCAAGACCACGGTGGCGCGCATGGTCGTCGGCCTGCTGCCGCCGAGCTCAGGCGAAGTCGTTATCGACGGCGTCTCGATGACCGATCCGCGGCAGGCGCAGGCGCGCCGCCGGCTGCGCCGGCGCATCCAGATGGTTTTTCAGGACCCCTATGCCAGCCTCAATCCGCGCTACCGGGTCGCCGCCATCGTCGCCGAGCCGATCCGCGCCTTCGACCTGATCGAGGGCGAGCGCGACATCAAGGCCCGGGTCGGCGAATTGCTCTCGCTGGTCGGCCTGCACCCCGACGACGGCCAAAAATTCCCCCATGAGTTTTCCGGCGGCCAGCGCCAGCGCATCGCGATCGCCCGCGCACTGGCGTCGGAAGCCGAGTTCATCGTCTGCGACGAGCCGACCTCGGCGCTCGACGTTTCCGTGCAGGCGCAGATCCTAAATCTGATGCGCGACCTGCAGGACAAGTTCGGCCTGACCTATCTCTTCATCAGCCACAATCTGGCAGTCGTCCGCCACATGGCGAGCCGGATCGGCGTGATGTATCTCGGCCGCATCGTCGAGATCGCCGAGGGCCGGAAATTGTTCGAGAACCCGCGGATGCCCTACACCAAGATGCTGCTCGGCGCGGTTCCGGATCTTGCGATGTCCGGCCGCCAGCGCATCCCGGTCAAGGGCGAGATTCCGAACCCGATCGATCCGCCGCGGGGTTGCGCGTTCAACCCGCGCTGTCCCCTCGCCTTCGATCTCTGCCGCGAGAAGGCGCCGGAACTGATCGACGGCGTCGCCTGCCACGCCGTCAACAGCCCTGCCGCCGCCGTTCCGGCATGATCACGCGGATGGGAGCGGCCATGTCCACCAAGCGGTTGGCATACCAGCCGGCCTGTGATCAAGTGCGCGCGCCACAAGACCGAGCCGGAAGCGCAGCCCCATGAGCAACGTCAATCCCGATCCGTTCACCACAAGGCCCGAGATCGAGGGCACCTTCGGCGTCGTCACCTCGACCCACTGGATCGCGACCGCGGTCGGCATGGCGGCGTTGGAGAAAGGCGGCAACGCCTTCGACGCCGGCGTTGCAGCGGCGTTCACGTTGCAGGTGGTCGAGCCGCATCTGAACGGCCCCGGCGGCGACGTCCCGATCATCGTGCACGACATCAAGCGCGGCAAAACCGAAGTGATCTGCGGCCAGGGACCGGCGCCGGCCAAGGCGACGATCGCGCATTACCGCAGCGAAGGCCTCGAAATGGTGCCCGGCACCGGCCTGCTCGCGGCCTGCGTGCCCGGCACGTTCGAAACCTGGATGCTGCTGCTGCGCGACTACGGCACGATGAAGCTGCGCGACGTGCTGGAGCCCGCGATCGCCTATGCCCGCGACGGCCATCCGCTGGTCGAGCGCGCCTCGGCCACCATCAAGACCGTCGAGCAGCTGTTCCGGAAATACTGGCCCACGTCGGCCGAGGTCTATTTGCCTGATGGTGAGGTGCCGAAGCCCGGCACCATCTTCACCAACAGGAAGCTCGCCGAGACCTACGCACGCATCCTGACCGAGGCGGAGAGCGCCGGCAGTGACCGCGTGGCGCAGATCGAGCGCGCGCGACAGGCCTGGTCGAAGGGCTTCGTCGCCGAGGCGATCGATAAGTTCTGCCGCACCCAGGACGTGATGGACGTCTCCGGCTCGCCGCATCGCGGCGTGCTGTCGGCCGACGACATGGCGCGCTGGCAGCCGACCGTCGAGGCGCCGCTGACCTACGATTACGGCCGCTACACCGTGCAGAAGTGCGGCGTCTGGAGCCAGGGTCCGGTGATGCTGCAGCAGCTCGCGCTGCTGAAGGGTTTTGAGCTCGACGGGCTCGATCCCGCGGGACCCGACTTCATCCATTTGCAGATCGAAGCCGCCAAGCTTGCCTATGCCGATCGCGAGACGTTCTACGGCGATCCGAAGTTCGCGGACATCCCGATCGAAACGCTGCTGTCCGATGCCTACAACAACGAACGGCGCAAGCTGATCTCGAAGGACAAGGCTTCGCTCGACTTCCGCCCCGGTTCGGTCACAGGCTTCGGCGGCGTCGTCAAGCTGCGACACGCCGAAGGGCATCGCGAAGCGGTCGGCGCCATGGGCGCGGGCGAACCGACCGTCGGCCGGTTCGGCGAGGTGCGCGGCGACACCGTGCATTTCGACATCATCGACAAGGCCGGCAACATGATCTCGGCGACGCCGTCCGGCGGCTGGCTGCAATCCTCGCCGGTGATTCCCGAGATCGGCTTCTGCCTCGGCAGCCGCGCCCAGATGTTCTGGCTGGAAGAAAACCACCCGGCCTCGCTGGCGCCGGGCAAGCGGCCGCGCACCACGCTGTCGCCGACCATGGCGCTGCGCGACGGCGAGCCGTATCTCTCCTGGGGCTCGCCGGGCGGCGACCAGCAGGACCAGTGGATCACGCAGTTCTTCCTGCGCCATGTCCACGCCAGGCTCAATTTGCAGGAGGCGATCGACGCGCCGGCCTGGCACTCCGAGCATTTCCCGATCTCGTTCTGGCCGCGCACCTCGCGTCCCGGCGTGCTGGTGCTGGAAAATCGCGTGCCGAAATCGACCATCGACGAGCTGAAGCGTCGCGGCCATGTGGTCGAGATTGGCCCGGATTGGTCGGAAGGCCGGCTCACCGCGGCCTCGAAGGTCGGCCCCCGCCGCCGCGCCGCCGCCAACCCGCGCGGCATGCAGGGTTACGCCGCGGGCCGCTAGAGGTTTCGGATGACCTGGTCGATCATCGCCCGCGACAGCGCCACCGGCCAGCTCGGCATCGCCGTCGCGACGCGGTTCTTCGCGGTCGGCGCCCTGGTGCCGCACATTGCACCTGACATCGGCGCCATCGCGACGCAGGCGCTGGTCAATCCCTATTACGGCATCGACGGCCTCGCGCTGCTGCGCGACGGCAAGAGCCCGCATGAGACGATCGCAGCGCTGCTCGCGCCTGACGGCGGCCGCGAGAGCCGGCAGGTGCATGTCATGGACAGCAAGGGCCGGATCGCCGCCCACTCGGGCAAGGATTGCATCGACTGGTTCGGCCATATCGCCGGCGACGGGTTCTCGATCGCCGGCAACATGCTGGCCGGGCCCGCCGTGCTCGACGAGACCGCGCGCGTCTATGCCGCGAACGAGAAGCTCCCGTTCGCGGAGCGGCTGATCAAGGCAATGTTCGCCGGTGAAGCGGCCGGCGGTGACAAGCGCGGCAAGCAATCGGCGGCCGTTCTGATCCACGGAACCGAGCAATGGCCGTTGCTCGACCTGCGGGTCGACGATCACGCCGATCCCTTGCGCGAGCTGGAACGGCTCGAAGCGGTCAGCCGCGAACACTGGGTGCCGTTCCGGACTTTCATGCCGACCCGCGACAATCCGGCCGGAACCAGCGACCGCGCCAGGATCGAGGCCGGTATCGCAGCCGCATCCAAGAGCCGCGAATGACCGCCGGTCCGCTGATCGAGATCGAGGGCCTGCGCGTCACCTTCCAGGGTGACGACGGCCGCATCACGCATGCCGTCGACAGCGTCGACCTTTCCGTCGCCAACGGCGCCACGCTCGGCCTGGTCGGCGAGTCCGGCTGCGGCAAGAGCGTCACCTCGCTCGCGATCATGGGGCTGCTGCCGAAGCAGTCGGCCGCGGTCTCCGGCGCGATCCGCTTCGACGGCTTCGACCTGCTCGACGTGCCGGACGCGACGCTGCGCGACCTGCGCGGCAATCGCCTCGCGATGATCTTCCAGGAGCCGATGACCTCGCTCAACCCGAGCTTCACCATCGGCGACCAGATCGCCGAGACCATTCTGCGCCACCGTGGCGGTTCACGGCGTGCGGCGCGCGAGCGCACCATCGAGCTGCTGCGCCGCGTCCATATTCCCTCGCCCGAGAAGCGCATCGACGAATATCCGCACAAGCTCTCCGGCGGCATGCGCCAGCGCGTGATGATCGCAATGGCGCTCGCCTGCGATCCGCAGCTCTTGATCGCCGACGAGCCGACCACCGCGCTCGACGTCACGCTGCAGGCGCAGATCCTCGATCTGATGCGCGAGCTGAAGGCCGCGAGCGGGGCTGCGATCATCCTGATCACCCACGATCTCGGCGTCGTCGCCGAGGTCTGCGACGAGGTCGCGGTGATGTATGCGGGTGAGATCGTCGAGCGTGCCCCGGTCGACGAGCTGTTTGCCAATCCGCAGCATCCCTACACGGTCGGCCTGCTCGGCTCGATCCCGCGGCTCGACCGCCGCACCAGCCATCTCGCCACCATCGAAGGCATGGTCCCGAACATGGCGAATCCGCCGGCGGGCTGCCGCTTCGCCGCTCGCTGCCCGTTCGTGGAAGATGCCTGCACCCGGTCGCCGCCACCGCTCGCGCTGCTGAGCGCGACCCATGCCTCACGCTGCATCCGCGCGCCCTTGGAGCGGCTGGTATCATGACGGCGCTGCTCGAGGTCGAAGGGCTGGTGAAGCATTTCGTCGCCGAACGCTCGGTGTTCGGACGGCCGACCGCTTACGTGAAGGCGGTCGACGGCGTCAGCTTCACGGTCGAGGCCGGCAAGACGCTGGCGCTGGTCGGCGAATCCGGCTGCGGCAAATCAACCGTCAGCCGCTTGGTGCTGCGGCTGATCGAGCCGGACGCTGGCCGCGTCACCTTCGAAGGCCGTGACCTCGGCGCGCTCAACGCCGATCAATTGCGCGCGTTCCGCCGCGACGCGCAGCTGATCTTCCAGGACCCCTACGCTTCGCTCAACCCGCGCATGACGGTGAGCCAGATCCTGACCGAGCCGCTGGCGCTGCACCACCTCGTCCCGGCGGCGGGCCGCCGCGAGCGGGTCGATGAGCTGTTGCGTCTGGTCGGGCTCGAGCCGCGCTTTGCGCGCCGCTATCCCCACGAATTCTCCGGCGGCCAGCGCCAGCGCATCGCGATTGCCCGTGCGCTCGCGGTCGAGCCGAAGCTGATCATCTGCGACGAGCCGGTGTCGGCGCTCGACGTCTCGATCCGCTCGCAGATCCTGAATCTGCTTCGCGACCTGCAGGATCGCCTGAAGCTCGCCTACATCTTCGTCTCACACGATCTCGCCGTGGTGAAGCACATCGCCGACCGCGTCGCCGTGATGAATCTCGGCACCATCGTCGAGACCGCGGAGGCGCAAGCGCTGTTCGCCGCCCCGCGCCATCCCTACAGCCGCGCGCTGTTGTCGGCGATCCCGGTGCCGAAGCCGCGCGCCAGGCGCAGCCGCATCGTGCTGGAGGGCGAGCTGCCGAGCGCGCTCAATCCGCCCTCCGGCTGCCGCTTCCATACCCGCTGCCCCTATGTGATCGCGCGCTGCCGCAGCGAAGTGCCGCAGTTGCGCGAAGATGGCACCGGATATGCAACGGCCTGTCACCGGACGGGCGAGCTGCCCGGCGCGGAGGCGATCGTGCCGTCCGATGGCGGGTTCTCGCCGACACTGGAAAAGCTGGTGGCGGCGTTCAATGCGGCGGAAGCCTCGGGGCGGCCCGGGGTTATTTCGTAAGGAACAAATGCGCAGGGGATTAAGGGGTTGGCGATGAGATTTTGGCGCTTGGCGGTCCTGATGGCGGCCCTCGTGACCTGGTGCGGAACGAGCGCACGTGCCGAGACGACGCTTCGCATCGGGCTCGCCGAGGACCCCGACATCCTCGATCCTTCAATCGGACGCACCTATGTCGGCCGGATCGTGTTTTCGGCGTTCTGCGACAAGCTGTTCGACATCGACGAGAAGCTGAACATCGTTCCGCAGCTCGCGCTGTCCTACGAGAACTCGGCCGACGGCAAGGAGATGACGATCAAGCTCAGGCCGGGCGTCAAGTTCCACGACGGTGAGCCGTTCGACGCCGAAGCCGCCAAGTTCTCGCTGGAGCGCCATCTGACCCTGCCGACCTCGTTTCGCAAACCGGAACTGGCCGCGCTCGACCATGTCGACGTCGTCGATCCCCTGACCATCAAACTGGTGCTCAAGACGCCCTACTCGCCGCTGATCGCCCAGTTGACCGACCGCGCCGGCATGATGGTCTCGCCGAAGGCGGTGAAGGAAGCGGGCGACAAATTCGGCCTGCATCCGGTCTGCGCCGGTCCCTACAAGTTCGTCGAACGCGTGCAGCAGGACCGCATGGTATTCGAGAAATTCGGGGATTACTGGAACAAGGACAACGTCTTCATCGATCGCATCGTGTTCCTTCCCATCGTCGATGCCACAGTGCGGCTCGCCAATCTGAAATCCGGCGGGCTCGATCTGATCGAGCGCGTGCTCGCCACCGACATCAAGGACGTCCGCGCCGACAAGCGGCTTGTGCTGTCGACCGCGCCCGAACTCGGCTATCTCGGCCTCACCATCAACATCGGCAACGACAAGAGCAAGGGGCCGCTCAGCCAGTCGGAAAAGGTGCGCCAGGCGCTCGACCTGTCGATTGACCGCGAGGCGCTCAACCAGGTCGTCTTCAACGGCGAATTCACGCCCGGCAATCAATGGGTCAGCCCGGTACATCCTTACTATCAGAAGGCCTTTCCGGTTCGGGGACGCGACATTGGCAAGGCCAAGGCGCTGCTGAAGGAGGCCGGTGTCACGCTGCCCGTCGCCATCGATTACATGGTCCCCAAAGGGGCCGAGAACGAAGCCGTGGCCCAGGTCGTGCAGTCGATGGCGGCCGAAGCGGGCTTCGACATCAAGATCCGCGTGGTCGAATTTGCGACGACCTTCAAGCAGGCCCAAGCCGGCGAATTTCAGGTGTTTCAGATCAACTGGAGCGGCCGGATCGATCCTGACGGCAATTCCTATGTCTTCCTGCACACCAAGGCGCCGCAGAACGACGGCGGCTATTCCAACGCGGAAGCTGACAAGCTGATGGAAGATGCGCGGCTGATCAACGATCCAACCCAGCGCAAGGCGATCTACGAGAAGATGACCAAGATCGTGCTCAACGACGAGCCTATCATCTACATCTATCACCGCACACTCCTGATCGCGCACACCACCAAGGTCGAGGGTTACCGGCAGATGCCGGATGGATTGGTGCGCGTGGTCGGGCTGAAATTGAAATGATCGACACAGCGCAGGGCACGCGGGGCCGACGATGCTGAACTTCCTCGCCAAGCGGCTGGTTCAGCTGGTCCCGACGCTGTTCTTCGTCTCGCTCCTGATCTTCTCGCTGCAACACCTGCTGCCCGGTGATCCGGCACTCGTGATGGCCGGCGAGGAGCGCGATCCGGCCGTCATCGAACAGATCCGCCAGCAATACCACCTGGATCGATCGATCCCGGTGCAATATGCCTATTGGGTCAAGGGCGTGCTCATGGGCGACCTCGGCGAGTCTCTGCGCAACAAGATGCCGGTGTCGAGCCTGATCGCGCAGAAGCTGCCGGTTACGATGCAAATCGCCGGCATGGCGATCGTGGTCGCCTTCCTGATCGGCATTCCTGCCGGCATCATCTCGGCGGTGAAGAAAGGCACCGCTTGGGATTACGGCGCCAATCTGTTCGCGCTGTGGGGCATCTCGACGCCGAATTTCTGGCTCGGCATCATGCTGATCTTCCTGTTCTCCGTCGAACTTGGCTGGCTGCCGGCCTCCGGCTACGTGCCGCTCAGCGAAAACTGGCGCGCGAGCCTCGCCGCATCCGTCATGCCGGCCTTCGTGCTCGGCAATGCGATCGCCGCGGTCCTGATGCGGCATACGCGAAGCGCGATGCTGCAGGTGCTGGAGAGCGACTACGTCCGCACCGCGCGCGCCAAGGGACTGTCCGAGCGCACCGTGATCCTCAAGCATGCGATGCGCAACGCGCTGACGCCGATCATCACGCTCGGCGCGCTCGAGCTCGGCACGCTGCTGTCGGGTGCGGTGCTCACCGAGCAGATCTTCTCGATCCCGGGCTTCGGCAAGCTGATCGTCGATGCCGTGTTCAACCGCGACTACGCGGTCGTGCAGGGCGTGGTGCTGACAACGGCGACGATCTATATCACGCTCAACCTGATCGCCGACATCGCCTACATCCTGGTCAATCCGCGGCTGAAGGCCTGATCGGATGACCGACGCTGTACTCAGCACATCAGCTTCGCTTGCCGCCGCCGAGACGCTGGAGAGCCCGGCGCGGCGTGCCGGGCGGCGGCTGATCCGGCGCAAGGGCGCCGTGCTCGGGATCGCCGTGATCGCGCTCTTCATCCTGCTCGCCGTGTTCGCGCCGCTGATCGTGCCCTACGATCCGATCGCGACGAGCTGGTCGCTGGTGCGCAAGGCGCCGTCGATGCAGCACTGGTTCGGCACCGATGAGCTCGGCCGCGACGTGCTCGCCCGCGTCGTGTTCGGCGCCCGCGCCTCGCTGCTTGCCGGCGTCATCTCGGTCAGCATCGCGCTGGCGATCGGCGTGCCGCTCGGGCTGCTCGCCGGCTATCGCGGCGGCTTCATCGACGCGCTGATCAGCCGCATCACCGATGCGATGCTCGCCTGCCCGTTCCTGATCCTGGCGATCGCGCTCGCCGCCTTTCTCGGGCCAAGCCTCGGCAATGCGATGATCGCGATCGGCGTCTCGGCGACCCCGATCTTCATCCGCCTGACCCGCGGCCAGGTGATGAGCGTCA
This sequence comes from Bradyrhizobium sp. B097, assembly GCF_038957035.1. Taxonomy (NCBI): domain Bacteria; kingdom Pseudomonadati; phylum Pseudomonadota; class Alphaproteobacteria; order Hyphomicrobiales; family Nitrobacteraceae; genus Bradyrhizobium; species Bradyrhizobium sp. B097. Next base: position 6,293,470 of record NZ_CP152412.1, read on the forward strand.
AGGTCGAGGACTATGTCGAGGCCGCGCGCGCCATGGGCAATCCGCGCTGGCGCATCGCGCTGGTCCACATCCTGCCCAACATCCTGCCGGCTCTCTTGGTGCAGGCCACGCTGTCGATCGCGGCTGCAATCATCGCCGAGGCCGCGCTATCCTTCCTCGGCCTCGGCCAGCAGCCGCCGGCACCGTCCTGGGGCAGCATGCTCAACGCCGCGCAACGCTTCCTGACCAGCGCACCATGGATGGCGATCTGGCCGGGACTTGCGATCTTTCTGGTCGTGCTGTCGTTCAACCTGGTCGGCGACGGCCTGCGCGACGCACTCGATCCGAAGGCGCGGTGATGTTGTCCTCCGTCGCAGCGGGCGCCCAATCTTCTCCGTCACCCTGAGACGCGCTACGCGCTCCTCAGGATGACGGGACTCGTAGCATGCGCACCCAAAGCTCTTCAGCTAAATCACCACCTCGCGCAGCACCCTGCGGCAATCCATCTCGTATTCGAGATCGACCACCGGCGGGCGGCAGAAGTGCCAGGTCAGGCCGGAGCGCGTGGCGCCGCGGCGGACCAGCTCGTCGACGATCACGGGATGGATGTCGTGCACGGTGTAGGCCTGCACCGCGGTTGTCTCCTGCCAGCCGAAGCTGAACTCCGCAAGACGGCGCTCCATCTCACTGGCGGTGAAGCGGACCTTCTCCCGCCACGCACCGGGGCTGAGATCGCGGTAGCAAACGATGCGGTCGGGGTAGCTGGCAGTGCCACTGCGGGCTTCGGCGCCGCCCGCGATCACGAAGGACGGCGACGTGCTCGTGCTCGGCCGCGTGAACGAGAACGCGTAAAACGACGGCTCGGCCGGCGGATCGATCTCGGGACAGACATTGCTGCGCGCCACCGGATTGATAGTGCCGTCGAACAGGCCCCATTCGGCGAGCGTCTCGACGTAATGCTGGTTGAAGGCGAGGAAGCCATCCTCGGTGAAGGCGGCCGGCGAACGCAGTTCGCAGGCGCAGAACGAGGTCAGCGGCCGGCCGGCATCCTTGATGTAAGCCGCAATGCGCGCAAAGCCTTCCGCGAGCGGCACCAGGCGATCGAAGCGCACCCGCTCGATCTCATAGCCGGCGTTCGCCTGCGCGCCGCTTGAATATTGGAACACGGCCGGAATGAATCGGTAATTGCCCGTCGCAAATTCGCTCGCCATGCCTGTTTCCTCCAGATCTTGTCCGCTTCACCTCTCCCGCTTGCGGGGGAGGTCGCCACGCGCAGCGTGGCGGGTGGGGGCTCTCTCAACGATGCGACTCGTGGAGAGAGCCCCCACCCCAGCCCTCCCCCGCAAGCGGGAGAGGGAGCGCAGCGCCGTCGCGGTTAGCGCTGCCGGTCAACAAGGCTATCACGAGACAAAGAAAAGGCGGCAGTGGCTTTCGCCAGTGCCGCCTTTCCTGCGAGCATGAGCTTGGAGGGCTCAGGTCGGTTTGAGTGCGCCGCCGCGGCCTTCGAGTTCGTAGTCGGCGATCTGCTTGGCTCGCTCGGACCGGGCGGCGGCCTGGTGGTCGGTCGCGATCACCGTGTAGACCATCGGCAGCACGAACAGCGTGAACAGCGTGCCGATCGTCATGCCGGTGACGACGACAAGCCCGATCGAGAAGCGGCTGGCGGCGCCGGCGCCCGAGGCGGTGAGCAGCGGCAGCAGGCCGGTGACCATGGCCGCCGTCGTCATCAGGATCGGACGCAGACGAATCCGGGCCGCCATCTCGATCGCCGAGCGGCGGTCCAGTCCCTCGTTGAGCTGCAGCTCGTTGGCGAACTCCACCATCAGGATGCCGTGCTTGGTGATCAGTCCGACCAGCGTCAGCAGGCCCACCTGGGTGTAGATGTTCATGGTGGCGACGCCGAAGAACAGCGGGATCAAGGCGCCGACGATCGCCATCGGCACGGAGATCATGATCACGAACGGATCGCGCAGGCTCTCGAACTGCGCCGCCAGCACCAGGAAGATGATGATGATGGCGAACGCGAAGGTGACCAGCAGCTGGTTGCCTTCGTGGACGTACTGCCGGGAGTCGGCCAGGAAGTCGTAGCTGAAGCCGGACGGCAGCTTCTTGGCTTCACCCTGCAGGAACTCGACCGCCTGCCCCATCGAAACGCCGGGCATCGGCACGGCCTGGAAGGTCGACGAGTTGAGCTGGTTGTAGTGGGTCAGCGCGTTCGGATCGACGCCGGTCTCGACCGTCACCACGGTCGACAGCCGCACCAGCTGCCCGGTCGCGGTCGGGACGTAGTAGTTGTCGAACGATTCCGGCGCGAGCCGGCTAGCGCGCGGCACCTGCGGGATCACCTGATAGGAACGTCCCTCGAGGTTGAAGCGGTTGACGTAATTGCCGCCGAGCAGCGTCGCCAGCGCGCCGCCGATCGACTGCATGGTGATGCCGAGGTCGCTCGCCTTGGAGCGATCGACCTTCACCCGGACCACCGGCTGGTTGAAGTCGAGGTCGCTGTCGGTGACGATGAACAGGCCGCTCTTGCGCGCGGCATCCTTCAGCTTGTTCATCTGGTCGAACACCTGCTGGAATCCGGCCGTCGATGAGATCACCATCTGGACCGGCAGACCGCCGGGTCCGCCGGGCAGCGGCGGCAGGCTGAACGCGAACGCGCTGACGCCCTCGATCTTCGACAGCTCGGCCTGCACCAGCGGCTGCAGCGCCTGCGCGCTGCGCTTGCGCTCATCCCACGGCTTGAGCAGCATGCCGGCGAAGCCGCCCTGCGGACCGGTGATGCCGTTCAGGATGAACCGCAGGTCGGTCTCGGGGAACTTCTGGAACTCCTTGTCCATCTTGTCGCCGTAGAAATCGATGTAGTCGATGTTGGCGTATTTCGGCGCCTTGGTCACCGCGAACACGATGCCCTGGTCCTCCTGCGGCGCCAGCTCCTTCTGGATGTGCATATAGAGGAAGCCGACCAGGCCCAGGATGGTCACGGCGAACAGCGCCGTGATCGGGCGGTAGTCGAGCGAACGGTCGAGCTGGCGGCCATAGGCGCGCGTCAACGCGCCGAACACGCGATTGACCAGCCTGGCGAAACGCCCCTCTTCCGCGCTCTTGAGGAACACCGAGCACATCATCGGCGACAGCGTCAGCGCGATCACGCCCGACACGATCACTGAACCTGCCAGCGTGAAGGCGAATTCGCGGAACAGCGTGCCGGTGACGCCGCCGAGGAAGCCGATCGGCGCGTACACCGCCGCGAGCGTGATCGTCATCGAGACGACCGGGCCCACGATCTCGCGCGCACCTTTCAGCGATGCCTGCACCGGTGGCAGGCCCTCCTCGAGATGTCGATGGATGTTCTCCACCACCACGATGGCGTCGTCGACCACGAGGCCGATCGCCAGCACCATCGCCAGCAGTGTCAGCAGGTTGAAGCTGAAGCCTGCGGCCAGCATCAGGATGCAGACGCCGATCAGCGACAGCGGAATGGTGACGACGGGGATGATCACCGAGCGGAGCGACGCCAGGAACAGGAAGATGACGACGACGACGATCAGGACCGCTTCGGTCAGCGTCTTCTCGACCTCGTCGATCGACGATTGGATGAACTTGGTGGAGTCGTAGGCCACCTTCATCTTCATCGACGGCGGCAGGTTGCGCTCGAGGTCGGGGAACAGCGCGCGGACGCCCTTCACCAGCGTCAGCGGGTTGCCTTGCGGCGTCGCCTTGATGCCGATGAAGATCGCATGCTCGCCGTTGAAGGCGACGCTGGCGTCGGTCGACTGCGCCGCGAGCTCCACCGTCGCGATGTCCTCGATGCGCACGAAGCCGCCGTCCTTCGCCTTCACGATCATCCGCTTGAACTGATCGATATTCTGAAGGTCGGTATTGGCCGAGACGTTCGAGACGATGAAGAAGCCCTTGGTCTGGCCGGCGGCCGCCTGGAAGTTGTTGGCCGCGATCGCAGCCGCAACGTCGTTGGGCGACACGCCGCGTCCGGCCATCCGGTTCGGATCGAGCCAGACACGCATCGCAAAGGTCTGGCCGCCCAGGATGTCGGCCGAAGCGACGCCGTCGACCGTCGAGAGCACCGGCTGCACGACGCGGGTCAGATAGTCCGAGATCGCCGATCCGGTCAGCTCTTCGCTGGAGAAGCCGAGATACATCACGGCGATGGTGTCGCCGGTCGCCTTGCTCACGACCGGATCGAAGGCTTCCTTCGGGATCAGATATTTGACCGAATTGACCTTGGCGAGCACTTCGGTCAGTGCCTGGTTCGGATCGTGATTGAGCTTGACGTAGACCTGGATCGTCGAGGTGCCGAGCACCGAGTTCGACGTCATGTAGTCGACGCCTTCGGCCGAAGCGACGGCCTGCTCGATCGGCGTGGTGATGAAGCCGTTGATCAGCTCGGGCGACGCGCCGGGATATGACGTCGTGATCGTCACGACGGTGTTCGACAGGTTCGGATATTGCCGGATCGGCAGCACCATCGCCGCGCGCAAGCCGATCAAGAGGATCAGCAGGCTGACAACGACCGACAGCACCGGGCGCTTGATGAAAATATCAGTGAAGGCCATCGCCAACTCGATTCGTGTTGTCTGCCGGTTGCGGCAACATGTGGCGGAGGGCCAACCGGCCCTCCGGGTTTTATGATCGGGAATAGAGCTTCGGCTTGGAGTGCCGAAGCTCTAACTTCTTATCTTGACGCGTTTTCTTCACGCGAACCGGTGTCCACTTCGCTCGAAAACGCTTTAGTAGCGCGGCGGCTCGGCCGGAACCGGCGGCTGCGGATCGTTCGAGATCGCAACAGCCATGCCCGATTGCAGCTTGATCTGGCCGACGGCCACGACCCTGTCCCCGGCCTTCAGGCCCTTGAGGATTTGGACGCGGCCTTCGACACGGTTGCCCGTCTTCACGAAGGTGCGGTCCGCGGTCAGGCTGGTCTTGCCGTCCTCACCCTTCTTCTCGGTGATCAGGAACACCGAGTCGCCGTACAGCGTGTAGTCGACGGCGGTTTCGGGAATGGTCACGACTGGCGGCTTCTCGGGCAACACGATCGTGGTGGTCGCGAACATGCCGGGCTTGAGGATGCTTTCCGGATTCTGGATCGTCGCCTGCACCCGGATGTTGCGGGTCTCGGTCGCGATCTGCGGCTCGATGGTGGTGATCTTGCCCTCGAAGGTGCGGCCCGGATAGGCGTCGACCGCGACCCGCACGGCCTGGCCGACCTTGATCTGCGAGCTCTGCTTCTCGGTCACGGTCAGGTTAGCGTACAGCACCGACAAATCCGTCAGCGACACGATCTGCGTGCCGGCCGTCAGATACTGGCCGACTTCGACCTGGCGAACGCCGAGATCGCCTTCGAACGGCGCGCGCACCAGCTTCTGCGAGATCAGCGCTTCGGTCTTGGCGATGCCCGCCTTGGCCTGGTCGTAGGTCGCCTGCGCCGTATCGACGGTCGACTGCGGCCCGAACTGGCGCGACGCAAGCTGCTTGGCGCGGTCGAGTTGCTGCTCGCCCACGGTCGCCTGCGCCTTGAAGCTGGCGAGGTCGCCCTGCTCCGGTGCGTCGAACAACTGCACCAGCGGCGTGCCCGCCTTCACATGGCTGCCGGCGGTGAACTGGATCTCGGTGATGCGGCCCGGCACGTCGGTCGTGACATTGACCTGGTGCACGGCGACGAGATCGCCGACGGCGGTCAGTAGATTCGGAATCACCTCGGTCTTCGCCTCGGCGATCGAGACGTTCGACGGCGGCGGCTTATTGTTGGCGAAGAACTGCGCGATCATGTGGCTGCGGAAGGCGTTGAAGCCGACCAGCGCGCCGACCAGCAGGGCCAGCAACAGGCCTACGATGATGAACCAACGCACCAGGCGGACGGGGCGCTTGGCTTGCTTTTCCTTGAGCGGTTGCCCCGAGATGTGGCTTTCGGTCTGGATATTCATGTCATGCACTTTCTGCAGTTACCGACGGTCCTGCGCTCGGCGACGGCTGGCGGCCCAAATGAGTTGAAATTGCGGCTTCGGTAAGTCCGATGCCGCGAAGAATGAACTGGCAAAGCTGCCGTTCGGCCGCGGCGGCATCCCCATAGGGGAGACAAGGTGTCGCAGGGAGCTGCGTCAGCGCGCCCATAAGCACGGTATGGTGCGCAAACCAGAACAGGTTGAGCGGCTCGTCGCCGATCCGCGTCGCTTCGCCAGCGGCGATCGCGCTCTCGAGCGAGGCGGCGAAAGTCGGACCGATCAGCTTGCCGACCTTGTCGTAGAGCAGGCGCGCAAACTCGCCGTCGTCGAGATGGCTCGTCACCATCAGCCGCATCCGCTGCGCCTCTTCCTGGTCCGGCGCGTCGCGCAGTTGCATGAAGTGGCCGACCATGCCCTGCACCAGTTCGATCAGCGTCGCGGTGGAGGGCTCCTGGCCGAGCAGATGCGCGAGATCGGGATCCGCCTCGCACTCTTCGGCAAGGATTTCGGCGTAGAGCGCCGCCTTCGACGGGAAGTGCTTGAACAGCAGCCCTTCCGAAATGGCAGCCGCGGCCGCCACGCTCTTTGTCGTGGTGCCGGCAAAGCCGTTGCGGGCGAAACACCGCTTTGCGGCGCTCAGGATCAACTGACGCCGCAAGTCACTCGTCATGCGTAAGGTAGACATTTGGGTCGTGAGTAATCACTCACTTTACCAAAAGTCAAGGTTCTATTGCACCGCGAAAGTCACTTTATGTCGGAGTGTGTCCGATCGACCCTCTGATGCGGTTGACGATGTAGGTGCCGTCGCGGCTCGACAGCACGCGTTCCAGATTGGCCCCGTCGATCTTCGCACTGGCGAACCGCGGCCCCGCCGTAACATGTTGCAAAGACGAAGCAAAAGCCTCGACCTCAGCCATCGTGCTGATCGCCCGGCTATCCCCGATTCCGCAGGCTTTGGCAACACCCACGAGGTCGGCGGGGCCGCCGGTATGGCTGGCCTGGCCGCCGGTCTCGCCATAGGCCTCGTTGTCGAGCACGACGATCGAGAGGTTTTTCGGCTGCTGCAGCGCGACGGTCGCGAGGCTGCCGATCCCCATCAGCATCTCGCCGTCACCGGTGATTACGACGACCGGCAGCGTCGGCTGGGCCAGCGCGAGGCCGAGCCCGATCATCACCGCGCCGCCCATGCCGCCCCAGAGATAGAAGTTGCGGTCGTGGTCGCCGGCCGCGGCGATGTCATAGGTCGAGGCGCCGAGGCCGCCGACCGCGAAGGCGCCCTTACGATCCCTGAGCAGTTCGGAAACCACGGCGCGGCGGTCGAGGAGATTGGCTTTGCTCATTTGGTGAAGACCTTTGCCCCGATCAGGCGCTGCGACAGCAGCACGGCTGTTGGCGTGCAGGCATTGTAGGCTTGCGCCGCGCCGGCTTCGACGACTTCGCGCACCTCGTCCGGACGCGAGGCGCGCAGCACCTTGATCCCCGCCAATTCGAGAATCCCTTGCGTGTTCGAGCCCATCGGCACCTGCCAGGGATTGAACTCACCCCATTCGCCGCGCATCGTCACCAGCGTGAGGAACGGCAAGCGGAAGATCTGCACCAGCGACAGCATGTTGATGCAGTTGCCGACCCCGCTCGACTGCATCAGCAGCACGCCGCGCTGGCCGCCGGCCCAGGCGCCTGCGAGCAGCGCCACGCCTTCCTCCTCGGTGGTCAGCGCAATGCCGCGCATCGAGGACGATCCCAGCACGCGCTCGATCAGCTCTGAATGCCCGGCGTCGGGCACGTAGGGCACCTGACGTACCTCGAAGCGCTGCAAGATCGAAAAGATCTCCTCGGGCCAGGAGGCCACGGTGTCGGCTCGGGCATGCATCGGCGTTTCCGGTCTTGATTGTTTGGCCGCGACTGTAGAGGGGCGCGCGCGCTTCATCAAAGCGCAAAACCGCATATGGCTCTGCGATTTGCTCGCATCGCGCGGCGCACGCCGCGCCATTCCCGGCACGCAAATTCTGTTGCGCGGCCACCGCCCGCGGCTTACGATAGTTGCAAATGAAACCAATTGGGCTGGATCGCCATGAACGGGCACGCGCGAGAGCTGGCTGACGGCTTCGACCTGGAAAAGCTGACGGCTGATTTCTACGCGAACCCCTACCCGACCTATCGCGCGCTGCGCGAGCACGCACCGGTCAAGCGGCTGCCGAACGGCTGCTATTTTCTCACCCGCTACGACGACCTCATCGCCGCCTACAAGAACACCAAGACGTTCTCCTCCGACAAGAAGAAGGAGTTCTTGCCGAAATACGGCAACTCGCTGCTCTACGAGCATCACACGACCAGCCTCGTCTTCAACGACCCGCCGGCACACACCCGCGTGCGGCGATTGATCATGGGCGCCTTGTCGCCGCGGGCGATCGCCGGCATGGAGCCGGACCTGATCGCGCTGGTCGACAGCCTGCTCGACCGGATCGCCACGAAAGACCGCTTCGAGCTGATCGGCGACTTCGCCTCCGCAATCCCGGTCGAGGTGATCGGCAATTTGCTCGACGTGCCGCACGACGAGCGCGAGCCGCTGCGCGACTGGTCGCTGGCGATCCTGGGCGCGCTAGAGCCCGTGATCGCAAAGGACGCATTCGACCGCGGCAACGATGCGGTGAAGGATTTCCTCGTCTATCTCGAAACCCTGGTCGAAAGGCGCCGCGCCAAACCAGGCAATCCCGAGCGCGATGTGCTGACCCGGTTGATCCAGGGTGAGGACAATGGCGAGCGGCTGACCGCGAAGGAATTACTGCACAACTGCATCTTCCTGCTCAACGCCGGCCACGAGACCACGACCAACCTGATCGGCAACGGGCTGGTGACGCTCACCCAATATCCCGAAGAAAAGGAGCGCCTGATCGCGCAGCCCGAGCTGATCAAGACCGCGGTCGAGGAGATGCTGCGCTACGAGAGCTCGAACCAGCTCGGCAACCGGATGATCGTGGAGGAGACCGAGCTCGGCGGCATCAAAATGCCGCCTGGCACGCTGGTCACTTTGTGCATCGGCGCCGCCAACCGCGACCCCGCGCAGTTCCCCAACCCTGAAGGCTTCGACGTCGCACGCACGCCGAACCGCCACCTTGCCTTCGGGACCGGCGCGCATCAATGCGCCGGCATGGCGCTGGCGCGCCTCGAAGGCGCCATCGCGATCTCGCGCTTCCTGGCGCGCTTCCCGAACTACGCACTCGACGGCGCGCCGGTGCGCGGCGGCCGGGTGCGCTTCCGCGGCTTCCTCAGCGTGCCATGCCGGCGCGGCGCGTGAATTGTCCCCTGCGAATTTGGTTGGCAAGTCCACTTCCCTGTGGAGGAACTGATACCCAAATCAACTGCAGGCACGGATTGATGTAATCTCTCGTGCGCTGCAGCGGGAGTGACGCATGATGAATGCATCGGTCACTGATTTCCTCGCAACCGAAGCGCAGTTCGGCACCCACAATTACGAGCCGATCGGGGTGGTGCTGTCCCGCGGCGAAGGCGTCTGGGTCTGGGACACCGATGGCAACCGGTACCTCGACTGTCTCTCCGCCTATTCGGCTGTGAGCCAGGGCCACTGTCATCCAAAGATCCTGGCAGCAATGATCGAGCAGGCGCATCGGCTGACGCTGACCTCGCGTGCCTTCCACAACGACCAGCTCGCTCCCTTCTATCGCGAGCTCGCGGAGCTGACCGGCTCGCACAAGGTGCTGCCGATGAACAGCGGCGCCGAGGCGGTGGAGAGCGCGATCAAGTCGGTGCGCAAATGGGCCTATGAGGTCAAGGGCGTGCCGGACGGGCAGGCCGAGATCATCGTCTGCGAAAATAATTTTCACGGACGCACGCTCGGCATCGTCGGCTTCTCGACCGACCCGGGATCCCGCGACCATTTCGGCCCGTTCGCGCCGGGCTTCAAAATCATCCCGTTCGGCGATGCCGCGGCGCTCGAGCAGGCGATCACGGCGAACACCGCGGCTTTCCTGGTCGAGCCGGTCCAGGGCGAGGCCGGCGTCATCATTCCGCCGCCCGGCTATTTCGCCCGCGTGCGCGAGCTGTGCACGACGCGCAACGTGATGCTCGTGCTCGACGAGATCCAGACCGGGCTCGGCCGCACCGGCAAGCTGCTCGCCGAGCAGCACGAGGGCATAGAGGCCGACGTGACGCTGCTCGGCAAGGCGCTGTCGGGCGGCTTCTATCCGGTGTCGGCGGTGCTCTCCAACAACGCCGTGCTCGGCACGCTGCGGCCGGGCCAGCACGGCTCGACCTTCGGCGGCAACCCGCTTGCATGTGCGGTGGCACGCGCAGCGCTGCGCGTGCTCGTCGAGGAAGGGATGATCGAGAACGCGGCGCAACAGGGCGCGCGCTTTCTCGCCGGATTGCAGGACATCCGCGCCAACGTGATCCGCGAGGTGCGCGGGCGCGGGCTGATGCTGGCGATCGAATTACACCCGGAAGCCGGCGGTGCCCGCCGCTACTGCTCGGCGCTGCAGGCGCGTGGCATCCTCGCCAAGGACACCCATGAGCACACCATTCGCATCGCCCCGCCGCTGGTGATCACGGCCGATCAGGTCGACTGGGCGTTGGAGCGGATCGCGTCTGTCCTCACACAGGATGTCTCCTGACGGTTCCCTGCGTCGGAAGACCGCAGCGCCGGCCGTGGCCAACAAGAACAATTTCGACGCCTGCGCGTTGAATCCTTGTGGGCAGGGATGGACAGAGAGCCATGCTCACGCCTCCCCGCGGTATTTGTTTTGCTGTGCTTTTGGTTGGTGCCTCGATGCTGGCGGCGAGCGGCGCTGCCGCCCAGCCACATAAGGGTGGAGCGCCCGGCGGCGCACGTCCAGCCGCGCCACCAGCAATGGCGCGTCCCGCGCCGATGGTCCACGCCGCCCCGCCCGCAATGGCGAGACCGCCTGCAATGGCTCGGCCACCCGCGATGGCACGGCCGGCAGCACCCGCGTTCCATGCCCCGCAGCGACCGGCGATGGCGCCGCGCCCGGCACCGCATTTCGCCGCCCCATCTGTGCGCCAGGCCCCCCATATCGCCGCACCGCGGGTCGCAACGCCGCGCCCCCAATTCCATCGAGGAACACCGCAGCGTCAGGCTCCGCATATTGCCGCGCCATCGCGCCTGAGCTCACCATCGCGCTTGAGCGAGCGACCGTCACCGACGGAGCGAGTTCAGCAGCGCGCGCAGCAGCATCAACAATTGATCCAGCAACGCCAGCAGGCGGCGCAGCAGCGGCAGCGTGACGCGCTCTCGCGCCAGACCACTGAGCGGCAGACCCGGATCGATCGCCTGCAGCAACGCGTGCAGCAACTGCAGTCGCAAAAGGTCGAAGGCGCACGCGCGCAACGCGTCCATGACCGCGCGCTGCAGGCGCAGAGCCGCCTGTTGCAGCGCGAGCAGCGCTCACAGCAAGCCGACCTTGCCCGTCAGCAGCGATTGGCGCCGGCAACAACGGTTGGGGCCGCCGCAATAACGGTTGGGGCGGCCGCCGCGACCACGGCCGCGACGCAGGCGGCCCAGCGCGAACGATTTGCCGCACACTTCCGCGACCAGGCCGGTGCGCAAAGCCAGGCGGCGCTTGCGATGCGCCAAGGCGGCTGGGCGCCCCGGAATGCCTGGCGACGCGGCCACCGCGCGGCGTTCGTGGCGTGGCTTGGCCCGGTGTTCCTGCCTTACGCCTATTCGGACATCTTTGACTATACGTTCTGGTCCTATGCCTACGAGCCCGGCTATTGGGCCTACGCCTATGACGACTTCGTGGACACCGTGTTCTGGGACACCAACAGTCCCTACTCCGCCTATGCCAGCATCAACCCTGGCGACTATCCGGCGACCGCAGGCCGCGATCAGTCCCGTCAACGCACCGATACGAGTCCGCAGGCAATCAAGCAGTTATGCGGAGAGCCGGACAAGGGCGTCACGGCCTGGCCACTTGCCGACATCACGCGGGCGGTACGGCCGAACCAGCAGCAGCGCGTGCTACTCGACGAGTTGAAGACATCAGCGGCGAAGGCAGCTGATATCTTCAAGGATTCCTGCGCGGACAGCTATGCCATGACGCCAACCGGCCGCTTGCGGTCGATGCAAAACCGCATCAGCGCGACGCTCGAGGCGATCAAGATCGTGCGGCCGGCCCTGGAGAATTTCTACAGCTCGCTCAGCGACGAGCAACAGGCCCGCTTCAATGCGCTCGGTCCACATGTCGGCGAGCGTTCGCCGCAACAGCAAACGACCGCGCAATCCGGGAATTGCAGCGATTCGAAATCCGACCTGGCCCAGCTGCCGATCAACAGGATCGAGGCCTCGCTTCATCCGGCGGGCAAGCAGAAGGAAGTGCTCGACCGCCTGAGCGATGCGACCAAAAAGGCCATAGCGGACCTGCAGGCAGCCTGCCCGAACGACGTGCCGCTGACGCCAGTCGGCCGGCTGGAGGCGATGCAGCACCGGCTCGAGGCCATGCAGAAGGCCGCGAATTTGATCGAGCCTGCACTGGACAAGTTCTACGCCATGCTGAGCAGCGAGCAGAAAGCCCGCTTCAACACGCTGCAGCAGGTCGCAAGCCCCTGAGACGGCCGGCCGGCGATCTGGATCGCCGGGCGCGCCGGATGTCGGTCCCCATCTTGCCTTTGCGGCCGCCGCGCAGCAATGTCTGGCACCAGCATGCTGATGCGATGCCGAATAACGGGGCGGGAATGAAGCGCGGTTGGATGAGGACTGGCGAGCTACGCGAACGCTGGGGCGATTCCTTGCTGACCGTGCTCACCATCCTGATCCTTGTGATGATGTTCGTGGTGGCGCCCCTGCAGGCGCTCGGCCTGTTCGAATTCCAGATTTTCGAGCTGTTTCTAGCGCTGTTCCTGGTCGGCGGCGTATTCCTGATGTCGGGCAGCGCAATTGCGGTCACCGCGATGCTGGTTGCACTCGCCATGATCGTCACGGGCGGCATCTTGCGGCTGCGCTCGCCCTCGATCCTCGACCTCAATCTGTTCGCGGGCTCGTGGCTGATCGTCGGCATCACCCTGGCCGTGACGGTGGCTCGTGCGACATTTGCGCCAGGCCGCGTGACCTATCACCGCGTGGTCGGCGCCGTCTTGCTCTATCTCTCCGTTGCCGTGATCTTCTCGGCGCTCTACACCTTCATCGGCACGCTGCTGCCGAAGGCCTTTTCCGGGATGAAGATGGAGGACAGCCCCGCGCTGGCGAACGAGCTGATCTATTTCAGCTTCATGACGCTGACGACCACGGGCTATGGCGACGTCGCTCCGCTGCATCCGATCGCACGCAGCCTATGCAATCTCGAGGCGATCTTCGGCCAGCTCTATCCCGCAACGCTGCTGGCGCGACTCGTGACGCTGGAGATCACGCACAGCGATCAGGATTCCTAGAGCGCAGCGGCGATGACAGGATCGACCAAATTTGGTGCATGGCATCCCTTTACCCGGCCCGCGCGCCTATTTGAACGGCCGGGCGGCTATCTGAACCGCAGGTTTGCGCGGGAGAGCTGATTGATCGAGGAACACCCCATCAGCCGCATGTCCCGCACCAGCTCCGCCTGCAGCAGACCAAGCGCCCGCTCGACCCCGGCCTGGCCGGCCGACGCCAGCGGATAGAGATAGAAGCGCCCCAGGCCGACGGCCTTGGCGCCCAGCGACAGCGCCTTCAGCACATGGCTGCCCCGCTTGATGCCGCCGTCCATCATCACATCGATCCGGTCGCCCACGGCATCGACGATCTCGGCCAGCTGATCGAACGCTGCCCGCGAGCCGTCGAGCTGCCGGCCACCGTGATTGGACAGGATGATGCCGGTGCAGCCGATCTCGACCGCGCGTTTGGCATCATCGACCGACATGACGCCCTTCAGGCAGAACTGGCCATTCCACTGCCGGACCATTTGCGCGACATCGTCCCACGTCATCGCGGGATCGAGCATTTCCGTGAAATAGCGCCCGATCGACATCGCACCGCCGCTCATGTCGACATGCTCGTCGAGTTGCGGCAGCTTGAAGCTCTCATGCGTGACATAGTTGATGGCCCATGCCGGCTTGATGGCGAATTGCAGCATGCCGCCAAGCGTGAGCCTGAACGGAATCGAAAACCCGGTCCGCAGGTCACGCTCGCGGTTGCCGCCGGTGATGCTGTCGACGGTCAGCATCATCACATTGACGCCGGCCTGCTTGGCGCGCTGCATCATCGCCGTGTTCAGGCCTCGATCCCGATGGAAATAGAACTGATAGACCTGCGGCGTGTCGTACGCCTTGCGCAATTCCTCGAGGCTCACCGTGCCAAGCGAGGATACGCCGAACATCGTTCCGTATTTCGCCGCCGCCGCGGCGACGGCCCGCTCACCCTGATGATGAAACAGACGCTGCAGCGCGGTCGGCGAACAATAGAATGGCGTTGCCAGCTTCTGTCCCATCACGGTGACCGAGAGATCCACGTTCTCGACGCCGCGCAAGACATTGGGCACCAGGTCGCAGCGCTCGAAGCTCGCGGTGTTCTGCCGAAGCGTCGCCTCATCGTCCGCCCCGCCGTCGATATAGTCAAAGATCGGCCCCGGAAGCCGCCGCCTCGCCAGTTCGCGGAAGTCATGGAAATTGTGGCAATCGCTCAAGCGCATGTCGTGCTCCGAAGGTCGGACCGCGGAGTTCAACGGCCCCCAGTGCCCGTTCACACCCACAACCCCCGGAATAACGGGCACGCTTCGCCTTGTCCACCGAACCGGTGATTGGGTCAGACCACCGAGCGGTGCCGCTCGATGCAAGTGCGCAGCACCTCGTCCAGCGGCCGGCTCCACCAGTCATTCGAGAAGATCTCGATCTCCGAATAGCCGGCAAAGCCCTGCGCCTCGACCATCGCGCGCACGGATTTGATGTCGATGACCCCATCGCCCATCATGCCACGGTCATTGAGGATGTCCTTGGTCGGCACCAGCCAGTCGCAGACGTGGAACGCGAGCAGCCGATCCTTGCCGGCGCGCGCGATCTGGCTCTTGAGTTCGGGATCCCACCAGATGTGATAGACGTCGAGCGCGACGCCGATCGCGCCGGTGCGGCCGGGATCGAGCGCGTCGCAGATGTCGAGCGCGTGTTTCGTGGTGTTCACGCAGGCACGGTCGGCGGCATAGGCCGGATGCAGCGGCTCGATCGCGAGCGGCAGTTTTGCCTGTTTTGCATAGTCCAGCATCTCGGCGATGCCGTCATGCACCTGGTTGCGCGCCGCCGCGATATCCTTGGACGCCGTGCTGCCCGGCCGCGAATATTGCGGCAGGCCGCCAGCCACGAGCACGATGCAGGGAGCGCCGAGCGCCGCCGCCTCGTCGACCGAGCGGCGATTGTCGTCGCGCGCCTCGCTGCGATGCGCGCTGTCCGCGGTGAACATGCCGCCGCGGCAATAGCCTGAGAGATCGAGGCCGGCATCTTTCACTGCACGCACGGCGCGGTCGAGGCCGACGCTAGCGACCTGGTCGCGCCAGGGATCGATGGCGCGGATGCCATGGCGGGCGCAGGCCTCGATGATGGCGATGAGATCGCCCTGCTTGCGGACCGTCGCCGTGTTCAGCGACAGCCAGCGATGGTCGTTGGAAAAATCGCGCATCAGGCGTCGATACCGCGGGTGGCCATGATCGCCGCCATTCGGCGCGTCGCGAGCTCCGGATTGGCGAACAGCCCGGCTTGGTCGGCGAGCCGGAACAGCTCGGCCAGATGCAGGGTCGAGCGCGCGCTCTCCTGTCCGCCGACCATCGTGAAGTGATCCTGGTGCCCGTTGAGATAGGCCATGAACACGATGCCGGTCTTGTAGAAGCGGGTCGGCGCCTTGAAGATGTGGCGCGACAGCGGCACCGTCGGGCCCAGCACGTCGTGGAAGCCGGCCTCATCGCCCGCAGCCAGCCGCGACAGCGCGTAGGACGCCGCCGGCGCAATGGCGTCGAAGATGCCGAGCAGCGCGTGGGAGAAGCCCCGGTCGTCGCCGGCGATCAGCTCCGCATAGTTGAAGTCGTCGCCGGTGTACATCTTGACACGCGGATCGAGCCGCCGCCGCATGTCGATCTCGCGCTGCTTGTCGAGCAGCGAGACCTTGACGCCATCGACCTTGGCCGCATTGGCGTTGATGACCGCAACCGCAATGTCCATCGCCTTGTCGAGGTCGGCCGTGCCCCAGTAGCCAGACAGAGCCGGATCGAACATGTCGCCGAGCCAGTGGATGATGACGGGCTCGCGGACCTGCGACAGCACGCGGTCGTAGACCTTCGCGTAATCGTCCGCATTCCTGCCGAGCTTTGCCAGCGCGCGCGAGGCCATCAGGATGATGCGTCCACCGGCTTTCTCGACCGCTGCGATCTGCTCCTCATAGGCACGGATCACATCGTCGATCGACCTGGCGTCCTCCACCGCGAGATGGTCGGTGCCGGCGCCCGAGAACACCAGCGCATTGCCCTTTGCCTTCGCCGCTCTCACCGAGCGCTGGATCAATTCGAGCGAGGTCGCCCAGTCCAGCCCCATGCCACGCTGTGCGGTGTCCATCGCCTCGGCAACGCCAAGGCCGAGGTCCCAGACGTGTTCGCGGAACGCGATCGTCTTGTCCCAGTCGATCGCGGCCGTCAGCCAGGGATCGGCGTCGGCGCGCGGATCCGCCACCACATGGGCGGCCGAGAACGCGACACGATTGAGCGCGCCCGTGAGCTTCGCCGGAAAGGTCCGCGACGCCGCCAGGCGATAGGTTTCGAGGCCGCCATCGGCGGTCGGCAGCTTCAGCGATAGCGACGATATCGGCAGGATCGGTTTGTTCATGACAAAGCCCTTTCTCAGACCACGATCGGGGCGACGTCGATCCAGCGCCGCTCCTTCCAGCTCTTCAGCGCGCATTCGGCGAGTTGCACGCCCTTGGCGCCTTCGAGCAGGGTGTATTTGTAGGGCGCGTCCTCGCAGACATGGCGGATGAACATCTCCCACTGCTCCTTGAAGCCGTTGTCGTAGACGACGTTCTCGGGGAGCTTCTGCCAGTCGGCGTAGAAATCGTGCATGCGCTTCTCGTCCGGATTCCACACCGGCCGCGGCGTCGCCTGGCGCGCCTGGATCATGCAGTCGGTCAGGCCCGCCACCGCCGAGCCATGGGTGCCGTCGACCTGGAAGGTGACGAGGTCGTCGCGGTAGACCCGCGTCACCCAGCTCATGTTGATATGGGCGATCACGCCGCCCTTCAGCTTGAAGGTCGCATAGGCGGAATCGTCGGCGGTCGCCTGGTACTGCTTGCCCTTCTCGTCATAGCGCTCGGGGATATCTGTCGTCCCGATGCAGACCACGCTCTCGACCTCGCCGAACAAATTGTCGAGCACGTAGCGCCAGTGGCAGACCATATCCAGGATGATGCCGCCGCCATCCTCGGCGCGGTAGTTCCAGGACGGCCGCTGTGCGTCCTGCCAGCCGCCTTCGAATACCCAATAGCCGAATTCGCCGCGCACCGAGAGCATGCGGCCGAAGAAGCCGGAATCGCGCAGGAAGGCGAGCTTCTTCAGGCCCGGCAGGAACAGCTTGTCCTGCACCGTGCCGTGCTTGAGCCCCTTGGCATTGGCAAGCTTCACGACTGCAACGGCTTCCTCGAGATTGGTCGCGATCGGCTTCTCGCAATAGACATGCTTGCCGGCGTTGATCGCCTTGGTCAGCAGCGAGGGCCGCGCCTGGGTCGTGGCCGCGTCGAAGAACAGAGTGTCGCCCTTGTCGGCCAGCGCGCGATCGAGATCGGTGGTGTGGCGCTCGACGTTGAAGCGTTTTGCCAACGCAGCGACCTTCTCGGCATCGCGGCCGACCAGGATCGGATCGGGCATGATGCGGTCGCCGTTCGCGAGCTGCACGCCGCCCTGCTCGCGGATCGCAACGATCGAGCGGATCAGATGCTGGTTGAGACCCATCCGGCCCGTAATGCCGTTCATGATCAGGCCGAGGCGTTTGGTCGTCATGCTGTCTGCTCCTGCGAAGCGCTTGGTGTGGGCCGCTTGAGCGGCTGCATGGTGGACCAGTCCGGATGGATCGAACTGGCAAAGCCCGGCGCGGCGGCGATCGACCCCGTCAGGAGATCGCCGTCATGGATCGCGAGGCGGACCTTGCCGCCGGCGCGCGTGTAGAGATCGGGATGCGCGGTGAGAAAGGCGTCGGCCTCGTCGGCCGGGGTGTCGGCAAAGCCGTCGACATAATGATGTCCGTTGCGTTCGGCATGGGTGACGCCGATCAGGGCCCCGAGCGCGAGATCCTGCTGCACGCCGAGCCCGGCCTGACAGGTCAGGTCCTCGCCGCTGATGAAATACCGGCCATCCGCGCTCCATGTTGCCGCACGCGTCGCATTGATGATCGACTTGTAGATGCCCTTGCACGATTTCGAGGAGATGCCGCGATAGCCGAGCGCCCGCGCCTGCGGGAATGCATCGTAGCAATCGTCGGCCTCGTCGATAATGAAGCTGCGCGCGGCCAGTCCCCCGAGCGGCGAAGCTTTCGTGATATCGCGCGGCATCGGCTGCTCGATATAGAGCAGGTTTGCCGCGATCGGCTTAAGCGCCGCGTCATGGTCGAGGCGGTGGACCAGCGCGTTCAGTGCGGCAAGGTCGGCATACTGCTCGTTGGCGTCGAGCGTGACCTTGGTGGCGTAAGGCAGCCTTGCGAGCTCGCTGCCGATCCGCGCCAGCCGCGCCGCGTCATGGGCAGGATCGCCGTTCAGCTTGAGCTTGAAATAGCGCGCACCGGCATTCTCGCCTGCGTCGGCGACACCGCCCTCGCCCTCAACCTTATCGTCCATCCCGACCGTATGCCTGACGGCGACGCGATCGAGCCGCTTGCGGGTCGAGAGGAATTGCGCGATAGCCGCGTCGTCGATATCCGGCGTCAGTCGCGCGTCGATTTCGGCGATATTGCCGGTCATGCCATCAAAGAAATTCGCGCCTGCGACACGCAGCAGCGCATCGAGGATCGCCTTGTCGATCTCGGCCGGGCCAAAGGCGGCGGCGAGCGGTGGAATATCTTCTGCAGCGCAGGCCGCAACCTGCGGGCCGATACACAAGGCGTGCAAGCCGAACGCGGTCTCGAAACTCCGGTTCGCCAGATAGAGCTCGCGGGCAATCGCAAGCGAGCGGCGAAGGCCGTCAAGCGACTGCGCTTCCGTCAGATGCAGCCGCTTGTCGAACCATTTCGGCGCCAGCATTTCGGCACTGGCACCGGTCGCCCGGCCCTTGCCCTCCACCTCGATCTCGACCCGCACGAACAGCTGCGTCGACGCGGTGATCGTCACCGCGCCGAAACGGAACGGCCGGGCGAACACCAGCGGCCGTTCGAAGAAGGCGATATCGTTGACTTTGAGACGAAGCGGCATTGGAGACTCGGGTGTTAATCCAGCGGCCCCTGCGTGAAGAAATGCTTCCGGATCCGCTGCACCAGCTCGGTGAAGACGGGATCGGACATCGTCTCAAGCGAGCGCGGCCGCGGCATCGGCACGTCGTAGATCGCGGCGATCGCGCCGGGCCGCTCGGTCATCACGAGAACGCGGTCGGCGAGGAACACGGCTTCGGGGATCGAGTGCGTGATCAACAGAACCGTCTTGCCGGTCTCGCGCTGGATCCGCATCAGCTCGACATTCATCCGCTCGCGCGTCATGGCGTCGAGCGCGCCGAACGGCTCGTCCATCAGCATGATCTTGGGATCATGCACCAGCGCGCGGCAGATCGAGGCGCGCTGCTGCATGCCGCCGGACAGCTGCCAGGGCAGCTTCTTCTCGAAACCCTCGAGCCCGACCAGCTTCAGCAGTGCCTTGGCGCGGGCGAGATATTTGTCCCGCGGCAGCTCCTTCATGTCGATCGGCAGCATCACGTTGGAGAGGATGTTGCGCCACGGCAGCAGCAGCGCGTTCTGGAATACGATGCCGACATTGCCGTGCGGCTTCGTCACCGGCTCGCCGTCGACCAGCACCTCGCCGGTGGTCGGCGGCAGCAGGCCGGAGATCATCTTGAGGAGCGTGGACTTGCCGCAGCCGGAGGGCCCGACCACGACAAAGAACTCGCCGTCATTAATGGTGAAGTCGAGCGGCCGCAGCGACGGCACATCGCCGTCGCGCGATCGGTAGGTCTTCGATACGCCGGAGAGCTGGATGCCCGGCGTGGCGCCAGCGGCGCGATCCGAGACCAGGCGCAGACGCGCGGCGGGCTGGTTGACATCGACTGGTTTGGTTGCAGGATTCATCGCAGCCCTCTCCACCCGTCGTCCCTGCGCAAGCAGGGACCCATACTCCGTGTCCTCTGGTTCGGGCACACGGGTAGAGACCTTCCGCACCAATCAACTCCGGTGGTTATGGGTCCCTGCTCCGTGCGCAACAGCGCACTCGGCAGGGACGACAGTCGGTGGTTCACGAGTCACCCTTCGGCAGATAGTCGTTGGTGTAGAACGCCTTCGGATTGGCCTTGGCCTTGGCGTCGAGGCCGCCATATTCGACCATCAGATTGACCGACTCGGTCATGTTCTGGTCGGTGACCTGGAACGGCCGCTTGGCCTTGGTCTCCGCCGTGCGATAGAGCGGGATCGTCAGCTCAAAACCCTGCGTCAGCGTGTCGATCTTGCCACCCTTCGGGTTGGCGTCGAGGATCGACTGCGCGGCTGCCTTCGGCTCTTTCTCCGCGGCTTCCACCGCCTTGGTGGTCGCCGACATGAAGCGGCGGACGAGGTCGGCGTTGGCCTTCACATAGTCGGAGTTCGCGATGATGCCCGACGACACCATGTTGATGCCGTAGTCGGCGAACTTGATCGGGTAGACGTCCTTGCCGGTAGCGTCCTTGATCTTCATCGACTGGTCCATGACGTAGCCGAGCAAGAGATCGGCCTGGCCGTTGATGACGGCGTTGAGCTTGGTCTGGCCGTCGCCGGCGACGGTCTGGAAGTCGCTCTCCTTGAGGCCGGTCTTCTTCAGGAACAGCGGCCAGATCTGCGTCATCGAATCCGCCGGCGTGATCGCGACCGTCTTGCCCTTGATGTCCTCGGGCTTCCTGATGTTCTTGTCGACGAGGCCCATCGCCGACATCGGGCTGGTCTGCAGCAGCACGCCGGTGGCGATGACCGGCGCGCCCTTCACCGCGGCGCGCATCATCGTGGGCACGTCGACATAGCCGAAATCGGCGGTCTTGGCCGCCACCGCCTGCGTGGTCGCGGCCGAGCCGCGGCCTTCCTGGATCTCGAGGTCGATGCCCTCAGTGGCATAGATGCCCTTGGCTTTGCCATAATAGAACGGCGCGTGCTCGCCATAGACGTACCAGTTCAGCATCAGCACGACCTTGTCGGCCGCGGACACGGGTGCCACCGCAAGCGCGGTCCAGGCCAGCGCGGCGCCGGCGACCGCAATCAAACGCTTCATGGTTGTTCTCCCTTTATTGTACCGCGGCCCTTGTCTGGGCCGCTTGTCCGGTTGCTGCGCTAGGACGCGAAGATGATGTCGTCGCGCTGGCTGACGTGCCAGGGGATCACCAGCCGCTCGATGCGGTCGACGATCCAGAACAGGATGACGCCGAGCAGCGCCAGGATCACCAGCGCGGCGAACATCGTCGGCAGGTCGAAGGTGCCGATCGAGCGCTGCATCACGTAGCCGATGCCGGAATTGGAGCCGACGAACTCGCCGACCACCGCGCCGACCACGGCGAGCGTCACCGAGACCTTCAGGCCGGAGAAGATCGCAGGCATCGCATGCGGCAGGTTGACCGCGCAGAACACCTTGAAGCGGCTGCCCTGCATCGCGCGCGCCAAATCAACCATGTCGGGATCGACCGACTTGAAGCCCTGCACGGCCGACACCACCACGGGGAAGAAGCCGAGCAGGAACGCGGAGATCACCTTGGGGATGATGCCGAAGCCGAACCACACCACGAACAGCGGCGCGATCGCGATCTTCGGCACCGATTGGGAGAACACCAAGAGCGGATAGACGTAGCTCTCGACCGTCCTCGAGCCCGCGATCAGCATCGCTGTGGGAATGCCGAACAGCGCCGAGAGCAGGAAACCGCAGATCGTCGCATAGGTGGTCGGCCAGGACTGCCGCAGCAGCTCCGGCCAGTCGCTCCACAGCACCGCGACGACGTCGCCGGGCGACGGGATCTGATAGGCCGGGATGTGGAACAGGCGGATCGCGAGGTCCCAGGCCACCACGATGACCACCAGGAACAGGAACGGACGCACCCACGCCGCATTCAGCACCTTCGACACGCCCGAAGGGCTCTTTGCCTCCGCCACGTCACGCTCCCTTGCAGTCTCTGTTGTTCATCCAGAAATTAACCCGTTGGATAAATACTGTCCAGCCCCTCGCACCCAGCAAAATCGCGCCGAAGCACGCTACTTTCGTCAGGCGAGATTTCTTGATGGTCCGTAGCCCGGATGCAGCGCAGCGAAATCCGGGACCGCATTGTCCGCGGATACAGCTCCCCGGATTGCGCTACGCTCCATCCGGGCTACAGGCTATCGCTTTGCGGAACGATCTCGCGAAGGGACTGCTGTAGCCCGGATGAGCGCAGCGATATCCGGGGAAAATCCGCCCGCGCGGATGGTCTGTCCCGGATATCGCTTCGCTCATCCGGGCTACGGGGCCACCGGCGTTCACACCACCCGGTGTTCCGCCGCGCGCCGCGGCGGCATCGCGCTGCCAAACGCTGCGGTAGACTTGCCGGTCAGCGCCGCCAGCACCAGCGCGGTCATGTGCTCGAGCCGCTCGTCGCGGGCGTCCTTCTTGAGCAGGTCGCGGCCGAAGATCACGCTCAGCGTGGCGCTGTTGGAGAGATAGAAGAACGCCAGCCCGGCGATCGAGATATAGAGCTGCACCGGATCGACCGTGTCGCGGAAATCGCCGCTCTCGACCCCGCGCGTCACCACGGTGCGTATCATCTCGACAAAGGGCGAGTGCATCGACTTGACCTTGGTCGAGCGCTTCAGGTGCTTTGCCTTGGCGAGGTTTTCCGTGTTCAGCAGCGCCAGGAACTCGGGATTGCGCAGAAAATAGTTCCACGTGAAGTCGATCAGGCGCCCGATCGCCTCGGGCGGGTCGAGGTGCTCGAGATCGAGCGTGCGCTCCTCGGCGCGGATCTTCTCGTAGGCGCCCTCCAGCACCTCGAGATAGAGATCCTCCTTGTTGCCGACGTGGTAATACAGCATGCGCTTGTTGGCGTCGGCATTGGCCGCGATGCGGTCGACCCGCGCGCCGGCGAGGCCATGGGCGGCGAATTCCTGCTTGGCCGCCTCGAGAATCCGCAGCCGCATCCCCTGGGGGTCACGCTGCCATCTCTGTATCCGCTTTGCTTTGGCCAAATCGATCGCCCGTGATGCTGGATTAATGAATGTAGCATGACGCGCGCCGTTTGAGAACGAATGTTGTCGTGACGGCCATGCGGGAATATTTCTCGCAGCTGCGACGGCCCCGCCCCTCGTCATTCCGGGGCTCGCGAAGCGAGAACCCGGAATCCATTCATCTACGGAGCATGTGGCGCGATGGATTCCGGGTTCGTGCTGCGCACGCCCGGAATGACGGAAAACTCAAGACATGTGCTCCGCCACGCCCGCTGTCGTGACGACGCGCGCATGGAACGCGGCCTAGTCTGGCTTTCCCTGCGAGGGCTGCACCAGAAGCGTCGGCACGCCGCACGTGCCGTTGCGCACCGTCATCACGCGCGTGCCGGGCTTGCGGCCGGTGCGTATCTCCGAGGCGTCGACGCCAGCGGCAATCAGCCGCGCGCGGGTGGCATCGATATCAGTGACGCGCCAGCAGATGCCGCGCAGCCGATCCGGCGCGTCCGTCTCCGCCTTGTTGTTTTCCTTGGCCGGCCGGTGCGTGACCTCGACCACGAGGTCGCCGCAACGGAAGAACATCAGCCGGCCCCACTCGGGATGCGACCGGTCCAGCGCCATGTCGAGCCCGAGCCGCGCGCCGTAGAGCGCCGCAGCACGTTCCGGGTCGGCGGTCGAGACCACCACATGATCCATCGCGGTGATCGAGGCCGGCGTGGTGCGCACCGACAGCGGCCGCTCCTGCTCTCGCTCCAGGAAGAACATGCGCACACCCCGTGTCGCATCGGTCGCCGCGCGCGTCCGCTTCCACGATAGCGTGGCGCCGCTGGTCTCGTCGCGGCTCTCGACCTCGGCGACGGGCTCGGGCTTGAGGGTCAGCCGCTCGAGCCTGCGGTGTGTCCTGGCGATATCGCTGGTGCGGAAGCAGAGGCTCGCAAGTCCCTCGCCTTGCGTGACGAGCGCGCTGCGGACGCGCTGGGCGGCATCGTCATCGCCGCGCGGCGCCATCAATTCCAGCGTCGTGTTGTCGAGCGTGAACAGCACGCGGTCGGCGCCGTCGCCGCTGTTGCGCCAGGCCGGCGCCCTCGCGAACAGCGTCTCATAGGCGGCGCTGGCGGCAGCAATGTCGCTGGTGAGGACGACGACATGATCGAGACCGGTAATCATGGCTTTGGCCTCCCCGAATCTGCCGTCATTATGCTTCTCCTTACGAATCCCGGAACCGCGGCCTGCCGCCGGCCGTTATGCCGCATACCAGAACAGGCCGGCACATCCATCATCTCTACCTGTAAACCAAGCAGGGATGCGAATAATTTCAGCGATACCGGCCGATCAGCGGTGCTAGTCTGATCGTCGGCCGGGACCACACCAAGCGATCACGGGAAGCGAATGCAGGCTCTCTTCATTGGACAGACCTATATCGACGTCACCTTCATCACGGATCACATGCCTGTCGGCGACGAGAAGCACGTTGCGGACGCCTATGCGGTGTCGTTCGGCGGCAACGCGGTGACCGCGGCGTTCTGCTGCGCCAAGCTCGGCGTCGAGCCGGACCTGATCGCCACCATGGCCAATGACTGGCTGGGACGGATGTTCTGGGACATGGCCGACAGGTACGGCATCTCGTTCCATCCGCGCAAGGTGAACTCCTCCTCGCTGTCCTTCATCATGCCCAACGACGGCAAGCGCGCCATTGTCCGCTGCCGCGACGACCAGCACATCCATCCCTTTCCGCTGCTGAACATCAAGGGCTGCCGCGCGCTGCATATCGACGGCCACCAGCCGGACGCCGCGATCCATTACGCAAAGCTCTGCCGTGAGGACGGTATCCTGACCTCGCTCGACGGCGGCGGCCTGCGCACCAACACCCACGAGCTGCTCGCGTTCATCGACGTCGCGATCGTCGCCGAACGGCTGTGCGAGCAGATGGACAAGACGCCGGAGCAGATGCTCGACTATCTCAAGAGCCGCGGCTGCCGGGTCGGCGGCATCACCATGGGTGAGCGCGGCCTGCTCTGGTATGACGAGGCGGGCACGGTGCAAACGCTGCCGGCATTGCCGATTCCGCGCAAGCGCGTGATCGACACCAACGGCGCCGGCGACGTCTTCCACGGCGCCTACATCTATTCTTATCTCGCCAATCCCGGCAAAGTCTGGCATGAGCATTTCGAGTTCGCGCGCGCAGCGTCGACCTACAAAATCCAGAAGCTCGGCAACGAGGCCGGCCTGCCGACGCTCGCCGACATCGCGGCGGTCAAGCAGGAGTTCGGCGCCGCAGTCTGACAGGACGGAATGGGGTTGGGGTTGGGCATGGGGCGCGTCTTCGTCGCCGGTAGCATCAATATGGACGTGGTGGCGACCGCCGAGCGCCATCCGCGGATCGGCGAAACCGTCGCCGGCGAGGCCGTGCTGTATTTTCCCGGCGGCAAGGGCGCCAACCAGGCGGTAGCGTCGGCCAAGCAGGGCGTGCCGACCACGCTGGTCGGCCGGCTCGGCACCGATGCGTTCGGCAAGGAGCTGAGAGCCTTCCTTGCCGCGCAAGGCGTCGATCTCTCCTTCGTCAAGGACACCGGCAGCGCGCATTCGGGCACGGCGATCATCACGCTCGCCAATGCCGACAACACGATCGTCGTCGTGCCGGGCGCCAACGGGCTGGTCGATGCCGATGATGTCGCGGCCCCCGTGCTTGCGAAAGGTGACGTCGCGGTCAGCCAGTTCGAGATCCCGCTGCCGACGATCGCCGCATTCTTCAGCCGCGCCCGCGCCGCTGGCGCCACCACGATCCTCAATCCGGCACCGGCCAAACCGGCCGACAAGGCGCTGCTCGATCTCGTCGATGTCCTGATCCTCAACGAGACCGAGCTTGGCCTGCTCACGGGAGCGGAGCTGCGCGACAGCGACGACCCATCGCGCTTCGCCGAAGCGGCACGGACCTTGGGGCTTGGCAAGACCGTCTGCGTCACGCTCGGCAAGCGCGGCGTGCTGGCGCTGGTCGAGGATCAACCGTTGCTCGTGCCCGGACGCGAGGTCAAGGCCGTCGACACCACAGGCGCCGGCGATTGCTTCGTCGGCGCCCTCGCCTCGCAGCTCGCCATCGGCAGGCCGCTCGGCGACGCGCTGGCCTACGCCAACATCGCCGCCTCGATCTGCGTGCAACGGATGGGGGCCGCGCCGTCGATGCCGACAGCGCAGGAGGTGGCCGCTATTCTCTCCCCGAGTCGTCCCGGCGAAAGCCGGGACCCATAACCACAATCTCAAATGTTGTGCGGCGCTGGAACGACTAGTCCCGTTCACTACACCCGCCGCGGAGTATGGGTCCCGGCCTTCGCCGGGACGACCAGGGGGTTAGGACAGCGCGCTCTTCAAATCAAAGCTCGCATCCGCCGCCTGCTCCGGTGTGATCGAGCCTCCAGCGCCGAGCAGTCGGCGGCCAAACATGTGATCGCCGGCGCGATTGACCGACTCGATGCCGAGCAGCCTGTCGCCGCGATAGCAGAACGCCGAGAACGCCCCCTGCGCACGGTCGCCGCGCACCACGACGCGGTCGTAGCCGGTGGTGAGACCTGCCATCTGCAGCTTGTCCGGGCCCTGGTCGCTCCAGAACCACGGCAGGCCGTCATAGACCTCGGCCTTGCCGGTCAGCCGCGACGCCACGCAGCGCGCATGGTCGGTCGCGTTCTGCACCGACTCGAGCCGCAGCGACCCGCCGAAGCGCTTGCTGGTGTAGAGCGCGCAATCGCCGATCGCGGAGATATTCGGATCGGCCGTCGAGAGGTGCTCGTCGACGATGATGCCCGATGCGACCGGCAGGCCGGCCTCCGCGGCGAGCTCGACATTCGGCAGCACGCCGACGCCGACCACGACAAGATCGGCCGGGATGTGCGTGCCGTTGCTCAGGCTGACGCCGGTGACCCTGGCGCCATCGGCCTCGATCGCCGTGACCTGCACCCCGAGGTGGATCCGGATGCCGGCCGCGCTGTGCCGCGACTGCGAGAACTCGGAGATCTCCGCGGTCACCGCGCGCGCCATCACGCGGGAAGCGAGCTCGACCACGTCGACCTCGAGGCCCTTGGCCCGCGCAGTGGCCGCGAATTCCAGCCCGATGAAGCCCGCGCCGATCACGACGACGCGCATGCCGGGTGCGAGCAAATCGCGCAGCGCCTGACTCTCGTCGAGGATACGCAGGTAGCGGACGGCGTCGAGCTTTGCGTTGGGAATATCGAGCAGCCGGTTCCGCGCACCGGTCGCGAACACCAGATGGCCGTAGTCGAGCGACGTGCCGGAGGCGAGCGCCACCTTCCGCGCATTGCGGTCGACCGCGTGGGCGCGATCGGTGATCAGCTCGATCTTGTTGTCCTGGTAGAACTTGTCGGGCCGGAACATCAGGGTTTCGGGCCCGCCGGTCCCCTTCAGATAGGCCTTCGACAAAGGCGGCCGCTGGTACGGCAAATGGCCCTCGTCATTGATCAGGGCGATGGGCTCGGCGAAGCCGGCCTGGCGCAGCGACGCCGCGAGTTGGAAGCCGGCATGTCCGGCGCCGACGATGATGACCGAGCCTGTCATCGGAACAACCCAAATACGCGCGAGCAGGAGTGACCCATGCCGTTTCCTCTTTGTCGATGTTAGCTTGCGTGCCCCGTCACCACAGCGCTCGTGTCTGCGTACCGAAGGCGCACGCTATTTGGCCCCATGGCTCGCGCTGATGCAAGGGGGTCCCGGGCAAATCTCGGCACCCGAAAGCAGCCCCGGGGCGCCGGGCCGGATTGCCACGGCTGCCGTCAAGGCCTTAAATGTCCGGAAATAACAAGCCCAAGGTCTTCAAAATGCCAGCACCCGCCTCCGCCAACGACCCCGCTTTGCTCCGCATCGACGGCGCCATTGCGACCATCACGCTGAACCGGCCGGCCGCGTTCAATGCGATCGACATGACGATCGCCAAAAGGCTCGAACAGCTCGGCGCCGAAGTCGAAGCCAACACGGACGTCCGCGTGCTGGTCATCGAGGGCGAAGGCCGCGCCTTCTGCGCCGGCGGCGATCTGCAAACCATCGGTGCTGCGACCGAAGCCAACAACATCGCGCCCGTGGTCGGCGAGATGCTGCACCACTATCACGCCTTCATCGAAACGGTGCGGCGGATGCCGAAGATCGTGCTGTCCAGCGTGCACGGGTCGGCGGCCGGCGCCGGCATGGGCCTCGCCTTCGTGACCGACCTGTGTATCGCCGCGGAGGATGCCCGCTTCACGCCCGCCTATGCCAAGATTGGCGTATCGCCCGACGGCGGCAGCACGGTCGGCATCGTCGGTACCGTCGGGACCCGTCGCGCGCTCCAGATCTTCCTTGCGGAGGATGGCTTCACCGCGCAGCAGGCCTATGAATGGGGACTGGTCGTCAAGACCGTCCCCGCGACCGAATTGAAGGCGGCCACCCGGCAGCTCGCCGAGCGCCTGGCGAAAAATCCGCCCGCCGCGATCGCCGGGACCAAGTCGCTGGTCTATCAGGCGGCAACCACGCCGACCAAGCAGCAGCTCGACGCCGAGGAACACAAGATCATCACGTCGATGCATACCGAGGATTTCCGCGTCGCCGTGAAGAAGTTCACCAGCAAGTCGAAGTAGCAACAACAGGTACGACTGCGTCACAGCCGCGCCACCTCACGTTGCGGGTCATTGCGAGGAGCGGCAGCGACGAAGCAATCCATTTCTCCACTTGCGGAGCGATGGATTGCTTCGCTTCGCTCGCAATGACGCGGATGGAGCAGTGCGTACTCCTCCCATAAGGGGCCTACCGCGGTAGGGCTAATTCGGGCAGATGTATCCGCCGCCGCCGGGCGCCTTGAAGCAGCCGACCGATTCCGGGATCACCTGCTTGGGCAGCCACAGCACGACCTTCGGAAAATAGATCGTGAAGCAGATCGTGACCAGGAACACGACGTAGATCGGCAGCGCCGCCCGCAGCGCTTTTGCAAAGCTGATGCCGACGAATTTCGAGGCCATCAGCAGCACGAGTCCGTACGGCGGCGTGATCAGGCCGAAGGCCAGTGTTGCGATCAGCACGACGCCCATATGCACGCCATTGATGTCGCCCGCCTGGGTCAGCGCGTTCACCAGCGGCATGAAGATGATGATGGTCGGCACCGGCTCGATGAAGTCGCCGACCACGGTGAACAGCAGCACCATCAGCAGCATGATGAGATGCGGATCGTTGCCCGCGATCGAGGTGATCCAGTCGGCGATGTAGATGGCGCCGCGCAGATAGGCGAGCATCCAGCCGAACGCGTTCGCGGCGCCGATCGTGATCAGCGGCAGCGAGAAGATCAGGCCGGCCAGGCAGAAGTCATATGGGATCTTTTTCAGGTGCCCGCGGTTGAGCGCCGGGATCACGACGATAATGATGTAGGCGACCGCGACCACGCCGGCCTCGGTCGGTGTGAACCAGCCGGTCAGGATGCCGCCGAGCAGGATCACCGGGATCATCAGCGGCAGCGCGGCGTCGCCGGCGGCGAAAGCGATCTGGCGAAGCGGCGCCCGCGGCTTGCGCAGGCCTGACGGCCCGAAGAAATAGCAATAGATCATCAGGCCGAAGCCGATCATCAGGCCGGGCACCACGCCCGCCATGAAGAGGCCGGCGATCGAGACGTTGCCGACCGCGCCATAGACCACGGCCGTGATGCTCGGCGGCACCAGCGCGGCGATCGTCGAGGCCGAGGCGATGATCGCGGCGATGAAGGCCGGCTCATAGCCCTCCCGCCGCATCGGCCCGCCGAGCGCCCTGCTCATGACAGCGACATCGGCGGTGGTCGAGCCCGACATTTCCGAGAAGAACATGCTGAACACGACGACGACCTGCGACAGCCCGCCCCTGATGTGACCGACCAGCGAGACCGACAGGTTTGCGATACGGACCACGACATTCGCCGAGCTCATGAGCTCGCCGACCAGCAGGAAGAACGGGATCGCCAGCAGCGCCTCGGAATCGACACCGTCAAAGATCTTCTGGATGATCGCGGCCAGCGACACATCCGACAGCGCCGCGCCGACGAACACGCCGGCCATCAGCGAGAACGGCACCGGCACGCCGAGATAACCGAAGAACAGGAAGCAGGACGACATCAACACCAGCACGACCGGTGCGCTCACGGCTGCACTCCCGTGGTCGCATTGGTATTGATCGCGGGAATCGCAAGATCCTCGTCCGGCGGCTCCGGATGCTCAAATCCGTTGCGGATGCCGTTGACGAGCTGCTCGACCGTGAACAGGCCGATCAGGATGCCGGACAGCGGAATCACCGCATAGAGCGAGGCGATCGGCGTGCCGGACGGCAGCCGGAAGCTGCCGAAGCCGCGAAGGTAATTTTGATAACCGTACCAGACCAGGCAAAAAGCAACGCCCAGCACCACCAGTCGGATGACGATCTCGACGACCAGCCGCGACCGGCCGTGCATCGCCTCCGACAGCGCGGTGAGATAGAGGTGATCGTTGCGCCTGGTCGCGACCGCGGCGCCGATGAAGATCGCGTAGATGAACAGCGTCGAGGTCACCTCCTGCAGCCACAGCCAGGGATGACCGACGGTGCGGGTGACGATGTCGGCGGTGACCGAGAGCGAGAAGCCGAAGCACAACAGGCCGCACAGCATCATCAGGATCAGCTCGAGCCGATCCAGCGCCCGCCATTTCAGATGCCGCTGCCGTTGCAGCACCAGTCTGTCGGCGATGGCCATGCCCGAAATTCCTCGTCGTCCCGGCGAAAGCCGGGACCCATAACCCCCGGTTCGAGTTGCTTGCAAAAAGTCGGCGACCTAATCGCTCAACCGATGGGCCGCAGCGTATTGGTGCCGGCCCCCGTGCGCAATTGCGCACTAGGCCGGGACGACGCATGAAGTGCGCTAGTTGACTGCGCGGATCAGGTTCTTGATCTTCTCCGCGTGCGGGCCGAGTTCCTTGGCGAGCTTGTCGAGATAGGGATCGGCGATCGCGGTAAAGCTCTTCTTGTCCACGTTATCGACCACCTTGACCCCGAACGACTTCAGCTTGGTCAGCGCATTCCGCTCCAGCTCGAAGGCCTTCTGCGGCTCCTTGGCGCTGACCTCGTTGGCGGCGGCCTGCACCCATTGCTTCTGCTCGGCGGACAGGCTCTGCCACAGCTTGTCGGAGACGAACAGCAGCGCATTGTTGGCCTCGTGCTCGGTGATCGACAGCACCGGCGCGACCTCATAGTGCTTGTTGACGAGATAAACGTTGATGCTGTTCTCGGCGGCGTCGACCACGCCAGTTTGCAGCGAGGTGTAGACGCTGCCGAACGGCATATGCACCGTCTGCGCGCCATAGGCCGGGAACATGGTGTCCTCGGTCGCGGTCGCCTGCACCCGGACCTTCACGCCCTTGAGGTCGCCGACGTTGTGGATTTCCTTCTTGCTGTAGATGTGGCGGACGCCCTGCGAACCGGTGCCGATCACATGCAGGCCCTGTGCGGTCTCGTCGATCATCGTCCTGATGGCGTCGAACACCTGCGGATCCGCCAGCGCCTTGATCACATGGGCGTCATTGCGGAACAGGAAGTGCAGCGACATCACGCCGGCCTGCGGCGAGATCGTCGCCGTGTTGGCGGACGAGACGATCGCGAACTCGATATCGCCTGATTTCACGAGCTGCAGCAGCTGCGGCTCCTGGCCGAGCTGCGCGCCGGGATACTGGTCGACGATCATCGTCCCCTTGCTCAACTCCTTGAGCTTCTCGGCGAACAGATCGCCGGCGACCGAATAGCCGGTGTTGCGCGGCTGGTCGTAGGCGAAGCGGAAGTGCTTGACCTCCTGCGCGCCGGCGCGCGCCGGCAGCAGCAGCGCTGCCGCGGCCATGGCGATCCCGACGATCCTGGCTGAATAGCCCATCGCGACGTTCCCCCTGTTTTTAATTGACGCGATCATCCCACCAGTCCCGCGGGATTGTCAATAAAACAGAAGGAATTAGACGACTACGAGCGCTATCGTGCACTGCATCGCTGAAATTATCGACAATTCGGCAATTTCGCCGAACGACGCGCGCTACTTCCCCTTGGCGCGCATGAAGTCGAAATCGCAGCCCTCGTCGGCCTGCAGGATGGTCTCGTTGAACAGATGCGCGTAGCCGCGCTTGGCCCAATCCGGCGTGCCGGCGGGAGCGAGCGCGGCGCGACGCTTCTGCAGTTCGGCCTCGTCGACCAGGAGATCGATGCTGCGCTTGGCAACATCGAGCCGGATCATGTCGCCGTTCCGCACCAGGCCAAGCGGACCGCCGACGGCTGACTCCGGCGTGATGTGCAGCACGATGGTGCCGAACGCCGTACCGCTCATCCGCGCATCCGAGATGCGGACCATGTCTTTCACGCCAGCGCGCGCGAGCTTCTTCGGGATCGGCAGGTAGCCCGCCTCCGGCATGCCCGGCGCGCCCTTCGGGCCGGCGTTGCGCAGCACCAGCACGTCGTCGGCGGTCACATCGAGCGCGGGATCGTCGACCCGCAGCGTCATGTCCTCGACCGACTCGAACACCACGGCACGACCGGTGTGCTGCAAGAGCTTTGGGCTCGCCGCCGACTGCTTGATGACGGCACCGCGCGGCGCGAGATTGCCGTGCAGGATCGCCATTGCGCCTTCGGACTTGATCGGGTTCGCCTTGGAGCGGATTGCATCCTGCCCCGGCACGTCCTCCGCGCCGGCCACAACCTCGCGCAAGGTCTGGCCGGTGATGGTCCTGGCATCGAGATCGATGAGGTCGCCGAGCTGCGCCATCAGCTTCGGCACGCCACCGGCATGATGGAAATGCTCCATGTAATGCTCACCCGAGGGCTTGAGGTCGACCAGCACGGGCACCTCGCGGCCAAGCTTGTCGAACGCCTCGAGATCGATCTTGTGCGGCGAGCGGTTGGCAATCGCCGTGAGATGAATGAGCCCATTGGTCGAGCCTCCGATCGCCTGCAGGACGACCTGGGCGTTGCGGAACGACGCCGGCGTCAGGATCTCGCTCGGCTTCGGTCCCTTGGTCTTCGCCATTTCGGCGGCGACGCGGCCGCTGGCCTCCGCGGAGCGGAAGCGTTCGGCATGCGGCGCCGGGATCGTCGCGCTCATCGGCAGCGACAGGCCGAGCGCCTCGGTGATGCAGGCCATGGTGGAGGCCGTGCCCATCACCATGCAGGTGCCGACCGACGGTGCGAGACGGCCGTTCACCGCCTCGATCTCGACATCATCGATCTCGCCGGCGCGATACTTGCCCCACAGCCGGCGGCAGTCGGTGCAGGCGCCCAGCACCTCGCCCTTGTGATGGCCGACCACCATCGGCCCGACCGGAATCACCACCGTCGGCAGATCGGCGCTGATGGCGGCCATGAGTTGCGCCGGCAGGGTCTTGTCGCAGCCGCCGATCACGATCACGGAATCCATCGGCTGGGCGCGGATCATCTCCTCGGTATCCATCGCCATCAGATTGCGCAGATACATCGAGGTCGGATGCGCAAAACTCTCGGCGATCGAGATGGTCGGGAACACGAACGGCATCGCGCCCGACAGCATCACCCCGCGCTTCACCGCTTCGATGATCTGCGGCACGTTGCCGTGGCAGGGATTGTAGTCGCTGTAGGTGTTGGTGATGCCGACGATCGGGCGATTGAGCGCATCGTCCGAATAGCCCATCGCCTTGATGAAAGCCTTGCGCAGGAACAGCGAGAAGCCGGCGTCACCATAGCTGGTCAGTCCCTTGCGAAGTCCGTCGGCCATTTTCTTCTCTTTCCGTGTGTTGGTTGGCCGCACTTAAGGAGCGGCAGGAATTATTGTCAATATGAGATAATCTGGCGGGAGAGCGGGGCTGGCCTGCGGCAAAATCGCCCCCATTATTGACAATAGCCATGGCGTCATGCTGACCTCTGGGCATCGACCCGAAGCCGAGAGCGCATGACAGCCGAGCCCACATTGCCCGAACTCCAGGCCCCCTCGCGCGAGGAGGAACAGGCGGAAGTGATCCGCCGGCTGGAGGAGGACATCATCTTTGGCCGCTTCGCGCCCGGCCTCCGGCTGGTCGAGGATACCCTGATGCAGCGCTACGGCGCGAGCCGGCATTTCGTCCGCCAGGCGCTGTTCCAGCTCGAACGCCAGGGCATCGTGCTGCGCGAGAAGAATGTCGGCGCCACGGTGCGGTTCTATTCGGCCGAGGAAGTGCGGCAGATCTACGAGGTGCGCGAGATGCTGACGCGCCAGGCCGCGCTGATGATCGCCCTGCCCGCGCCGGACGGCCTGGTCGACCAATTGAGCGAGCTGCAACGGCATTACTGCGTCAAGGCCGACGCGCAGGACATGCGCGGCATCCATGAGACCAACGATGCGTTCCACCTCGCGCTGTTCTCCGCCTGCGGCAATCCCTACCTGGTCCGCTCGCTGCAGGACTACATGAACCTGACGTTGCCGATGCGCGCCAAGAACCTCGCCGACAGCGAAGGCCTCGCATTGTCGCGCCGCCAGCACGAATTGATGATCGAGCTCTTGAAGGGCCGCGACAGCTGGGCGCTGGCGCAGCTCTGCGTCGATCACATGCAGTACAGCAAGGCGGACTATCTCGTCCGCATCTCCAACGACAAAAAGCCGCAATAGCGCGATACGCGGCCTCCTCGCGAAGGAGACGGCGATGCGTTACGTGGCAATATTCCTTGGATCATTCGCCGTGCAGCTCGCACTCGGCGGCATTGCCGACGCGGCCGATCCGCGTGCGGCTGAGCTCACCTATGTGCCCTGGACCAAAACCTGCCTCACCGAAGCGAGTTGCTTCGTCGCTGCCGCCGCGCGCGGCCAGTGCGCGCCGTCGGGCGGCACCATCAGCGTCTCGCCGCAGACCAGCACGCGCGCGCTGCTCACCGCTAATGTCGGAACGCGGACCATGCTGGAAGGCACGATCAGCCTGCGGATCGATCAGGACGAGCCGATGCAGGTCGCCAGGACGCATTGCTACGCGCTCGGCTGCGGCGGCACGCTGGAGGCCAATGGCGAGCTGATCGAACGGCTGAAGCACGCGCAAGCGATCGTGGTGGAAGCGAAGAACCTGACTGGACAGAAGATCAGCCTCAACTTCCCGCTCGCCCACTTCTCCCAGACCTATGACGGGCCCGGAAGCGCACCCAAGGCATCCGGGCAAAGCTCGAGTGAGCCGCAGCGCCAGCACACCGAGGCCGTGAAGCAGCTGCCGCAGTGCGACGACTGATCATTTCTTCCAGTCGATCACCCTCGTCCTGTCGCCGTCGAACTCCATGCTGCAGAACGTACCGCCCTGGTAATAGTCGCCGACGGGATCGGGCGGCAGCTTGGCCTGCTCGGCCATCGCGTGCTCGCGGAAGTCTTCGCCACGACCCGTTGGACGATAGCCGAGATCGTAGGCGCGGTGATTGTCCCACCACGAGCGCTCGTTGTAGGACGCGCCATACAGCACCTCGAAATGGATGTCGGGATGTTCAAGCCCGATGCGGCAGAGCTGCACCAGATCCTCCGGCTTGAGCCAGATCGAGAGCCTGCGGTGATCGAGCGGCGCCTCGCCGAAATTGCCGATCCGGATGCAGGTCACCTTGATGCCGTGCTTGTCGGCATAGAGCGCGCCGACGCCTTCGCCGAACACCTTGCTCACCCCATAACGGCTGTCCGGCCGCGCGGTGACATCGGCACCGATGCGGTGATGGCGCGGGTAGAAGCCGACCGCATGATTGGACGAGGCGAAGATCACGCGCTTGACGCCCTTCTTGCGCGCCGCCTCGAACAGATTGTAGCAGCCGATGATGTTGGCCTGCAGGATCGCATCCCAGGAACCTTCGACCGAATAGCCGCCGAAATGCAGGATGCCGTCGACGCCTTCGCAGATCGCCTCGACCTCGGCGAGGTCGGCGAGATCGGCCGCCTTGAATTTTTCGTTGCTGCCGAGATCGGCGGGAGGCTTGATGTCGCTGAGCAGGACATCCGGATAGATCGGCGGCAGCAGCTTGCGCAGGCTGGTGCCGATTCCCCCCGATGCGCCGGTCATCAATATGCGTGGCATGCCGTCCCTCGTCTTTCCTGTTTGCTGCGACCGAATTGCGGTCGCAGGCCGACAATGATAGCAAACCATGCGCTCAAGGAAACACCATCGAAACACAACAACGAGAACAGCAAATGTCCGATGTTCATTCCGCCGGCTGGCGTCCCGCGACCTGTTATCCCGATCCCGCGATCCACGCGCTCGACCCGCGCTTCGAGAAATACTGGCTGAAGCTCTCCGCCGTTGAGCGCATCGCCACCGGCCTGCGCTGGGCCGAAGGCCCGGT
Source organism: Bradyrhizobium sp. B097 (assembly GCF_038957035.1). Taxonomy (NCBI): domain Bacteria; kingdom Pseudomonadati; phylum Pseudomonadota; class Alphaproteobacteria; order Hyphomicrobiales; family Nitrobacteraceae; genus Bradyrhizobium; species Bradyrhizobium sp. B097. The sequence goes on from NZ_CP152412.1 coordinate 6,330,012, forward strand.
GTGGTTCGGCGATGGCCGCTACCTGTTGTGCAGCGACATCCCGAACCAGCGCATCCTCAAATGGGAGGAAGAGACCGGCGCGGTCAGCATCTTCCGCAAGCCGTCGAACTTCGCCAACGGCAACACCCGCGATCGCCAGGGCCGGCTGATCACCTGCGAGCATGGCGGCCGCCGCGTGGTGCGCACCGAATATGACGGATCGATTACGGTGCTGATCGATTCCTTCGGCGGCAAGCGGCTGAACTCGCCGAACGACGTCGTGGTGAAATCCGACGGCGCGATCTGGTTCACCGATCCGATCTTCGGCCTGCTCGGCAATTACGAGGGCTACAAGGCCGATCCCGAGATCGAGCCCAACGTCTACCGGCTCGATCCCGAAACCGGCAAGGCCAGCATCGTCGCCGAGGGCGTGCTCGGCCCGAACGGGCTGTGCTTCTCGCCGGACGAGAAGATCCTCTATGTCGTGGAATCCCGCGGCGAGCCGAATCGCAAGATCCTGGCCTATGACGTCTCCGCTGACGGCAAGACGATCTCCAACAAGCGCGTGTTCATCGATGCCGGTCCCGGCACGCCTGACGGCATGCGCTGCGACATCGACGGCAATCTGTGGTGCGGTTGGGGCATGGGCGATCCCGAACTCGACGGCGTCGTCGTGTACGCGCCCGACGGCGTCATGATCGGCCGCATCGCGCTGCCGGAGCGCTGCGCCAACCTCTGCTTCGGCGGACTGAAGCGCAACCGCCTGTTCATGGCGGCCAGCCAGTCGATCTATGCGCTCTACGTCAACACCCAGGGCGCGCTCGGCGGTTAGTTTTCTTTGGTCGTCCCGGCGAAAGCCGGGACCCATAACCACCGATGCATTTGGTTGAGCAAGCTCGGGCCGCAATCTTCGCAAAAACGAAGTCCAGTGGTAATGGGTCCCGGCCTTCGCCGGGACGACGATCAAAAGTTACACCTCCAAAACGTCTGACGCCGGAGCGGTGATCCGCCCCGGCGCCAAAATGTTGTCTCTCGTGGCTCGGCTTACGCGGCGTTGTAGCCGGCGACCGCCTTGGCCTCGAGATATTCTTCCAGACCGTAGCGGCCCCACTCGCGGCCGTTGCCGGACTGCTTGTAGCCACCGAACGGCGCGGAGCGCTCGTTCGGCACGCCCTGCAGGTTGACGTTGCCGGCGCGGATCTGGCGGCCGACGCGGCGCGCGGTTTCCACGGTGTCGGCGGAGACGTAGCCGGCGAGACCGTAGGGCGTGTCGTTGGCGATCTTCACCGCCTCAGCCTCGTCCTTGGCGCCGAGGATGGTCAGCACCGGCCCGAAGATTTCCTCGCGCGCGATCGTCATGTCGTTGGTGACGTCGGCGAAGATGGTCGGACGGACATAGAAGCCCTTGTTGACGCCCTCGGGCAGGCCCGGACCACCGGCGACGAGCGTTGCGCCCTCGTCGATGCCCTTCTGGATCAGCGCCTGGATCTTGTCCCACTGGCCGCGGTTGACGACCGGACCGATCGTCGTGCCGTCGGCGCGCGGATCGCCGGCCTTGGTCTTGTCGGCGACGCCCTTCGCGATCGCAGCCACTTCCTTCATCTTGGAGAGCGGCACGATCATGCGCGACGGCGCATTGCAGGACTGGCCCGAGTTGTTGAACATGTGCATCACGCCGCCGGTCACCGCCTTGGCGAGGTCGGCACCCTCGAGGATCACGTTCGGCGACTTGCCGCCGAGTTCCTGGCTGACGCGCTTCACGGTCGGCGCGGCGCGCTTGGCGACATCGACGCCGGCGCGGGTCGAGCCGGTGAACGAGATCATGTCGATGTCCGGATGCTCGCTCATCGCGGCACCCACCTCCGGGCCGAGGCCGTTGAGGAGGTTGAACACGCCCTTCGGCACGCCGGCTTCATGGAGGATTTCCGCGAAGATCAGCGCCGAGGTCGGGGTGAACTCCGACGGCTTCAGGATCATGGTGCAGCCGGCGGCGAGCGCGGGCGCGACCTTGCAGGCGATCTGGTTGAGCGGCCAGTTCCAGGGGGTGATCATGCCGACGACGCCGACCGGCTCGCGCACGATCACGGCGGTGCCCATGGTCTCCTCGAACTCGTACTTCTTCAGCACTTCGAGGGTGTTCATGAGGTGGCCAAGGCCGGCGCCGGCCTGCAGCTTCTCGGCCATCGGCAGCGGAGCGCCCATCTCGTCGGAGACGGCGGCACCGATCTCCTTCATGCGGCCCTTGTAGACCTCGACGACCTTCGTGAGCAGCGCGATGCGCTCCTCGCGGCTGGTCTTGGAATAGGTCTCGAACGCGCGCTTGGCGGCGGCGACTGCCTTGTCGACGTCGGCCTTGGAGCCGAGCGCAATCTCATACATCGCTTCTTCGGTCGCCGGATTGACGACGGGGGTGGACTTGCCTTTGACGACGGGATCGACCCAGGCGCCATCGATGTAGAATTGCATACGATTGACCATCGGAAACCTCTTGTAGGGGGCGTATGGATAAGGGGAACGGAAAGCGTTCGGCAGGCATCCTTGCACGAAAGCAGGGCGAATTGAACCCGCCATATGCGGGGCGCGGCTCGTGCACGCCCAGGGGATATAAGGTCGGTTGCGCGCAGCTGGCAAGGTCGCCTTCGTCGCCCCGGCGAAGGTCGGGGCCCATAACCACCGACAGCAATTGGTAAGGGAGCTGTTAAAGCGAGTCGCGCTTACTTACTTCCACTTGTGGTTATGGATCCCGGCCCCCGTGCGCAATTGCGCACTCGGCCGGGATGACGATGGGGAAAGATCCCCTATTACACCGCCATCTTGCGATGCCGCACCGGGGCGCCGACCGAGAGGCTTTCCGCCGCGTCGATGATGGCGTTGGCGTCGATGCCATAGTGCCGGTAGAGGTCTCCGATCGTCCCGGTCTGGCCGAAATGCTCGACGCCGAGCGCCTCGAGGCGGTGGCCGCGCACGCTGCCGAGCCAGCCGAGCGAGGCCGGATGGCCGTCGATCACGGTCACGATGCCGCAGTCGCGGCCGAGCGGCGCCAGCATCCGCTCGATATGACTCAGATGCTGCGTGCCACGGCGGTCGCGGCGCAAATTCCGCGCGGCGGACCAACCCGCATAGAGCCGGTCGGCCGAGGTGACCGCCAGGAGACCAACATCGCGGTGGCTCTCGCCGATCAGGCCGACCGCCTCGATCGCCTCCGGCGCGACGGTGCCGGTATACGCAACAACGATGTCGCAGTTCGGGCCCGGCTTGCGCATCCAGTAGGCGCCATCGGTGATGTCGCGCTGCAGGTCCGGTGTCATGATCCGCTGCGGTTGCTCCAGCGTCCGGGTCGAGAGTCGCAAGTAAACCGAACCACCCTCGGCGCCCTCGCGCTGCATGTGGCCGAAGCCCCAGCCCATGATCACGGCAAGTTCATCGACGAACGCCGGATCGAACGAGGCGAGCCCGTCCTGCCCGATCCCGATCAACGGCGTCTTGATCGACTGATGCGCGCCGCCTTCCGGCGCCAGCGAAATGCCCGACGGCGTCGCCGCCACCATGAAGCGGGCGTCCTGGTAGCAGGCGTAGTTCAACGCATCGAGGCCGCGCTCGATGAAGGGGTCGTAGAGCGTGCCGACCGGCAGCAGCCGTGTTCCGTTGATCTGCTGCGACAGGCCGAGCGCCGACAGCATGATGAACAGATTCATCTCGGCGATGCCGAGCTCGAGGTGCTGGCCCTTCGGCGAATATTCCCAGGTGTAGGCTGACGGGATCTTCTCCTGCCGGAACAGGTCGTGGTTCTCCGCCTTCGCGAACAGGCCGCGGCGGTTGACCCAGGCGCCGAGATTGGTCGACACGGTGACGTCGGGCGAAACGGTGACGATGCGCGACGCAAGCTCGCTGTCGCCGCGCGCCAGCTCGTGCAGCACCAGGCCAAAACCCTGCTGCGTCGACATCTGCGCCGAGGCCTTGAAGGCCAGCCGCTCCGGCACGTCGATTTCAGGCGCCGAGAGCCGGCGGCGCCCCTCGCGGTTGAACGGCGCCTCGGCCAGGAACGCCTCGAGCTTCGCGGGCTCCTGCGCCAGGCCCTCGAATTTGTCCCACTCATGGCCGGTGCGGATGTTCTGCGCAGCGCGCCACTTCTCCATCTGCGCGACCGTCATCAGGCCGGCGTGGTTGTCCTTGTGGCCCTGCATCGGCAGGCCAACGCCCTTGATGGTGTAGGCGATGAAGCACACCGGACGATCATGGTCGATCGCCTCGAAGGCCTCGATCATGCTCGCCATGTCGTGGCCGCCAAGATTCGACATCAGCGCCAGCAGTTCGTCGTCGCTGCGGCGATCGATCAGCGCCGACACGTCGCCCTGGTCGCCGATATCGTCACGCAGATGCTTGCGGAACGCCGCGCCGCCCTGGAAGCAGAGCGCCGCGTACATCTGGTTCGGACAATTGTCGATCCAGCGCCGCAGCGCTTCGCCGCCGGGCTCGGCGAACGCCTCGAGCATCAGCTTGCCGTACTTCACGATCACCACGTCCCAGCCGAAATTGCGGAACATGGTCTCGAACTTGGCCCACAGCCCCTCGCGCACCACGGCGTCGAGCGACTGCCTGTTGTAGTCGACCACCCACCAGGTGTTGCGCAGGCCGTGCTTCCAGCCCTCCAGCAGCGCCTCGAAGATGTTGCCCTCGTCCATCTCGGCGTCGCCGACCAGCGCGATCATGCGGCCCTCGGGCCGGTCCTTCAGCCAGCCGTGCGCCTTGACGTAGTCCTGCACCAGCGAGGCGAACAGCGTCTGCGCCACGCCGAGGCCGACCGAGCCGGTGGAGAAGTCGACGTCGTCAGTGTCCTTGGTGCGCGATGGATAGGACTGCGCGCCCTTGTAGCCGCGGAAATTCTCCAGCTTGTCGCGGGTCTGGTGGCCGAACAGATACTGGATCGCATGGAACACCGGGCTCGCATGCGGCTTCACCGCGACGCGATCCTGCGGCCGCAGCACCGAGAAATAAAGCGCCGACATGATGTTGGCGAGCGAGGCCGACGAGGCCTGATGGCCGCCGACTTTCAGCCCGTCGGCCGACGGCCGCACATGGTTGGCATGGTGGATGGTCCACGACGACAGCCACAGCACCTTGCGGGCCAGGGCTGTGAGCATGTCGAGGCGTTCAGGCGCGATTCCCATGGCAATGCTCCCAGCGAATATGCCCGATGTTACTGCCGCGGCGGCCGCCGAAAATCTCAATTCCACGCGACAGCACAGGAAAAATTGGGATAAATTCCCACGATCCGGCCCTCACCTGCGAGTTCATCCCAATGCCTGCCCTCGACGCCATCGACCGCAAGATCCTGAGTCTGCTCCAGACCGACAGCCGCATGACCATGCAGGAGCTCGCCGACAAGGTCGGGCTGTCGGTGTCGCCCTGCCATCGCCGGGTCAAGCTGCTCGAGGAGCGCGGCGTGATCTCTCGCTACATCGCAACCGTCGACCAGAAATCGCTCGGGCTGCATGTCTCGGTGTTCATCTCGATCAAGCTCGCACGCCAGAAGGAGGAAGACCTCAACCGCTTCGCGCGCGCGATCTCGAAATGGGACGAGGTGCTCGAGTGCTATTTGATGACCGGCAACCGCGACTATCTCTTGCGCGTCGTCGCCGCCGACCTCTCCTCCTATGAGGCGTTCCTGAAGAACAAGCTGACCCGGCTCGACGGCATCGCCTCGATCGAGTCGAGCTTTGCGCTGAGCCAGGTGAAGTATTCGACGGCGTTGCCGGTGTGAGGGCGCTGGTTGATAACTCCAGCCGTGCCAACACCACGATGTCGTCCTGGCGAAAGCCAGGACCCATAACCACCGCATTTGGTGATGGATGGAATCGCGGCCCCAGCGTCATGCATCGGCAAACAATTGGGGTAATGGGTCCTGGCTTTCGCCAGGACGACGATGAGGATGAGTCGCCATTCAAGATGTCAAACAGCGCGATAATCATCACCCGCGCATGCGCATCCGGTGATCCAGTATTCCAGGGACGCCCGTGCTTGAACCGAGAGGCCGCGGCGTACTGGATCGCCCGGTCCCGTCTCCGTAAAGGCTGGGGAAGCAGTTGCGCATCCGTACGTCGGGCAACTCAGTGATTGGCACCACAGCCGCGGTGAACCAAGCCGGATGTTGCCCTGGCCCCAAGTTCCATCCGGCAAAATAGATCACCGCGACCAGATCGTCGCGGGAACCCAGCGGCGGCCTTCGATGTTGATGTCAGGTATCACTGAGTATCCGAAGGGGTGAGAACAGATGCTGAGGGCTGCCCGCAACAGATGCACCGTGTTGAAGTTCGCCGCGATCCTTGCAGTCGCGGCATCGACCGCGCTGTTCGCAGGCAGCGTCTATGCTCGCGGCGGCGGAGGTCATGGCGGCGGCGGACATGGCGGTGGAGGTCACGGCGGCGGCGGCTTTCATGGTGGCGGAGGCGGCTTCCATGGTGGTGGTTTCCACGGCGGCGGATTTCACGCCAGCGGCGCTCGTGGCGGCGGCTTTCACACCATTCATCCCGCTGCAAGAGGAGGCACGAGGCTCAGCGGCGGCTCCGCTGCGCGTCATTCCCAATTCCGTCCAGCCGCTCACGCTGCGCGCACCGCGCCGAACGTAGCTGCCGGCCAACGTGCCGCCTCACCCGCTGCGATGCGGCACAATGCGAGCGCCGTGGGGCACGCGTTGGCCTCACGCCAGATCAGCACCGCCCTGCGCCAGCCTGGCGGCTTGCGCAATCCGATGACGCGCGCCGCGATCACGACGGCCGCCGCCGGAGCCGCCATGGGTGGCGTTGGGTGGTGGCGCCATCCGAATGGCGGCTATGGCTGGGTCGGCCCGATCTTCTGGCCGTATGCCTATTACGATCTTTATGACTACGCCTGGTGGGGCGGGGGCTATGACCCGTACTTCTGGGATTACGGCTATGGCGATCTGTATGCCGGCCTGTTCGGTCCCTATGACTACGATGCCTTGAGCGGCTATGCCTATTACCTGCCCGGCTATGCCGGTCCCCGGCCGCCGCCCACGGGTCGATCGCGCGCCACCGCTCAGACCACAACCCTTGCCGACATGTGCGGCAGCGACAGAAGCGATATCGCGGGCTTCCCGATCGAGCAATTCCGCAGCGCCATCCAGCCCAATGCGGAGCAGAGCACCGCGCTCGACGACCTCGCCAGCGCATCGCAAAAGGCGTCCGCGACCATTCTCAATTCATGCCCCAAGGACGTGCCGCTGACGGCGCCGAGCCGCCTCGCCGCGATGCAGCAGCGCCTCCAGGCCATGCGCGACGCAGTCGGGATCCTTCAGCCGGCGCTGGAGAGGTTCTATGGGCTGCTCAGCGACGACCAGAAAGCGAAGGTGACCGCGCTGGTGGCAGATCAGCACCGTGGCCAGCGCGAGGCGACGGCGGACAACGGCAACTGCAATACGGCGCAGCCCGCCGCCATCGCATGGCCCGGCGACATCATCGAACGCAACGTCAAGCCAACCGATGCACAGCGTGCGAGCCTCGATGCCTTGCGGGACGCTGCGACAAAGGCCGAGGACACCCTGAAATCGTCCTGTCCGCCCACCGATGCGCGCACGCCACCGGCACGCCTTGCGGCGGTCGGAGCGAGACTCGATTCCATGCTTCAGGCGATCGGGACGGTACGTCCGGCCGTGGACACTTTCTACAGCGCGCTCAGCGACGAGCAGAAGGCTGCGTTCGACGCTGTCGGCCCCGAGCGGGACGGCGGCAGGAGCGCGATGGCCGCCGCAGGCGGTGACGAACCGCCGCGAAGCCGTCATCGCCGCCATCACCATCATGGTCCGAATGTCGGCGGCATGATCTTCCGGATGATCGGCTTGTAAGGCGCGCCATCGCCTCGCGCCTATGGCGGTGACACATCCCGCGGTATCTCAACGGGGCAACCAGCCGGAGCAACCAGGCTACGGCGCGATCCACATGCCAATCACGATGATGGCCAGTGCGACGGCAATCACCAGCATGTCGGTCGTGAGCCAATCGGGCATTCCATTCGATGGCTGCTCGCTCATGTCCGCGACTCCTTCTGTTCGCGTCGAGCCCGTATGCTGAAGCGAAGCAGCGCGAACGAGGATGAACTGGATCACATAAGGGCGCGACAAGCGGTCGCTCCGGATTTCACGCATCCGCGCGCCCTCAAGTTGCAGCACGCGATTGATCTGCCGCGCAGGTTTCTGAACATGTTCGACAACGCCGGCGGCGACAGCAAGCACAATAGCACGTCTTAGCCGGACGTTGAGCCGCGCCTCGTCTTGCAGCGACGTGCACCGTCATTGCGAGCCAACGGGTCGCGCGAACGCGCGCCCGATGACAGGCTCCGCGAAGCAATCCATGGTGCTGCAAGGAGAGACATGGATTGCTTCGTCGCTTCGCTCCTCGCAATGACAAGGAGCGAGGTGCGTAGGGTGGGTTAGCTCAAGGCGTAACCCACCGTGTCGCGCGGCAAGATGGTGGGTCACGCTTCGCTAACCCACCCTACGCGTAGCGCTCTCCGTCACAGCACCTTGCGCTGCGCGAGGTTCTTCATCAGCGCGCCGACGCCGAAAGTCCAGGGCTCGCATTCGTCGCTGCCCCGCATGCGGTTGACGAGCTTGCCGAGTTGGGGCGCGTCGATGGTGACGATGTCGTCGCGCTTGTGGGTAAAACCCTCGCCCTTGGCGTCGCGATCCTTGACCGGTGCGAACATCGTGCCGAGGAACAGCGCAAAGCCGTCGGGATATTGATGCACGGGCCCGATGGTCTGGGCGACCAGATCGGTCGGATCGCGGCTGATCTTGGAGATCGAGGAATGGCCCTCGAGCACGAAGCCGTCCGCGCCCTTCACGGTCAGGCCGACATCCATCTTCCTGACGTCGTCGAGCGAGAAGGTCCCGTCGAACAGCCGCAGCAGCGGGCCGATCGCGCAGGAGGCGTTGTTGTCCTTGGCCTTCGACAGCAAGAGCGCCGAGCGACCCTCGAAATCGCGCAGGTTGACGTCGTTGCCGAGCGCGGCGCCGACGATCTTGCCGGCGCCGGAGACGACAAGCACGACCTCCGGCTCCGGATTGTTCCAGGTCGATTTCGGATGCAGCCCGGCATCCATCCCGGTACCGACCGAGGACAGCGTCGGCGCCTTGGTGAACACTTCAGCGTCGGGGCCGATGCCGACCTCCAGATACTGGCTCCAGGCATTCTGGTCGATCAGCACCTGCTTCAACCGCATCGCTGGCTCCGAGCCCGGCTTCAGCTTGGAGAGATCGTCGCCGACGAGGCGCACCACCTCCTTGCGGATTGCCTCCGCCGACGACGGATTGCCGCGCGCCCGCTCCTCGATCACGCGCTCCAGCATCGAGATCGCAAAAGTGACGCCGGCGGCTTTCAGCACCTGCAGGTCGACCGGCGCGAGCAGATGCGGTCTTGTCGCGTCGCGGCCATCGGGCGGCGTGTTGGCGAGGATCGCCTCGAAATCGCCGATCCGCTCGCCGCGCGTGGCACGCAACGCGGCCGCAGGATCGGCTTCCTCGCACAGCGCGCTCACGGTGGGGAAACGCGCGGTGACGTCGAACACGCCGTCACCCCGCACCGCGACCACGGCGGGTCCGCCCGCCTGCGGCAGCCAGACCCGTCCGACCAGCGTGCCGGCGGTGCCGTCCTCGGGCAGGACGTCTTTTGGCGTGAGCGAAATCATCGGCGTCTCCTTTTTGATCTTGTCATCGCTTGTTAGCACAGTCCCGCCGGCTGCGTGAAACAGCGGTCATGCCAATGTCATAGAGGGGTAACATCGCCCGTCAATGCTCCCGCCGATCGATCTAGCACACTGAAAGACGGACCTTCATGACCGCCTCCGACCTCACCGACGAAGCCGCCCGAGATGAAGCCTTGCGCGGCGAAGCCTCCCGCGACGAAGCCTTGCGCGCCCGCGTCCACCAGGAGATGGCCGACAGCCTCGACGAGGAACTCGAGCTCGAGCTCGACGACGTGAGGCTCGACGAGTTCGACCACGACGGGGCCGCCGGAAGCCCGTCGATCGATCGCAAGGTCTACTTCCGTGAATTGCTGCGGTTGCAGGGCGAGCTGGTCAAGTTGCAGGACTGGGTGCAGCACGAGAGGAAGAAGGTCGTCGTGCTGTTCGAGGGCCGAGATTCCGCCGGCAAGGGCGGCGTCATCAAGCGCATCACCCAGCGGCTCAACCCGCGCATCTGCCGTGTCGCGGCGCTGCCGGCGCCGAACGAGCGCGAACGCACGCAATGGTACTTCCAGCGCTATGTCTCGCATCTGCCGGCCGGCGGCGAGATCGTGCTGTTCGACCGCAGCTGGTACAACCGCGCCGGCGTCGAGAAGGTGATGGGGTTCTGCAACGACGAGCAGTATGAGGAGTTCTTCAGGTCGGTGCCGGAATTCGAGCGCATGCTGATCCGCTCCGGCATCATCCTGCTGAAATACTGGTTCTCGATCACCGACGAGGAACAGGCGTTCCGCTTCTCGATGCGGATCCACGATCCGCTGAAGCAGTGGAAGCTGAGCCCGATGGATGTCGAGGCGCGGACCCGCTGGGAGCTCTACACCAAGGCCAAGGAGACGATGCTTGAGCGCACGCACCTGCAGGACTCGCCGTGGTGGATCGTCGATGCCGTCGACAAGAAGCGCGCTCGGCTCAACTGCATCTCGCATCTGTTGACCCAGATCCCCTATCAGCAGGTCACGCACCAACCGGTGGTGCTGCCGCCGCGGGTGCGCAACCCCGACTATCACCGCGGCCCGATCCCGCCGGAAATGTACGTGCCGGGAACGTATTGATGCGGGTCGTTTCTCCTCTCCCCGTTCTTACTGGGAGAGGGGAAGGCGCGCCTGCACTATTTCTGAATAATAGAATAATGGCACTGATTTGCCCGACATGTCAAGTTGCCGTGTCGAATGCCGGTACGCCGCCGGCTACTTTGCATGGGGTTGTTTTCGATATTTTGGCAGTGCCCCCCTGCGCAGGCAGGCTATATGCGATCGGCCTGCCGCAAGCTGGGCGAGGTGAAGAGATAGGCATCTTCTCTTCGCCACGCCTACCAATGGTGCAGGCGCGCGCACTTGCTGGCACCGGATACCGACGCTAGGCTTCCCCGATCTGGTGCAGGGAGGCCCGCTTGACTCAATCCGACGACATCGCAATTTCCGAAGATCGCCGCGACGCGCTGCGCTATGCGCTCGGGATCGGCGGCGGCGCGGCGCTCGCGGCCGCCATGGCAACCCCGGCCTCGGCGCAGACCCAGGCCGACAACACGCTCGACCGGATCAGGGCCAACAAGGTGCTGCGGATCGCGGTGCTGCCGGGCGAGCTGCCCTATTTCAACAAGGACCTCGCCACCGGCACCTGGTCCGGCTTCTCGATCGAGATGGCCAACGACCTCGCCAAGCTGCTCGACGTCAAACTCGAGTATGTCGAGTCGACCTACGGCAATTCAATCCTTGATCTGCAGGCCAACAAGATCGACCTCGGCTTCGCGCTCAACCCGACCCCGCAGCGGGCGCTGGTGGTGGATTTCACCAATCTGGTGTTCCCGCATCCGTTCGGCGCGATGCTGAAGAAAGGGCTGGAGGCCAAGACCTGGGCCGACATCAACAAGCCCGAGGTCAAGATCGCGGTCGACGTCGGCTCGGCCAACGAGGCGGTGGCCCGGCGCTTTGCGCCGAACGCCACCATCAAGTCGCTGAAGTCGCGCGATGAAGTGATGCTGGAAATGTCGTCGGGCCGCGTCGATTGCGTGGTCAACGCGCTGGTGCTCGGGCTGACCGCGATCGCCAAGAACCCGAACCTCGGCACCTACAAGATCCTGGCCTCGCCCTCGGTGACGATCGCGAGCGGCATGGCGGTGCGGCGCGAACAGGACAAGCGCTGGCGCGATTTCCTGTCGGTGTGGGTCGACTACAACCGCGGCATCGGCCAGATGCGCGAATGGTTCGTCAAGGGCCTCGGCCTAGCCGGCGTCAAGCCGGAGGATGTGCCGGTGGAGCTGAGTATCTGAGGTGATTTCCAAGACGGCAGTGATCTCCCTCTCCCGCTTGCGGGGGAGGGTTGGGGTGGGGGTATCGCCACCAGCGACGCTCTATCGTGTGGAGAAAGCCCCCACCCGGATCACATCTAACGATGCGATCCGACCTCCCCCGCAAGCGGGAGAGGTGAAGCAAGTCACACCTTGTCATACGTCAGCCCGCGCTCCAGCCGCCTGGCCACCAGCGTCGACGGAAACAGGATCGCAAAATAGATCAACGCTACGATGGTGTAGACCTCGAGCGGCCGGTAGGTGTCGGCGTTGATCAGCGTCGCGTTGTAGACGAGATCGGGCACCGCGATGATCGAGACCAGCGAGGTGTTCTTCAGCTGCGTCACCGACTGGTTGACATAGGGCGCCATCATCGGCTTCAGCGCCTGCGGGAGGATCACGAGCCGCATCAGCCGCCAGCCGCGGAAGCCGAGCGCCTTCGCCGCGTCCCACTGCCCGACCGGCACGCTCTCGATCGAGCCGCGCACGATCTCGGCATAGAACGCACCGCCATAGAGCGACAGCACGCTGACGGCTGCGACATGCGCCGGGATGTTGACGCCGATCACGACCGGAAACGCGTAGTAGAACCAGATGATCTGCACCAGCAGCGGCGTGCAGCGGAACAGCTCGATATAGGCGATCAGGAGCCAGTCGATCACGGGAATGCGCCGCAGCCGCAGCATGCCGACGATCAGGCCGATCAAAGTCCCTAAGATGATGGTGCCGATCGTATAGGCCATGGTCCAGCCGAGCCCGAGCCAGAACAGATGGCTGTACCTGGCGAGGATCCCGAAATCCCAGACGTAGTTCATCCTGCCCCTCGGTTGCCGCGCGTCTTGCGCTCGCCTAGCGTTCCCAGCATCGCAGGCGGCCTCGCGCGAGTCACGCGATATACCGGCCCGGCGAGAAGGCCTTCACGTCGAACGGCGGCGCAAAGCCTGCGATCATCGCCGCGACCGCGGCGCCCGTTCCGGGACCGGTGGTGAAGCCGATATGCTGGTTGCCGAAGGCAAGCCAGAGACCGCGATGCAGCGGCGCTTTGCCGATCATCGGCAAGCTGTCGGGCAGCGTCGGCCGCGCGCCGCGCCAGCGTTCGCCGACCGCATCGCCGAATTCGACGACGCCGCGCGCCATCGGCACCACCGCCTCGAGCTGCGCATAGTTCGACGGCGCGTCGCGCGCGGTGAGCTCAACGCCGCTGGTGACGCGAACGCCCTGCTCCATCGGCGTCATCAGAAATGCACCCTCCGCATCATGGATCGGCCGCAGCAATTTGCGTGCCGGGTTCGGCACGAAATGCTGGTGATAGCCGCGCTCGAATGCCAGCGGCACGCGATAGCCGAGCGGCCGCAACAGCTCCGCCGACCATGGGCCGAGCGCAACCACAACATGGCGCGCGGCGATCGCGCCGTCGGCAAGCTGCACGTGCCAGCCATCACCTTGTTGTGCGATCCGCCGGATCTCGGATTGCCGCACCGTGCCGCCGCTGGCGGCGAGCATCTGCGCATAGGCCTTGACCACCGCGCCAGGTGAATCGACCGATGCCGTCTGGGTGTGCAGGAGACCCGTGCTATAGGCGGGGATGATGTTGGGCTCGAGCGCGGAGATCGCCTGGCGATCGAGCACCTCGCTTTTGATGCCGAATTCGGCGAGCGCCGCCTGCTCGGCCCTGGCGGCCGCCAGCCCGTCGCCGCGCCAGGCCTTGAGCCAGCCGGTCTCACGGATGCGATGGCCGGCGCCCGCCTGCACGATCCAGTCGCGATGCAGCGCCAGCGACGTCCCGATCAGGCCGTGCAGCGCGGCGGCGCGCGGTTTGGTCTGCGATGGTATCGCCGCGGCGAGGAAGCGGATCACCCAGCCGGCATTGGCGAGCGCCCACGGAAGATTCCAGCGCAGCGCCGGATGGGTGTTGGTGAGATACTTCGGCAGGTTCTTCAAAAGCTGTGGCGTGTTGAGCGGCAGGATCGAGCCCGACGAGATGATGCCGGCATTGCCATAGGAGGTTTCGCTGCCCGGCTCGCGGCGGTCGACGATGACGACGGAGAGACCGCGCTGCCGTGCGGCAAGGCCCGCCGAGACGCCGACCATGCCGGCGCCGAGCACGGCGACGTCAACCTGCTGTGCGGACGCGCCCTCGCTCATGCCGTCACATTAAGGTCAGGCCGCCATCGACCGGCAGCGTGGCGCCGGTGATGTGGCCCGCTTCCGGCGACAGCAGGAAGGCGACGACCGCGGCGACCTCGTCGGGCTCGGCCAGCCGCTGCATCGGATTGGCCTTCGCCACCCGCTCCCAGGTCGCGGTGTCCAGCGCGCCGAACAGGCCGGGGTCCTTGCGCGTATAACCGGGCATCACGGCATTTGAGGTTGCGCCCGATGCCGCGAGCTCGACTGCGAGCGACTTCACCAGCACTTCGAGCGCAGCCTTCGCGGCGGCCGATCCCGGATAAGTGGCGCCGGGCACGAAACGATGCGGCCCGAAGCTCGATACCGCGATGACGCGGCCCTGCGCGCCGCGCGCGAGGTCAGGCAACGCGGCCGCCGCGATCTCGTGGAATGCCGCCGCCATCACCGCAAAGGCGCGCTCCAGCGCCTCGCGCGGCAGGCTGGCGAAATCGCGGCGATCGGCGAAGCCCGCAGCGTGCACGATGCTGTCGATCGGCCCGAATGCGGCGCGCGCAGCCGCGACCAGCGACGTACCCGCGCCGGCACCGGCGAGATCGCCGGTAGAGACCGCGACCTTGGCGCCTTTGCTGCGGCATTCCTCCGCAACCGAATTGAGCCGTGCCAGCCCGCTGGCTTCGGCACCCTGGCCATGCAGCATCAGTCCCTGATCGGGGCCGGCGAGCCGGCGCGCAACCGCGGCGCCGATGCCGGAGCCGCCTCCCGTGATGATTGAAACGCGCATGAGGTGCGTGCTGTCAGTGCGATAAGAGACGGCGAACTATAGGTTCGGCGTCACGAAATGCAAACCGCGCGACGCCGTCAGCTCAACGCCACGGCTCGACCAGTATCTTGGTGTGCGCTTCGGGGTTGGCGAGATCGGCAAAGGCCTGCGCGACGCCGTCGATGCCGACGCGGCCGGTGACGAGCGATGCGGCATCGACCTGGCCTTCCGCGATCAGGCGCAGCGAATAGGCGAACTCCTCCGGCGTGTAGCCGAGCACGTACTGGACGTTGAGCTCCTTGATGATGCCGAGCATCGGCTCCGACTTGTCGGTCTCCATGCAGACGCCGACCACGACGACACGGGCGCTGCGCGGGGCGCCCTCGAACACCTGCTGCAACACGCCGGGCACGCCGACGCATTCGAAGATCAGCGCGGGCTTGAGCGGCGGCAGCAGCGCCTGCATCGGCGGCCGCGCCGCCTTCTCGGCTTCGGTCATCTGGGCGTGCTCGGCCCAGCTCGCATAAGGCTGCGTCTTGGCGGGATCGACCACGACATCGGCGCCCATCTTCTCGGCGAGCAGCCGCCGCGCCGGCGAGTAGTCGGCGGCGACGATCGGGCCGAGCCCCCTGATCTTCAGCGCCGCGATCACCGCAAGGCCGACCGGCCCGCAGCCGATCACCAGCGGCACCTCGCCGCCTTTGATGTTGGCCATCGCCACCGCATGGACGCCGACCGCAAGCGGCTCGGTGAGCGCGGCGTGCTCGGCGGCAAGGCCGTTCGGCACTTCAAGCAGCAGCGGCTCGCTGAGCAGCATCTGCTCGGCATAGGCGCCGAGGTAATCGTTGGAATAGCCGATGCCCTTCGGGCCCTCCGGCGTCAGCAGCGCCGGCGGCGAGCAGACTTGCGTGCCGGGCTTCAGCTTGCGCGTGGTGCCCGGGCCGTAATCGAGGATCTCGCAGCAGAACTCGTGGCCGAACACGACGTCGCGCGACAGATCCATCGGCGTGCGGCCGGGCAGGAACTTGCTCAACTCCACCATCCGGTGAGCATGCTTGCGTGCGTGCAGATCGGAGCCGCAAATGCCGCAGGCGAGCGACTTGACCAGCACCTGGCCGGCGCCCGGCTTCGGTTCCGGCATCTGGTCGACGACAATCTCGCCGTTTCTGAAGATCGCTGCACGCATGTTTCCTCCCGCGTGGGTTTCGTCCCACTCATTTTGATGCGTATTTCGTCCCGCGAAATACACTGTCGCGGATCAAGTCCGGGACAGGCTTTCGCTGCGGGAGGCTATAGCACGGAGGGTCACCACGTATAGCGCATAACGCCCTTGCCGGCGTAGGACTGGGTGACGTTGGAGAATTCACCCTCGAAGGTCGCAGCCGCCGACCAGCCGTTGCGCCACTTGATCTCCGCCGAGGCCGTAGCCAGCGCGGACTCGCTGGCCTGCGCTGCGCCATTGACCACGAAGGCCGCGCCCGGCAGCGCCTGGAACACGGCCGCCGCGCTGCGGTTCGGATTGAAGTCATGCGCCCAGGCGACGCAGCCGCGCAGCGTCACGATGCCGCCGTCGACCGCGAACGACTTGTCGGAGCGCAGGCCGAGCTCGCTCCTGACGTCGGTGACGCTCTTCGCGGCATAGTTCAGCGCGAAGGCGCCGCCACCGGAGACCACGCTCTCCGCATAGTTCGGCAACTCGAAGCTGGTGAACTGGGCCGCCGCGTACGGCGTCAGCCCGAGCCACGGTGTCGCGATGCGATAGCCGCCCTCGAGCCGGCCCGACCACGCATTGGCATTGAAGTTGGCGCGCAGATGATCGACGCCCGCAGCAGTGACGATGCGGTCGGTGGTGATGTCCTGCCAGCCATAGGCGAGCGCTGCGCTCAGGTACGCCGCACCGACGGTGTGACGGACGAACGCGCCGGCCTGGAACAGGTCCGAGCGGCCCCAGCCGAGACCGTTGACGCTGAAGCTGGTGGCACCACCGGAGAGCGCAAAGCCGGCAATGGTGTTCGGCGAGAAGCGGTAGTCGGCGCCGACCGCCGTGCCATAGATACTGCTGCTGCTGTTGTTCGAGCCCAGCACCGCATTGCCGCTGGTGGTCTGCGAGCCGCCATAACCTGCCGCCCAGATGCTCCAGCGTTGCGCGAAATCGGGCTGCAGCGGCGGCGCCTTGGTGTAGATCGCAGCCAGCGCATCGCGCGGCTCGCTCTTGCGCGCCGCGTAGGCGAGCGACGCGCTCTCCGCGGCAAATGGCGTCGCCCCCGCGCCGCCACCAAAACCGCCATCGCGTCCGGCGACAAAGGGATCAGTCAGTAGACCGAGGAACTGGTTCATCGCGTTGAACATCGCCTGCTGCGATCCGGTCGCGCCCTCGCCCGAGGCCTGCGTCAGGCCATTCGGCGACAGTCCCGCGAACGCCGCGCTGATGCCGCCATTGGCATTGAAGAAGTTCTGCAGCGTGGTGGCGACGTTGCCCTGGTTGATATTGAGCTTCGACTTCGCGGCATAGTCGAGCGTGAAGTTGAGGTAGGTATTCCTGGCGTCGTAGCCGAGCGTCGCGACCAGCCCCGACGGCAACCCGGTCGAATCGACGCCGGCGAACGTGCCGTTGCGGCCGCCGTCCACTGACAGGATGGTGTATTGCTTCATCACCGTGCTGCCGGCAGCGACGCTGACGCCGACCGAACCGGCAAGCGTCGCCGCACCGGTCACCTTGGTTGATGTCGAGGCGCCCGCATTGAGCCCGACGAGATAGAGCGCACCGGACTGGAATGCGAGATTGCCTGCGACGTTCAGGAAGCTGCCCGGCGTCGCGTTGCCGGGCATCAGGATGCCGCCGCTTGCGATCGTCGTGTTGCCGACGGTGCCGATGCCGGAAAGCGCGCCGCCTGAATTCACCGTCACCGAGCTCGACGACACGATCGAGCCGTCGACTTGCAGGATGCCGCCATTGATAATTGTGGTGCCGGTATAGGTGTTGAGGCCCGACAGGGTCAGCGTGCCGCTGCCGGTCTTTTCCAGATTGCCGGGCCCGGTCGGGCCGCAACCGCAGGGATCGAAATCGGCGATCACGCCGCTGACATTGGTCGAGAGATTGTTGCCGCCGACCGTGAGCGTGTTGGCGGCACCGATATAGTAGATACCTGAGCCCGCGATCGAGCCTGCCGTGATGCGGCCGTCGCCGCCCGGCCCAAGGCTGCCGCCGAAATCCACAAAACCGGTGCCGTTGGTGATGAATTGCGCCGTGCCGCCGGTCGCGTTGTCGAAAAACTTGACGTTGGCACCGCTCTCGGTGGTGATGGTGGCGTTTCCGGCGGTGGCATATGCACCGAAGATCAGGAAGCCGCCGGAATGGTTGGTGATCGTCGCGTTGCCCGCGGTCGGTGCCTCCGTCGTGCTGAAGCCCGACGTGCCGAAATAGGTGTTGCCACTGTTGTCGATCGTTGCGTTCGCCGCAGTGCTGTTCTGGAAGAAGCCGGTGAAGCCGGTCGCGCTCGTGATGATCGTCGCCGATGCGGCCGACGAGGACTCGAAGAACTGCGTCGAGCCGCCGTTGGCGCCGTTGATGATGGTAGCCTGACCCGCATTGGTGTGGCCGAGGAACACAACGCCGCCGCCGTCCTGGTTGTTGAACACCGCCTTGCCGGCGGTGCTGGTGTCCGAGCCGCCGGGAGGGCCAAGCGCGTCGCCGAACACCACGGTGCCGCCATTGCTGTTGTTGAACGTGGCATTGCCGGCGGAGCTGGTGTCGCGGAAGATCGTGAGTGCGCCGTTGTTGTTGCTCACGGAGGCATTGCCGGCGGTACTGCTGTCACGAAACTGCGTGATGCCGAAATTCACGTTGTCGATGATCGCCGTCGACGCCGTCGTGGAATTGTGGAACGTCGTGGTGGCGACCCCGTTGAAGCCGTCGTTGACGATTTTCGTGATCCCCGACGTGTCGGCGTTGACGATGTCGAACTTGCCGTCGACGTTGACCTGGCCGACGATCGAGGCAGTGCGGCCGACGTCGCCGAGTTGCAACGTCGCGCAATCGCAGATCGTGGTGCCGCCGGTATAGGTGTTGGTGCCGAGCAGCACCACGCGACCAAGGCCGCCTGAAGCGTCCAGCACCGTCAGCTTGCCGGGGCCATTGCCGTCGGCGATGTTGCCGGCGATCATGAGCGTCACGCCGTTGGCGTCGATCGCACTGCCGGTGGCAGACGTGTTGATCCTGAAATTATTGCTGAAGGTCAGGTGACCGAGGCCGTCGGCCTGGAATGCCGCGTTGTCCAGCGTGACCGTGCCTAACCCGACCGACTTGTTGTTGGTGACGACAACGGTCGTGTCGACCACCAGCGTGCCGCCCGTGTAGGTGTTGGCGCCGGAGAGCTGGACGTTGGACACGCCGGACGCGGACGAGTCGATCAAGCGCAGAACGCCCGCGCCTGCACCATCGGCGATCACGCCCTGAAGATTGACCTGAGCGCCGTTCGCATCGACCGTGCCTCCGGCCGCGTTGACCGCGATGTTGTTGGAGAAGGCAACGCTCGAGACCGTCGGCGACTGCATCTGGAAGATGCCGCCGTTCAGCGTGATGGTGCCGGTGCCGACCGAATTGGCGTTGGTCACCTGCACCGTACCGGCCGAGATCAGCGTGCCGCCGGTGTAGCCGTTAGTGCCCGCAAGCACCAACGTGCTGTTGGCTAGCTGCTGCACCATCACCCCTGGCGCAAGTCCGTCGTTGATGTTGGCGCTGATGGTGATGGTCTGGCCGTTGTTGGCCCGGTTAATCAAACCGCCGGTTGGCCCCGTCAGAGCGAAGTTAACCGGATTGCCGCCGATCGTGTACGACTGCGAATTGGCGGTGAAAGTCCAGGAGTCCGGCAGCATCGGACCGCCAGCGATGGTGACCGTCGCCGATCCCGTCGAATCGAAAATGGCGGATTGGGTCGGGAGGATCGGCGGCGCACCGGGCGACGTCGTCGACCAGTTGGTCGGGAGTTGGTAGTCGGCTGTGCTCGTCGTGCTGCCGCTGCCACCCCACGTGAAGCTTTGGGCCTGCGCCGAGTTGACGGCGAACAGGCTCACGGCCGCCGAGACGCAGGCAGCCAAGGCCGTCACACCGCGAGACGACCGACCAAACGAGACAAAGAACAAACCAAAATGCACTTGCACCGCCCCCAAGCGCTCTCCGGCGCTGTTGGGGTCAGGTTAGCATGCGGCCAATTGCGAGATTGTCGTTTGTTTCCGAATCCTTCGATTCGGCCTTCCGGAGATCGAAGTTTCGGCCGGACTGTTGTACACCCGCAACGCTAGCAGAGGCTGGATTCGCAACCAGCGCACGATTTGCGGTACCGCGGTCAGGCGTTCGGCGACGGCTCGCTGGCCACGGCGAGCAACTGCGAGCGGCGCATGCGCTCGCGATGCGCGGTGTAGAGGCCGGAGGCGACAATGAAGCCGGCGCCGAGGATGGTCCAGCGGTCAGGCACTTCGCCGAAGATCAGGAAGCCGAGGATGCTGACCCACAACAGCTGCGTGTAGGAGAACGGCGCCAGCACCGAGGCATCGCCGTAGCGGAACGCCAGCACCACGATCCACTGTCCGACGGTGGACGCAACGCCGATCAGGATGCCGAACATGATGTCGTGCCAGCTCGGCGCGACCCAGACGAACGGCACCAGCGCGCTGACGATGGCGACGCCGACAATGGACGAATAGGTCATCACCGTGATCGGACGTTCGCTGCCGCTCATCATGCGCGTCAGGATCAGCGTGCCGGCCCAGGCCAGCGCCGAGACGATCGGGAAGACCGCCGCGGGATGGAAGGCGCTGGTGCCTGGCCGCAGGATGATGAACACACCGGCGAGGCCAACTGCGGTTGCGATCCAGCGCCGCATGCCGACCTTCTCGCCGAGGAAAACGATCGATAGCGCGGTGACGAACAGCGGCGAGACGAAACTGGTCGCCGAGGCCTCGGCGATCGGCAGGAAGCCCAGCCCCGTGATGAAGATCAGAGAGGAGCCGAGCAGCGCTGCGCCGCGCAGCATATGCAGGCCGGGACGGCTGCTGCGCAGCGCGAACAGCGGCGTGCCCGGCAGCATCGCCGGCATCATGATCAGCGCGAACACAAGGAAGCGGATCCAGGCGATCTCGATCGAAGGCAGCGAGGATGACAGATATTTCGCGGTGACGTCGGAAGTGCCCAAAAACACCGTCGACAGCAGGATCAGCGCAATGCCCTTGAACGGACTGTCGGTGCGGGCCGGCGCCTTGCGCGCCAGGCTTGTCGTTACGGGCAAAGAAAGAGGAACGCTGTCCAGCCTGGCGGCTACGGCGGCGGGGGGCGGTGTCACGGCAATCTCGAAGCAAAATAAGGGGAATCTCTTGTTCGTACAAAACGCCAATTCCGCCGCAAGAACAATGCCCGAAAACGGGACTCCGATATGCACCAGCGCGCGCGACCGCCCGCCGCAGCCTGTGCGCGGCCACACTTGCAACAGTTTGTTAAGAACTGTGTGGAGCTACAGCGGCAGAACACAACGAGATTAGACTGAGCTGCGGCGGCATGAGAATTCCGTCCCCTCTCCCGCTTGCGGGGGAGGGCTAGGGTGGGGGCTCTCTCCACGAGTCACATCGTGGAGAGAGCCCCCACCCGGATTGCATCTGCGATGCAATCCGACCTCCCCCGCAAGCGGGAGAAGTGCAGAGAGCCCGCTGAACCGATTCAATCTGAGCTCATCTCACTCACAGCATCGGCAGCGAGCGCGGCTTCGGTCCGCGCGGGAACGCCGCGTCGAGCGCGGCGATTTCGTCGCCGCTGAGCTTGAGCGTTCCCGCCGCAGCATTCTCCGCCGCGTGGTCCGCGTTCGACGCCTTCGGAATCGCGAGCATCGACGGCAGCCGCGTGAGAAAGCTCAGCGCGACCTGGCGTGGCGTCGCCTGGTGCGCCTGCGCGATCGATTGCAGCACCGCTCCGGATTTGCTCGATAGCGCGGGAAAGTCATTGTGGCCGAACGGCGAATAGGCGACCACGGCCACGCCATGCTGCTCGCACCACGGGATCACGGCGTGCTCGATGGCGCGCTCGCGCAGATGGTAGAGCACCTGGTTGCAGGCGATCTTGCCCGCGCCCGCGACATCGAGCAGTTCATCGAGATCGTCTGCGTCGAAATTGCTGACGCCCCAGGAGCGGATCTTGCCGGCCGCGATCAATTCGTCGAACGCCGCGACCGTCTCGGCGAGCGGATAGGTTCCGCGCCAGTGCAGCAGATAGCAATCGAGGCGGTCGGTCTTCAGCCGCTTCAGCGAGCGCTCGCAGGCGGTGACGGTGCCGCGCCGCGAGGCGTTGCTCGGCAGCACCTTCGAGACCAGGAACAGCTGGTCGCGGCGGCCGGCGATCGCGTCCGCGATCACGAGCTCGGCGTCGCCATACATCTCCGCGGTGTCGATATGCGTCATGCCGGCGTCGATACCGCGCTTCAGCGCAGCGATTGCCGCCTTGCGGTCACCGCGATCGAGATACCAGGTGCCCTGCCCGATCACCGAGACCTGCGGGCCGTTGTTGCCGAATTTTCTTGTCTGCACGATCGCCTCGTTCTGCGTGGGTCGTATCTGGCCTCACGCAAAGATAGTGGAAACAAAAGATTATGTCTCCACATCGTCGTCCCGGCGAAAGCCGGCAACTGTTATGTTGGTTTGGTTTGCAGGTAGGGCTTTCGGTCTCGCATGATGGCATTGAGGACCGTCAGCAGCTTCCTGGCGACGGCGATGAGGGCGAGTTTGGCTGGTTTTCCGGCTTGTCGCAGTCGTGCATAGAAGGCCTTGAACGGATCAGCTCTGCGAACTGCGTTGAGGGCCGCCATATAAAGGGCGTCACGAACGCGCTTTCGGCCGCCCGCAATCTTGCGCTTGCCGCGGAAGGTGCCGCTGTCGACGTTGAAGGGAGCAAGACCAGCGAGCGCTGCGAGTTGCTTCGGTCCGACCCGCCCGAGTTCCGGCATCTGCGCGATGAGCTGCATGCAGGCCACGGGACCCACGCCGGGCAGCGAACGCATTAACTTCGCATCGTCCGCGATCTCCGCTTCGGCTTTAATCAATGCGCTGATGTCGGCCTCGATCTCGGCGATCTCGCTGTCGAGGACCTCGATGAGGCGGCCAATGCGTTCGGCCATGGCGCGATCGTCGGCCTCGCTGCGCCGGTTCTTCTCCTGGGCGCGCATGAGGACCAGCTGATCCCGCCGTTTTGCAAGCCTCGCCAGGGCGTTGCGTGCAGGATCGGCGACCTGCTCGGGGGCGGGCTGCATGGCCCGCGCAAAGGCTGCCAGCATCCGCGCATCGATCGGATCGGTCTTGGCGAGTAGGCCGCTCGCCCGCGCAAAGTCGCGGGCACGGGCCGGGTTGATCCGTGCGAAGCGGATGCCGGCCTGACGCAGCGCCTCGCGAAGCGCGAGGTCATAGATACCCGTCGCCTCGAAGACGACCAGCGCATCGCATTGCCAACGCGCCACCTGCTGTGTGATGGCCTGTGTCGCGTTGGCAATGCGCCTCGGCACGCCGTCAGCCTCATCAAAGATATCGAGGTATTTTTTGGAGATGTCGATTCCGACGTAACGAAGAGCTATGGTCACGGTGCCTGTCCCTGTGATGCGAGGTCTGTTGGCGCAGCCTCATGCAACTGTTCAGGTTGATAGATGGAACGGGCGGGAGACCGAGCCGGCTCACGGCGTCAAGCGCCAAGGACCCAACGGCTTCCCGCCCACCCCATCATGACAGACTTCCAAGACACAGGGACCCATAACCACAAAAGTCAGTTGTGAAGGTTGCTGCGGCCCCAGCGTGATCCACAACGCGGATTTGGGGTTATGGGTCCCGGCCTTCGCCGGGACGACAGCGGAATATGTTGCGCAGTCTCGCGCAATCCCAACGGCGCGGATCCTCCGATCCGCGCCTGTGTTGCCCGCGTTACGCGCGGTCACACGTTGAGATTCATCCACACCGCCTTCGGCTCCGTGAAATTGTCGAGTGCGGCGGTGCCGTGCTCGCGGCCGAGACCGGAGTCGCGTTCGCCGCCCCACGGCAGCCGCACGTCGGTGTAGCCATAGGTGTTGATCCACACCGTGCCGGCGCGGGCCTTCTTGGCGAAGCGCTGCACGCGGCCCATGTCGGCGCTCCAGACGCCGGCGGCTAGGCTGTAGGCGGTGCCGTTGGCGATGCGCAGCGCATCGGCCTCGTCCTCGAACTTGATCACGCTGACGACGGGACCGAATATCTCCTCCTGCGAGATCCGCATCTCGTGCGCGACATTGGCGAACACCGCGGGGCTGATAAAATAGCCGCGGTCGCCGACACGTGCGCCGCCGGTGGCGAGATGCGCGCCTTCGTTCTTACCGATTGCGACATAGTCGAGGATCGAGCGCATCTGCTTCTCGGAGATGACAGGTCCGAGCGCGGTGGCGCGATCCGCGGGGTCGCCGATGCGCAGGCCTTCTGCGCGGGCTACCAGGCGCTCGACCACCTCGTCATAGGCGTTCTCCTGCACCAGCACGCGCGAGCCGGCCGAGCAGACCTGTCCGGCATTGAAGAAGATGCCGGCGGCGGCAGCCTTGGCGGCGGCCTCGAGATTGGCGTCGTCGAAGATCACATTGGCGGACTTGCCGCCGAGTTCGAGCGAGACCCGCTTGAAGTTGCCGGCGGCGCCCTTCATGATGCCGCGGCCGACGCCGGGCGAGCCGGTGAACGTCACCTTGTCGACATCGGGATGATTGACCAGCGCGTCGCCGACGACGCGGCCGGGGCCGGTCACGATGTTGAGCACGCCCTTCGGCAATCCGGCCTCGAGCGCGAGCTCGCCGATCCGCAGCGCCGACAGCGAGGTCAGCTCGGCCGGCTTCATCACCACCGTGCAGCCGCAGGCCAGTGCCGGTGCGAGCTTCCACATGCCGATCATCAGCGGGAAATTCCACGGCACGATCGCGGCGACCACGCCGACCGGCTCGCGCACGGTGTAGGTCAGCGCATCGTCGCGCGTCGAGACGACCTCGCCGCTGATCTTGTCGGCCCAGCCGGCGTAATAGGTCAGCGTATCGATCGCGGCAGGAAAATCCTGGCGCAGCACCGCCGATATCGGCTTGCCGGCATCGAGGCTTTCCAGAGCTGCGATTTCGTCGGCGTGCTGCTTGAGCAGCTCGGCCCATTTCAAGAGGATATGGCCGCGCTCGGCGGCGCGCATGGTGCGCCACGGGCCTTCGAAGGCGCGGCGGGCGGCGGCGACCGCGCGGTCGACGTCGAGCTCATTGCCTTCGGCGACGGTCGCGATCACCCGCTCGGTGGCGGGATTGAGCGACTTGAAGGTCTTTCCGGACAGCGAGCGGACGCGAGCACCGTCGATCAGCAACAGCTCGTCCCGGACGGCCAGCGTGTGGTGGGCGTCGCGCTCACAGTCATATGCAACCGACATCATATTTCCTCCTGGTGTTGCTTCCAACCTAAGAGGCTCTGGTCCGCAGTAAATATGATATCTTGTGCCTATTGGTATACCAGGATATGAAGTCAACTTCATAAATGGTGGCCGCAATGCTGCAGATCGAGATCGAGACCGTCTGGCGCTTTCGGAAAGAGAACTCACCGCAGACCGCGGTCGTGATGCTCGGCATCCTCAACGAGATCAGGAAGACCGGAAAGATCACCAGCGCCGCCAGCGATGCGCAGTTGTCCTATCGCCATGTCTGGAATCTGATCGAGCAATGGTCCACCTTCTTCGGCGTGCCGCTGGTGGAGACCCAGCGCGGCAAGGGTTCGAAACT
Source organism: Bradyrhizobium sp. B097 (assembly GCF_038957035.1). Taxonomy (NCBI): domain Bacteria; kingdom Pseudomonadati; phylum Pseudomonadota; class Alphaproteobacteria; order Hyphomicrobiales; family Nitrobacteraceae; genus Bradyrhizobium; species Bradyrhizobium sp. B097. Next base: position 6,355,711 of record NZ_CP152412.1, read on the forward strand.
GACGCCGTTCGGCGAGAAGCTGGTGTGGGCCGGCGAGCGCATGCAGGCGCGGCTCGGGCTGCAGCTCGAGAACCTCGCGCAGGAACTGGTCACCGAGATCAAGCCGTTCCTCGCGCAGCGGCCGCAGGTCATCCGGGTTCATGCCAGCCACGGCTTTGCCGTGTCCAAGCTGCGCGAGTTCCTCGATCGCGAAGGCGGCGTGGGCGTCGACCTCCGTTACGTCAGCAACCAGAATTCGCTGGTCTCGCTGGCGCAGGGCGCCTGCGATCTCTCCGGCGTGCATCTGCCGCACGGCGAACTGCGCGCGCGGGGCATCAAGGCCTGCCGCGAATGGCTCGATCCGCGCGAGGACCGCGTGATCAATTTCGTGACGCGCGAGATGGGCCTGATGGTCAAGCGCGGCAACCCGCTGAAGATCACCTCGCTGAAGGACCTGGTCGAGCGCAAGGCCCGCTTCGTCAACCGCGACCATGATTCCGGCACGCGGCTGCTGTTCGATCAATTGCTGACGCTGCACAAGATCCCGCAAAGCCGGATCAATGGCGCCCAGCACATGGAATTCACCCACGCCGCGGTCGCCGCCTATGTCGCAAGCGGCATGGCGGATGCGAGCTTCGGCGTCGAGGCCGCCGCACGGCAGTTCGGCCTCGATTTCATCCGCCTGCTCACGGAGGACTACTTCTTCGTCTGCAAGCGCGCGTTCCTCGAGACCGAGCCGATGCAGCGCGTGCTCGACATCATGAAGAGCAGCGAGTTTCACAAGGCCGTGGGCGCGCTCCCCGGCTATGTCGCCTCGAATACCGGCGCCGTCAGCGGCGTGAAGGATTTTCTCGAGAAGATGCATTCCGACCGCTGATCAGCTCCGTGCCGTGGCGGCTGGACTCGCCGCGATCCGCCACGCTATATTCAAGATTATATAGCGAAAAAACTGGACGTTGCCGATGCGACCACCCCGCTCCGCCATTGCCATCCGCCATGTGGCGTTCGAGGACCTCGGGCTGCTGGCCCCGATCATGGAGCGCGCGGGCTGGAGCGTGTCGTTCTGCGATGCGCCGGTGGACGACCTCTCCGATCGCACGGTCAGCGACGCGGACGTCCTGATCGTGCTGGGCGGCCCGATCGGGGTCTACGAGACCGACACCTATCCGTTCCTCTCGACCGAGCTTGCGCTGTTGGAACGCCGGCTCCGCCGCGGACTGCCGACGCTCGGCATCTGCCTCGGCGCGCAACTGATGGCGCAGGCGCTCGGCGGCCGCGTGTTCCCGGGCAAGGTCAAGGAAATCGGCTGGGGCCCGGTCGAGCTGACGCCGGACGGCAAATCGTCCTGCCTGCGCAACCTGCAGACAAAAGTGCTGCACTGGCACGGCGACACGTTCGACCTGCCCAGGGATGCCGTGCGGCTGGCCTCCAACGCCAATTACGAGAACCAGGCCTTCGCCTGGGGCCGCAACGCACTCGCGCTGCAATTCCACCTCGAGGCCAATCCGCGGCAGCTCGAGGAATGGTATGTCGGCCACGCCGTCGAACTGTCGGCGGCGAAAGTCTCGATATCAGAACTGCGCGCGACGACGCAGGCGCTGGCGAGGCCGGTCGCCGCGCAAGCCGAGCAGGTGTTCAGCGACTGGCTGTTGTCCATCGCACCAAGCGACAGCGTGCTTCGTTCCAGTGCAGGTGCGTGACTATCCGTCGAGCCCGCTGATATCGGCGACCAGCACCGTTCCCGTCACCGATTCCGTGATGTAGAGCCGGTCGCGATTGGCACCGCCGATCGCGACATTGGTGCAGCTCTGACCGGCGCAGGACTTGATCCGCGCGATGCACTCGCCGTTCGGCGCGAACACGAAGACGTGGCCGAGCGAGGCGTGCGAGACGAACAGCCGCCCCGCCCCGTCCATCGTCATGCCGTCGGGTCCGCTCGGGCCGAACAGCGAGCAGAAACGGCCGACCTTGGACACGCTGCCGTCCTTCATGAACGGCGCACGCCACACCGCATTGTCGCGCGTCATGGCGACGAACAGCACCGCCTCGTGCGGATCCAGCACCAGCCCGTTCGGGCTGATACCGGTGTCGATCAGGCAGTCGAGCTGCCCGCTGGTTTTCAAACGATAGACCCGGCCGGTCGGATCGTGCAGCCCGGTCTGGCCCTGGTCGGTGAAGTAGATATCGCCGTTCGAGGCGATGTGCAGATCGTTGCAGCCGCGGAACGATTCAGAATTGCGCGAACGCAGCAGCGACGTGACCTCGCCCGATTTGGCATCGAGCTCCATCAGCCCGTGCCGGTAGTCGGCGATCAGGATGCGGCCCATCGGATCGATCTTCAGCCCGTTCGGCCAGCCGTCATATTCGGCGACCTGCGTCCATGACTTGTCCGGCGCAATCCTGAAGATGCGGCCGAACGGAATGTCGACGATGTAGAGGTTGCCATCGGCATCGAACGATGGTCCCTCGATGAAGCAGTCGGTCACCGCGCCCGGCCGGTTGGCGTCGGCCCATTCGCTCGCCACCTTGCGGCGGAATTCAGCCGGCACAGCGGAGAAGACCTCGGTCGGGATCAGTTTCGGCGGCGTTTCCAGGAACATCATTGTTGGTTCACCCGTTGGCGGAACGGGTGGACCATAGATCGATCCATTCGTCATTGCGAGTGAAGCGAAGCAATCCATCTCTCGGCAAGCGGAGGTATGGATTGCTTCGCTACGCTCGCAATGACGTGGACAGAGCTTCCGCTCGCAGCGAAACCGATGTTCCGCGGCAAGCGCCGACGACCGCCCTACTCCGCTGCCTGCGCGCTGCCATATGCTTCCGAAATCATGTAGCCGGACAGCGTGCCGTAGGCCGCGGTCCATGCGGCGGCGACGTCAGGCGTCCAGGCTTCGCCGAGGCCCTTCTCCAAGGTCCACAGCAATGCGCCGCCGACCACCGGATAATGCTCGGGCTTGGCGCCATAGCCGACATGGCGCTTGGCAAGCGCGCTCGCGGCGGGAAGCACCGACGACAGATTGCTCAATCCATTGACGACGACGGCAAGCGTTCCCATCAGCTTCTTGCGCTGCTCGGTCATGTCAGAGGGAAACATCGCCTTCACGCCGGGCGCGATCTCGAACAGGCGATCATAGAAGATGACCGCCGCCTGCTCCGAGATCGGTGCGACCTTGGCGAAGGTCTCCTGGACGAGCTTGACCTGGTCTTCCGTCATGTGTGCCTCCGTGCACGCTGCTTCCTCGCCGCGCCATTGCGGCGAGACAGAAAGGCTCTCACGTGAGCGAGGCGCTGCTCATGCCGCCTCGATGAAGCTGTGGCGCTCATAGAGGAATTCGAGCACGCGCTGCCGACACTTCAGGTAGCCGGGGTTGGTTGCGAGCTCGAGCCGCTTGCGCGGACGCGCCAACGGCACCTCGAGCACCTCGCCGATCCGCGCGCTCGGGCCGTTGGTCATCATGACAATGCGATCCGACAGCAGCACGGCCTCGTCGACGTCGTGGGTGATCATCAGAATGGTGTTGCCGAGCTTCTGGTGCAGCGCCATCACCGAATCCTGCAGATGCGCCCGGGTCAGCGCGTCGAGCGCGCCGAACGGCTCGTCGAGCAGCAGCACCTTCGGCTCCATGGCGAGCGCACGCGCGATGCCGACGCGCTGCTTCATGCCGCCCGAGATCTCGCTCGGCCGCTTGTCCTTGGCATGCGCCATCTGCACGAGACTCAGATTGTGCATCACCCAGGCCTCGCGCTCGGCCCTGCTCTTGGTCCTGGCAAACACCTTGTCGACGCCGAGCTTGACGTTTTCGTAGACGGTCAGCCACGGCAGCAGGCTGTGGTTCTGGAATACGACGGCGCGATCCGGCCCCGGCGCGTTGACCTCGCGATTCTCCAAGAGCACGCCACCATTGGTGGCGCCGGTGAGGCCGGCGACGATATTGAGCAACGTCGACTTGCCGCAGCCGGAATGGCCGATGATCGAAACATATTCGCCCTTCTCGATCGTCAGGCTGATGTCCTTCAGAACCTCGGTGGTGGCGCTGCCGCGAGTGAAGGTCTTGTCGATGTGGTCGAGCTTCAGATAAGCCTGCATGACTTGTCCCTCAGTTCGCAGCCGTGCCGCGGGTTACGATCTTGCCCAGCCCCGCAATCAGGCGGTCGAGCACGAAGCCGATGATGCCGACATAGAACAGCGCCAGGATGATTTCGCTGATGTGCGAGGAGTTCCACGCGTCCCAGATGAAGAAGCCGATGCCGACGCCGCCGATCAGCATTTCCGCGGCGACGATCGCGAGCCAGGACAGTCCGATGCCGATGCGCAGGCCGGTGAATATGTAGGGCGCGGCCGCCGGGATCATGATCTTGGTGAAGAACTCCAGCGGATTGAGCTGCACCACGGCGGCAACGTTGCGGTAGTCCTGCGGAATGTTGCGGATGCCGACCGCGGTGTTGATGATGATCGGCCACACCGAGGTGATGAAGATGACGAAGATCGCCGAGGGCTGGCCGTCGCGGAAGGCGGCGAGCGACAGCGGCAGCCAGGCCAGCGGCGGGATTGTGCGCAGCACCTGGAACAGCGGATCGAGCCCGCGCATCGCCCAGACCGACTGGCCGACCAGCGTACCGAGCGCGATACCCGCGATTGCCGCCAGCGAATAGCCGTAGGCGACACGCTGAAGGCTGGCGGAGAGATGCCAGAACAGGCCTTTGTCGATGCCGCCGTTGTCGAAGAACGGATCGAGGATCAGCTCCCTGGTGTCCTTGAACACTTTGGAAGGCGGCGGCAGGCTGGAGCCGGCGCGCCGGCAGATCAGCTCCCACACCACCAGCAGCAGCGCGATCACGATCAGCGGCGGCACCACGCGCGCCGCAGTCTCCTTCGCCATCTTGGCGTAGGTCTCGGCGCGCGACGCGCGCTTCGGCGTCATGGTCACGACCGGCGCCGCGGCAGCAGCCTGCGGGATCGCCACCGCCGACATTTCGGTTTTCATGGCAGGCATCGACATTGACAGACAATCTCCGTGGTCAGGCGACGGGCCGCGCAAGAGAACGCGGCCCTATGGGGCTCAAACGTCGACACGCTTGATGGACAGCGACTTCAGGTAAGCGGCGGGATCGGCGGGATCGAACACCTTGCCGTCGAAGAAGGTCTCCTTGCCGCGCGAGGTCGAGGTTGGAATCTCAGATGCCGGCACGCCGAGCTCCTTGGCCGCCTCCTTCCAGAGATCCTCGCGGTTGACCTTGGCGATCAGCGCCTTGGTGTCGAAACCCGCCTCGTACTTGCCCCAGCGGATGTCCTCGGTGAGGAACCAGAGGTCGTGGCTCTGGTAGGGGTAGGACGCGTTGTCCTTCCAGAACCGCATCTGCTGCGGCGAGTTCTCGACCACGCGGCCGGTGCCGTAGTCGAACTTGCCCTTCATGCGATCGGTGATGTCCTCGACCGGGCAGTTGATCCACTGCCGCTTGGCGCAGATCGCGGCGGTCTCCTCGCGGTTCTCAGCCTTCTCGCACCACTGCTGCGCTTCCATCACCGCCATCAGCAGCGCCTTCGCGGCCTTCGGGTTCTTGTCGACCCAGGCGGCGCGCAGGCCGAACGATTTCTCCGGATGCTTGTCCCAGAGCTCGCCGGTGGTGATCGCGGTGTAGCCGATCTCCTGGTGGATCAGCTGCAGATTCCACGGCTCGCAGACGCAGAAGCAATCCATCGTGCCGACCTTCATGTTGGCTACCATCTGCGCGGGCGGCACCACGATGGTCTCGATATCCTTGTCGGGATCGATGCCGCCGGCGGCGAGCCAGTAGCGGATCCAGAGGTCATGCGTGCCGCCCGGGAAGGTCATGGCCGCCTTGACGGCCTTGCCGCCGGCCTTCTTTTTCTCGAGTGCCGGCTTGAACGGCGTGGTGTCGACGCCGATCTTGAGATCGGCATATTCCTTGGCGACCGAGATGCACTGACCGTTCAGATTGAGCCGCGCCATGATGTACATCGGCGTCGGTTGATTGTTCTGCGTCACCTTGCCGGCCGAGATCAGATACGGCATCGGGGTCAGGATATGCGCGCCGTCGATGCCGTTGCCCTCGGAGCCGAGCACGAGATTGTCGCGCGTGGTGCCCCACGAGGCCTGCTTCTGCACCTCGACGTCGGGCATGCCGTATTTGGCGAAGATGCCCTTCTCCTTGGCGACGAACAGCGGCGAGGCGTCGGTGAGCGCGATGAAGCCGAGCTTGGCGCCCTTCACTTCCGGACCCGCACCCTGCGCGAATGCACCAGCGGGAAAATTCAGCTTGGCTGCGGCGAGCAGCGCGGCGGCGCCGCTGGTTGCCTTCAGGAGCTGGCGACGGCTGATCGCGCGGCCTCGGGGCGTGTTGCTGGGCTTGGTCATCGGTCGTCCTTTGCGTCGTTGCGTTACGGTGTTGCGTCTTTGCGTCGAGCACCGTTCATCGGGTGGCGACGCGCGCAGGGCGCAAAAGGGCATGCACCGGGGAGGCCCGGTCTGGCGGCGTCAGAAATCCGATGGGGTGGCCTCGAGGGACGGCGTCAATGGCGTCAGCACCTGACTATTCAAGCCTTGTGCCAAGCTACCGCAGTGCAAAAATTGATTTTATTGCAATGTTTTGCGCAACTTGTCGCATCGCGCGCGGAGTCTCCGCGCGCTGCCAAAAAATGCGATTCGCTCAATTCTTGTGCGCCGCACATGAATTGGGCAGAGCGCTTGGAGGCAGTGATCAGGCGTGTTCGGCGACCTTGGTGCCGAGCGGCGCGGGCGCCATTCCGCCGCCGGGCTTCACGTGGAATTCGTAGGTCATCAGGCTCCACGGGCCATCCGACCGCTGGCCGTCGGGCATCACAGGATCGGTGTGTCGCTCGACCTTGGCGATCAGTTCGTCCTTCACGCCGAACACGACATCGGAGTCGATGTACTTGTCGCCTTCGACGAACACATGCGTGATCAGCGGCTCATGGCCCTTGGCATTGACCAGGAAGTGCACATGCGCCGGCCGCATCGGATGCCGGTTGGTCTGCGTGATCATCTGCCCGACCGGACCATCGGTCGGGATCGGATAGCTGCACGGCACGATGGTGCGGAAGAAGAAGCGGCCGTCGGCATCGGTGACGAAGCGCGCCCGCGAGGACGGGCCTTCGGTGGCATAACTCGGCTTCTGCGAGTCATAGAAACCGTCGTCGTCCGCGTGCCAGATATCGACCGGCACATTGGCCAGCGGCTTGCCGTCGAGATCGGTGACCCGGCTTTGAACGAACATGCGCTCGCCGGGCAGGCTTGCCGAGATGTCGGTGCCGTGCGGCGTCACCTTGTGCTCGCCGACATAGAACGGGCCGAGCACCGTGGTCTCGGTCGCGCCGTCGCGATCCCTGTGGTTGACCGCATCGACCAGCATCGACACGCCGAGCACGTCGGACAGCAGGATGAATTCCTGGCGGATGTCGGTGCACTTCTGCCCGGTGCGGGTCAGGAAGCCGATGGCGTGGTCCCATTCCTCGAAGGTGAGATCGGTCTTGCGCACATAATCGTGCAGCGACTTCACCAGTTCCTGCAGCAGGAACTTGGCCCGCGGATCGGGCGTCTGGTCGAAGCTGCGGATGACGGCTGTGGTGAGCTCGGTTTCGTTGAACTGGGTCATCTCGGCGTTTCCCTTGACGTATCCCTTGAGGGCACGATTGCGGGCCCGACCGTACACTACCGGCCCGGTGCCGGTAAGCGGTGGCCGATTGCTGCAGCGGACACTTTTCGGCTATCAAGGCTGCCTCGCCAGCCGGAGAAAATGCCCGATGTTAGCTCCCACGCCTGCCTCGCCCGAATCCGCGGGAATGTCGACCACCGCCCTCAACCGCCTCGAAGCACATCTGAAGAGCCGCTACATCGATTCCGGCCGCTTTCCCGGCACCCAGCTCCTGATCTATCGCCGCGGCAAGATCGTGCATTCCAAGGTTCAGGGCTTTGCCGATCTCGAGCGCAAGGTGCCGGTGAAGGACGACACCATCTTCCGCATCTATTCGATGACCAAGCCGATCACCTCGGTCGCCTTCATGATGCTGGTCGAGGAAGGCAAGGTCGCGCTCGACGAGCCGGTCGCCAAATACATTCCGGAATGGAAGAACCTCGGCGTGTTCGTCGCCGGCACCGCGCCCGCCTTCCTGACCCGCCCGCCGAGCCGGCCGATGCTCATCGTCGACCTACTGCGCCACACCTCGGGTCTCACCTACGGCTTCCAGCAGCGCTCCAATGTCGACGCGGCCTATCGCGAAAAGAAGATCGGCGAGGTCATCAAGGCCGGCACGCTCGACAGCATGATCGAGGATCTGGCGAAAATCCCGCTGGAGTTCTCGCCCGGCGAAGCCTGGAATTACTCGGTCTCCACCGACGTGCTCGGCTATCTCGTCGGCAAGATCTCAGGTCAGCCGTTCGAGCAGTTCCTGAAGGAGCGGATCTTCAAGCCGCTCGGCATGAACGATACCGACTTCTTCGTGCCGGCCGACAAGGCGCACCGCTTTGCCGCCTGCTATTCCGCCGACCCGCAGGGCGGCTTCAACCCGCTCGCCGCCGAGCGCAAGGGCACGCTGACGCTGCAGGACGATCCGACCACCAGTTCGTTCCTGTCGCCGCCCTCGCTGGTCTCCGGCGGCGGCGGGCTGTGCTCGACCGCGGCCGACTATCTGACCTTCTGCCGCGCGCTGCTCAACGGCGGCGAGCTCGGCGGCGTCCGGCTGCTCGGCCCGAAGACGCTGAAGCTGATGGCCACCAACCATCTGCCCGGCGGCGTCGACCTGCCGGCGATGTCGCGCTCGATGTTCGCCGAAGCCGCCTATAACGGCATCGGCTTCGGCCTCGGCTTCGCCGTCACCATGCACCCGGCGCAGACCCTGATCGCGGGCAGCCCAGGCGAATTCAACTGGGGCGGCGCCGCGACGACATCGTTCTTCATCGATCCGGCCGAGGAGCTGATCACGATCTTCATGACCCAGGTGCTGCCGTCGAGCGCCTATCCGCTGCGGCGCGAACTGCGCACCATGGTCTACGCCGCGATCACCGAGAGCAATCTCTGACCCGCCACCTTTCCGCGGCGCACAAACCTCGTTTGAGCATGATCCTTCCGGAAAACCGCTTCGCACTTTTCCGGATCATGCTCTGTGCGCCGCGAAATTCTTCCGATTGCTGGTCATTTCCTTTGGCGGACTTTTCCCGCTTCCCCTAAGCTCACCGCAAAACGGGCACCGACCCGGGGACATCGTGCCGAAACTGACATTGCCAGTGCGTCTCGCGCTTCTGGTCGCGGGGACGATGTTGCCGCTGATCGTTTTCGCGGTCGGGATCGTCTTCCACAGTTACCAGCGGGATCGTCAGGCCGCCACGCAGCGCGTGCTGGAGACTGCACTCAGCATCCGCCTGCTGCTCGATGCGGAAATGCAGCGCATGACCGGCGGACTACAGGTGCTGGCGTTGACCAACTCGCTGCGCAACAGCGACTTCGACAACTTTCGCCGCGTCGCGGCCGGCTTTCTCGACCAATACGGCAAGGACGGCGTGGTGCTGGTGGCAGACCGCAGAGGACGCCAGGCGTTCTCCTCGCTGACACCGGACACCGCGAGCCTGCCGCCGCGCAACAATCTCGAGATCGTCGAGAAGGTGTTTGCGACACGGCAGCCGCAATACTCCAACCTGTTCTTCGGCGAGGTGAAGCAGCAACTGATCATCACCGTCGAGGTGCCGGTGATACGCGACGGCGAAGTGCTCTACGACATCTCCTTCAGCCCGCCGATCGAGGTCTTCCAGGCCATGATCGAGCGGCAGCGCCTGAACCAGGACTGGACCATCTCGATCTTCGACGGCGACGGCGTCAACCTCGCCCGCGTGCCGAATCCGCAGGCGACCATCGGGCAGCGCGCCTCGCCGACGTTGTTTGCCGAGATGTTCCGCCGCAGCGAGGCGACACTGCCGACCGTCTCACTCGAAGGCGTCGCGCTGATCACGGGCTTCACCCGATCGCGCGTCACCGGCTGGACCGTCGCCGCGGGGATCGCCGAGAACTCGCTGGTGGCGCCGCTGTGGCGCTCGCTCGCGATCACTAGCGTGATCGGCGGCGTCCTGCTCATGGTCGGCCTCGGCTTTGCGGTGCGGATGGCGACCACGATCGCGCGCGGCGAGATGCTGCACGACCTCCTGATCGAGGAGCTCAACCACCGCGTCAAGAACACGCTGGCGATCCTGCAATCGATCGCCACGCAGACCTTCCGCAGCGCGAGCCGCGCCGAGCGCGAGAAATTCGAGGGACGGCTCGGCGCGCTGGCTGAGGCGCACAATTTGCTCTCGACCGACAAATGGCAGGGCTCCGACCTGCAGGACGTGGTTAGCCGCGTGCTGCGGCCCTATCTGCTGAACAACACCGCCGAGCGGGTCAAGATGTTCGGGCCGCGCGTGCCGCTGTCGCCCCGGCTTGCTCTGGTGCTGTCGATGCTCCTGCACGAGATGGCGACCAACGCGGCCAAATACGGCGCGTTGTCCAATGACACCGGCACGGTGACGCTGGACTGGGAGATCCTTGACGAGAGTCCCGGGCCGAAGCTACGGATGATCTGGACGGAGGCCGGCGGCCCAGAGGTCACAGCGCCGGTCCAGCGCGGCTTCGGCTCCCGGCTGATAGAGCGCAGCGCCCGCGACCAGCTCGGCGGCGAAGCCACGGTCGATTTCCTGCCCCACGGCGTCGTCTACACGGTGACCAGCACCCTCGAAGCCGGCGAATGACCGGGTAAATGGCTCCCAATCCTGCGACATCTTGGCACGCAAGTTGCTAAGATCGGGTGGGATCGGCCGGCAGGAACACCGGCCAAAAACAGGGGGAGTTCATGTCGACCATCGCAGCGGAAGCCACGGTTGCACGCAAGCCGCTCTACACATCGCTGTTCGTGCAGGTGCTCGTTGCGCTGCTGCTCGGCATCATCATCGGCATGGCCGCGCCCGATTTCGCGATCGGGTTGAAGATCTTCAGCGATGCCTTCCTGAAGCTGATCTCGATGATCGTGGCGCCGATCGTGTTCTGCGTGGTGGTGCACGGCATCGCGGGCGCCGGCGACCTCAAGAAGGTCGGACGCGTCGGCGTCAAGGCGCTGGTGTATTTCGAGGCGATGACGACGGTCGCGCTCGTGGTCGGCTTGATCCTGGCCTATCTGTTCGGGCCCGGTCACGGCATGAACATCGATACCTCGACGCTGGATGCCAAGGCGCTCGGCAACTATGCCAGCAACGCGCAGAAGCTGAAGGGCGAAGGCATCGGCAGCTTCCTGCTCAACATCATCCCGACCACCTCGTTCGACGCGCTGTCGCGCAACGACGTGCTGCAGGTCCTGTTCTTCGCCATCATCTTCGGCGTCAGCCTGGCGCTGGTCGGCGGCGAGAAGGGCGAGAAAATCACCTCGTTCATCGACGCGGTCTCGACCGTGCTGTTCCGCGCCATGGGCCTGATCGTGCGCTTCGCGCCGATCGGCGTGCTCGGCGCCGTCGCCTACACGGTCGGCAAATACGGCGTCGGCTCGCTGAAGCAGCTGCTGTCGCTGGTGGCGCTGTTCTACGTCTCGGTCGCGATCTTCGTGCTCGGCGTGCTCGGCGGGGTGATGGCGCTGGCCGGCATCAACATCCTCAAGTTCCTTGGCTACCTGCGCGAGGAGCTGATGATCGTGGTCGCCACCGCGTCTTCCGATGCGGTGCTGCCGCAGGTGATGCGCAAGCTGGAGCATTTCGGCGTCAAGGATTCGGTGGTCGGCCTCGTGATTCCGACCGGCTATTCGTTCAACCTCGATGCGTTCTCGATCTATCTGACGCTGGCGGTCGTCTTCATCGCGCAGGCAACCAACACGCCGCTGTCGTTCGGCGACCTGCTGCTGGTACTCGGCGTGTCGCTGATCACGTCGAAGGGCGCGCACGGCGTGCCCGGCTCGGCGATCGTGATCCTGGCGGCAACACTCAACGCGGTGCCGAGCATCCCGGCGATCGGCCTCGTGCTGGTGCTCTCGGTTGACTGGTTCATCGGCATGGCGCGCGCCGTCGGCAATCTGATCGGCAACTGCGTCGCCACCGTCGTGGTCGCGGCTTGGGAAGGTGACCTGGACCGTGACAAGGCCCGGCGCGTGCTCGAAGGCGCTGACGCGGTCGACGTCACCGCGGGCTGAGCCGTGCGGCAAGGACCGGCAGCGTCCCGCGCATGGCGCGGGGCGCAGGCTTACTTGATGAGCCGCAGATACGGCGGCAACTGCCTGGTCGCCGGTTCCTGAACCGGCTCGTCCGACGCGATCATGTCGCACAGCGCCTTCAACTCGGAATCCGTCACCTTGTGCAGCTCCATCCGAAGCTCGAGGATGGCAAGGGACAGCAGCCGCGCCGTCTCCGTGTTCGCCCGGTCAGTCAGAAATGCCTGACATTCTTCCAGGGTTGCCAGCAGCGCCAGCAACCGTTCTTCCGTATTTGCGACCGGCATATCTTCCACTCCCGAAGCCGCGAGGTAGAGTCGAGGTGTTCCCCTCTTCCGCTTCATTTGGCCTCTCCTGCCAGAGTTCGCCGGCTTTCCGTAGGCGCACAATTGTTCCCGATGATTCAGAACTTTTAGGCAATTGTCCAGCAACATTCCGAAAGCCTGACTTGGACTTACGTCAAACTTTTCGCATTGGCGGCGATTCAGTCAAGCAACCGCGGACCGTCGCCGCGACCTCAGGATGCACTAGCTGGGGTTGCATCCATACTAGGACGCTCGTACAATATTGGCTGCCCGTAGAACTACGGGCGCAGTGCATTGCCGCCCAGTAAGCATGCGCGCAAAATCTGTGTCGATCAAACTCGCGCTAGTTGTGGTTTGGTCAATATTTTGCCAAATGTAGAGGGCGGGGTGTCGACAGACACCTTGGTGCGGTCGACTACAGGTAGTCGACCGATTCGGTACTTGGGTGCTTCCAATGCGCGAGTGCGTTTGGATACCATCCCGCGATCTTCTTGGATTTCGTCGTTCGGACGAACTGACGATCCACTCGAGCTTAACGCGGTACATCATGAACGTGTCCCTGACCCGACCGGGCCAGGGATTCTCGATTTGAAGGACGGGTCACAAGAATGAACAGATCAGCAGCAAAGAAGATGAAGCAGCGCAGCGCCGGCAAGCCGGACATTGAGTTGGGCAAGCGGATTCGTCTGCGCCGTGTCGAGCAGAAGATCTCGCAGGCGGAACTCGGCGACAAGCTGGGCGTCAGCTTCCAGCAGGTTCAGAAGTACGAGAAGGGCGTGAACCGTGTCGGCGCCGCCCGCCTTCAGCAGATCGCGACCGCGCTGGACGTGCCGGTGACCTTCTTCTACGACGGCGACAACAAGGCCCGCGAAGTCGAGAGCCTGCTGTTCCTCGACAGCGCGTTCAGCCTCCGGTTGCTGCGCGCCTACAGCAAGATCAAGGATCAGACCGTGCAGCGCCAACTGGTGTCGCTGATGGAATCGATCGCCGCCAACGAAGACTGAACGGCACAGCACAGGTACGATCGCGACACCGCGAACGCGATCGACCAGGGCGAGCGGATCGACCGCGACCGGTCATTGGGATCGCCACGCGCCGGTCGGACCGGGAAGATATCGAAGCGCTGCCATCGGCGATGGCAGCGCTTTTTCTTTGTCCGTTCGGCGCCGGTAGGTCCGTGCCCCCGGCTTCGGCACAACGAGCGAGCGATCTCCGCGTTGATGTACGCCACAAGGTCGAGCGGCCGCGATGCCGACGATGGCGACCGCCCTGGGCCGGCACGACGGTCACGGTAATGTTCCGACCGCAACCAAAACTTAATCAAGACGCAACGGTCTCGGGATAGATCATCATCTCCGAACGAACGCGCCGCCCCCTCCATTCATGTTGCCGGGGCCGTGCCTTCCGATTTTTCGCGCAAGCGACGCAGTCCGGAGAATCGAGATATGCAAAGAGTGACACTCGTCGTCGTAGCCACGATGCTTGCGGCTCTACCGGCATTCGCCCAAACCACCGGCGCGCTCGGCCCGACTGCGGCAGTCCCGCCTCACCATGCCCTGCCGGCTGCGGCACCGGCGGCCACCCAGCCAGGCCAGGCCAAGCCGGCCACGTCGGCCTCGGTCGCGGAAACGCGATCGGCCGCCGCGCTCGCGCTGTCGCGCGAGCCGACCTACGACCAGGGCAGCGCACAGCGCATTCGCGACGTGGTGAAGCGCTATTCCGATCTCGCCGCCCGCGGCGGTTGGCCCACGATCCCCACGGACGCGAAATTTGCGTTGGGCGTCCAGGGCGCCCATGACGATCTGCTGCGCAACCGTCTGATCATCACCGGTGACCTTGCCGCGGACAAGGCCACCGGCTCCTATGATGAAGTCGTGGCCGACGCGGTGAAGCGCTTCCAGACACGCCACGGGCTCGGGGCGACCGGCTCGGTGACGCCGCGGACGCTGGCTGCACTCAACGTTCCCGTGCAGAAGCGGATCAAGCAGCTCGAGGCCTCGCTGGAGCGGCTTGACCAGATGGATTTCCAGTTTGGGCAGCGCTATGTCGTCGTCAACATTCCCGCCACCTTCGCCGAGGCCGTCGAGGACGACAAGGTCGTGCGACGCTACCGCGTGATCGTCGGCAAGACCGAGAAACCCTCGCCGACGCTGACGTCCGAGATCACCGACGTCATTCTCAATCCGACCTGGACGGTGCCGTCATCGATCACGAAGACGGAGATCGCGGCGCATATGCGCAAGGATCCGGCCTACCTGTCGCGCATGCACATGGACGTGCTCGACGCCCACGACAACCCGATCGATCCGCGTTCGGTCGAGTGGTCGGGCGATCACGCGCCGAATATCACGGTGCGTCAGCAGAGCGGCGCATGGAATGCGCTCGGCGCGGTCAAGATCGACATGCCGAATTCCTATTCGGTCTACATGCACGACACCAATCAGCACAGCCTGTTCAACGACGACTATCGCTTCGATTCGCATGGCTGCTCGCGCGTCGACAATGTCCGCGATCTCGCGGCATGGCTGCTGAAAGACCAGCCGCAGTGGACCCGCGCTGCCATCGATGCCGCGATCGCCACAGGACAGCGCCAGGACGTCCGCATGCTGAAGAAGGTGCCGGTGGCCTGGATCTACCTCACGGCGTGGATGACGAAGGACCGGACCGTCCAGTTCCGCAACGACGTCTACGACCAGGACCGGCAACTCCTCGAAGCCACCGCCGAGGAAGCTGCCTTCTTCAACAAGGCCGCCGAACATCCGCCGACCGCGCAGTAGAGCACTTTTCCGCGAAGCGCCACCAAAGGTCATCACGTATTGTTTGCGCCTCGCCATTCTGTCGCGCGGCGAATTGTCGCCCGCGCACGGAGCGACCTCACAACTCCCGCATTTGCTGCGTTGAACCGGCATCGCCAGAACCGAGTGCACCTGCCTGGCTTTTTTGTCGCAGCAACGAAGTGGCCGCATGGACGTTTTCAGGCTTCAACCAAGGAGATCGATCTCAATGAATATCAAGCTTGCCGTTATTGGACTGGCCGCGCTCGGAAGCGCAGCGTTGATGTCCGGTGCGGCATCGGCGATGCCGAACGGGCTTCCGCAGGCCAGCCACATCGCAGGCGAAACGTCCAATGTCGACAAGGTGCGCCAGGTCTGCGATCGCTGGGGCCGCTGCTACTGGCAGCCGGGCTACGGCTACGGACCGCGCCATCACGGATGGCATCATCGTCCGCACTTTTACCCCCGCCATCATCACGGGCACCGTCATCACGGCGGACATCATGGTGGCGGCCATCACGGCGGCGGACATCACGGCGGACACGGGCGCTAGTCGTCAGCGAGGGGGCTTCGGCCCCCTCACCTTTTCTGCCAGTGCCGGCTACATCCGTCCCGCGCGGCGGACGAGCACGTTCTCGAGGAAGAGATACTCGATGCCGGTGCCGAGGAAGGTGTTGATGGCTTCGCGCGGGGTGTTGACGATCGGCTGCCCCTTCACGTTGAAGCTCGTGTTCAGCACCATTTCGCGGCCGGTCGCCCGGCCGACCGCCCGCAGCAACGCGTGGAATTCCGGATTGTCCCTGACCCCGACCGTCTGCACCCGGGCCGAGCCGTTGACATGCGTGATCGCCGGCAGCGCGGCGCGGTGCTCGGGGCGCACGTCGGCGGTCATGATCATGTAGGGAAGTTCGAGCCCCTTCGGCACCTCGAACCAGTCATGTACCTGCTCGAGGCTGACCGCCGGCGCGAACGGGCGGAAGGCTTCGCGCATCTTGACCATCGCGTTGATGCGGTCGCGCATCTCCGGATGACCGGGATCGGCCAGGATGCTGCGGTGTCCGAGGGCGCGGGGGCCGAACTCCATGCGCCCGCGATACCAGCCGAGCACGCGTCCGGCGGCGATGAGCCTCGCCGCCGCCGCGCAGGTCTCGTCGAGATCCGGAAAGCGCGTGATCTCGATGCGGCCGGCGGTGTCGGCGAGCGCCCTGTCGATCTCGGTTTGCGCGTGCGCGGGGCCGAGGAAGGGCACGGGCATCCGGACGTTCTGGACGCCACTGTCGCGCGATGCCGACCAGAGCGCGGCGCCGAGCGCGGAGCCATCGTCGCCGGCGGCCGGCTGGACGTAGATCTCGTCGAACAGGCCGGACTGCAGCAGGCGGCCGTTGGCGGTGCAGTTGAGCGCGACGCCGCCCGCCATCGCGAGCCTGCGCAGGCCGGTGCTGCGGCCGAAATGGCCGCAGATGTGGAGCATGACCGCGTCGAGGCATTCCTGCAGCGCTGCGGCGACGTCGCGATGGTCGTCGGTGACGTCGCCGTCGGGCGCGCGTGCCGGGATCAGATGCTCTCCGAGATGCCGTCGCGTCGCGCCGTAGGTTTCGCGATCATGGCGCTCGGTATTGAGGCGGAGCAGCGGAATCCTGATCAGGCCGTCGTCGCGCAGCTCCACGGTCCGCTCGAAAAAGCGACGGTGGCGGGCGGGATCGCCGTAGGGAGCGAGGCCCATGATCTTGTATTCGTCGGAGTTGAAATCGAAGCCGAGATGCAGCGTCAGCGTGGAATAGAGGATGCCGATCGAATCCTGGGCGGTGATTTCCGCGAGCTTGTCGATCGCGTTGTCGTGCGCGTGATAGACGGTGACGGCGTGGACCTCGCCCATGCCGTCGAGCACCACAACCAGGCATTCGTCCCAGCCGGAAGTGTAGTAGGCGCTGGCGGCGTGGGACAGATGATGATTGACGTGGTGGACCTTGCCGGCGGGAAATCCGGGTAGGTGCGCATCCACTTGCGAGAGCAGTTTCTCGCGCGAGAACACCTCCCTGTATTGCCGGGCGGAGGTCGGATCCAGCATGAACGCGGCCTTGTAGGGCGCATAGTCGAAGCCGTGAGAGATCACGTCGATGTCGGATGACTTCAGGCCAGCGGTCTTAAGGCAGTAGCTGACAGCGCCGATCGGGAAATCACCGGTGTGTTTCTTGCGGTTGAAGCGCTCTTCGGCGGCACCGGCGACGATCCTGCCGTCGACCACCAGCACCGCAGCGGAATCGTGGCCCTGTGAGATCCGGTACTCGCGCTCCTCCAGGCCCGGCCAGTGCTTCCTCTTGAAGGGGATCGAGCTCTCGAATCCACTGATGCCGATGATTTTTGCCATATTCAACAACCCCTGGACGGATCACGCTCAAGGGAAATTCGAGCAGGTTCCGCAGCATCGTTGCAGAGAAGCCGGGGAAATCAAGGTCCGCAAAAGTCCCGTGCGCCGCCCCGGAATAGTCGATCAGGCATCCGTGCCCATCGCTTGACGGAGTACCACCTTTGCGTCGGGGACCTCCCGAACGCCTATGCTACCGTGACGGGGTTTTCCGCCAAATCACGGCGTTCGTGCGCCTTTCGCATGGAGGTGGACGATGGATGCGCTGTCCGATGTTCGGTTCGAAGTCTTCAGCACCTGCCCGCAATCCAGCGCTGTCCCGGCGGCGGATTATGTCGAACGGGTGCAGGCCGTCGCCCGCTGGAGTGAAGAGGCGGGATGCAAGGGGATCCTGGTCTACACGGAGAATTCCCTGGTCGATCCCTGGCTCGTCTCGCAGGTCATCCTGCAGAGCACCAGGGAGCTCTGTCCACTGGTGGCGGTGCAGCCGGTCTATATGCACCCGTACGGCGTCGCCAAGATGGTGAGTTCGTTCGCGCATATGTACGGACGCCGGCTCTATCTGAACATGGTCGCGGGCGGCTACACGACCGAGCTTGCGGCGCTCGGCGATGCGACGGCGCACGACAAGCGGTACGCGAGGCTCGTCGAATACACCGGCATCATCAAGCTGCTGCTGGAGAACGCCGAGCCGGTGACGCTCGAAGGCGAATTCCATGCCGTCCGCAATCTGAGGATGACGCCAGCGCTGCCGCGGGAGTTGCTGCCCGGCATTTTCGTGTCGGGCTCCTCGGAAGCCGGGCTCGCGGCCGCCAAGGCGTTGGGCGCAACGCCGGTGAAGTATCCCAAGCCGGCCGGCGAGTACGGGCAGGCCGACGCCGACTGCGTCGGCTCGGGCGTGCGCGTCGGCATCATCGCCCGCGCGAGCGCCGAGGAGGCCTGGCGGGTCGCGCACCAACGCTTCCCGACCGACAAGAAGGGGCAGCTGGCGCACAAGCTGGCCATGAAGGTCTCGGACTCGGCGTGGCACAAGCAGATGTCCGATCTCGCGGCCGAGACGGCCGCCCAGGACTCGCCCTATTGGCTGGTGCCGTTCGAAAACTACAAGACTTTCTGTCCGTATTTGGTCGGCGACTACGGGGTCGTCTCCGACGAACTCGCGCGCTACGCCGCGGCCGGCTACGGGACGTTCATCCTGGACATTCCACCCACCCGCGAGGAGCTGGTCCATACGGGCGAGGTCTTCGGACAGGCGCTGACGAAGGCCCGGCGTCTGAAGTCATCAGCACTTCGCGATCCGGCCCGTCAGGGCCTCGCAGGCTAGGCTAGGCAATCGTTCGATGGAGTTGCGCGCGGACGGATCACGGCGGGGATTGTGGACGGGCTTCCTGCGCTCGGCGAAGCTGTTTCCCGACCGTCCGGCCGTCGTCGCGCAGGGCACGACGCTGTCGTATCGAGAGCTGCGCGAGGTCGCCGTTCGCATCGCGGCCTGCATCCAGGCGCACCGCGAGGGGTCGTCGACGCCGCTGACTGCGGTGTTCGCGCATCGCAGCACGTCGGCGTTCGCCGGCGTACTCGGATCGCTTCTGGCCGGAAACGGCTACGTGCCGCTGAACCGCACCTTCCCGGTCGAGCGCACCAGGTCGATGCTCGTCCGTTCGGAGTGCCGATCGATCATCGTCGACGCGGAATCCCTGCCGCAAATGGACGCGCTCATGGCGGACGCGGACCAACCGCTGCTCGTGATCGCGCCCGGTCTCGAGGACCCACGCCCCTATCGCGAACGATGGCCCTTGCACATCATCGTCGGAGCCGCCGATCTCGAAGGCTACGCCGACTGGCGCGAGCCGGACGCGTCCGAGGACGCGATCGCCTATCTGCTGTTCACCTCCGGCAGCACCGGCGTGCCGAAGGGAGTGATGGTCGCCCACCGCAACGTCGCAGCCTATGTCGATCATGTCGCGGAGCGCTTCGACATCACGGAGCTGGACGTCGTCTCGCAGACGTTCGACATGACGTTCGACCTGTCGGCATCCGACATGTTCGTGGCGTGGGAACGCGGCGCCTGCGTGTGCTGCCCCTCGCAGAAGACGCTGATCAATCCGGGGCGGTTCATCCGCGAGCAGGGATTGACGGTCTGGTTCTCGGTGCCCTCGATGGTCGCGCTGATGAAGCAGTCCGGCCTGCTGAAGCCGGGAGGGTTTCCCTCGCTCAGGTTGAGCCTGTTCTGTGGCGAGCCGCTGCCCGTCAGGAGCGTCGAGGCGTGGGCGATGGCCGCGCCGAACAGCGTTGTCGAGAACGTCTATGGACCGACCGAACTGACCATCGCATGCACCGGCTACCGCTGGGATCCGAAGCGGTCGCCGGCCGAAGCGGAGATGGGCATCGTGCCGATCGGCGCGCCGTTCCCGGGAATGAACGTGCTCGTCGTCGACGAACACCTGAACGAGGTCGAGCCGGGCGCGGACGGCGAACTGCTGATGAGCGGTCCGCAGATGTCGCTCGGCTACTGGAAAGATCCCGAGAAGACCGCCGCAGCCTTCGTCGTCCCGCCCGGACGGCAGGAAATGTTCTACCGCACCGGCGACCGCGTGCGCCGGCCCGCCGGCGATGGTCCCCTGACCCATCTCGGCCGCATGGACTCGCAGGTGAAGATCCTCGGCCACAGGGTGGAGCTCGGCGAGGTCGAGGCGGTGGTGCGCGAGGCCTCCGGCGTCGACGGCGTCGTGGCGATCGGCTGGCCCATCACGTCGAGCGGCTATGGCGGCATCGAAGTGCTCATCGAGGGCGGGCCGGTTGATCTCGACCGGCTTCGCGCGGCGGTCGCCGCCCGGCTGCCGGACTACATGGTCCCGAGACGATGGCACGTCCGCAGCCGGCTGCCACGCAACGCCAACGGAAAATACGACCGCAAGGCCATGCCGGCGGTTTTGGGAGACAGCCAATGAGCGGTCCGACCACGGATGACGTCCGCGCCTTCTTCGGAGCCTTCCTCAACCAGAAGCTCCAGGACCGCGGACAGCGTCCGCTGCGCGATCTCCCCGACGACTACGACCTGCTGCTGTCGGGGGCACTCGATTCGCTCGCCTTCGTCGAGATGATGATGGCGGCAGGCGAGCACTTCGACAGGGAGATCGATTTCGAGAACCTCGACCCCGAACAGATGACGCTGATCGGGCCGCTGTGCCAGTTCGTGTCGGAGCAGTTGAGGCCGCATCCGTCATGACATACGCCAAGACCTTCGCTGCCGACGTGCTGCTTCCGTTGCTGAGGGCGCGGCCGGAGCCTGTGGCCGCCCGCGTCGATCCGGACACGCTTGCCAGGCCGCCGTCTCCGGCGAAGCAGCGGGAGGTGCGGTTCTCGGACTTCGAGGCCGTCGCGGATCTGAAGGAGCGCTCCGGGCTGCCGAAGGACAACCCGGAGAATTGGCACCGGCTGTGGCGGCAGAATCCAGTGCTGGCGGCGACCGGGTCGCAGCACGGCATGGGCTGGGTGCTTGAGACCGAGGCAGGCATCGTCGGATACCAGGGCAGCCTGCCGCTGCTCTACCGGCTCGGCGACCGCACGCTGGTTGGCGCGGTCGGCACAGGCCTCGCCATCGATCCGGCCTACCGCGCGCGCGGCATCGGGCTTCTGTCCGCGTTCTTCCGGCAGCCCGGCATCGATCTCGCCATCGTGACGTTCGCGATCGAATCCGCGGTCAAGCTGGCCAAGGCCCTGCACGGACGGACGCTGGCGCAGCCCGACTACGCCAAGGTGCTGTTCTGGGTGCTGGACCCGCCTCGGTTCGCGCAGACGCTGGCGTCGAAGTTCCGCCTTTCGGGCGGAACGGCCGCGATCGCGAGCGCGCTCGGCGCGACGGCGCTGCGGGCCGACATGGGGCTGCGCCGCGGGCCCGGACGATTTCCCGGGACACAGCGCTGCGGATTCGACGTCGCAGAAATCGACGTCAACAACATCGGCGACGAGTTCGAGGACCTGTGGCGGCGCAAGCTCGCCGAGGCGCCGCGGCTGATGGCGGACCGCGGCGCCGCTTCGCTACGTTGGCACTTCACCATCCCCGGCGGTTCGTCGCGGGCCACCGTGCTGTGCTGCCGCCGGGCCGCGCGCCTGGCCGGCTACGCCATCGTGGAGCATTCGACCGACCGCAAGACCGGGCTGCGCCGCGCGATGCTGGCCGACATCCTGGCGGAACAGGACGATCCGGAGACGACCGAGGCGCTGCTCGGGGCGGCCTACGCGAACGCCGTCGCCGCCGGCGACGACTTCTTCGAGGTGGTGGGACTGCCCGCGCACGTGCGGCGGATCCTGATGCGTTGGAGGCCCTATGTCAGGACCTACCCGACCGATCCGCTGGTCTACCGGACGGCGGACGAATCTCTCGGCCGGTTCCTCGCCGACGGGAACGGCTGGTACGCCGGTCCGATGGACGGCGATACGACGCTATTGCCGTAACCGGCCGTCATGGCAGTTCCAGCCGAGCACATCAGCCGCCGAAATAGAGATCATGCGGACATGACGAACGTGCTCGGCATCAGCGGAAGGGAGGTTTACCTTGAAGTACGTCGATATGCTCAAAAGCCAATACGAGGCATTTCCTTACCCCACCAATACGTCGAGCAATGGCGGGTACCGAGAACTTGTCAATCTCGTGAAGCTGCTTCGTTTGGATTGCGGGTACCACCTCCAGGGAAAGCGAATTCTTGATGCAGGCACCGGCACCGGCTTGCGGTTGCTGGAGCTCGCCGCGGCTTTTCCGGACAATGATTATGTCGGGATCGACTATTCAGAGAATTCGATCGCGTGCGCGGAACGCGCAAAGCAAGCATTCCCCGGTGCGCGGGTTTCATTCCGGGTCGGAGATATCATGTCCGAAGATCCGCAAGGAGAACCGTTCGATGTGATCATGTGCATGGGCGTGCTCCATCATCTGCAACGGCCTGCCGAAGCAATCGATCGGCTGTCCCGCATTCTCACCAGCCGTGGCGTGCTGCTTTTTTACGTATACGGAGAATACGGTTCTGGAGAGAGGATGCGCAGGAAGAGGCTGCTCAGTCACCTTCACGGCCAAGACCAATTGGGGCACAAGATCGAGTCTGCGAAACGCCTCGGATTCACGAACTTCCCGTATGGATGGGCGATTCAAGACCCAACGGACGTCGATCCCATGATCGTCGACGCGTATGTCAACCACTACGAAGTCCTGTACACGCTCGAAACCATCGAGAAAATCGTTTCGAACAGTTTTACGGCATGCGTACCTTACGGCTTCACCATGGAGCGAAACGGGCTGTTGGTGGAGTCGAGGCTTGATGCCCGCTTTGCAATGCCGGTCGCACGCACCGATCCGCGAAGCAAACTCAATTCGTCAGCACTCGAAGAGATATACGCCAAACTGCCCAAGCGCCAGCAACTGCTCGTGCTTGAGAATTTGTATGCTCCAGCAGGGTACACGATGCTGGCACACAACGGAGGATTTCTCGAGGAGATCAGCCGGCCCGAGCGGCTGACTTCGAACGCCTGGCAGTGACCGCTTTCACGCCTTTTTCGTAGCGGTTACACACTCCGATCGCCTCGCCTAGAGCGCCGCCAGCACGGCCTTCGCGACATCGCCGGTGCCGTTGCTGCCGCCGAACTCGAACGGCTTGATGCCGCCGGCATAGACCTTGTCGACCGCGCGCTCGATGCTTGCGGCAGCTTCGGCGGCGCTCTCGAGGCCGTGCTTGTCGGCGAGCCAGTCCAGCATCATCGCAGCCGACAGGATCATCGCGGTCGGGTTGGCCTTGCCCTGCCCCATGATGTCGGGCGCCGTGCCATGACACGGCTGAAACACCGCGTAGCGGTCGCCGATGTCAGCCGACGGCGCCATGCCCATGCCGCCGATCAGGCCGGCGGTGAGGTCGGACAGGATGTCGCCGAACATGTTCTCGGTCACCATGACGTCGAAGTCCCAGGGGCGCTTCACCAGCGCAGCCGCTGCCGCGTCGATGTAGAGATGATCAGCCCTGACGTCGGGATGGCGCTGCGCGGTCTCGTCGAAGATGCTCCGGAAGAACGCGAACGCCTTGAACACGTTTGCCTTGTCGACACAGGTCAGCCCGCCGCCGACGCGGCCGCGCGCCTTGCGGCGTTCGGCAAGCCGGTACGAGAACTCGAACAGCCGCTCGGAAGTCCGGCGCGTGATCACCATGGTCTCGCGCGCCTCACTGTCGGTGACGACGCCCTTGCCCATCGAGGCGAACAGGCCCTCGGTCGATTCCCGGATCACGACGAGGTCGATGCCCTTCTGATCGGCGCCGACGATCGTGCTCGGCACGCCCGGGATCAACCGCGCAGGCCGCACGCCGGCATAGAGATCGAAGATCATCCGCAACTCGATCTGCGGCGCGATCTCGGTGTTGTCAGGGTAGCGCACCGACGGCAGACCGCAGGCGCCGAGCAGGATCGCGTCGGCCTCCTCGCACAGCCGGACCGTGCTCTCCGGCATCGACTTGCCGGTCTCCTTGTAATGGCCAGCGCCGGCCGGCGCCTCGGTGAAGCGGAATTTGAGGCCGGACGACGCCTCGATCCTGCGCAGCACTTCGAGCGCCGGCGCCATCACCTCGGGACCGATGCCATCGCCACCGAGAACTGCGATGTGGAGTGCGTCGTTGGCGGACATGGGGGATTTCCTCAAGACATCCGGGAGGGGACCGACCGTCATTGCGAGGAGCGAAGCGACGAAGCAATCCATATCTCGGCAAGCGGAGAGATGGATTGCTTCGCTTCGCTCGCAATGACGAGGATGGCAGTTACGGCGTCAACACTGCGCGTCCGACCAACTGGCCCTTTTGCAGATTGGTCAGCGCCTCGTTCGCCTTTGCCAGCGGCATCGGCGTGACCGGGATCGCCGGGATCTTCTTCGTCCGCACGAGGTCGAGCAGCTCCTGCGTCTCGCGCAGATTGCCGACATAGCTGCCCTGGATAGTGACCGCCTTGATCGGGATCAGCGGCAGCGCCCAGGTCGCGCCGCCGCCGAACAGGCCGACGATCACGAGCTTGCCGCCCTTGGTCAGGCAGTCGAAGCCGAGCTGCGAGGTCTGGGCATTGCCGACCAGGTCGATCGCGGCGCGGATCGGCTGACCGGCCTTCTTGATGAGTTGCTCCAGCGCGTCGGGCGCCTTGCCGTCGACGGTGGCAAGCGCACCGGCGGCCTCGGCCGCCTCGCGCTTCCTGGCGTCGATGTCGACCACGATCGCGCCCTTGCCACCCATCGCCTTCAACAGCGAGAGCGCCATCAGGCCGAGACCGCCGGCGCCGAAGATCACGATCGGCGTGTCGAGATCCTTCTCGACCTTCTTCAGCGCGCTGTAGGTCGTGACGCCCGAACAGGCGTAAGGCGCGGCCGTGACCGGATCGAGCCCGTCGAGGTTGAGCAGGTATTTCGGATGCGGCACCGTCATGTGATCGGCGTAGCCGCCATCGCAATAGACGCCGAGCGCATTCGGCTTG
The DNA here is from genome assembly GCF_038957035.1 of Bradyrhizobium sp. B097. NCBI lineage: Bacteria > Pseudomonadati > Pseudomonadota > Alphaproteobacteria > Hyphomicrobiales > Nitrobacteraceae > Bradyrhizobium > Bradyrhizobium sp. B097. Next base: position 6,380,818 of record NZ_CP152412.1, read on the forward strand.
ATCGCGCACATGTTCTCATCGCCGCCGAGGCAGGTCGGGCATTTGCCGCAGCCGAGCCACGGATAGGCCAGCGTGACATCGCCGAGTTTGAGGCCGCCCTTGTCGGTGTCCTTCACATCCGGCCCGAAGGCGATGATCTCGCCGACCGTCTCATGGCCCATCGTGCGCGGCAGCGAGACGCCGCGGTCCTTCAGCGACAGCGGCTTGCGGCCATGGCCGAGATCGTAGCCGCCCTCCCAGATGTGCAGATCGCTGTGGCAGACGCCGGCGGCCTTCACCTTGATCAGCACCTGCGTGCCCGACGGCTGCGGCGTCGGCTGATCGACCTCTTTCAAGGGGGCGTTGAAATCGACGACCTGGAAACTCTTCATCACTGTTCTCCCGAAACTTGTTCTTGAGGCGGACCTTGCCACGCCCGCCCGCCCGGGACAAACGTTCAAGACCCCATTTTCGAGCAAGCCGCCATGCAGCTCGCTCGAAGGCCAACGCGCCACTATTCAGAGGCGTGACTAGTCAGATCAGCGGATGATGGCAAGCCGCGAACTGGCCGGGCGCAACCACGCGCAGTTCCGGCACCTCGCTGGCACAGCGCGCATCGGCCCGCGGGCAGCGGGTGCGGAAGCGACAGCCCGACGGCGGCGCGATCGGCGACGGCGGCTCGCCGACCGGCACGCTCTGGGTCGGCCGGACATCCGGATCGGGCACCGGAATCGCTTCGATGAGAAGCGCGGTATAAGGATGCGCCGGCTGTGCAAACAGCTGCTCCGACGGGCCGACCTCGCAGAGCCGCCCAAGATACATCACCGCGACGCGATCCGAGACCGCCTTCACCACCGCAAGGTCGTGGGCGATGAACAGCAGGGTCAGGCCGTAGCGCGCCTTCATCTCCTCCAGCAGATTGAGGATCTGCGCACGGATCGAGACATCGAGCGCGGACACCGGCTCGTCGCAGATCACGAATTCCGGATTGAGCACCAGCGAGCGGGCGATGCAGATGCGCTGGCATTGTCCGCCGGAGAATTCGTGCGGCAGGCGTCCGCTCACCAGCGTGGGGTCGAGGCCGACCGCCGACAGCGCCTCGCTGACGCGCCGCCGGCGTTCCTCGGGATCCTTGACCCCCGCGATCACCAACGGCTCGGCGACGATATCGCCGATCCGCCGCCGCGGATTGAGCGATGCGATCGGGTCCTGAAAGATCAACTGCACGCGGCGGCGCATCTTGCGCAGCGCCTCGCCCTTCAGGGTGGTGAGATCGTGGCCGTCGAACAGCACCTTGCCGGAGACGGCCTGGCGCAATTGCAGCACGGCGCGGCCGAGCGTGGACTTGCCGCAGCCGGATTCGCCGACCAGCCCCAGCGTCTCGCCGCGCGCGATCTCGAGGCTGACATCGGAGACGGCATGGATGGTCTTGCCCCCCACCGAATATTCGACGACGAGGTTTTCCACCTTCATCAGCGGATTGGGTGCAGCCTGCAGCATCATGCGCCGCCTCCCGCCGCGATCGGATGGAAGCAGGCGTAGAGATGCTCCAATGTCTCTGCCGGACTGAGACGCGGCTTCTCCGTGCTGCAGCGCCCGGCGGAATAGCGGCAGCGCGGCGAGAACGAGCAACCCTTCAGCGGCCGGGTCGGATCGGGCGGCCGTCCCGAAATCGCCGGCAGCGGCGTATGCGGCGGCACGTCGAGCTTCGGCAATGCGGCGAGCAGCGCCTCGGTGTAGGGCATCCGCATCTGCTTGAACAAGGCCGGCGTCGGCGCGCGCTCGACGACGCGCCCCGCATACATCACCGCGACCTCGTCGGTGCGGCCGGCGACCACGCCGAGGTCATGCGTGATGATGATCATCGCCATATGACGGCGCTGCTGTTCGCGCGCCAAGAGATCGAGGATCTGCGCCTGGATCGTGACGTCGAGCGCGGTGGTCGGCTCGTCCGCGATCAGGAGCTTCGGTTCGCAGGACAGCGCCACCGCGATCGCGACGCGCTGGCGCATGCCGCCGGAGAGCTGGTGCGGATACTGCGTCAGCCGCTGCTCGGGCGCGGGAATGCCGACCGCCGTCAGCAGCTCGATGCTGCGTTGCCTGGCCTGGGCTAGATCGAGCTCGAGATGTTCCAGGATGGTCTCGATCAGCTGGGTGCCGATCGTCAGCACCGGATTAAGCGAGGTCATGGGATCCTGGAACACGACGGCGAGCGAACGGCCGCGCAGCTTGCGCAATTTCTCCGCCGGCAGCGTCGTGAGATCCTGTCCGTCGAACATCACGCGGCCGGACAGCTTGGCCTTCTTGGGCAGCAGCTGCAGGACGGCCCGCGACAGCATGGTCTTGCCGCAGCCGGATTCGCCGACGATGCCGAGCGTCTTGCCGGCGCCGACGGCGAGATCGACATGATCGACCGCCCGCAGATTGCCCCGCGGCGTCGGCAGGTCGACCACCGCGTCCTCGACCGAAAGCAGCACACCACTCATAGCGCACCCTGCCGGGGGTCGGTCAGCGCGCGCATCGTGTCGCCGATCAGGTTGAACGAGAGCACGGTCAGGAACATCGCAATCGCCGGAATGAAAGCGAGCTGCGGCGCCACCTCGAGGCTTTCACGCCCCTCCCCGATCATGCTGCCCCAGCTCGAGATCGGCGGCGGCACGCCGAGGCCGAGGAAGGACAGCGACCCCTCGACCACGATGGTGACGGCGACGCCGAGCAGGAAGAAGGCGATGAGCGGCAACAGCACGTTGGGCAGCAGCTCGCGCAACAGGATGCGCGCATGGGTAGCGCCGAGCGCCTGCGCCGCGATGACGAATTCACGCCGTGCCAGCGACAGGGTCGAGGCCCGCGCCACCCGCATGAAGGCCGGAATGCCGAGCACGCCGAGGATGCAGGTCAGGTTGAAGATCGACTGGCCGAGATAGGCGGTGACCGCAAGCGCCAGGATCAGCGGCGGGAATGCCAGCAGCACATCCATGCTGCCGACCACGAAGGATTCGAAACGGCCGCGGAAATAGCCGGCGAGCATGCCGAGCGCACCGCCGATGGTGACGCCGATCATGGGTGCGCAAAGGCCGACGATCAGCGAGATGCGTGCGCCATAGATCAGCCGCGACAGCTCGTCCCGGCCGAGGCCGTCGGTGCCGAGCCAATGCTCGGCCGAGACCGGCGCCCGCCGCTCCAGCATGTCCATGTCGGTCGGGCTCGGCAGCGGCAGCAGGTCGGCAAAGATCGCGACCGCGAACACCAGCACCATCCAGCCGATCGCACACCAGAACAGCGTGCCCAGCCGGCGCCTGCGCCGCAGCGGCGTCGCTTCGGTCTCGTCGAGGCTGAGCTCAAGCGTGGCCATGGCGGATCCTCGGGTCGAGCACGGCGTAAAGCAAGTCGACAATGAAGTTCATGATCACGAAGCCTGCGGCGACCAGCAGCACCACGCCCTGCAGGATAATGAGGTCGCGGGTATAGATCGCGCCGACCAGGAGACGGCCGATCCCCGGCAATGCGAAGATCGATTCGACGATCACGGCGCCGCCGATCAGACGGCCGATATTGATGCCGGTGATGGTGACGAGCGTCAGCGACGACGGCTTCAGTGCATGCACGAACAGGATCCGCGACGGCTTCAGGCCTTTCGCCTTGGCGAGCGCGATATAATCCTCCTGCAGCGCTGCGATCATGTCGGAGCGCAGCACGCGCATGATGCCCGGCCATTCCGCAAGCCCGAGCGTCAGCGCCGGCAGCACCATGAAGCGCAGATTGGCGACCGGGTCCTCGGTGAACGGCACGTAGCCGGTCGCCGGCAACAGCCGCAGCTCGACCGCGAACAAATAGATCAGGAGGATCGCGGACAGGAAGGTCGGCACCGACAGCATGCCGAAGGCCGAGCCGGTCATGAAACGGTCGAACGCGGAGCCCGCCTTGGCGGCACAGGCGATTGCCAGCGGCACGCCGATCGCAAGCCCGATCAGCTCGGCGAGGATCATCAGTTCGAACGACACCGGGACGCGCTCGCTGACCGCCTGCCACACGGTCTGCCCGGTGCGGAACGATCGTCCGAAATCACCCTGCAGGATGTGCCACAGCCAGCTGAGATAGCGCAGCCAGATCGGCTGATCGAGCCCCAAGTCGTGACGCAGGGCCGCGACATTCTCAGGCGTCGCCTGGTCGCCGAGGATCACGTAGGCCAGATCGCCGGGCAGCAGCGACGCGATCACGAAGGTCAGGACCGAGACCGCGATCAGCACCGGCACCAGGTACAGGAGCCTGCGCGCAACAAAGAACAGCATAAAAGGCTATTCCTTCCAGGCGTAGGAGACGTCGAGCACTCCGTTGAACATTTTCGGCACGCCCTTCACCTTCACGCTCGAGATCGCGTAGTAGGTGTTCTGGAAGGTCCAGAACCAGATCGCCTCCTTGTTGATCAGGCGGCTGATCGCGCAATAGTCCTCGGTACGCTGGGCGACATCGGCGGTGGTTCGCGCATGCTCCAGCAGCCGATCCAACTCCGGATTGGAGTAGTTCGCCAGCGCCACCGGGCTGCCGGTGTGGAAATTGGCGTACATCTGCGGATCGGGATCGGCGAGATCGACGATGCGCCACGGTGTGAGCTGGAACTGGCGCATGAAGGCGCGCGGCGGAATGGTCGCCTGATCGACCTGCTCGATCTCCATATTGGCGCCGATGCGCTTCCAGAATTGCTGCAGGACCTGACCGCCGGTGCGGCCGCGCGGCGTCGCCGTGACCAGCATCTTGAACTCGACCGGCTTGCCGTAATCCTTGAGCAGCCCCTTGGCCTTTTCGACATCGTAGGGCAACGCGCCGTCATCCTTGCACTTCACCCAGGAACCGTCGCCGTAGGGATTGCTGGCCGGTCGCGCCAGGCCATTGGTAATCGCTTGCGACATCTTGTTGCGGTCGAGCGCCATCACCAGCGCCTGGCGCACGCGCACATCGTCGAACGGCGGGACCTTGGTGTTGAAGGCAGCGACTGCAGCCCCCGAGCCTTCATACGTATGCACGGTTAGACTGGTGTCCTTGCGCGCCTTGATAATGTTGTCGGCGTCGGCCTCGTCGTCCCAGACGATGTCGGCCTCGCCCGATTGCAGCGAGGCGAAGCGCGACTGCGCGTCCGGCAGCGGCTTCAGGATGATGCGGTCGAGATAAGGCTTGCCCTTGTCCCAATAGTCCGGGTTCTTCTCCAGCACCATGCGATCGCCGGCGTTCCAAGATTTCAGGACGTAGGGACCGGTGCCGACCGGGTTGCGATTGTAATCATCGCCCTTGGTCTTCCACGCGGTCGGCGACTGCATCACATTGTTGGAACTCTGGATCGATTGCGTCGCCGGGAAGTTCACCGCCGGGTCGCTGAAATTGTAGCGCACCGTGAGGTCGTCGACAGCGTCCACGCTCTTGATGCTGGTAATGTAGAAGGCGCAGCGGCACTTGTTGGCCGGATCCTTCTGGCGGTCGAAATTCTCCTTCACCGCCTGCGCATTGAACGGCGTGCCGTCGTGGAATTTGACGCCGGGCCGCAGCTTGATGGTCCAGGTCTTGAAGTCCTCAGAATGCTCCCAGGACACCGCGAGCTTCGGCTTCGGCTCGCCCTTCTCGTCGAGTGTCATCAGCGTGTCGAAGATCGAGGCTGCCGCGGTGTTGGCCGATGTATCGTAGACGCCGACCTTGAGCGGGTCGAAACCCGGAATGTCCAGCTCCTGGCCGACGGTGAGCGTACCGCCCTGCTTCTGCGCATGGGCCGGTGCAGCGAACGCCGCTGCACCTAATCCCGCCACAAGAAATATGCGCGCAACTGCGCGCGCGCGCCCGGCCAGCTTCATCGATGCTCCCTCCCGAATGGGCGACGTCCGGTGTTCCGGATCGTCGTACGTCGGGCGGCAGCTTGTCCGGAATCGCCGCGCGCGACAAGAGCGTAAAACGGATGAAAAGCCGCAGGCAGATCACGATGCGATCACGTGGACCCGCATCATGATCTCGTCTAGCTGTTTGAGCACGATCCTTCGGGAGACCGGCATCCCCTTTGCGCCAACGTGGCCCTCCGGGTCCGGATCATGTTCTAGCTGCGCGCCGTCTTTGCCGGTTGCGATGCGAAGCCAGCGATCTGATCGTCGGAGAGCCCTATCTCCTTCAGATAGGACAGTGTGTGCTCGCCGAGCGTCGACATCCGCTTGCGCGCACCGACCGCAGCGCCGGACATCCGGAACGGCAGATTGAGCACCTTGAAGCTGCCGCCGCCGTCCTCGACCTCGGCCAGTGCACCGCGATGGGCGATTTGCGGATCGGCGAGCGCCTCGCGCACGGTGCGATAGGCCGACGACGGCACGCCATATTCATTGAGCGCGGCAAGACAGGCCTGCGTGCTGACCGCCCGCGACCACGCCTCGACGCCCTCCATCAGAACAGCCCAATTCTCCCGCCGATCGGAATATTTTGCGAAGCGCGGATCGGATACCCATTCAGGCCGGCCGATCACCTGCATCAGGTTCTGGAACGTCTTCTCGCTGGCGATCGCCACCATCACGTAGCCGTCGATGGTTTCAATCGGGCCGAACATCGGCCGCTGGGTTTGCTTCACCTCGAATTGCGACCACTGCAACTCGTTCAGGGTCAGGCTTAGCATCGATTCCAGCATCGAGACGTCGATATGCTGGCCCTTGCCGCTGGCACCGCGCTGATAGAGCGCCGCCGAGATTGCGCCGAAAGCGTAGACCCCGGTCAACACGTCGGCGTGATAGATGCCGCAATAATCCGGCCGGCTGCGGCCCGGCTGGTAGGCGAGATGCGCCATCTCGTAGCCCGAGGCGGCATGGATCACCGGCGCATAGGCCGGCAATTCCGCCGACGGGCCGGTTTGGCCGTAGCCGGAGATCGAGCAGAAGATCAGCTTCGGATTGATGTCGCGGATCGAGGCATAGTCGAGCTTGAGCCGCCGCATCACGCCGGGGCGGAAATTCTCCACCAGCACGTCGGCGGTCGCGATCAGCCGCCGCACGGCCTCGACGCCGGCCGGCGACTTCAGGTCGAGCACGAGGCTGTTCTTGCCGATATTGAGCTGGCCGAACGCCGTCGAGCAATGGTTGCGCATCGGCGGCCGCGTCCGCATCGTCTCGCCTTCGGCGGGCTCGATCTTGATCACCTCCGCGCCCATGTCGGCGAGCATCCGCGTGCAATGAGGTCCGGCGATCGTGGTCGAAAAATCGAGCACGCGAAGGCCGTCAAAGCTCCGTGTCAAATTCCCCTCATCGTCAGCGGCTATTGTCGTGGCCAAGGCTTCCTCCAGCTTCGTCGTTTCCATTGTTCGGCGCGGCGTGACCCTAAAGTGAGCCGCCCTGACAGGAAAGCGTCTCGTCCAGACCGGGACCGCGGGCCGTCTTGCATTTTACTCAAAGGCAGATTGGACCCGATCTTGCATAGCCCTGTCACGGGCTGGAACGAGGGCGCTTGTTGAAGGTCTTATTCGTCACGACCGAGATGGACGATTTCGTCCGCGTGGGCGGGCTCGGCGCCGTTTCCGCTGCACTTCCCCGGGCGCTCCGCGCCTGGAGCGACGTCAGGATCATGCTTCCCGGCTATCGGGACGTGGTCGAACAGTTCACTCATATTGAAATCGTTGGACAATGCGAGGCGCTTGCCGAGATGCCGGCGTGCACGCTCGGGCGCGCATCGACCAAGGACGGGCTGCCGGTCTACGTGCTGCTGTGTCCGCAGCTCTACGACCGGCCGGGCAATCCCTATGGCGACGAGTCCGGCCGCGACTGGCCCGACAACGACATCCGCTTCGGCCGCTTTGCCTCCGCCGCTGCCGAACTTGCAGCCGGAACGCTGGACAAGAATTGGGCAGCGGACCTCGTTCACGCCAACGACTGGCAGGCCGCGCTCACACCGGCCTACCTCGCATGGCGCAACGCGCGGATTCCGTCGATCCTGACCATCCACAACCTCGCCTATCAGGGCCTGTTTCCGCGGGACTCGCTGCGGCGGATCGGCGCACCGGAAAGCTCATTCCACATCGACGGGCTGGAGTTCTACGACAAGCTGTCCTTCCTCAAGGGCGGCCTCGTCTACGCCTCGCATCTGACCACGGTCAGCGCGACCTATGCGAGGGAGATCACCACCGCCGAGCTCGGCTGCGGGCTGGAGGGCCTGCTGCGCGTGCGTTCCGACGCCGACCAGCTGACCGGCATCCTCAACGGCATCGACGAGAGCTGGGACCCTCGCCACTGCGCACAGCTCGCGCAGCCGTTCGGCGCCGGCGACTGGAAGGGCAAGCAGGCCAACGCCGACTATGTCCGCCGGCAATTCGGCCTTGCCGTCTCGCGCGGGCCGATCTTCGGCCTGGTTGCGCGGCTCGTGCATCAGAAGGGCGTCGACCTCGTGCTGTCGGCCGCCGACGAGATCATCAGGGACGGCGGACAGATCGTCGTCACCGGCAGCGGTGAGCCGGCGATCGAGGACGCGCTGGTGGCCGCGCATCGGCGCCGTCCCGACGCGATCGGCGTCATCATCGGCTTCAACGACGCGCAGGCGCGCCGGATCTTCGCCGGCAGCGATTTCACCCTGATGCCGTCGCGCTTCGAGCCCTGCGGCCTCAGCCAGATGTATGCGCAGCGCTTCGGCTCGCTGCCGATCGGCCACCAGACCGGCGGGCTCGCGGAGACCATCGCCGACGGCGAGACCGGCTTCCTGTTCGCGCAGCCATCGGCGGAATCCTTCCTCGGCGGCGTCAGACGCGCCTTCGACGCCTATCGCGCCAAGGATCGCCTCAACGCCATGCGCGCCAGCGCGATGGCCAAGTCCTACAGCTGGGACCTGTCGGCCGCCTGCTACGGCGCGCTGTACAGGAGGCTCATCATGCCGCGGGCAGCGGCGTAAGGCGCCCGCCTCGCAGGCTTGTGAAGTCGGTCGTGCTGGCATCCCAGCCGCTTTGTGACAGTCAGCCTGCGCCGCCGAACCCATTTCGTGCGATCATGTCCGCGCCCATGGCCTTCTGCCTGGACGATCGCGCACACATGAAATTGGCAATGATAGACTTTTTGCAAAACCGAATTGCGATGGAGGAACATCATGGACGTCAACGAGGAGCGTCTTAATTCATTCATGGGAAAGATGATTGGCGATGTGGGCGCGGCGATGAACGCCTCGCTGATGCTGCTGGGCGACAAGCTCGGGCTCTACAAGGCTCTCGCGCAGCAAGGACCGATGAATGCGGCGGCCCTGGCCAAGGCGACAGGGACAGCCGGACGTTACGTTCAGGAATGGCTCTCCGCGCAGGCCGCTTCCGGTTACGTCGAGTACGACAGCGCAACCGGAAAGTTCTCGATGCTGCCCGAGCAGGCGCTCGCGCTCGCCGACGAGGAGAGCCCGGTCTTCCTCGGCGCCGTGGGAAGCCTTGTCGGCGCGACATTTCTCGACGAGCCGAAAATTACCGAGGCGTTCAAGACCGGCAAGGGCGTCGGCTGGAACAAGCGCAGCGAGTGCCTGTTCTGCGGCACGGCCCGGTTCTTCCGCACCAGCTACAAGCACTATCTGGTGCAGGAATGGCTGCCGGCGCTCGAGGGCGTCGTCGACAAGCTGAAGAAGGGGGCTGTTGTCGCTGACGTCGGCTGCGGCCACGGCGTCTCGACCCGGTTGATGGCGGAGGCGTTTCCGAAATCAACCTTCTACGGCTTCGACTATCATGACGGCTCGATCCAGGCGGCGCGGATAGCTGCGAAGGGGGCGGGATTGTCGGACCGCGTTCATTTCCAGACGCATTCGGCCAAGGACTTCCCTGCCAACAAGTACGACCTGGTGTGCTTCTTCGATTGCCTGCACGACATGGGCGACCCGGTCGGCGCGCTCAAGCACACCCGCTCCACCCTCGCCGACGACGGCACCTGCCTGCTGATCGAGCCGTTCGCCAACGACCGGCTGGAGGACAACCTCAATCCGATCGGGCGCGTCTATTACGCAGCGTCGACGATGATCTGCACGCCGGCGTCGCTGGACCAGGAGGTCGGGCTTGCACTCGGCGCGCAGGCCGGCGAGACCAGACTGCGCGAAGTGGCGCGCCAGGGTGGCTTCTCACGCTTCCGCCGCGCGGCGGAAACGCCGTTCAACCTGATCCTGGAAGCTCGCCCGTAACCGCGCTCACGCGATCGGACGACGGTCTCACGCCGCCGTCCGACGCTCAGAGTGCTGACTGATCCCGCGGCAGCGCCCTGCTACCAGTCCTGTTGCGATTGCCAGTAGTACTGGCCGCCGCGCCGGCGCGGATTGGCGGATTGAGGATTGCCATAATACGGGGAGCCGTACTGGGTCGGCGCCTGAGGATTGCCGTATTGGGGATAGCCGTATTGGGTACCCGACTGAGGATTCCAGCTGCGCTGAGAGAAGAAGCCGAAACCGTCCCCGTCCCCGCTCGCAACCATGTCGTCGGTTTCCATCGGCCGGGTCGGCTTGCGTGTGATGAAACCGCCCTGGGGCTGGTTGCTCAGCACGGCAACGAACTCGGTGCGGTAGTTGGTCTCGGCGCTCAGCGGCTCGTCCGAGATGATGATCGACGAGCGCGGCACGGCGGTCGGCGCGATGCGATCCAGCACATCCTGCGGGATGGTGACGCGGTCGAGCGCGTTCTTGGCGTTGTCGCCGTCGTCGATCGTCACCTCGGTCCAGCGCAGGCCGGTGTCGTTGCGCGCCATCGCCGTGAAGATATGCGTGCCGATCGGCTGGTCCGGATCGCGAATGGTGACGGGAACCTCGATGCTTGAATCGAACACCTCGCCGCCGTCAGCCCATGGCTTATGGGTGTTGCGCCGGACGTAAAGCTTCTGCGTCGCGCGGCTGATGTAGACAGAGACCGGCTCGAGCGCGAGCTTCGCCTCGGTCGCCGCCTTCTGGGTGTCGGCCTTCTTGGTCTCGGCCGCCTTGGCGGCGTCCTTTGCAGCCGCTGCGGCGTCAAGCTTCGGCTTGGCGTCGCCCTGGGCTGCCTCGAACTGCGTCGTCGCTTCCGCGGCCTTGGAGGCGGCCTTCTGCTTCAAATCCTCGGCGCGCGCCTTGGCCTGGTCGGTCTTGGCATTGGCGAGCGTCTTGTCGGCGAATGCGAGCTCGGCGTCGGCGCGGGTCTTGGCCTTTTCCAGCTTGCGCAATGACGCCGGCGTGAACAGTGCAGCTTCCTTGGTCGCGGCCACGGAGGCCTTCTTGGCCTCGTCGGCAACCTTGGCGGCATCCGCGGCTTCGCGGGACAGTGTCTCGGCGCGCGCCGGAGCAGCCGCGATGGCCTGGGCGTTCGGCACGAACAGCGCCGGATGGGTGAAATCCTCAGGCGCCGGGTCGTTCGGCGCGATGATCACCCGCATCCCGATTCGCGTCCTGTCGAACAGCTTCTCGGCAAAATCATAGGGCATCCGCACGCAGCCGTGCGAGGCCGCGTAGCCGGGCAGCGGGCCACCATGCAGTGCGATGCCGTTCCAGGTGATGCGCTGCATGTTCGGCATCCAGGCATCGTCGTACATGGTCGAGTGATGGTCCTTGTCCTTCTCGACCAGCGCAAAGACGCCGGCCGGCGTCTCGCGTCCCTTGACGCCGCTCGACACCGGCGCGCGGTAGATCCAGCCGTCGGCGTCGTAGAAGGTCACCTTCTGGGCCTTGATCGACACGATCGCCATGATCGGCTCGCCCGCGGCGCGCGGCGCGGTCGCCTCGACCGTTGCCGCAGAACGCTGCTGCTTTGCCGCGACGCCGCCGGTCAATGACGCAAGTGTGACCATCGCCGCGAAGGTCACAAAGGCGGGAGGCCCCCAACGCCGCATCGCTCGGGTGATTTGCGCCGTCGTCGTTCGATTTTCCATGCCATTCCTCGGTCGAAATGCCTGCCCGCGCTGCGTCGATCCCTACCAGATCACGATTTTGGATTGATTAATCCACGGGACTATCGGCTCGTTCCGCCAGCAAATCACTCATATATGACGGCGCATGCATGAGGAAGGGTGCCGGGGCGCCAAACCTGCCTGCGTCATGCCGTCCGCCGCGTCTCCGGCATCACCAGCCAGATCATGAACAGCCCCAGCGCGGCGACGCCGGCCAGGCCCATGAAGGCGGTGCTGCTGCCGAGCTTGTCGCTGACATAGCCGGCCAGCACCGTGCTGAGCGACGCGCCGACACCGACCGCGGTTCCGACGATGCCCTGCGCCAGGTTGAAATGGCCGCTGCCGAACGCCACGTCGGCCACGATCAGCGGCACCATGACGCTGAAGATCGCCGCGGTGATGCCGTCGAAGACCTGCACCATGACCAGCAGATAGGGATCCCGCACCGTTGCGAACAACAGGCCGCGGATCGCGAGCGAGGCAAATGCAAGCAGCAGCAGCGGCCGCCGGCCCCAGGCCTGGGCCTTGCGGCCAACCGACGGCGAGCACAGCGCGACGATCGCCTGCGGCACGATGATGCAGGCGGCGATCAGGACCGGCGCCCATTGGCTCGACCGTGTCGTGACGACGCCCGCCATCAGCGGCAGCATCGCGGCATTGGCCAGTTGGAACAGCAGCATCGCGCCGGCAAAGATCAAAAGCGACCGCTGCCGCACCAGACCGACGATGCTGGTCGCTCGTTTGTCGGGAACCTCGCGCTTCACCTCGCCATGGGCCTGCGCGATGTCGATCTCGCGCTCGCGGATCCGCGCCAGCGACAGCAACGTCGGGATCGCAAGGATGAAGGTCACGAGGAACACCGACCGGCTCGACAAGAAATAGCCGCAGGCGCCCATCAGCGCCGCGGCCGAGCCGCTGCCGAGCGAGGCAAAGCGGGCATTCCGGCCGAGCCGCTCGCCGATCGCCAGCGGCCCGACCAGGCCGAGGCTGATCGCGGCGATCGCCGGACCCAGCACGCAGCTTGCGAGCGCGTGCAGTGTCGCGGCGAGCGTCACCACCGGAAAGATCGGCCAGACCGCGTAGGCCAGCGCGGCGGCGCCGATGGCGGCCACCGCCCAGCCCGCGACGACCCGCTCCGAGCGTGCGGCATCGACGATCGCGCCGCCGGGCACCTGGCCCAAGAGGCCAATGATGCCGCCGATCGAGAGCACGAAGCCGATCTCGACCTGGGTCCATTTCTGCGTCGTCAGATAGACCGCGATGAACGGGCCGAAGCCGGTTTGCACGTCGGCCAGGAAGAAGATGAACCAGTCGAGCCCGCGCTGGCTTTCGCGCGACGGCGTGCGCGGTTCCTCGGGACTGGGCTGACCGGGAACAAGCGGCACAATTTTGGTGCCGCCGGCTGATCGCCCGCCACGATCGTCGCCAACCGTCTCGAAGGCAGAGTCCGGGCGCGCGACCAGCTTTAGCCCCCTAATGTTCGTAATCCCATGGATGAAGACTGCCGGCCGCGCCAAGCACGATCAGCGGCGTATCTTCCTTGTATTCGGGCGCAGCGCTCACCTGCTGCTTGTTGAGGTCCAGCGTGATGCTGTCGCTCTTGCTGGAAACGCCGGCGAAGCGCAGTGCGTTCCAATCGACGACGATCTTGCGGCTGCCGACCCCGAGAAAGCCGCCGAAATCGATCACCGCGGCGCGGACCTTGCCGTCGCGGTCGACGATGACGTCGACGATGCGGCCCATGTCCTCATTGGCGGAACTGCGCACGTCGCGCCCGAGAATGCCGTGCGCATCGCGCGCGCCGATCACGGTCACCGAAGGCGGCGGCGACTGTTCCTTTGACGGTTCCTTGGCCTGCTCCTTCGGTGCAGCGGATGCTGGCGGCGCAGGAGTTGCTGACGGCGCCTGGGCCGCTGGCGTCTTGCCTTCGTCGTCGGCGGCGCGGACACCCGCGCATGTCAGCAGCGCCGCTCCAACCAGCATCACCATGATCCTCGGACGCATATACCTCTCCCCTACCTCTCCCCACGATTTCGCCGCGCGCAGCGTGCGACGACGCTCAATGCGTCAGCACGATCGACACCTGGATCTGGCCGCGCGTGCGCAACACTTCGAGTGACACCTCGTCGCCGTGACGGCGCAGCCGCAAATCGACGCTGGACGCGCCGAGCCTGAGGTCGCGCAGCACCACGTCGTTGAGAAAATCCGGCAGCCGCGGATCGCGCAAGCGGATCTCGCCGCGTGCGGTGTCGAACTCCAGCCCGAGCGCGGCCTCCAGCAGCGTGAACGGCGTCGCGCTCGCCCAGGCCTGCGGCGCGCAGGCCACCGGATAGAGCACCGGGCCGCGCCGGCGCTCGCGTCGGAAGCCGCAGAACAGCTCCGGCAACCGCCGCAGCTCCATATAGCTCGCGGCGTCGAACAGGCCCTTGAACAGATGCGCGACCGAATGCTTCAGGCCGTAGCGGGCAAATCCGAGTGCGATCAGCGCATTGTCATGCGGCCAGATCGAGCCGTCGTGATAGGACATCGGGTTGTAGCGCGCTTCGCCCGCGGCGACGGTGCGGATGCCCCAGCCCGAGAAGAACCTTTGGCTCATCAGGTCGGCGGCAACCCGCCGCGCGCGGTCTTCGCGCACCATGCCGGAAAACAAGGTCTGTCCGGCATTCGACGTGCGCACCTTGCACGGCTGCTTGGCGCCGTCGAGCGCGAGCGCATAGGTGCCAAGCTCCTCGCACCAGAACGCCGCCTCGAACCGCTCACGCAGCCGCTCGGCCTCCGCATCGAGCCTCAAAGCCTTGTCGGCAAACCCGAGCCGCCGCGCCGCTTGCGCGGCAAGCTGCTTGCCGGCGAACACGTAGCCTTGCACTTCCGCGAGCGCGATATTGCCTTCGGCAAGCGTACCGTCGGCGTGGAAGATGGCGTCGAAGGAGTCTTTCCAGCCTTGATTGCGCAGCCCCTCCTCGGTGGCGCGCTGATACTCGACGAACCCATCGCGATCGGGATCGCCCGGACCGTCGATCCATTGCAACCCGGCCTCGACCGCCGGCCACAACTCGCGCAACGTCTCCACGTCGCCGGTGCGCTCCAGATAGAGCCCGGCGAGCAGCACGAACAGCGGGGTCGAATCGACGCTGCCGTAGTAATGCGCGAACGGCACCTCGCGCAGCGCCGCCATCTCGCCGCCGCGCATCTCGTGCAGGATCTTGCCCGGCGCTGCATCGGACAAAGGATCGACCGCCTTGGCCTGGAACAGCGCGAGCCGCTTCAACACGCCCTTCGCGATCCGCGGATCGACCCACAGCATTTGCAGCGCGGTGATCAGCCCGTCGCGGCCGAAGGTCGTCGAATACCAGGGAATGCCGGCATAGGGGTAACGGCCCTGCGGCGTCTCCGTCATCAGCATATTGAGGTCGGCCATCGCCTGGCACAGCACCTCGTTGAAGATGTTGTTCGAGGTCTCGATGCTGGCCGCGCCGGCCGACGAAGTCCGCATCTCGCGGCGATGCGCCAGCAGCCCGCGGAAGAACGGCGCCGGCTTCTGCATGATCGGCTTGTTGCAAGAGACCGCGACGAACAGCGACGTCACCTGCCCCGGCTCGAGGTCGAAATGATAGGTCGCGGCGTTGACCGACAGCCGGGTCGGCCGCGGATCGAAATGCAGCGCGGTGATCCGCGTCTGCTCGTCGAGGCCGCAATATTCCAGCACGACGTCGGTCGGGCCGAGCAGCTTGCTCGAGCCGATGCCACGGCGCGGCCGCCGCTCGCCGCGCACTTCGAACAAATCGGCGAAATCATTGTCGAACAGCAGCGTCAGATCGAAGCTCGCTACGTGTTCGCCGTGGTTCTGCAGGCCGATCCGCTGATAGGCGGTGCCGCGCCACAGGAAGATCGAGCGCACGATGTGCAGCGTGTCCTTCTGCAAGGTCAGACGGCCGTCGCGATAGACGTCGGAATTGGTGAGATCGACCGTCAGCGCCGAATTGTCGTCGCGCATGTTGGAGCCGAGCAGCAGCGGCTGCACGTCCTCCAGCACCATCTCCAGCCGCGCGAGGTACCGCGTGTCGGCGTTGAACAGGCCATCCGGCCCGCCCGCCGAAGCGCCGATATCGCCATGGCTGTCGAGCACGATGAAGGTGTCGTCATGCTTGAGCGAGCGCCGCGGCCGCGCCGCGGGCCCGGTCATCGGAATGTAGAACGGCGATTCGGCGACGTGCTCAGTGATGCGAGCAGTGATGATCTGCGTAACGACGTCAGCTGCCATCTGAACCTCTGGCGACTTGGCTTGGCCCGACTCTCGGCCTGACTGTTGGCTCGAATCCTGGCTCGAACGAACGCACCGGAACGCAAGACCGCGCTTGATGACGCGGGGTCAGGCGGCGCTGGTGGAGAGACGGCCCATCTCGCGCGCGACCAGGTCGCGGTAGGGACCCCTTCCCTTCACGAGGATATCGGGCGGACCGTCCTCGACGATCCGGCCGCCCTGCAGCACGAGCACGCGGTCGAAGCTGCGCAGCGTCGCGAGGCGGTGCGCGATCGCCACCACCGTACGCCCGCGCATCAGCCGCGACAACGCCTCGCGGATCGCCTCCTCGGAGTCCGCATCGAGCGCCGCGGTGGCCTCGTCGAGCAACAGGATCGGCGCGTCCTTCAGGAAGGCGCGCGCGATCGCGATCCGCTGGCGCTGGCCGCCGGAGACCTTGACGCCCCGGTCGCCGACGATGGTGTTCATGCCATCGGGCAAGGTCTCGATGAAGTCGCAGCGCGCGGCGATCGCCGCCCGCCGCACCTCGTCGTCGGTGGCATCGGGCCGGCCGTAACGGATGTTCTCCAGGATCGAGCGGTGGAACAGCGAGATGTCCTGCGGCACCACCGAGATCGCCGCGCGCAAGCTCTGCTGGGTGACGCGCGAGATGTCCTGGCCGTCGACCGTGATGTTGCCCTGCTCGACGTCGTAGAAGCGCTGCAGTAGGGTAAACAGTGTTGACTTGCCGCCGCCGGATTGGCCGACCAGTCCGACACGCTGGCCGGGCTGGATGCGCAGGCTGAAGCGCTCGAACACCTGCAAGCCGCCGGGATAGCGGAACGAGACATTGTTGAAGGCGATCGCCGCGCCGCTTTTCACCAGCACCTCGGCCTCTGGATGATCCTTCAGCTCGTGCGGCTGCAACAGCGTCGCCAGCGCCTCGGTCAGGCGGGCGACATGCTGGGTGACGTCGACCAGCGCAACGGCGAGATCGCGGGTGGCGCTGAGGATCGAGATGCCGAGCGTGCAGACCAGCACGACGTCGCCGGTCGTTGCCGCGCCCTGCTGCCAGAGATTGAGAGCCCAGGCCAGCATCGCGATCGTCAGAATGACGGTCACGCCGGCGTGAACGAGGCGAAGCTTTTCGAGATAGCGCAGGGAACGGCC
Source organism: Bradyrhizobium sp. B097 (assembly GCF_038957035.1). Lineage (NCBI taxonomy): Bacteria > Pseudomonadati > Pseudomonadota > Alphaproteobacteria > Hyphomicrobiales > Nitrobacteraceae > Bradyrhizobium > Bradyrhizobium sp. B097. Next base: position 6,398,071 of record NZ_CP152412.1, read on the forward strand.
GCGCGCGACGAGTTCCCGATTGACGGTCGCATCGAAGCGGTCGTGCTCATAGCCGAGGCCGCAGAACGCGCGCACCAGCGGCAGGTTGTTGATGACGTCGACCATTTCGCCGTCCACGGCCGCCGCCCTATTGGCGAAATCGTCATGCAGCGGCCTGCCGGCGGCGGCCATGCGGAACATGGCCACCACCATGGTTCCCGCGATCAGGATCAGCACTGCTGACATTGTCACGCTGACGGTTCCAACCAGGGTGATCGCCGCGAAGGTCGCGATGCAAGGCGGCAACACGTTCCATACGAACATGTTCTCGACGGTGTACACGGCGTTCGACGTCGCCGTAATCCGGCTGGTCAGCATGCCCGGCAGGCGGTCCGTGAAATAGCTCGGCGCGTGGCCGGTGAGATGGCGGAACATGTCGCGGCGAAGGTCGCCGCTGACGCTGACGAAAGTGTAGCTCGCGGTCCAGCTCGCGATCCGCCACAGGAAGTTGTCGGCGGCGATCAGCGACATGAGCAGAGCGAATGCCAGCCATACGCCATTTGCGGCCGACGGCCCTGCCGACAAGGCGTCGACCAGATTCTTCACGCCGTATTGCGTGCCTACTGAGCAGGCAACCGCCGCGACGACGGCCGACAAAATCACAACATGCGACGGAAGCCGCCGGCGCAGATAGCGCAGCACAAAGGGGAACGGGCGATGCGCGTAGCCTGACAGATGGTCCATGACGTCCTGCAAAAGCTGTTGAAGGTGAACGAGAAAATTTTAGTCGAAGCTCTCGTGCACGATGACGCGAAGGGCGGCGGTGGGATTGCTCGATGCAGCCATCACTGCGCGACAATTTTGCAACGCTGGCGTCGGCAAAAACGTGTTGGAGCGAGATGGCATCAGCAAGACCACAGTGTGATGGAAGAAAGAAGCGGCAGATCTCCCACACCTAAGGAACCTCGCACGTGCGAGAACGTTCCCGTCATTGGCATGTCGCTGCCATCAGAGGGCTGAGGGTCCCATCCACATTACCAACAGGAGACGGAGAAATGCGCATCGCGCAGGTTGCCCCGCTGACGGAGGCTGTTCCCCCCAAGCTCTACGGCGGCACCGAACGGGTCGTGCACTGGCTGACCGAAGAACTTGTAACACTTGGACATGACGTGACGTTGTTCGCCAGTGGCGATTCACAGACCTCCGCGAAGCTCGATGCGACCTGGCCGAAGGCACTGCGCCTCGACGGTTCCGTCCGCGACCCCAATGCGCTGCACATGGTGATGCTGGAGCGCGTCCGGCAGAAGGCCGACGACGACGAGTTCGACTTCCTGCATTTCCATCTCGACTACTATCCGTGGTCGGCGTTCTCGCGGCAGCCGACGCCGTTCGTGACCACGCTGCACGGACGGCTCGACCTGCCGGAGCACCAGCCCGTCTTCAACACCTTCTCCAAGATCCCGGTGATCTCGATCTCCAATGCGCAGCGGCGGCCGGTGCCGCAGGCGCACTGGGTGCGCACCATCCATCACGGCCTGCCGGAGAATTTGCTGACGCCGCAACCAGCCAAGCAAACCTATCTCGCCGTGCTCGGCCGCATCGCTCCGGAGAAAGGCGTCGATCGCGCGATCAAGATCGCGACCCGCTGCGGCATTCCGCTGAAGATCGCAGCCAAGGTCGATCGCGCCGACCAGGAATATTACGACGAGTTGATCAAGCCGCTGATCACCAACAATCCGCTGATCGAGTTCATCGGCGAGATCAGCGACCGCGAGAAGCCGGATTTTCTCAGCGGCGCGATCGGGCTGCTGGTTCCAATCGACTGGCCGGAGCCGTTCGGCCTTGTGATGATCGAAGCGATGGCCTGCGGCACGCCCGTCATCGCCTATAACCGCGGCTCGGTGCCGGAGATCATCGAGGATGGCCTGACCGGCTTCATCGTCGAGGACGAGATCAGCGCGATCTCCTCGGTCGGCCGGCTCTCGACGCTCAACCGCGACGCGATCCGCAAGCAGTTCGAGACCCGCTTCACCGCGCGCCGGATGGCGCTCGACTATCTCGCCGCCTATCGCAGCCTGATGGAAGCCAAGCCGCGCTTCAAGCTGGTGGCGAGCGCCGAATAGCCGTTGCAGCGGCCGATCGAATGATCCGGCGGGCCGGCCGGCCCCCCTGTGCCGGTCCGTCGGGTCATTCGATTGTCAATAATACCGTCGTGTTCGGTGGCAACTCCCACGCAGCGAAGCGGCTCACATGCGCGCGTCGCGCGATTGCTGCAACGCACCAGTCGCAACGCGTTTCCCCCGTGACCCCGGCCGATATCGCCTTTGCGATTGCCGAATTACGTGCTCTTATGCGCCCCGCTTGAACAAAAAATAATAAGCGCGCGGACGGAGCAACCGTGCCGCCGTCGCACAGGGGGAACGCCATGACAGGGGACCGCAAGCCGTCGGCCATTAATAATGCGGCGCCGACCAAGGCCTCACGGACAAAGCTGAACCGCCGCGAGTTCCTGATCAAAACCGGCGGCGTGCTCGCGGCCGGCGCATTCGGCGCCGTCCCGCTGCGCGGCTGGGCCGCCGACCCGATCAATATCGGAGCGCTCTATCCGAGCACCGGCAGCATGGCGCAGATCGGCATCGGCTGCGTTGCAGCGGCCAAGCTCGCGGTCGACATGGTCAACGAGGCCGGCGGCATCAAGTCGCTCGGCGGCGCCAAGCTCAACCTCATCGTCTCCGACGTGCAGAGCGACACCACGGTGACGCGCACCGAGACCGACCGGCTCATCACCGGCAACAAGCTGTCGGCGATCCATGGCTGCTACGCCAGCGCGCTGACCTTGATCGCAAGCGAAGTCTGCGAGCGCGCCAGGGTTCCGATCATCACCGGATCGAGCTCCGACCAGCTCAACAAGGGACGCACCTACACTTTCACGCCGTTCGCGCGCGCCTCGCAATTCGCCAAGGCGCAGTTGCAGATGGCCAAGCTGGTCAGCGATCAGGCCAAGATCGCCGTCATCTTCGAGAACACCGCATTCGGCACCTCGACCTCGAACGGGCTGAAGGAGCTGGCGCCCGGCGAAGGCGTCGAGATCGTGATGTTCGAGCCCTACTCGGCCGGCTTCACCGATGCGAGCCCGCTGATCAACAAGGTCAAGGCCTCCGGCGCCAACACGCTGTTCTCGCTGTCCTATCTCAACGACCTCATCCTGATCGTGCGCACGGTGAAGCAGGTCGGGCTCAACATCGCGATCAATGGCGGCTCGGGCGGCTTCGTGATGCCGGACTTCTACAAGAATGTCGGCAAAGCCGCCGAAGGCCTCCAGGGCGTGGCGCACTGGAACCACGACGTCAACGACGATGCGCAGAAGGTCAACGCCGAGTTCAAGAAGCGCACCGGCGAGTTCGCCTTCGAATATGCCGGCGGCCTGGTCGCACAGACCTTCATGCTGGCCGACGCGCTGGAGCGCGCCGCCTCCGCCGATCCCAAGAAGGTGCGCGAAGCGCTCTCGACGCTCGACGTCTCCTCGGGCTACGCGGCGATGGCGCCCGGCGGCAAGGTCAAGTTCGGCCCCGACGGCAAGAACGTTTATGGCCGTCCGGTCGGCGTGCAGTGGCAGAACGCCGATCTCGCCAGCATCTTCCCCAAGGAAGACGCCCGCGCCCCGCTGATGAAGACCTGAACCGCGGTCGCATCGCATGTGGGAGACACTGGCCCAGGCTGTCATCAACGGCCTGCTCATCGGCGGCATCTACGCGCTGGTCAGCATCGGCGTCACGCTGATCTTCGGCGTGGTCAAGATCGTCAATTTCGCCCAAGGCGAGTTCGTGATGATCGGGATGTACATCTCGTTCTTCCTCGCCACGCAGTTCGGCATCGATCCGCTGGTCTCGCTGGTCGTCTCGATGCCGGTGCTGTTCCTTGCCGGCGTCCTGATCCAGCACTTCCTGATCCGCAGGGTGCTCGGGCCGAACGACATGCCGCAGATCTTCCTGACCTTTGCGCTGTCGCTATTGCTGCTCAATCTCTCGCTGATGCTGTTCAGCGCCAACTACCGCACCGTCCATACCTCCTATTCGGATGAAGCGTGGCACATCGGCGGGCTGTACATTCCGGTGGCAAAGTTGATTGCCTTTGCGGTCGCGATGGCGCTCAGCGGGCTGCTCTGGGTGTTCCTGCACACCACCGATCTCGGCCGCGCCATGCGTGCGGCATCGCAGAACCGCGACGTCGCGATGCTGATGGGGATCAATCCCAACCGTGTGTTCGCGGTTGCGTTCGGCACCGCGCTGGCGCTCGCCGGTGCCGCCGGGTCGCTGCTGATGCCGTTCTATTCGGCCTATCCATTCGTCGGCCAGGTGTTCGTGCTGATGGCGTTCGTCGCGGTCGTGATGGGCACGCTCGGCAATGTGATGGGCGCGCTGGTCGCGAGCCTGATGATGGGCGTGGCGGAATCGCTCGGCATCCAGTTCGTCGGCGCCGATTCCGGCCTGATCGTGGTGTTCGCGCTGTTGCTGCTGACGCTTGCCTTCAGGCCGAGCGGGCTCGGCGCCAGGAGGGGCCGCTGATGCAGACCTCCGGCAACATGAAATGGCTGTGGCTCGCGATCGGGGCCGTCCTCATGCTGGCCCTGCCCCAGCTCGTCACCTCCTCGTTCGCGATCGACATCTTCATCCGCATCCTGCTGTTCTCCTTCATCGGCGTCGCCTGGAACCTGATGGGCGGTTATGCCAAGCAGCTGTCGCTCGGGCACGCCGCCTATTTCGGGCTCGGCGCCTACACCTCGACCATCATGCAGGTGAACTACGGCATCTCGCCGTGGATCGGGATGATCGCTGGCGGCGTGGTCGCGATGCTGGCGAGCCTGCCGATCGGCTGGCTGTGCTTTCGCCTGCGCGGTCCCTATTTCACCATCGCCACCATCGCGACCGCCCAGGTGCTGATGCTGATCTTCCTCAAATTCCGCGACTTCGCCTGGGGCGCCGAAGGCACCACAATCCCGAATCTCGGCAGTGCGCCGCTGATGATGCAGTTCGAGGAGAAGTCGTCGTATTACTACGTCGTGCTCGGCCTGCTCGTCGTTGGCCTCTGGATCACACACCAAATCGAGAAATCCCGGATCGGCTACTACCTCGTCGCGATCGGCGAGGATGAGGACGCGGCTGAGGCGGTCGGCGTCAACGCACCGAAGGTCAAGCGCGACATCTACATGATCAGCGCGTTCCTGACCGCGCTCGCTGGCACCTTCTACACCCAGTACATCTACTTCATCGATCCCGCGACCGCGTTCAGCTTCAGCGTCTCGATCGAGGCGGCGCTGGTCTCGATCGTCGGTGGCATCGGCACATTGTGGGGCCCCGTCATCGGCACCGTGCTGCTGGAGACCACCTCGGCGCTGCTGCAAAGCTGGCTCGGCAGCTCGGTCGGCGGCATCCAGCTCACGGTCTACAGCCTGATCCTGATGGCGGTGATCCTGTGGCGTCCGACCGGGCTGATCGGGTTTGCGACCGACGTCTATCACCGCATCATCCGGCGCAAGCCGGCGCGCGCCTGAGGTCGTTGCGATGGCGGAAGCACTGGTCATCAAGGGTCTCAGCAAGCGCTTCGGCGGCCTGCGCGCGGTGCAGGACGTCAGCTTCACGGTGCAGGAGAACGAGACGGTCGCGCTGATCGGGCCGAACGGCGCCGGCAAGACCACGAGCTTTCATTTGATCACCGGATTTCATCGGCCGGACTCCGGCTCGGTGCTCGCCTTCGGCCACGAGGTCGTGGGCTTGCGGCCGCACGACGTCTGCGCGCTCGGCATGGCCCGTACCTTCCAGGTCGCAAAACCGTTCGGCGCGATGACGGTGCTCGCCAATGTGATGACCGGCGCCTTCCTGCGCGACCGCCATGTCGCGGCCGCACGCGACAAGGCGCGCGAGGCGATCGAATTCGTCGGCCTCGGCGCCAGGGAGCAGACGCCGGCGAAGGACCTCACCACCATCGACCAGCGCCGGCTGGAGATGGCCCGCGCCCTGGCCACGCAACCGAGAATCCTGCTGCTCGACGAGGTGATGGCCGGGCTCAACCCGGCCGAGATCGACCAGGCGGTGGCGCTGGTGAAGAAGCTTTCCGCCAGCGGCCTCACCATCGTGATCGTCGAGCACGTGATGCGCGCGATCATGGCGGTGGCCCGTCACATCGTGGTGCTCGACCACGGCCAGAAGATCGCCGAGGGCACGCCGAAGGAGATCGTCGAGAATCCGGAAGTGATCCGCGCCTATCTCGGCTCCTACGTGCATCCGCCGGCGCAGGGCGACGCCCATGCTTGAGCTCTCCCGCGTCAGCGCCAGCTACGGCTCGGTCCCCGCCATCACCGACGTCAGCATCTCCATCGGCGAAGGCGAAGCCGTCGGCCTGCTCGGCGCCAACGGCGCCGGCAAGAGCACGACGCTGCGCGCCGTCTCCGGCCTCGTCAAACTGTTCGGAGGCAAGGTCACTTTCGACGGCGTCGACCTTGCCACGCTGCCGCCCTACCGGATTCCCGAGCTCGGCATCGCGCACGTCCCGGAAGGCCGCCAGGTGTTTCCGGAAATGACCGTGCAGGAAAATCTCGAGATCGGCGCCTATACGCCGAAGGCCAAGGCGGATCGTGCACGTACGATGGAGCTCGTCTACAACATCTTCCCGCGGCTCGCCGACCGCAGGAAGCAGCTCGCCGGCACCATGAGTGGCGGCGAGCAGCAGATGGTCGCGGTCGGCCGCGGGCTGATGCTGAAGCCCCGCCTGCTGATGCTGGACGAACCCTCGCTGGGCCTCGCCCCCGTGATGACCGACGTCACCTTCGAGAAGATCGGCGAGATCCACAAGATGGGCACCGCGATCCTGTTGGTCGAGCAGAATGTCAGCCGCGCGCTGTCACTGGTGCAGCGTGCCTATGTGCTGGAAAGCGGCAACGTGATCATGCAGGGCACGAGTGCCGAGCTCGCGGGCAACAAGCAGGTGCAGGCGGCGTATCTCGGGATTTGAGGCATTCATCCTGAGGAGCCGCGTAGCGGCGTCTCGAAGGATGAATCGGCCACCAGCCGGGCCGTCGACCCTTCGAGACGCGCGCAAGAGCGCGCTCCTCAGGGTGACGGTCGTAGTTCCAGGTGCGTGGCTCTACGTCACCACCGTCCGCTTCGGCTCGACGATCTCGAACATCCGCGGGAATTCGTCCATCAGCATCATCAATTCGCCGAGCCGCAGCGGCTCGCCAGATGCCTTGATCTTGCCGGCGCCGACGGCTTCCGGGAACGTGGTCAGCTTGGCGATGACTTCGTCCAGCACGCTGCGCGCCAGGGTGAAGCTCGCATGCGCGTCGGCTGCCTGCGCGCCCTTGACGTAAGTCAGCGCTGAGTTCTCGAGGTTGAGAACGAAGCTCTCGCCCGTATCGGTAAAGCTCCAGTTCAGCACGATGCGCTTGCCCTCGGCCTTTGGGCCGTTGAGGCGGACGCCGAGCACGTCCCAGAGCTGCTCGGTGCGCAGCGCAGCCAGCGTCTCGCGCGGCATCGGCGAGCGCGGCGGCGTCTTCGGCATGCCCTGCCGCAGCTCCTGCGCCCCGAACAGATAGGCGTTGCGCCAGGTCGAACTCTCGGCGGCATAGCCGAGCTGCTCGAACGTGTCGGCCAGCAATGCGCGGGCCGCCTGGTTGTCAGGCTCGGCGAACACGAGGTGGCTGACGGCCTGCGCCACAAAACGGAATTCACCCTTGGCGAAATCCGCAGCGGCGCGCTTCAGGATCGCGTCGGCACCGCCCATATATTCCACATACTTCTTGCCGGCCTCGACCGGCGGCAAGGAATCGAGATTGACCGGATTGGCGTCGTACCAGCCGAGATATTTCTGGTAGATCGCCTTCACGTTGTGCCTGATGTGGCCGTAATAGCCGCGGCCGTGCCAGGCGCCTTCAAGGCTCTGCGGCAGCCGGATCGTCTCGGCAATCTCGGCCGCGTTGAGGCCGTGGTTCATCAGCCGGATGGTCTGGTCATGCGCGTATTTGTAGAGGTCGCGCTGCTGGCGGATCATGGTGTCGATCCGCTCCCGCCCCCACACCGGCCAATGATGCTGGCCGCACATCGCCTCGGCCTTGCCGCCCCACATCTGCAAGGCCTCGCCGAGATATTTCGACCAGGCCAGCGCATCGCGCACATCGGCGCCGCGGAACGGCAGCAGGTTGTGGAAATTGTGTGTGCAGTTCTCCGCGAGGTTCAGCAGTTTGTAGCGCGGAAGGAAGAAATGCATCTCCGCCGGCGCTTCGCTGTTCGGCGCCATCTGGAATTCGAACTCGACGCCGTCGATCACGCGCTTGTCGCCGGTCGCGATGATCAGATCGGTCGGTCGCAACAGCGCCACACCGCCCGCCGCCATGGTCTTGCCGAGGCCGCAATCGACCTGGCCGCGCACGCCCTTGGCGAGAAACGGCCCGAACTGGTATTGCGCGCGGCGCAGCATCGCAGGACCTGCGATGATGTTCTCGGAGACCGCGTGCTCCATGAAGAAGTTCGGCGCGATGATCGGCACGCCCGCCGCCAGCATGGCGTCGTCGAGCACGCCGCGCGCGCCGCCCCAGTGGTCGGTGTGGGTATGGGTGAAGATCACGGCGGCGACCGGCCGTTTGCCGCGATGCTGGAAGTACAGTTCCATCGCGGCGCGCGCGCCCTCGATCGAGGTCAGGGTGTCGACCACGATGACGCCCTTGTCGCCCTCGATCAGGGTCATGTTGGCGATGTCGAGCCCGCGCACCTGGTAGACGCCCGGCACGACCTCGAACAGGCCGTGATGCATGTTGAGCCGCGATTGCCGCCACAGGCTCGGATCGACGGTCGCAGGCGCCTTCTCCTTGGAGAGGAAGCCGTAAGGCTCGAGGCTCCAGACCACCCTGCCCTGGGCCGAGGTGACGCGCGCGTTCTCGATGGTGCCGAGGAAGCCGCGCGCGGCGTCGTCGAAATCCCTGGTGTCGGCGAACGGCAGCGCCTTCAGCGTCGCCTCGTGCTGCGCGATGACTGGCGCGGATGCCGCCTTCGGAAGTTCATGCGACGTCTCACCTGCGGTTGTCTGGGTCATTACTCAAGCACTCCCTCGTTTGGCGAAGAACAGTCCCGGTCGCGCATTACTCAGCGGAATTGCACGCCTTCGAACTGGCCGCTGCGGCGCCAGCCATCGATGTATTTGAAGTAGGCCAACGCGCCCGCCGGATAGCCGACATTGAGCTTGGCGGCCGGCCCGGGCTCACGGCCCTCATTGTTGTAATAGCCCGGTGTGCAATCGGGCCCGCCGATCATTCGGCCGACCGCGGTCAGCAGCAGCTCGACCCAGCGATTCTCGGCTTCCTTGCTGACTTCGATTTCCTTGAAGCTGTTGTCCTGCGCATGAGCGACCATCAGGGCGATGGTCCGCGCCGCTTCCGTCAGGTTGTGCGGCACGTTGGAAATGAGGTTGGCGCCCTGGGTCGGCTGCACGAAAAACACGTTGGGGAAGCCATGCACGTGGATGCCGTGCTTGGTGCGCATGCCCTTGGCCCAATGCTCCGACAGCTTGAGGCCATCGCGGCCGATTAGATCGAAGCCCGCGCGCCTGCGATATTCCGTGCCCACCTCGAAGCCCGATGCGTAGATGATGCAGTCGAGCTTGTATTCCTTGCCCGCGACGACAATCCCGTTCTCGGTAATCTCTTCGACACCCTTGCCGTCGGTATCCACCAGATGCGTGCCGGGCGTGTTGAAGGCCTGAAGATAGGCGTCGTGGAAACACGGCCGCTTGCAGAGCTGGCCATACCAGGCCTTGAGATTCCTGGCCGTCTCGGGGTCGCCGACGATGCTGTCGACCCGGTTGCGGATCTCCTCCATCTTTTCGAAGTCGGAATCCTCGAAGACCGCCCGCATGTTTTCCACCGTCCGCTGCTCGCGCGGCAGCAGCATCACCTTGGCGCGGATCCGCTTCGACAGGTCGGTCCAGCCGTCCTGCACCAGGTCTTCCTCGGCCGATCCGCCGGCCTGGTTGGCGGTGAAATTCTCCAGCCAGCGTTGTTGCCAGCCCGGCGTTGCGATATCGGCGAACCAGTCCGGATCGATCGGGCCATTGCCGCGCACGTCGACCGACGACGGCGTGCGCTGGAATACGTAGAGCTCCTTGCAGGCGCGCGCGAGGTACGGAATGCATTGCACCGACGTTGCGCCGGTGCCGATGATGCCGACGCGCTTGTCGGCAAGCTTGTCCATCAGCGCGCCCCGGGGATCGCCGCCGGTGTAGTCGTAATCCCAGCGGCTGGTGTGGAACGAGTGGCCCTTGAAGCGCTCGATGCCGGGAATGCCGGGCAGCTTTGGCACATGCAGCGGGCCGGTGCCGATGCCGACATATTGCGCGGTGAAGGCGTCACCCCTGGTGGTGCGGACGATCCAGCGCGATTGCGCCGCGTCCCAGTCGAGGCTCGTCACCTCGGTGTGAAACAGCGCGTTGTCGTAGAGATTGAACTGCCGGCCGATCCGCTGGCAGTGCGCAAGGATTTCGGGCGCATGCGCGTACTTCTCCGTCGGCATGTGGCCGGTCTCTTCGAGCAGCGGCATATAGACCATCGACGCCGTGTCGCACTGCGCGCCGGGATACCGGTTCCAGTACCAGGTGCCGCCGAAATCGCCGCCCTTCTCGACAATGCGGACATCCTTCACCCCGGCCTCGGTCAGCCGGGCCGCGGTGGCGAGCCCGGCAAAGCCGCCGCCGATGAAGGCGAAGGTGACGTGGTCGGTCTTCGGCGCGCGCTCCACCACCGGCGTGTAGGGATCCTCGAGATAATGCGCGAGCTGGCCCTTGATCTGCAGATACTGATCATTGCCGTCGGGACGCAGCCGCTTGTTGCGCTCCTCCTGATATTTCAGGCGCAGCCGCTCCTTGTCGATCGTGGCGGGCTTTGCGTCTCGGGCTTGCTCGGTCATCGTCATCGGAAGGGCGCCTCGTTTCAGGAAAATTTGGTGGACTCTAGCGCCGCTCAGGCGGGATGTGCAGCAAGATAGGGCGAGTTGGCGATCGACCATTCCGGCATCGGCTCCATCCGGAAGATCTGCCGCAGATGCACCTCGTCGGGGCCGTCGCCGATCCGCAGCAGCCGTCCCCACGCCAGCGCCTGGTGGATCGGCGTATCGTCGGAACCGCCCATCGCGCCGAACACCTGCATCGCGCGGTCGGCGATCTTTTGCAGCATCGCGGGCACCGCGACCTTGATCAGCGAGACGTCGCGCCAGGCGCCGTGATGGCCGGCCTGATCGAGCCGCCAGGCGCAGCGCCAGGCGAGCAGCCGCGCCTGCTCCAGCTCGACGCGGGCTTCGGCGATCCAGCGCTGGACGGTATCGTACTGGATCACGGTGCGCCCGAATGCACTGCGCTCCGCAGCGCGCGCCATCATCAACTCGATCAGGAGCTCGCAGAGCCCGATCGAGCGCATGCAATGGTGGATGCGCGCCGGTCCGAGCCGAATCTGCGCGACCTTGAAACCCTCGCCCTCCGCCCCGAGCAGATTCTCCGCCGGCATGCGCACATTGTCGAACTCAAGCTCGCCGATCGGCGCTGTATGATCTTCGCACCCCATCCAGCGCAGCCGCCGCACCAGCCGCACGCCGGGCGCATCCATCGGCACGATGATGCAGGAATGCCGGCGGGTGCGCTCGGCGCCGGCATCGGTCACACCCATCACGATCAGGAAGCTGCAGCGCGGATGCGCGGCGCCGGTGATGAACCATTTGCGGCCGTTGACGATGTAGTGGTCGCCGTCGCGCACCATCCGCGTTGCGATGTTGGTGGCGTCGGACGAGGCGACATCGGGCTCGGTCATGCCGAAGGCGGAACGCGTCTCGGCGTTGAGCAGCGGCGTCAGCCAACGCTTCTTCTGCGCCGGCGTCGCGCAGGCCTGCAACGCGATCATGTTAGGCACGTCGGGCGCCTGGCAGTTGAACACCTCCGGCGCCCAGAACAGCCGCCCCATGATCTCCGCCAGCGGCGCGTAGTCGAGATTGGAGAGACGCGTGCCCGGTTCATCGTCCGCCAGTTCGGGCAGGCCGAGATTCCACAGGCCCGCCGCGCGCGCCTGTTGCTGCAGCTCGGCCATGAACGGCGGCGTGTCGCTGTGCTCGCGGACATGGTCGAGCCAGGCGCGATGGCGCGGCAGCACCGCCTTCTCGAAGAAGGCCAACAGATCTTGCCGCCAGCGCTCCGACCGTTCGGACAGATCGAAATCCATGCCGCCTCCCGTCTTTGGCCGGCAGATAAACCGATATCGAAACGATTTGCAAATTTATTTCGATATATTGACATTTCTACCAATTTGAGACCATTATTTCGTATGGCGGCATTGTCCACTCTCGAATCCCAGGCTGATCCCTCCTTTGCGACCACCCTGGCGCACGGGCTCGATCTGCTGGCGGCCTTCCGCAACCACACCGGCCCGCTCTCGAATGCGGAGCTTGCCGAGCACACCGGCCTGTCGCGGCCGACCGTCTCGCGCCTGACCTACACGCTGGAGCAGCTCGGCTATCTCAGGCGCGACGCCAAGGGCCGCTTCATGCTCGGGCTCGGCGTGCTCGCCGCCGCCTATCCAGTGCTGTCGTCGCTCAAGGTCCGCCAGCTCGCGCGTCCGCTGATGCGCGACTTCGCCGCCTACACCGGCGGCACGGTGTCGATCGCGATGCCGTTCGGGCTCGACTTCATCTATGTCGAAACGCTGCGCACGACGGACGCGGTGCCGCACGTGCCTGACGTCGGCTTTGTCTCCTCGCTGGCGCCGACTGCGGTCGGCCGCGCGCTGCTGTCGCTGTTCACGAAGGACGAACGCGATGCCTATGTCGCGCGTGTGAAGGCCGAGCGCCCCGAGGAGCTCGACTACGTCGAACGGCGCACGCTGCCGGACATCGAGCTCTGCAACGAACGCGGCTTCGCGGTCTCGCTCGGCGAATGGCGACGCGAGATCTTCGGCGTCGCCGCCCCGCTCTATCGCACGCCCGCCGGCGAGTGCCTGTCGGTCAATTGCGGCATCCCCTCGTTCCGCTTCAGCGCCGAGCAGATCGAGCGCGAATGCGGGCCGCGCATGCTCGGGCTCGCCCGCAGCATCCGCTCGCTGGTGGCCAACGACTAGGGCATGATCCGGAAAAGTGTGAAGCGGTTTTCCGAAGAGGTCATGCATTAAAAGTACGCATCGCGCAGACGATGCGGCAGATATGGGGAGGGAGACATGCGCGGCATCGCAACCGCCGTTCGACTGCTCGCGACCATCGCATCCGTCCTGCTGGGTAGCGCCGGCGCCAACGCGCAGGACAATTATCCGAGCCGGCCGATCCACATCATCGTGCCCTACCCTGCCGGTGGCATCGTCGATATCGTCGCGCGCGCGGTGACCGAGCAGGTCGGCCGCGACTGGAAGCAGACCGTCGTGGTGGAGGCGCGCCCAGGCGGCAACAGCAATATCGGCACCGCCGCCGTCGCGCGCAGCGAGCCGGATGGCTACACTTGGGTCGTCACTGGCCCCGCGCTGCTGGTCAACCCGGATCTCTACAAGGATGCCGGCTGGAACGCGGCACGGGATTTCAGGTGCGTCGGCCTCGCGGTCTGGAATCAAAGCGTGGCGCTGGTGCATCCGTCGATGCCGGTGAAGACCATCGGCGAATTCGTCGAGCTCGCGCGCAAGCAGCCCGGACAGTTCAATTTCGGCAATCCCGGCACCGGATCGTCGATCGACCTCAGCGCCCAGAAACTGTTTCAGGCCGCCGGCATCAAGCTGACCAATGTCGGCTACAAGGGCCAGCCGCAGGCGCTGATCGACCTGATGACCAACCTGATGCATTTCGAGATCGTCTCGCTCGAACTCGCGCTGCCGCACATCAAGGCCGGCAACGTCAAGCCGCTGGCGGTGTTCACCGACAAGCGCGTTCCCGACCTGCCCGGACGTCCCGACCATCGCGGAAGCCGGCTTTGCCGAGGCCGCCTACGTTCCCTGGTACGGCATCTATGTGCCGGCCGCGACGCCGGCGCCGCTGCTTGCGAAGATCAATGCGGCGATCAACAAGGCATTGCAGAACCCCGACGTGCAGCGCCAGCTGTCGCTTGCCAATATTCCGGGCAAGCCGATGTCGCTCGATGAACTCGCCGCGCTGATGAAGGCCGATCAGCAGAAGCTGACGACCGTGATCAAGACCTCGGGAATGGCGCTGCAGTAGCTTCTGCTCAGTCGATTCTGTTTAGTCTTGGGACGCCGGCCCATTGTCACGGTAGGCCCACAGGCATTCGCGCGGCAGCGCGATCTGTGCCTCGACGCCGACCTGGTGGCGCGCGGCGGTGCCGAGCTCGATCGCCTCCAGCCGTTTGCCGAACAGCTCGAGGCCGTAGGCGGTCTGCGTGCCCTGGTAGCGCCGGTCGAGCACCTTTGCCGCAAATGTATTGGCGCCAGCGGGCTGGCCGATCGCGATGTTCTCGGGCCGCAGCGCCACCCGCACCTTCTCGTCGGGAGCCAGTGCCTGGCACAGGGCGACCTCTCCTTGCCGGCCGTCGCCGAAATCGACCACGCCATAGCCGCCGTTGCACGCGACCAGCGTGCCGGCGAGCTCGTTGGTCGCGCCGGTGAAATTGGCGACGAACAGATCGGCTGGACGGTTGTAGATCACGTCGGGCGTGTCCATCTGCAACAGCTTGCCGTCGCGCATCACGCCGATCCGGTCGCCGAGCACGACCGCCTCGGCCTGATCGTGGGTGACATAGAGCGCGGTCATCCCGGTCTGCTTGAGGATGACGCGGAGGTCGTCGCGCAGCCGCAGGCGCAATTTGGCATCGAGGTTCGACAGCGGCTCGTCGAGCAGCAAGAGCTGCGGCCGGTACACCATGCTGCGCGCCAGCGCGACGCGCTGCATCTGGCCGCCCGAGAGCGCGACCACGGGCCGGTCGGCATAGTCGGACAATCCGACCAGCGCCAGTGCGTCGTCGACCATGCGGGCGGCATCGGTGCGGCCGACCGTGCGGTGCTTCAACGGATAGATCACGTTCTGCCGCACCGTCATATGCGGCCACACCGCATAGGACTGGAACACCATGCCGAGGTTGCGCGCGCGCGGCGGCACCAGGATGCCGCGCGCCGGTGACGACACCACCTGCCCGGAAATGCTGATCTCGCCATCGGTCGGATGCTCGAGCCCGGCAACGCAGCGCAGCGTCGTGGTCTTGCCGCAGCCGGACGGCCCGAGCAGCACCACGATCTCGCCGGCCGGCACGCCAAAGCTGACGCCGTCGATCGCCGGACGGCCGATCGCAAACTGCTTCCTGAGATCGCTGACCTCGAGCGTTGCCGTCATCGCTGCACCATCAGCCTATTGTCGGTAACCGAACGTCTTGTCCCACTCCGCGACCCACGCCGCGTGCAGCTTCACGTAATCGTCGAACTTCGGGTACCAGAGCTTGACCACCTTGGGATCAAACCCCTCCGGAAAGGCCGGCGGCTCCTTCAGCGAGGTGAGATTGCCGAGCTCCTTGATCATGAAGGTCTGCCCTTCCTTCGACAGGCACCAGTTCAGGAACAGCTTTGCCGCGTTCGGATGGGCAGCCGTCTTCGGAATGCCGCTCGCGTAGGGATTGACCGGCGCGCCTTCGGGCGGAAAGAAAATCTCGATCGGCGCGCCATCCTTCTTCTTTTGATAGATCACGTTGTAGAGCAGCGGCGCAATCGCGATCTCGCCGCGCACCAGCGCATCGGCCGTCGGCGCGCCGGAGGGATACAGCACCGGATGGGTGGCGGCCTGCCTCGCCCAGTAGTCCTCGCCGAGCACCTGGCGCTCGAACATGATCCGGGTCCAGGTGGTGCCGCCGGACTGCGCGAACACCTGCCCGATCAACTTGTCATATTGCGGCTTGGTCAGATCCATCCAGGATTTCGGCGGGTCCTTCACCAGCTCGGTGTTGTAGCCGATCGACCAGGCGATGGTGGCACGCGGCCAGAGCTTCGGCGAGATCAGCGCGTCCTTGCTGTAATCGGCCGCGTTCGGCGGCGCATAGTCCTGGAACAGATCCTCCAGCGGCTGCATCAGCGCGCGATCGGAGTGATCGACGACGTCGGCGATCAGCTTGCCGGCCGCGGCTTCGGTCTTGACGCGGGTGATGAGTTGCCCGCCGGGCGCGCGGACCATCTCGACCGTGATCTCGGGAAAGCGCTTGTTGAACGCCTTGATCACCTGCTGCTCGATCTCGGCAAAATTCGCCGTGTAGAACACGAGCTTGCCTTCGGCCTTCGCGGCCGCGATCAACTCGGCCGAGCCGAACTCCTGCGCCCGCGCGGCCGGCATCAGCGCAAGGGTTGCAGCGCTCGCCAATGCCAGTGTCAAGGCCAGTGTGGTGAAGGTTCGTCTATCCATCGCCAATCCTCCCCTTATTGTTATCCGGTCCGCGCCACGTTGCCCTGCGCCGCCCCACGCGACAGCCAGTTGGCCCCGCCGATCAGGACGCCGAGCAGCACGGTCTGCACCAGGCTGAAGGCCGCGGTCTTGCCGATATTGCCGCCTTCGTAATAGTCGAGCAGCAACACCGACATCACCATCGTGTTGCTGGTATAGAGGAATAGCGACGAGCCGAGCTCGCGGATCGCCAGCACGAACAGCAGCGTCATCGACGCCAGCACGCCCGGCCGCGCCAGCGGCAGCACGATCGTCCTGATGGTGCCGAGCATGCCCCGGCCGCAAACCCAGGCGGCCTCCTCGAGCTCGCGATGGATCTGCAGGAACGAGGTCGACAGCGCCTTCACTGTGTCGGGCATGAAGCGCGCGATGAAGGCGAGCGCGAGAATCCAGATCGTGCCGTAGAGCCCGCCGGGCACGCCGATCCAGGCCCAGAGATAGGCGACGCCGACTACGAGCCCGGGGATCGCGACCGGCAGCGTCGAGATCAGGTCGATGGCGCCGCGTCCGGCGACGCGGGTGCGATGGATCGTGTAGCCGATCGCAAAAGCGAGCGCGCCGCCGACGACAGCGGTGATGACGCCGACCTCGATCGCGTTGTAGATCGACTTCATCGTCAGCGGGTTGTCGAAGATGCTCTCGAAATGCGTCAGCGAATATTGCCGCATGTCGAACAGGCTGGCGGCATCGCGGATGAACATGAACTTGCGGAACGCCGCGACGATCAGCGCCAGCGACGGTAGCACCACTACGATGAGGAGATAGACGATCCCGAGCGCGAAGGTGAGCCAGCGCCATGGCCCCAGATCGAGGCTGCGCGGCCGGAACGCCTTGCCCGCAACGGTCGTGTAGCTGCGCCCGCTGAGCAAATTCTGCTGCAGGTAGACCAATAGCCCCGTGACCATCATCAGGATGATCGCGACGGCGGCCGCGGTGTTGTAGAGCGGCGGCGACCAGTTGGTGAGCTTGAAGATGTAGGTGGTGAGCACGCTTAGATTGGTCGGCGCGCCGAGCACGGCCGGGATGCCGTAGATGCCGAGCATCACGATGAACGACAGCAGCATGCCCGAGACGATCGCCGGCATGATCAGCGGAAACGTCACCGTGAACAGGGTGGCGAACGGGCTGGCGCCGGAGATTTCCGCGGCCTCCTCCAGGCTCGGGTCCATGTTGCGCAGCGCCGACGACGTGAACATGTAGACATAGGGCGCGTAGTAGATTCCGAACACGAACACCAGGCCCCACATCGAATAGAGATCGATGCGCAGGTCGGAGCCCAGCCACTTGAACATCGTGTTGATCAACCCGGTCTTCGGTGAGCCGAGGATCGCCCAGGCCACGCCCGCCACCAGCGGCGGAGCGAACAGCGGCAGGATGCTGGCCGCCGCGATGAAGCCCTTGAACGGCGTGTTGGTGCGAACCACGATCCACGAGAACAGCAGCCCGATCGCAACCGCGATGACCGTGCCGCCGCCACAGGCGATCAGCGTGTTGAGCAGCGCTTCGCCGACATTCGGATTGGCGAGCACGGCGAGGAAATTGGCGATCGACAGATGGCTCAGGCTGAGGCGGATGCCGTCGACCACCGGATTGGTGTCGGTGAGCGCGCCGAGCAGCAGCATCAAGACGGGATAGATGACGAGGAAGCCGAGGATCGCCAGCAGCGCCGCGACCCAGAGGCCGGTGAATGCGCGGCGCCGGGTTCCCTCCCTGGCGCTTCGCATGGCTTCGCTGCGCCAGTCGGTCTGTCCGTGCAATGCGCGCGTCCCCTCTTGCGGCCCGATCTGACGTCGCGCCTGCTTATATGCCAAGCGTAGTCGATCGCGACTGTGACGCAAGCTATCCGAAAGTCGCTCCGGCGCGCTAATGTGACACAGCGCGGTACACGAATTCGATTGATCGCGCTCACGCGCTGCAAGCTGAGTGTCGTCCCTGCGAAAGCAGGGACCCACAACCACTGGGTTGTGCTGTGAGAGTGAGCTGCGGCCCCGGCGTCACGCAACAACGCGCATTTGGGGTGATGGGTCCTGGCATTCGCCAGGACGGCGATGAGGATGGTTCTCGCGCGATACGACGTACTTTATCTCGGTGTCATCGCCCGGCTCGACCGGGCGATCCAGTATTCCAGAGACGCCGGTGCTTGAATCGAGAAGCCGCGGCGTACTGGATCGCCCGGTCAAGCCGGGCGATGACAGTTGAAGTGGGGGCGCAGCTCCGCATTCTCGCGACATGGGTTGCCCGAGCTTTGCTCTTCGTTCCGCCCCTCACCCCGAGCCCGCCCCCACGGCCGCAGCCTGCCGGCGCGTTCCCGGCAAGGCCGCTTCGCATATGCATCATGCAATGGCGCGGCTGGGGAACGGGATGGCGCCGTAGTACATGGCGATCCCGGAGACAATTTCAGGCATGCTCGAGAAGACCCCGATATCAGGCGCGGCAGCGGCGCCGATCACCGATGGATTGCCGGATGGATTGCCCTGGGAAAAGCGGCGCTGGGCGGTGGCCGCGATCTTCACGGCGCTGGCGATGGCCTCGCTCGATACCGCGATCGCCAACATCGCGCTGCCCGCGATCGCAAGCGACCTGCATGTCAGCCCTGCCGAGGTGGTCTGGGTCGTCAACGTCTACCAGATCGCCCTGGTCGCAACGCTGCTGCCGCTCGGCGCGCTCGGCGAAATCGTCGGCCACCAGCGGATCTACATCGGCGGTCTCCTGCTGTTCACATTGGCGTCACTCGGCTGTGCGCTGGCGTGGTCGCTGCCGAGCCTCTTGGTCGCGCGCACCTTGCAGGGGCTTGGCGCCAGCGGCCTGATGAGCGTCAACACCGCGCTGGTCCGCTTCGTCTATCCGAGCCGGATGCTCGGCCGCGGCTTCGGCCACAATGCGCTCGTGGTCGCAAGCGCCATGACGCTGGGGCCGACCGTCGCCTCCGGCATCCTCGCGCTCGGCTCGTGGCCCTGGCTGTTCGCCGTCAACATCCCCTTCGGCATCGTCGCATTGCTGATCGGCATGAAGACGCTGCCGAAGACGCCGCGCGCCACCCACGCCTTCGACTTCGCCGGTGCGGCGCTGGCCTGCGCCTGCCTCGGGCTCTTCATCATCAGCATCGGCAGCGCCGCCCACAAGGCGGCGCCTGCGCTCGTCATCTCGGAGTTCGCCGGCGCCCTCCTGTTCGGCTGGATCCTGACCCGGCGGCATGCCGATCATCCGGCGCCGATGCTGCCGATCGACTTGTTCCGCCGTCCGATCTTCGCGCTGTCGGCCGCGACCGCCGTCTGCTCATTTGCTGTGCAGGGCCTCGCCTTCGTGTCGCTGCCGTTCTACTTCGAGGACGTTCTGCACCGCTCGCAGGTCGAGACCGGCTTCTTCATGACGCCCTGGCCGCTGGTGGTCGCCTTCATGGCGCCGATCGGCGGCCGGCTGTCGGATCGCTATCCGGCCGGCATCCTCGGCGGCATCGGCATGCTGCTGCTGGGCCTCGGCATGGTGCTGCTCGCGACCCTGCCGGCCGAGCCCGGCATCGCCAACATCGTCTGGCGCACCATGATCTGCGGCATCGGTTTCGGCTTCTTCCAGACCCCCAACATGAAGGCGATCATGTCGAGCGCGCCGCCGCATCGCAGCGGCAGCGCCAGCAGCATCGTTGCAACCGCGCGGTTGACCGGACAGACCACCGGCGCCGCGCTGGCCGCGCTCTGCTTCGCACTCGCCGATCGCGAGGGCGCCACCGTTGCGTTGGCGCTGGGTGCGGGATTTGCCGCGCTCGGCAGCGTCATGAGCTTCCTGCGGTTAGCCGTCGCTTCGCCGCAAAAGACATGACAGGCATGTTGCGCGCGCGGGGCGCGGCCAAACACCGCGCCATCAACTTTCTTCCGCACTGCAAACGCGTTTTCTTGATTTGAACCGTTCCAGTTTCAAGGCCAACATCGCGCTGAAGTCCGATCGGAGGATTGGACCATTCAGGGGAAAGCGATGGCAAACCTCAAAATCAACGGCAAGACAATCAATGTGGACGTCGAGGACGACACGCCACTGTTGTGGGCGATTCGCGAGAACGTCGGACTGACGGGGACCAAATATGGCTGCGGCATTGCACAATGCGGCGCCTGCACGGTGCATGTCGACGGCGTCGCGATACGTTCCTGCGGCGTGACGGTGAGCGAGATGGCCGGCAAGGACATCACCACCATCGAGGGTCTCGCGGCGGGCGGCGTGATGCACAAGGTGCAGCTTGCCTGGATCGCGAACGACGTGCCGCAATGCGGCTATTGCCAGAGCGGCATGATCATGGCGGTCGCGGCGCTCTTGAAGGAAAACCCGAAGCCGACCGACGACGACATCAACGACGCCATCACCAATATCTGCCGCTGCGGCACCTTCCAGCAGGTGCGCGAGGCGATCCATGCTGCCGCGAACGCGTGAGGAGGCAGCCATGAACCCACAAGTCAACCAGCACGTCATGCCAAAGCTCTCTTCAAGGCTCAATCGCCGCGCCTTCGTGATCGGCACGGCAACCGCCGGCGCCGGTCTTGCGCTCGGCCTCGATCTGCCGTTCGGCGGCCCCTCCGTGGTGCGCGCCGCGGACGGCGCCCCTGAAGTCAACGCCTGGGTCGTGATCCGGCCCGACGACACCGTGGTGATCCGCATCGCCCGCTCCGAGATGGGTCAGGGCACGCTCACCGGCCTTGCCCAGCTCGTCGCCGAAGAACTGGAATGCGATTGGTCGAAGGTCACGACCGAATTCCCGACGCCCGGCCAGAGCGTCGCCCGCAAGCGCGCCTGGGGCGATTTCTCCACCGGCGGCAGCCGCGGCATCCGCACCTCGCAGGACTATGTCCGCAAGGGCGGCGCCACCGCGCGCGTGATGCTGATCCAGGCCGCGGCGAACGAGTGGAAGGTGCCGGCCACCGAATGCAAGGCCGCCAACAGCGTCATCACCCATACGCCGTCGGGCAAGACCACGACCTACGGCAAGGTTGCGGAAGCGGCTGCCAGGCTCGAGCCGCCGGCCGACGTCAAGCTGAAGGATCCCAAGGACTGGACCATTGCCGGCAAGGGCCTGAAGCGGCTCGACACCGTCGACAAGACCACCGGCAAGATGACTTATGGCATCGACGTCAAGCTGCCGGGCATGCTGAACGCCGCGATCAAGGACTGCCCGGTGTTCGGCGGCAAGCTGAAGAGCTTCGACGAAGCCAAGATCGCCAACATGAAGGGCGTCAAGAAGGTGGTGCCGGTCGGTGACAGCGCCGTCGCCGTCGTTGCCGACACCTGGTGGCACGCCAAGTCCGCGCTCGACAAGCTGCCGATCGTCTGGGACGAAGGCGACAATGCAAAGGTCTCCAGCGAGACGATTGCGAAATGGCTCGCCGAAGGTCTCGACAACGTGCAGCCGGCCTATGTCGGCAACCAGAACGGCGATGCAAAGGCGGCGATCGCCAGTGCCGCCAAGAAGGTGGAGGCGGTCTACAGCTATCCCTACCAGAACCACGCCACGATGGAGCCGATGAACGCCACCGTGCTCTACACGCCTGACAAATGCGAGGTGTGGTGCGGCACGCAGAATGGCGAGGCGGCGTTCGCGGCGGCGCTCGAGGCCTCCGGCCTGCCGGCCGAGAAGGTCGACGTGCACAAGCTGATGCTCGGCGGCGGGTTCGGCCGGCGCGGCATGACCGACTATGTCCGTCAGGCGGTGGCGATCGCCAAGCAGATGCCCGGCACGCCGATCAAGCTGCTGTGGTCGCGCGAAGAGGACATGCAGCACGGCAAGTATCACCCGATCACGCAGTGCAAGCTGACCGGCGCGTTCGATGCCGACAACAATCTGGTCGCGTTGCATTACCGGCTGTCGGGTCAATCCATCCTGTTCTCGGTGCGCCCGGAAGCGCTGCAGAACGGCATGGACCCCGCCGCGTTCCAGGGCGTCGCGCAATCCGGCGAGGCTGCGATCGGCTATTCGGTGCCCAACCTGCTGGTCGAGCATGCGATGCGCAACCCGCACGTCCCGCCGGGCTTCTGGCGCGGCGTCAACGTCAATCACAACGCGATCTACATGGAATGCTTCATGGACGAGCTGGCGCTGGCTGCCGGCCAGGACCCGCTCGAATTCCGCCGCAAGCTGATGGGCAAGAACCCCAAGCATCTCGCGGTGCTCAATGCCGTGGCCGAGAAGATCGGCTGGGGCACGCCGGCGCCGCAGGGCGTCTATCGCGGCATCGCGCAGGTGATGGGCTATGGCAGCTATGTCGCCGGCGCCGCCGAGATCTCGGTGACCGACGGCAGCAAGATCAAGGTGCACCGCATCGTCGCCTCGACCGATCCCGGTTACGTCGTCAACCCGGCGCAGGTGGAGCGGCAGATCGCGGGCTCCTTCGTCTACGGCCTCAGCGCGCTGTTCTACGGCGGTTGCACCGTGAAGGACGGCCGCATCGAGCAGACCAATTTCGACACCTACAACTCGATGCGCATCAACGAAATGCCGAAGGTCGAATCGGTGATGGTGCCGAGCGGCGGGTTCTGGGGCGGCGTCGGCGAGCCGACCATCGGCGTTGCGGCGCCGGCGGTGCTCAACGCCTATTTCGCGGCGACGGGAAAGCGCATCCGCTCTTTCCCGCTGCGCAACCAGAACATCTCGTTCGCCTGATCAAACCAGAAGCGGCGGCCGCACCGGCCGCCGCTTCCTTTTTCCGGATTCTCGTGCATGGCCGTCACGCGTCATCCGACGCGCAGGGATGTAGTCCGTGGCGCCGCTGCCGTCGCAGCGGCGGCCTTGGCGCGTCCGGCGCTGGCGCAAGGTGTACCGCGGATCGCGGTGATCGGTGGTGGCTTCGGCGGCGCGGCCTGCGCACGGGCGCTGCGGCGGCTCGATGCCAAACTCCAGGTCACGCTGATCGAGCCGAACAGAATTTTCACCGCCTGCCCGTTCAGCAACGAGGTGATCGCAGGCCTGCGTGAACTCTCGTCGCAGCAGTTCACCTACGACAAGGTTGCCGCCGACGGCATCACGATCGCCGCGCAGGCGGCCACCAAGGTCGATGCGCAGGCGCGCACCATCACGCTTTCCGATGGCACGACGCTCTCCTATGACCGGCTTGCCCTGGCCCCCGGCATCGACATGCACTTCGACGCCCTCTCCGGCTATGACGAGGCAGCCGCCGAAAAGATGCCGCACGCCTGGAAGGCCGGTGAGCAGACTCTGCTGCTGCGCAAGCAGCTCGAGGCCATGGACGATGGCGGCCTCGTCGTGATCGCGGTCCCCGCCGCTCCGTTGCGCTGCCCGCCGGCGCCCTACGAGCGCGCCAGCCTGATCGCGCATTACCTGAAGGCGAAGAAGCCGCGCTCGAAGATCCTGGTGCTCGACGCCAAGGACAATTACTCGCAGCAAAAACTATTCGAGAAGGCCTGGGCGGAGCTCTACCCCGGCATGATCGAGCGCATCGCGCTGTCGCAAGGCGGCCGCGTGACGTCGGTCGATCCGGCGACGAACGAGATCGTCACCGACTTCGGCAACTACACCGCCGCGGTCGCCAATGTGATCCCGCCGCAGCGAGCCGGCCGCATCGCCGAAATCGCCGGCGCTGCCGACCACACCGGCTGGTGCCCGATCGATCCGGTCAGCTTTGCCTCCAAGCTCGTGCCCAACATCCACGTTATCGGTGACGCCGCGATCGCCGGCGGCATTCCGAAATCCGCCTCCGCCGCGGCGGCGCAAGGCCGGGCCTGTGCCGCGGCGATCGTCAACGCCCTTGCAGGCAAGGCGCCGGAGACGCCGCGGCTCGATGGCGCCTGCTACAACACGGTCGCGCCCGGCTATGCGTTCTCGCTGAAGGGCATCTATCAGCCCAAGGAGGATCAGTACGCCGAGGCCGAGGTGACCACGAGCCCGGTCGACGCGCCGCGCGAGGTGCGCCAGCGCGAGGCCGACCAGGCGCTCGACTGGTTCAGGAGCATTACGGGAGACGCCTTTGGCTAGGCTCGCTCCCACAACGTTGATCGCCGCGGCATTGTTCGCAGCCTGCGCGCCCGCCGGCGCCGAGGAACTGCGGCCCTACACCGTCGTGGGCGATGCGATCCCGGTCTCGCTGACGGGCAGCAAGGGCGACGTGACCCGCGGCCGTGCGCTGATCGTCGAGCGTTCCTCGACTTGCATCCTCTGTCACAGCGGCCCATTTCCCGAGCAGGCATTCCAGGGCGACCTCGCGCCGAACCTCACCGGCAGCGGCAGCCGCTGGTCGGAAGGACAATTGCGGCTCCGGCTGGTCGATGCGTCGCATCTCAATACAGCGACGATCATGCCGTCCTATTATCGCGTCGATGGGCTTACGCGGGTCGGCGCGTCATGGCGCGGCAAGCCGATCCTGTCGGCGGAACAGATCGAGGATATCGTGGCCTATCTTGTGACGCAGAAGAACTAGGACGAAGTGATGGCAAATTCGGAGCACACACGGCGAACGTTCCTGAGCCTCACCGGCGGCGCCGCCGTGCTCGTGATCGTGCGCCCTGCCGACGCAACGCCGGCGATGCTGTCGGCCGCGATCCGCAATGTCATCGGCGAGGCCAATGTCCGCACCGGCAAGGTCAAGCTCGACATCCCGCCGCTGGTCGAGAACGGCAACACGGTGCCGATGACGGTCAGCGTCACCAGCCCGATGACGGCGGACGAGTATGTGAAGAGCATCCACGTCTTCAACGAGAAGAACCCGCAGCCGAACATCGGCAATTTCTATCTCGGGCCGCGCGCCGGACGCGCCCAGATATCGACCCGCATCCGCCTCGCCGACAGCCAGAAGGTGACCGCGATCGCACGGCTGTCCGACGACACGTTCTGGTCGGCAACCGCCGATGTCGTGGTGACGCTCGCCGCCTGCACCGAGGAGGCGATCTGATGCCATCGGCCCTGATCAACGTGCCGGCCAAGGCCAAGCGCGGCAGCGTCATCGAGATCAAGACGCTGATGTCGCACATCATGGAGACCGGCTACCGCCACACCGCGTCGGGCGACGTGGTGCCGCGTGACATCATCACGAGCTTCACGTGCCGCTTCAACGGCGCGGAGATCTTTCGAGCCGATCTTTATCCGGCGATCGCGGCCAATCCGTTCATCACCTTCTTCACCATCGTGACCGAGAGCGGCAAGTTCGAGTTCGAGTGGATCGGCGACAAGGGGTTTTCGGAGACCGCGCAGGCTTCGATCACGGTTGAATGAAGATTGCGGTCTGCATCGCGCTTCTGACGGCGATAGCGGGCGCGGCGCTCGCCGCGGAGATTCCGCTATCCGAGCGCCGCTCCGGCTACAGCTTCATGAGCGCGGACACCAAGGCGATGCAGGACGAGGACACCGCCAACCCCGGCATGCTCTCTGTGCTCGACGGCGAAGCCTTGTGGAAACGCAAGGCGGGCGGCGCGGACAAGGCCTGCGCCGACTGCCACAACGATGCACGCATCAGCATGAAGGGCGTCGCGGCGCACTATCCGGCCTTCGAGAAGGCGCTGGGAAAGCCGGTCGACCTCGAAGGGCGGATCAATCTTTGCCGGACCAACCACCAGCACGCGTCGCCGTTCGCCTATGAAAGCCGCGAGCTGTTGGCGCTATCAGCCTATGTCGCGCAGCAGTCGCGCGGCATGCCGATCGCAGCCAGCGACGATCCGGAGCTCGCGCCATTCGTCGAGAAGGGCCATGCACTGTTCGTGCAGCGGCAGGGCCAGCTCAATCTCGGCTGCACCAGCTGCCACGACGATAACTGGGACAAGAAGCTCGCGGGAAGCACGATCACGCAGGGACAGCCGACCGGTTATCCGCTGTACCGGCTGGAATGGCAGTCACTCGGATCGTTGCAGCGGCGGCTGCGCGCCTGCATCACCGGCATCCGCGCACAGGCCTATGATTATGGTGCGCCCGAGCTGGTCGAGCTCGAGCTCTATCTGATGTCGCGGGCGCGCGGCATGCCGATCGAGACGCCAGCGGTCAGGCCGTGATTGCACACGACGCCATCCACGTCATTGCGAGCGAAGCGAAGCAATCCGTTGCTTCTGGCTGTACCGGAAGATGGATTGCTTCGTCGCTACCGCTCCTCGCAATGACGAACATTTCACGACCCGTCAGGACGAGGAGATAGTAGTTCCAGACGCGACGATTACCGCTCGGCGAATGCCTTCTCGACCACGAACTGGGCGGGCTCGCCGTGATTGCCCTCGACGAAGCCGCGACTGCCGAGCAGCGTGCGGGTGTCGGCGACCAGCGCCGGCGAGCCGCATATCATGACGCGGTCATGCGCGGCATCGAGCGCCGGCAGGCCGATGTCGGCGAACAGCTTGCCCGAGGTGATGAGGTCGGTGATGCGGCCGCGATTGCGGAACGGATCGCGGGTCACGGTCGGGTAATAGATCAGCTGGTCGCGCAGCAGCTCGCCGATCAATTCGTCCTGCGGCAGCTTCTCGGTGATCATCTCGCCATAGGCGAGCTCCTTGACGCGGCGGCAGCCGTGCAGCAGCACGACCTTCTCGAAGCGGTCATAGGTCTCGGGATCCTTGATCACGCTGAGGAACGGCGCGAGGCCGGTGCCGGTACCGATCAGATAGAGGTTGCGGCCGTCCTCGAGGTTGTCGATGACCAGCGTGCCGGTGGCCTTGCGGCTGACGATGATCTCGTCGCCTTCCTTCAGGTGCTGGAGGCGCGAGGTCAGCGGGCCGTCCGGAACCTTGATCGAGAAGAACTCGAGCGTGTCCTCGTAGTTGGCGCTGGCGACGCTGTAGGCCCGCAGCAGCGGCTTCTCGCCGACCTTGAGCCCGATCATGGTGAACTCGCCGTTGCGGAAGCGGAACGACGGATTGCGTGTGGTTGTGAAGGAGAACAGCGTGTCGGTCCAGTGATGAACGCTGAGGACGCTTTCCTGGTTGAAATTGCTCATCGCACCAATCCCTGATTTGTGCTGCGGCGGAAAGGGACTTGAACCCCGTTGACCGGCCGGATCGTTTGTATACGATCATTCGTATACAAACGAATAATCCGGCTTGATCCGAAAGTCAAGCCGGGCTCAAATTCCCGGGCAATTTCGGAAAGAAACGAAGGAAAACACCCATGGCTCACGACGCGCCCCAGGCCACCGGCCCCAGCAAGCTGGTGATCCGCAATATCGGGCTACTGCTGTCGGGAGCCCTGGAACGGCCGATCCTGGATGCCGATACCATCGTCGCCGAGAACGGCAGGATCACAGCGATCGGCCGCTTCAAGGATGTCGACACCGAAGGCGCCACCACGATCGTCGACGCCATGGGAACGACGGTCGCGCCCGGCCTGATCGACAGCCACGTGCATCCCGTCGCCGGCGACTGGACCCCGCGGCAGAACCAGACCAACTGGATCGACAGCTATCTGCATGGCGGCGTCACCACCATGATCTCCGCCGGCGAGGTGCATATGCCCGGCCGGCCGCGCGACGTGGTCGGCGTGAAGGCGATGGCGATCTTCGCGCAGCGCGCGTTCTGGACGCTGCGGCCGGGCGGTGTGAAGGTGCATGCCGGCGCGCCGGTGATCGAATGCGAGATGGTCGAGGACGATTTCAAGGAAATGGCCGCCGCCGGCGTCAAGCTGCTCGGCGAGGTCGGGCTAGGTGGTGTGAAGGACGGGCCGACGGCGCGGAAAATGGTCGGCTGGGCGCGCAAATACGGCATTCAGAGCACGATCCACACCGGCGGTCCTTCGATCCCCGGCTCCGGCCTGATCGACAAGGACGTGGTGCTGGAAGCCGACACCGACGTGGTCGGCCATATCAATGGCGGCCACACCGCGCTGCCCGACGACCAGATCCGCTGCATCTGCGAGGGCTGCAAGCGCGGGCTCGAGCTGGTGCATAACGGCAATGAACGTTCGGCGCTGTTCACGCTGCGCACCGCGCGCGAGATGGGCGATTTGCATCGCGTCATCCTCGGCACCGACGCGCCGGCCGGCTCCGGCGTGCAGCCGCTCGGCATCCTGCGGATGGTCTCGCTGTTGTCCTCGCTCGGCGAGCTGCCCGCCGAGCTGGCGTTCTGCCTTGCCACCGGCAACACCGCGCGGATGCGCGAGCTCGATTGCGGCCTGATCGAGGTCGGCCGCTCCGCCGATTTCGTGCTGATGGACAAGGCGCAGCATTCGCCCGGCAAGAACATCCTGGAGAGCGTTCAGCTCGGCGATCTCCCGGGCATCGGCATGACCATCATCGACGGCATCGTCCGCACCCAGCGCAGCCGCAACACGCCGCCCGCAGGCAAGGTGCCGGAGATCGTGGCGAAGTAGGTTACGATAGACGACCTGTCATCCTGAGGCGCTCGCAAAGCGAGCCTCGAAGGATGCACGGCCACCAGCCGGGCCGTCGACCCTTCGAGACGGTCGCTTCGCGACCTCCTCAGGGTGACGGTGAGAGATTGGTCCGTAGGGGACGGTCAAGCGGCGCGTGCTCAACCTCTTGAAGACGCTGTTGGATCACGAGCACGGCACCGCGCGTCTTTGCCGCGCCGCCTCCGTAACCGAACCTTGTTTCCACCCGTCATCATTGAGGTGTATCGTGCCGCCACGCGAACCTAGCCGGCGGCGCTCGCAAGAGCCACGCGACGATTAAGTTCCTGTCGCATGCCGCCGTGCCGTTGGTCCACACCAGGCAAACAGGAGGCAGCACGATGACGATGAGGCCAGATCCCACGTTTCACGCGTCGCCGAAGCTTGCGATGGAAGCTCCGGCCGAGAACTTCGCCTACACCGTGCTGCTCAGCCCAGACTTTTCCAGGCCCGACGCGCTCGCCGTGATCGACGTCAAGCCGGGCTCGCCGACCTACAGCAAGATCGTCCACACCGTGACGATGCCCAACAAGGGCGACGAGTTTCACCATTTCGGCTGGAACGCGTGTTCGTCGGCATTGTCCCCGCTTGCGGGACATGCCTTCATCGAACGCCGCTATCTCATCGTTCCCGGCATGCGGTCGTCGCGGATCTACATCATCGACACCAAGCCGGATCCGACGCAGGCCAAGATCCACAAGATCATCGAGCCCGAGGAGGTGTTCAGGAAGACCGGCTATTCGCGACCGCATACCATCCACTGCGGCCCGGACGGCATTTACGTCTCGACACTCGGCGGCGGCGGCAAGGACGGCACCGATGGACCGCCCGGCGTCTTCATCATGGACTGCGAGACCTTCGAGGTGCTCGGACGCTGGGAGATCGATCGCGGTCCCCAGACCAAGCATTATGACTTCTGGTGGAACCTGCCGCGCGACTACATGGTGAGCAGCGAATGGGCGCTGCCGCCGCAATTCGAGAACGGGATCGTGCCGGAGGACCTGCTCTCGAACAAATACGGCCATCGCATCCACTTCTGGGATCTGCGCGCGCGCCGCAATGTCCAGACCATTGATCTGGGCGCCAACCACCAAATGGCGCTGGAGGTGCGTCCCGCGCACGATCCGGTTCGCGAACACGGCTTCGTCGGCGTCGTGGTCGATACCACCAACCTCGAAGGATCGATCTGGACCTGGTGGCGCGAGGGCGGCAAGTTTCACATCGAGAAGACGGCGACGATCCCGCCCGAGCCCGCGCCGAAAGACCAGTTGCCGCCGCTGCTGCAGGGATTCGGCGCCGTGCCGCCGCTGGTGACCGACATCGATCTGTCGATGGACGACAAGTTCCTTTACGTGTCCTGCTGGGCGACCGGCGAGATGCGCCAATACGATGTCAGCGATCCGCACAAGCCGAAACTCGCCGGATCGGTCCGCATCGGCGGCATCGTCAGCCGCACGCCGCATCCCAACGGACAGACATTTGCCGGCGGTCCGCAGATGGTCGAGATCAGCCGCGACGGCAAGCGGGTCTACTGGACCAATTCGCTGTACTCGACCTGGGACGACCAGTTCTATCCGCAAGGCATTCCCGGCGCCGAGGTGATGGCGAATGCCAGCCCGGGCGGCGGGCTTGAACTGGCAAAGGACTACTGGGTCAGCCTCCCCGACGGCTATCGCGCGCACCAGATCCGGCTCGACGGCGGCGACTGCTCGACGGATTCGTTCTGCTATCCATCGGCCTGAATGTGAGTGCAGCCGATTGGACACCGGTTTGGCTGTGGCTGGCGGTGATTGCGAGCGGCCTCTACCACGGGGTCAACCCGGGCATGGGCTGGCCGCTCGCGGTTTCGGCGGGGTTGATGCAAAGGAGTTCGCGCGCGCTGCTGGCCGCGCTTGGCCCGCTCGCAATCGGTCATCTGCTGGCGGTGCTGCTCGTGATCCTCCCCTTCGCGCTGCTGATCACCCTCGTCGAATGGCAGCGCACGATCCGGATCGGTGCCAGCCTGCTTGTGATCGCGTTCGGCATCTATCGGCTGATCGACCGGCGCCATCCGCGGGCCTTCGCGCGGATACCACCGACGCAACTCGCTTTGTGGTCGTTCGCGGTGGCGATCGCCCACGGCGCGGCGCTGATGCTGGTGCCGATCTATCTCGGACTATGCCGCGAGGCTGAGCCGGACCAGGGCCACGCGGCGGCGAACTCCTTGATCGACACCAACCTCACCATGGCCGTGCTGGTCTCCATCGTCCATGCCGGCGCGATGATCGCCGTCGGCGGATGCCTGGCGTGGCTGGTCTACCGCTACCTCGGTCTCAAATTCGTGGCCCGGAGCTGGTTCAATCTGGACACGGTTTGGGCCGTCAGCCTGGTGCTGGTCGGCGCCGTCGCGCTGGTGCTTGGTCTTGCGACGTAGTCCGGATGCGACACGGTGGCACTTACTTCATCCTCCCCTGGAGGGGGAGGATCGGTTCGCATGAAATGCGAACCGAGGTGGGGTGAACAGTCTCTCAATACAGATTCTGCCCGTGTGGAGAGATCACCCCACCCCGGCTCGCATCTCGCTTCGCTCGCTGCGATCCGACCCTCCCCCTCCAGGGGAGGGTAAGGTCACCGCAGCCTGCCGAGCAGCGCCATCAGGGTCTCGCGCTCCTTGGCGTCGAGCGGGGCCAGCGTCTCCCTGGAAATCACGAGCGCATTCGGCGCAGCCTTGTCGGCCATCTGCTGACCGGCGCGCGTGAGGCTCACCATCAGCCGGCGACCGTCGTCGGGATCGGGCGAGGTCTCGGTCAGGCCGCGCGCGGTCAGGCGATCGATCACGCCCTTGATGGTCGCAACGTCCATCGAGGTCAGCCGCCCGAGCTGGTTCTGCGAGCACGGCCCGACCTCCGACAATTTCGACAGCGCCGCCCACTGCGTCGGCGTCAGGTTGATGCCGATCTCGCGGGCGAAGATCACGGCGTGGCGCTGCGACACCTGGCGCAGGATGAAGCCGATCTGCTCGTCCAGCACATAACCCGGCTTGGCCGCCTTGACGCTTCGCTTCTGTGCAGCACTCCTCGCCATCATTTCACTCCACCCTTTACAGCGACAGATGCGCGTCGCGGACATCCGGCCGCGCATCGAGTTCCGCCATGGTGCCGCCAAAGCAGATCCGGCCGCGCTCGATGATGTAGGCACGATCCGAGATCAGCCGGGCAAAATGCAGGTTCTGCTCTGACACGACGATGCTGACGCCCTCCTTCTTCATCGCCAGGATCGCATCGACCATCTGCTCGACGATCTTCGGCGACAGCCCTTCAGAGGGCTCGTCGAGCAGCACCAGCGACGGATTGCCCATCAGCGTGCGCGCGATCGTCAGCATCTGCTGCTCGCCGCCGCTCATGCGCCCGCCGGGACGGCCGCGCATCTCGCCGAGATTGGGGAACAGCTTGAACAGTTTGTCGCGATCCCATTGCGGCGCGCCTGCCCGCTTGGGCTGGCGGCCGACCTCGAGATTCTCCTCGACGGTCAGATCGGTGAATATCCGCCGTTCCTCCGGCACATAGCCGAGCCCGCCGCGCACGATCGCATGCGTCGGCAGCTCCGAGACGTCCCTGCCCTCGAACATGACGCGGCCGGAGCGGTTCTCGACCAGGCCGACGATGGAACGGAACGTGGTCGACTTGCCGGCGCCGTTGCGGCCGAGCAATGCGACCACTTCGCCCTCACCGACCTCGAGCGCGATGTCGAACAGGATATGCGCCGGACCGTAGAAGCTGTTGAGGTCCTTCACCGTGAGCTTCATGCCGATGCTCCCTCGCGGTGCCGGGCGTCGTAGAGAAGGCCCTCGCCGAGATAGATCGCCCGCACCTGGGCATTGCCGCGGACCTCTTCGGGCGAGCCTTCGGCGATCAGGCTGCCGCGGTTGAGCACCAGGATGCGGTCGGCGTGCTCGAACACCACATCCATGTCGTGCTCGGTGAAGAGAACGCCGATCGACTGTTCGCGCGCGATCCGCGCCGTCAGCCGCATCAGCTCGACGCGCTCGCGCGGCGCCATGCCGGCGGTCGGCTCGTCCATCAGCAGCAGTTTCGGCTGGTTGGCGAGCGCGATCGCAAGCTCCAGCCGCTTGACGTCGCCATAGGCGAGCTCGCCGCAGGGCCGCTCCGCATAGGCGCCCATGCCGACCAGATCGAGCAGCCGCCCGGCCTCGTCGCGCGCCTGCCGCGCGGTCGAGGCCCACAGGTTGAACAATTGCCCGCCATGCGAGACCAGCGCGACCTGCACATTCTCGCGCACCGTCATGGTCGGGAATGTCGCCGCGATCTGGAAGGTGCGGCCGACGCCCATGCGCCAGATCACGCGCGGCTTCTTGCCGGTGGTCTCCGCGCCCAGCACGCGGATGCGGCCGCTATCGGGAATGTTCTGGCCGTTGAGCATGTCGAAACAGGTGCTCTTGCCCGCGCCGTTCGGCCCGATCAGCGCCAAAATCTCGCCGGCGCGCAATTCGAACGAGACGCCGCGCACGGCATGCACGCCGCCATAGGATTTGGTCAGCCCCTCGACCGACAGCAATGTGGGGACCATGCTCATTCGGCAGTCTCGATGCGGGAGGTGAGCAAGGGCGACGCCGTCGACGACGATTTGCGCCGGCGATGCATCAGCGCTTCCAGCGTGCCGACGATACCCTTGGGGAACGCAACCACGATCAACACGACGAAGCCGCCGAGCACGAGCTTGGAGAGATCGGTCTGGCTGACCAGCCAGATGTTGAGCGCCTTGTAGACGATGGCCCCGACCACCGCGCCCGACACCGTCTCGACGCCGCCGAGCAGCACCATGACCAGCGCATCGACCGACAGCGAGATGCCCATATTGTCCGGGAAGACGCTGCCCTTGAGGTAGGCGAACAGCGCGCCGGCAAGGCCGGCGACCGTGCCCGCGATCACGAAGGCGGTCCACTGGATGCGCTTGCCATTGATGCCGACCGCTTCGCTGCGCAGCGGCGAGTCGCGCGTGGCGCGCAGCGCGAAGCCGAACGGCGAGAACACGATGATGCGGAGGATCACGACCGCGAGCGCGGCGATGCCGAGCGACAGCCAGTAGAAATGCGACGGGCTCGCCGCCCATTTTTCCGGCCAGACCCCGAGAATGCCGTTGTCGCCGCCGGTCACCGATACCCATTGGAACGCGATCGACCAGACGATCTGGGCAAAGGCCAGCGTCAGCATCGCGAAATAGACGCCCGAGAGCTGCACCGCGAAGAAGCCGAACACGGCCGCGCCGAGCAGCCCGAGCAGCGGGCCGAGCAGCAGGCAGGCGATCATCGGCAAGCCGGCCATCTTGGCGAGCAGTGCCACGCCATAGGCGCCAAGGCCGAAATAGGCGGCATGGCCGAACGAGGCGAGCCCGCCGACCGACATCAGGAAGTGCAGGCTGACCGCGAAGATCACAAAGATCGCGATCTCCGAGCCGACGGTGAGCACGTAATTGCCGGCGACGAACGGCAGCGCAGCGGCGACCACGAGCGCCGCGATTGCGGCAAGCCGCTCGTTCATCGTCAGCGGCCGCCACGGGTTGACGGTGAGGCCCGGCGTGCGTCGCGCCGGCGCCTCCGGCTTGCCGAACAGCCCCCACGGACGGACGATCAGCACCACCGCCATCACCAGGAAGACCAGGATGATGGAGATCTTCGGGAAGATCAGGATACCGAAGGCGTTCAGCTCGGACACCAGCACTGCCGCGACGAAGGCGCCGATGATGCTGCCGAGGCCGCCGATCACGACCACGACGAAGACCTCGACGATGACGCGCAGATCCATCGCGTGATTGACCGCATCGCGCGGAATCTGCAGCGCGCCGCCGAGCGCGGCAAGGAAGACGCCGAGCGCGAACACGCTGGTGAACAGCCATTTCTGATTGACGCCGAGCGCTGCGACCATGTCGCGGTCCTGCGTCGCCGCGCGCACCAGGACGCCCCAGCGGGTGCGCTGGAACAACAGCCAGAGCACACCGAGCACGACCGGTCCGAGCACGATCAGGAACAGATCGTAGCTCGGAATGTTCTGGCCGAAGAAATCGATCGCCCCCTTGAAGCCGGGCGCGCGGCGGCCGACCAGATCGTCCGGGCCCCAGATCAGCACCACGAGATCCTCGACCATCAGCGTCAGGCCGAAGGTGGCGAGCAACTGAAACAGCTCGGGCGAATGATAGATCCGGCGCAGCAGCACCATTTCGACCAGCACGCCGATCACGGCAACCGCCAGCGCCGCGACGACGATGCCGCCCCAGAAACCGAACGCGCCGGAAAAGCGCTCGGTCAGCGTGAAGGCGACGTAGGCGCCGAGCATGTAGAACGCGCCATGCGCGAAATTCACGATTCGCGTCACGCCGAAGATGATCGACAGACCCGAAGCGACCAGGAACAGCGACGCCGCGCTGGCAAGACCGGTCAGGAACTGGACGACATAGAAGGCCATGGGCGGTCCGCGTTGGAGTAAGCGCGTCGATCGAGGTCGCCGCGTCGGTCTTGTTCACCTCGCCCCGCTCTTACGGGGAGAGGTCGGATCGCGGAGCGATCCGGGTGAGGGGCTGCCTCCACGAACACGGTTCGCGGAAGGAGCCCCTCACCCCGACCCTCTCCCCGCAAGAGCGGGGCGAGGGAGAAGAAGCCTCAATCCTTCGGCCGCAGCTTCTCGATTTCGGTATCGCTGGGCAGATAGTCCGCGCCCTTGCGATACGCCGTGTCCACCATGATGCCCTTGCCGTCCTTCAGCGCGGTCTTGCCGGTGAAGGCGCCGAGCGTCGACTGGTGATCGATCTTGCGGAAGGTGATCTCGCCGAACGGCGACGGCACCGAGATGCCTTCGGCCGCCGCGATCAGCTTCTCCGGATCGCTTGAGCCGGCCTTCGCGAGGATCGCCGCCGCCGCCTTGATGGTCTGGTAGCCGACGATCGAGCCGAGCCGCGGATAATCGTTGTACTTGGCCTGGTAGGCCTTCAGGAACGCGTCATGCTCCGGCGTCTTGATCGAATACCAGGGATAGCCGGTGACGATCCAA
Source organism: Bradyrhizobium sp. B097 (assembly GCF_038957035.1). Lineage (NCBI taxonomy): Bacteria > Pseudomonadati > Pseudomonadota > Alphaproteobacteria > Hyphomicrobiales > Nitrobacteraceae > Bradyrhizobium > Bradyrhizobium sp. B097. The sequence continues at coordinate 6,433,833 of NZ_CP152412.1, forward strand.
CCCTCGGGGGTCTCGTCCTTCAGCGGATCGAGATATTCCGGCTCGCCGGTCAGGAAGCTCACCACCGTGCGGCCCTTGAACAGGCCGCGGGTGTTGCCCTCGCGCACGAGCTTGACGAGGTCGGCACCGAAGGTGACGTTCAGGATCGCCTCGGGGTTCGCGGCGGCAGTCGCCTGCACCACCGGGCCCGCGTCGATCTTGCCCTGCGGCGGCCACTGCTCGTCGACCCACTGGATATCAGGCCGCTTCTCCGACATCAGCTTCTTGAACACCGCGACCGCCGACTGGCCGTATTCATAGTTCGGCGCGATCGTCGCCCAGCGTTTTGCGGGAAGCTTCGCCGCTTCCTCCACCAACATCGCCGCCTGCATGTAGTTGGAGGGACGCAGGCGGAACGTGTAGCGGTTGCCCTTCGACCAGGTGATGGCATCCGTCAAAGGCTCTGCCGCCAGGAAAAACACCTTCTTCTGGTTGGCAAAGTCGCTGACGGCGAGGCCGATATTGGAGAGGAAGGTGCCAGTGAGCATCGCGACGTTTTCGCTCGACACCAGTTCGTTGGCAGCGGTCTGCGCATCCGCCGGCTTGCCGCCGTCATCCTTGGAAATGACGACGAGCTTCTTGCCGTTGATGCCGCCGGCTGCATTGATCTCTTCCACCGCGAGCTGCCAGCCCTTGCGATAGGGCTCGGTGAACGCCGGCAGCAAGGAGTAAGAGTTGATCTCGCCGATCTTGATTTCGCTCTGCGCCAGCGCGTGTGTCGTCATGGCGCTCGTTGCCATGGTCGCGACCGCGATCGCCAGTCCCGCCCCTACGAAATAACCACGCATCCCGTCCTCCAGTTTTTCCTCAAAGAGATTATCGCAATCCGTCTTCGCCCTTGACCTCGTCGACCGTCAGCCCGCCAACACGCGGCAACGGCCGCCCGCTGTCGGTGACCGCTACCGCGACCATGATCTCGTTGGCCCGCGGCGCGTCGTTGATCTGCACCTCCATGCCGTCGAAATGGCTGCGCACGAAGGCGGCGTCCTTGTGCCCGAGCGGAATATCCAGCGTGGTGCCGGGACCCGAGCGCTTCTTCGACGACGGGATCAGCGCCGCGCCTTTGGAAAGCACCTTGCGCACCGGCGCGCCCATCTTCGGATGCAAGATCGCGGCCGCGTGCTCCAGCTCGCCATTTTCGCCGACGGCAGCCGCCTTGCCGTAACTGTGCGCCTTGGCGCCGTCGATACCGAGCGCGGCGACTGCCCGCTTCGAGAGCAATTCGCCGAGTTCCTCGCCAATCGCGATCAGCGGCGACAGATCCTCGACATAGCGGCCGGCAAAGGGATTTTCGATCACCGCGATCGCGGCGGCGCGCCGGGTCGGCGGTGCGATGGTCTTGCCCATCTCCAGATGGGTCTCCTCGACCACGGTGACGATCTTGCGAATGACGGCGCTCATCTTGCCTCGCTCCCGGTCATGCCTGCAGCATGTTGTCTATCGTTCGTCCCTGAAACGTGTGCGACGCCGGCGTCCCGTTCCCAGTTGCACCGACAAGCCGCGTTTCGCCCAGTAGACGCAATGCCGCGCCTTCGATCAATCCCGACGTCAGGAGGTCGCGCGCCCGCGCCGTCCCCGCCTCCAGCGCCCGCTCGATCTCATATTCCGCCAGCGGCCCGATATCGCGCGTCACCAGCCGTGCCCCAAGATCGCTGTCGGGCTGCAGTTCGCTCGCCGGAACGCGCAGGATCGCGGGATGGTCGGGCAGATCGACCGCGTTGGCGATCACGGTCGCCGCGGCATCCGCCTGCGACGCCGTCCGCGCCAGCACGGTGACGGCATCGGCAATCCCGAGCGAGAAGCTGCGGCCATGACGGCCGCTGGTCGCGATGCCGCGGACCGGCATGTCGCTATCGACGGTCATGGTGCGCATCACGCCACGGCTGTCCGGCCGGTCCATCAGGCCGACGGTGAACTGTTCGCCATCGCCGAGATACAGCGCGATGTCGCCGCCATTGTTGACATAGGCGCGGTCGAGCGCTGCCGCCTGCAGCATCGCGCCGAGGATCTCCTCGGCGACCGAGCCCGCGACCGCCGCCATCGGCGTGATGAAACCGTCGGCGGCAAACGGCGCGACCGCCGCATGCATGCGCCGCGCGACCACGCCCTTCAGCGAGCAATGATCGGGATCGGCCGCGCTGCGCAACCCTGCAAGTTCCGCGCAGAGCTCGTCGAGCAAACCGGTGAAGCGCTCCGCCGCCGCCCGATAGGCGGCACTCACGTCCTCGTCCCTGCCTGTGGTCTCGATGACCAGATCAATCGGGCCGTCCTGCAAATGCAGCCGCTTGCCGTCAGGAAGAAGCGCAATTTGCGGAAGCCGCCTCATGCGCGCCGCCCGGGAAGATGAGGCATCGGCCGGACTTCGGCGCTGTCACGCAGCGACGACAGCGGCCGGACAAAATCCATATGGCCGCCGAGCGCCGCATAATCCGACAGCCGCATCGTGAATTCGATCGGCGCCACCAGCGCCGGGGTCGGCACATAGCCGAAGGCGCCGGCCGGCATCTGCGTGACATCGACCATGAAAGTGATGCCGCCGCCGGGCCAGACATAGACCGGCGCGCCGCCGCTGGTCACCCGCGTCAGCGCGTCCTTCACCGAGCGGGTCAGCCGCACCGGATTGTCAGTGACGCCGGCGCGCAGCGATCCGCCCGCGCCGCCCATGAACAGCACGGTGCACAGCGCCGGCTCGCAATTCTCCTGGATGCGCTCGACCGAGAATTTGAGGTCCGCCGGCATCTCGGTCTCCACCGGCTTCAGCGCCTCGTCGAGCACGTAGTAGGACGCATGCTCGCCGGTGGTCGAGACCATCAGCATGGTGAGCCCCGGCCGCGCTTCCTTCGCATTGAAGGGACCCAGGATCGACAGCGGATCGGAGATGTTGGTGCCGCCCCATCCCGTGCCGGGATCGGCGACCTGGAAGTAACGGCCCGGCGTCGAGCGGCGCCCCTTCATCTTGATGCCGGTGTCGGCGATGTCGAGCAGCTTGCCGGCCTGGTGCTCGCTGAGCACCCCGGTGATGTGGTCGTCGACCACAACGACCTCATCGACCTTGCCGTGCCACTGCTTGGCGAACATGCCGATGGTCGCCGAGCCGCAGCCGACCCGCATCCGCTCTTCCGCCATGCCATTGACGATCGGCGGCTTGCCCGCCTGCACCACCACGGTGGCGCCGCCATCAATGGTCAGCTCCACTGCCTTGCAGTTGGAAAGATCCATCAGCGTGTCGCAGGTGACGCGGCCCTCCTTCTTGGAGCCGCCGGTCAGATGATGCACGCCGCCGAGCGAGAGCATCTGCGAGCCATATTCGCTGGTCGTGACATGACCAACCGCCTCGCCATCGGCGCGGACAACAGCGGTTTCCGGACCGAGATAGCGATCGGTGTCGATCTTCAGCTTGACGCCGCAATAGGAGAAAATGCCCTCGGTCACCACGGTGACCATGTCGACGCCGTCGACCTCCGACGACACGATGAAGGGCGCCGGCTTGTAATCCGGATAGGTGGTTCCGGCGCCGATCGCGGTGACGAACAGATCGGGCTGGCGGACGATCTTGCCGTCCCAGTCGCCGCTCGCCTGGAACGGCACCAGCTTGCCGCCGTGCGAAACCGTGCGCTCCAGCACGACATGCGGATCGACCCGCACCAGCGTGCCATCGTGATTGGCATAACGGTCACACGCGCCGGCCGCGCCCGGCTTGATGTAACACATCACCGGACAGGCATCGCAGCGGATCTTGTCGCCGGCGGCGACGGTCATTGTGTCAGCCATCGTGACCAAGCCTGGACTTGTGGTGGCGGTCGATCATACTGCACTTCCGCCTCCCGCCTATATCGTTCGTATACGAATGATCCTGCGCGCGAGCCCCGGACCTGTCAAGCGGCCTTTGCAATCAAACGCTGCCATTCGCTTGCGCACCCTGTTCATAAAGCGTGCACTCGCTGCAGCGCGGCATGCCGCCGCTTGCACGTTTGTATACAAACGTTATCCTCATCGGCGGATTTGACGCTGACGTTGCAGCGCAAACAACAGGGGAGAACCGGGGCGATGCGCCTGACCGTGAATGGCAGGAATCATGATGTCGACGCCGCTCCCGACACCGCATTGCTTTACGTGCTGCGCAACGATCTCGAATTGAACGGACCGAAGTATGGCTGCGGGCTCGGTGAGTGCGGCGCCTGCGCTGTGCTGATCGACGGCGTCGCCGCGCGCGCCTGCGTGATTCCGATCGAAGGCTGCGCCGGGCGCGATATCGTCACGCTCGAAGGTCTCGGCAGCCGCGAGCATCCCGATCCGGTGCAGGATGCCTTCATCCGCGAACAGGCCGCGCAGTGCGGCTATTGCCTCAACGGCATGATCATCACCACCAAGGCGCTGCTCACGCGCAACCCCAATCCGTCGGAGCATGAGGTGCTGGAAGCGCTGCGCTACAATCTCTGCCGCTGCGGCGCGCATATCGAGATCATCCGCGCGGCGATGCGCGCCGCCGGCCATGTGCTCGAGGCGCGCGATTGATGGCCGGTTCGGAGCAACGCATGCGCGGCTCGCTGTCGGTCGTCCGCCCTGCCGTGCTGGGCGCGGAAGGCGCGTTCGAGACCTTCATCACCATCACATCAGACGGTTCGGTCAATGCCTATAACGGCCATGTCGATCTCGGCACCGGCATCCGCACCGCGCTCGGACAGATCGTCGCCGAAGAGCTCGACGTCTCGTTTGCCCGCGTGGTCGTGATCCTCGGCGACACCGCCGTGGTGCCGAACCAGGGCGCGACGATCGCGAGCGAGACCATCCAGATCACGGCCGTTCCGCTGCGCAAGGCCGCGGCGCAGGCGCGACATTTCCTGCTCGCGCGCGCGGCGGAGCGGCTCGAACTGCCTGCTGGCGACCTCACGATCGAGGACGGCCTCGTCCGTGGTCACGACAACCGCAGCGTCAGCTATGGCGAACTGATCGCGGACGAGACCATCCGGCTCGAGCTCGCCGACGACGTTGCGGTCAAGGCGGTGAGCGCCTATTCCGTCGTCGGCAAGTCGGTGCCGCGCGTCGACCTGCCGGCGAAGGCCACCGGCGAGCTGGTCTACGTCCACGATGTGCGCGTGCCCGGCATGCTGCACGGCCGCGTCGTGCGTCCGCCCTATGCCGGCGTCGACGCCGGACCGTTCGTCGGCACCAGCCTGATCGCGGTCGATGAAGCTTCGGTGCGGGACATTCCCGGCCTCGTCGCGGTGGTGCGGATCGGCGACTTCGTCGGCGTCGTCGCCGAGCGCGAGGAGAACGCGATCAAGGCCGCCGCGCAGCTCAAGGTGAGCTGGAAGCCGGGACCTGTTCTGGCCGATCTCGCCGACATCGAGCAGGCGCTGCGCGCCAATCCCTCGACGCCGCGGCAACTGATCGACAGAGGCGACGTCGATGCCGCAATCAAGGCGGCGGCCAAGCCGATGCAGCGGACATATGTCTGGCCCTACCAGATGCACGGCGCGATCGGCCCCTCCTGCGCGGTCGCCGATTGCAGCGAAGGCGCGATCCGCGTTTGGTCCGGCACGCAGAACCCGCACATCCTGCGCGGCGATCTGGCGCTCCTGATCCAGCGGCCGGAATCCGAGATCGACATCGTCAGGATGGAGGCCGCCGGCTGCTACGGCCGCAACTGCGCCGACGACGTCTCGGCCGATGCGCTATTGCTGTCGCGCGCCGTCGGCCGCCCGGTGCGCGTCCAGCTGACCCGCGAGCAGGAACACGCGTGGGAGCCGAAGGGCACCGCGCAGCTGATGGACGTCAATGGCGGCCTCAATGCCGACGGCAGCGTCGCCGGGTACGACTTTGTTACGCGCTATCCTTCCAACGGCGCGCCGACCTTGGCGCTGCTGCTCACTGGGCGGATCGCACCTGAAGCCGCCGTGTTCGAGATGGGCGACCGCACCGCGATCCCGCCCTACGACTACGAGAACATGCGCGTCGTCGCCAACGACATGCCGCCGATCGTGCGCGCCTCATGGCTTCGCGGCGTCTCGGCGCTGCCCAATACGTTCGCGCATGAATCCTATATCGACGAGCTTGCCGCCGAGGCCGAGGTCGATCCGATCGAATACCGGTTGCGCTACCTGAAAGACAAACGCGCGATCGATCTCGTCAACGCGGTTGCCGAGCGCGCCGGCTGGACGCCGCGCCCGGTGCGCGAGGAGCCCGAGGCCGAGGGCGATGTCGTCCGCGGCCGCGGCTTTGCCTATGCGCTCTACGTGCACAGCAAGTTTCCCGGCTACGGCGCGGCATGGTCGGCCTGGATCGCCGACGTCGCCGTCAACAAGGCGACCGGCGATGTCAGCGTGACGCGCGTCGTCGCCGGCCAGGATTCCGGATTGATGATCAATCCGGAGGGCGTGCGGCACCAGATCGAAGGCAACGTCATCCAGTCGACCAGCCGCGCGCTGATGGAGGAGGTCTCCTTCGAGCGCGGCGCGGTGACGGCGCGGGAATGGGGCGCCTATCCCATCATCAAATTCCCCGATCTGCCCGAGATCGATGTGCTGATGCTGCCGCGGCAGGACCAGCCGCCGCTCGGCGTCGGTGAGTCCGCCTCGGTGCCGAGCGCGGCCGCGATCGCCAATGCGATCTATGATGCGACCGGCGTCCGCTTTCGCGAGCCGCCGTTCACGCCGGAGCGCATTCTGAAGGGCTTGCGCGGCGAGCAGCCCGTGGCGCCCGCGCCGCTTGCGCCACCCACGCAGGCGGCCGACCTCAACAGGTGGCAAAATCCGTTTGCGAAACGCGGCGGTGTGCTCGCGGGCATTGCCGCGCTCTGCGCCGCGGCGATCGGCATCGGCGCGGCTGTCTTGCCCTGGCGCGCGATCGCACCGATCGCCCGGCCCGATGCCTCGGTCTATTCCGCCGCGACGATCGCGCGCGGCAAGGAGCTCGCGGCGCTTGGCGCCTGCGCCGTCTGCCATACGTCGGAGCATGGCATCGCGAACGCCGGCGGCCGGCCGCTCGAGACGCCGTTCGGCACGATCTACACGACCAACATCACGCCCGACGTCGACACCGGCATCGGCGCCTGGTCCTATCCCGCGTTCGAGCGCGCGATGCGCGAGGGCATTCATCGCGACGGCCGCCATCTCTACCCGGCGTTTCCGTACACGCATTTTGCCAGGACCAGCGATGCCGACCTGCAGGCGCTCTATGCCTATCTGATGGCGCAGGCGCCGGTGCGCGCCGAGACGCCGAAAAACGCGCTGGCCTTTCCGTTCAATCTGCGGCCACTGCTCGCGGGATGGAATGCGCTGTTCCACCAGCCGCACCCATTCCAGCCCGATCCATCGAAATCGGAGATCTGGAATCGCGGCGCCTATCTGGTCGAGGGTCTCGGCCATTGCAGCGCCTGCCACTCGCCGCGCAATGCGCTCGGCGCCGAGCGGCAAGGCGCCTATCTCGCCGGCGGCTTCGCCGAGGGCTGGGAGGCGCCGGCCCTGACCACGCTATCGAAGGCGCCGATCCCGTGGAGCGAGGACGAGCTCTACGCCTATCTGCGCACCGGCGAGTCCCGTCAGCACGGCGTCGCCGCCGGGCCAATGGCGCCCGTCGTGCAGGAGCTCGCCACCGTGCCCGACCAGGACATCCGCGCGATGGCGGTCTACCTCGCCTCGTTCAACGAGCCCACCGACCGGCTGGCCCACGATGCCCTTGCCGCGAAGCTCGAAGCCGGCACAGTTGTGACCACGGCCGCCTCGACCGGCGCCCGGATCTATCAGGGCGCCTGCGCCGTCTGCCATGAGGTCGGCGGCCCGCCGCTGTTCGGCAGCCGCCCGTCGCTGGCGCTGAACAGCAATTTGCACAGCGACGCCCCCGACAATCTGATCCAGGTGATCCTGCACGGCATCGCCAAGCCGGCCGTGACCGATCTGGGCTACATGCCGGCCTTCAAGGACAGCATGAGCGACGGCCAGATCGCCGAGCTCGCCTCCTTCCTGAGGCGGCAATTTGCCCCGGGCAAGCCGGCCTGGAGCGATGTCGCCACGGCCGTCGGCCGTATCCGGCGGGATATAGCCCGCTGACCTGCCATGTTCCGCCCGAAACCCACTGGGCGGGCGCCGTTCGGCAGGCTACAGTTCCGGCATGGCGGTCACAGATATTGCAACCCGGACCTATAATCACGGCTGGCGGCTCGATCCGATCGTGCGCAGCCTGCTCGACACCGATTTCTACAAGCTGTTGATGATGCAGATGATCCGGGAATGCTACCCGGACACGCAGACGACCTTTTCGGTGATCAACCGCTCGACCCATATCCGGCTTGCCGAGGTCATCGACGAGGGCGAGCTGCGCGCCCAGCTCGACCACGCCCGCACCATCCGCTTCGCCAAGAAGGAACTGATCTGGCTCGCCGGTAACACGTTCTACGGCAAGACCCAGATGTTCTCGCCCGACTTCATCAACTGGCTCTCGACCTTCCGCCTGCCCGAATACGAGCTGCACAAGGTCGACGGCCAGTATGAGCTGCATTTCCACGGGCCCTGGACCCACACCACGATGTGGGAGATCCCGGCGCTCGCGATCCTCAACGAGCTGCGCTCGCGCGCGGCGACCAAGACCTACGGCCGCTTCGCGCTCGACGTGCTCTACGCCCGCGCCAAGGCCAAGCTGTGGGCCAAGGTCGAGCGGCTGCGCAAGCTGGACGGATTGCGGCTGTCCGATTTCGGCACGCGCCGCCGCCACGGCTTCCTGTGGCAGCGCTGGTGCGTCGAGGCGGTGAAGGAAGGCCTCGGCCCGTCCTTCACCGGAACGTCGAACGTGCTGCTCGCGATGGACAACGACCTCGAGGCGATCGGCACCAACGCCCACGAGCTGCCGATGGTGGCCGCGGCACTCGCCGACGACGACCAGGAGCTGCGCTGGGCGCCTTATCGCATCCTCGACCAATGGCGCCACGCCTATGGCGGCAACCTCCTGATCGCGCTGCCCGATGCGTTCGGCACCAAGCCGTTCCTGCGCGATGCGCCGGACTGGGTCGCCGACTGGACCGGTTTTCGTCCCGACAGCGCGCCGCCGATCACCGCCGGCGAAGAGATCATCAAGTGGTGGAAGCAGAAGGGCCGCGACCCCAAGGAGAAGCTGCTGGTGTTCTCCGACGCGATGGATGTCGGCTCGATCGAGGAGACGTTCCATCACTTCAGGGGACGCGTGCGCGTCAGCTTCGGCTGGGGCACCAACCTCACCAACGATTTCGTCGGCTGCGCGCCTGATGGCACCGCCGAGCTCGATCCGATCTCGATCGTGTGCAAGGTGACGTCGGTCGACGGGCGCCCGGCCGTCAAACTCTCCGACAATCCGGAGAAGGCGACCGGCATCCCCACAGAGGTCGAGCGCTATTTGCGCGTGTTCGGCAATGTCGGCCGCGTTCGTACCGCAGTCCACGTCTAAATCAACGCACCGATCACTCCGATCGACTGACCTGACGAGTTTTCGCATGCCCGCACCCAAGCCGCCAGCCTTTGAAACCTTGAGCCTGCACGCCGGCCAGCGCCCCGATCCCGCAACCGGCGCGCGCGCCGTTCCGATCTATCAGACCACATCCTACGTGTTCCAGGACGCCGACCACGCCGCCGCGCTGTTCAACCTGGAACGTGCCGGCCACATCTACACCCGCATCTCGAACCCGACGACTGCGGTTCTGGAGGAGCGTATCGCCGCGCTCGAATGCGGCGTCGGCGCGATCTGCACCGCCAGCGGCATGGCCGCGATGCATCTTGCGATCGCGACGCTGCTCAATGCCGGTGACCACATCGTCGCCTCCGCCTCGCTCTATGGCGGCACCATCAACCTCTTGGCGCACACGTTGCCGCGTTTCGGTATCACCACGACCTTCGTGAAGCCTCGTGCGCTCGACGAATTCCGCGCCGCGATCAAGCCGAACACCCGGCTCGTGATCGGCGAGACCATCGGCAATCCCGGCCTCGAAGTGCTCGATATCCCGGCGGTCGCACAGATCGCGCATAATGCGAAGATTCCGCTGCTGATCGACAACACCTTCGCGACGCCCTATCTGAGCCAGCCGATCGAGCTCGGCGCCGACATCACGATGAACTCGGCGACCAAGTGGCTGGGCGGCCACGGCATCGCGATCGGCGGCGTCATCGTCGATGGCGGCCGGTTCGACTGGCGCGCCTCCGGCAAATTCCCGCAGCTCACCGAGCCCTATGCCGGCTATCACGGCATCGTCTTCGACGAGCAGTTCGGCAAAGCCGCCTTCATCATGCGCGCCCGCACCGAGGGCCTGCGCGATTTCGGCGCCTGCCTGTCGCCGACCAACGCCTTCCAGCTGCTGCAGGGCATCGAGACGCTCGGCGTCCGCATGGACCGCCATGTCAGCAACACCCATGCAGTGCTGGACTTCCTCACCACCAACAAGGCCGTCGACTGGGTGCTGCATCCGTCGCTGGAGACGCATCCGGACTACGCGCTGGCGAAGAAGCTGTTGCCGCGCGGCGCCGGCTCGATCGTCAGCTTCGGCATCAAGGGCGGCCGCGCCGCCGGCAAGAAGTTCATCGAGTCCCTGAAGCTGATCAGCCATCTCGCCAATGTCGGCGACGCCAAGACGCTGGTGATCCATCCCGCCAGCACCACGCACCAGCAGATGGACGCCGATCAGCTCAAGGCCGCCGGCATCGGCGAGGAGTTGGTGCGGCTATCGGTCGGCATCGAAGCCGCTGAGGATATCATCGACGATCTCGGCCAGGCGCTGCGCGCCTCGCAAAGGACTTAAGACCATGCAGCTTTCCGTCAACGGGGCCGATACCTTCATCGCGACCGGCGGCAAGCCGTTCGATCCGCAGCTCGCCACGGTGGTGATGATCCACGGCGCCGGCTTCGACTCTTCGACCTGGGCGCTGCACAGCCGCTGGTTCGCCCATCACGGCTATTCCGTGCTGGCGCCGGATCTCCCCGGCCACGGCCGCTCCGCCGGCAAGCCGCTCGCGACCATCGCCGAGATGGCTGACTGGACCGCCGCGCTGATTACTGCGGCCGGCGCGTCGAAGGCGCGGCTGATCGGTCATTCGATGGGCTCGCTAATCGCGATCGAGACCTCGGCACGGCATCCCGACAAGGTCTCCGGCCTCGCGCTGATCGGCACCGCCGCGACCATGACGGTCGGCCCCGATCTGTTGAAGGCGGCCGAGGCCAATGACGTGGCCGCGATCGACATGGTCTCGATCTGGGGACTCGGCTTCAGGGCCGAGCTCGGCGGCAGCCTCGCGCCCGGCCTCTGGATGCACCAGGGCGCGCAGCGGGTGCTGCAGGAGGCCAAGCCCGGCGTGCTCTACAACGACCTCAACGCCTGCAACGCCTACCAGAACGCGCTCACGGCTGCGGCCGCGGTCAAGGTGCCCGCGACGTTCGTGCTCGGCGAGCGCGACATGATGACCCCCGCCAAGGCCGGCAAGGCGCTCGCCGCCGCGACGCCGAATGCCCGCACCGTGGTGTTGCCAGGCGCCGGCCACATGATGATGGTCGAGCAACCCGACGAGCTACTGGCCGCGCTGCGGTAGCGACGCCGCGAAGCCTTCTCCCGCTGTGGGAAAAGATGGCGCGCAACGAGCGCCCAAAAAATATCGAAAACAACCCCATGCAAAGTAGCAGGGCGGCAGCCGGCACTCGGACAAACAACTTGACGCGTCGGGCAAATCAGCGATATCTTCCATTATTCCGAAATCTCGCGAACGTCTCGCCGCCTGCGCGCGTCCGGCACGCTTGATCAGACGCCCCCTCCGCACGGGAGGCTCTAAGCGCCTCGCGAAGGAGTGGTACGTTCATTTGTGACATGGTCGAGGGGAAAGCCCGCCACTCTAGGTTCGATCGGCACGCAGAAGCCTCCGGGCGCGCTCCTGTAGCGCAAGGGCCGCAGCTACCTGTCTAGCAACGAGAATATCAATCAAAGTGAGATACGTTGAACGAGCCGCAGGGCTACCGGCGAGGAGCGAGATATCCTCAGTAAGCATCGCGTCGAGCAGATTTACCAAGCTATCGAGCGCAGAAGATCTCGAGGCGATGTAGACCGGATGTTCGCCAACGAGGGCGGAGTGAATCCATTCGAGACCACCCAAGCGCAGTCGTTTCCCTGTCGACGAGCTAAGGAATGCGCAAATCGCCGTTATGTTGTCGTCGTCCCTTCTGAGATGCGCGACGGCCCAAGCGTCATACAGCGACTTCAGCTCGAAAACCAGTGTCTGAAAGGCCGGGTTAGCGTTCAGGGTAGACGTTGCATTGCATCCCAACACCTGAGTGAGAATCCTCTGGCCGTAAAACCAAGGATTCCCGTTGCCCCAAGTCGGAGAGCTCAATGCATACTCAATCATCCGACCCCAGCGCGCCACAAATTCTTCGGCGTCAGCCGTAGCCGCCTCGTCGAACCAATACTGAAAGAAAGTGCCGATCGCGTGATGCGCAGGAGCGCCCAACCTGAGAACAGGCTCCCACAGGTCAATCGCAGATTCGATTGGCTCTCGCGAAATACGCTTGGCAAGGTGACTCAGCAGATTATAGCCAAGCTGTGTTGGTCCCGGATCGTCGTCGAGTTCATCGTCCGAACGATGCCGAAGCCAGACTTCAAAGGACCAGAGAGACAGGAGGAGCCGCCGTTCCTCCGCTAGTTCGGCAGCTGTCCCGGTTGGTGATCCGTTCTCACGGTCCGAAAGGGAGAGCCAATAGAAGGCATTTTCTAAGAAAGACCAATCAAGACCGTTCGAACGCCGATCATCGGGCGGAAAATCCCGACGCCAACCCGGCTTGCTATGAGAACGCCTCCAACGAGCACGCTCAAGCCGTTCAACGCGATTCGCGATATTTGCTGCGTCGATCCTCTCCAGAGAAGGTGATGCTCCTTCGATCCGCCAACCCCGAAAGCGACGAAGCCAAGCATCCCAGACGGGAGTTGCGTCTTCATCACCGTATCCCGGTCGGAGGATAGAAAGACCAGCCCAAAGAAGACCAAGGTCAACCAACCGCGGCCATCGCTCCCCAATCCTGCGACGCTGTAGGTACGCCAGCGAGAACAACAGTTTCTCGGCGCCGCTATTGCCGCTGGTCATTAGCTTCATGACAGCAGCATCGGTCTCGATAGATGGGCTTTCCAACCAGTTGTAAAATACTGCGTACGTTAGGAAGGTTAGATTGTCGTGGAGGTCGTACTTGGCGCGCCGAGCCTCTTCGGCAGTTTCAGCGATGCTCGCAAGCTCCCTACGGACGATCTCACTCACTTCCTGCTTGATGTCGGCATGCTCCGAAAGCCAATCGCGGGCCTTTGCTGCGAGGGTGCTCGCGACGGCAATCCTTGCACGAGATTTGAAGTCATCTTCTAGAGAAGATTCGTTATCAATAATCGGCAGGCAAGCGGCGAGTTGTTGGGCCTTGTCGGAATCCAACGGTTCAGTCCGACCTAGAATTCCCAAGCAATGGTCAGGAAGGGCCAAAACGGTCTGAGGGGCGACTTTCGACTGTTGAAATGCAATTATGTCGGCAGCTAAGTCAGTCGGACACCTGAACTCGCGTTTCTTCTCGCCATCAGCCCCGGCAGCGGCGACAACATAGTTTGCGCTGTCGAGCCGCGCTTGCAGAATCCTTTGTTCAAGTGCAGCTTTCTCGTCGCCTGTTGCCGTCCACGTCGCGGCCACTTCTCCGAGGGATTTAGCGAAGCTATCATTTGTGCCAATGAGCTCCACAATGATGCTCGTCATCGTCACCCTATGATGAGCGGCGAAGTGCCAATCCCGGGCAATGTTGAATGCAATCTCGCCGAGTGGAGCAAATTGCATTCCAGCAAAATGGACGTGCAAATCCTCAACAAGGTTCTCGTCAAAGAGATGGAGTGCTTTGTTTGACGCTAGCGGCCTAAGAACATTGAGAAAGAGATCAGGTTTAAGCTTGCCGGCGTTGACCAGCACGGCAAGAACCGCCACCGATTGCGTACCTTGAATGAGCTTCTCTGCGAGTGGCGTAATATCTTCGCCAGCTTCCACTAGCAGTGAGAGCCAGCGCTCAAGCGCGGCCAGACCACTGTTGAGCTGGCCGGCTGAGCTAGCGTTTGACAGGCACCAATCGTAGACACGACTGTTGCCAAAATACTCCTTCTCGCTCCCATCATTCATCCGAAGCTTAATGCTCGGGTAACGCCCTTCGGAGTGTCGTTTAACTTCGTTGATCCATCGGTCCGTACAGAAATTGACAAGCTTTACGAACGTTTCGAGCGCGACGTCGCGGTCAATCTGAAAAAAGGAAAAGAAGGGGCTCTTCCAGTATCCTGTCGGATAGGACAGGCTATCGTATTCAAGTCCTGCGTTCTCCTTAAAGCGCGACGTCCCATACTCTTCTTCAGGCGCGCTCTCGACGATGACCGCCAACAGCAGTTCCGCGGCTGCAGCCGGTCGAACCCTCATCAAAGGGAGAAGGGCCGCTCCATGAGCGCACGTGTTTCGAAAATGTGTGTCAAGGCGGCGTCGAGGCCCCATCGGCCACGGCGGTAACTTTCGCCCCGAAGGAATGTAGGTCGGGAACGACTGCTTTTGCTCATGCCGCGCTCTGTATTGCTCATCTGTGAGCAACCGTTCTTGGTGCTCAGCGGCTTCCCTTTTTCGGTGTTCCGCGACGGCGGCCGCGAGATACGCATCTAAGGGGCGACGTTGGGCCATTTCGAGCGCCCATTCAGAGACCTTATCTGGCAAGTCAGGCGCGGCAGCAAATGCCGCTGAGAAGATCTGCTTGACCGATTCATCTGCGAAGATCGTATTTTTTCTCTGTTCCAGCTGGACCGCACGAGCGGTCGCTACGGCAAGTTCGGCGAACTGCTTGCGAAGCGGAAAAGGGGAACCACCGTACTCTGCTGGAAACGCGCTCAACCAGCGTTCGCATACGCTGCCGACGACGGAGGCGCAAAGACCGGCAATTGCCGCCTGATGGGCGCTTAAGAACCTCGCGAGGCCTCCCCAACGCCCAGGTATGGGCGTCCGAAACTGAGCCTCCAGATAAAGGGAGAATGAAGGCTCAGCATAGAGGACGTCAGCAAGGAGTTTAGACTGGCCGCCGGGGACCGTCGCGACATGGAGGAACCGACGAAGCAAACGGTTGAGCTGCCTGCCATGTCCACCGAGGAGAAGATCGATGCGTTCAGTGAGGAATACTTCAGCATTCGGGTCTAGACACAGGGCATCCAGCAAGACATCGGCCGCAGATGCATTCCCGCTGTTGCTAGCCACGGACTCGAATGCGACGTCCCAGGCGGAGCGGCCGTCCGGCGCCCTTTCGCGGAGGAGAAATCCGCCGAGCATGCGAAGAGCGCCCAACCAAAGCGGATTGCTTGCTAAAGCGGCCCACTGTTCGGTGTCCATCGCAATTGATTTCAGGCTTTGAAATCGAGCCCAGTCAGAGGCCAGGTCATGCTCGAACTCGATCCGGTTGTAACGGTTGCGGCGGAGCGGAAGCTGGGGCGGCTTGCTATCAATAGCCTGGGCATCGCCCGGCTCGAGTTTGCTAACTTCGAAGCTGTGCTCGAAATTGGCTTCGCGAGTGGCAAGGACCATCAAGGTACGCTGGAGGACTACACGGTCGTCCGTCCAGTAGCGCCATAATTGATCCGCAATGGTAATGTGCGACGTAAGCGACGAGGCGTCCCCGTTCTCGAATTGAGTGGCCGCTTGCAGGACCCAAGCCAGGGTCCGGAGATTTGTGAGCGTATAGACGATCTCATCGTGCGCAACCGCCCATTTCAGTTGTGGTGCCGATAGGAGGCCTTGCCGGACCTCATCTGCTGCGAGGAGTCTCACGTCGTAGTACAGCGGCAAGGTGGAGTTGCTAATGCGCTGCAGCTTACCCCGCGACCAAGCATCAACTTGGCCGACGATGATCACGCGCCAACTCGATAGCGAGAGCTTGTTATGTTCAATGAGGGTGCCGACGAGTGACTGCGCCTGAGCTGCAAGCTCGTCGGGGAACCGTTCGGCCGCGTCCAGCACGAGAACGTTTTCGGAAGACGGGCTGTAGCGCAAGACATCTGCTAGAGGCCCGTTGAAGCCAACGGATTGGCGTTTCAGAGGCGAAAGAAGAGTCTCCAAATCATCCAGTCTCAACCAAACTTGTTTCCAGGTAGGATAGCGCTGATCCAGCGTCGATTTTACAAGAGCCGATTTTCCGGTCCCCGATTCACCATACACCACGACAATCGACCCGATCGAGAGGCGGTCGACCAGCGCGTCTGTCCCGGCCTGCCGTTCAAGCGAAGTGCCTGTTGGAAGTGTGGTTTGGACTTGGGCCCTAACATCACTGGTAATCGCATCGAGCGCAGTCCACGGGCGTTCGAAATTGATATGGCCTTTCAGGATGAACGTCTTGGTCAGTTTCGACCAAAGTAGATCTAACTTGATAATGCCGTGAGTTGTGCGCGCCGCTTCAGCCTCGTCGACTAATGCAACCCACAACTGGACCGCTTCGGCCTGCTCACCGCTCACTAGAAGGCGTCGGCATTGACTAATCGCCGCGGCTCGGTTCTCTGAATTTGGAAGGTCGAAGTCGGTTGAGAGAACCTCCAATGTGGAAAGCAGCGCGATCACATCCTGGTCTGATACGGTGGGATCAACAGTCTGGATGGCCGCTTTTGCATTGTCGAAAATCTTGGCGTGAGCCGCTGTCTGCTTTGAACGAGCAAGAGCAAGCGGATTGTCTGGATGAGAAGTCCAGCTTTTGATGTCGGCCCAGAGCGGTTCGAAGGTTTGGTGCTTGCCGCGCGTTGCAAGCATCAGTTTGTCTTTAGCGCGATTGAAAGAGCCTCCTGGCTGAGCGTTCTTCCACTGTTGCCAGCTCGAAAGGACGAAGCTGTTGGGTAAGCCTGTTCCGGTTACCTGTGTATTGCTTTTGCACGAAATGGCTAGTTTATCGGCCGAACGACTGACGGCGATTACATCATCGATCGACCACCCGAGGGCGGCTGTCTGCATGTAAAGTACATCGCCAAGAGCCTCGTCCCCGAGACTGGGGAGTGGCTCACCGGACAGCATCTTAACAAGCAGATAGGCTGCTACCTGGTCCTCGAAAACGAATCCGGGGCCGGCGGTAGATCGCGTCGTTACCGACGGTTTCCGGTTACGGGGTCCAGATTGGTCGGATTCGTTCACCATCGTCCAATATGATATTTACTCTTGCGCGGATTGCCAAGAAGCGTCGCCCAGAGGTAGTAGGCCGAGCTGCAAGGTACGGCGCAAGCTCAATGGAATGTTCGGCGTATAACTGCAAAGGTAGTGTCGGCGACGATAGCGTCGGCGGTATTGCGAGGCTCGATTGCCAGGCTGCTCAAAATTGGGAGATCGCTGCGGCGAGCGCGACAAGATGACCCCGGCCAAGGCCGGCAAGGGCCTCGCTGCGGCGACGCCGAATGCCGAATTGTCGTGCTGCCGGGTGCGGGTCACATGATGATGGTTGAGCAGCCCGACGAGTTGCTGGCGGCGCTGCGGTAGCGGAGCCGCGGGCTCCTCTTCCCTTGTCGGAGAGGGTCGCGCGGACGCGGGCCCGCGCCGGATGAGCGCCGTCAAAAAATCGAAAACAACCCCATGCAAAGTAGCCGGGGGCCGCCGGCCCTCTGACAAGCAACTTGACACGTCGAGCAACTCAGCGATATCTTCTATTATTCCGAAATACCGCAAACGCCCAGTCCGACAGCGTAGGCGTCCGTCGCGAAGAGCGAAATTAGCTTGCGTTGCGTTGAGTCCTTTTGCACTCTCAGCTCAGGAGGCCGATGCATGAAGATGAAGATAATGACCGTCGCGTGCGCTCTCGGAACGGCCCTGGTGCTGTGTAACCTCGGGACCTCCGCTGCTGAGGCCCGGACGCGGAAGGCACAAGTCGTTCATGAACGAACGAGGGTCGTGATCTCGACGCCCGTGATAACGCCGACTCCGTGGGATTATTATATTGTTCCACGATATCGCTATCGCCCTGAAGACGACCGGGTCGATCCATATGGGCCGCCCCTGGTGTCGTCTTGGCGGCTCTATGAGGGGTGGCGGTGGCCGTACTGGTGGTGAACAGCGATCACGCCAAACAGGTCGCATTCCGGGAGAAGTGGTGATCGTTCCCTGACGGACGCGGCGCTGGAGCGTAACGCCGGGACAAGATCGCGCATCGTGATGCTGCGTAGTGACTACGGACCGCTGTGGGTCAAATGCCGCCGTTGGGGGTCCAACCGGGCGGCGTCCGCTCTATAGGCGGCTTCGGGCCAGAGGCGGACCTTCGGAGGGTAGAGATCATTCGTGCTTGAGTGGTGCTACGAATGCCGTAGCTAGTCGCGACCCTCGTAGGTCAGCCAACGTCTTGCCGGCGCTGACGGCTTTGTTAACGACAGCCACTTCCGCACTATGCTGCGCAGCTAAGCTGAAGTGCTGTCTCGAATGTGTGCGTAGCCATTCAACGAAACTCTCAACACTCCGCCACGTCGGGTCGTCTGAAAATCGCTGTGGTGGCCCAAAGCTTTCGTCCTTGTTGGGCCACTGCGGCGGCGTTCGCCCGGTTCGGTTACGGGAGCGGCGGGTTCGAAAGGCTGCGCCTGAGCAAGACCGGCTCCCAGAAGAATCGGGCGGCTTCGGACGTCGCCTCGTGCCGGCAAATTCCGATGTCTTTGAGGTATTCGGCTTTGTGCCTGAGGTCGGCAAGAAGCTCCGCCCTGAAGCGGGCGCGTTGGTACCAGGTGACGAACAGCGCGAGGGGCGCCAAACCGCGCAGATGAAAATCCCTTGTGGGGAGAATAGTGTCGGAGATGCCCATTTGGGACTTCGCCTGGGGCGCATTCGCCGCCTCAGAAAATGCCGTGTGCGTCATCGCTGACTTCCTCCATCGAGCGGCAAAAGACGAAAGAGATCGCGTGATGACCTCTTGACCTTGTCGTGGGCAGCTTCACCCCAATCGAGAACTTGATCGTCCTGTTTGGTCAATGCGATCTCTTGGCTGATGGCCGTCGTGAAGCCGGAATGCAAAGGGATCAGTCAGGGAGCGCTGACGCCCGGCATCGGACCGGTCGGGCGGATCGACACCTTGGCCGGTCGCTGCTGCGCGAAAGCTGCGAAGGCAATCAGAAATGTGCATGCTAGGACGATGAAAGAGACGGGACGCCGTCGCCTCTCCGTCTGGTCGCCCCCGGGCTTCTCAAGCCGGCGCGCGCCCGTTGTTGTGCGCATCGTTGTTCTCCCGATGACGTTACGGGAGAGGATCTGTCTTCCCAGCACCCGTGCCGAATATGGCGCCACGCGAGGCTTCTGAGAACTACCTAGAAAGGTGGTTCGCTGTGCTTTATGTTTGCCCGCGCCGGCTCGGCTTCCTGCACAGGTTGGGAATGACATGCATCTCTCGACCGACCCCACCGATCCGCAAAATCAAGAAGTCTATGCACTCTGGGATCAGCTGGCCGAGTTCTCTGTCGTCGACGGTGACGCCGCGCTGATACACCTGCTGTCCGCGCTGCGTACTATGTTGTCGGCACGCAATGTGCTATGGGGTGCCGTCGTGCGATTGCCTTCGCCGAAGCGGGCGGATCCCTTGCTCGGCTGGCGTCCGCGCCTCGTCAGGGTGCTGGACCCGATACCGGCGGTGGCGGCGTCGGTGCAGAAGCAGTACGACACACTCTGGTCCGACGACGTCGACCTGTCTCAGATCCTTTCTATGTCGGGCGATGAGCCGTTCCGCGTCCGCCTGCTGTTCGAAGCGCTGCCGCCGGAATGGTTCGAGGGCAAGCACTATCGGCGGCACTATCTGGACGTCGGCTTCGCCGACAGCATTTCCGTGCGCATTGCGCTCAATGACGACGTGAGGATTCGTCTGTTCGTGTTTCGCGATGCGCAGGCGCCCCGCTTTACGGCGCAGGACGGCCAGCGTCTGGGCTTCGTCATGCGCGCCTTGAGATGGTTTCACCGAGAACAATTGCTCAGCCACGGGCTGCTCATCGCCAACGCGCCCCTCACACCCGCTGAACGCCGCGTGTTGCTCGCCCTGCTCGACGGGGACACCGAAAGCCGGATCGCGCAGAAGCTCGACCAAAGTCCGAACACCACGCATTTCCACGTCAAATCGATCTACGCCAAGTTCGGCGTGCGCAACCGCCCGTCGCTCTCTGCGCTCTGGCTTGGCAAGCTGCGATAACGAACTGAAGGCGCAGTCCGGCGATGACGCCCTTGAGTTTTAGGATGGCATCCATCGCTGTATACTCAGCCTCCCGAACGTCAGCTAAGGGTCACAACCGGCGAAGCTCACGATGAGCGCAAGATTTCCGCTTCGCCTCCAAGACCCGACATTTTTGCAAGAGCACGACCACTCAGGCGGTCGGAAAGAATTTCCACGCGGCTGCCTGCGGCACGCGTCGGACGGAGTAGCATTGCCGCAGCCCTTCTTCCCTCCTCCCCTTGTGGGAGAAGGTGGCGCGAAGCGCCGGATGAGGGGTTCTCTCCACAGATGAGATCGCGGAGGCAGACCCCTCACCCCGCTTCGCTGCGCGAAGCGACCCTCTCCCACATCCGCCTTCGCCAAGGCTACGGCGGACATGAGGGGAGAGGGTGCATCTCGCGCGCGGATGGGCCCAGGATCACTGCTTCGCAGGCTTCCGCTCGATCGGGTGGATCTCGATCGCGCGGAGGCGGCCGAGGCGGAGTACGTCCAGCGACAGGGTCCGGTCGATCCGGCTGTGATCGAGCGCGCGGATCAGGTCGTCGACGCCGTGGATCTCGACGCCGTCGAGCCTGATGACGACGTCGCCGGGCAACAGGCTGGCGCGCGCTGCCGGGCTGTCCGGCTCGATCTGCATCAGGAGAGCACCCATCTTGTTCTCGACGCCGGCGAGCACCGCATGCCGCCTTGGCACCGGCGCAGTCTGGCCTGCAACGCCGATATAGGCGCGGCGGACATAGCCGTGGCGGATGATCTCCGACAACACGAACTGCGCGGTGTTGCTGGCGACCGCAAAGCAGATGCCCTGCGCGCCGTTGATGATCGCGGTGTTGATCCCGATCACCTCGCCCTTCGAGGACACCAGCGGCCCGCCGGAATTGCCGGGATTGAGCGCGGCGTCGGTCTGGATCACGTCCTCGATGGTGCGCCCGCTGACCGAACGGATCGAGCGGCCGAGCGCCGACACCACGCCGGCGGTTACCGTCGATTCGAAGCCGAGCGGATTGCCGATCGCGACCACCAGCTGGCCGCGCCGCAGTGTCTTCGAGTTGCCGAGCGAAGCGTAAGGCAGGTCGCGCGCGCCATCCGCCCGCAGCAAGGCAAGGTCGGTGTCGGGATCGACGCCGAGCACATGGGCATCGGTGTCAAAGCCCTCGGTGTCGCGCAGGCGGATCTCCTTCGACGATCCGACCACATGGCTGTTGGTCAGCACGAAGCCGTCGGGCGAGATCACGATGCCCGAGCCGAGCCCGCCGCGCTCGCGCGCGTTGCGCACCCTGGGTCCGGTTTCGACGCGGACCACCGCGGGACCGACGCGGTCGGTGACGTCGATCACGGCATTGGAATAGGCGTCGAGCAACGCCCGGTCATCGGTTTGAGCAGCATCAGCCGCCCGCGATGACGGCGTGTCAGCAGCGACATCTGAGGTAAAATCCAGCATGGCGAGAGTCCTTTGGTCACCTCAAATGGTGACCGGTTCCCGCCGCTGCAAGTGGTTACGCCCCCGCCCCGCCCTGCACCTGCCCGATCGGCTAGGTCGCCCGTCGCAGCGTGCCGCCGCGCGCCTTGACCGGGTCGAGCAGCGACCAGTCGCCGTCCGGCAGCACGTGGCCCTTCGGGAACGGCGCGCGCAGCTCGAGGCCGAGCGAGCGCAGCACGCGGTCGTCGCGGTAGTAGCATTGCAGCACGACGCGGACGAGCGTCGCCGCGGCAGCGCCGCCACGGCTACGAAACTCCCGCGCCACCGCATCGCGCCTGGCCTCGTCGAGTTCGGCGAGCGGCTTGCCCGCAAGCTGCGCCAGATGATCCAGCGCCTGCGCGACCAGCGCGGTGTCGCGGCCGAGTGTGGCGAGCATGTCGGCCTGGATCACGGCATCATCAGCCCCCGGTACCTTGTACTCGGCGCTTTCGGGAACGATCATCGCGGCAACGGTGCGCAGATCGGCGCGCTGGGCTGCGGTCAGTTGTTTTGCATCGGACATGTCGGTCTCAGTCGAACAGATTGGCGAGGCGCTGCTTCATCTGGTCGGCGATGTAGAGCGCGAGGGCCTGGATGGTGGAGGTCGGGTTCACGCCACCCGAGGTGACGAAGATGCTGCCGTCGACGATGAAGAGGTTCTTCACGTCGTGCGAGCGGCCCCATTCGTTGACCACCGAGCGCGCGGGATCGGTCCCCATTCGCGCGGTGCCGAGCAGATGCCAACCGCCCCAGGGGATCGGATCGTTGATACAGATGTCGGTGGCGCCGGCGGCCTCGAGGATCTCCCGGCCCCGCGCCAGGCCGTGATCCATCATCTTCCGGCTGTTCGCGCTGATCGTGTAGTCGATCTTCGGCGCCGGGATGCCGTGGCTGTCCTTCAGATCAGGATCGAGCGTGACGCGGTTATGCTCCTCCGGCAGATCCTCGCAGATCGCCGACACCGCGAGACGATGACCGTTGAGCTTGCGGAACACGCGGTGATGATCCCCACCCCAGGGCAGGATGCCCTTCTGCTCGCTCGCGACCGCCTCGAACACCGGCCCGGCGCCGCGGCCGAACTGGATGCCGTAGCCGCGGACGAAGCCGCGCGACAGATCCGTGTCGTAGAATTCCTTGCTCCACAGGCAGGTCGGCGGCGCATGGTTGCTGTCGGTCGGCTCCTTCACGAAGCCGTAGACCTGCGCGTAGGGATGGAACATCAGGTTCTTGCCGACCAGGCCCGACGAGTTGGCGAGGCCATTCGGGAATTTTCCCGACACCGAATTGAGCAGCAGCCGCGGCGTGCCGACGCCGTTGCAAGCGATGATGACGACCTCGGCCGGCTGGAATTGCTCGACGCCGTCCTTGTCGTAATAGACGACGCCCGAGGCCATGCCGTGCTCGTTGGTCAGGACCTCGCGCACCCGGCAATGGGTCTTGACCTCGACCCCAGCGCGGATCGCGTGCGGCCAGTAGGTGATGTCGGTCGAGGCCTTGGCACCCTGGGCACAGGCCGGCGTGCAGTGGCCGAGATTGATGCAGCGCGCCCTGCCCTCGTAGTCCATCGTCGCGACCGTGGTGTCCGACGGCCACCAGTGCCAGCCGAGCTTGTTCATGGCCTTGCCGATCAGCGGGCCTGACAGCCCGAGCGGCTGCTGCGGCATCGGCGGATGGCTGAGCGGCGACAGCGGATCGCCCGACAGGCCCGAGACGCCCATCATGCGATCGTTCTCCTCGAAAAACGGGGTGAGCGCGTCGTAGTCGATCGGCCAGTCGTCGGCGACGCCGTCAAGCGTCCTCACCTTGAAGTCGGAGGGATGCAGCCGCGGCCAATGCGCCGTGTACATCACCGTCGAGCCGCCGACGGCGTTGAAGTTGACGACCTTGATCGGCGAGTTGTCGTCATTGATCGGGTAGTCCTCGGGCCGGCGGCGAACGTTCGGGCTGGATGACCACTCGCCGTAGAATTTCGCCTCCCAGTCGCGCCCGGTGCTCGGATATTCGGCAGGGTTCATCCAGCCGCCCTGATCGAGGCAGAGGATATGCATCTTGGTATCGGCGAGGCTCCAGGCTATCGCGGCGCCGGAGGCGCCGGCGCCGATGATCAGGACGTCAACGGGATCGTTCTTCATTCTTGTTTCCTGGTATGTCCTCTTTCGTCATTGCGAGGAGCGGAGCGACGAAGCAATCCATGCTTCCGCGCATGACGCACGATGGATTGCTTCGCTTCGCTCGCAATGACGGGGGTGATGCGGCTCAATTGACGATTCTCACCGGCAAGCTTCGTATACCGCGGATGAAATTGGAATAGAGCCTTTGCGGCGAGCCCATCAGCTCAAAACGCAGATCGCGCGCCAAAACCTCCTCCCAGAGGATGCGCAATTGCTGCTCGGCGAGGCGGTCGCCGACGCAGCGGTGGACACCGGCGCCGAAGGCGAGATGCTGGCGCGGCTTGGCGCGGTCGATGATGAATTCGTCGGCGCGCTCGATCTTGTCCTCGTCGCGATTGCCGGAGATGTACCACATCACGACCTTGTCGCCCTTCCTGATCCGCTTGCCGGCGAGCTCGACATCGTTGCGCGCGGTGCGGCGCATATGCAGAACCGGCGTGTGGTAGCGGATGGTCTCCGACACCAGGTTCGGGATCAGCTCCGGCCTCCCGCGGACCAGCTCGAACTGCTCGGGATTCTCGCACAGCGCCATCAGCCCGGCGGACATCGAATTGCGCGTGGTGTCGTTGCCGCCGACGATCAGGAGCCCGATCGTGCCGATGAACTCGCGCGGCTCCAGATTCCGCGTCGCTTCAGAATGCGCCAGCATCGAGATCAAATCGAAGGTCGGCGGCGCATCGATCCGCGCGTCCCAAAGCTTGCGGAAATATTCTCCCATCTTGACCAGCTCGATGGTGCGTTCAGCCTCCGAATGCACGACCGCGTCGGGGGACTCGACATTGGCGATCGCGACATCCGACCACCAGGTCAACTTGGCGCGGTCCTCTGCGGGAAAATCGAACAGCGTCGCCAGCATCATGTTGGTGAGGTCGACCGAGACCCGCTCGGCCCAGTCGAAGGTCTCGTTGCGCGGCAGTGCGTCGAGCACGGCCGAGGTACGCTTACGGATCAGCCCATCGAAATTGGCGAGGTTCGACGGCGCCACGATCGGCGCGACCGTGCGGCGCTGCGCGGTGTGGCCGGGCGGATCCATGCGGATGAAGCTCGGCCGCTCCTGCCCCTTCGGCTGGTCAGCGACCTGGATACCGCCGAGCTCGGAGGCCGAGGAATAGTTCTGGTGGTCCAGCTCGACCGCAAAGATGTCGTCGTAGCGCGTCACCGACCAGTACGGGCCGTAGGCGGAGGCCTCGCAATAATGCACGGGATCGTCGCGGCGGAGCTGCGCGAACAGCGGCCGCCAGGTGTCATCCTGATAAAGTCGGGGGTTGCTGACGTCTGTTGACGTCGGCTTGCGCAGCGCCTCTCCCATCGCTTCACTCCCACAGGTTCCGTCGCCGCTTGGCGGGCGATCGTCTTGTCGGGTCGACGATAGAGGAAATCCCGCGGCTGAGTAAAGCCGCGGGGGGACAGTCCGCCGCGCGGAATGCGCGCAGGCCGACGCACCCGGCAAATCGCGATGGCTGCCCCGCTGTTCGATGTTTGTCGGCAGCGGTCAGACCGGTTAGCCTCGCCGGCAATCGATCGATCAGGGAGCGACGACAGGTGGCCGCATTGCGCCAGGACAACAGCCCCGAGAGGACTGCGCTGGACTACGACGTCATCATCATCGGCGCCGGCCTGTCCGGCATGTACCAGCTCTACCGGCTGCGCGAGCTCGGCCTCTCGGCGCGCGTGTTCGAGGCCGGCACCGGCGTCGGCGGCACCTGGTACTGGAACCGGTATCCCGGCGCGCGGTTCGATTCCGAAAGCTATTCCTACGGCTACTCGTTTTCGAAGGAGCTGCTCGAGGAATGGGAATGGTCGGAGCATTTTGCCGGCCAGCCCGAGACCCTGCGCTACTGCAACTATGTCGCCGACAAGTTCGATCTGCGCCGCGACATCCAGTTCGAAAGCCGCGTCACGTCGGCGATCTACCAGGACGACGCGCGGAGCTGGCAGATCACGCTGCAAAGCGGCGCGCGCCATAGCTGCCGATTCCTGATCACCGCGATCGGCCCGTTGTCGACGCCGACCCTGCCGCGCATCGAGGGCCGCGACGATTTCAAGGGCCAGTCGTTCCACACCGCTCGCTGGCCGAAAGAGAAGGTGGATTTTGCCGGCAAGCGCGTCGCCGTGATCGGCACCGGCGCGACCGGCATCCAGACCATCCAGACCATCGCCGGCGAGGTCGGCCACCTCACCGTGTTCCAGCGCACCGCCAACTGGGCGGCACCGTTGCACAACGGCAAGATCGATGCGGAGACGCAAGCCAAGATCAAGGCCGGCTATCCCGAGATCTTTGCGCGCTGCAAGGAGACCTTCGCCTGCTTCGTGCATACGCCTGACCGGCGCGGCGCGTTCGAGGTCAGCGACGCCGAGCGCGAGGCGTTTTACGAGAAGCTCTATGGCGAGCGCGGCTTCGGCATCTGGCAGGGCAACTTCAAGGACATCCTGATCGACCGCAAGGCGAATGCCACCATCAGCGATTTCGTCGCGCGCAAGATCCGCGAGCGCGTGAAGGACCAGGCGGTCGCCGAGAAGCTGATCCCGACCAACCACGGCTTTGGCACGCGGCGGCTGCCGCTCGAGACCTTCTATTACGAGGTCTACAACCGCGACAATGTCGAGCTGGTCGATCTGAAGCAGACGCCGATCGAGCGGATCACGCCCGAGGGTATCCGCACCAGCGACAAGGACTACGCCTTCGACATCATCATCTACGCCACCGGCTTCGATGCCATCACCGGCAGCTTCGACAAGATCGATTTCCGCGGCGCCCACGGCGCGCGGCTGAAGGAGAAGTGGACGCAGGGCCCGGAAACCTATCTCGGGCTGATGGTCGACGGCTTCCCGAACATGATGATGCTGATGGGCCCGCACACCGCGCTCGGCAACATCCCGCGCAGCATCGAATACAGCGTCGACTGGGTCACCGGCCTGCTCCGCTTTGCGAAAGCGAACGGCCTGACCTTCCTCGACGCCACGCCCGAAGGCACGGCCGGCTGGACCGATCACGTCAAGGCGCTCGGCGTCGGGCTTTTGTCCAACGAGGTCGATTCCTGGATGACCGGCATCAACCGCAACGTCGAAGGCAAGCAGACCCGCATCGTCGCCCGCTACAGCGGCAGCGCGCCGGCCTATCGCGCGCGGTGCGATGAGGTCGCGGCACAGGGTTATGCGGAGTTGCGGTTGGGCTAGCGTGCGTATTGAGGCGAAGCGCGAGCCACACCCACCGCCGTCGTCCCGGCGCAGGCCGGGACCCATAACCACAGGGTTGGGTTGTTGAAGGAGGCTGTGGCCCCAGCACCGTGCAACAATGACCAGCGGTGGTTATGGGTCCCGGCTTTCGCCGGGACGACACCGAGTTTGTTGCCCCGTCACCCTACCACGCATCAATACACGGCCGCTTGCGGTGCGTGCGCGGCTCGGGCTTCGGCACTGAGCGGAGGCCGGCCATGATCCAATGCCGGGTGTCGGCGGGATCGATCACCTCGTCGATCTCGAGCACCGAGGCGATCGAGACCGCCTTGCCGTTGGCGTAGAGCTCGGCGACCTTGGTCTGGAAATACTTCTCGCGCTCCACCGGGTCCGCGATCGCCTCCATCTCCTTGCGGAAGCCGAGGCGGACATAGCCCT
The DNA here is from genome assembly GCF_038957035.1 of Bradyrhizobium sp. B097. NCBI lineage: Bacteria > Pseudomonadati > Pseudomonadota > Alphaproteobacteria > Hyphomicrobiales > Nitrobacteraceae > Bradyrhizobium > Bradyrhizobium sp. B097. The sequence goes on from NZ_CP152412.1 coordinate 6,461,298, forward strand.
CGAGGCCCATGCCGCCGAATTCGCCGGTCGGCCACGCCACCGTAAAGAACGAGGCATGGAAGCCGCCGCCGATCATCGATTGCGCCCCCAAGCCATAGCCCTTGCGCAGCACGACGCCGAACAGCGGCACCGTGATGCTGGCACCGGTGACGAACATCCGCGCGACATGGCGAACGATCGCGGTCTTCTCGGCCTCGGGACCGACCATGAAGCCCGGCGTGTCGCACAGCGAGACGATCGGGATGTCGAAGGCATCGCACAGCTGCATGAAGCGCGCGGCCTTGTCGCCGGCCGCGGCGTCGATCGCGCCGCCGAGATGCTTCGGATTGTTGGCGATCAGGCCGAACGGTTTTCCCTCGATGCGGATGAAGGCCGTGATCATGCCGACGCCGAAATCGCGCCGGATCTCCAGCACCGAGCCCTCGTCGGCGATCAGGTCGATCACGTTGCGGATGTCGTAGACCCTCAAGCGATTTTCCGGGATCGCGCGGCGCAGCAGCCGCTGGTCCGGCGCCGTCCAGTGCTGCACCGTGCCCTGGAAGTAGGACAGATACTTCTGCGCAACCGCCGTCGCCTCTTCCTCGTCCTCGACCAGGATGTCGATCACGCCGTTCGGCGACTGGAACGAGACCGGGCCGACCTCGGCGGGATGATAGACGCCGAGCCCGCCGCCCTCGATCATCGCCGGGCCACCCATGCCGATCGAGGCATTCTTGGTGGCGATGATGACGTCACAGACGCCGAGCATCGCGGCGTTGCCGGCAAAGCAATAGCCCGAGACCACACCGACCACAGGCACGAGGCCCGAGAGCTTGGCGAACTGCACGAAGGACGGGCCGTCGAGCCCGGTCATGCCGAGCCGGTCGGTATCGCCGGGCCGGCCGCCGCCGCCCTCGGCATAGAACACCAGCGGCATGCGCCACTGCTCGGCAAGGCCGAGCATGCGGTCGATCTTCTTGTGGTTCATATGCCCTTGCGTGCCGGCGAGCACGGTGTAGTCGTAGGAGATCACCATGCAGCGCGCGCCGTCGGCGCCGAAATCTTTGGCGTTGACGGTGGCGACGCCCGAGATCAACCCGTCGGCCGGCGTGTTCTTGATGAGGTCTTCGACCTTGCGGCGGCGGCGCTGTGCCGCGATCGCGAGCGAGCCGTATTCGACGAACGAGCCTTCATCGACCAGCTGCGCGATGTTCTCGCGCGCGGTGCGCTGGTTGGTCTTGCGGCGGCGCTCGACCGAGGCCGGACGGTTCTCGTCCAGCGTGATCGCCTTGCGCGCGATCAGTTCGCCGAGGTCCGGGCGGATGTGATCGAGATCGATTGCCGCCGCTTCCTCCGCGGCGTGACCATCGACCTCGGCCGGCTCCAGGAACAGGATCGGCTCGCCATGCATCAGGGTGACGCCGGGACCGCCCGCGATCTTCGTCACCCGGCCGCCATGCGGCGCCGTGACGAGATGCTCCATCTTCATCGATTCCAGCACCGCGATCTGCTGGCCAGGACGAACCAGATCACCTTCCGCGACCTCGATCGCCACGATCGTGCCCTGCAACGGCGCCGGCACCGGGAGCGATCCCTCGGGCGCCGCCTCGGTGGCGACGGCCTTGGTCGCGGCCGCCTCGTTCACTTCGATCAATGGTGCGGCGAGATCGCTGGCTACGCCGACCAGCGCCGCCACGTGGGTATCGATGAAGTTGGTGCTGATCTTGTTCCGCCCAAAACTCTGGTGCGCCAGGATCGCGCCGAGGAACGGGATGTTGGTGGCGACGCCGCCGATGCGGAATTCGCGCAAGGTACGCGACGCCTTGTGGACCACATCGGTCCATTTCGGGCTCGGCGAATGCACGATGACTTTTGCCAGCAGCGAGTCGAACGCGGCGCTGGTCCGATAGCCGGAATAGCCGAACGTATCGACGCGGACGCCGGGGCCGGAGGGCAGGTCGAACACGGCCAGCGTGCCGCCGGTCGGCTTCGTCACGCCCTTCTCGTCCATCACCTCCATGTTGACGCGCAGCTGCATGGCATAGCCGCGCGGCAACGGCACGGCCGATTGCGCCAGCCCGAGCGAGGCCAGCGGCGCGCCGGCGGCGACCGCGAGTTGCGACCGCACGAGGTCGATGCCCAGCACCGCCTCGGTGACGGTGTGCTCGACCTGGAGCCGCGGATTGGCCTCGATGAAGGCGAAGGCGCCCTCGCCTTTGCTTTCCTCTGCCTCGTCATCGACCAGGAATTCGAAGGTGCCGAGATTGTCATAGCGCGCGGCTGAGGCGAGCTGCTTTGCCGCCTCGATGATGCGCGCGCGCAGGCTCTCACTTAATGACGGGCTCGGCGCCACCTCGATGAGCTTCTGGTTGCGGCGCTGGATGGTGCATTCGCGTTCCCAGAGATGGCTGATCGCACCATGACGATCGCCGATGATCTGCACCTCGATATGGCGCGCCTTGCGGATCAGCCGCTCGACATAGACGGCGTCATTGCCGAACGCCGCCTTGGCCTCCGACTGGCAGCGCGCGTAGGCTTCATCGAGTTTCGCCAAATCCTCGACCACGCGCATGCCGCGCCCGCCGCCGCCGGCGATCGCCTTGACCATCACGGCGGCATTGGCGCCGAGCGAGGCGAAGAAGGCTTTTGCCTCATCCAGGGTCGTTGCACCGGACGTTCCGGCGATAATCGGCACGCCGCACTTTTTAGCCAGCGCCTTTGCCTTGGCCTTGTCGCCGAACAAATCGAGCGCCTCCGGCGACGGACCGACGAAGATGATCTTCTCCTCGGCGCAGCGCCGCGCCAGCTGGGTGTTCTCGCTGAGGAAACCATAGCCCGGATGCAGCGCGTCGCAGCCCGTGGCCTTCGCTGCCGCGATCACAGCCTCGATGTCGAGATAGGCGCGGGCACCACGGCCGGGGATCTCATGGCTCGCATCGGCGGATCGGACGTGCAGCGAGGCGGCATCGTCGGCGGGATAGATCGCGACCGTCGCGATGCCACTCTCGGCCGCGGCGCGGGCAATGCGGATCGCGATCTCACCGCGGTTGGCAATCAGCAATTTCTTGAACGACATGATCATTTCACCAAAGGCTCTTTTGTTTGAGCATGATCTGATCGGAAAACCGGTACCCACTTTTCCGGATCATGCTCTAGCGATCCTTCATGGTCGGATCGAGCACGACACGCAAGGATTCCCCGAGCGCATTGAACGCCAGGGAGACGACGAGAATGGCAAGGCCCGGCGCATACATCTGCTCCGGGGCGATTTCCATATATTGATAGGCGCGCGCCAGCATGGCGCCCCAGCTCGGGTCCGGCGGCTGGATGCCGAGGCCGAGGAACGACAGGCTGGCCTCGGCCAGGAGCGCCGCGGCGAGCAGCAGCGTCACCTGCACGATCACCGGCTGCAGCGTGTTCGGCAGCACGTGCCGCCACAACACGTGCCAGGTCGGCGCACCGAAGCCTCTGGAGGCATCGACATAGAGCTCCTGCCGCACGATCAGCGTGCGGGCTCGCACGATGCGCGCCAGCGCCGGAAACATCGTGATGCCGATCGCGATCATGCCGTTGGTCAGCCCAATGCCGAGCGCGCCGGTGACCGCGATCGCCAGCACAATCGCGGGGAACGACAGGAAAGTGTCGATGATGCGGCTGATGATGTCGTCGATCCAGCCGCCGAAATAGCCGGCGACGAGGCCGACCGGCAGCCCGATCAGAACCGCGACGCCGACCGCAAGCAGGCTGGCATAAACCGTGGCCGGCGCGCCGTAGATCAGCCGCGAGAAGATGTCGCGGCCGAGGTCGTCGGTGCCGAGCAGATGCAACGGCCCCGGCGGCGCCAGCATGTTGTTGACGTCCTGCGCGGTCGGCGCATAGGGCGCGATCCAGGGCGCGCCGATCGCGACGACGACCAGCACCGCCAGCACCAGGATCGACAACGCGGCGCGCAGGTCGCCGGCGAGCCAGCGCATGAAGCGGCCCAGCCGCGTCGGCCTGGCCGGAGCCTTGAGCGGAGCGAGCGCCGTGTCGGTCATTGCTCGATCCTCGGATCGACCGCGGCACACAGCAGGTCGGTGATCAAATTCACCGCGATCACGACCACCACCATGGTGAACACCACGCCCTGCACGATCGGGAAATCACGCTGGATCGCGCCGCGCACAATCAGGCTGCCGAGGCCCGGAATCGCGAACACCGCCTCGATCACGACGGTCGCCGCCAGCATGCGGTTGACCAGCAGGCTGATGATGGTCAGCAGATTGACGCCGACGTTCTTCAGGCCGTGCTGCCAGAGAATCCGCGACATCGACAGACCCTTGGCGTGCAGCGTGCGGACATATTGCGACGACAGCACCTCCAGCAAGGCGCCGCGCAGCTGGCGCGCGACCTCGGCCATGCCGTAGGCCGCGATCGCGATGGCAGGCAGCAGCGCGTGCCGGATCGCATCGATCGGCGAGGCGCTGAAGGATTTCGCGCCGGTCGCCGGCAGCCAGTTCAGCTTGAGCGAGAACTCCGCCACCAAAATCATCGCGAGCCAGAAACCGGGCACCGCGACACCGAGGGAGGCGATCATGCTGATCAGCTTGTCGACCCAGCCGTTCGGCTTGATCGCGGCGATCACGCCCATCGGAATCCCCGTGACCAGCGCCAGCAGCAGCGCGATCACGACGATCAAGAGCGTGTTCGGAAAGGCGCGACCGATCGAGACCGCGACCCTCTCGCCGGTCAGCAGCGACTGCGAGAGGTCGCCCTGCGCGACATGGCCGAGCCAGCTGCCATATTGCACCAGGAACGGCCGATCGAGGCCGTAGATCTTTCTGATCTCGGTGATCCGTGCGTCGGTCGCGTTGTCGCCCGCCAGGGTCACGGCGATGTCGCCGGGCACCAGCTTGAGCAGCGCAAACACCATGAAGGTCGCGAGCAGGATCACGGGCAGCGCCTGCACCAGGCGGCTGCCGATGACCTTGACTGGTGACCGTCGTGCCATGGTTCAGCCTTCGAGCCAGACGTCGTCGTATTTCGGCTTGCCAAGGAGATTGGGCCGATAGCCCTGTACCTTCTTGTTCATGGCGACCAGCTCGAACTGGAACGCCAGCGGCACGACGAGGGCGTTCTCCATCACCAGGCGCTGCACGGTGGAGAAGGCCTTGCGCCTGACCTCGATATCCTCGGACGCACGCGATTCCTTGATCGCGGCCTCGAGTTCCGGCGGCACCGGGGCGCGGCCGCCATTGTAATAGGCGTCTTTGGTGAACATCAGCGAATAGGTCAGGCTCGGGTCGGGCCGCCCGGTCCAGGCCGACAACAACCCCGCCCCCTTCTTCTCCGGACCGAAGAAGGCAGCAGAGGCTTCCGCGACCGTGCCGTTGACGAAACGCACGTTGATGCCGGCCTTACGCAATTGCTCAATCAGGATCTCCTCGCGCTGCACCGAATCTTGATCTGTGTAACCGCCGATCTCGATCGGGGTGCCCTCCTTGAAGCCAGCCTCGGCGAGCAGCTTGCGGGCCTTGTCGGGATCGTAGGGATAGAGCTTGGCCACGTCGGCATCATAAGCCCAGTGCGACTTCGGCAGGTTCATGTAGGCCGGCTCGGCAAGGCCCGCGAGCGCAGCCTTGGCGAAGGACTCGCGGTCGATCGCAAAGTTCAGCGCCTGGCGGACCTTGACATTGTCGAACGGCGGCCTGGCCCAATTCAGGAAGATCTGGAACACATAGAGCGTCGGGCCGTTCACCACCTTGACACTCGAGGCGCGCTCGATGATCGCCTTCTGCCGCGGCGGCAATTGATAGATCAGATCGTTCTGCCCGGCGGTGACCGAGCGCGCGCCGGTGGTGAGCTCGGGAATGATCGAGAACTCGATCGCGTCGGGAAACGGCCGGTCCGGCTTCCAGTATTTCTCGTTGCGCTTGACCACGATCTTTTCGCCGTCGGCCCAGCTCACGAAGGCGTAGGCGCCAGCGCCGACCGGCTTGCGGGTCACGACGCCGTCCTCGGCCGCCTTCAGCGCCGTCGGCGACACCATCATGCCGGCACGATCGGAGAGAATGCCGGGCAGCGCGGTATCCGGCGTCTTCAACTTCAGTGTCACCTGCTGCGGTCCGGTGACCTCGACCGAGGCGACCGAGAGCAGGTCGGCCTTGATGTTCGACTTCGCATCGCCCCGGTTGCGATCGAGGTTGAACTTGACGGCCTCGGCATCGAGCGGGGTGCCGTCATGGAAGCTGACACCGGCACGGATATTGAGCACCAGCGTATTGGGATCGGTGAACTTCCAGCTTTCGGCGAGCCCCGGCTTCGGCTTCAGCGTCTCGAAATCCCACTCGACCAGCGTGTCGTACATCGTGAACAGGAAGGCGTGGTCGGAGCCGGCGCCGCCGGTCGCCGGATCGAGGCTCGACGGGTTGGCCGGCGCGGAGATCCGCAAGGTGCCGCCCTTCTTCGGCGTGCCTTGCGCAAACGCGCGGCCGCCGAGCGTGGTGCTGGCGAGTGCGCCCGAGATCAGCGCCATGGCCTCGCGTCGTGTCGTCATCGTCATGGCGTCGTCTCCGGTACGTTGGGCAAATAATTCGGGCGGTCGGCGAAATGGCAGGCCACCCAGTGATCGGGTTTCAGCTCGCGCCACTCCGGTACACGCTCGGTGCAGAGCGGCTGCGCGTGCGGGCACCGGGTGCGGAAGCGGCAGCCCGACGGCGGATCGATCGGGCTCGGCACCTCACCCTGCAGCACGATCCGCTGCGCCTCGCGCATTAATGATGGCAGCGGCCGCGGTTCGGCCGAGAGCAGCGCGATGGTGTAGGGGTGCAGCGGGCGCTCGGCGACCTCTTCGGTCGGCCCGAGCTCGACGAACTGGCCGAGATACATCACCGCGACGCGCTCGCTGATATGCGAGACCACGGCAAGGTCGTGGGTGATGAAGACGTAGGTCAGCCCGAGGTCGCGCTGCAGATCGGCAAACAAATTGAGCACGTCGCCGCGGATCGACATGTCGAGCGCGGCCACCACCTCGTCGCAGACGATCAATTTCGGCTTCAACGTCAGCGCGCGGGCGATCACGACGCGCTGCTTCTGGCCGCCGGAAAGCTGGTGCGGATAGCGCTCGCCGAATTCCTGCGGCAGGCCGACCCGCTCAAGCGCTTCCCGGGCTAGCCGCTCGCGTTCGGCGCGGTCGCCGACGCGGGCAAGCTCCAGCGGCTCCAGCACCGAGGCCAGAATGGTCATGCGCGGGTTCAGCGCGGCGTTCGGATCCTGGAAGATGATCTGGTAGTCGCGGCGATGGCTTTGGAATTTTTGGCGCGACAGCGCCGTCGGATCGATGCCATCATGCAGGATGGCACCGGCGCTGGGCTTCAGCAGAAACACCAGCGCGCGGCCGATCGTGGTCTTGCCCGATCCGGATTCGCCGATAATGCCGAACGTCTCGCCGCGGCGGACGTCGAAATTGACGCCATCGACCGCCTTCACGGTGGCGCGCCGGTCCGAGGTCTGGAAGCGGACCTGGAGGTCGCGCACCGAGACGATGGGCTCGCCGCGCTGTTCAGCGGATGCTGCGGTCATTGCGTCGCGACCTTCGCACCAGCCGGCGCATCGGGCGGATGCAGCGCGCCCGGCAAATTGAGCTCGGCAAAGCGCCAGCAGCGCACCTTGCGGCCGCCGCCGGCGTCCTGCAGCTTCTGCTCGGCCTCGCAGCCCTTCGCGGCATGGGCGCAGCGGGCACGGAAGCGGCAGCCCGCCGGCATCTCCGCGATCGACGGCACCCGGCCCGGGATCGACGGCAGCCGACCATGGCGCGGGCTCAGATGCGGCAGCGAGCGTAACAGCCCCGACGTATAGGGATGCAGCGGCCGCACCAGCGCCTCGTCGACGGTGGCGTCCTCGATCACCTCGCCGGCATACATCGTGATCATCCGCGTGCAGGTCTCGGCGACGACGCCGAGATCGTGGGTGATCAGCATCAGCGCGGTCTTCGAGGTCTCGCTGATGTCGCGCAGCAGCTCGAGAATCTGCGCCTGCACGGTGACGTCGAGCGCGGTGGTCGGCTCGTCCGCGATCAGCAGCTGCGGCCCGCAGATCAGGCTCGCCGCGATCATCACGCGCTGGCGCATGCCGCCTGAGAGCTGGTGCGGATAGTCGTCGATCCGCCGCTCCGGCGAGGCGATGCCGACACGGCGGAGCATCTCCAGCGTTTTCGCACGCGCTTCCTCGTAGCTGACATCGGTATGGACGCGCAACGTCTCCGCGATCTGGTGGCCGACGGTGAACACCGGATCGAGCGCGCTCATCGGCTCCTGGAAGATCATCGCGATCCGCTTGCCCCGGATCGCGCGCATCTGCCGCGCACTGCAGGAGGCGAGATCGGTGCCGTCGAACAGGATCTTGCCATCGAGCCCGGCAAAGTTGCCCGGCAACAGCCGCAGGATCGAGAGGCCGGTGATGGTCTTGCCGCAGCCGCTTTCGCCGACAATGCCGACCCGCTCGCCGGGCGCGATGTCGAAATCGATCCGGCGCGTCGCCTGCCAGATGCCCTGCGCGGTCTTGAAACGGATGCCGAGCCCGCGCACAGACAGCAGCGGCCGCGCGCCGTCGCGCGCACCCTCCGCCTTGCGCTGTGCCGGCTGGCCTGCCCCCATCAACCCGCCGCCCGCTTCTTCGCTTCCACCAGCTGCTCCTCCATCAGCATCGCGGTGCCGATAATGCCCTCGCGGGTGAGCTCTTCCAGCTCGGCGTCGGAGAGGCCGAGCATGCCCGACAGGATCTCGCGATTATGCTCGCCGAGCGTCGGCGGCACCGAGCGGATCGCGAATGGCGCATCGCCCTCGCGGAACGGCATCGACGGCTGCGGATGTCTGCCGATGAAAGCGCGATCGACCTGCTGGATAAAGCCGCGGGCGTCGAGCTGCGGGTCCTCAAGGAGATCGATCGGCAGCCGCGCGACGCCGGATGCAACACCCGCCGATTGCAGCGCGGCCATCGCCGCGTCCGGATCGCGTGCCGAGGTCCAGGCCGTGATCGCAGCCTCGATCGCGGTTTCAATGGTGCGGCGGCCCGCGGCCGACTTGAGCGTCTCGTCCGTCGCCCAGTCCTCGCGGCCGAGCAGCCGTGCGAGCCTTGGCCACATCGCGTCATCGGATACCGCGACCACGATCCAGTTGTCATCGCCATCGCAGCGAAAGCAGCCATGCGGCACGAAATCCGGATGGCGGTTGCCGTATTTCGCAGGCTGCTTGCCATCGACCGAATGCGCGACGATCCAGGGCGCGGCGAACGGCATCATGCATTCGATCTGCGCGAGGTCGATGAACTGGCCCTGCCCCGTCATCTTGGCGTGGATCAGCGCGGTCAGCACCGCGGCAGCGCCGTTGAGGCCGCCGACGGCGTCACCGAACGCGGTATGGCTCATGACTGGCGGACCACCGGGATCGCCGACCACGCTGGGCAGGCCGGAGCCCTGCTCCAGGGTCGAGCCGTAGGCGCGGCAGTCGCGATGCACGCTGCCGGCGCCGAATGCCGACATCGACATCATCACGAGCTTCGGATTGATCTTGCTCAGCACCTCGTAGCCGAGACCGAGCTTGGGCAGCACCTCGACCGAATAATTGTCGACCACGAGGTCGGCATCGGCCAGCAGGCGCTTCGCCAGTGCAAGCCCCTTCGGCCGGGTCAGGTCGAGCGTGATGCCGCGCTTGTTGCGGTTCATGATGCAGTAGCGCACCGACTTCTCGTACATCTGCTCCAGCACATAGGCCGGGCGGCGGTCGACGCCGCGCCACCAGTCCGGATACTGGGTCGCCTCGATCTTGATGACGTCGGCGCCGAGATCGGCGAGCGTGCGGGTGCAGATCGGCCCGGCCCAGCCCATCGAGAAATCGACGACGCGGATGCCCTCGAGCGGCAGGCGATGGGTCGGAGCCGGCTTCGGCGCTTGTACGCGCGGCGTGGCCTCGGGCCTCGCCTGCTGCTCGCCGAGATCAGGCACCCGGCCACCGCGGAGTGGTGGCGTTCCCGTTAGCCGCTGCATCGTACCGGCGGAAAAGCCGGTCTCGTCGCCGACCGCAATCGGGACGATGGCTCCGCGGGCGCGCTTCTCTTCATCGGCGATGAGATCCGCGATCTCCGGCACCGGCACGATCGGGATCTTGCGCTTGAGACCCTCGGCAAACCATTCCTGCGCGGTGCGCTGCTTCAGCTTCGGCAGGATCTTGCCTTCGATCTCGGCGACGCGTTGCAGCCGGTCGACGCCCATGACCAATGTCGGATCATCGCGCAGATCGGTGAGATCAAGCATCTCGCAGAACGCGCGCCATTGCGCCGGGGTCACCGTGGTGACGCCGAGCCAGCCTTGTTTGGTTTGGTAGATGCCGACCGGAAAGGTCGGCCAGAACCGGTTGACGCCGATCCGCCGCATGATGTCGCCGCGCTGGAACGCCTCGAACATGATGTATTCGGTGACGGCGATAGAGGCCTCGAACAGGCTGAGATGGTTTTCGCGCCCGCGCCCATCCTGCATGCGGCCGAGCACCGACGAGGCGGCCGCAATGAAGCCCCACAGCCCGCCGAGAATCCCGATCTGGAAATCCGGCGCGTGCATCGGCGGCCCCTGCGCAGGTCCGACCAGCTTCACAAGCCCGGTCAGCGCGCGGATCGTGGAATCGGTCGCGGCGAAATTGGCATAGGGACCGCGGTCGCCGAACCAGGCGAGGTCGAGATGGATCAGGCCGGGATTGTTCCGCTTGATCGCATCGAGATCGAGGCCGGGACAATTGGCCGCATCGATGCCGCGCCCGTCGAGCAGGATGTCGCAGCCGGCAATCAGCTCGCGCAGGCGCAACGTGGCGCCCGCGTCGCTCTCGTCGAGCACGACACTCGACTTGTTGAAATTGAGAAACGCAAACCATGCGCTGTGCCCCTGCGGCGTCAGCGGCGCAGTGCGGCGAAGCGGATCGCCCGCGGGCGGCTCGACTTTCTGCACATCGGCGCCGAAATCAGCGAACAGCCGCGCGCAATAGCTCGTCGCCGCTGCACTTCCGATCTCGACTATCCGCAGATGCGACAACGCACCCATCACGCTTCCTCGCGACAAAATGACCAGCCGATGCCATCGGCTGATTCAGTTTCTTGTTGCGTGAACTTGAAGCCGCGCCGACTGTGTGATGCAAGTGGAATTTTCTTCCGCTTGACGGAATTCACTGGATTGCCGCAGCACTTTGCAACAAGCGTGCGCTGACGGTCTGCCGCCGTGCGGTTGACGCATTGCTCGATCCGCTACTGTGCTCTCTTCAACACCAACAAACGCCGGGCAGGAAACCATGAGCAAATCCACCACCATCAGAAGCGTCGAGACGCTCGCCTGCGATGCCGGCTGGCGGAATTATCATTTCGTCAAGGTGACGACGTCAGACGGGCTGGTCGGCTGGAGCGAATATGACGAGGGCTTTGGCGCGCCCGGTGTGACTGCGGCGATCGAGCGGCTGTCGGCGCGGGTGGTCGGCAAGAACGCGTTCGAGCACGAGCGGATCTACGTCGAGCTGTTCGCCGCGACGCGCCCCGCCGCAGGCGGCGTGGTGGCGCTGGCGCTCGGGGCCATCGAGAACGCGCTGCTCGACGTCAAGGCCAAGGCGCTCGGCGTGCCCTGCTACGATCTGCTCGGCGGCAAGATCCGCGACCGCGTGCGGGTCTATTGGTCGCATTGCGCGACCTGGCGCATCAATCATCCGGATTGGTACAAGCCCGCAATCACCGATCTCGACGGCGTCAAGGCGATCGGGGCCGAGGTGCGCGAGAAGAAATTCTCGGCGATGAAGACCAACATCTTCGTCTATAGCGACGGCAAGCCGCAGGGCTGGCGGCCCGGCTTCGGCTCGCCGTTCCAGCCCGAGATCAATATCGACCGCACTGTGCTGCGCAATCTCTGCATGCATCTGGAGGCGATCCGCGACGGCGCGGGTCCGGATGTCGATCTCCTGCTCGACCTCAACTTCAACGCCAAGACCGAGGGTTATCTGAAGATCCTGCGCGCCATCGAGAAGCTGGACATGTTCTGGGTCGAGATCGATACCTTCAACCCGCAGGCGCTCGGCTACATCCGCCGCCAGAGCCCGCACCCGATCTCGTCCTGCGAGACGCTTTTGGGCCTGCGCGAATTCCTGCCCTATTTCACCGAGCAGGCGATGGATGTCGCGATCATCGACACACCGTGGAACGGGGTCTGGCAGTCGATGAAGATCGCCGCGGCCGCCGAGCATTTCGAGGTCAACGTCGCGCCGCATAATTTCTACGGCCATCTCTGCACCATGATGAACGCGCATTTCTGCGCCGCGGTGCCGAATTTGCGCATCATGGAGACCGACATCGATCGGCTGGCCTGGGACCACGAGTTGTTCACCCACGTGCCGGAGTTCGTCGACGGCCATCTCGTAATCCCCGATCGCCCGGGTTGGGGCACCGAGCCGAACGAGGAAGGCCTGCGCGCCCATCCGCCGAAGAACAAGGGCGGGCTCTTGAATTACGGGCTGAAGAAGTAGCTTTTCGTCGTCCCGGCGAAGGCCGGGACCCATAACCACCGCTGCGTGGTGTAAGAGGGATTATCGCCCCAGCGGAGCAAAACAATTCGCAGTTGGGGTAATGGGTCCCGGCTTTCGCCGGGACGACGAATAACCCAACGATCGCGAGCTCAATTATCCTCCCGCACCGGCGTGAACGCGCTCTCGATCACGTCGCCGATCGGCTGCCAGGCGTTGCCGTCGAACTGCACCAGCCGCATCTGCTTGATCGGGCGGAAATCCTTCGGCCCGGTGTTGATCACGATCCCGGGCAGCGCGATCGGGCTCTGGTAGTCCTTCAGCGAGGCGGCCTGCCGCATGATGTTCTCGCGCGACAGGTCGTCGCCGCATTGGCGCAGCACCTGCATCAGCGTGTCGGCGGCGGCATAGCCGAACACGGCGTAGATGTCGTCCTTGTCGCCGTCGGGATAGTACTTGTCCATGAAGGCGTCCCACGCCTTGATCTGCGGATCGTTCTTCCAGGAGGCATCGCCGGCGTCCTTCAGGAACGAGGTCGAGATCACGCCGAGCGAGTTCTGCAGGCCCGCCGGCCGCAACGCGCTGGCGATCGAGGCCGACGCGTTGTCGAGGATGAACACCGGGTGCCAGTCGAGGTCCGCCGCCACGCGGATCGCGCGCGCCGCGATCGCCGGCGCGCCGTCGAACACCAGGATATCGGCGCCGGAGCCTTTCAGGATTCCGATCTGGTTCTGGATCGCGGTCTCCGAGGCGTCGAAGGCGAGATCGGCGACGATCATGCCCGCGGTGTCGCCGAGCCCTTCCTGCAACCCCTTGAACAGATCGCGGCCGAACTGGTCGTTCTGCCACAGCACCGCGATCTTGCGCGAGGGATAGGCGGCCTGGATGTAATTGGCGTAGATCCGCCCCTCGGCGCGAAAGGTCGGCTGCCAGCCCATCGTCCAAGGAAAGGTTTTCGGATGGGCCCACTCCTCGTCGCCGGAGGCGACGAACAGCTGCGGGATATTCTTCTCGTTGAGGTACTTCCGGACGGCGAGATTGCTCGGCGTGCCGAACGAGCCGAACATCAACAGCACGTCCTGCTTCTCGACGAGATCGCGGGTCTGCTCCATCGCGGCCTTCGGATTGGAGCTGTCATCGACCGAGACGAACCTGACCTTGCGGCCGTTGATGCCGCCATGCTCGTTGATCATGTCGAAATAGGCCGCTTCCGCCCGCCCGATGGTGGCGAACGCCGCGAGCGGCCCGGTGTAGGGCATGACGTTGCCGACACGGATCTCGCTGCCGCTTGCTTCCGGCGCCTGCTGCGCACGCAGCGGCGCCGCCGCGAGCATCGCTGCGAAGGCCAGGGATATCGAAAGCACGGTTTGTCTTTTTGTTTGCATCAACATCGCCACAAACGCCGGCAGCAGCCGGCGCTCCCTCCCAAGGATGGACCTTATCGCCCAAGCCAATGCCGGGAAAATGAAATGTTGATGGCGGAGGCGAACCTCTCTTCACCTCTCCCGTTTGCGGGGGAGGTCGGATTGCATCGAGGATGCAATCCGGGTGGGGGCTCCTTCCACATAATGGTGGTCCGACTCGTGGCGAGACCCCCACCCCAACCCTCCCCCGCAAGCGGGAGAGGGAGCGCAGTTCCCGGATGCCGATTAGCGCAATGTTATGTCGAGCCAGCCCAGCGGGTTGACGGCAACGCGGTCGCCGCTATCGACCAGAACCGTGGTGGTTTCTGCCTCAATGATCGCGGGACCGGCCAGCGTATGCCCGGGCTTGAGATCGTCGAGCGCGTAGACCGGCACCTCGCGCCAGGCGCCGAACCAGGCCTGCCGCTTGCCGCGCGGCGTGCAAGGTGCGGCTGAGGCGGCCTCGCCGACATCGCCGCCGCCGCGCGCGACCTTGCCTACCGCGGCGACACGGGCGTTGACGAACACCACCTCCTGCCCGCGCGAGGCATAGGTGTAGAGTTCCTCGTGGCGGCGATGGAAGCGCTCCTCGATCTGTGCCACGAGGTCCGCGGCGCCGAGATCGAGGTCTCCGAGCGGCACGTCGATCTCGAACACCTGCTCGCCATAACGCATCTCGGCGGAGCGCTCGATCGCGACGTCGCCCTTGAACCAGTCGCGCAAACGGCCGGCGGCCTGCTCCTCCAGCCCGGCGAACAGCGCCCTCACCTCATCGGCGGCGATCCGTCCGGTGCCGTAATGGGTGCGGCTGACCTCGTAGCGCAGATCGCTGGTCAGCATGCCCCAGGCCGACAGCACGGAAGCGACCGTCGGCACGATGATGCGCTTGATCTCGAGCTCGCGGGCGACTTCGGCGGCATGCATGCCGGCGGCGCCGCCGAAGCTGAGCAGCGCGAATTTGCGGGGATCGACACCGCGGCGCAGCGTCATCAGGCGGATGCCGTCGGCCATCTTCAGATTGATCATCTTGTAGATGCCGGCGGCCGCCTCGATCCGCGACAAATCGAGCGCTTCGGCGATCCGGTCGACCGCGGCTTCCGACGCCGCACGATCGAGCGGCCGCGCGCCGCCCATGAAGGCGGCGGCATCGAGATAGCCGAGCACGACATTGGCATCGGTGACGGTGGCAGCCAGGCCGCCATTGCCGTAGCACGCCGGGCCCGGCACCGAGCCCGCGCTCTCCGGCCCGACCCGCAGCGTGCGGCCGCCGTCGACACCGGCAATCGAGCCGCCGCCCGCCGCAATGCTGGCGATGTCGAGGCTGCGCAGCGCGATACGCTGTCCGGCCAGCATGCCGTCGGCGGACAGCGAGGCCTCGCCGTCAGCAATCAGCGAGATGTCGGTCGAGGTGCCGCCCATGTCGAACGGCACGAGATCGGGAATCCCGAGCATCTCGGCGCAGCGACGGCTGCCGGAGATGCCGCCGGCCGGGCCCGACAGCACGGTGCCCGCGGCGAGCCGCGAGGCTTCCTCCACCGGCGCCATGCCGCCATGCGACAGCACGACGAACAGCGAGCCTTTGAAGCCGGCCTCATGCAGGCTGCGCTCCAGATTGGTGAGATAGCGCCGCACCGTCGGCGCGACATAGGCGTTCACGATCGTGGTCGAGACGCGCTCGTATTCCTTGATCTGCGGCAGCACGTCGCTCGAGCGCGACACGCTGACATCGGGCAGCTCCTTCGCCAGCCGCTCGACCGCGGCGAGCTCATGCGCGGGGTTGAGATAGGCGTGCAGGAAGCAGACCGCAATCGAGTTCGCACCGGACCGCTTCACCTCGGCGATGACGTCGCCGAGCGCTGCGGCATCGAGCGCAATCGCTGTGCTGCCGTCGGCCTTCAGCCGTTCGCGCACGCCAAACCGTCGCTCGCGCGGCACCAGCGGCTCGGGCGGCGGCGTGCGCAGATCGTAGCGATCCGGCTTCAGCCCCTCGCGCATCTCGACGACGTCGCGGTGGCCCTCGGTGGTCAGCAGCGCGACCTTGGCGCCCTTGCGTTCCAGCAGCGCATTGGTCGCAACCGTCGTGCCGTGCACCAGACGATCGGTTGCCGCAAGCATCGCCGCGCGCGTGACGCCGAGGCGGCGCGCAAGTTCTTCAAGTCCCGCCATGACGCCGATCGACTGATCGGCCGGCGTGGATGGCGATTTCGCGAAAACGGTGCGCCCGGTTTGATCCGTCGCAACCAGGTCGGTGTAGGTGCCGCCGACGTCAACCCCAATCGTGTACATCGCTGCCCTATACCGCCTTCGAAACCAGACCCTGCGCGACGTCGCGCGCCCGCGCCTCCGCCGTTCGCTTCTCGGATGGACCCCAGCCACCGCCGCCGGAGGAGCGGATCTCCAGGCAATCGCCGGGACGCAACTCGATGCCGACCTCCTTGGTCTTCAACACGCGCGGCGCGCGGCCTTCCGACAAGAGGCGGTAGTGATGCGGCTCGCCGTCCTTGCCGCCGAGCATGCCGCAGGGACCGTGCCGCGCGCCGTCGCCGGCGGTGTTGCCCTTGGCGGGCTTTGCCGTCTCCAGCACCATGTCGAGCGCCACGCCGAGCCCGCCGCGATGCTGGCCATCGCCGCCGGAATCCGGCCGGAACTCGTGCTGGCGGAAATGCAGGGGAAAGCGCACCTCGGCGACTTCGATGCTGCCGAATTTGAGTCCGCCGACCGAATGCCACTCGCCGATCGAGGAATAGCCGTCGCCGCCCGGCGATGCGCCGCCGCCGGGCCGCGCCTGGAACATGTGCCAGATGAAATTGCGTCCGTTGCGCGGATCCTCGCCCTGGATCGCGATGCGAAACCGGCGGCCCCATCCGCCCATCACGCGATCCGGACAGGAAGCCGACATCGCCTTGATGATCGCCTCGACGATCTCATTGGAAGGATGGCTGGTGCACAGCGTCACGGGACGGCCAGGATCGGCCCACACGATGGTGCCCTGCTTCGCCACCACCTTCAGCGGCCGCAGCGCACCGGTGTTCTTCGGAATATCGGCGTCGATCAGATAGGCAAAGGCCATCGCGACCGCGGCCTGCATGTTGGCATGCGACGAATTGACGAAACTCGTCGATTGCGGATCGGAGCCGGTAAGGTCGACCTCGATGTCGCTGCCGGTCTTGGTCACCTTGGCGGCGATCTTGATGTCGGTGCGGCCGTGGCCGTCATCGTCGAGCAGCGCTTCGCCGTAGAACACGCCGTCCTTCCAGGTCGACACCACGGCGCGGGTCTGCTGCTCGGTGGCGTCGAGGATCGCCTCGATCGCGGCCTCGACCGTCTCCGCGCCGAACTCGCTGAACAGTTTTGAGACGCGGCGCTCACCGAGATGCGCGGCACCCAGCATCGCCGCGAGGTCGCCGCGAAATTCCCTGGGGTTGCGGATGTTCAAAGCCAGCAGGTCGAGCAGATCCTCGCGCGGCTTGCCGGCCTCATAAAGCTTGATCGGCGGAATGCGAATGCCTTCCTGATAGATCTCGGTGGCGGCCGGATTGTAGGCGCCATGGGTGGCGCCGCCGATGTCGCTCTGATGCGCGCGCACGATGGTCCAGAGCAATCGCTTGCCGCCGTCGAACACCGGCACGAAGGCGGTCAAGTCAGGCAGATGGCTGCCGCCCTGATAGGGATCGTTGAGCAGGATGACGTCGCCGGGCGCGACATCCTTGAAGCGTTCCTCGACCGCGAGCGTCGCCCAGGGCAAGGCGCCGACATGGACCGGGATGTGATCGGCCTGCGCGATCAGCCGCCCGCTGGTGTCGCAGATCGCCAGCGAAAAATCGCGGCTGGAATTGAGGATCTGCGAATAGGAGGTGCGAAGCATGGCTTCGCCCATCTCCTTCACGATCGACGACAGGCGGTGCTGGACCACGGAGCGGGTGATTGGATCGATCTTGGCGGACATCTTGGCCTTGTTGGCGCGTGGGATTGCGCAGCGAGGATCGAGGAACCGGCCGAACGGAACCGGAATTCCCTCTTATAGCCAGTGGCTTGCCGATCGCAAATCGGCCGGTTCGGCCGGAACGGACCATTCGGCCGATCAGCAAGTCGTGATCGAGAAGAGACCACCCTGCGACGGAATAGAACTCACACTGCTGCGTCCCACCCATGCAAGCCACTGGATCGCGGAGGCCCTCCGCGACAACCTTCAGGGTGAAACATGATGATCCTGCGATTCCTCAGACCCGGCTTCAGTGCCGCGGTGTTCGGCATGCGTGTCCTGTTCACCGTCGCCGTTTCCCCGGTGGTCCTCGCCCAGGAAGCGCATCACCCGGCCGACACTGCGCAGACGGCCGAGGAGAGCGCCTTCCTCGCGGAAAACGATGCCGCGATGACCAAGATGATGAACGACATGGCCGCCAAGCCGAGCGGCGATATCGACCGCGACTTCGTCGCGATGATGACGCCGCATCATCAGGGCGCGATCGACATGGCCGTGATCGAGCTCCGCTACGGCAAGAACGAGCGCCTGCGCCGGATCGCGCAGGAGATCATCGTCGAGCAACGCCAGGAGATCGACGCCATGAAGCTCGCACTCGGCGAACAGGTCACGGACACGACGCCGGCCCCGACACAACAACCCGGCGCGAAACCCGGCCCGGCGGCGACCACCCACGATCACATGAACATGCACCACGACATGATGAAGCAGGAGACCAAGTAATGACGAGCCAATTCATGAAGGGCCTGTTGGCGACCAGCATGATCGCGCTGTCGACGTCGGCGTTTGCGGGACAGGCGCCGGGCGCTGTGTCCGCGCCCGACATTCCGATCAGCCATCACGACCGCGTCTACGCCGCCGAGCAGTTCTCGAACACGGTGTCGGTCACCGATCCCGTCGACAACAAGCTGCTCGGCGTGATCCGGCTCGGCGACCCGCAGCCCGGTAATTTCAGCCCGCTCTACAAGGGGCAGGTGCTGGTCCACGGCATGGGCTATTCGCCCGACCACCACACCCTCGCCATCGTCTCGATCGGCTCGAATTCGGTGACCTTCATTGACACGGCAACGAACGCGGTCAAGCATGTTACCTATGTCGGGCGGTCTCCGCACGAGGCGTTCTTCACGCCGGACGGCAAGGAGGTCTGGGTCACCGTGCGCGGCGAGAACTACATTTCGGTGATCGACGCGCAGAGCTTCAAGGAAACGATGCGGATCGAGGTGCCGGCGGGACCGGGAATGCAGATCTTCTCGCCCGACGGCAAGTACGGCTACATCTGCTCGTCGTTCAATCCGGAGACCGACGTGGTCTCGGTGGCCGACCATCAGATCGTGGCGAAGGTGAAGCAGGAAAGCCCGTTCTGCCCGAACATCGCAGCTACGCCGGACGGCGAGCAGGTGTGGTTCACGCTGAAGGATGTCGGCAGGACGCAGGTCTTCAACGCCAAGCCGCCGTTCAACCTGATCAAGACCATCGACACCGGCCCGATTACCAACCATGTCAATTTCGCGAAGACGGCCAAGGGGACCTTCGCCTATGTGACCATCGGCGGCACCAACGAGGTCAAGGTGTTTCGCACCGACGACTTCTCGCAAGTCGCGACCATTCCCGTCGGCAACCTCCCGCACGGCATCTGGCCGTCCGGCGACGGCACGCGGGTCTATGTCGGCCTGGAAAATGCCGATGCGCTGGCCGCGATCGACACCGCGACCAACAAGGTGATCGCCAACATCCCGATCGGCCAGGCGCCGCAGGCCATCGCCTACGTGCCGAACGCCGCGCCGAATCCCGATGATCGCCAGAACCTGCAGGCGCTTGGCGCTGCCGGCCAAGTCGCCCACCTCGCGCTCGCGCCGAAGAAGCAGGCCAAGGGCGACAAGCCGCCGACCGGCGTCTCGCTGTTCGATCAGGGGCTGATCCAAGTGCTGCAGGCATCGGTCACCGGGCTCGAACCCAAGCAGCACTATGTGCTAGGATTGGCCGAACGTGCCGACGGAACAGGCTCCGTGGAGCCTCTGGCAGCCTTCATGACCAATCCCGCCGGCTCCGCCATCGTCAACACCACCGGGCCGATCCGGCAGATCGTGCAGAGCGCGGCCAAGGCCGAACGACGCTATCTCGTCATCACGTCAGGCGACCCGGCCAAACTCGGTGCGGTCATTCAGGTGCAAACGCCATGAACGACATGCTGCGCCTCGTCGAACCGCTGATACCCGCCTTGCGGCGGTACGCGCGGGCCCTGGTCCGCGACCACGCGGCCGCCGACGATTTGGTGCAGGACTGCCTGGAGCGCGCCGTGATTCATTGGGAGCAGCGGCGGTCGGACAATCCGCGGCCGTGGCTGTTCGCTATCCTTCATAATCTCGCCATCAACCAGTTTCGTCGCGCAACGACGCGCGGCGTCCATGTCGCGATCGACGAAACCAACGAGGATGCATTCGGCCAGGACGCAGAGCAGGAGCACAAGGTGATGTATCGCGACGTCATGGCGAAGCTCGCAAGGCTTCCGCATGACCAGCGTGCGGTCCTCCTGCTCGTCGGCGTCGAGGACTTGTCCTATGCCGACGCCGCGAAGGTGCTCGGCGTGCCCATTGGCACGGTGATGTCGCGCCTGGCGCGCGCCCGCGAGCGGCTCCATCAAGAGTTGGAGGGCACTGCCGGCCAACTGGATAACAATGTCGTGCAATTGCGGAACAAGACATGAGCAATCGACCCATTACCGAAGACGATCTGCATGCCTATGTGGATCGCGCGCTGGAGCCGGAGCGCGAAGCGGAAATCACCGCCTATCTGGGAAAGCATCCGGACGTGGCCAAACGCATCGCCGCCTATTCCGATGAGCGTAACTTGCTGCGATCGGCATTGCTGCCGATTGCCGAGGAACCGCTGCCGCCGCAGCTCAACCTCGCCCGGATGATCGAGCGCCCGCGCCGCCGCCCCTCGTCTTTCCGCTGGGCGATCGCAGCGATGCTGATGCTCTCGATCGGCGGCCTCGGCGGATGGATGATCCGCGGCGCGGCACTGGCGCCGGCCGGCGGGATTGCGGCGCTGGCCGAGGAAGCAAGCGATTCCTACAAGGTCTACGCCTCGGATCACACCCGGCCGGTCGAGCTGCGCGACAGCACCGAGCTTGTGCAATGGGTCTCGAACCGGCTGCGTCAGCCGGTCAAGCTGCCGGATCTGAGCAAGTCGGGATATCGCTTGATGGGCGGACGGGTGGTGCCGACGCCGCACGGTCCCGCGGCCATGTTCATGTACGACGATGATCACGGCGAGCGGCTCGTGGTCCTCACCCGTCCGATGACGTCGGATCAGAACGCGCCGATGGCCGCGCATTCGGGCGGCGACGTCGCCGGCTTCTCCTGGGCGGACGGCGGCACGGGCTATAGCCTCGTCGGGCCGCGCGGGGTCGATTCCTTGCGGCCGCTTGCCAACGAAATCCGCAAGCAGGCGCAGGCGATCTAGGCGGCGAAAGGCCTGGTATAGATCAGGAACAGCACGATCCCGATCACCAGGGCGCCGGCGATGAACAGCAGCACCGCGGGCAGCCCGAACAGCGCCGCAACGCCGGCGGTGCTGAATTGCAGCAGCGCCGCGCCGAGGAAGAACGCGAGATTGACCGACGACAGCGCCTTGCCGGTGTTCTGGGCGTCGACGAGCTGCCGCGTCATGCCGTAGATCAGCGGTTGCGCCGAGGTCGCAAACCCGATCAGGATCAGCAGCACCAGATCATACTGCACCGGCATCACGGCGGCGCCGAGCAGGTTCGAGACCGCCAAATGCGGCGCGCCGGCCGCCATCAGCACCAGCAGCAGCGCGGCGACGGCATGGGTCGACGCCACCATGGTGCGGCGATGCCCGAACTTGCGATCGATCGCGCCGATACAGGCCGGGCCGATGATCATCGCCAGCGTGAACAGGCCGAGCACATTGCCGGCCTCGATGCGGCTCAGACCCTTCACATCCATCAGCCACGGCCCGCCCCACAGGCCGCGCAGCACCAGCGAGGCGCCGAGCGACACCAGCGACAGCGCGATCAATCCACGCAGGCCGCGCGACAGGCCGAGCCGCAGCACCTCGGCCATCTGCTGCAACGGCGAGGAATCGTCCGCATGCGCCGCCGGTTGCCGCGGCACCAGCGCGAACACCGCGATCAGGACGACAACACCGAAGCCGGCCGAGCCCCAGAAGCCGGCGCGCCAGCCGAACTGATCGACCACGAAGGCCAGCGGGCTTGCCGACAGCAACATGCCGATATTGCCGATCGAGAGGATCAGGCCGGACCACAGGCCGAACTTCGCCGCCGACATCTGCTTGGCCGCCAGCGTCATCGGGCACATCAGCATGCCCGAGGTGGCGATGCCGAGCATCAGTTGCCCGAGCACGAAGCTCGCGGGACCCGTGGCGAGCGCCGAGACCAGCGTCCCGACCACGGTACCTCCGAGCAGGCTCAGCGACACCGGCCGCACGCCGAAACGGTCCATCGCGGCGCCGACCGGGATTTGCGAGGCGGCAAAGGAGAAGTGATAGATCGAGGTGAGGCTCGCCAGCGCCTGCGGCGAGGTGCCGAAATCGCGCGCCATCAGATCGAGGCTGATCGCCGGGATCGTGCGCAGCAGCGTCGACAGCATGTGACCAGAGGCCAATGCCAGAAGCGCAAGAACCAGGGCGCGGAACCCGATCCCCGCTGCTTCCTTCGTCACCACGCCGTCCATGAATCGCCCTTTCCCCGAGCAGTTGGGGAACGGGCGTAACATTATTGAGCTGACGGTGCCAAGTTTGAGGGCAGAGCCGATGGTTCAGCCTATCCGCGGGCTCACCTTACCTCTCCCGCTTGCGGGGGAGGTCGGATCGCATCGAAGATACGATCCGGGTGGGGGCTCTCTCCACGATACGATTCGCGGAGAGAGCCCCCACCCGTAGCCGATGCGTTGCATCGGCGTGTTCTCAAGAACGGCGGCCGAGGGCCGCCTATGCCTCCCCCGCAAGCGGGAGAGGGAGCGCACCTACGACGCAGGAACGTTCTTCACCCTTACTGCTTGTGGAACACCAGCGTGCGCAGCTCGATGCTCTCGCGCGGCGCGGCATCCGCCGGCGTGGTCGGATCGATGAAGGCGGTATGCGGTCCAAAGCGGGTCCGGCCGTCGGTCGCCGAGTCGTAGCATTTCAGCAGGATCGCCTCGTCCGGCGTCATCTCGGGAATGTAGAACCAGCGATGGTTCGGATTGTACTTCACCGAATAGGTCTCGCCGCTGCGGTTCGGGTAGATCAGGTCGGAGGCGATCAGATCCTCAGGCGCAACCGTGGTGCCGTCGGCCATCGCAAGCGGCGAATCGCGCAGTGGACCGCGGATCGGGCGCCACAGATTGATCACCTGGACGCGGCCCTTGACGAGTTGCTCGGCTTCGTTTGGCAAGTGCTCGAACACCCGGTTGTGGCCGGAGACGGCGGTCTGGTCGACATGGACGCGAGTCGCGGGCTGGCGCGGACCGCCGCCGCGAATGTCCGCCGCACCCTCGACACGCTTGCGCACGGTGTGGTCGAAGATGAAAACGCGATCCGCCTTCAGCGTCGCCTTGAGGAAGGCTTCGACGGCCGGGTAGTAAACGTTGCGGACTTCGTTGTCGTCGTAATAGTCCTTCACGAAAGTCGGATGCTTGACCAGCGCAAAGCCCTCGCGGTCGAGCGAGAAGCTGTCGGCGATCAGACGCCCGTCAAAGATCGGGACATTGTGAGCTTCGGGCAGTGCGGTGGATTTGGGTTCGCCGGGCGGCGGATCGAAAGCGTAAGTCCGGGGCTTGCCCGGCGTCGGCGCGAGATAATTCAGTTCAGCGGTCACAAACGGCAGCGACTCGATGCGAGTTTCTTGAAGGCCCACGGTGATCTCCCGGACTCGATTGTTGGTGTGTTTGATCTTGGCAGCGCCCTTGGGTGCGGCAAGGCCGCGGCGAAAATAGCAACGTTGTGGTTTTGGAATGCGCGGAACGGGGAAAATCCTTGCCGCGCGGCAGCCTGCGGACGAATGGATGTTTTCGAGATCACGGGTTCGTTAGCGATGCAATCGCGCGACGTTGAACCGCTTCCGCGCAGATGGTCCACATCTCCCGCTTGCAGCGGTCGCCTCTTCAGAAGTTGTGTAAGCCCTCGACGCCCGTCGTCCTGGCGAAAGCCAGGACCCATTACCACCGAATTTGATGGTGAGCAGGATCGCGGCCCAAGCGTCGTACAACAACTGCCATCCGGGGTAATGGGTCCTGGCTTTCGCCAGGACGACGCTGAATGCTTGGCGTCGTTTGCAAATTGCCTACAGCCCCGCGCCCTTCTCCACCGCCGCGCCAAACGATCGGTCGACGATCTCGGCGGCGTTGATCTTCTGCCGGATCAGGCCCCAGCGGTCGTAGAGATCGATGGTCTTCTGCTCGTCGGCCACCACGCTGTCGTCGATCGGTGCGATGCGGATCCTGGCCCGCGTCAGCCAGTTCAGCGGCACCGCGGGCGGGACGTTCATCAGCCTGCCCCAGGTCGCAGCGTAGCCTTCGACATTGTTCTGCGACCAGGCGCGCGCGGCCGCGAGGCGACGCACGAAATCCTCGAGCTCGGCACGCTTGTCCTTGATCGCGTCGGGCGTCGCGACCTGGAAGCCGAGGCCGGGCGTGATGCCGTCGGCCGTGATGACGCGACGCGACTTGAACAGCACCTCCTCCTGGCTGACATAGGGCTCCCAGGTCGACCAGGCATCGACCGCGCCTTGCGTGTAGGCGACCTTGGCATCCGACGGCGCGAGGAACACGATCTGGACGTCGCTCGCCTGCCAGCCTTTCGATTCCAGCGCCGCCAGGATCAGCTGATGGCCGATCGAGCCGCGGCCGGTTGCGATCTTCTTGCCGCGCAGATCGTCAAAGCTCTTGATGGCGGAATTCTCCGGCACGACGATCGCGAGCCCGTCGCGCGACCGCCGCACGGCCGCGATCGCCTTCACCGGAATTTTGGCGGCGGCCGCGAACGTGAATGGCGCATCGCCGACCAGGCCGGTGTCGATAGCACCCGCGCCCAAGGCCTCCAGCAGCGGCGCTGCGGCGGCGAATTCCTTCCATTCGATCTTGTAGGGAACGTCCTTGAGCACGCCCGCCGCTTCCATCACGGCCTGCGAATTGCCCTTCTGGTCGCCGACGCGCAGCGTGGTCTGCGCGACGGCCGCGTCGATGGCGGCGAGCGCAAGCGCCGCCGCAACAATGAGACGGATCATTCGGCAGCGATCCCCCGCTGCTGGTCGCGTGCTTCGATCAGCTTGCGGGTCAGCGGGATCAGCTCACGGCCATAGTCGATGGCATCGACCAGCGGATCGAAGCCGCGGATCAGGAAATGGCTGACGCCGAGATCGTAGTAATCGGCGAACACTTCGGCGACCTGCTCGGGCGTGCCGACCAGCGCGGTGGTGTTGCTGTTGGCGCCGGTGAGCTTTGCGATCTCGGTCCACAGCCGCTTGTCGATGCGCGTGCCCTGATCGGCTAGCGCCAACAGCCGCTTGGCGCCGTCGGTCGCGTGATTGGGCCGCCGGTACCCGGTCTGGTCCTGCAACGCGGTGGCACGCGCGAGGATATGCTCCGCCTTCGCCCACGCCTTCTCCTCGGTGTCGGCCAGGATCGGCCGCACCGAGAGGCTGAAACGCGGCGTCGGCCGGCCGTGCTTCGCCGCTGCCGCGCGCACCCGCGCGGTGACGTCGCGCACCTGGGTATAGGATTCACCCCACAGCGCGAAGGTATCGGCGTGCTTGCCGGCGACCTCGACCGCGGCATCCGAGCCGCCGCCGACAAAGGTGTAGATGCCGCCCTTCTGCAACGGCTTCACCTGCGAGAAGCCGTTCTCGACGTTGTAATACTTGCCGCTGTAGTTGAACGGCTTCTCACTGGTCCATTCCAGCCGCACCACGTCGAGGAATTCGCTGGTACGGGCGTAGCGCTCGTCCTTGTCGTCGAGCGTGTTGCCGTCCTGGCGCAGCTCGATGGCGTTGCCGCCGGTGATGACATGCAGCGAGACCCGCCCGCCATAGAACTGGTCGAGCGTCGCAAGCTGGCGCGCCAGCAGCGTCGGCGCGGTGAAGCCCGGCCGCTGCGCGATCATCACCTTGAGCTGCTTGGTAATGGTCAGGACATGCTGCGCGACCTGCAGCGCGTCCGGCGTGGTCGAGTGGAACGCCAGCAGCGCGCGATCGAAGCCGGCCAGCTCATGGGCCTTGGCGACGGTCTCGATATAGGGCGGATCGAGCACCGGGCCTGAGCGGACGATGGTCTCGGAGGCATTGTTGTTGGTGATGAAGCCGATGAACTCGACCGGCATGACTGACAACTCCGTTGTTGTTGGCTGTTGTTTTCAGACGCCCAGCGCGGAGCGTCCGGCGGAGACACGGGTGGCATCGTCTTGCGGGGTATGGACGCGGCCGCACAGAACGTCGCGATAATGCCGCTCCAGGGGATTGGTTCGCGACAGGCCGTGGTTGCTGGTCAGCGACAAGGCATCCTCCACCACTGCTGCGGCGTTATTGGTCACCGTCAGCTTGATGATGTTAGACTCGATCGCGGACAGCGGGAAGCCGTTATCGAAATCGGCGGCGAAGCTGTCGATCAGGCGGGCATTGACCGCAAGCCGGGCCTCGATGCCGCCGACGACCTCCTGCATGCGCGGCAGCGTCGCCAGTGGCGCGCCGAGATTGGCGGGCACCCGCTCCTTCAGGAACTTGATCAGCCAGTCGCGCGCAGCGCGGGCGATGCCGTCGTAAATCGCGGCGACGAAGATCGCGTGCACGGTCGCCTGGGTGACGTCAGGAACCTTCCAGTCGTCGGGCCTGCGGACGTCGATCTCATAGTCCAGCGGAAACACCACGTCGTCGAAGATCACGGTGTGGCTGCCGCTGGCGCGCAGGCCGAGATGATCCCAGGTCTCCTCGATCCGCGTTCCCGGCAGACCGGCGGGAACCAGAAACAAACCGACACGGGTCTCCGGCTCGTCGGTTTTCGCCCAGACCGAATACCATCTCAGGATCGGCGCACCGGTCGAATAGATCTTGCGGCCGGTCAGCCGCCAGCCGGTTTCGGTGCGCCGCGCCGTGGTCGCCGGCAGGCCGCCGCGCGCGGGCGAGCCGAGCTCGGGTTCGACACGCAACGCGTTGATCAGCGCCACGCCCTCGACCGTCTCCTTCGCGAGCTTGCGCGCCAGACGGCCGGGCCAGCGCGTGCTGCGCGCCATCACCAGATGCTGGATGTAATGCATCGACAGCACCAGCGCGGTCGATGGATCGGCCTTGCCGATGATGCCGAGCACGCGCGTGGCATCGCGGGCGCCGGCGCCGCCACCGCCAAGCGCCACGGGCACGGTCAGCGCCAGCAGGCCTTCGCGCGACAGGTCAGCGAAATTCTCGAAGGGAAAGCTGGCGTCGCGATCATGCGCGGGCGCACGCGCGGCAAACACCTCGGCAAGCCGCAACGCGCGCGCGATGTGCTCGGGCCCGTTCGCTTGCGGCAGCTCCCTCGCCGCGGTCGTCACCATGTCGCCTCCAGTCCGAGCAGGCCGAGGATCTGCTTGCGCAGCTCGGCCAAATAAGGATCGCCGCGATGCCGCGGGTATGGCCGCCCGACTGCGATATCGGCCGTGATCCGCGCCGGCCGGTCGGAGAGCACGATGACGCGGTTGGCCAGCACCAGCGCCTCCTCGACGTCATGGGTGACGAGCAGCGTGGTGAAGCCTTTGCGCTGCCACAGCGCCACGAGCTCGGCCTGCATCGCGATCCGCGTCAGCGAGTCGAGCTTGCCGAGCGGCTCGTCGAGCACCAGGATCTTCGGATCGTTGACCAGCGCGCGCGCCAGCGCCACGCGCTGCGCCATTCCGCCGGAGAGCTGGTGCGGATAGGCATTGCGGAACGAGGACAGGCCGACCAGCTCGATCACCGCATCGACCCGGTGCCGCTGCGCCTTCAGGACGCCCTGCGCTTCCAGCCCGAGCGCGACATTGTCCCACACCGAGCGCCAGGGAAACAGCGTCGGGTCCTGGAACACGACGACACGCGACGGATGTGGGCCACTGATGCGGACTTCATCCTCGCGCAGTGCGCCGGTGCGCGGCTTCTCCAGCCCAGCGACCAGCCGCAGCAGGGTCGACTTGCCGCAGCCGGACGGGCCGAGCAGCGCGACGAACTCGCCGGGTGCGATCGAAAGGTTGACATTGTCGAGCACCGGAAGCACCGCGCCGTCGATATCGAAGGCGTGGCTGACGCCTTCGATGTCGAGCTCGGCGCCGACGGCGGGATAGGTGATCGCCTCGGCGGCGGACTGCACTACCATTTGACGACACCCTTCTGCCAGACCAGCAGGCGGTCACGGGTCCGGAACAGCAGCGTGATCGCGCCGGAGCAGAGCAGCGACATCACGATCAGCGCCGCATACATGTTGGCATAGGCTGCCCAGCCCTGCGCCCATTGCAGATACCAGCCGAGCCCCGCCTTGACGCCGATCATCTCGGCGACCACGAGCACCGCAAAAGACGAACCAAGCCCCATGAACAGGCCGACGAACACGTGCGGCAGCGCGGCGGGAATCGCGACCTTCAGCACCAGGAATGACGGCTTGGCGCCGAGCGTGCGCGCGACGTCGTAATAGGCGGTGCTGACGCTCGCCACGCCCGACCAGGTCAAGACCGTCACCGGGAAGCCGGTGGCAAGCGCGATCAGGAAGGTCGAGGCGCTCCAGCTCGAGGGAAAGGTGAAGAACGCGATCGGCAGCCAGGCCGTGGCCGGCAGCGGGCCGATGAAGCGCAGCACCGGGTGCACCCAGTAGCCGATCTTCTGCGACCAGCCGATCGAGACGCCGGTGATGAAGCCGATCGTCGCGCCGATGATGTAGCCGCCGAGTTGCAGCTTGATCGAGGCGAACACGCTGTCGAGCAGTTTTGGCAGGTCGTCGGTATAGACCTCCAGGATCGACTGCGGCGGCGGGAAGAACGGCAGCGGCAGCCAGGCGAATTTCGCGGTGGCGACCTCCCACAGCGTGACGAAGGCGCCGAACGCCACCAGCCAAGGCGCACGCTTGCGCAACGCCTGCCCGGCACTGCCGAGATAATCCGCGCTGAACGTACCGAACAGGATGAAGGCCGCGATGACGATCGCGCCGATGCCGAGCGATTCCGTCCGCGACCAGTCGCCGACATCGGGCCAATAGAGGCATGACAGCCCGAACGCGAGCCAGGCAAAGGTTGCCGCGAGGCCAACGCCATAGCTGCCGGAGAGGTTCGAGAACGTGACCGCGGCGCGCGGCGCAGCCGCGGCCGTCGTATCAGACACTGAATACGTCGACATAGATCCGCTCCGCGAATTTGGCCGTGTCGGTGCTCTGCTTGAACACCTGCACCGATTTCAGGTCGTCGGCGTAGCCCTTGAGCTCGCGCTTCAGCGCTTCGCCGGTGGGGTGATGGTGATGGGTGTGGTACCGCGCCATCGCCTCGAGATCGGCGAGGCTCGCCGCCTTCGGCGCGTAGGGCTGGAACGACTTCGCCGCCTTGTCCGGATTCTGCGAGGTGAACATCGCGGCATCGAGCAGCGCCTGGGTGATGGCGCGCGCGACGTGAGGCTCTTCCCGTACCAAACTGCCGCGCAGGCCGACGATGCAGCAGCTCTTGTCGCGGTATTCGCCGTCGAGATTGGAGGCGACCTCCTTGTACTGCGCATCCTTCAGCCAGAGATAGGCCAGCGGATCCGACGACAGGAAGGCCTGCACCTCGCCCTTCTCGACCGCAACGTTCAGGAGATTGCCGGGATAGGCGCGCCAGTCGACGTCCTTGACTGGGTCGATGCCGAGCTTGGAGAGCTGGATCGAGAAGAAGTTCTTGTCGGGACCTGCGAGATCGCCGACCGCGACGATCTTGCCCTTGAGATCGGCGAGCTTGCCGACGCCGGAATTGGTGCGGGTCAAGACGCGCATGCAGCCGCCATGGGTGCCGGCGGCGATCTTGACGTCGAACCCCTGCTCCAAGGGCTTGAGCCAGCGCAGCGCCATGCCGAGCCCGGCGTCGCTCTTGCCGGTGGCAATCGCCTCCAGCAGCTGGTCGGTCGAACCTGAATAGTTGACAAGCTCGACGTCGAGATTCTGCTTCTGGAAGAAACCGTGGTCGATGGCGACCGGCAGCGGCGCGAGGCAGACCGCGCCGGCGTTCCAGGACAGTTTCAGCTTGCGCGGGCTGCCTGCCAGCGGCGGCGCATCGGAGGCGGTCTTGCAGATCGGGAACTCAGAGAAGTCGATCGCCGATGCGACCGGGCGCGGCGCGAAGGCCTGCGCGCTATAGCCGCCGATCGGCGCGGCAAAGGCTGCGGCGGCGCCCGCGCGCAGCAAGGTGCGGCGATCCATCACCGTCTTCTTGTTATCCGTCGACATCATCACTCCTGCATTTCGGCAAGGCTCCGCCCCGCGCGCAAAACGTCTCCGTCTGCACGCCCCGTCGTTCGAAGCTCATGGTTTAGAAAAAGCGGATTTCTCCGGCGCTATTGCCCTCAAAGCAACGCGCAAATGATGCGGCGCGACAAGTTCACCGTCAATGAAATGGAATTTCGAATGTAGTCGGCGCCGCAGCTGAACTCTCCACGATCGCAGCGCGCGACGATGAAAGGATTTTCGCTGCCGTCGCGGCGCAGACGTGCGACAGCACGGCATCGATTGCACCAAATTTGAGCGAAACATCGCCGCTTGCGCGATGTCTTCTACGCACAGGGGCTCGGTGAGATCATCCTTGCTGCGCGCGGGCTGATTTCAGTTTTCCGTTTCGTTGACGGCGAACGGCTTGCTCATAGACTTGGTCGAACGCTGCCGCGCTTCCCGACGAGCAGCGAATGAATCAGAAAGAAAATGCATATGCGCAAACTGACCCGCTCGGGTTCTCCCTATACCTTCACGCGTCGCACCGCGGCCGTGCTGATCACGGCCGTGATCACGCTGTCGACATCGGCAGCGGCTTTCGCCGCCGATGCGATCGTGCTGCGCGTCGGCGACCAGAAGGGCGGCAACCGCTCGCTGCTCGAGATCTCCGGCCTCGCCAAGGACCTGCCCTACAAGATCGAATGGTCGGAATTTCCGGCCGCAGCGCCGATCCTGGAGGCGATCAATGCCGGCGCGCTCGATGTCGGCTACACCGGCGACCTGTCCTTCCTCACGGTCTATGCGTCGGGCGCGCCGATCAAGGCGATCGGCGGCACACGTTCCGACGCGCGGACCCAGGCAATCCTGGTGCGCGGGGATTCGCCGATCAAGACGGCGGCCGATCTGAAGGGCAAGCGCCTCGCCGGCACGCGGGGCGGCTGGGGCCAGTTCCTGATCAATGCGACATTGGAAAAAGCCGGCAGCAGGATCGAGGACGCGACCTTCGCCCCGCTCGGCCCGGTCGACGCCAAGATCGCGCTGCTCGCCGGCTCGATCGACGCCTGGGCGGTGTGGGAGCCGTACATCTCCTACGCCAAGCTGAAGGACAATGCGCGCGTCGTCGCCGATGGCGAGGGCTTGACGCCGACCATCACCTTCATCGTCGCCTCCGACAACGCGATCGCGACCAAGCGCGCCGCGGTGCAGGATCTGGTGCAGCGGTTGAACAAGGCGCGGCTGTGGTCGCTCGACCATCTCGCGGAGTATGCCAAGAACACGGCCGAGCTGACCAAGCTGCCGGAAGACGTGCTGCTCGCCGCCTACACCGCGCAGAAGACGAGCCCGATCGCGATCGACGAGGCCGTGGTGAAGGAGGTGCAGGCCGCCTCCGACCGCGCCACGCGCTACGGCATCCTCGGCAAGACGCTGGACGTCGGCAAGGCCGTCGACCGCAGTTTTACGGCGAGCGCGAGCTTGAACTAGCAGTGCTCTTCCACCTCCCCTTGAAAAGGGGAGGTCGGTTTGCGCGCAAGCGCAAATCGGGTGGGGATCCTGCCTCCGCAGACGCCGGCGTCCGCGGAGAGCAACCCCCGCCCTCCCCCTTTCAGGGGGAGGGCGACAGACGGCGGTGCTCGCCTCACGGGATGCGTGCCGCGCACCACAATGGAGACATCCGATGTCCGGCCCGCTCCATCTAGCACTGATTGTCACAGCACACCTGCTCTGCATGACCTTGTTGGTCGCGCTGTCGGTTTGATAGCGTTCTCTCAGGGCGAGCCCCAGGGAGAACAACAATGAACCTATCCATGAAAGACCGCGTCGCGGTGGTCACCGGCGGCAGCAAGGGCATCGGGATCGCGGTGGCGCGGCGGTTTGCGGAATCCGGCGCCAAGGTCGCGATCCTCGCCCGCGGCGCGGCCGACCTCGCGGCGGCGCGCGAGGCGCTCGCCAGGGACGGCCTCGTGGTGCGCGACTACGTCTGCGACGTCGCGAAGGCCGCCGACATCGCCAAGGCCCACGACCAGATCGTCGCGGATCTCGGCAAGATCGACGTGCTGGTCAACAACGCGGGCACCGCGCGCACGCTGGCCTTCGAGAACATCAGCGACGAGGCCTGGCAGGAGGACCTCGACCTGAAACTGTTCGCCGCGATCCGCTTCAGCCGGCTGGTGTGGCCGGGCATGAAGCAGCGCAAATGGGGCCGCATTATCAACGTGCTCAACACCTTTGCGAAGGCGCCGGCCGGCAATTCCGCGCCGACCTCGGTGTCGCGCGCCGCCGGCATGGCGCTGACCAAGGTGATGGCCAATGAAGGCGGCGAGCACAACATCCTGGTGAATGCGCTCCTGGTCGGCCTGATCATGAGCGATCAATGGGTCAAGCGGCACGCGGCCCAGGCGCCGAACACGGATTTCGGGGAATTCGCCAAAGGCCTTGCCAAGGGCACGCCGCTCGGCCGCATCGGCACGGCGGAGGAGTTCGCGAACCTCGCCTGCTTCCTGGCCTCGGAGCAAGGCTCCTACATCACCGGGACCGCCATCAATGTCGATGGTGGCCGGTCGCCGGTGGTCTAGAGCCCCGGTCCCGGTTCAACCGGGCCGGA
Source organism: Bradyrhizobium sp. B097 (assembly GCF_038957035.1). Taxonomy (NCBI): domain Bacteria; kingdom Pseudomonadati; phylum Pseudomonadota; class Alphaproteobacteria; order Hyphomicrobiales; family Nitrobacteraceae; genus Bradyrhizobium; species Bradyrhizobium sp. B097. The sequence goes on from NZ_CP152412.1 coordinate 6,494,180, forward strand.
GCTCGAGACTTTGCATTGGCGCGTTTTCTTCACGCGAACCGGTGTCCACTGCGCTCGAAAACGCTCAAGCGGGCAACCAACGGCAGGAAGCGACGGCTCAAAAGCAAAAGGCCTCCGTCACCGGAGGCCTTCTATTCTTAAACCGCGTCCTTGGCGGCCTTCACCGGCCGTGCGCGGACGATCTTCCGGGCCGGCTTGGCCTTGAACATCATCTCTTCGCCGGTGAAGGGGTTGGTGCCCTTGCGCGCCTTGGTCGCCGGCTTCTTGACCACAACGAACTTGGCGAAGCCGGGGACGAGGAACACCCCGGCCTTCTTCAGCTCCTTGTGGCCGACATCGACGAGCGAGTCCAAAACGTTCTTGACGTCGCGCTTGGAGAGTTCGGTGGTGGTCGCGATCTTCTCGATCACTTGCGACTTCGACAGTTGGGTAGCCATGGTTGCTCCATTGATTCTGGAGTGGGCACGATATGGCGGAAAACGCCGAGAAAAACAGTGTTTTCTGCACTCACCACAGCAATATCGCTGTGGACAGCCCCCGAATCAGGGTTTTTTCCAGTGTTTTTTCCGGTCAAGTCGCTTCCGACCCCTAAAATTACAGCGTTTGCGCGGCTTCGGGGCTCCCGAAGCCGGCCAGAAAGAGAATCACTCGACGCATCGCGCGCCGCCTGTGTGCGACAATGTTGCCCGCAATTCGGGTTGCGATGCGCTGCGGCGCGCCACTTCAGGTTTCGGAAACGATCCTCCAAAAGGCCGAGGCATTAGAAAATGACTCGGGTTCCCATTCCATCGTAACATCGCAAACGGGCGCCACGGCCGATCGGCTGGCCGCCCGATGCAAGCCTTTATGTATGTTCCGGAGACCCCGCGTATGGATTTGTCCCGCCTTGAGATCAACCGCCGCACGGCCCTTCTGACCTCGGCCGCGATTGCGGCCAACGTCATCAATCCGATGCGGGCATTCGCGCAGGAAACCCCGCGCAAGGGCGGCGTGTTCAACGTCCATTACGGCGCCGAGCAGCGCCAGCTCAACCCGAGCATCCAGGCCTCGACCGGCGTCTACATCATCGGCGGCAAAATCCAGGAGAATCTGGTCGACCTCGACGCCCAGGGACAGCCGGTCGGCGTGCTCGCCGAGAGTTGGGAAGCGACGCCGGACGGCAAGACCGTCACCTTCAAGCTGCGCAAGGGCGTCACCTGGCACGACGGCAAGCCGTTCACCTCGGAGGACGTCGCCTTCACCGCGATGAACATGTGGAAGAAGATCCTCAACTACGGATCGACGCTGCAGCTGTTCCTGACATCGGTCGATACGCCCGATCCGCAGACCGCGATCTTCCGCTACGAGCGGCCGATGCCGCTGAACCTGTTGCTCCGCGCCCTGCCCGACCTCGGCTACGTCTCCGCCAAGCATCTCTATGAGAGCGGCGACATCAGGCAGAACCCAACCAATCTGGCGCCGGTCGGCACTGGCCCGTTCAAATTCGTCAAATACGAGCGCGGGCAATACATCATCGCCGACCGCAATCCGGATTACTGGCGGCCGAACGCGCCCTATCTCGACCGCATCGTCTGGAAGGTGATCACCGACCGCGCCGCCGCGGCCGCCCAGATGGAGGCCGGCGAGCTGCACTACAGCCCGTTCTCGGGGCTGACAATCTCGGACATGGCGCGGCTCGGCAAGGACAAGCGCTTCATCGTCCAGACCAAAGGCAATGAAGGCAACGCCCGCACCAACACCATCGAGTTCAACTTCCGCCGCAAGGAATTGTCCGACATCCGAGTCCGCCGCGCCATCGCGCATGCGATCAACGTGCCGTTCTTCATCGACAACTTTTTGGGCGATTTCGCCAAGCTCGGCACCGGCCCGATCCCCTCAACCTCGACCGACTTCTATCCCGGGCCGAACACGCCGCAATACGCTTACGACAAGGCCAAGGCGATCGCACTGCTCGACGAGGCCGGCTTCAAGGCCTCCGGCGGCAACCGCTTCTCGCTGAAACTGCTGCCGGCGCCGTGGGGCGAGGACATCTCGCTGTGGTCGACCTTCATCCAGCAGTCGCTGGGAGAGGTCGGCATCCAGGTCGACATCGTGCGCAACGATGGCGGCGGCTTCCTCAAGCAGGTCTATGACGACCACGCCTTCGATCTCGCCACCGGCTGGCACCAGTATCGCAACGACCCCGCGGTCTCGACCACGGTGTGGTACCGCTCCGGCCAGCCCAAGGGCGCGCCGTGGACCAACCAGTGGGGCTGGGAGGACAAGACCGTCGACAAGACCATCGACGATGCCGCGACCGAGGTCGATCCCGCCAAGCGGAAGGCGCTCTATGCCGATTTCGTCAAGGAGGTGAACACCGAGCTGCCGGTCTGGATGCCGATCGAGCAGATCTTCGTCACCGTGATCACGGCCAAGGCGCGCAACCACTCCAACACGCCGCGCTGGGGCTCGGCGAGCTGGCACGATCTTTGGCTTTCGGCTTGAGGCGGCGCGCCTTGCTTCTCCCTCGCCCCGCTCTTGCGGGGAGAGGGCTGGGGTGAGGGGCTCTCTCCGCCGGATTAATCTGTCGATGGACCCGTCCCCCCTCCCCCGGATCGCATCTCGCGATGCGATCCGACCTCTCCCCGCAAGCGGGGCGAGGTAAGAAGAGGCCGGTGTCCACTTCGTTCGAAAACGCTATAGATAACCGATGCGTATCCTGAGCCTTGCGGGGCGGCGGCTGGCCGCCTCGATCCCGACCCTGTTCCTGATCCTGATCGGCGTGTTCCTGCTGTTGCAGCTCGCGCCGGGCGACACCGTCGATGCGCTGATGGCGCAGATGGGCGGCGGCGATGCCGCGACCGCCCAACAGCTGCGCAAGTTCTACGGGCTCGACCTCTCGGTTCCGGCGCAACTCGGCAACTATCTGTGGCACCTGGTGCGGCTCGATCTCGGCTTCTCCTCGATCTACGGCAAGCCGGTGGCGACCGTGATCCTGGAACGGCTGCCGCCGACCATCCTGCTGATGACCGCGTCGCTGTCGTTCGCATTCTTCTTCGGCCTCGTGTTCGGCGTGATCGCCGCGCGCGGCGTCAACCGCTGGCCGGACACGTTGATCTCGACGCTTGGCCTGATCTTCTACGCCACCCCTTCGTTCTGGTTCGGGCTGATGGCGATCGTGGTGTTCTCGGTCTATCTGCAATGGCTGCCATCCGGCGGTTTCCAGGACATCGGAACGGTGCAGACCGGCATCCGGGGCGTGCTCGATATCGCGGCCCACCTCGTGCTGCCGACGCTGACGCTTGGGCTGATCTTCCTTGCGATCTATCTGCGCATCATGCGCGCCTCGATGCTCGAGGTCTTGAACCTCGATTTCGTCCGCACCGCCCGCGCCAAGGGGCTGGACGAGACCCGTGTCATCACCCGCCACGTGCTGCGCAACGCGCTGCTGCCGATGGTGACGCTGATCGGCTTGCAGGCCGGCACCATGCTCGGCGGCTCGGTGGTGGTCGAGAGCGTGTTCTCGCTGCCCGGCCTCGGCCGCCTCGCCTATGAATCGGTGGTGCAGCGCGACCTCAACACCCTGCTCGGCATCGTGTTCGTGTCCGCCCTGCTCGTCATTGTCGTGAACTTCGTCGTCGACCTGCTCTACGCACGGCTCGATCCGCGCATCGCGGCGGAGGGCTGACCATGGACGCGGTGAAACGCTATTTCCGCAGCCCGGCGGCGGTGATCGGCCTGATCCTGCTGCTGCTGGTGATCGCGATGGCTGTTAGCGCCGGCTTCCTCTATCCGCGCGATCCGCTGGCGCTGGCCGGACGGCCGCTGGTCTGGCCGTTCTCCAATCCGCGCTTCCTGCTCGGCACCGACAATTCCGGCCGCGACATCGCCGCCCAGATCTTCTACGGCGCGCGGATCTCGCTTCTGATCGGCGGCGTCGCCACCGTGATCGCGATCCTGATCGGCATCCTGGTCGGTGCCTTCGCCGGCTATTACGGCGGCTGGGTCGACAATGTGCTGATGCGGATCACCGAGGCGTTCCAGACGCTGCCGAACTTCGTGCTGCTGCTGGTTTTGGTCGCGGTGTTCGGCTCGACCCTGACCACGGTGACGATTGCGGTCGGCGTGGTGTCATGGCCCGCGCCGGCGCGGCTGACCCGCGCCGAGTTCCTGTCGCTGCGCAACCGCGAATTCGTGCAAGCCGGCAAGACGCTCGGCATGAAGGACGTCCAGCTGATCCTCGGCGAGATCCTGCCCAACGCGCTGCCGCCGGTGATCGTCTATGCCAGCGTGGTGATGGCGGTCGCGATCCTCTTGGAAAGCGCGCTCGCATTCCTGCGGCTGTCCGATCCCAACGTCGCCTCCTGGGGCAATCTGATCGGGCTCGGCCGCGATGTGCTCCGGGTGCAATGGTACGTCTCGGCAATCCCCGGCATTGCGATCCTCGTCACCGTGCTCGCGGTGTCGCTGGTCGGCCAGGGCCTCAACGATGCGCTCAATCCGAGGCTGAAGAGCCGATGAGCGACACCGTCCTTTCGCTCGACGCCCTGACGGTGCGCCTGCCCAAGGGCGCCGACCGGCCGCATGCGCTGTCCGATGTCTCCCTGTCAGTCGCCTCGAACGAGATCCTCTGCGTGGTCGGCGAATCCGGCTCCGGCAAGTCGATGATGGCGAACGCCATCATGCGGCTGCTGCCGAACGAGGTGACCATCGAACAGGGCCGCATGATGTTCGACGGCCGCGACCTCTGCGCCGCCGATCCGGCCGAAATGCGCGAGGTGCGCGGCGCCGGGATCGCGATGATCTTCCAGGAGCCGATGACCGCGCTCAATCCGCTGCGCACCATCGGCGACCAGATCGGCGAGATGTTTGCGATCCACACCTCGCTCTCGAAGGTCGAGATCGACGCACGGGTGCTCGCGCTGCTCGAGGACGTCCGCATCCCCGATCCGAAGGCCGCCGCAAAAGCCTATCCGCACGAACTCTCCGGCGGCCAGCGCCAGCGCGCCATGATCGCGATGGCGCTCGCGCTCGACCCGAAGCTTTTGATCGCGGACGAGCCGACCACCGCGCTCGACGTCACGACGCAGGCGCAGATCCTGAAGCTGATCCGCGATCTGCAGCAGCGCAAGAAGACCGCAGTGCTGTTCATCACCCATGATTTCGGCGTGGTCGCCGAGATCGCCGACCGCGTCGTGGTGATGCAGCACGGCACGATCGTCGAACAAGGCGCGGCCGACAAGGTGCTGAACGACCCGCAGCATGCCTACACCAGGCAGCTGATCGCGGCGGTCCCGCCGCTGAAGGCACCGCCGCCGCGCATCCTCTCCGGCAAGGACATTCTGACCATCGACGGCGTGTCCAAGACCTACCGCACCGGCGGCTTCCTCGGACGCGGCGCGCGAGTGACCGAGGCGGTCAAGAACGTCTCGCTGCGGCTGCCGCGCGGCGCGACGCTCGGCATCGTCGGCGAATCCGGCTCAGGCAAATCGACGCTCGCGCGCTGCATTGTCCGGCTGATCGATCCCGACAGCGGATCGATCGTGCTCGACGGCAAGGACTGGGCGAAGCTCGGCCGCGAGGAGATCAGGCGCGAGACCCGCCACATCCAGATGGTGTTCCAGGATCCCTTCGCCTCGCTCAACCCGCGCCGCAAGGCGGCCGAGTTGGTGGCGCAGGGACCGATCGTGCACGGCACCGACCGCGCCACCGCGATTGCGGAAGCGCGAAAACTGTTCGAGCTGGTCGGCCTCGATCCGTCCGCCGGCGACCGCTTTCCGCATGAATTCTCCGGCGGCCAGCGCCAGCGCATTGGGCTGGCGCGCGCACTGGCGCTGAAGCCGGATGTGCTGGTCGCCGACGAGCCGGTCTCGGCGCTCGACGTCTCGGTGCAGGCCCAAGTGCTGAAGCTGCTCGCTGCCTTACGTCAACAACTCGGCCTCTCCATCATCTTCATCACCCACGATCTGCGCGTCGCCGCCCAGATCTGCGACCTCGTCGCCGTGATGAAGGATGGCGCCGTGGTCGAGCAAGGGCTGACCGCCGAGGTGTTCGGCAGGCCGCAGCATCCCTATACACAGGCGCTGCTCGCAGCGATCCCCGGCGGCGCATTCGCGCGCGAGCACGACACCGCAACCGTGTAGCCGGGCACGCGCGGCTCTACTCCGCCGCTTGTGGCTTGGATTCCTCGCGCAGCCGGAAGCGCTTCAGCAATCCGGATACCGTGTCGCGGAAGCCGCCATATTCCAGCTCGGAATAGGGTAGCATCGCAGCGCCGGACCAACCCTGGCTGCGCATCTCGATCGCCTTGCGCTGGGCGCGCTGGCGGACCTCGTCCCACGCAAGGTTGTCAAAGAAATCGGTGTAGGACTCCGAAAACTTCCCGTCCCGGTCGATCGAGAAGCCGACGCAGGAAACGATCGGCAGGCAGTACATCCCCGTCACCGGGGTGTTGAGCGGCACCGGCATGAGCGGCATCACATGCGAGCCGCGCGCATCGCCGCCCACGAAGTGCGCCTTGACGAAGGGCGAGATGATTTCTTCGGGCGCCGCGAAAATGCCCTGGTTCCTGACGATCGCGACCGGATCATCCTTGCCGGTGTACTTGCCTGCGATGGAGTGAAGGCGCTGCGCCGAAACGGCGACGGCGACCTCGCCATAGGTTTTCGAGACGATGCGATCAATGCCGAAGCGCTCGTTGTCGCGAAGCAGCGCCGCAATGTGGTAGCCGTCCGCGGGCGCATCGAGTTCGATCACGCTGTCGCCGGCCGTGTTGTCCATATCGATGATATGGAAACGGAAGCCCTTGATCATCGGGGGCAGCATCAGCCCGGCGCAATACATGGGATCGGCAAAGGCCAGATAGAGCGGCAGATTGTAGGCGCCGGGACCGCATTTGTCGGCGGCGAACACCATGAAGGACTCCGCGGGTCTCGCGCCCGAGAGGCTGTGGTCAAAGCTGAGTTCGGCGACGGCCGGACCCGCGCCGCGAACGTTTCCGGAGGGGGCGTCGACGAGAAGATCCTGGCCGGCGCCGTAGAGCCCGCAGGTCTTCGCAACCGCGGTGGCCGCCAGAAACGTCTTCCAGGCGAATTGGTGGACCTCGAAGCTCCCTTCGCCCCGCGTGTGCGTCATGATGATCGCAATATCGTCGCCCGTATGGCGGACGAAACCGTCGATCAGGAGACCGTTGTCGATCGCTTTCGCGACCTCCCCTTCGACAGCCGCCATCATGCGCGCAGATGGCTTCGTATGGCCCCCAACGGAGCCAATGTCAGCCTTGATGACCGAAATGGTGAGTTTCATAAGCATCCCTCCGACCCACAGCTCAGCACCTTCGCCTCGGCGCTCGCTGCGCCAGGGGCGACGGCGCGCTCATTCTCGAAAAGAACGTTGTGTGATACGATGGGTTCCCTGTGTAGGATCCACGCGGAATTATGGCCCCGCTACCGGCTCGTGTCGATACGCGCCAACGACACATTCGGAATGGCCAGCCAGGCTCGATGGGGTTACCACCTCCCGCGCTAGAAGGCGCGGTTGAGAAAGATCGGCAAGCCCCGCTTGTTGGAATAGAGAGGACGGTAGCGCTCCTTGTTGTACGCGCTTGCGACGTCCAACTTGCGCGGCCCGAGCTTGGCGTCGGGGATCGGCACGAGGTCGTAGCGACCCTCGACCAGCGCCGACATTAGCCCGGTTTTGCCTTCCAGGATTGCATCGTAGGCCAAGTTGCCGAACGTCAACGCCACAAGCTTGTCGATGAAGTCCGGATCGCCTGACCGCAGGTCGTAGGTGAGGTCAGAGACGATGGTCTCCTCGCCGGTGCGCCGCTTGATCTCGTCCGCGAACGCTTCGGCCACGCTCGCCTTCCTGCGGTGACCGTAGGCGTCAGGCTCGCCGAATTCCTGCACCTTGTAGCCCTCCCACTCGGCGCCCTCGCTGAGCACGATCAGCGCGTAGTTGCTTGGGTTGCCGTGCTTATCATCGAGGAGAAGCTGGATCAGCTTGTCGAGATTGACCTTGTGCTCCGGTATGGCGCATCGGATCGAGGTTGCGTATGCGGTATAGAGTGCCGTAAAGCCGGCATCGCGACCAAAGACGCGGAAAATGCCAATTCGCTCGTGCGAGCCGACGGTGGTGCGCTGGCGCTGGATGGCATCGCTGGCACGGGTGATCGCGGTCGAGAAGCCGATGCAGTATTCGGTGTTGCGAACGTCGTTGTCCATCGTCTTCGGGATGGCAATGATCTTGACGCCTCGCCTGTTGAGCTTGTCCGCGTAGCTGAGAGTATCGTCACCGCCGATGGCGATCAGATGTTCGATACCGAGCCCTGCGAGGTTCGCCATCACCTCGCTGGTGAGGTCCCACGTCGTGGTTGCGATGCCCCCCTTGGTGCTCTGGGAAACCGGAAAGTCGTGGCCGGCGAGATGATCAGGCAACTTCTTCATTTTGGAGGGATTGGTGCGGCTCGAGTGCAGCACGGTGCCGCCGCGCCGATCGATGACGCGCGTGTTTTCGCGGTTCAGCGGGATGATGTAATGGGACTTGCTGGCCGGATCGTCGAGGTTCAGGTGTGTGAGGGCCTCCCAGCCGCGGCGGAGACCGACAACCTCGATGTCATCCTCGCTGCCGCGATAAGTCACGCTCTTGATCACCGCGTTGAGGCCGGGGACGTCGCCGCCGCCCGTGAGAATACCAATGCGCTTCCTCGCCATGCCCACCTCCCAGGATTGCTATGTGGCAATAACGCCTGCGTCCCGTCGGGGTTTCCTCGACAACACTATCCGCCAACGGCGGCATCCTCGTGACCGCGGCGCTCCACCGGACCAGTTTGGGCTCCCACTCTTCGGAGCACGACGTTGCCTGACCAGTCCTCATCTCGGGCGGCTGGCCCCTCCACGCTCTATATCTCGCGTGCGCGGCGCGAGGTTGCGCCGCGTTCACCGTGAGCGGCGCGACGCGAGCAAATGCTCCGCCCAGCGCAGCAACTCGAAGCGATCGCCCTTGACCAGCTCCTGTGCATCGCGGCGGCGATAGAGCACCAGCATCCAGGGCGCGAGCTTGCGCAGCAATCCATGCGCCATGTACTGCACCGGCTCGGTGAACGGCAGCGCCAGCTCGCTTTCCGGCACGCCCTGCACTGCCTTTGCCAATTCGCCGCCGAGCGGGATGGTCAGCGCGACGGCGCGGCCGTTGCAGCCGGTCCAGCCGTAGGCGTTCGGTCCGAGGCGATGCATGCGCGGCAGGAAATCCGCGGTCATCCCGACATAACCGTTCCAGACATAGTCGAAGGAGACGTCGCCGATCTGCGGCCATATCAGCTGCAACCGCTCGGTCACCCGCGCCTTCAGCCGCGCGGTCTTGTCGCCCGGGCCGAGCACGGCGCCGCCGGTGACGAGGCGATTGCGGGCGTCATAGCGCGCGAAATACAGCTCGCCATGGGTGTCCGACATCGCCTGCCGGCCGGGAATGATGGTCTTGCGGACATTGTCCGACAGCGGCTGCGTCGCCATCTGCCACGACAGCACCGGCATCACCTCGGTCGCGATCTCTGGCACCAGCGATTTCGCGAACTCGCCGCTATAGGCATTGGTCGCGACCACCAGCGCGCGGCCGGAGATCTCGCCCTTCTCGGTCTTCACCACCCAGCGATCGCCGCGGCGCTCGAAGCACAGCGCGGGGGAACGGGCATAGATCCGCGCGCCGAGGCCGAGCACGGTCCGCGCCAGGCCTCGCGCCAGCGCCAGCGGATTGACGTGGCCGCCGGTCCTGTTCCAGAAGCCGCCGTACCACGCGTCCGAGCCGAGCATGTCCCGGGTCTGGTCGCGCGACAGCAATTCGACCGACGCGCCGAATTTCGACCATTGCTGCACCCGCCGCTCCGCGATCTTGATCCGGCCGGGCGAATGCACCGGCTGCACCCAGCCGGCCTGCTCCTGCTCGGCCTCGATGTTGTAGCGCTTGACGACGTCGAACAGCATTGCCGCGCTGTCGCGCAGCATCGCGACGAAGCGCTCGCCGGCCGCGCCGTGCCTCTTGATGATGTCCTCGGGATCGGGGCGCGACAGCGTCGGGATCACCTGGCCGTTGTTGCGGCCCGAGGCGCCCCAGCCCGGCTCGGCGGCCTCGACGATCGCGACGTCGACATCGGCCTCGCGCAGATGCAGCGCGGTCGACAGACCGGTGAAGCCGCCGCCGATGATGACGACATCGGCCTGCTGCGCGCCCGTCAATTCGGGACAATCGGGGCCGGGTGGCGTCACTGCTGCCCAGAGCGAATCGGGCCAGCGCACGGCATTGCTGCTCATCATGATCCTTTCTTGCGGGGGCCTGCGCGTTCTGGTTAGCTTTACTCTACTCTCTCATTCCAGCCGGGAAGACAAGAAGTGGCACTCAAGAACGTCATCGGAATCGATCACGCCGTGGTCATGGTGAAAGACCTCGACAAGGCGGCCGAGAATTACAAGCGGCTCGGCTTCACCGTGTCGCCGCGCGGCACCCACAGCGCGCATATGGGATCGGGCAATTACACCATCATGTTCGACCCCGACTACATGGAATTGCTCGGCGTGCTGACGCCGACCGAACACAATGCGCCGGCGCGCGCCTTCCTCGAGAAGCGCGGCGAAGGCATCGAACGGATCGCGTTCACCGCCGTCGATTCCACCGCCGGCGCAGAGGAGATCCGCGCGCGCGGCTATCCGCCGATCGGGCCGACCGATTTCGAACGCCCGGTGACCTTGCCGAACGGCACGGTCTCCGCCGCAAAATTCCGCACCTTCCAGTGGCCAACCGCTGAGGCGCCCGGCGGCGTCCGCATCTTCGCCTGCCAACACAAGACCCGCGAGACGGTGTGGATCCCTGAATTGATGACGCACGCCAATGGGGCAAAACGTCTCAAGCAGGTGCTGATCGTCTCGCCCGATCCCGCGATCGATGCCGCGCATCTCTCCAGGATGATCGATATCGCCATTAGAAACGATCCCGACGGTGCGGTTGCTGTGCCGTCCGGCGGCGATCGCGCCGACTTCGTGTTCTTGACCAGGGATCAGCTCGGCAAGCGTTATCCCGGCGTATCGCTGGATGGCCTGTCCGATCGCGGTGGCGCCGGCCTCGTGATCGCGGCCGACCTCGCCGCAACCGAGAAGGTGCTCGGCACGACCGGCGTCAAGAGCGGCAGCGGAATCACCGTGCCGCCGGCTGCTGCGAACGGCACCCTGCTCGCCTTCGTCAAGGCATAACTGCCATACCATGCGCGGCGCGGCGTTATGTGGCGGTGCCGCGCATGTGGGACTAGGCAGATCGAGTTGAGACGCTAGTATCTCTCCCAAACAAGAACCGTCCCAGGGAGAGAAACATGTCGCATCACCTGATCTCGCGCCGGCAGATGCTGGCCGGCACCGCTGCCGCCGGCGCGGTTGGATTGATCGGATTTCCGGCCCGCGCCGAGGTCAACTGGAAGAAATACTCCGGCACCACGCTCGAGGTGATCCTCGCCAAGGGGCCGCGCGGCGACAATCTGCAGAAGTACATCAAGGAATTCACCGAGCTCTCCGGCATCAAGGTCGAATCGGAGCAGATTCCCGAGCAGCAGCAGCGCCAGAAATGCGTGATCGAGCTGTCGTCGGGCAAGCCGAGCTTCGACGTCGTGCATCTCAGCTATCACGTGCAAAAGCGGCAATTCGAGAAGGCCGGCTGGCTCGCCGACATGTCGGGCTTCCTCAAGGACCCGAGCCTGACGCCGCCCGACCTCGTCGAGAGCGATTTTTCGGCCGCCGGTCTGCAATATGCGCGCAACGACAAGGGCCAGATGCTGTCGCTCCCGTGGTCGGTCGACTATTTCATCCTCTACTACAACAAGGAGTTGTTCCAGAAGAAGGGCGTCGAGGTCCCGAAGACGCTAGAGGAGATGGCGGTCGCCGCCGAGAAGCTGACCGATCCGAAGGAAGGCATCTACGGCTTCGTCGGCCGTGGCCTGCGCAACGCCAACATGGCGATGTGGACCAACTTCTATCTGAACTATGGCGGCGAATTCCTCGATGCCAAGGGCAACATCCTGACCGACGGCCCTGAGGCGATCGAGGCCACCAAGCTCTATCAGCGGCTGCTGACGAAATGCGCGCCTCCCGGCGTCGCCGGCTTCAACTGGATGGAGTCGATGGCCTCGTTCACGCAAGGCCGCGCCGCGATGTGGATCGACGCCGACGGCTGGGCGCCGCCGCTGGAGGATCCCGCCGCCTCGCGCGTGGTCGGCAAGGTCGGCTACACGCTGGTGCCGGCCGGACCCAAGGGCAAATTCTCGTCGACCTATGGCGACGGCGTCGGCATTCCCGCCGCGAGCAAGAACAAGGAAGCCGCCTACCTGCTCTGCCAATGGGTGGTCTCGCGGGGACAGGGCGCCCGCCTGCTGCAGGCCGGCGGCGGCGTGCCGTTCCGCAACTCCATCGTCGACGACCCCGAGGTCGCCAAGGGCGTGAAGACCAAGGAATGGCTGCAATCGGTGGTCGACTCCGCCAAGATCTCGAAGCTCGGCCTGCCGGTCATCATCCCGGTCGCCGAATTCCGCGACATCGTCGGTGCGGCGCTGACCGCGACGCTGTCGGGCGCCGATCCCGCCACCGAATTGAAGAAGGCGCACGAGCAATTCCGCCCCATCCTGGAGCGTAGTGAAAAAGCGTGAGCGTGGTGACACAGGCTTCGCCGGCGGCGGCCGAGAACAACGCCGCGCCGGCGCGTGAATGGCGGCCGCCGTCCTACTGGCCGTTCGTGATCCCGGCGCTCGTCGTGGTGCTGGCGGTGATCGTCTTTCCATGGGTGTTCACGATCTGGATGAGCATGCAGGAATGGAAGGTCGGCTCGCCGACCGTCTTCGTCGGGCTCGCCAACTATCTGCGGCTGCCGACCGATCCGCGCTTCGTCGAGGCGGTCGGGCACACGCTGTCCTACACCGCGCTGTCGGTGGTGCTGCCGCTGGTGTTCGGCACGCTGGCGGCGGTGGTGTTTCACCAGAAATTCGCCGCACGCGGTTTTCTGCGCGGCATCTTCATCATGCCGATGATGGCGACGCCGGTGGCGATCGCGCTGGTGTGGACCATGATGTTCCACCCGCAGCTTGGCGTGCTGAACTATCTGCTGTCGCTGGTCGGCCTGCCGCCGCAGCTCTGGGTGTTCAACCCGACCACGGTGATCCCGTCGCTGGTGCTGGTCGAGACCTGGCAATGGACGCCGCTGGTGATGCTGATCGTGCTCGGCGGCCTCGCCGCGATCCCGACCGAGCCCTATGAGAGCGCGCAGATCGACGGCGCCAATTTCTGGCAGGTGTTCCGCTTCATCACGCTCCCCCTGATCATGCCGTTCCTGTTCATCGCCGGAATGATCCGCATGATCGACGCGGTGAAGAGCTTCGACATCATCTTCGCGATCACGCAAGGCGGGCCGGGCTCGGCGTCGGAGACCATCAACGTCTATCTCTACAGCGTCGCCTTCGTCTATTACGACCTCGGCTACGGCTCGGCGATCGCGGTGGTGTTCTTCCTCTTGATCGTGGCGCTGGCGGCGCTGTTGCTTTACTTGCGCAAGCGCCTGCTGTGGACGTCTCAGCTTGGGAGCGAGGCATGAGCCCGCGTCAGATTCTGGGCCGGATCGGGCTGTGGCTGTCGGTGTTCGTCATCGTCTCGCCGGCGATCCTGTTCTTCCTCTGGATGGCCTCGCTGTCGCTGAAGTTCGAGATCGACAACGCCTCCTATCCGCCGGTGTTCATCCCGGAGCATTTCGCCTGGAAGAACTATGCCGACGTGTTCGCCTCCAACCGCTTCCTGACCTATTTCAGCAACAGCCTTGTCGTCACCGGCTGCGCAACGGGGCTTGCGATGCTGGTCGGCGTGCCCGCCGGCTACGGCATTGCGCGGATGGCCGCGCATAAATCGGCGATCGTGATCCTGATCGCGCGCATCACGCCGGGCCTGTCGTATCTGATCCCGCTGTTCCTGCTGTTCCAGTGGCTCGGCCTGCTCGGCACGCTGGTGCCGCAGATCATCATCCACCTCGTGGTCACAGTGCCGATCGTGATCTGGATCATGATCGGCTATTTCGAGACCACGCCGCTGGAGCTCGAGGAAGCCGCGCTGATCGACGGCGCCACCCGCTGGCAGGTATTCCGCCATGTCGCGCTGCCGATCGCGAGGCCCGGGCTCGCGGTCGCCTTCATCCTCGCGGTGATCTTCTCCTGGAACAACTTCGTGTTCGGCATCGTGCTGGCCGGGCGCGAGACGCGCACGCTGCCGGTCGCGGTCTACAACATGATCTCGTTCGACCAGCTGAGCTGGGGCCCGCTCGCCGCCGCCGCGCTGATCGTGACCGCACCAGTGCTGCTGCTCACCGTGCTGGCGCAGCGGCAGATCGTGGCGGGGCTGACGGCGGGCGCGGTGAAGGGCGGCTAGGGCAACATGAGGTGATGGGGGCCGTCGCAGGCGCGCTGCCAAAATATCGAAAACAACCCCATGCAAAGTAGCCGGCGGCGGCCGGCGTTCGACCAAGCAACTTGACACGTCGGGCAACTCAGGGATATTCTTCTAATATTCCGAAATTGTGCAAACGTCCTCTCGCCCGTTCGTGTGAGGCATTAGAATTTCCAGTTGATCTCGCCCTTGGCGGTGTGATTGCGCGAATCACGCGCAAGCTGTCCCGAATAGATGAGGCCAACGCTGGCGCTGCGCGCCAGGTTGAAGCCGAGACCCGCTTCGACCAGCAACGCATCGCGCGCGATCGGTACGCCGGCAACCGTGAACGGTGTCCCGTCGCCGGAAAACGCCAGCAGCGTTTCCGGCCTCACATCGCCGAACGCGTGCCGCCAGCCGAGCGTGCCGCGCACCGTCAGCGGCTTGCCGTCAGCCAGCGCTACCGCGCCCTCGCTGCGCAGCCCGAGCGTGGTGAAGGCGGTAGCCAAGGTATCGCCGCCGCCGCTGAGCGCCGCGCTGCCGGTCTCGGCAAAATGGCCGGTGTCGAGATGCACGTAGGCAAGCCCCGCGAACGGTTCGAGCGCGACTGGGCCGAGTGCGAAACCGCGGCCGATCTCGCCGAACACCTGGGCGGTGTGGGCATCGTAGCTCGCCTTGGCGGCGTCGAAGAAGCCGGGAAACACGATCGCGCGATTGGTATCGATGCTGTGCGCGGTGAAGGCGGCGCCGCCGCGCAGAGCCCAGGCGTCGAGCTGACCACCACCATAGAGCGCGAGGTGATAATTGTTGATGGTGGCGCCGGAGCGGCGGTCATCGACATGCAGCAAGGACTGGGTGTAGCCGCCGGCAAAGCCGGCCCGCCAGCGCGCGTCGAAGGTGGCGTCGACGCCGGATATGACGCCGCCGGTCTCGCGCCTGAGCGCGGCGGCATTGCCGTCGCTGCCCGTGTGTCCCCAATCGCCGACGGCTTGCGCCCAGGCGGTCATCACCCGCTCCTGCGGCAGAAATTTCGGCGCGGCCTTGAAGGCCGGTTCGGCCGCGTAGGCCAAAGCGCCGCTGCCGTCGATCGCGACGGCCTGAGGACCGATGCCGGCGAGCGCCGCAGACGGTCCGTCCGCGCTGCCGAAAGGCTGCCGCAGTCGGCCGATCACGGCGTCACGGACGTCACGCGACTCATCGAGCATTGCGCCCGCCGCGCTCGCGTGCAGCTCGCCGGAGAGCTGGTCGAACGCAAAGCGCGCCTGCGCCGGCGTCGTACTGGCGGCGAGCGCGTTGAACGCCGGCCCGCGGCCGAGGCCGTCTAACCCGGTCCCCGTCGCGATCTGGTTGCGCGTTTGCGCTGCGCTCGCAAAGCGCACATTGTTGCGCGCAAACGTCAGGAACACGTCGTTTGCATCATAGGTCAGGCTGGGCGCGATGAAGGCAAAGCTGCTGGTGCCGGACATTAAGCCCGAGAACGTGCCGGTCCTTCCTCCCGCTGCTGTCAGAATCATGTAGGGCGTGTTGAGGAGGAAACCGTTCAGCGACGTCAACCGGACGGTTCCGCCGGAAAGATTGGCTGCTCCACTCGCAACGATCCTGTCGCTCCGTCCGGCCGCGTTAACGTCGAGGGCGTAGACGGCGCCCGGCAGCATAGCCATGCTGCCGGCAATATGGAGCGCGCCGATCGCGCCAATCGCGCCACTGCCAGGCGAGACCGTGCCGCCGCCGGCGATCGTGGTCGCGCCGACGGTGCCGGCGCCGGCGAGCGTGCCGCCGCTGTTGACGCTCACCGCGGATTGCGCGATCGAGCCGTTGACGGCGAGCGTTCCGGCATTGATCGTGGTGGCGCCCGTGAACGTGTTGACGCCGGAGAGCGTCAGCGTGCCGGTGCCGACCTTGACCAGGCCGCCGCCGGTGCCGCTGATGACGCCGGACACCTCGGTGGAGAGATTGTTGGAGCCGACCGTCAGCGTTTTTGCGCCGAACACGTAAGACCCCGCTCCCTCGATCGAGCCCGCCGTCGTGCCGGCGCTTGTCAAATGCGACATATCGAACACGCCGCCGGCGTTGTTGATGAAACGCGCATTCCCGCCGGTGGCTTGAGCACTAAAGAATGTCTGCCCACCGGCGTTGTTGATGATCGTCGCATTTCCGGCGCTGCTGGCATCACTAAAAGAGAGCTTGCTGTTGCCGAAGTTCGTGATGCTGGCGTTGGCGGCGGTACTGGAAAATTCAAAATTCACAATACTGTTGTTCGTGATGTTTGCGTTGGCAGCCGTGCTGCTGCCGGCGAAAATCACGTCACCGCCAGGGTTGGCAATGACCGCGTTAGCCGCCGTGCTGATGTCCTGAAAGGTCAGAGAGAAGCCGTTGGTGATACGGGCGTTGCCAGCCGCGCTGGTGTTGAAAAAAAATATCTCGGAAATAGTAGAATTGAGACTGTTGATGGTGGCGTTGCCGGCCGAGCTGCTGTCCGCAAAGTGAACTGTGCTGCCGTTGTTGATCGTGGCATTGCCCGCGGTGCTGGTGTTGCTGAAGAATGCCCCGCCAGAAGTCGTGTTGATGATGGCGTTGCCGGCCGAACTGGCGTTACTAAAACTGACCCCGCTATCGAAAACCGGAGCAAAGTTTGAATTGTTGACGATTCCCCGGTCGGTAAAATTCAAGCCCACACTGAATCTGTAGGCCGGCGCATCGCGGTTCAGCTGGATCGTCCCGATCGAGGTTATTCCCACGGACCTGATCGCGGTCTGGCTGGAGGCGCCGAAAATAGCGGTCCCCGTCGGCGGGAAGTTGGAATTCCAGTTGGCGGAATCGGTCCAGTCATTCGAGACAGGATGGGCGCTCCATGTCGCGTCCTGCGCCTCGCCCGTCCGCGGCATCAGGATTGCGCCGAGCAGCAACGCCCAGACCGTGACGCGCGCCATCGAACCCGCGCGCGCGCCGAACCGGCATGGACCAGCCGCGCCGGTCGGCGCCCTGTCCTGTTCCGAGACCCGCATCCCAAACTCCCTCGTCGACTCCTAGGGATACGACGTGTAGGGATGGCCGGATGAGCCCGCTTGGGCTGCCGCGTCACGGACTTGGGACTGAGACGCCAGCCTTGATTTTTGAACCTGGTGCTACAACAGAGCAACACAGATCAGAGCACATACGCCGACGAGCCCATGATGTCAGAGTCCCCAGAACCCACGACGCTCCGATTCTCGACCGCCGAATGGCCGGCGCAGAACCGGCTCGCGATATGGCGCGAAGCGATCGGACGCCGCGTCTTTCAGTTCGACACGATGCCGTTGCATGACGGGCCGTTCCATGCCGAGGCGACGGCGCAGGCCCTGCCCGAGCTGTGCTTTGGATCCTGGACCCTCGGCAATCTACGCACTGCCGTGACGCACGACCTGCTCGACGGCACCGACCACCTCATGCTCCGCATCTCGCTGAGCGGCACGCCCGTCCTATCGCACCGGGGTCGCGAAGTCATCGGCGCTGCCGGCGATGCCATCCTGATGTCGACCACGGAGCCGTGGGTGAGCATCTCTCCGTCGCTGACGCGATTCCTCAGCCTGCGGCTGCGGCGCAACGCGCTAACGCCGCTCGTGTCGTATCCCGAAGATGCGCTGATGCGCCCGGTGCCGCGCGATACCGCAGCCTTAAAACTGCTGACCTTCTATCTCCAAAAGCTGATCCGCATGGAGCCGATGTCGACGCCCGAACTGCGGCAGGCCGTCGTCACCCATATCTACGACCTCGCGGCGTTGGTGATCGGCGCCACCCGCGACGGGGCGGCTATGGCGAAGGACCGAGGCTTGCGCGCCGCGCGGCTTGCCGCCGCCAAAGCCGACATCCATGCGCATTTCTCTGATCTCGACCTCACGCTGATCACCGTCGCGGCGCGTCAGAATCTCTCGCCGCGCAGTCTTCAGCGCCTGTTCGCCGACGAAGGAACGACCTTCACCGAATTCGTCCTCAACGCCCGCCTGACGCAGAGCCATCGGCGGCTGACCGATCCGCGCTGGGGCGATCGCAACATCAGCAGCCTCGCATTCGAAGCCGGCTTCGGCGATCTGTCCTACTTCAACCGCGCGTTCCGCCGCCGCTACGGCGCGTCCCCCTCCGACATCCGCGCCACGATGCGGCGTCGAGCGCGCTAGGCACGTGAGGCCCACTCTTATGCGAACTTGGGGATCATGGAGCGCTAACTAGCCAGCGAGCGCCGTCAGCACCGCGGCGATCGGCGGCATCGTGCTGGCCGGGCGCGAGACCCGCACCTGCCAGTCGCGGTCTACAACATGATCTCGTTCGACCAGCTGAGCTGGGGCCCCGCTCGCCGCCGCCGCGCTGATCGTGACCGCGCCGGTGCTGCTGCTCACCGTGCTGGCACAGCGGCAGATCGTGGCGGGGCTGACGGCCGGCGCGGTGAAGGGCGGCTAGAGCGTGTACCCATAATCCGCCCGCCAAACGACGCCCGCATTACCGTTAAAAGCGGACAAAAGAGGCGCGCTTGGCCATGTCGGCTAAGGGCCAAGGGAGACAGCACGACGTCTTCTATGTAGAATACTCTGGATGTCCAAGTTTCGGGTAACCGATGCCTTCGCTCTTGAGCGTCGCCGACTGTTTGTTCTGGCCGGCGCCATAGCAGAAGGGCAGATTCAAGTCGGCATGATTGTGAACGTGCCGCTAAACTCTTCGCTGTCTGTCTCTGGACAAATTCACAGCATCGAATACTGCCGGCGAACCAATGGTCGAGAGGACGTCTGCCTCTGCATTGCGTACGAAAGCTCGGATGATCTCGACACATGGAATGGCCTAGATCTCCGAAACGAGACGTTGGACGTAGTGCCAGCGACGTAGCATCCATCTAACCTTCTTGCTGGCGGTTCTTGAGTGACCGCTTCCAATCACAAGGCGATATCCTCGACGTTGGGTCGCGTACATCGCGGAAGCCCGGGTCGGGCCAATAGACGACATCGCCCCTTTTCCAAGTTTCAACTAGATCAGCGAATGCAAGGCCCTGACCGCAGCCTCGCGGCTCTCCGTCGGAACAAAGAAACTCACCGAATGCGATGACAAGATATACTTGTCGGCGATGATCCCGTGACGTTGCAGAATCTGAACCGCCTTGTATGGCAGATCCGAAGAAATACCGCCGAA
This sequence comes from Bradyrhizobium sp. B097, assembly GCF_038957035.1. Lineage (NCBI taxonomy): Bacteria > Pseudomonadati > Pseudomonadota > Alphaproteobacteria > Hyphomicrobiales > Nitrobacteraceae > Bradyrhizobium > Bradyrhizobium sp. B097. The sequence continues at coordinate 6,513,745 of NZ_CP152412.1, forward strand.
GCAAGTGAGGCTCACCGAACTGAGAGTCTCGCGCTGTTTGCGGAGGTCTTTGCTCCTCTCCAGCGTACGCAGCAACGCGTCGAGCGTCTCCGAATCGGAAGTCATCATGATGCGGGTTTTTTCGGCGGCGAAAGCCGAGGCGAGGAGTTGCGGCCAAGGCAAGGCGTTTTGCTCGAGATGCTGCGCGAACTTCTCGAAGCCTTGATTGAGGTCCGCCGAATCGATTTCCACATGCTCAATGCGAGTCATCGAGTTGACGGCCAGGATTCTTCCGTTCTCCATGTCCGCGACCTCCTTCATCACTTGCGTGCTATGTCGAGCGCCGCCCCACTTTCTCAAGACCAAGGGCACGTTTCGGCTGTGGGCCAGCTCCACGCTGCGAAAATGCAGCACCTTGGCGCCCCAGAAGCACATTTCGGATAGGGATGCGAAATCCAGCTGAGGCAAGGTTTTTGCATTTGCGACGATGCGCGGATCAGCCGAGCAAACTCCGTCGACCTCCTTGATAATCTCGCAGCACTCCGCTTGGAGTGCCGCAGCCATGGCGACCGCGGTAGTATCGCTGCCACCCCGGCCAAGCGTCGTGATTTCCTTGGTGAGCGGATTCACGCCCTGAAAGCCCGCCAGAACCACGATGCGTCCGCGATCGAGCTCTTCACGCACGCGAATCGGCCGCACATCCAGAATGCGTGCGGAGGAATGGGATCCATCGGTCATCACGCCGGCCTGACTGCCGGTAAAGCTGATCGCCGGCACGCCGAGATCAGACAGCGCCATGCTCATCAGGGACATGCTGATGCGCTCGCCGGTGGTCAATAACATATCGAGTTCGCGGCGATTGGGATGCGGGCTGATCTGATAGGCCATCCTGACGAGTTCGTCGGTGGTCTTGCCCATCGCTGAAACGATCGCCACGACACGATGGCCACGGCCATGCAAGTCGGCGACGCTGCTCGCGACTGCGCGGATCTTTGCCGGTGTTTCGAGACAGGCGCCGCCGTATTTTTGCACGATGGTGGTATTGCTAGGCATTCTTGCCCGCGTCGTGTTGAAAGGCGCAGCTGAACCGGATCAGATCGTTCTCCCCTTCGACGCTTTTGCGGTTTTTGATCGTTTCGCCACGACCTGCAGAGCGCCCCGGTTGCGCTTCTTGATATCCGCTTCCGCGCGCTGAGCTTTCGTCCCGCCGCGGTGAGCGGCGTATTCCTTGCCGTCTATCGGCGCGACATGCGGCGGATCTCGATCGAGATACGGTCGCCCGATTCCAAAATCCGGTCCGCGCGCATCGATCCATTTCCAAAGGGCCTCGGTGGAGACCCAACGCTCCGCTCGCGTCGCGCCTTTGACGCTCACGACATCAGCGGCAAGCCCGTGGCCATAGCCGCCGCGGAAGCTCCCTCCGTGGTATGACTTGTCGGACGCCGCCTTCAGGCCGCTCGCGATCGATTGACGGTAGTCATCGCGGAACGCGCTGGTTATCCCGGGCGACAACCCGGCCTGCTCGGCCGCGTAAAGCGCGTGAAACAGCTTGAGCCTGAAGCTCCGGTCCACCCCTCCAATCACGTAGTCGATCAACGGCATGGACATTCTTTCCGCCGCCTTCGGATCCTTCCACGTGAAATCGTTATCGACGCGCCTGGTGAACGTCCTGGTGACGGTCACCATCTTGCGCTTCCTTTTGACCGTCACTTTCCGCTGCTCTTGTACGCTGATGGTGTCTTCCTTGGGCGTCCGCTCGTAGAGGGCCCACAAGTACTGGTCGATGCACACATCAACGACGAGGCACTCTTCGAAAATATCCAGGGGTCTCGTGGCCTCCTTGGTGTCGCTCGACACTGGAGCCGTGCTCGCTATCGCCGTTTGCTCCGGCGATGTTTCGACCGGCAGCATCTGCGACGAATCCGGCAACGCAGCCACGACGATTGATTTCGGTTCGCTCAAGGTCGCTGTCGCGTCAGGGGCCGGCGGCGCCGGCATCGATTCAACCGCCATCGCCGCATCGGCGTCAGCGACAGCGCTGCCCATGACGCCTGCCTGCGGCGTGACCGTCGCGTCGGAGGCCGGCCGCGTCACGGGTTCGGCAGCCATCGCCACATCGGCGTTCACGTTGGCGACTGCAGCTGCCTGTCGCGTATCAGCCGGTTCGGCATTGGCGGCGAGAGATGATGCGAGTCCCTCGACGGGCACTGCTCCGGTGTTCCCGATGCCGGCAGAGCCGGCAAGCCAGGCAAAGAGCCAACCTGCGAGAACGACCGTCCCGCACAACTCCGGCGTCACCGTCGCAATTCGCCGCGGGTTCATCATCCCGAAGCCTCCAAAGGCTCGATCCGAGCCCTGTTGCACAGCCAAGCACCTGACGGCTTCGATCATTCGGATCAAATGGAAACGCGCAATGGGCGGAAGCCGTTAGGCCAACGCTTTTCCAAGAAGTGTTGCTCGGCCGCAACGCGCGGTCGCTAGCAATCTGGCACGGAGGGAACGCGCCTTATTCGCGGCCGCAGCCCAGGTCGTGTACCCATAAAATGGGAAGCCGAGAAAGGCGCGGATGATGTCTCATCCAGCTGCCCAAGAGCGCACTTCGCGGAAGGTCCGAGCCGAGCCATGAGCGGACATCTGGGCCAAGGTCATCCGGCAACTGCTGCTTCCTGAACGTCCCCTTGCCTTCCTCCGCCATCAGATCGTCGAGCCGCTCGGTACCGGCCAGGCGATAGGCCGTGATGCCGGTGGAACAGTTTCGAAAACGCCGCCGCGGTCTCGTAACCGACCCGGCTTGCAATTCGTGCGATCGGCTCGTCGCTGGTTTCGAGCAGGAACGCCGCCTCTGCCATCCGGCGTTCGATCACATAACGATGCATGGACTGGCCGACGAGCTTGGTAAAGCGCGCCGAAAATACCGAGCGGCCGAGCCCCACGCGCTGGCCGAGGTCGCTCAGGGCCCAGGGCCGCTCCGGGTTTTCGTGGATCAGCTTGAGTGCGGGCCCGATGTGCGGGTCCGATATCGCCCCGAGCCACCCGCCTTCTCCGGGACCGAGGGACTTGATCCAGTTTCGCAATACCTCGACAAAGAGCACTTCCGTCAGTCGTGAGAGCGCGACGCGTTGGCCAGGACGCTCGAGCGCGGACTCGCTGACCATGCGACGCAGGATCGCTTCAAGCCACTCACTGTCCGCCGTTGGCTTCAGCAGGAGCACGGGCGGAAGTAGCTCCAGCACGCTGCCGAACAGCGGCCGCGAGACGGTGAAATTGCCGCAGATCATGGTCGAGAGCGGCTTGGCACGGCCGCCGTGACGAACGACGCCAAGACGCGGCGAAGATCGATCGATATCGATGATCTGCAAAGGCTTGGCTCGGCGATCCGAATAGAACACATGCGGCTCGCCGCGGGTGATCACGACAAGATCGCCCTCCGTCATCTGGATTTCCTGTCCCTGTCCGAGCGCAAGGGTCGCCGAGCCGCGGCTGAGATAGTGAAACAGGGCGTAGGGGCGCGCCGGCAACTCCAGATTCCAGGGATGGCCGAGCTCGAAGTGAAAGAGCAGCGTCCCGCCGAGACGAACGCGATCGAGCACCTGGGCGAGAATATCCATGCCGCCGAGATTAGACCGGCGGACGATCCGACACAACATACGGACGATTGATCCCTATCGTCCGAAAGACCGGCGGAATAGGTCACGTCGCGGCGGGCCGACGGCACGTACGGCAACCATTTCGCCGATGGCAGATGGAAGAACCGCGACCTTGCTGGAAACGCCTGTCCATTCCTCCGGACCGTGCTCGTCCGTTACGCCAACAGGAACAATCAATGCGAAATATCTTCCTCTCAGCCGCCGCCCTACTTCTGGCCGGAACGACATTGGTCGGCTCCGTCCATTCCGCCGAGCTGCCCAAGGGAGCAGCCCACAACATCGTACTCGTGCACGGCGCTTTCGTGGACCAGACGAGCTGGCAGCCCGTTGCCGATATTCTCACGAAGAAAGGCTACAACGTCACGCTCGTCGAAAATCCGCTCACCTCCCTTGCCGCTGACGTCGATGCCACCAAGCAGGCGCTCGCGAAGCAGGACGGCAAGACCGTCCTCGTCGGCCATTCCTGGGGTGGCGTGGTCATCACGCAGGCCGGTAACGATCCGAAGGTCTCGGCGCTCGTCTACGTCTCCGCTTTCGCGCCAGAGGTCGGTGAATCCCTGGCGTCGCTGGCAAAGGCCGGCCCGCCGACCGAAGGCGGCAACGCGATCCATCCCGATGCGAAGGGCAATTTGTACATCGATCCCAAGGTGTTTCCGTCAGCCGTGGCGGCCGACCTTCCTCCGGAAATCGCTGCGCACCTGGCCAACACGCAGCTTCCGTTGAACCACGTTGCGTTCGAAGCCCCCGTCGACATTGCAGCCTGGCATGACAAGCCGACGTTCTACGTCATCAGCACCAAGGACAAGGTCCTCGCGCCCGAGGCCCAGAAGTCGTTCGCAGCCAGGATGAAGGCGCAGACGACGGAAGTCGCCGGCAGCCATGCCTCGCTCGTCGTCCATGCGAAGCAAGTTGCCGGGGTGATCGAAAAGGCAACGCTCGTGAAGTGACGGTACCGCTCCCGGCGCGTTCGCGGCGGGAGCCCGCACCTCGCTCGGAGCAGTGCAGAACGCATCGGACCGCGATGGCGAAAACCAGGCAAAGCCGCAGAACGTCGCCCAAGATCTTGATGCGCAAATCACAGCCTTGCTACGCGAATGCGCAAGCTAAAGCGTCCTGATAACGCCTTCGGCCGATGGAAGTCGCAACTCATACCAATCGTAGAACGCAACGGGCATTGTCATGACGCGAGCCAGGCGTTCGAAGGGAAATTCCTGCATGTACAAGACACTTCTTGTCACTATCGCTGCCTCAGCTCTTGCCGCCGAGGCTGTCGCGTCTACTCCTGCCGTCAGGAAAGAGCCGCTGGATGCTGCGACCCTCATTGCGATAAAATCGAAGTTCGGCAAGCTGATGGAATTGGCCAACAACCACGATTTCAAGGCTCTGCATGGGATGTTCTGGCAATCGCCCTCGACCCTGTTGGTGGCCAAGAGCGCGATCCAGTCCGAAGGGAATTGGGCCGGTTTTTGGGGTAACGAGGCGATTGATCAAAAGCTGCACGATATCGGTAGCTCCGGTCCGGTCGTGCTCGAGCCAGATTATTCGAAGCTCAGGGTTGTCGGCCTGACGCGCGACGTCGCCGAGTCCTACGTGCCGATGAACATCACGGTCTCTTATGCTGGGCAGGATGGAACAGCCAGGCCGTTTCTCATGATCATCAATTGGCTTCGCGTCGGGAAGGACTGGAAGATTGCTTCCGAAATCATTCTGCCGGTGCCGCCCGTCCCCGCCGCGAAGGGCTAGGCGCTTCGATCCGGCTATGGCTGCGCGTTGATGAGTGTGCGTCCTGATCTCATCACGCTCTACGCAGCGAGCGCCTCCAGTACCGCGGCTGAATCGGTAACCCAACCAAAGATGCCGCCCTGGGCCTTGATCATCTTCAGGCCCATCTCGTGGAATTCCGGAAAATACGACGCGCAGCCGTCTGATATCACGACGCAGCGATAGCCGCGGTCGTTGGCCTCGCGCACCGTGGTGTTGACGCAGACTTCGGTGGTGACGCCGCAGACCAAGAGATTCTCGATGCCGTATTTCTGCAGGATGTCACCGAATTCGGTGGCGTAGAACGCGCCCTTGCCGGGTTTGTCGATCACGATCTCGCTGCCCAGCGGATAAAGCTCGGGGATGATGTCGTGCCCTGCTTCGCCGCGGATCAGGATCCGACCCATCGGCCCGGGATCGCCGATCCGCAATGACGGCGCACCGCGCTCGAGCTTCGCTGGCGGCGCGTCGGAGAGATCGGGCAGATGGCCCTCGCGGGTATGGACCACGAGCAGCCCGGCATCGCGCACCGCGGCGAGGACGGCGGCGATCGGTTGCACCGCGCGGGCGAGCTGGCTGACGTCGTTGCCGAGCGTCTCGCCGAAGCCCCCTCGCTCCATGAAATCGCGCTGCATGTCGATGATGACGAGCGCGGTCTTGCTCCAGTCGAGCGTGATCGGCGCCGGCTCCGCCGCGATTGTCCCGCTTGAATTCGCCATGACGCACGCCCCGAATGCGAGAAGACCTGCACCTGATCAAGCAAACCGCGTGCCATTGCGCAATGATGCGGCTTGTGCCCTCAACCGCCCGAAACGTCCGGCATCTCAATCTGTTGGGACACGCTCGGCCGTTCTCCGCGCCATCGTCCCCGGTTCTCACCGGCACCTGATTTGCCGGTCGTTCGATCTTGCTGGCATGATCGTTGCTAGCTAAGGGCCGGACGGGAGCCGGACCGAACGACGACAATCGTTCGCGAAATGACAGCCCAATTCAAACAGGCGGGAGGACAGGCATGAATGGACTTGGCGGTCTCAACAAGTCACCCAATGGCGTCGTGATCGGACTGGTGCAGCTGCAGCTGCCCGTGGTGGCGACCAAGGCCGATCTGGCGCGGCAGACCGAGCGCATCGTCTGGATGGTCGGCAAGGCACGGCGCAATCTCGGCACCATGGATCTGGTCGTATTCCCGGAATATTCGCTGCACGGTCTCTCGATGGATACCAATCCGGAGATCATGTGCCGGCTCGACGGCCCCGAAGTCGCGGCCTTCAAGCAGGCCTGCATCGACAACAAGATCTGGGGCTGCTTCTCCATCATGGAGTTCAACCCGCACGGCAACCCCTACAATTCAGGGCTGATCATCGACGATCACGGCGAGATCAAGCTCTATTACCGCAAATTCCATCCCTGGATTCCGGTCGAGCCGTGGGAGCCGGGCGATGTCGGCATTCCCGTGATCGACGGACCGAAAGGCGCGAAGATCGCACTGATCATCTGCCATGACGGCATGTTCCCGGAGATGGCGCGCGAATGTGCCTACAAGGGCGCGGAGATCATGATCCGCACCGCAGGCTACACTGCGCCGATCCGCGACAGCTGGCGCTTCACCAACCAGGCCAACGCCTTCCAGAACCTGATGGTGACGGCCAATGTCTGCATGTGCGGCTCGGACGGGTCGTTCGACTCGATGGGCGAAGGCATGATCGTCAATTTCGACGGCAGCATCATCGCGCACGGCACCACGGGGCGCGCCGACGAGATCATCACCGCCGAGGTGCGGCCCGACCTCGTGCGCGAGGCGCGGATCAACTGGGGCGTCGAGAACAACATCTATCAGCTCTGGCACCGCGGCTATGTCGCGGTGAAGGGCGGCGCGATGGATTGCCCCTACACCTTCATGCAGGACATGGTGTCCGGCCGCTTCCGCCTGCCCTGGGAAGATCAGGTCAAGATCACCGACGGCACGTCCTGCGGTTTTCCCGCACCGACACGGATGTTCGGCAAGACCGCGAAGGCCGCCGAGTAGCCGCTAGAGCGGTATGAGTTTTGGTTGACTCGCCTTGCCGCGCTTTCGGTTCACCTCTTCCCATCGGGGAGAGGTGAACTTTCGATGCCGGTCCGGCTCAACCCAATCTCATCATGCTCTAGTTGAAGAAGTGCACGAGGCCGATGCTCAAGCCCAGGAGCAGCATCAGCGACAGCGTGACCGCTGCCGTCACGCGGCCGCCGACGGTCGAGAGCACGCGAACATCGACGCCGAGCCCAAGTGCTGCCATCGACACCACGGTGAGGATCGCCGCCGTCCTGGTCACCGGCGCGATCGCGATGTCAGGCACGAGCTGGAACGAGCGCAGCGCGGCCAGCACCAGGAAGCCGATGATGAACCAGGGTACCAGCTTGAACGGGCTGATCGAGGCACCTGCTTTGGCGGTGCCGGCGGCCTTGCGCCGCCGCGCGACCAACAACGAAAGGGCGACCACGATCGGGCCCAACATCAGGACCCGCACCAGCTTCACCAGCGTGCCGATCTGGGTGCTCACAATGCCGGCCGGCACGGTCGCCGCCAGCACCTGCGGCACGGCATAGACCGTGAGGCCGGCGAGGATGCCGTATTGCGTCGCCGTCAGCTTCAAGAGCGGGATCAGCAGCGGCAGGCCGAGCACCATCAGCACGCCGAGAATGGCGGTGAACGAGATCGACGAGGCGATGTCGTCGCCATCGGCCTCGATCACGGGCGCCACCGCGGCAATCGCGGAGTTGCCGCAGATCGAATTGCCGCAGGCGATCAGGATCGCGAGTTTGGTCTTGAGCCCGAGGATCCGGCTGAGACCATAGGTCACCGCCAGCATGATCACGACGGTGACAGCGATCGCGCCGATCAGGAGCCCGCCCGACGCCACGATGGCGGCGAAGCTGATGGACGCGCCCAGCAGCATCACCGCAACCTCGAGCAGCTGCTTGGCGCTGAAGGCAATGCCCGAGCGCCAGCGCTCCGGCGGCTCCCAGGCGGTACGGACCGCCATGCCGAGCAGGATCGCGACGACCAGGGCCTCGATATAGGGGTGGTCGAAGACCCGCTCTTCGGCGGCCTGGATACCGAGCGAGATGACCGTGACCACCCCGCAGAGCAGAATGCCCGGAATGAGCAGGAAAATGCGCTTCAGCGCGCCCTGCTTCTGCCCCTGATCTTGCTCTTGTTGCGGCACGACATCCTCTTTTCGGAGAAGATTTTATGCGCCAGGGCGCCGCGCTTGGCTAATATCTTTTCGGACTGCCCCGATAGAGAGAAGTTATGTCCCTTAACCTGCATCTGCTCCGCCTGTTCGCGGCCGTGGCGAGAACCGGAAGTTTCTCGCGCGCCGCCGACCTCCTGCACATCAGCCAGCCCGCGATCTCCAAGGGCGTGCGGGATTTCGAGCTGCAGGTCGGCTGCCGGCTGCTCGACCGCACGCCGAAGGGGGTGCGGCCGACCCGGGAGGGCGCGGCGCTGGCTCGCCATGCCGAGACGCTGTTCGCGGCCGAGCGCGCCGCCGAGGACGAGTTGCAGTCATTGCGCAACCTCGACAGCGGCTCGCTGCGCATCGGCGCCAGCACGACGATCGCGACCTACATGATCCCGGAATATCTCGGCGTGTTTCACCGCGCCTTTCCCGGCATCGACCTGCATGTGGTGAGCGCCAACACCTCTGATATCGCCGCGCTGATGCTGGGGCACGAGATCGAAATCGCGCTGGTCGAGGGGCCAGTCGAGGACGAGAATTTGATCAGCGCAGCCTGGCGTACCGACGTGATGGTGCTGATCGCGGCTCCGGATCATCGCTTCGCAGCCGCCGCGGGCGCGATCGACGTCCGCCTGCTCAACGACGAGATCCTGATCGTGCGCGAGCCCGGCTCAGGCACGCGCGAGGTGGTTGCACAGGCACTCGCCGCCCACCGCGTCGAGCCGCAGCGCACGCTCGAGATCGGCAGCACCGAGGCGATCAAGCAGGCGGTGGCGGCCGGTGTCGGCGTCGCCATCGTGTCGGTCGCGACGATCGACGATCAGGTGAAGCTGGGGAAACTCAAGGTGATCCCGATCAAGGGCGTCCATATCGAGCGCACGCTGTGGCAATTGAAGTCGCCCGGCCGGCTCGACGTGCCGGCAGCGGTCGCGTTCGAGGGGATCATTCGGGAGACAAAGGGCGCGAAGACGGTGCCGCGCACGCCGTCGGTTAAAGCGCGGCGAACAGACCCTGCGCCCACGCAACGGCATGCTCGAAGCTGAACACGCCGGGCTCGAAATAGACCGCGCGCGCCAGCACGATGCCGACCACCAGCACCCAGAACACGCTGGTGCCCGCGGTCTTCAGCCATTTCGACACGCCTTCGCTCGCGGCCGAAGAATCGACCGCGGGGACCGGCTCGCCGAAGGGATCGAATGCGGATTGGCTCATCGTCTTGACCATCTGGAATACCCTGACAATGTCGCGATGACGGGGGCGGAAGCAAGGGTCGTGGAATGCCTTTTGCGGCGCCGACCTGGAAGGACGTTTCGTTCGAGTGGGGGCGAGGAGAGTTTTCTTCTCCAGCGGCTAAAAATAGCCTCGCGGCCACCTTGCCGAGATCGCACGCCACAAACTCCGTGTCGTCCCTGCGAAAGCAGGGACCCATACTCCGCGGCGGATGTTGTGAGCGGAATTCGTCGTTCCGGCGTCAGCTACAATCGGCATTCGTGGTTATGGGTCCCTGCTTTCGCAGGGACGACAATCTTGGCAATCAACTATCGGTTCCGCGCTGCGGCGCCAGGCGCGGCAGCGTGATCCGCACGTTGGTCCCGATGCCCGGGGCACTGTCCAGATGGAGCTCTCCGCCCAGCCGGTTCGTGACGATGTTGTGAACGATGTGAAGGCCGAGCCCGATACGGCCGATGTCGCGGCGCGTGGTGAAAAATGGATCAAAGGCCTGCCGCAGCACGTCGCGGCTCATCCCGCAGCCATCGTCGGCGAACAGGATTTCCACCTGGTCCGCGCCCGAGGCGCGCAGCCGGATCGTGATGGTGCCGCCCTTGCCGTCCGGAAACGCATGCGCGACCGAATTGACGAAGAGATTGGTCAGCGCCTGGCCGTAGGGACCGGGATAGCTGTTCATCGCAAGACCGGACGGGCAATCGACCTCGAGCGCCAGATTGTTCTTCGGCAACGCCGGACGCAGGTTCGAGAGCACCTGCTCGGTCACCTCGCCGAGATCGAACTGGCTGCGGTCGAAATAGCTGCGATCGACGGCGACCTGCTTGAATGATTGCACCAGATCGGCTGCGCGCTTGAGGTTGCCGACCAGCAGCGACGAGGCACTCTCGACGACCTCGATGAAATCGCTGAGGCTCGAGCGCTTCAGCTTGCCGCGCGCCGCCTCGGCGGCGAAGTCGGCGCATTTCTGCTCCAGCACCGAGGCGACCGTGAGGCTGGTGCCGACCGGACTGTTGATCTCATGTGCGACGCCGGCCACCAGCCGGCCCAGCGCCGCAAGCTTCTCCGCCTCGATCAGCGACGCCTGGGTCTCCTGCAGATGATGCAAGGCCTTCTCGGCCGCATCGCGCGCGGCGCGGATCTCGCGTTCGCTGCGCTTGCGATCGGTGATCTCTTCGGCGGCAACGTTGACGCCGACGATGCTCCCGTTCGGCTCGCGCTGCGGGTGCCAATGCGTGATCCAGCATCGCTCGTCATTGTGGCCCGGGCGCTGGCCGTAAACCTCCACGCCGGTGACAGGCTCTCCGGTCTCCATGATCGAGCGAACGATGCCTTCGACCGCCGTGGCGAGTCCGGGCACGCAATCATGCACCGTTCGTCCGAGATGGCCCTCGACCGAGATGCCGCAGATTTCGGTGAGGCGCTGATTGATCTGAAGGTAACGGCAATCGGGAGAGAGGTAGGCAAGACCGATCGGTGCAGTGTCATAGATCAGCTGCAGCGCCGGTTGTTTTGGGAACTGAACGTCCTCGACGACGGACGAGCGCATGTCCTTCCCCCCGATGGGTAAGTCTAACGCTTCACGGGTGGCGTGCAATAGCCTCAACTGGGAGCGGTCCAGTGGCAATTCTGTCCAAATTCGGCACGGCGGAAAACGGACCGTCGGCCGCCCGAAGCGCGGCAGCTTCAGATATGCACTGCAACGTGCGGACGAAAACTCTCGACGAAGCGCAGCAGCACCCGCGCGCCGGTGTCGGCGTCGGCGAGCTCAACATGCTCGGCCGGATTGTGGCTGATCCCGCCGCGGCAGCGCACGAAGATCATGCCGATGTCAGCGACGTCGACCATCGCCATGCCGTCATGGCCGGCCCCGCTCGGCAGGTCGAATACGGCATGGCCCTCGGCTGCGACCGCCTCGGCGATCTGCGCTTTCAGCCATGGCGCGCAGGGCACGCTGCGGTTCTCGTGGGTGACGTCGATCTGCAAGGCCAGCTCGCGGCGCTTTGCGATCGCCTCGATCTGCCGCACGATGTCGGCGACGGCGCGCTTGCGATGCATGTCGCTCTGCGAGCGGATGTCCATCGTGAACGACACCTTGCCTGGGATTACGTTGGTGGCACCCGGCATGGCGCTGATGTAGCCGACGGTGCCGACGAGGCCGGCTTCATCGCTCCTGCAGAATTGCTCGATCGCAACGATGCATTCGGCGGCGCCGGTCAGCGCATCGCGCCGCAGCGGCATTGGCACCGTGCCGGCATGGCCGGCGACGCCGGTGAGATTGGCGGCAAGCCGGGTCGCGCCTGAAATCGCGGTGACGACGCCGACCGGCAGCGCCTTCTGTTCCAGCACGGGGCCCTGCTCGATGTGCAGCTCGACATAGCCGAGCAGCTCGCGGCGGGCGCGCGCCGCCTTGCCGATATGATCGGGATCGAGCCCGAAGGCGACCAGCGCATCGCGCATCGACGTGCCGGCGCGATCGCGGGTGTTGAGCACGCTCTCGTCGAACGTGCCGGCCACCGCGCGGCTGCCGAGCAGGGTCGACGCAAAGCGCACGCCCTCCTCGTCGGCAAAGCCCACGATCTCGATCGCGAACGGCAACCGCTTACCGCGCCGGTTCAGATCGGCGACACAGGCGATCGCGGTGATGACGCCGAGCGGACCGTCCCATCTGCCGGCATCGCGCACGGTGTCGTAATGCGAGCCGAGCATCAGGGCCGGCAGGCCCGGCCGCTCGCCCTCGTAGCGGCCGCAGACATTGCCGATCGCATCGAGGTGCGCGCTCATGCCGGCCTCGCGCATCCAGGACAGGATGAGATCGGCCGCCCTGCGATGCTCGTCGGTGAGGAAGACGCGCGCCAGATGCTCGGGCGTCTCCGAGATCGCCGCGAGCTGATCGATCCGCGCCACGATCTCGTCGCCAAGGGAAGATGGATTCGAGGACGATTTCTTCTCGCTCATGCTGTTTCCCATCGGTCCAGCCCGGCGCCTGGGCCCGCTTCACTCGTAGCAGGCCCGGTCCGATTCACCAGCCGGCAAATGGCCCGCCCCCGCCGGGGCTCGCATCGGCCGTCCAGGGGTTAGCGACTGCTTAACGGCATTGCATACAACGACGATCGATCGCTCACCAAATAGGCAATCCGGAATCTGCCGATTCCGAAGGCCGCCCATGTTGATTACTATTCACATTCATATTCAGTCACTTACAGAACCATGACCGCCAAATGTGCTCTGGCACGAAGCTTGCGACACTCCGTCACGCGCCGCTGTTACGGCGGCTGCGACAAGGACAGGCGGGTCGGCCCCGCCGGAGGGAGCAGGCGATGGATTTTGGCAGGATTTCAAGAAGGCATTTATTGCAGGGAAGCGCGGCATTGGCGCTCGGCAGCACGCTCGGCGTTCGCGGCGCGGCGGCAGCGGAAACCACGGTCGGCTTCATCTATGTCGGGTCGCGCGACGACTATGGCTACAACCAGGCCCACGCCCAGGGCGCGGCGGCGCTGAAGAAGCTTCCCGGCATCAAGGTGGTCGAGGAAGAGAAGGTGCCGGAGACCGACGCGGTCGAGAAGACCATCGAGTCCATGATCAATCTCGATGGCGCCACGCTGCTGTTTCCGACCTCGTTCGGCTACTACAACCCACACGTCGTCAAGATGGCGGGCAAGTTTCCGAAGATGCATTTCGAGCATTGCGGCGGCCTGTGGTCCGACAAGGACCCGAAGAACGCCGGCAGCTATTTCGGCTACATCGACGAGGCGCAATATATCTCCGGCATCGTCGCCGGCTATTCGACCAAGAGCGGCAAGCTCGGCTTCGTCGCGGCCAAGCCGATCCCGCAGGTGCTGCGCAACATCAACGCGTTCACGCTCGGCGCCCGGCTCGCCAATCCGAAGGCGACGACGCAGGTGATCTTCACCGGCGACTGGTCGATGCCGGTCAAGGAAGCCGAGGCGACCAACAGCCTGATCGACCAGGACGTCGATGTGCTGACCTGCCATGTCGACGGACCGAAGACGATGGTCGAGAACGCCGCGCGCCGTGGCGCGATGGTATGCGGCTATCACGTCAATCAGTCGCCGCTGGCGCCGAAGGCCTATCTCACCGGCGCCGAGTGGAACTGGGAAGCGCTCTATCCGAAGTTCGTCAAGATGATCACCGCGGGCGAAGCGATCCCGAACTTCTACCGCGGCGGCCTGAAGGAAGAGATTGTCAAGGTCTCGCCCTATGGCGAGATGGTCTCTGCGGAAGCCCGCAAGCATGCCGACGACGTCAAGGCCAAGTTCATGTCCGGCGAGTACGCGATCTTCAAGGGCCCGCTGGTGGACAACAAGGGCAAGACGGTGATCGCTTCCGGCACCGACCGCGGCCAGCAGGATCCCGAGCTCGAAAAGATGGACTATCTGGTCGAGGGCGTGATCGGAGCCACCGCGTGACGACCGAGGCGGCGGAATCGGTGGAAGCGGCCGGCGGCGTCGCTCCGGCCGCCGATCCCGGCTTCCTCCAGCGCTACGGCACGAGCATCGAATACATCCTGATCCCGGGCGCGGCGCTGGTCGGCGCGCTCGCGGTGTTCGGCGGGTTCATCGCGCTTTACGGCAAGAACCCGCTCGACCTCTATTTCTACATGTATTACGGCGCCTTCGGCACCTGGTTCTCCTGGCAGAACACGCTGACCCGCGCAGCACCGCTGATCCTGACCGCGCTGTGCACGGCGCTGCCGGCGCAGCTCGGCATGGTGATCATCGGCGGCGAAGGCGCGCTTCTGATCGGCGCGCTGTCGGCGACGTCAGCGGCGCTGGCGTTGCAGGGCGCAGCACCAATCGTCGTGCAGACCGCGATGGTGATCGCGGGCATGATCGGCGGCGGTCTCTGGATCACGCTGTCCGGCGGCCTCCGGCAATATCGCGGGGTCAACGAGACGATCTCGAGCCTGCTGCTGGTCTATATCGCGCTTGCGATCCTCAACCATCTGGTCGAGGGGCCGATGCGCGATCCGGCGAGCCTCAACAAGCCGTCGACGCGCGAGATCGGCGCCGCCAACATGATCGGCAGCATTCCCGGCACCGATGTGCATTGGGGCCTGGTGTTCGGCCTCGTCGCGGCCGTTGCCGCCTACATCCTGATCTATCACACCACTTTCGGCTTCGCCGCGCGCGTTGCCGGCGGCAACATCCGCGCCGCCAAAATCGTGGGGCTTGGCGTCGGCAAGCTGATCCTGACCGTCTGCTTCCTCGCCGGCAGCAGCGCCGGGCTAGCCGGCATGATCGAGGTCGCGGCTGTGCAGGGCCGCACCAATGCCAACCTCGCCGCGGGCTACGGCTTCACCGGCATCCTGGTCGCATTCCTGGCGCGGCAGAACCCGCTCGCGATCATTCCGGTCGCGATCCTGCTCGGCGGCATCTCGGCCTCCGGCGGCCTGTTGCAGCGGCGGCTCGGCCTGCCTGACGCCTCGGTGCTGGTCTTGCAAGGCATCATCTTCGTGTTCGTGCTGGCAAGCGATGCGCTCTACGGGCGGATCGGCTTCCTGAAGGGAAAGTCCTGACATGGCAGATAGCTCGCTCGGGCTCTGGACCGTCCCGCTCGCCGTGTTCGGCGGCGCCATCCGCGTCTCCACGCCGTTCCTGTTCGTCAGCCTCGGCGAATGCATCACCGAACGAAGTGGCCGCATCAATCTCGGCCTCGAAGGCACGCTGGTGATGGGCGCGATGAGCGCCTACGGCATCTCCTATCTCTCCGGCTCGCCATGGCTTGGCGTGCTCGCGGCGGGGATCACCGGCGCCTTGTTCGGCGCGCTGCATGCCGGTATCTGCTCGCTGCCGCGGGTCAACGACATCGCGGTCGGCATCGCGCTGATGCTGCTCGGCACTGGCCTCGCCTTCTTCCTCGGCAAGCCGCTGATCGAGCCGACGGCGGCAAGGCTGCCGGCGATCGATTTCGGCTGGTGGAGCGACGTGCCGCAGGTGCGCGCGGCGCTGCGCATCAACGTGCTGTTCTTGATCGGCGTTGCCATTGCGCCGCTGCTGTACTGGGCTTTCAGAACCACGCGCTGGGGCCTGTTGATCCGCACCGCCGGCGAAAGCGCGGACGCGGCCCGCGCGATGGGCCATTCCGTGCTGCTGATCCGGTTGCGCGCCACCATGGTCGGCGGCTTCCTCGCCGGCATCGGCGGCTCGTTCCTGTCACTGTTCTATCCCGGCAGCTGGAACGAAGGGCTCTCCTCGGGACAAGGCATCACCGCGGTCGCGCTGGTGATCTTCGCGCGCTGGGACCCGATGCTGTGCCTGTGGGCCTCGCTCGCGTTCGGCGGCGCCGCGGCGCTCGGGCCTGCGCTGCAATCGGTCGGCATCACCTCCGGCTATCATTTGTTCAACGCCGCGCCGTACATCTTAACCCTGGCGATCATGATCATCACCTGCTCGCCGAAGCGCACGCTGACCGGCGCGCCCGCCGAATTGTCCATCACCCGATAGACGAGCGAGATCATTCCATGCCCGAGCGCTTCATCAAATCCGAGCCCTACGCCTGGCCCTACAATGGCGACCTGCGACCGCAGAATACCGCGCTCATCATCATCGACATGCAGACCGATTTCTGCGGCGTCGGCGGCTATGTCGACAAGATTGGCTACGATCTGTCGCTGACGCGGGCGCCGATCGAGCCGATCAAGAAGCTGCTCGCGGTGATGCGCGCGCAGGGTTTTCACATCATCCACACCCGCGAAGGCCACCGCCCTGATTTGGCCGACCTGCCCGCCAACAAGCGCTGGCGCTCGCGCCAGATCGGCGCCGGCATCGGCGATCCCGGCCCGTGCGGCCGCATCCTGGTGCGCGGCGAGCCCGGCTGGGACATCATCCCCGATCTCGCGCCGCTGCCGGGCGAACCGATCATCGACAAGCCCGGCAAGGGCTCGTTCTGCGCCACCGACCTCGAGCTGATGCTGCGGCTGCGCGGCATCGAGAACATCGTGCTGACCGGCATCACCACCGACGTCTGCGTCCACACCACGATGCGCGAGGCCAATGACCGCGGCTTCGAATGCGTGCTGGTCGAGGATTGCTGCGGCGCGACCGACAGGAGCAACCACGACCACGCGCTGAAGATGATCAAGATGCAGGGCGGCGTGTTCGGCGCGGTGGCGAAATCCGCCGACCTGATCGGAGCGCTGTCGTGATCATCGGCGAACCGCCCGCCCCATCAGGCGCGTTCGGCGTCGACGCCATCGCAATGACGATGCGGTTCGGCGACTTCACAGCGCTCGACAATGTCGAGCTCAAGGTGCGTCCCGGCTCGTTCCACGCCTTGCTCGGCGAGAACGGCGCGGGCAAGAGCACGCTCGTGAAATGCATCATGGGCTATTACCACGCCACCGAAGGGGACATCCTGGTCGGCGGCCGCCAGCAGACCATCGCCAATCCCAAGAACGCGCATGCGCTCGGGCTCGGCATGGTCTACCAGCATTTTACGCTGGTGCCGGCGATGACGGTTGCCGAGAACCTGGTGCTGGCGCGCGACGATGTGCCTGCCATGGTCGACTGGCGCAAGGAGAAGAAAGAGCTCGAGGCGTTCCTGGCGCGGATGCCGTTCAAGGTGCCGCTCGATGCAAAGGTCTCCGACATCTCCGCCGGCGAACGGCAGAAATGCGAGATCCTCAAGCAGCTCTATCTGAAGCGCCGCTTCCTGATCCTGGACGAGCCGACCTCGGTGCTGACTCCGGGCGAAGCCGACGAGGTGCTCGGCATGCTGCGCGCGATGGTGGTCGCGGGTGAACTGACCATCCTGATGATCACGCACAAGTTCCGCGAGGTGATGGCGTTTGCCGATGACGTGACGATCCTGCGCCGCGGCAAGCTCGCCGGCACCGGCCGGGTCGCCGATCTCACGCCGGACGAGATGGCCCGCACCATGATCGGCGCCGAGCAGCTGACGGTGCAGCCGCCGCGCACCGGCGAGACCGGCGCGCCCCGGCTCGAGCTCGACAAGCTCACCGCGCTCGACGACGCCGGGGCGATTGCCGTGCACGGCGTGTCGCTGACGGTGAAGAGCGGCGAGATCGTCGGCATCGCCGGCGTCTCCGGCAACGGCCAACGCCAGCTGGTCGAGGTGCTGGCCGGCCAGCGCGAAGCCGAGGGCGGCGCGATCCGCGTCCAGGGCGAGGCCTATGCGGCAAGCCGCGAGGAGATGCGCCGCCACAAGATGTCGCTGCTGCCGGAGGAGCCGCTGAAGAACGCCTGCGTCGGCGGCATGAGTGTCGCCGACAACATCGCGTTCCGCGAGTTCGATCGCGCCCCGTTCGCGCGCGGCGGCTGGTGGCTGAACCGCTCGGCGTTCCGCGAGGACGCCGAGCGCAAGATCAATCGCTACAAGATCAAGACCCGCACGCCGGATACGCCGATCGCGGCACTGTCGGGCGGCAATGTGCAGCGCGCGGTGCTGGCGCGCGAGCTCTCGGGCGACGTCGAGGTGCTGATCGCCGCCAATCCGTGCTTCGGGCTCGACTTTGCCGCGGTGGCGCAGATCCACGCCGAGATCATGGCCGCCCGCAACCGCGGCGCGGCGGTGCTGCTGGTCAGCGAGGACCTCGATGAGCTGCTGGAGCTGTCAGATCGGCTGGTCGTGATGTTCCACGGCGCGTTCGTCCATGAGGCCCGCGCCAGCGAGGCCGACCTCACCGAGATCGGCCGCCACATGGCCGGGCACTGACGCGCGCTTGCCCAGGATGAATTTTGATTGAATCAGCCGAGCCGCAGACTCGTTTCGCCTCTCCCGCTTGCGGGGGAGGCCGACGCGCGACGAGCGACGCGAAGCGTCGTCCGTAGCGCGGCGGGTGGGGGCTCTCTCTGCGATGGGATTCGCGGCAATACCCCCACCCCAGCCCTCCCCCGCAAGCGGGAGAGGGAGCGCAGTGTCCTTGCGGTCGCCAGCTCAACCTGACTTCATCTTGCTCTACCCGATCTCGAACGCCTGCGCGGCGAGATGCTTCAGATTGGCGTGCCAGTGCTCGGCGATCTGAAGCCGGGTCGGCACCCAGACCCGTTCGTGCTTCTGGATGTAGTCGAGGAAGCGCATCAGCGCGGCGGCGCGGCCGGGACGGCCGACGACGCGGCAATGCAGGCCGACCGACATCATCTTGGGTGACGTCGCGCCCTCGGCGTAGAGCACGTCGAAGCTGTCCTTCAGATAGGCGTAGAACTCATCGCCACCGCCAAAACCCTGCGGGTTGATGAAGCGCATGTCGTTGGCATCGAGCGCGTAGGGGATCACGAGATGCGGCTCGGTGCCGGCTGCCTTGATCCAGTACGGCAGATCGTCGGCATAGGAATCGCAGAGATAGCGCAGGCCGCCCGCCTGCATCAGGAGCCGCAGCGTGTTGATCGAGGAACGGCCGGTGTACCAGCCGAGCGGCCGCGCGCCGGTCGCCTCGGTATGCACGGCGATGGCGCGAGCGATCTCCGCGCGCTCCTCGTCCTCCGACATGTCCTTGTGCTCGACCCAGCGCAGGCTGTGGCTTGCGATATCCCAGCCCGCCTCCTGCATCGCCGCGACCACATCCGGATTGCGCTTCAGCGCCATCGCGACGCCGAACACCGTGGCTGGCAGCTTGCGCTCGGTGAACATCCGCCACAGCCGCCAGAAGCCGGCGCGCGAGCCATATTCGAACATGGTTTCGATATTGGCGTGACGCTGGCCGACCCAGGGCTGCGCACCCAGCACATCGGACAGGAACGCTTCCGAGGCACGATCGCCGTGCAGGATGTTGTTCTCGCCGCCCTCCTCGAAATTGACCACGAACTGCACGGCGACGCGTGCGGCGTCGGGCCATTTCGGATCGGGCGGCGTGCGGCCGTAGCCGCGGAGATCGCGCGGATAGCGGGCCTCGGTCACATCAGATTTCCTCGAAGCGGATGTTCTGCGCGCCCTTCCACAACACGGTCTTACCGAACGCGGTGAGGTTCTCCAGCCCCGAGGTCAGCGTGATGAAATGATTGCCGGCGAGCTGACCCATCTTGCTGGCGAAGTGCACGCCGCCATAGGCGAGCAGGATTTCGGTCTCGCTGATGCCGCCCGGGTAAAGGATGATCTGGCCCGGCGCCGGATAGCTGGTGTGGTTCTCGTAGGAGACGCCGAAATCGAGATCGCCGAGCGGCATCCAGACGCCCTCGCCGCTCCAGCGCACATGGATCGCCTGGCTCTCGAACGGCATCGCCTTGCGGAAGGCGGCGACCGTCTTCGGCGCGAGCTGCTCCTCGAAACGGGCGTCAAAGGTGAACTCGCCGGCGCGGACAATCAGTTTGCTCATCGAACTCTCGTGGGTGGGCTGGACGGAATGATGCCCCAACCATTGCCGCCGGCCCGCGCCGGACGCAAGGCCGATTCCGGCTCCAGATGCCGGTTTTTTGCTGCAATGGCGGCCGCGGCAACGCAGATTTGAGCAGGGTTGCATTGCACCCCGGCTCCCGCTTTGCGAACCTCTCTGCTCTCGCAAAGGAGGACGGCCGATGACGACAAACAGCCTGCACCGACATGTGGCGCTGGTGACCGGCGGATCTCGCGGCATTGGCGCGGCCATCGTCAAGATGCTGGCGGAAGCCGGCGCTGCCGTCGCCGTCAATTATCGCGAGCGCTCGGCTGAAGCGGAGACGCTGGCAAAGGGCATCACCGCCGCCGGCGGCCGCGCCGTCGCTGTCGGCGCCGACGTCTCGGAAGCCGCCGACGTCACCAGCCTGGTCGAACGCGCCAAATCCGAGCTCGGTCCGATCGACATCCTCGTCAACAATGCCGGGATCGCGATCGTCAGGGGTGTCGACGACCTCACCGAAGAGGATTTCGACCGCACCATCACGGTCAACCTCAAATCGGCGTTTCTCTGCACGCAAGCGGTGCTGCCGATGATGCGCACCCGAAAATGGGGCCGCATCGTCAACATCTCCTCCGGCGCTGCACGCGGCGGCGGCGCGATCGGGCCGCACTACAACGCATCGAAGGCGGCGATGGAGGGACTGACCCGGGGCTATGCCGCGCGCCTCGTCAAGGAGGGCATCACCGTCAACGCCGTCGCGCCGTCGCTGATCGAGACCGACATGATGAAGGGACAGAGCGGCCTCGTCAGCCGGATCCCGATCGGCCGCTTCGGCACCGCCGAGGAAGTCGCACAGGCGGTGATGCTGCTGGTCAACAATCCCTACATGACCGGGCAGACCATCGCGATGAGTGGCGGCATGGCGTTCAACTAGGTTCCGGACTGGCGTCGACACATCGGACGATCGAGTTGCGGCGCTTCGGTTCCGCGCCGTCATCAAAGCGTGGCAGGAACTGTGCTTGGCTATGACAGTTGTCCGTTTGGCGAAACCGGATTTGGAGCCTGTCGTGATCGATCCGAAAACGCTTCTCGAACGTGCCGCGCAGCTGGCTGATCAGGCCAAGGGCGAGGAAGATACCAGCATCCGCGAGCGGCTGCTGCGCATGGCCGAGCACTACCGCGATCTGGCCGCACATGAGGCCTGGGCGCATGAAAATCCGCCATCGGTGGGTGCGCTCACGGGTGCGCTCGGCAGCCGCGCGCAGTGACCTGATCCTCGATCAGCTCACGCGAATGCGATAGCCCAGCGACTGACGTGCGCCCGGCGCGATGTGCATCAGGCCCGGCTTGTCGGCGAACTCGCCATCGAACTCCGCGGGGCTGGCAAATCCGTGCCATGGCTCGATGCAGAGGAACGGCGCGCCGCCAGGCTTCGACCAGATGCCGAGTTCGCGGAAGCCGCGCCAGGACATTTCGATCGCCCGGCCTTGCGTGGCTGCTGCCGGGCCTAGTGTCGCCGTGAAGCGGACCGATGTACTCGCGACCTGATCGAAGACCATCGCGTCGTCATCGAACAGCTCCTCCGACAGCGCAACCGTTCTGCCCTTGACCGGATTGGGTTCAGGCTGCGGCCGCATCAATCCATCCTTCAGCCGCCGGATCGGCGCCGGTTCAGTCTTGCCGAAGGTCAGCGTGTAAGCCTCCTTCGGCAGCCCCGGCACCAGCGGCCAGTTGAAGGCGGGATGACCGCCGAGCGAGGCCGGTAGCATCTCGTCGCCGGTGTTGATGACGTCGAAGGCGACATCGAGATCGGTGCCATCGACCGCATAGGTGACCTCGAGCCTGAACGCGAAGGGGTAGCGCGTACGAGTCTCCGCATCGTCGGTGAGCGCGAGCTTGCATGATCGCGGCCCCCGCTCCAGCCAGGCAAAGCGGCGGTCCCGCGCAAAGCCGTGCTGCGTCATCGGATAGGTTTTGCCATGGTGGCGCAGCGTGTCGTTCCTCAACCGGCCGACGATCGGGAACAGGATTGGCGCATGGCGCGGCCATTGCGGGCCGGCCTGCCACAGCAGTTCCATCCCTTCGGCATTGCTGAGCGACGACAATTCGGCGCCTTGCGCCAGGATGGTTGCGGCGATTCCATCGCCACGCAGCGTGTGACTGTCGCTCATGCCTCGCCTCGCCGGTTGCGCCATGCCCTGACACGAGATGTTCGATGCCGGCGAAGCCGTCAACCCCAAAGCGATGGGGCCGCCCGCGCGTGGCGGCCCCTAGCCTCAAGCCTAACCGGCGATCTTGGAGAAATCGGGCTGCCGCCGCTCGGCAAAGGCGGCAAAGGCCTCGCGCGCTTCCGCGCTCATCAGTCGCTGCTGGAAGATTTCGCCCTCGCGCGCCATTTGCGCACTGATCCCAGCGGGATCGCGCATCAGCGCCTTGGTGTGCTGGAGCGAGCCGAACGGCCGCTTCGCCAGCGCGTCCGCCGCCGCGCGCGCCTTGGCGCGGAGATCCGCAAGCGGCACCACGGCATTGGCAAGGCCGATGGAGACCGCGGTCTCCGCCTCGACCGGCTCGCCGAGCGCGAACATCGCATAGGCCCGCGCATAGCCAATGCGCTGCGGCAGCAGATAGGTCGACGCCGCCTCCGGCACCAGCGCCAGATTGACGAACGGCGTGATCAGCCGCGCAGTCGGCGCGAGGTAGACGAGGTCGCAATGCAGCAGCATGGTGGTGCCGATGCCGACCGCATTGCCCTGCACCGCGGCAACCAGCGGCCGCGTCGCCTTGGCAAGGCCGGCAAGGAAGCGCGTCACGTGACGCTCGCCCTGCACGCCGCGCGACACCGCCGCGAAATCAGCGAGGTCATTGCCCGCGGTAAAGCTGTCGCCGTCGCCCTGCAACAGCACGGCGCGGATTGCAGAATCGCTTTCCGCGCGTTCGAGCGCGTCGGCCATCGCGCCATACATCGCGTTGGTGATCGCGTTCTTCTTGTCCGGACGCGCCATTGTCACGGTGAGAACGCCACCGTCCAGCGCTACGACCACTTCACTCATGTCTCACTCCTGTTGCTTGCTTCGTGTTTGACGCGTTCTCTTGACGCGAACCGGTGCCCACTTCCGCTTTGAAAACGCTCTAGCCGTCTTTGTCCTTCGGAAACTTCTCTTGCAGGCTGGTCAGCCAGCGCGCCACCACGTCGATCTCCGCTTCCGAAAATCCGTCCATCAGGCGGTTGTTGATCACCCTGGTCCGCGCCGCGGCGCGCCTGCCGAGCTCCTGCCCCGCCGCGGTCAGATGGAGCCGCTGGCTGCGCCCGTCCTCACCGTCGCGCCGGCGCTTCACGAGGCCCGCACGCTCCATCCGGTCGGCGAGCCCGGACATTGCCGACGGCACGATGTCGACCGCCTGCGAGACGTCGCCGATCAGCGCGCCGTCATTGCGCCCGAGGAAGAACAGCACGCCGGCCTGCGCCGACGTCAGGTCGTGCGCGGCCGTCTCCTGCTCGATGGCGCGCTGCAGCCGCCGATAGGCCACGGTCAGAAGAAAGATCAGCCGGTGTTCCGCTCTCATGCCGCCGTTATATATTTCGCACGCGAAATATCAAGATATTTCGCGCACGAAATATCTTCCGATTTGATGCTCCCCGACGAGCCTTGCCAATTGGCTGGATTGAGCCTCCGCAACCAGGTTGATTGCGGCATTTTGATCGCGTCGCCTTATCGCTGCACTGCGCTCCAGCAGAAAACCCTTGATCGACAACGATCAAACGGGAAATCTTCGATCCGGGGGCCGTGGTTTGCATTGCGGCCCGGGCGGGTCACGAGAGTGTCATGACGTCAGCGGCAAGTTCGGACAGGGAGCGCGTTGTCCGCCCAAAGCGGCTGCGCCATCTCAGCGAAGCCATGCGTTGTGAGACCGCGTTTCGCCTGATCGTGTCCGAATGCCTCGAGGAAGTCGCAACCAATCACGAGGCGCTGAGCTCCGGCGATCCCACAGCGCTCCACCAGACCCGCATTGCACTCACGCGGCTGAAGGCGGCGATCGCCTTCTACGGACCGATGGTGGCGGACACCGAATGGACGCGGCTGAAATCCGAGTTGAAATGGCTGAGCGCTTATCTCAGCGCAACGCGCGACCTCGACGTTGCGATCGACAACAGCAAAGGGCTGCCGGAAGAGCGCATGCTCCAGACTGCGCGAACCGATGCGTTCGAAGCCCTCAAGGAAGCCTTGCAAGGCGACCGTTACTGGCGATGGTTCGACGGCATGTGGGACTGGGTCGGCAGCGGCCCCTGGAGCACGCGGCAGAACCGCCGTGCCGCGCAACGGCGCGCGGTGCCGGTCTCGGTCTTTCACGCGCGCCGGCTGGCGCGGTGGCATGGCAAGTTGTGCCAGAAGAGCCGCGGGCTGCAAGGCATGGGCAAGAACAAGCGCCACCGCGTCCGTCTCGCCAGCAAGCGGCTGCGCTACGCCATCGAGTTCTCGGAAGGCGGATTGCCCCCCGACGAATACGCGTCATGGCGGACGGTCCTCAAGCATCTGCGCAAGGGACAACAACTGCTCGGCGAATTGAACGATGACGAGGTCCGTCGCGCGTTGCTCGAAAGTGCCGATGCCCTCGCGCGCCGCGCCGACGAGCGCAAGGCCAAGCATCAGCGCGTGCATGAGCGCAAGCGCAAGAGCCGCCTGCTGCGCCGCGCTGCAGACATCTACCGGAAGATCTCCAACTAAAGCGCGCATCAGCGCATCGTCGTCGGCGCGGATGCGGGCCCGAATTGGGTCACGCCAGAATTGATGTACAAAACATCATTTATTGGACTTGTCGCATCACTACTTGATGTGCATAAATGACATTCAAACAGACCCGACTCTCAATCGACGGCTTCGATCGATGATCACCGCGGCGCAGCTACGGGCTGCCAGAGCCTTGCTTGGTATCGACCAAAGACAGCTCGCCGAGCTGTCCGGACTTTCGGTGCCGACCATCCAGCGCATGGAGGCGAGCGAGGGCACCATTCGCGGCAATGTCGACTCGCTTGTGAAACTGATCGACGCGCTCGGCACCGCCGGCGTCGAAGTCATCAACGAGGGTGCCGTCAGCAGCGGCGGCGGCCGCGGCGTGCGATTGAAGGCCGGATCCGGCTCGCCGAAGGTGCAGACATGATCCCGGCGGTCACTCAGCAGGTCTGGTGTGTCGCCGCACTGCTGGGAACGACCGCCCTCGCGATCGCAACGAGCCGATCGCGCCGATCGACGGCCATTGTCTACGGCGCGACCTTTGCGATTTCGCT